>CAVRYW010000011.1:0-83345 GCA_963725605.1 Vulcanimicrobiota bacterium | reverse complement strand
CGAGGAGCCGGTAGTCTTGGTTGTAGCCCAAAAGAGCAACGTAGTAACTGAAGTTTCGGTCCGGCGTCGAGCCGCCGATCTCGACCGAGGCTTGATGGTAGTACTGCGGCGTTCCGATGCCCAGGTTGGCAGTCGCGAAGCCGGGGAACGTACCGGTCTTGATGACCTGATTGATAAAACCCGAGGTACCCGCGGACGCAACGGAGGCCGGTCCGCCGCCCGTGTAGACCTGCAACTCCTGCAAGCCGACGCTGGACTCGGTCGAGGAGTTGTAGTTATCGAAGGCGCGGTTGACCGGGATACCGTCGTACTCGAACGCGGAATAGTACGAGTTTTGACCGCGAATGTACGCGGCGTTGAAATCCCAGCCCATGCCGCCTTGCGACGTCTGGACGCCAGGAACCGACGCCATGGCCGAATAGGCGTTGTTCAGGTTGCCGCCGCCGCCGAGTGACTGTGCGGCAGCCGCCTGCGCGGCGGTGACGTTATACAGGTCGGATCCGACGCCGGACTTGACCAGCGACGTACCCGCCGATGACGTAACGCGCGCGATCGTCACGAGCGTCGCCGTCATTCGATAGGATAGCTGTTGCGTCTGGTCGGCAAAGACCACGACGCCTGGATAAGAGTAAGGCTGGTATCCCGACTTGGTGAGGCTGATAGTGTAGGTGTCGGGGCCAAGCGAGAGGATCGTAAAGTGACCTCCCGCGTCCGTCGTTGCGGTCCGGTTCCCGGAGGGGGCGACTGCCTGGACTTGCACGCCAGCAATCGGGGCTCCCTTCGAGTCGGTAATCGTGCCCGCGATGTTGCCCGTAACGCCTGCCAGTGCCCATGTTCCCTGGCTAAGGAACGCGACGAGTAACGAAGCGGCTATAACCGCGCGACGGAGGGTCTGTTGTGAACTCATTGTTCGTTTAACCCTCTATCATTATCGAGTTGTCAAAAGGCGAGCCGCCCCGCTTTCCCGCGGGCCAGCCGGCCCCAGGAATTTCACAGAGTGACCCACTGCGCCAAGCATTTGCTCAGGATTGGGTTGGTTCCTTTAGGTACCCTTAAGGGATGGCGCCTAGCGCCGTTGACGGATTTACGCCCGGACGGCGAGGCGTTCGGCAAGCAAGCGTGGGATATCCGATGGGCGGAAGGCTACGGGCACGCCGGCGGCTTGAAACGCGGCGATCTTGCTCCGCGGCGTCCCGAAGCTTCCGGAGATAATTGCCCCGGCGTGGCCGAGGGACTTACCCGGCGGGGCATTCCGGCCGCCCACGAAGGCGACGACCGGCATCTCGGGCAGGTGCTCGGCGATGAACGCGGCGGCATCTTCTTCGTCCGAGCCCCCGATTTCGCCGCAAAGAACCAGGGCGCTGGTCTGCGGATCGTTCTTGAACTCACGCAGGCACTCGACAAACGTCGTCCCGATGATCGGGTCGCCGCCGACGCCGACGCACGTCGATTGGCCGAAGCCCTCGCGCGTCAGCAGGTCGACGACCTCGTAGGTCAGGGTTCCCGAGCGCGACATGACGCCGACGCAGCCCTCTTTAAAGATGTGGCCCGGCATGATGCCGACCAACGCCTTTCCCGGCGAGATGAGGCCCGGGCAGTTTGGTCCGATAATGCGCATCCCGGCCGTCGTACCGACCACTTTGAGCGTATCGTGGACCGGCACGCCTTCGGTGATGCAGACCGCAAACGTGATTCCCGCTTCGTAAGCCTCGTAAAGTGCGTCGGCGGCAAAAGGCGGCGGAACGAAGATGCAAGTGTGGGTCGCGCCGGTCGCGTCAACGGCCTCTTTGACCGTATCGAAGACGGGCAGTCCGTGCGGGGTCGTCTGGCCGCCCTTGCCCGGCGTCACCCCGCCCACGACATTCGTTCCATATTTCACCATGCGGTCGGTATGATACGAACCCTCCGCACCGGTGATGCCTTGTACGATTACCCGGCTGTTCTTATCTAAAAAGATCGACACGCCTTAGCCCCTCATCTCCGAAGCGAGTCGCACCGCTTCGCTTGCGCCCTCGTCCATCGTTTCCACCGGGGTCATGCCGGCGTCGGCCAGGATTCGCCGGCCCTCTTCTTCGTTGGTTCCCGTCAAACGAATGACGAGTGGAATCTTTCGTGACGTCGTTTCCCGCATCGCTTCGACGACGCCGCGTGCAACTTCGTCGCCGCGCGTGATGCCGCCGAAGATGTTGATGAAAAAGACCGTCGCGCCGGTGTTGTTGACGACGAGCTCGTAACAGTTGCGGACCCGCTGCGCATTCGCGCCGCCGCCGACGTCGAGAAAGTTTGCGATTTGGCCGCCGGCATTGCTAACCGCATCCATCGTCGCCATCGCGAGTCCCGCGCCGTTGGCCATCGTGCCGACGTCTCCGGGGAACCGCCGAAAGTTGCGAATCCCGACACCGGCTTTCGCGGCGAGCGTTTCGTCCTCATCCAGCGGCAGCACTGCGTGCCATTGCGCGAACTCGGGATTCTTGAACGAAGCGTCGTCGTCGAGCTCGACCTTGGCATCGGAAGCAATGACGCGGCCGTCGGTCGTAAGCGCGAGCGGATTGATCTCGACCAGCTTCGCGCCGTACCGGAAAAACAGTTCGTACAGCGCGCCCGCGATCGCCGGAAACTGCTTGCGATAACCCGGATCGAGCTGCGCCGCAAACGCGAGCTCGCGCCCGATGAAGGGTGAGTATCCGATCGCCGTATCTACGGGAAATTTCACGATCGACTCGGGATGCCGCTCCGAAACCTCTTCGATATCCATACCGCCGTAGCGGCTGACGATGAAGACCGGCTTGCGCGCCGCGCGATCGATCGCCACCGCACAGTAGGCCTCCTTCGCGATGTCCAGCCTCTCTTCGACGAGCAGCGATTTTATCGGTTCGCCTTGCGCATTCTGGCGATTAGGCGGCATCGGCGTTGCCAAGATATCCTCGGCGACGCGGCGCCCTTGCGCGGCATCGCTCGCCATCTTGATCTTGCCGGCCTTCCCGCGACCGCCCATTAAGACTTGCGCCTTGACGACCCACTCGCCCGGGTTCTTTTCGATGAACTGCGCGACCGCGTCGGGCGTGAACGCGTGCTCGCCGCGCGGCACGGCGATGCCAGTGCGCTTAAAAAGCTCCTTGCCCTGGTACTCCATCAAATTCATAGCGGGCGCTCAGGTTCGCCCGCGGTCGCGTTTGTCATCCTGAGCTTGTCGAAGGACATGTCATCCTGAGCTTGTCGAAGGACGAAGGACGAAGAACTTGCTATCTCCGTCGCACTTCGTGAATGCCACCCGCTGGGGCGTTTCGATGGTGTCGGCGAGGGAGCTGATACCTCCCCTCGCTGCGGGTTCGATTCCCGCGCGCTCCAGCGCAAGATCGACACGCGTTGCGCGATCGATTTGTACGTGGTAGTGTGAGGTAGAGGTATCAGCTCCCTATCGACGTCGCAGGAGGCATCTAACGGTGCCTCCTGTTTGCTATTCCAGACGCCCCAAGAGCGAGCGCGCGATAATGATCTGCTGGATCTCCGACGTGCCTTCGTAGATCTCGGTGATCTTTGCGTCGCGGTAATGACGCTCGACCGCGAACTCGGTCGTGTATCCATACCCGCCGTGAATTTGCAACGCTTCGGCGGCGTGCCGGCGTGCGGCCGTCGAGGCAAAGAGCTTTGCCTTGCTCGCGGGAATTGCGAAGGGCTCGCCCGCGTCGGCAAGGGCCGCGGCGCGATAGGTGAGCATCCTCGCGGCATCGAGATCCATCGCCATCTGCGCAATTTTGAACGAGATGCCTTCGAACGCCCCAATGGGCTTTCCGAACGCGATGCGCTCCTTAGCGAACTTCACCGACTCGTCGAGGCAAGCGGCGAGAATTCCGATCGCCTGAGCCGCAATGCCGATGCGACCGGCGGTTAATGCCGTCATCGCGTTGCCGAAACCAGCGCCCTCGTCACCGAGCAGCGCTTCGCGACCGACGTGCACGTCGTCGAAGGCCAAATCGCAGGTGTTACTGGTGTGGATTCCCAGTTTTTCGGTCACGCGCTCGATCGTGACGCCCTGCAAGTTCGGCTCGAAAAGAAAGGCGCTGACACCGCGAGCGCCGAGGCCGCCGGTGCGAAACATTCCCATGATGACGCCGGCATAGCTGCCGGTGCTGCACCATTGCTTTCGCCCGCGCAGCGTATAGCCACCGCTGGAAGGCTTCGCAGTAGCGCGTAGGGCTACCGCGTCGGATCCGGCGTCCGATTCGGTCAGCGCGAATCCGGCGAGGACGTCGTTGTGTGCGAGTTGCGGCAGCCAGTGCTCCTTCTGCTCCTTCGTGCCGAGCTTTAGAATCGCCGAACAGATCATCGAATGAACCGAGACGGTCACCGCCGTCCCGGCATCGACTCGCGCGAGCTCCTCGATCGCGAGCGCGTATGAAAGATAATCGGCTTCCGCGCCGCCGTACTCTTCGGGCACGAGGATTCCCATGATGCCTGCGCGGGCCAGCTTGCCGTAGAGTTCGCGCGGAAAAACGTGGTCGCGATCCCACTGCGCGACGAACGGCGCGATCTCGCGTTGCGCGATCTCCGCTGCCAGCGCGCCGATCTGCCGCTGATCCGCGCTTAAATCAAACTGCGAAATTCGACGCTACTCCACACGCACGAGAAGGGCATCACCCTGCCCGCCGCCGGAGCAAATCGTTGCCACGCCGTAGCCGCCGCCACGTTTATGCAACTGGTTGATCAGCGTCGTTACGAGGCGAGCTCCCGACGCGCCGATGGGGTGCCCCATGGCGACCGCGCCGCCGTACTGGTTGATGAAGCCGTCGTCGAGCCCGAGACGGCGACCCGACGTAATCGCAACCGCCGAGAAGGCTTCATTTATCTCCCACACGTGGATATCATTCGTACTCAAACGCGTACGGTCGAGGAGCTTACGTGCCGCCATCGCGGGCGTCAAGCTAATGTAGGGCGAATCCCACGCGACCGTCGCGTGCTCTACGATCGTCGCCAGCGCTTTGTAGCCACGCTCCTGCGCGTAGCCGGCGTCGGCGAGAATCAACGCGGCAGCGCCGTCGTTGACGCCCGGCGCGTTCCCGGCGGTCACGGTACCGTTGCGTTCCAGAGGCTTGAGCTTCGCCAACGCCTCAATGCTTGCGTCTGTCCGTACCGCTTCGTCGCGATCGACGAGCGTGTGTGGATGCTCGCCCGTAACGAACGGCGCGAAGGATGCGTAATCCAACGTGAACTCTTCCGAAGGCTCGTGGTCCCAGACCGAGGCCGAGCCGCCCACCGCGACCGGCACGCGCACCTTCCCTTGGCGTGGTAAGCGCTCGACGACGACTTTATCCTTTGTCTTGTTCGCAACTTTCACGGCGACGATCTCGTCGGCAAAATGTCCGGCCGCGTGTGCTGCGGCGGCCCGACGATGGCTTTCCATCGAGAAGATATCCTGCTCTTCGCGCGTGAGACCGAGCTCGTTGGCGACTTTGCTGCCCTGAGTCGCCATCGTCATCGGAAAATATTGATCCCAAAGACCGTCGAAAATCATCGCATCGACGATCGTGCCGTCGCCGAAGCGATAGCCCCAGCGCGCATCGCGCAACAGATACGGCGCGTTGGACATCGACTCCATCCCGCCGGCCGCGACAACGGAGTTGGCTCCCGCGTTAATCGAGCGCATCGCGTTGACCACTGCCAGCAGCCCCGAAGCACAAACCTTGTTGATCGTATCGGCCGTCACGGTCTTGGCGAGTCCCGACTTAAAGAGCACCTGACGCGCCGGATTCTGTCCCACGCCGGCTTGCAGCACTTCGCCGAACGTCACGTGCTCGATCTCGGTCGGATCGATCTTCGAACGCTCGATCGCGCCGGTCAGGGCGACGGCGCCAAGCGTCGTCGCGGAGAGCGGAGCGAGCGCTCCCCCAAGTTTACCGAACGGCGTCCGCGCCATTCCCAGTACGACGGTCTTTGAGCTATCTGAATTCATGACTTCGCGATTCTATTCAAACCCCTAAACGCCTAGCCAGTCGCCACTCCAGGGTTGCGGGGTGAGGGGCGTCTGAAGGAGGAGCGGAGGCAGGATGCCGAGAGCGACGACGAAGCGAGTAGCTTTTTCGCAGGACGCGAAAAAGCGAGCGTCCCCGAGCCTCGTAACCCTGGGGTGGCGACTGACTAGTGCTTCACCACCACCGGACAGGTTTCGCACTCGAATTGAATCGTGACGTGCGTGACGCCGAAGTGCTCGCGGGCGCAGTCGTCGATCTCGCGCAGGACGGCGGTTGCTTCGCTCAGGCGGCGATCGTCGAGCAACACGTGCGCCGAGAGCGCGTGAGAGCCGCTGCCGATCGACCAGACGTGGAGATCGTGAATTCCGGTGACGCCGGGAATTTTTTCGATGTGGTGCGCGAGGTCGGCGCTGTTCACGTCGCTAGGAACGCTTTCGAGCAGCACCTCAGTCGCATCGCGCATCAGCCGCACGACGCCGACGACGATGATTGCCGCGACAAAGAGCGAGAGCAGCGGGTCGATCCAGACAACGTGCGTCAGGCCAATCGCGATTCCGCCGGCGATCACCGCCACCGCGCCGAGCGCGTCGCCGGCGACGTGAAAGAGCGCCGCGCGGACGTTCATGTCGCGTTTGCCCGGTGCGCGCAACGAGAATCCGACCCCGGCGTTCACCGCAAGCCCGATCGCCGCGACGATCGTCATCACCCCCGCGTGCGGTTCGACGGGCGCCGCAAAGCGCCGTGCCGCAAAGTAGACGATCCCCAGCGTCGCGACGAGCAGAATCGTTCCATTGACGAGTGCGCCGAGCACTTCGATCCGTCCGTAACCGAACGTGCGGCGCGGATCGGCCGGACGCGCGGCGCCGGCCGACGCGACCAGCGCCAGCGCCAGTGCGACAACATCCATGCAGACGTGCACCGCGTCGCCGGTCAGCGCCAAGCTCCGGGAGACGGCACCGCCCCAAAACTCGAGTAGCGCCACGAGCGCCGTCGCCAAGAGTGCAAAACTCAGAGGGCGCGTAACGTTGGTCGCAGCCATCACGGCGTCTTGCGCGCCTTCAACCACAAAGCGAACAGCATCGCGCCGAACGTCACGAACGTCTTGCTCTCCGCGGTGCGGACGACGTCGGCATTCCACTGCCCCTGCCCGCCATCGCTGGGCGTCGATCGCGGAATGAAGGGTGGAACGCGATCGCAATAGCGCTCGAACTCTTCGCCAAACTGCGAGCGCAGAAACACCTCTTCGTGCGGCACGATTTCGGCATAGACCGCGCTCATTGCAGCCAGCGAGCCGCCAACGAGCAGAGCCCGCGCGACCGGGCAGTTGCGACCCGTGAAGGCGAGGGCGAACCCCGCCGCGGTAACGAAGTTTCCGATATAGAGCGGATTGCGCACGTACGCGTACGGGCCCGCCGTAACGAGCTTGCGCGCCGTTACCACGTCGTTGCGCGTAGTCTCGCCTGAGTAGCCCACCGCCCAGCAACGAATCAGCTCGCCCGCGATGGCGATCGGCAGGCCGAACGCAATGCTGCCCGCGCTCGGTTTGCCGCGCTTTACGAGCGCCAAGGCCGGGAGGCTCAACAGCAGGCCGCGGTTCTTAAAGACGAATGCGCGCACTAATCGTTCTCCGCCGCTAGCGCCGCTGCATAAACGTCGCGCAGCGAGCGGTCCAGCGCAATCGTCGGCTGCCACCCCGTCGCCGCGCGCAGCTTCTCCGAACTGCCGACCGAGAGAGGATTCTCGGTCGCGCGTACGCGTTGCGGGTCTTCGCGCACTTCCACCGGTACCCGCGCAATCGAGATGAGCTTGCGCAACACGTCGCGGATCGTCACGGCGCGACCGCTGCAAACGTTATAGATTTGCGCGCCTTCGCCGCGGCGCGCGAGCGCCAGATAGGCCTCGACGACGTCGCGAACGTCCAAGAAGTCGCGAGCCGAGCTGAGGCTGCCCACGTACATCTGTGGCTCGCCGCCGCCGGCGATGCGGGCCAACTGCGCGGCCAAAGAGGCAACGACGAAACGCTCGCTTTGCTTTGGTCCGATATGGTTGAAGGCGCGCGCGACCACGACGTTGAGTCCGAAGCTTCGCGCACCGGACAAAAGGAAGGCCTCGGCGGCCGCCTTGCTCGCACCGTACGGATTGGCGGGGCGCAGGTCCAGGCTCTCATGCAGCGGATAATCGCTTCGATCGCGTATGCCGTAAACTTCAGCGGAACTGGCGAAAACGATGCGTGGCGAGGGGTCGCCCCCGTACGTCCGCACCGCTTCGGCCAGCCGCGCGCTCCCGAGCGCGTTGGTTTCAAAGCTTTCGATCGGCGAGCGCAGCGAATCTGGTACGAACGTTTGCGCTGCGAGATGAAAGATGACGCTCGGGCGTGCCACTTCCAGCGCGGCACGCAAGGAGTCCGAGTCGCCCAGGTCGACCGGGAAAAAGTCGCTTCGGTCGTCGTGAGGGCCGCCGCACGCCAAAACCTCGTCGCCTTGCCGCCGCAGCGCGGCGACGAGAAAGCGACCGACAAATCCGCTGGCTCCCGTAACCAACGCTCGCACGGAAAGCGCTAAGCGCCGGCGCGCGCGGAGAGACGAGCGATATCCGCCTCGACCATCATCGCCACGAGCCGCTCAAACGCGATGTCGGGCCTCCAACCCAGCTCGAGCGCGGCTTTGCTCGCATCGCCGACCAGCATGTCCACTTCGGCCGGGCGGACGAACCGCGGATCGATCACGACGTATGGCTCGAACGAACCCAAGCCTGCGACTTCAAACGCGATCCGCACAAAATCGCGTACGCTGTGCGTGCGGCCGGTGGCGATGACGAAGTCGTCGGGCTGCGTCTGCTGCAGCATCAGCCACATCGCGCGCACGTAGTCGCCGGCATAAGCCCCAGTCGCGGTGCGCGTCGAGGTTCCCGAGGCGCAGCTCGTTTGCAAGGCCCAGTTTGATCCGCGCCACGCCGTCGGTGATCTTGCGGGTCACGAACTCCTTGCCGCGGCGCGGGCTTTCGTGATTGAAACAGATGCCGCTGCACGCGAATAGATCGTACGACTCGCGGTAATTCACCGTGATCCAGTGGCCGTAGACCTTTGCGACGCCGTAGGGGCTGCGCGGATAGAATGGCGTCGTCTCGCACTGCGGCGTCTCGACCACTTTGCCGAACATCTCCGAGCTCGAGGCTTGGTAGAACCGAATCTTCGGGTCGACGTGACGAATCGCTTCGAGCACCCGCGTGACGCCGAGTGCCGTGAACTCGCCGGTCAGTACCGGCTGGCTCCACGAGGCCGGCACGAACGATTGCGCCGCGAGATTGTAAACTTCGTGCGGGCGAACTTCGCTGACGATCGATGTGATCGAGCTTTGGTCGAGAAGATCGCCCGAGACGATCTCGATCTCGTCGACGATATGCTCGATGCGCTCGTGCACCTCGGTGCTCGTGCGCCGCGTCATACCGACGACGCGGTATCCCTTCTCGAGCAGCAGCTCGGCGAGATAGGAGCCGTCTTGGCCCGTAATTCCGGTAACGAGTGCGGTCTTGTTCACCAGTGCGGCCGGCCTTGCCGGAGGCGCTCCGCCAGCGTGACGGCGATGAAGGCGGCGACCTCGCTCGGAAGCGTGCCGCGGCCGAACCCGGCGTCGTAGCCGAGCTCGCCGGCCAGCAGATTCGTCACGCGCGGGCCGCCGCAGATCAGCACGACGTTGTCGCGCACGTTCTCGGCCTCGAGCAGCTCGCTGAGCGCGGTGAAGTTCGTGATGTCGCTTCCCTTCTGCGTGACGACCTGCGACGCGAGCAGCGCATCGATCCGCCGCTCTTTCGTGAAGCGCACCAACTCCTCGACGGCGACCTGGCTGCCGAGGTTGAAGCGTTTCGAACTCCTGATAGCGCTCCAGGCCGTAGTCGCCCTTGTAGCCCTTCATGTTGAGGATCGCGTCGATGCCGACCGTGTGCGCGTCGGTGCCGATGCAGGCGCCGGCGACGCGGATCTTGCGGCCGACCCGCTCGCGGACGAGCGCGTCGATCTCGCTCCATCGACATCGCGTGGGCGCCCGCCGACGGCGCCGATCGCGTCAACGTCGATCGACCTGCGGCGTGCTTGCGTAGACGACGAAGAACGAGAAGCCCGAGGCGATCGGCCGCCCTTCGACGACCTGCACGTCGGCGAAGCCCATCTTGCCCGCGAGTTGGCGCGCCGCTTCGTCGGCCGCCTCGCTCCACTCGACCGGCAGCGTGAACGAGAGCTGCACCTTGCCGTCGTCCGCGTATCGCCGTATGGGCTTGATGAGGTTCGTCATGCGCTCGACAGGCGCGGGCCGAGCAGCTTCTCGAACGGATTCCAATAGTCGGCGGCGCGTTCGAAGACGCCGTCGAAGCCGCGACCGCCGTCGGCGCCCGCGAGACGTCCGCGAAGAGCGCGCCTCGATCGCATGCATCAGGCCGATCGCCGCAACGCGCTTCGAGCAATGCGCTCGCAGCGAGCGAGCACCTCGTGCGCGCGCGTCTCGATGATGCCGCCCGGGCGCGACGTGATCTCGTCGCCGAAGTGGCGCGCCGTGTTCATCACGTAGCGCGCGTTCTCGAGCGAGAGCGCGCGATCGCCGAAGAATGGCGTGTGAATCGCCTCGGTCGAGCATGCCGCACAGATGGATCGTCTGGCCCGTCATCACCGACGTCAGGTTGAACATCGCGTCGATCAGGTGGCCCTTGAAGATGTCGCCGGTCATGTGCTTGGTCGGCGGCATGTACTTCAGCGGCGCGTCGGGGAAGATCTGCGCGCGCCAGTTGCGCCTGCGCGAGCTTGATAGAGAAAGCCGTCTTCGAGGTCCGGGTCGATCTCGTAGGCGTCGCCGAGTCCGATCTGGTCGTCCGGCAGCCCGGCGCGATGCGCGAACTCTTCGTTGATGAACTGCGACGCGAGCACCGCCGGCGCTTGCTCGACCGCGTCGGCCGTCGTGAGGTAGTTGTCCTCGCCGGTGTTGATGATGATGCCCGCGCGAGCGTTGAGCATGCGGCTGAAATGCTGATCGACGAACGTCCGCTTCATGTTGATGTCGCGGAAGAGAATGCCGTACATCGAATCGTTGAGCAGCATGTCGAGCCGCTCGAGCGCCGCCATCGCCGCGATCTCCGGCATGCAGAGACCGCTGGCGTAGTTCGTCAGCATCACGTAGCGGCCGAGCCGTTCGCTCGCCTCGTCGAGCGCCGCGCGCATGATCGCGAAGTTCGCCTGGGTCGCGTAGGTGCCGCCGAACCCTTCGGTCGTCGGACCGAACGGAACGAAATCGAGCAGCGACTGGCCGGTCGAGCGAATCACCGCGATCACCTGTGCGCCGGCTTCGGCGGCGGCGACGGCGGCGACGCGGTCCTCGTAGATGTTGCCGCTCGCGACGATGACGTAGAGCAGCGGCGGCGGCAGCTGCGGAAGTTCGCGCGAGCCACGCCGCGCGCTCGTCGCGCCGTGCGGCGATCCGCTCGAGCGCGCGATCGACGAACCGGGCTGAACGCGCCGCGAGCCGCGGCGTGCGGAGTGGTGCGCGAACTGGTCGAGCGCGCACCGGCCTGCGGCGATCTCCGCAGCGAGTGCCGCCGGCTCAAGACCCGTTTCGGCCAGCGCCTTGCCGAAGGGCAACGCGACGCCCGCCCGCGCGCTCGCGAGGGGGCACCGCGTCGAGAATCGCATTGGGCAGCGGAACCTCCTGCGGCGTGATCGCCGTCCACGCCGAGCAGCCGCAGCACCGCGCGTTCGACCGAGACCGTCGAATGGGCGGCGATGAAGGCTTCGACCGGCGCGACGATAGCGCCGGCGAGCTCGCGGCAGCGTTCGACGCTGCGCGCGGTCGATTCGAAGGTTCACGGCGGCTTCTTATCCTACGCCAAGCGCCGAGATAAGCGGCAATTCCCTCGCGCCAGGGCGGCATCGCGATCCCGAGTTCGCCCAGCTTCGCATTCTCGAGCGCCGAAAAGCGCGGGCGCATCGCCTTGGCCTTCCACTGTTTGCGCGGCGATCGGCTCGATGGCGACGTCGACCCGAGCTTGTCGCATCGCCTCGCAAGCGAACTCATACCAGCTCACCGCGCCGGCGTCGGCGGCGTGATAGAGCCCGTATGCGGCGGTATCGATCAGCCTGCGCAGTGCGTCGGCGAGATCGCCGGCAAACGTCGGCGAAGCGACGACGTCGGCAACGACGCGTACGGGCCTCTCCGCTCTCGGCCGCGGCGCAGATCCGCTCGATGAACGTGCGGCGTCCGCGACGGCGAACGCGAAGGTCCGTAGAGCCCACAGGTGCGCACGACGAACGCGCGGGCGCCCGCAGCTTGCGACGAAACGCTCGCCCGCGAGCTTCGAGGCGCCGTAGAAGGAGAGCGGGTTCGGCGAATCGCTCTCCGTATACGGACTGCGCCTTCGCGCCGTCGAAGACGTAGTCGGTGCTCATCGTGACGAATAGCACGTCGCGTTGGGCGGCCAGGCGCGCCGCGTGGCCGACGGGAATGCGTTGATCTCGAGCGCCGTCTTCTGCTCGTCCTCGCAGCGATCGACGTCGTGAAAAGCCGCCGCGTTTACGAGTACGTCCGGCTGCGCCGCGGTCAGCGCGTCTGCGAGCCGTGCGCTATGCTCGATCGCCAGCTCGTCGTGCGACGGCGCGACGATCTCGCAATCGGTCCATCGCCGCGCGATCGCCGTTCCGAGTTGTCCCGACCCGCCGATCAAGAGAACGCGCGTCACACGGTCGATCGCCGGCCGCTCGAGCGTTTCGCTGAAAGAGCAGCGAAACCGTGACGGCGAGGGCGGCTGCGAAGTTGCCGAGCACCATGATCTCGACGACGGTCGAAAGCGTCGGATGGAAGGCAACGATCGCGGCAAGCGTACCGAGCGTGCAGACGAACAGCGGTACCGTAAACGCAAGACGGTGCGTCGCAATCCCGTAAAAGGTAAGCGCGTTGGTAAGCGCGAGCAGCACCATCGCGAGGCCGTATCTTACCAGCAACGGCGCCGCCGCGTCGAACGCATGTCCGACCAGCGCGTGCAGCACGTCGAGACCGAAAAAGTAAAAGATGAAGAGCCCGCAGAGAGCGACTGCGACGAGCATCGCCAAACTTCCCGCCAAGCACGTCGCGCGTCCGCGCGCCGCGCGCGTGACGATCCGCGGCCTGCGGCAGCAATACGGTCGGAACGAAGCCGACGAGATAGAGCAGCATCTTGCCGCCCAGCGACGCGGCGGCGTAGAGTCCCGCGTCGTGCTCGGGAAAAAGTGCTTCACCAAAACGACGTCGGCGGAGCCCATCAACGCGATGGCGATCGTCGCTGCGGCGGCCCCGGCCCCCGCGTTGAGGATGCGGCGCCAATCGTAGCGGACGCGATGCGGCGGCGAGGCGGCATAACGCCGTCTTAAGCCGCAACGCGAGATAGATCAGCGCACAGAGAGGTCCGAACAAGAAGCCGATGACGGCCCCCGCCGAGCCGCAGGCCGACGGCGATGAGCGCGACGATGCCGAAGACTTTTGCGATGCCCTCGACCGCATTCGAGACGCCGTAACCGACGAAATCCTGCGTCCCTTGGGCGATGGCGCGCAACGCGTTAACGAAGAGTGCTACGCCGGCGATCAAGCCGACGAACGGCAACGACCAAACCGGTACGTGCAAAAAGCGCGCAAACGGAATCATTCCCAGCCGTCGCCACTGACGAGATAAAGCACGGCCGAGCTTTGCAAAGCCACGCGCGATGCTGTCGGTGAGTCCGCGGAGATGACCGTCGTCGTGCAGCGCCCGAAACTCCGCGGCGAGCTGCGCGACGACCGGTGCGACGAAAGCGGCCGGGAGCGCCGCGATCAAAGCGGCATTGATGAGCGCGTAGAGTCCGCCGTACGCGGCGACCCCGAGCTGGCGGCTGGCGACGGCGTGCGCGACGAAGCCGCAGACGTTGAGCACCATCCCGGCGGTAAAGACCAGAAGGCTCTGCTTGACCATGGCGCTAGTGCGCAACCGCTCGAGTCCGCGGCGGAGCACGAAAGTACCCGGTGGACTCACACTACCGTTCATAGAACCGTCGTTCTCATGGAGGTCGAGCATTTACCTCTTGCCGGCGCATTGATCGTGGCAGCGCGCAGTACTTTCGCGACGAACGAGGCTCCTTTCAGGAGCTCTTTTCGCTCGACCGGTATCGCGAGTGCGGCATCCGGGATTCGTTCGTGCAGGATAACTCTTCGCTCTCGCGCCGTAACGTCTTGCGCGGACTGCACGGCGACGCGCGCATGGCCAAACTCGTCTCGGTCCTGCGCGGCAGCGTGTACGACGTCATCGTGGACGTTCGGACGACGAGCGCCGACCTTCGGCCAATGGCACGGAACGACGTTGACGGCGGCCGACGCGCGACAGATCTACGTTCCGAGCGGCTTTCTTCACGGCTTCTTAGCGCTGGAAGACGGTACGCTTTTCTGGTACAAACAGAGCGCCGCATACGACCCCGGGTGCGAGTTCGGCGTCGCCTGGGACGATCCCGATTTAGGAATCGAGTGGCCGCTCGGCGAAAATGCCCCACTCCTCTCCGCTGCGCGACGCCGCCAACCCACCCCTTCGCTCCTTGCGCGACCGTAACAAACTCGCTTCTGCCTAGGTAGAAGCGGCCAAAGGAACCGAATCGAGGGGGGATGGCATTCCGTGATCAGAGCGACGAGGCTCTGGTGCATCGAGTGCGCTCCGGGGAAAGGGAGGTCTTCGGCGTGCTCGTCGATCGCTACAAGCGCGGCATAGCGAACTTCATCGGCGCAACCGTACGCAACTCGGCGGAAACGGCAGATTTGTCGCAGGAGACCTTCCTGCGCGCCTACGCGCACCTGAACACCTTCAACCCGCAGCTCGGAAAGTTCTCGACCTGGATCTATCAGATCGCGCGCAACGTGATTCGCACCCATCTGGCCAAGTCGCAGCGCATCCCGCAGCTGCAGGAGCTTTCGCAAGAGCAGACGCTCGAGACGGCACTCGCCGATCCGTCGCCGCAAGCGGATCCGGCCGGCGGCCTGCTGCGCCAAGAGGCCGAGCGCGAGTTGCGCGCCGCACTGGCCGAGCTGCCGGAGCGCACGCGAACGGTGCTCGCGCTGCGCTATTTCGATAACATGGAGTATCAGACGATTGCGAGCACGCTGGGGCTATCGCTCGGCAACGTGAAGACGCTGATCCATCGCGGAAAGATCGCGCTAACGAAAAAGATGCGCGAACGCGAGGCGCGCGCGCTCGGCATTCCGACTCGCACGCCGGAGAAGGGAGCCTTACATGCGTTGCTCCTCGTGTGAGCCGATGCTCGACGATCACCTCGAAGCGACGCTGAACCGCCGGCAGATGCGCGACGTCGCGCTTCATCTGCGCTCCTGCTCCGCCTGCAGCGCGCTGTTCGAGGAGCTGCGCGTGATCGATGCCCTGCTGACCACCACGCGGCCGCGAGGACGGATTGGCTCGGATTTTACGGCCGCGGTCATCTCCGCTGCCGCGGCCACGCCCCCGCACCCCCGCAGGCGTCTGGCCCTTTGGGTGCCGTTGTTAGGCTATCTTTGCGTCGCCTGGACGCTCCTGGCGGTTGCGGCACTGGACGCCCACGGCGTCGCGGGCCTCTTCGAACGGCTCGCGGTTTCGGGAGATCGCGGCCTGGCGGCGGTCGAAGCGGGCCTATCGGCCGTCGCGCCCGAGACGGCGCTCGCCGCGGCGGTCGTTACGGCCATCCTGCTCGTCGATCTTCTTCTGCTCGCCGCAATCTTCTACGGGTATCGCCGGCTGCGTCCGATCCTTCGCACTCACCTCGCCCGCGGGTCGCGTTCGTGAGCCTTCGCCGCGTAATCGTTTTTGGGATAGCGCTCGGCGCGCTTGGGGTACTCGCCAGGCCTGCCCTGGCAGCAACGCAGGCAGTTTACCACGGCGGGACCTACTTCGGCTCGGTCGTGGTCGAGCCGGGGCAAGTGGTCGACGGCGATCTCACCGTCATTTTCGGTGATGCGACCATCGAGGGGATCGTCGAGGGCAACTGCAACGTCGTCGGAGGAACCTGCTTTACCACGCCCGGAGGCATCGTCACCGGTCAGGTAAACCAGATCGGAGGCGCCGTCGCGCAAGCGGTGGTCCCATGGGCGCCGCCGGACTCGGGCTACAACCCCTTCGTTCCCGATCAACGGCTGCTTTGGCGGCTCTCGTGGAATCTTCTCGCCCTGCTCGTCTTCTTGATTTTCCCGGTGCGCACGAGAATGGTCCTGGATCGGCTGGAGCGTCATCCCGGACTTAGCGTCGCCGCCGGTTTGATCGGCTGCATCGCCGTGATTCCCCTGGCCGTGCTGCTGGCGATCACAATTCTGCTCATTCCGTTGATCTTGCTCGAGATGGTCTTTCTGCTCGCGAGTGCCTTCCTTGGGACGGCGGCACTCGCGCTGCTGATCGGCCGGCGTCTTTGCGAGCTCGTGAGTCCCTCGACCACTCCCTCGCCCCTCGTTGCGCTGCTCTGCGGAATCGCCCTGATCACGGCGGCCGAGTTGGTGCCGGTCGTCGGGACGCTGGTCCTCATTCTCGTCGGCCTGATCGGCCTCGGCGCGACGATCCTCTCGTTCGCGGGGGAATCGCTGAGCGCCCCAGTGGGCGGCCCACCGATAAGCGGACCACCGATGACCGCTGCCTAAGCTACGCACCTATGACCACGATCTCGCGAGCCGCGAAGTTCGCCGAGCGCACGGCTCGCTTGCGAGCCTCGACGATCCGCGAGATGCTCAAAGTCACGCAGCAGCCCGACGTCATTTCGTTCGGCGGCGGCCTACCCGCGCCCGAGCTCTTCCCGACTGAGGCGATCGCAGAAGCGGTGCATCGAGTAATGGAGCTTCGGGGACCCGCCGCGCTTCAGTATAGCGTCACGGAGGGCATACCCGAGATGCGCCAATGGGTGGCGCAGCGTTTGAGCCGCCGCATCGGGCACACACTCGACGCCGAAACCGTGACGATCGTAAACGGCTCGCAGCAGGGTCTCGATTTGATCGGAAAGATCTTTCTCGATCCCGGCGATCATGTCGTGCTGGAAAATCCCACCTATCTCGGCACGATTCAGGCCTTCGACGCCTATCAAGCGCGGTATCTCACGGTCGACACCGACGAAGACGGCTTACTGCCCGAGTCGCTCGAGGGCGTCCTCGAGCGCGCCGATCCGTTTCCGAAGCTGCTCTATCTCGTGCCGAACTTCCAAAATCCCACGGGACGCACGCTTTCGGCGCGGCGCCGCGAGAGCGTCGTCCGAATTTGCGAGCGCTTCGGCCTCCCGATCGTCGAAGACGATCCCTATTGCGAGCTGCGATTCGAGGGCGCCGACTTACCTGCGCTGATTTCGTATCAAACGACGGCACCGATCATCTACTTGGGGACCGGCAGCAAGATCGTGGCTCCCGGCATGCGGATCGCGTGGCTCGTGATTCCCGACGAAGAGATTCGCGAAAAAATCGTGCTGGTGAAACAAGGCGCCGACCTGCATAGCGGCACCTTCGCTCAATACGTCTTCCATGAGTACGTCAGCGATGGCCCGGCCTTCGACGCCCACGTTCGCGAGATCGCGCAAACGTACTCCCGGCGTCGCGACGTCATGTCCGAAGCGCTCGCCGAATTCATGCCGGAAGGCGTTCGCTTCACGCGGCCTGCCGGCGGAATGTTTCTGTGGGTGACGGTACCGGGCGTCGATACCACCGAGCTGCTGCGCATCTGCGCGGCAGCGAAAGTCGTCTTCGTTCCCGGCGTGAGTTTTTATCCCGGGCGAGACGTTCACGACGGCATGCGTCTCAACTTTTCCAACGCGTCGGAGAAGAATATTCGCATCGGTGTAGAACGGCTCGCGCAAGCCATTACGGCGTACAACCGTTAAAAGGAGCCCGCACCCGTGGCAGCAGGTCTGGTCATCGGCATTTTTACCGACCCGAACGCAAAAGCGCTCGAAGACGCTCTTTCGGCGCAGCAGATCGATCCGAGCAAAGTCAAGGTCTTTGCGAGCGACGGCGACGATTCGGAATCTTCGACGCTAGACTTCATCGAGGTTTTCAACGAGACGGAATCCATTACCGGACTCTCCGACGATATGACCAGAGGCACCGGCGTCCTGGCCGACTCTGGAGGCACCGCCGTCCCCGGACTCACCGGATCGGAACCGCGATTTAGGGCGTTCTTTCCTGAGGAAGGCGAGACAAAGCATTATCTGGACGGTTTCCCGGTGCCCGACGATGAAGTCGAGAACTTCGATGACGCGATTTCCGAGGGCCGCGCCGTCGTACTCTATCCGGACGCCGGCGCCGACGAGCAAAAGATTGCCGCCGCCTTCAGGGCTGCGGGCCTGCAGAACGTTCGAGCGTACTGAAGCCCCAAAGCGGCCCGCGCGTAATGATTACGGCGGCCGGCACGGTGACCGCGCAGTCGTTGATCAAAGCGCTGCGCGAAGACGAGCGCTCGAGCTTCATTGCCGCGGGCGACATGGACCCGCTCAACGCGACCAAGGCCTTCGTGGACGAGTTCGTGCTGCTGCCCAGAGCCGACGACGGCGCGTTCGCGCAAGAGTGTTTTGCGGCGGCGCAGCGCTTGAAGATCGATATCTTCGTTCCGCTCATCGTCGAGAGTGAGTTCCTTCCTCTCGACGGCGCGCGAACGCTTTTTGAATCTATCGGCTGCAGGCTCGTTGTGCCGCCTCGCGACATCGTCGTGCGCACCGCAGATAAACTGGCGTTCGCGAACTTTCTAAACGAGATCGGCGTTCCCGGACCTGCGACGCAACTCTATCGTGAGGATATAGACATCGAGCGGTTCCCCGTCTATCTCAAGCCGAGGCGCGGTTCGGGTTCGATCGGCACGGCGCGCGTCGAAAGCGTGCACTCACTCCACGAAGCGGCGCGCGGTCGCGACGATCTGATCGTGCAAGAAGCGATCGCGGGGGCAGAGTTCACCGTCGACTGTTTTGCCGCGGAGCCGGGCCGCGTCGTTGCCGCCGTTCCGCGCGAACGGATCGCGATCAAGGCGGGCGTCTCAGTGAAGGGACGGACCTACCGTCATCCGTTGATCGAAGGCATCGTACGCGAGGTCGTCGAGAAGAGCGGATTGCAAGGCCCCGCCAACGTTCAGGGCATGTTGCGAACGGACGGAACCTTTGCCATCATCGAAATGAACCCGCGCTTCTCGGGAACGTTGGCGCTCACTACCGCCGCCGGAATTAATTTCGCGTCGCTCTTGATCGATATGGTCGAAGGAAATTCGATTCCGGATTTACTCGGACGACATGAGGATGGCCTGACGATGATGCGCTACTGGAGCGAAGTCTTCGAAGATTCGAGCGGCCGCATCCGAATCGGCACGCCGTTACACCATTGAGCCGCGTCGGGTTATCGTCGCGTGCATGACGCCTCGGAGCCGCTCGTCGACCGCCTTCCCGGCTGCGCGCCTGCTGCCTGCCTCCTCGAGCCGCCAGCCAGGATGGCCGCTCGTCGTGCAGAGCCTCCGTGGCATCACGCACGCAACGATAACCCGACGGGCTACTTAGTAACTCATCGTCGTCCAACGATGCGGATTTTCCCGCAGCCATTCCCATTCGCGCCGCAGCCCTTCGCGCAGCGTGACCTGCGGAGTAATGCCGAAGGTGCGTTCGACCTTCGCCGGCGAGAGCTGCATGACGCCGAGCTCCGAGGGCAGTCGCATTCGTCCGGCAACGAGTTCGGACGTTTCACCGGGCTGCACGTTTTCCGTGACGGGCTCGAGGCCCGTGCCGGAGATCTCGCAGGCCAGCCGCGCGAGCTGCGACACGGACGTCGCAATGCCCGTTCCGCCGTTGAAGGATTGCGCGCCGGACAGATCGCTCTCGATGCAGGCCCGGTGGATACGCACCACGTCGTCGACGAAGACGAAATCTCGCACCTGCTCGCCCGCCCCGAAGACGACCGGCGCCTTTCCCTCCGACAAGCGCTTGAGAAAGATCGTCAGCACGCGGCCGTACCACTCGCGCGGCCCGTAGGTGATTCCGTACCGCAGCGAATGCACGGTGAAGCCGTAGTCGTTCGAAAAGATTTGCGCGTACTTTTCGGCGGCGAGCTTGCTGGCGCCGTACGACCAGTTGGGATCGTGCGGGGCCGCATCCTCGTCGCTCGGCGGATCGACGGCCTGCCCGTAGATGCAGGCCGACGACGCATTGACGACGCGCCCGACGCCCGCGACCCGCGCGGCATTCAACACGTTGATCGTTCCAACCAGATTGGTACGCATGTCGTCGATCGGATCTTCCAAGCACTTGGTAATTTCGAGCTGAGCCGCTTGGTGAGAGAGCGCGTCCTTGCCGCGCGCGGCCGCGGTTAAAGTATCGGCATCTAAGATATCGCCTTCGACGATCTCTACCTCGCCGTCGAAGGCGGCGAGATTCTCGCGCAGGCCGCTCGAGAAATTATCGAAGACGGTCACGCGATAGCCGGCCCGCAGCAGGTCCGCGACGACGTGCGAGCCGATGAAGCCGGCGCCCCCCGTGACCAACACCGAGCCCGGCACTAGGCGCGTTCTCCACGGAGGCGGCGCCCCGCAAGCGACCACGCATAAGGTAACGCGCGCCGCCAAAACTCGACCCCGAGCGCGAAGTTGATCACGGGATGATAGAGCCACGTCGCACGACGGTCGCGAATCGCGCCGAAGAGCGCCGCGACCAGCGGCCCGACGATCGAAACGGCATAGAATGGCCAGACGTACGCGCGCAGTTTCCGGGCGGGCGTCCACGCCGCGGCGCGCTCCCAGACCGGTTGATTCCGGTCTTCGAGTCGCTTGGCGATGCGCGGGCCAAACTTGCTCACGAAGTTGCGCAGGCCCTCAACCGTGTGATGCTCGATGAGCGCATCGGGAACGTATGCGATGTCGAATCCGCAACGAAGAATGTCCACGATCGGGAGGATATCGTCTTCTTCCCAGCCCGTGCGTTTCGGAGCGTTGGCACGGACCGTCACGCCCTGCGCGATCGCCACGAGTGGCGGCTTGTCAACGGGAAAATCGTAGACGAGATAGGACGGCGTCTTACGCTTGACCCGATAGGCGCGTCCGAACGTGATCGGCGCGGCGGCATCGCCATATAAGAAGTGGTTAAAGGGATCCGTGAAATCGTTGATGTAGCGCGTGCTCAAATTATCGTCGCGCGTACTGACGACGCGCGGAACGGCCGCATACACTGTCGGATCCTCGAACGGCTCGACGATGCGACGGAGGAAATCGCGCGTGTGTAAGATGTTGTCGGCGGCAATGATCACCAAGAGATCGCCGGTTGCGGCCGCGTAGCCGAGCAGATGTCCGGGCTCGGCGAGCCGCCGAGGGTTGTCGACGACGACGCATCCGGCGCTCCGGGCGTACTCTTGCGTACCGTCGTCCGACATTCCGTCGACGACGACGATCTCGACTGACGCCGGCGGATACTCCTGGGCGCGGATACTTTCGATCACCGGCGGAAGCCGCTTGCGCTCGTTGAGCACCGCGATGATGAACGAGACCTTCACGGTTCCACCACGACCTTCGCGCCGTCGAGCTCCGCGGAGCGCAGCGCGGCTTCGATTACGCGCACGACGCCGGCGCCGAATCTCCCGTCCGAGCGCGTCGGCGTGCCGGTGCGAATGGCAAGGGCAAAGTCCGCGGCTAGCTTCCCGAGCGCCTCGCGGTTATCGATGAGCGGAACGTGCAGGTCTCCCAACCTGTACGCTACCATCTGCTGCTGGAGCGACGTACTCGTCGGATCCAAGACGACGCCCTTATCGTAAATGTAGATTTTTTCGGTGGGCTCGACGTCGTTCCAAACCGCCATCTTCAAACTTCCGGAGAGCATCGTCCGCCGCACTTTGACCGGGGAAAGCCAGCTCAGATGCACGTGCGCGAGGCAACCGCCGGGATACCACATCGTCAGAAATGCGACGTCGGGCGTCTTGGCGTGGACGCATGCGCCGAGCTGCAGCGCGACCGATAGCGGCAGCTCGTCGAGGATGTAGTTGATGATGGAGACGTCGTGCGGCGCGAGGTCCCAGACGACGTTGCTCTCCTGAAAGAGCCCGAGATTAACGCGCACGGAGTCGATATAATAGACCTTGCCGAGGTCGCCGGCCTCACGCAACGCCCGCAGCTTCTCCACCGACCCGGTGTAAAGAAACGTGTGGTCCGTCATCAGGCAAACCCCGGCGCGCAGCGCGCGCTCGCAGAGATCCTCGGCGTCGCTGAAGGTCTCTGCCAGCGGTTTCTCCACCAGCACGTGTTTGCCGGCGTCGATCGCGCGAATTGCGAGCTCGCGGTGCGTGCGCGGCGGCGTCGCGAGCGCGATAGCGTCGACGTTCGGGTCGCCCAGCGCCGCTTCGATCTCCTCGTGTCCCGCAACCGCGGGATAGAGCCGCCGCAATCGCTCCAACCGCGAGCGATCGCGTTCGACGATGCAACGAACCGACCACTCTTCGGAGGCATAGAAGTTTCGTACCAGGTTTGGTCCCCAGTAACCGGCTCCGATTACGGCGACGCCAAGCGGCGCACGTTCCATTACCTAGGCAACGAGCAACGGACGGCAGCTCGCGAGAGCGTCGACCACACAGACGATCTGGTCGTCCGTGAGCTCGGCAAACATCGGAAGTGAGAGAATCCGATTGGCGCTTCGTTCCGTGCGCTCGAACGAGCCGGGGCCTAGGCCGAGGTCGGCGTAGGCGCGCTGCAAATGAATCGGAATGGGATAGTGAACGCCGGTGGCGATGCCGCGTTCGCTCAATGCGGCCTGAACGCGATCTCGATTCTCAACCTCTATGACGTAGAGATGGTAAACGTGGCCTTCGTCGTGCAGATTCAGCGGCGGTTCGATGCCGATTTCGCGAAGAAGCCGATCGTACGCTGCAGCATGACGGCGGCGAGCATCATTCCAATCATCCAGGTGACGAAGCTTAACGTCGAGTACGGCGGCCTGTAACGAATCCAGCCGGCAGTTGTCGCCCTTGACGACGTGTTCGTACTTTTTTGACTGACCCAAATCGCGGAGCAACCGTAACGCGTCGTAGGAACCGGGATCGTTGCAAACGATCGCCCCTCCGTCTCCGTACGCGCCGAGGTTTTTTCCGGGATAGAAGCTGAAACAACCCATATCGCCGAAGCTTCCGGCGCGCCGGCCGTTGTAACGCGCGCCATGTGCCTGGCACGCATCCTCGATAACGCGCAGGCGGTGGCTCCGGGCGAAATCGAGAATCGCATCCATCGGAACGGCTTGACCGTATAAATGGACCGGCATGACGGCTCTCGTGCGCGGCGTCACCGCCGCTTCGAGCAGCTGCGAATCGATCAAATAGGCGCGATCCATCTCGACGAGCACGGGACGCGCTCCGACGGCCGAAACCGCGAGTGCCGATGCGATGAACGTATTTGCCGGAATGATGACCTCGTCTCCGGGACCGATCTCGCACGCGCGCAAGGCAAGCTCCAGCGCGGCCGTCCCGGATTCGACGCCCACGCAATAGCGAGCGCCGACATAGGTCGCAAAGTGTTCTTCGAAGAGCGCCACGTCGGGACCAAGAATGAAGCTGGCACTCTCCATCACTTGCATCATGCGAGGAACGACCTCTTCCGATAACGCGCGAAACTGCGCTTTGAGATCGACAAACGGAACCTGCATCGCCACTCAAACGCGCTTCGTCGGCTTCCCGACGAGCGCCTTCAGCAGCGAGAGCACGCAAAGCACGCCCACCAGCTCGGCGATTTGCTGAACGAATGCAGTGATCTGCACGAGCATGACGTCGCCGGACGAGCGATCCGTGAGAATCCAACCGTTCGCTGCAAGAGCGAGGCGAACGTGCGGCAGCACGTGCCACGCGCGCAATGCCATCCATCCTGGATCGTAGCGTTCGTTGAGACGCACGAGCCGCGCGGAACCGGCGATGCCGTGCACGCGATAGAGCCACGGCGCGAGTCGCTCGAACGGCAATGCGCGAGTTCGTGCGATGCTTTGACGAAGCGGAATCGCCGGAAAGAAGCGGGACTCCGCCACGAGCTCGCAGAGCCCCCGGCAGGAGACCGAGCCGACGTTCGGCGGGATCGAGATCCAGGTAAAGGACCCGGAGCTCGCGGCAAGCGTTTGGCCGTCCGAACCGGTCAATCGTCCGCGCACGTAGGCGAGCAGCCACGCGCCCGGCGTAACCGGGTTTGCGAGCGCGGACTGCGTGAGCACACCGCCGATGCCTTGCGCGAGCGCGGGCACCCGCGCAAACGCGAGACGCGCATCGATCCACGACGCCGAGGGATCGATCGAATCGCTCGGCCCGTGCAACGCAGTAACGGCGCCATAGCCCGGCGCGTCACCAAAGAACATATCGCATGGATCGAGACGATCCACTAAAGCGACGATCCGCGCGCTTTCACACGCGGAGATCAACGGTGCGGCGCCGGCGAGCGTCGCAGTGCTCTGCGCTGCAGAAGACGGCCGCGGCACTCCTAAAGAAGAGGCGGCCAAGCCGATTTCTCCATTCGATCGCGATACGAGCCACGGCCGGGCGACGATCCGGCTCACGCCGAGAGCCCGCAAGGCGGTCGCGTTACCATCGAGCTCGTAGCGCGCGAGTGCCATGTCCACCGGATAGGCCGGAAGGTAGTCGTTGAGCGTTGCGACTTCACCGGGATACGCGATCGCGTCGGGATCCGCGCCGTCGCCGGCGCCGGTGCGCAACTGCAGCGGCTGAAAGGCCGGAAGAAGCGCGACCCGAGAGAACGGCGGCGCGGCGATCGTCGGGTGCGGATAGCTTTGGGCTGCGACCCAGAGATCGCTGGGCGGATGGATCAGCCAGCTGATGGGTAGGAGCGCGGCGGGAATGAGCGCGACATATCCAAGCACCTTCGCCCGGGCGGTCAGCGCCGTGGCGAGCGCGATAAGAAGCGCCGCAAAGACTCCGCCGAAATCGTATAACTCGCGGAAGACGCCGCTCTCGGGAATCGAGCGCACCGTCCACTCATAGGCGGCGTCGAGCGGACCGTGGACCCCCAAGGCGCAGAGATAGACTAAGCCCGCCGCCGCGGCCGCCCACCTGACCGCACGGACGCGGCGTGCCGCTACGACCCCGCCCAGAGCAAACGCACAGAGCGACCAGATCGCGACATGTGCCGCCAACCCCAACCGATCGGCGTATCCCGGGAAATAGCCGCCGAGTGAGAGCAGCGCAATCGGGGAGAGCGATTGGTTTGCCTGCCATTGCACGCTATACGGGGTTTGTACGAGCGCCCCGCGCTCGGCGAAAAGTCCAACGATGGACGGCAACGCAACGAGAACGCCCGCTGCCGGCGCCAACCACTTCTTCGTGACCAAAGCAAAAACGACGAGCGCGCCGGCAGCGACGATGAAGAACTGCAGTTGCGCTTCGATCAAGGCCAGCCACAACGCCAGACGTACCGGAGATGCATCGCGGCCTCGCGTCATTTCGGCGAGCAACCCGATGAGGCCGCCGTATGCGAGCACCATGACGAGATGCCCGGCGACGACTTCGTTATAGACCCACGGATTGAAGAGCGCGAAAAGTCCGGCGCTAATCGCTGCCGGCGCCGCATTGCCCCATTGCGACGCGAGGTTTGCGGCGGCTCGCGTACAGCAGTAACCCGTCGCGAACGCGAACGCGGCTAAAGCGATCAGCGGACCGACTATCCACATCAACCCAACGAGCGGAAGCGCGATCAGGTACGTCGTTGGATGGGCGTTGGCAACGCCGAACCCAACGGGCAGCCACCCGCCGATCGATTCGTTGAAAAATGACGGAATGGCAAGCCGGTCGATCGGCCAGTTCCAGTCGTGGCGCAGCGTCGGAGTCCCTCTTGCGACGACGAACGCGGCAAACGCGAGTGCGGCCGCAATCGCGCCGCTCTTCACCGTGGATTCGAGATCGAAGCCGCGCTGCGGGAATCGGCGACGAGGCGAAGGCGAATTTCGACTGCAACTCCGATCGTGACGATGACGATGGCGAGGTACGCGCAGAAGGCGGATAGTGGTGCGGTTTGCGGCCACAGCGAGGCGACGAGCAGAGCCAATGCAGCAGCGTACGCCGCGTAGCTGGTCGTCCGCTCGAAGATCCATGTTGGGGCAACTTTGAGGATCGCCGTCACGAATCGGCCGAAGCCGGTCCTGCTTATCAGCGATACCGCAAGAAGCATCGTCGCGGCTACGCCGGCCCAGCATGCGATTTCCACAGCGACCGCCTTCGTTTCGGCGGGCGCGACCATAGCCAGAACCAATGCGAGGGCGGCAGCGAGCACGCTATAGCGCTTAAGGGCCGCCAGCACCCCGCCGGCGGCCAAGTCGTTGTGCAGCGCTCGAAAGAATCCGTCGCCCGCAAATGCCGTGATGGCGGTGAGCGCTGCAGCGCCGAGCAACAAGAACGCCTCGCCCTCCGGCTGTCCGGCAAGCAAAGCCCCCACGACGAGGACGATCGCGACGAGCAGCACCGACTGCAGCGCCGCGGGCAAAGTAACGACCACAGGCCGCCCTCGTTCGGGCATAGCGCCGACCGGCAGAAAATGCAGTGCCGTCACCATTACCGCAGCAAAAATCACGGCGAGATATACGATCGTTGCCAGTCGTTCGGCATCCGTTATCGGCAGCAGGCTGGAACCCACGATCGCTACGATCGCCGTCACGATCGTGTAGCACAAGGCGCGGCGTAGCGCCGAGCCGACCGATGGTTTTTTCATGGGTTCGACGAGCGGAGCGGCCACAGCTCCGGCTTGAGCGCAAGCGTAATCAATAAGCCGAGCGCGATCAACGATACGATCCCCGCGACGATGTAGTATCGCTGCCCGATGAATCGCAGAGCGATCGTTCCACCCTGCGGAAGAGCCGGCACGATCCAACCGTTGGAAACGCCGTTTACGATAACGTGATCGAGCAGCTTCCCGTTGACCGTCGCCTGCCACTCGGGATGATACGCATCCCCGAAAACCAGCAGGAACGGGGCCGCACTCGCCTTTACCGGTACGGTCACGTCGACCGAGGTCGGGGAGCGTCGCTGCCACTCGACTGCGAAGGGTCGCGTCTTCGGCAGCGTCGCTGGATCCATGCTCAGAAGCCCAATCTTCACTTCGCGGTCGGCGCTTTCCACGACGTGCGTACCCCGGGAGAGGAAAACCGATTGCGCAACGGGCTTGCCATCGACCCGAACCGGCAGCGACGTCAGCGATTGCGGGCGATGCAGCGCCCGCGCCGGCATCGCGTGGAGATCATAATAGAGGCCGGTGAGCTTGAGCGGCGCGGTGCGCGAGACGAACCAAATGCCGAGGACGCGCTGATATCCGTCGTACCAATTGTTGGGGAACGCATGCATGAAGTTAACATCGAAACTTCCCTGCTGTGGAAGCGGAAAAAGCCGATACGTCACCTTGCCGCGAACCCCGAGAGCGACCGCGAGCCATGAATTGCCGCTTCCGGCCGAGGAAACGTAACCAATGAGGTCCGGATCGCCTTGGAGTCCGCCCGGCGGCCCGGCGACCGCCTGGGCACTAAAGGAACCATCACGCCGAACCGGCGACGCTCCGCGCGCGCTCCCGATTTGCGTGAACGAGAGATCCGGCGCAACCGCCGCCGAAATCACGCCGGGACCCAAATCGCCGCGCTCACCGGTGGCGGATCTAAAGAGGAACGCCACATCGTTCCAGCCCGGTCCGAGCGTGAGGTCTGCCGTAACGGCTACCGGCGCGGGACCCGTCAGCCGATCGGTCGTGTCGTACTCCTGCGCGCCGGCATTTCCGCCGGGAAGCGCCAACGTCCGTTGCACTCCGCCATTGACGGCGACGTTCAGAACGCTCCCAATCTGAAGGCGGCTGACTTTCATCGCGACTCGGGCGACGACGTTCCTCTTTCCGGGAACGAAGACACGCACGTGCGCCGCGCGAGCGAAGAGCAGCCAGGATTCGGGGTCGCCTCGCTGCCACGCGTACACGCTAGGATCCTCGCGATACCACGAATCCGGCATGAGGATCGCCGACGTCGCAGCGACTCCTGCGTCGGCAACGTACGGAAGCGTCTTCGAGAGATTCGCTGCAAAGGCTCCGTGAGACGAGGCGCGCTTGTCGAGGTGCGTCGCTGCCAAGCCGTCGGGACCAAACGGACCGACGGCGCTGGCTTCGACTCGGTATCTCCCCGCGGACGGCAGCGTCACGGACGTCTTGAAGCCGTAAACCGATTTGGCAAGGGCCGTATTTTGCGGAAGAGCTCGCTCGAGCGTCGCGATTCGCGCTTCCCAATCCTTGAGATCGTCGGCCCTTACCAGCGCGACGTCCAAGTCCTGATCGATGTAGCCGTCGGAGACGGCGTGACGCCCCGCCGAAAGCGTAACCTGCCCATACTGCGACCAGTCGCCCCCACTCTGTGGAGTGAAGTTGCTGTCGTCGACCGAAAGCGTCTGCGGCGGGTCGAGCGCGAAGAGCAACGACTGGTCTCGTGCAAAGACGTCGTAGACGCCGCCCGACTTAACTTCGAAAGGAATCGACCAGTCGGCGGTTACGGACGACGGGGTAATTCGAACCCCGCGGCTCAGCGCCTCGTTGATGGCCAAATCCCGGGTTTGCTCCGCGGATTCAGGAAGGATCGGTGAAAGCGCGAGCATTCCCGACGAGAACTCGTCGGCGGAGCGCGCTTGCGGATCGAAGCGAGCCTCACCGCGGGCCATCGCCTCCACGTTGCCTAAATAGCCGTCCGAAAAAGTCGGGTTGGTGGCGATCACCGGGTGCGTCACGCCATAGACCAGCGGCAGCGCTCCGCGCAGATGGTAGACGTGCAGCGGGCCGTCCGAGCGTACGGGAACGGCGCCGAGCACGCGATGGAGAAGATCGTGCGTCAAGGTCGTGGTGTTGAAGCGCGACTCGTCGGGCGAGCTGAAGTCGATCACCGGGATGAAATCGTCGCGCTGCAAGAACGTGTCGACCCCCAGGACGCGAAACATGTCGGCCGCAAACGGCAAGCCTTCGCGCGTTCCACGGTAGGCGCGCCGGACCCAGAGGTCCGTTCCCTGGGAAGGTTCGCTCCCCAGTAACCCGTAGATCATCGGGCGCGAGACCAGCGAGTTCTCGATATAAAACTGCGGATTTCCCCAATCGAACTGTTCGAGAAACTGCGTCGGGAAGAGCGCCACGCGGTGCTGATCGTCGTTGCCCAAGAGTGCATTTTCGCGGTACTCCCAGGCGGGAAGCGTCGGACTGGGATAGTTCATCTTCAGAATCAAGACCGGAATGAAAATGATGACCGGCATTGCGACCAGCAGTCCGCCGATTCCGGCAGGGAGCCACGCCAAGGGTTGCCGACGCGACGCATTCCAATCGCGCAGCCAGCCCAAAAGCGCGTACGACGCCAGCCCGTAAAGGCCGCTGATCCCGAACTCGACGCCCGCGACCCACTTATAGGAGAAACGGAACATCTGAAACCCGGGGAAGTACCGGTAGAACTGATCGTAGATCGGGGTCGTTACCGCGTCGCCCAGCGCGTCGTGATAGTAGCCGACGACGATTGGAACCGAGATGATGGTTACGATCAGAAAGTAGAGGGTGATCGGTCGCTGGTTGCGCGAAAACGCGACGCCCCCCAACGCCACGATCGGCACGAACCAGAGTAGGCTGCCGAACAGGCCTGCAGCGTACGGCGCCGCCCACGGGAAGTACGCCCGGCCCGCGAATGAGACGAACGTCGCCCAATGCCCGAGACCACGAAGGACGTTCTCGAACGACGTCGCGGCGTTGTGCAACGACGGCCCTTCGCTCAAGACGCCGCTGAGCCACACGCTGCGGAAGTAATCGACAATCGGCACGACCCAGTAGAGATTGACGAGCACGGCCCCGGCGCCGGCCGCGACGATGAACGGAATCGAGCGCCTGGCAACGACCCCGGGTTCCGGGCTCAAGGCCAACGTCACGACGACGAAGATGGCCAGCAAGATAACGTTGATTGCAACCAGCGGGGGATTCACGCCGCCACCTACGAGGACGAGCAACGCGATGCCGAGTGCTGCCGGCCACGCGTTCATCTCGCCCCGCATCGCGCGGGCCGTGATCCCGACCATTGCCGGCACGGTGCCGTACGTGAGCAGCCAAACGATCTGTGCCTGCGAGTTCAGCGCGACGTACATGTTGAACAGATAGGCGACCGAGCCCGCGATGCGCGAGGTCTCGTCGAGCCACGGCGCGACGCTGCGCAGGCAGTAGTACATCGAGGCCAGGCAGCCCGTATAGACCACGAAGACCGCGAACCGCTGCGCGAAGAGTTGAGGAACGTGAAAGACCTGCGCGATTCCGTAGACCCACGCGTAGGGAGTTTCGTAAGGGAACCAAAGTCCGGTGTGCGTCCCGAGGTACAGCGAGGGATTCCACGCGTGCAGCAACGAGAGCAGAAACTTCAAGGGGTCGATGTGAAGATCGGCTTGCCCGTCGTTAAGTTGGACGCCGCTGCCGTACCCGAGCGTCACCAGAAGCGCAAGCGCGACGAAGAGCGCCGGAACGAACGCTCTTCTCAACATCGCTCGGTCCGGCCAGCGCAACTCCACTGCCGCGGAGGCGCGGGCCGCTTCCTGTTTCACGGGTAAGCCTTTCCGTAAAGCTTGAATGGACCTTCCAAACTCACGCGTTGCTCGACGAAGGTCGCAGCGAAGAGTTCGTCAACGACCTTAGCCACAGCATCGAACTCTACGTCGCGCAAAATGCACCGGTATTCAATCCGCAGCACGCAGTCGAAGCCCTGCGACCCTTCGTCGTGACAGGCCGGACAGAGCGATGGACGCAGCGCGACGCCCTGACCGATCGGCGCGCCCCGAACCTCGCTCGTCATGCCGTAGAGCGCCAAGGTCTTCACGCCGAGCCCGGAGGCAAGGTGACTGAAACCGGCGTCGTTTCCGACGAAGACTTCGCATTCCGCCAACCGCCGTGCAGCCTCGTCGAGCGGCTCGCGGATGATGCTGATTCCCTCGACCGAGCTAAAATCTTGCTGCACGCGCGCGGCCTCGCGCTCTTCGTGCGGTCCCAAAAAGAAGCGCACGCTTCGTCCGCTCCCCACGTGCCGTCGCGCCAAGGCGGCAAATCGGTCGTACGGCCAGCGCTTGGACTCGTTCCCCTTCCAGGCCATCGATCCGGGGTGAATGCCGAGCGTCCCGGCGATGCGGTTCCGGCGCCAGGAGTCCGGAATCCAGTACTCGAGATCGTCGCTTCCCGCCGGCAAGCCGATGGCGCGCGCGAGCCGCAAGTTTTCGGCGAGGCGATGTCCCCCGCGCAGCGCGACGCGAACGTTGCGACCGCTGCGTGCAATCAAACGCGCGCTGCCGCCGTATTCGTGCAGGTAAAACGTCCTCGCGCCGGCTCCGCGCGCCAGCGCGGCATACTGCCAACGAGTTGCCGGAAACGGGAGAATGCAGATGTCGTATTGCCGCGGCCTCAGTTCCGAGAGTGCGCGGAGGGCGTCGGCCGCCGTCGGGCGCAGGGGCAGTTGCGTAACGTTCTTCACGAGGCCCAACGCGCGTAAATACTCGCTGACCGGGGGATGCATCGTCAGGGCATCGACGGACCACGAGTCGCGGTGCAGACCGCGAAGAATCGGGCTGCAAGCCAGCGCATCACCTAGCCCTGGCAGCAAGATCGCCAGCGCGGTACCTCGAGCCAACCGGGCTTACTCTCCGACGGGGATAGGAATGACGATTTCGTGCGAACCGGCGCGACCGATCTTGTTTGAGAAACGCTTCGGCTGGTCGTAGTAGCGCAAGATGCGCATTCGATAGAAGATCGCCAGCGTATCGACGAAAACGTTCCATACGGCCGGCAGGCGAAGCCGGCTGCACACCCGATTGAAGTTCACCACGACCGGCGCCTCGACGATGCGGTAGCCGAAGTGATGGACGTTTGCGAGCAGCTCGAGGTCGAAGGCAAACCGCTTGACTAAGACTCGCGGCAGCACCTTTTCGAGCACTTCCCGTTTGAAGAGCTTGATGCCGGTCTGCGTATCGCGCACCGGCAATCCGAAGAGCGACCGCACCAACATGAAATAGAAAAAACTATAGATCCGTCTCAGCCGCGGGTAATCCACTTTCGATTGGGGATGGAACTTCGAACCGATCACGACGTCGGCGCTGCGCGAATTCATGATCGTGAAGAAGTTTTCGAGTTGCTCGGGGTGCAAATCCATATCGGCATCGAGGAACGCGACGTACTCGCCTTTCGAATACGCCGTACCGCAAATGAGCGCGTTGCCTTTGCCTTTGTTGCGCCGGCATCGCACGATACGCACGCATTCGGGCCACGCGCGCAACGCGTCGATGGCTGCGGTGTGCGTTCCGTCCAGGCTTCCGTCGTCGACGACGACGATCTCGAAATCAATCCCGAGCCCGCGCATCGTTTCGACGGTTTCACACACGTTCTCGGCAATTGATTGAGCCTCGTTATATGCAGGCATCAAGATCGAGAGCATGGTTCGGGAGGCTTGGCGTTCGTAAAAAGTCGCGCCTCCCGGCGGAAAGTTGATCATAGTCAAGATTACGCGATCGGGGCTTCGCGGTTTTCCGGCGGGCTAACGAGGTTGCGCTCGAACTTCGCGACGATCGTGTGCCAGGCGAGGTCGAGCTCCTCGACGTCAAGCATGCGGGCGAATGCGATGAAGACGGTTCCGCCTATCGCGATCTGCCCGAAAAGGAACCAGGCGCGCGAGGCCAGCGTCGCCTCGGGCGTCACACCCAACGCGCCGATCCAATGCAGAGCCGCGAGCATCGCCAGCGAGCAGACGGCAATTTTTCCAATCGAGATGACGAGAGCTCCCCAGTCGATCCCCGAAACCAGCCGCGCGGTCAGCATCAGCAAGAGCACGGCCTGTACCGTCTGGCTCGTCGAGTTTGCGAGCAAGAGACCGCGCGCCCCCAAACCGGGAAGCCACACCAGCGAAAGCAACACGTTGAGGACGACGGTCATGACCGAGATGGTGACGGGCCAGAGCGTTTCCCGACAGGCAAAACAGCAACGGGTCAATACGACGTTTGCACCCAGCGCGACTAAACCGAAGGCGGCATAGGGCAACAGTCCGGCGGTCAAATCGGTGGCGCCGGCCTGAAAGGTTCCGCGTTCGAAAAGCGCCTGCACTAAGGGGTGGGAGAGAACGATTAGCGCGCAGGCGGACGGAATGGTAATGAAGTTCACCAGACGTAAACCGGTGACGACACTGCGCGCTACGCCGCGGCGGTTCTCTCGCGCAAACTGCGCGGCGAGCAACGGGAAGATCACGGTCGCTATGGCGGCCGCAAAGATCTGCTGGGGAAAGTTGACGAGCTTCGTCGCGTAGTTCATGCCCGCAATGTATCCCGGCGCGAGCGTCGACGCGAAGAAGCGGTCGAAGAAAAGCGCGAGTTGGCCCGCCGCCGAGCCGACGATGATCGGCCCGAGCAAGACCCAGATCTTCTTCAGCCCGGGATGGTGCAGATCGATGATCGGCCGATACTTGCCGATCGAGAGAAAGGATGGAAGCTGAACGAGCATCTGCGCCGTTAAGCCAAGCGCAGTGCCAACGACGAGAGCATAGATTCCCATGCCGTGGCTGAGCAGGACGACGCAAGCGATCGTCACGATGTTTACCGCCACGCCGACGAGGGCCGCGGATCGGAAGCGGTGATAGGCGTTGAGCATCGCCGACAGCACGCCGCTCAGACTGACGGCGACGATGCTGGGCATCAGCCAGCGAGTCATCCGGATCGCGACGCCCATCTGCGGCGCCGGGAACCCGTGCGCAATGATCGGCACGTACCAGCGCGCCGTGAAGAAGCCGACGATGGCGCACCCCGTAACGACGATCGCCAGCATGTTGAGCGTCGTACTCGCCAAGCGCCAAGCTTCGTCTTCCTCATGGTTGGCGAGATACTCGGAGAACGTCGGAACCAGCACGCTCACCAGCGCGCCGTTGAAGACGCCGAAGAGGATCGTCGGAATCGTCGCCGCGGCGAGAAAGGTATCCATCTCCCAGCGCGTCCCATAGTAGCGCGCGCTGACGACCTCACGCATGAAGCCGAGCAGCGTGGATGCGAAGGTGGCTCCCATGATAAAGAATGTGGAGCCGGCGATGGAGATGCGATGGCGATGGTGCGGGCGCTCCCGCTGCGGAACCGCCCGCAGGTACGGCTTAATGCGCTCCGTCCCTCCGTAGGACGGCCGGAATGGTCTTGGCGATGATGAGCAGATCCCCCAACGGCGTCCACGAATCCACGTACCGATTGTCGAGTTCCATCCAATGCTCGAACGAAACGTCGCTGCGGCCGTTGATCTGCCAAAGACAGGTGACGCCCTGCGGAACGCTCAGCCGACGCAGCGCGATTGCATCGTAGTGCTCGACCTCACTTGGCAAAGCGGGGCGGGGACCAACGAGCGACATATCGCCGAGCACGACGTTAACTAAGTTCGGCAGCTCGTCGATACTGGTGCGCCGCAGGAAGCGGCCGAGGGGATGAAGCCGGGGATCGTTGCGGATCTTAAAGACCGGGCCGTCGACTTCGTTGAGATGCATGACGCTGTGGCGCAGCGCGTGCGCGCCGTTGACCATTGTGCGAAGCTTGAACATCTTGAAGCGGCGTCCGTGCATGCCGACGCGTTCCTGTGGGAAAAACGGCGTCCCCCCGGTAACGCACGCGATCGCGAGCGCCGACAGAATTACGATGGGTGCGCTGATGACGAGCAGCAGACCGCCCGCTACGACGTCGATCCATCGTTTGAGCGCCGGCCACGATTCCGGAACCTCGCGCTCGCCGGGAGCGCCGACGACCATTTGCATCGCGTTCAATTCAGCAGCGCCCGCTCGACAGTATGCCCCACGAGGTCGAGTCCTTCGATTTCACCCAGCATCGTCCCGGGAGAGGAGCTCAAATGGATGAAGGGCACGTACTCGCGCGTATGGTCCGACCCCGGGGCCGTCGGATCGCAGCCATGATCGGCCGTAAGGATCAACTCGTCACCCGGCCTCAGGAGCGCTTCGAGCGCGGGTAAGCGCGCATCGAACTCCTCAAGAGCCGTACCGTAGCCGCGGACGTCCCGGCGATGGCCAAACTTCGAATCAAAGTCGTTGAGATTCGTGAAAATGAAGCCGTTGTCGACCTGGTTTAGCAACTGTAACGTCTTCTCCATCGCGTCATTGTTGTCGGCGGCGCGTAGCATTGACGAAATCGACCGACCGCAGTAGATGTCCCATATCTTACCGACTGCGTGAACCTCGATATCCCCCGCTCCGAGTCGATCGATCAGGTTGGGGGGCGGAGCGACCGCATAGTCCCGCCGATTCGGCGTCCGGCGGAAAGCCCCCGGTTTCCCCGCGAAGGGCCGGGCGATGACCCGGTTGACGTTATGGGGGGGCCCGAGCATCTCACGCGCCCTCTCGCTCCATTCGTAAAGCCGCTTCAACGGCACCACCTCTTCGTGTGCGGCTATTTGGAAGACCGAATCGGCAGAAGTATAAAGGATGGGTCGCCCGGATGCCATGTGGAGCGCACCCAGCTCTTCGATGATCTCGGTCCCCGAGGCCGGAATGTTTCCGAGCGGCAGCTTGCCGGCGATTTGCGCGAATGCCTCGACCACATCGGCCGGAAACCCGTGTGGGTAGGTAGGGAAAGGCATGCTCGTCGTGATCCCCATCATCTCCCAATGGCCCGTGATCGTGTCTTTGCCGCGGCTTCGTTCGCGAAGACGCGCCACTCGCGCGCGCGGATCGGAGACGACCCCGACGCCTGGAATGGATGTCAGGAGCCCGAGCCCCAGACGTTCGAGGTGGGGGAGGTGTAACGAACCCAAACGGCGTGCGACGTTGCCGATGGTATTGGCCCCCGGCGCATCGCCATAGATATCGGCGTCGTCCATCGCGCCGATACCGCCTGAGTCGATCACGACCGCGACCACGCGCTTCATCAGACTTTAATCCGCCGTTGTGTCTTTCGGAGCCTTTCGGCCTTGAAAGACACGCGTTGCGGCCGTCGAAACGCTTGCGGCTGTGTCACGAATAGCGTTGTCGGCGGCGATCTCGATGCTGATGCTTATTCTCGCAAGCGCCGCAGCGCGTGCGCAAAGCACGCCGATCACGCTCCTCTATCTCAAGGCGAAGTCGATTAATTTCTACTACGATCGTTTCTTGCTCGAAGCCGACGGCAACGTGCGCCTGCGGACGAGTGACGGCTTCACCGTAACCGGCGATGCGTTCTCTATGGACCTCAAGCTCAATCGTTTCATGGTCGCGGGGCACGTGACGCTGCACGACCCCAGCGGCACCGTGAGCGGTGCGGCGATCTCGGACTTCCTCGATTTCAAGCGAATTTACTTCGTTCCGGTCACGAGCCAGCCCGACCGCTGGACGTTTCTCAACGGCGACCTCGCGCATCCCGCCAAAGGGCGGGTGATGCCCGGCGACGTGTTCTACTTTCCGCCGATCACGACCCATCCGGACATGTCCGGCACCGGCGCCGTCATCGGCACGAAAACGTACGTGCGTTTCGTCGGCGCGGTAGCCTACGTAGGGGGCGTCGGCATCCCACTGGGAAGCAACGTGGTCAGCTTCTCCTCGAATCAATATTTCGCGCAAAACTCCCTCTCCGGCGCCACCGCCGACATCACTTGGCAAGTAGCCGGCAGCCCGAATGCGCTGACGGCGCTCCATTTGCGGTACGATCCGACGTATAAGCTCTACGGTTCGGTGGAACAGCATTTCGTAGGCGATCACGAGTACGCGATCTTGTCGGTGAATCCCGCGACGCGCGCGGAGAAATGGTGGAATGCCATGCTGTACGAGAAGCTCGGCAGCCGCTTCCAAATTCAGAGCTTTACGCAATATTACGCGCAACAGAACTATCTCCAGCTGCCGCGCGCGGCGCAACAGACGACCTGGATCAACGCCACCTACGCGTTTCCGCACTCCTACGTTACTGCCACCTCGCAGCTGGTCAACTACAACCTTCTCGGACCCGGCTCGCTCGAAGTCCCCAAGGCGCTCGGCGGAAGCCTCGCACACCCGACGTATCTGCAAGTGACCGCCAACAGCTTTCAAAACAAGATCGCCACGCTGCCGCTCTACGAAAACATCTATGAAGGATACGGCTTCGCGCACGACTCGGTCGGCTCACAATATCTAAACGGCTTCGCGCAGTATCCTCAATTTCCGCCAGTCCAGGTTCCCGGATTGCAATCGTACGGCGCTCTTTGCGCGTACCAATATCCAACCCCCCCGCACCACCACATCAGCTATTACTGTCCTACGTACACGACGATCTACAATACGGTTCTGGGGTTCAATCTCTACACGCCGTCGCTCAAGCTCAACCACCCCGACAGCCCGTATCAGGAGTACTACTTCAACGCCTCGTTCAACAAACAGCGCCAGTGGAACTCGCTGCCGCACTACATCGACAACACGAATACGACGCTGACGATCAGCCGCCAACCCTCGCGATCGCTTCACATGTACGCCGGCTACGAGATCCAAAACATCGGCGACCACTACATCAACGGGGGTTACGAGCAATGCACGGGTCCCGGAACAACGTATTGCCCCGATAGCTTTACGTCGTTTCGCGGCGTCGCGACGTTGCGCACGACCAGCTTCGGATTCAACGACACGCCGACCCCGACGTTCAATTTCTCGCTGCTCGTTCGGCATCACGAGGACTTTCCGATTCCGGTGCCGGGGCTTTTCGCGTTCCCTGCGAACAACATTCTCGGCCAGCCGCTCTATTCGTGGTGGCTGGGACAGCCGCCCTATGACGCGACCGCCGACGTCCGCTTCAAGATTCTTCCGCACACGCTCGCCGATATCTCGCGAACGCTCTACTGGTACGGCAATCCATACCGGGCGCAGTATTGGCAGCCGAGCTTCGTGATTCAACTGCTCCCAATATGACGCACAAGCTTCTTTCGTTCACCGCGCTGGCGCTCGCCACTCTGCTCGTGGCGGCCGGCCCCTCCATCGTCGTCACCGGACAGCTACTCGCCTATCAAGACGGTTTCGTCTTCTTCACGACCGGCGACGGCTTTCGCGTCGCGCCCAGCATCGTGATCCACGACGCGAAAACCGGCGGCGCCACTGCGGTCGTGCCTGCTCCGCGCATCTGGGCCCGCGCCACGTTCGATGCCAGCGGCACCGTTACCGAGCTCGATCTCTCGCGGGCACCGTTGCCGCCCGAAGGAAACTTTGCCGACGTGACGCGTTTCGCGGTCGCGGCGTCGTCGCCGGCGCCGAATCCGGATCTGCTCGCGTATCAGAATCTCGCGACGCCGGCGCCCGGCGAGAGCATCGCCCCGGCAAACGTGAGCTACTCGGGCAAGCCGGTACTCGTGACCTTCATCGTGCAGGTCCCGCCGACGACGCCGCTCGTTTCGAGCGTTTACATCTCGACCGATCAGAGCGGATGGAGCGCACAAGCGATCCCGATGGACCGCATCGACGCGCTGCACTATGAGATCACGCGCCGGTATCCCTCCGGCACGATCTTCAACTATCTTTACGACCGTGGGTCGCTTCAGTCTGAGGAGATCGCGCAAAACGGTCTTTCCCGCAAGCCGCGCAAGTTCGTCGTTCCCGATGCCGACGTGCGTCTAGTTCAGGACACCGTTTACGGCTGGCAAGACCAAGTGCCGGGAAGCATCAATCAGCAGCAACCGCAGATCATGCCGACGCCCTACAACCCCGCACCGTTCCCGAATCTTCCGCCGGGGAAGCCCCCCGAGCCATCGCCCCCAAAGCCTCCACAGGCGCACTGAACCCGTCGACTATCCAGGGATGGCTCATATCCGGGCCAACCTTCGGATTGCATGAAGCAGCGGCCGAAGTGTGATGTTTATAATGCGCTGGTCGGGGCGCTTTTTCTCGCGCTGGCGTCGACGCTCTGCATCATCGTCCACTGGCGTTACGCGATCTTCCGCAACGACGTCGATCTCGGCATCTTCACGCAGGTAATCGCCGGCCTAGGGCGCGGCTTTTCGAGCACCGCAGAAGGCGGAGTAAATCACCTCCTCGTTCACTGGTCTCCGATCGTCGCGACGGCCTGGCCGTTCGTCCGCGCGTTCGGTCCCGTCGGACTCGAGTATCTTCAGGCTATCCTCGTTGCGGCGGTCATTTTCCCGATTTGGGGCTTGGCGCGAGCTCGGTTGCGGCCGGTCCCGGCGCTCGCGTTAGTCGCCGTCGCGGCACTCTACCCAATTCTGTGGGCGAACGGCGTCGGGGATTTTCACGAAATGGCCTTCGTGCCGCTGCTCTCCGCCACGCTGGTCTACGCTCTGGACCGCAGGCGCTGGTCGTTGAGCATCGTGACGGCGCTCCTCCTGGCGTGCACGAAAGAGGACCAATTCGTCGTTCTCGCGGCAAACGGTTTGCTCTTCGCGGCGACGGCGCGCTCGGACGTTCGAGCTGCGCGCATTGGATGGAGCATCTCCGGCTTGGCGATCGCAATGGCCTTCGTGTACTTCGGAGTCGTACGCCAAGCGCTGAACTCTCACGTGCCGTACCAGTCGTTCGAATTCTTCAACTGGGCCGGCGCTCACAGCGAAGGGGCAAGTTTCGCGTGGAGCCTGCTGCTTCCGCGCATACGTTACCTTCTGATAATCCTGGCCCCACTGGCCTTCCTGCCGTGCATTTCTCGGTACGGACTGTTCTTGATTCCGGGACTCGTCGAAATCTTGGCCGCTCACCGATCGGTCACGATCCTGCCGGGCGCGCATTACAGCGCGCTGCTGACAGGTTACGCGCTCGCGGCATTCGTCGATGGCGCCTCTCGATTAAACGCGAACAAACCGCGGCTTGCGATGGGACTCGTCGTTGCGGCGGGAGTCGTGTCGACGTGGGTCGGTATCTTCGCGAGTCCGATGGAGTACTGGTACTATCTTTACCGGCCCGCAAACGCACACGACGCTCTGCTCGAAACGACTCTGAAGCGACTGCCGCGGCAGGTAGAGATCGGCTCCGAAGATGAAATCTTCGCACACTTAGGCCTCGATCCGAACGCCTCGATCAACTTTAACGGTCAGCGATGGTTCGTTTACGACCGGACGCACTATTCGGAGCACTGGCGGCGAGTCGACGAGCCGGCCGTACGACGAGCACTCGCCCGCAAGGAGTATTCCGTGATCAGCGACCGCGATGGCATCATAGTTCTCAAACGGTCGAGCTCGTGAACCGACGCCGGAAATTTGCGGCTCCGGCGCTGGGAGCGCTTGCCGCTATATCCTTGATGGTCGTCGCCCGCGCTCAGGTTTCGTCGCCGGTTCCGAGCATCTCGCCGGCACCCTCGCAAACGTCCTCGCCGGCGCCGACGCCGACGATCGCCATTCTGCCCCCAGACGCAGCGCCGCAGATTCTCTGGTGGAGCTTGAGTTCGACCACGCCGCGGGCCGGAGATACCCTCTCCGTTATCGTGCTCGCTTCTTCGAACGTTGCCAGCGTCGAACTGAGAATCGGCGGCTACGCGTTCAACTTGCCAAAGACCGACGTCGGTCACTTCGAAGGCGGCTACGTCGTTCCGCAGCTTCCGTTCTTCGTCAGCCACGAGCTGCTCATGCGGATCATCGCCCGAAACAGCGCCGGCGTCTCGGTTGAGAACGGCGTCGAGATCCAAGTGCGCTAGGCTCCCGGAGGAGCGATCAGCGCACGGTCAACGGTATCGTGCGTTCGACGGCATCGCCGCGCGTATTCTTTGCAATAACCCGCATCGTAAAGGTTCCACGAATGAACCACGGCAGCGGCGCGACTTTGTAGGTGAGCGCAAAGCGCCCCACGCCGGTTTTCGCAAGGGTCATCGCATAGCCCCCGATGCGAGCCTGCACGCTCGCGACGTTCGAGGTCGTAACGACCCTGCCCGAAACCGTGTCACCCGGTTGGACGGTCGTCTCGCTCACCGCGACCGCAAGAATCTGCGGTGCGGCGTCGGGTGGCAGACGAGGAACTTTGACTGAGAGCTTGGGCGCCGTGATCCCGGGCGAGGGTGGTGCCGGCGCTGGCGAGCCCGATGGTGGTAGGCTGGCGGCGCTCGCAATCGGGGCGGCGGTTTTGGCTGCGGCTGCCTGCGTTTTTCCGGCGGCGTTCCGCGAAACGGCCGCCGGCGGCCGGGTTCTCGATGTCGGCTGCCCCCCGCTTGGTGCCGTCGAATGGCTGCAGCCGGCAAGCCAGAGCGAAGCCGCGCCGATGGCCAGCGCCGAGCGGACGTTAGGCATGGCGGCCTAGTTCTTGGAGCCCGCACACTTTCCGCTCGGGGTGACAACGGCGATGAGATGTTGAAAACTCTAGCGGCATGGCCGATTCTGCACGTCCCACCTTCAGCATCGTGGTCCCCTTATACAACGAAGCCGCAAACGTTGCACCGCTGCTGGCGCGAATCTCGGCGGCGATCGAGCCGATACGGGCACAGTTCGAGCACGAGATCGTCCTGGTCAACGACGGCAGCACCGACGGCACGCTCGCTGCGGTCCGCGCCGAGATGCACCGGCGGACTCGGACCGTGCTGGTCAACCTGTCGCGCAACTTCGGCCATCAGCTCGCGGCGACCGCCGGCATCGAAATTGCGACGGGCGACGCGGTGATCTTAATGGACGGTGACTTGCAAGATCCGCCCGAGCTCATCGAGGATTTTCTTCGAAAGTGGCGCGAGGGCTACGACGTCGTGTACGCGGTTCGCCGAACTCGCAAAGGCGAGAGCCGCTTCAAACTCTTGACCGCGCGCGCGTTCTACCGAATTATCAAACGTCTAACCAAAATTGCCATCCCATTGGATACCGGAGACTTTCGGTTGATGAGCCGGCGCGCCGTCGAAGCCGTCCGGCGGCTGCCCGAGCGCCATCGCTTTCTTCGCGGAATGGTAAGCTGGGTTGGATTCAACCAGGCGGCGATCGAGTACGATCGTGACGTGCGCTACGCCGGCGAGACGAAGTATCCCCTGTCGAAGATGCTTCGCTTTGCGATGGACGGCATCACCTCGTTCTCGGACGTCCCGCTGCGCTTCGCATCCTATTTCGGCTTCACGGTCAGCGTCATCGCCTTCGTCTACGCGGTGGGCGTCATCGTCATGAAAACGTTCAGCTTAAAGCCGGCATTCTACACGCCGGGCTGGGCCTCCACGATCGTCGCGGTTCTCTTTCTGGGCGGCGTACAGCTGATGAGCCTCGGCATCCTCGGCGAGTATCTCGGACGCGTCTACGACGAAGTCAAAGGCCGTCCGCTCTATATCATCAGCGACATCGAACGATCTTGACGTATCGTCCGGTCGTCGACCACGTCGCCGTTCCGACTCCGCTCGATCCGTTCTCCGCCGTCCTCTTCGTCGCCGCATTCCTTGCAGCCGCGATGCTCACGGCGCGGCGCCCCGCCTACGGACTCTGCGCGCTGCTCCTCGCGACGCCGATTGCCTTCGCACACGATCTTGCGGCGACGACGATCACGCTGCCCAAGTGCGTCCTGCTCGGCGTGCTGCTGGGTCTGACGACCTATGCCGGCGCGGCAGGCGCGTTGCGCCGGCGCCCGGCGCCCGTGCTTCTTGGAGCGCTGGCGTTCTCAATACTCGCGACCGCGCTCTCGATACTCGACGCGGCGCACCCGGCCGCCGTCATTCGCGAGACGCTCAAATGGATCGAGTACGCGGCGGTCTTTGTCGCGGCGTATTGTTGCTATTCCCTCGATGCCGACGATGCGGCACTCGTTGGCGTTGCGGCCGCCGCCGGCATTGTCGTTGCGCTTTCGGCGCTCGTTCAAGAGGTCGCCGGCGCGCCGTCGGGACTTTACGTCGGCGCCGCGATCGTTCCGCGCATCGCGGGGTTACTCGAAGGTCCGAATCAACTTTCAGCCTATTGCACGATCGCCGTCGCGACGCTCGGAGCGTGGTCGCTCGTTCGGCGAACTAGGTTACTTGACGTCGCGCTCGGGCTCGTCGTTTTTGCCGACGTCTTAACGTTCTCGCGCGCGGGCATCGTCTCACTGCCGATCGTTGCCGCGATCATTGTGTTTTGGGCCGGGCGTCGAGCGTGGCCCGCGCTACGCCCGGCGATCGTGGGTGCCGCCGCCGGGGCGCTCGGCGCGGTTTGGTGGGCGATTTACGCCCATACGCCGAGCATACTGCGCGTTTCGCTCGCAGCGAGCGCCTACGCCGGCGGCGTCGGAAATCGCGGCGAGCTGTGGGGGGCGGCCGTACGCATGTGGCGCGACTATCCCCTTTTCGGCGTCGGAGCGGGTAACTTCGAACTCGACTTGCCGGAGTACGGCGTGTTCGGGGTTCGCACTCACGCCAACAGCTGGTATCTGCAATCCCTGGCAGAGGGCGGGATCGTACTGTTTTCGGCGACCCTTGCGATGGTGGGTGCATCGATCGGAGCGTTCCTCCAGAGGCCTGTCGTCGCGCGTTTGCGCGCGCAATCGCCCTGGGTTATCGCCGCGTTGGCGGCGAGTCTGGCATTGGCGCTGCATCAGATCGTCGACGACTTCGTCTTCTACCCGAAGGTCGGCGGAGCGTGGTTCTTGCTGCTGGGAATCGCCGCCGCGGCTATCGCTGCGGAGTGACCGTCGTACCAACGGCGCCGCTGGTCGTCGTAACCAACTGGGGCATCAAGGGCGTTCCGCTGCTCGGCGGAGTCTTGCTGGCCTTGGCCGTAGGAGCCGTTGCGTACTGGCGGACGTTGCGGCGAACGCGCCCGGTTTCCTTGAAAGCGGTGTGCGCTGCAGCCGCCATTGCGCTCGCGGCCGCCTGGCTCGTGCCCGTTCTTTTCTCAAGTGACGTCTATGCATACGCGGCCTATGGAGAGATGGCCCGAATCGGATTCAACCCATACGCCCTCGCACCGGCGGACGCCGCCGACCCGCTCCTACGCGCCGCGCAGCTTCAGTGGGTGACTGCGTTTCCGATCTGTTTGTACGGGCCCGCATTCGTTGCGTTGGCTGACTTCTTAGTGACGACGCTCGCGCCGTGGGGCCCGCCGGCGCAGCTCGACGCGTTCCGCGTGACCGCGAGCGCGGCATTTCTGCTCTGCGTGCCGCTGGCTTATTGTGCCTTTTCAGGCGATCGCGCGCAGCGATTGCGCGCAGCGGCGACGATCGGACTGAATCCGGCGGCGATTTGGTGCGCGGCGGAGGGTCACAACGACGCGATCGCACTCGCCGTAGTGCTTGCGGGATTCGTCCTCGTCCGCCGGCGACTTTTCAATGCCGGCGCCGCGGTCGTCGCGCTCTCTTCGATAATCAAACCGCCGGGCATGGCGGCCGCGATCGCACTGGCAATCGTCGAGCGCCGTGCGCGCATCGGTGCACTGGCGGGCATCGCGATCGCAGTCGCACTCTCGTCTCCGTTGATCGCGGGCGTTGCAACCCAACTTGCGCCTCATGGAACGTACGCACCGCAAGCCTCGCTCCAAGCAATCTTTCGGCCGCTGGGAGCCTTCGTTTCGTGCGCGGCCGCGTTTGTCGCCGCCGCGCTGTTGGCCCGGCGAGGGGTCGCGTTGCTTCGCGCGCGATTGGCAGAAGGGTGGATCTGGCTTGGGTTGGCCGCCTGGGTACTCGTGCCGAATCCCTACCCGTGGTACGCACTCTGGCTCGTCGCGCTCGCCGGCCTCGCTCCGCGCTCGCGCGCCGGTGCCGTCGCGATCCTGTTATCGTTAACTGCGCTGCTGCGCTACGTCCCCGACGCGATCGCGATTCCCAGCCCGCCGATCGCCGCTGCGCTCGGCATTGCAGCGGCACTCCCGTTGCTGGGGCTCTGCTATAATGAGCGACCCGCATGACCGCACACCTGACCGCCGCGTCTCCCATCGGCTCTGCTAGCGGCGACGCCGCGAAAGACCTCCTGACGAAGCTGACCGAGTCGAACCGCGCCTTTGGCAGTACGCTCGAACGGTTGAAATCGCTACGCCGCATCGCCGGAAAGAAGCCCGGCGGATATGCGCTGCACGAAACGATCGCGGCGGCGCGGCCGGCGCTCTTGGCCGCGTTGCACCGCGAGCTGGGCGGCTGCCTGCTGGTCGTACTTCCAACTCCGGATGCGGCGGAACGGAGCTTCGCCGACCTGCTGTACTACCTCGAGGACTGCAGCGAACGCATTGCGCTGGTTCGCTCGCGCGACGAAGCGCTTGGCGCGATCGAAAGCCCTTCGGAGCGCAGCGCGCGAATGACCTTGCTCGCCGATCTCGCCGACGGCGCCCCGCGCATCGTCTTGGCGCCGATCGCCGCGGTTCGTCAGCAGCTGATGTCGCGCTCGCGCTTCGACGAGCGTCGCTTCACACTGCGGCCCGGCGACGAGGCCGGCTGGGAACGCTTGCAGCGGCGGCTCTTCGATCTCGGCTACGTGCGCTGCGACGTAGTCAGCGCGGTAGGCGAGTACGCCGTACGCGGCGGAATTATCGACCTTTTTGCCGCTACCGCCGATTCCCCGGTCCGCATCGAGTTTTTCGGCGATGCGATCGAATCTCTGCGAACCTTTTCGATCGAATCGCAGCGCAGCACCACGTCGATCGATCGGCTCGCGATAACGCCGTGGGAAGACCCCGCTACCCAAAACGCGCAGAACGTTGGCAGCGAGAGCATCTTCGATTATCTTCCCCCGGACGCCACGGTCGTGCTGGAAGAGCCATCCACGATCGCCGCGGTCGCCAATGCGCTCGACGAAGAACGTAATCGGGAACGTCACACGCTGCTCGCCGACGAGGACGCCGGCGAGGCGCTGCGTGCCGAGCTTTCCACGACGCCGATTTCGCTGCACGACGTGGGCGAGCTCGTCGCAGCCCATGCGACCCTCGTCTTCCCCGGCACGATCGAGATGGGCGAGCGCGGATCAGATTGGGCGCCTGCGGCCATCGAGTCGTTTGTTTTCGAATGCCGGCCGGTCGAACATTTCAATCGTCAGCTTGGGCTTTTCACCGAAGCGATGCGCGAATGGGTCGCCAACGGCGAGCACGTCTTCATCGTGAGCGCCGCGGTTTCGCGCACGATCGACCTCTTGCAGGCGGCACAAATTGACGTGGGTATACGGGCGCGGGGAAGCGTTCTGGTCGATCATGGATCGATCGAGGCGGGCTATTGGATGCCAAGCCTGCGGTTGCGCGTGCTAGGGGATCGCGAGATCTTCGGCGCGCCGCCTAAGCGCGTCAAGATGCGCGCCATCAAGGAAGGCGTTCCCGTGACGCTGGCGGATCTGCGCGTCGGCGATTACGTCGTGCATGCGGTGCACGGCATCGGCCAATATCTCGGCCTCCGCGCCGAGACGATTCTGGGCGCGACGCAAGATTATCTGGATCTTCGCTATGCAGGCAGCGATCGGATGCTGGTGCCGGTCACGCAGATGCATCAGATCGCGAAGTACTCCGCCGCCGAAGGGCAGAGCCCTCGGCTTTCAAAGATGGGCGGCGCCGACTGGGCGCGCACGAAAACCCGCGTCAGCGAATCGCTGGCGAAAGTCGCCGACGAGCTCGTCAAGCTCTACGCCGAACGCGAGATGTCGCGGGGCTTCGCCTTTAGCCCCGACACCACGTGGCAGGCCGAGATGGAGGAGGCTTTTCCGTACGAACCAACGCCCGACCAGCAGAAAGCCTTCGACGCCACCAAAGCCGATATGGAGTCCGCGCGACCGATGGACCGGCTCATCTGCGGCGACGTCGGCTATGGAAAGACCGAAGTCGCGATGCGCGCCGCCTTCAAAGCGATCGCGGACAAGAAGCAGGTCGCGGTCCTGGTGCCGACGACGCTGCTGGCGGATCAGCACTTCCGCACCTTCAGCGCGCGCTTCGGCGCCTTTCCGGTGCGCGTCGAAGAGCTCTCGCGTTTCACCTCGAAACCCGACCAGAAACGGATCTTGCAAGATCTCGCGCAAGGGAAGGTCGACGTCGTCATCGGTACGCATCGGCTGCTGCAGAAAGACGTCGCGTTTGCCGATCTCGGCTTGATCGTTATCGACGAGGAGCAGCGCTTCGGCGTCATGCACAAGGAACGACTCAAGGGCTACCGCGCGAGCGTGGACGTCTTGACGCTTTCGGCGACGCCGATTCCGCGCACGCTGCACATGTCGCTGATGGGCGTCCGCGATCTCTCGCTGATCCAGACGGCGCCGAAGAACCGGATGTCGATCAAGACGCTCGTCGTGCCGGCCAGCGACGCCGTCGTACAGCGCGCGATCGCCGCTGAGCTCGACCGCGGCGGCCAGGTTTACTACTTGCACAATCGAGTGGAATCCATCTACGCCGTGCGTAACGCGCTCGAGCAGCTCTCGCCCCGCGCGCGCATCGGCGTGGGGCACGGCCAGATGCGAGAGTCGGAGCTCGAACCCGTGATGCAGCGATTCATCGACCGCGATCTCGACGTGCTCGTCGCGACGACGATCATTGAAAACGGAATCGACATTCCCAACGTCAACACGATGATCGTCAGCGACTCCGACCGCTTCGGGCTGGCGCAGCTCTACCAACTTCGCGGTCGAGTCGGACGCTCGAATCATCAGGCCTATTGCTACCTGCTCTACCAGGGGCACAAAGCGCTTACCGAAGAGGCGAAGGCGCGGCTCGAGGCGATCCGGGAATTCGCGCACCTAGGGTCGGGGTTGCAGATCGCGATGCGCGATCTCGAAATTCGCGGCGCCGGCAACCTGCTGGGATCGGCACAATCGGGCTTCATCGCGTCGGTCGGGTTCGACACCTATTGCGAACTCTTAGCCCAGGCGATTGCGCAGCGGCGCGGCGGGCCCGCCGCGCTCGAAGAGCGCCGCGAAGCCGTGATCGACGTGAAGATCGATGCATTCATTCCCAACGACTACATTGGGCAGGTCTCGCAGAAAATCGCAATCTATCAGCAGCTGGCGAAGGCTCGCACGCAAGAGGAAGTCGAGGAGGTCGCCGCCGGCGTGCGGGACCGCTTCGGCGCCTTCCCGCCACCGCTCGCGAACCTGGTGGAGCTCACCAAACTGCGCGCGGTGGCACTGCGCAAGCGCGTGACCCGGGTCGTGGTGGACGAACGCCGGCTCACGCTCGGAGTCGGGGCGGGTTTCGAGCTCGATCCCGCAGCCGTGCCGAAGCTCCAGGCCCTCACCAAGAACCGCTTCCGCTTCAGCGACGGGCGCATTTTGGTCGACCTTCCGGGCAGCCCGAACTGGATGCCGCTGCTTCGAAAACTGCTCGAAGCCCTATAGCCCCGCCGCTCTCGAGCGGCCCGAGAGTCCCCCGAGCCGCCCCGTAATCGAAGGAACGGGGGCGCGGCGCGCGAACGAGCCCGCCGTGATGCGGGGCTCAGGGCCCCGCGTACTACGCACTATTATCCAATCGGAGCAATTAATGTCGAAAGTCCAACGCCTCACCGTAGGCCTGGCCGCCCTTCTCTTCGGCACGTCGCTGGCGGCGTGCGCGGGCGGCGGTACCGTCGCGACGGTGAACGGCCAACCGATCAGCGAATCAGCATTCAACACAAAGCTGGAAGGGACGCCGATGGCGCGCACGGTCTTGCAGCAAATGGTGCAAGACGCGTTGATCGATCAATACGCCAAGAACAACAACATCAACGTCACCGATGCCGAGATCAACGCTCGCGAAGACCAGATCAAGCAGAACTTTCCAGCCGGCTCGTGGGACGAGATGCTGAAGTCGCGTGGTCTTTCCGAGGACGACGTTCACGCCGCGCTACGCGAGCAGCTCATCCTCGACAAGGCGCTGGGCCCGCAAGTGAAGGTTTCTCCGGCGCAGATTAAGGATTACTTCGACAAGAATCACGCCACGTTCGATAAACCGGAGCAAGTAACGGCCCGTCACATCTTGGTGCCGAATTTGGCCGAAGCGCAGAAGGTCGAGCAGCTTCTCAAATCGGGACAGAGCTTTGCCGACGTTGCCAAACAATATTCGACCGATCCCGGCAGCAAGGACAAAGGCGGCGAGCTGGGCACCTTCAAGAAGGGGCAGATGGTGCCCGCATTCGACAAGGTGGCGTTCTCGGCGCCGGTCAACGCGATTAGCGCGCCGGTGAAATCGCCATTCGGCTATCACATCATTCAAGTCGAAGCGCGCATTCCGGGACAGACGGCAACGCTAGCCAGCGCGACGCCGCAGATCACCGATACCTTGCGTCAGCAGCAAGAGGCGCCGCTGATTCAGCCGTTCCTCCAGGGCCTGCAGCAGAAGGCCGACATCAAAGTCAACAATCCGACCTTTGCCGGTCTCTTCGCGACGCCGATGCCCCCAGGGGGAATGCCCCCAGCGGGTTCGGCTGCGCCGAGTGCAGCGGCTTCGCCGGCAGCTAGCGCCCCGGCCGCTTCGCCCGCGCCCTCTTCGACGTAAATCCCGCACGCGGCGGTGTCCTCACCGGGACACCGCCGCGTGGTTGCGAAGGACGCGGCGTGTTGGTTCGCATCGCCGGTCTCGGACCGGGTGATCCCGGGCTGCTGACCATTGGCGGCCTCGACGCGCTGCGTGCGATCGGGAAGGCCGTCGCCCTGCTCGCGCCGCCGGATTTGACCGCGTATCTCGAACGCCACGGCGTCACGATCGTTCGCGATGCGGTGGACGATCCGGCCCTCTTTGTGCGCGGAAGTTCCGAGGAGATCGAACGCTTCGCAGATCGGCTCTGCAGCGGGACGTACGGCGAAACGCTCGCTCTGGGCGTGCTTGGAAATCCCCTCTCCGATTTTCCGGGCCTCCCGTCGCTGCTGCGCGTGTTGGAATCGCGCGCCGTCGCCACCCACATCGTACCCGGCGTTCCGCGCGCGACGCTCTCCGCGTCGATCGCGATGGCGCTCGTTCCGCTGCCGCCACAGTCGGCCCACTATTCGTGGGACGACTTAGTCGAGATCATGGCTCGTTTGCGCATGGGCTGCCCGTGGGATCGCGAGCAGACGCATCGCACGCTCGTCCCATACCTGATCGAAGAGACCTACGAGGTGGTCGAGGCGATCGAAGGGCCGCACTTCGACGCCCTTTGCGAGGAGCTGGGCGACTTGCTCTTGCAGGTACTCTTTCACGCGCAGGTCGCCATGGAAGTTGGGAAGTTCAGCATCGCCGACGTCGTGGACGCGCTCTCCAACAAGATGGTTCGCCGTCACCCGCACGTCTTCGGCGATGCCGTCATCGAAGACGTGGACGCGCAATGGCGCAGTTGGGAGAAGCTCAAAGCGCTGGAAAAAACTGGACGCCAGCGCAAGAGCCGCCTCGACGGAATTCCCGCCCAGCTCGGTGCGTTGCAGCGCGGTCAGCGCATGCAGGAGAAGGCCGCACGCGTCGGTTTTGACTGGCCCAACGCCGGTGGAATTTTGGAAAAGCTCGCTGAGGAGCTCGGCGAGCTCGCCGAGGCGCGTCGCCTATCTCAGGACGATCCCAGGGTACGCGAAGAGCTCGGCGACGTTTTCTTCACGCTGGTCAACCTGTCGCGCGCACTCGGCATCGACGCCGAAACGGCGATGCGCGAAGCCAACGAAAAGTTCTACAAGCGCTTTTCCTTCATGGAAGAGCGAGCGACGAAAAGCGGAAAGAGCATTTCGGATCTTTCGTTCGACGAACTCGAGGAATTGTGGCAGCTGGCGAAGGCTTGAACGTGATATTGCGGGTGCGCATGAGCGCACTCGACGCGCACTACGGCGGAAATCTGGTGGACGGAGCACGCATGCTCGCGCTCTTCGGAGACGTTGCAACGGAACTATTGATCCGAATGGACGGCGATGAGGGACTCTTCGCCGCTTACGATAGCGTCGAGTTCCTCGCGCCGGTCTTCGCCGGCGACTTCGTCGAAGCGCGGGGCCGCATCGTCAAGGTTGGCAAGACCTCGCGCCGCATGGAGTTCGAAGCCCGCAAAGTGATCGCGGCGAGGCCGGAGATCGGCGAAAGTGCGGCCGACGTACTGGATCCGCCGGTGCTCGTCTGTCGCGCTACGGGCACCTGCGTCACTCCAAAAGCGAAGAAAAGAAAGTAGGGCCCGACTTGGCTAGGCTCCTAGCCAATGTTAGACGAGGCGTTCGTGCGTCTTGCGCTTCCACACGAACTCGTAGTAGGTGAACTGCAGCGCCAGCACGACGCAGTAGGCTGCCGGATAACCGAGCCAGACGCCGTCGAGCCCGATGCGGTGCATCAGGAACCACGCGACCGGAACTTCCACGCCCCAGATGGCGACGATGCCGTTGATCGTCGGCCAGAGTACGGTGCCGCTGCCGCGCATGAGGCCGCTGAGTACAGCGGAGTTTCCGAACAAAAGGTAGCTCCATAGCGTGATCATCAGCAGTTGGTGCGCGATCATCAGCGTGTAGTGGTCGGTAATGAACCAACCCAGAATGAACCAGGCGCACAAATAGCACGCGGCGATGATGATACCGCCGATGACGTAGTTCAAGCCGACCGCCGAGCGAATAACGCTCTCGAGCTTATCTTCGCGGCGCGCGCCGATGCATTGCGCGCCGAAGATCGAAGCCGCGATGCCGATCGAGATCGCCGGGAACTGTACGTAGCTGACAACCTGATTGACCGCTCCGTAGGCCGCCGTCGCGCTCGATCCAAAACGATTGACGAACGAAATGACGGCGATCTCGGCCAGCGAGACCATCATCACCTGCAATGCGGTCGGCAGCCCGATGCGCAGCACCGCTGCGAGAATATTCCAATCGATCCACATGTCGGCTAGCGTCTCGCGGTCAAACTGCAGCGGGTGGTTCTTGCGGCGGAGGTAGGTTAGGAGCCACGCGAAGGCGGCCGTGTTCGCGATGAGTCCGGAAACGGCGGCGCTAACGACGCCGAGCTTCGGCAGTCCAAAGACTCCGACGATGAAGAGAGGCGTAATGGCGATGGCCAGTACGCTCGAAACGATAAGAGCGTAGAACGGCGTGGTTGAGTCGCCGGTACCGCGCAAGATCGTCGCGTAGACGAAGTAGGCGAAAAAGACCGGCATCGTCAGGAAGACCACGCGCGCATACGCGTCCGACTGAGCGAGGATGTCGGGCGGCGTTGCCAGCCATTTGAGAATCGTCGGCGAGCCGAAATATCCCAGCACGGCGACGACGATGCCCAGATAGAGCGCCGCCCCGAGGACCGTGCCGGCCACTTTCTTGACCTTGTGGAAGTCTTTCGCTCCGAACGCCTGCCCTACCAACACGCTGCTGCCGCTCGAGACGCCGAAGACGAACGAGAAGAGCAAGAAAATGATGGGGAAGACCGCCGAGATCGCGCCGAGCGCTTGGGTGGAGATCAGACGCCCGATCCAGATGCTGGCCATCGTCTGCGAGGCCGATTGCAGGACGTTGCTGAGCATCAGCGGCACCAGAAAAACGAGGAGGATCCGCCACATCGGCTTGCCCTCCTCGAAAATGTTCACTCCGCGTTGCGGCGGCCGCGCTTGCGCCAAACTGCGAACCCCTTACTCTGTTGCCAGCACTTCGTAAATCTCTTTGCGCGTTTTGTCGAGCAATTCGCGCACGCGCTCGATGCTTTCGGGTTTGGAAGTATAGCCGAGCTGTGAAACCGCCTGGATCAGTCGAGACGCCGAATCGCGCATTTGCGCCCGCCGGTCGCGCGTGCCCTCTTCCTCGCCGTCGTCTTCGAAAAAGCGTCCGATCTCGGCCCAGCGTTCTTCCATCATTTTTCGTCCTTTCTCGGTGAGTTCGTAGATGCGGCGACCCTCCTCGTCGCGGCCCGCGATGAAGCCGGCCGCCTCGAGGGCGGCGAGCAGGGGATAGACCGAACCGGCGCCCCCGGCCCAGCCCTTCTCCCGTATCTCGCGAATCAGGTCGTAACCGTGCCGCGGCATCTCGCTGAGCAGCTTGAGCAGGGCAAACTTAAGGATTCCACGCTTTAAGCGCCGCATTCCGTGCCGGCGCACTCCCCATCTGTGCATATCGGCAATACTATCCGATATATCGCGTTACTGTCAATCCTTCGACAGGCTCAGGATGACAACGGGGACTCTGCGACAACGTTAGGGCGGCCGATGGCGAACGCTGATGGCGTGCGGTTGGACAAGTTCATGAAGGTCTCGCGGCTGGCGAAACGCCGAAGCGAAGCGCACGAGGCGCTGGACCACGGACGCATTACCAGGGACGGAAAGCCGCTCAAGCCGGGCTATCAGGTTAAGCCTGGAGACGTGCTCGAGATCCACTACGCGACCCGGTTCGTGACGGTCCGCGTGCTCGAAGTTCCGCTGCGCGTCACGCCGGCCACGAAACCGGCCGAGCTCTACGAGATTCTTGACTCCCGCCGGGACGAGGGGGAGTGGATATGATTTCGGCCGACACGAAAGACGCGCTCGCCCGCGAGCTTCCGGACGAGCGCCATTGCCGCGATTCGTTGCTCGCCGGACTCTGCGTGTACGGCAGCATCGATGGCCACTTTGTGACGCACCGCAACGCCGTCGCGCGGCTCTTTTGGTCGCTCCTGGAGGAGCGCAAGGTCCACGCCATTGAGACGCGCGCTCCCACCCGGCTGCAACGCTTGCCGACCTTCGCGGTGCGCTTGCCGCCACGGCTGCACGCGATGCCGCCCAAACCGGTACGCAAGTGCGATCGTTTGATCGAAGTGCGCGCCGCTTTCTTAGCGTGCGCCTCGCTGGCGGCGGGAGCGCGCGGCTACCATCTTGAGTTCGTCGTTCGTGACGAAGCCGTCGCGGCGCGTTTGACGTGGATGTTGCGCAGCAACGGGATCGCGGCAAAAGAGACGCGCCGTAAGGGACGAGCCGTTCTCTATCTCAAGGATTTCGACGCGATCGCCGAGCTGTTGACGCGGATCGGCGCTTTTGCAGCGGTGCTGCGGCTCGAGGACGTACGCGCCTTGCGCGAGACCAAGAACCGCATTCATCGTCTGGTAAACACCGAGGCGGCGAACCTGCAGCGCAGCGCCCAGGCGGCTGCCCAACAGCGGCGCGTCATCGAGTTTTTGCAGAGCGCCCACGGTCTGTCGCGGCTTTCGCCGCCGCTGCGCGAAGTCGCCGAGCTTCGCCTGCGTCATCCCGACGAGTCGCTTGCAGAGCTGGGTCGCCGCTGCAATCCGCCCATCGGCAAACCGACCGTGAGCAGCCGGCTGGGCGCATTGATCAAGTTGGCCGGCAACCTGCGCGGCATGCAGGGGAGCGCGAAAGCGGCCCGGTAAACGCGGCTCATGCGCATCGGAATCAACGGGTTCGGCCGCATCGGTCGAAACTTCACCAAGGCGATCGTGGAGCGCCATCCGGAAATCGAGATCGCGGCAATCAACGATCTCAGCGACGCCAAGGAGTGCGCGCACCTTTTTAAATACGACAGCAATTACGGCATTTACGGCGGCAGCGTGAGCGCCGGCGACGGCACGATCTCGATCGATCGACAGCACCTTAAGGTCTTTGCCGAACGCGATCCGGGGAAACTTCCGTGGCGCGATTTGGGCGTCGACATCGTGATCGAGTCGACCGGCCTCTTCACCGATGCAGCCAAAGCTCGGCGCATATCGATAGCGGCGGCGCCAAAAAAGTCCTCATTTCCGCACCGGCAAAAGGCGAAGATATCACGATCGTGCTGGGCGTGAACGAGCGCAGCTACGACCCGCAGAAGCATCACGTCATTTCCAACGCATCGTGCACGACGAACTGCCTCGCCACTGCCGTGAAGCCGATCGTGGACGAACTGGGGTGGGTCAAGGGATTCATGACGACGATCCACTCGTACACGAACGATCAGAACGTGCTCGACGGACCGCACCGGGACCTTCGGCGCGCGCGCAATGCCGCGACGAACATCATTCCAACATCGACCGGCGCGGCCAAAGCGCTCTACCTCACGATTCCGGAAGTCGAGGGCACGTTTGACGGCTTTTCACTCCGAGTCCCGACGCCGACGGTATCGATGATCTACCTCGTCGCGCAGACAAAGCGCGAGACTACCAAGGAAGAGCTCAACGCGCTGCTGCGCCGCGCCGCCGAAGGCGAGATGAGCAAGTACGTCGCCTACACTGAAGAGGAGCTGGTCTCCAGCGATTTCAAGAAGAATCCGAATAGCTCGATTATCGACTCAAGGCTCAGCAACGCCAACGGCGATCTCATCCAAATTGCCGCCTGGTACGACAACGAGTGGGGCTACTCGTGTCGTCTCGCAGAGCTGACCGCTTTGGTCGGGTCTACGATTCCAGCCGCGACCTAGTGGCCTTTCGACGCCTGCAAGAGTGCGAGGTTCGCGGCAGGCGCGTTCTCGTGCGCGAAGATTTGAACGTCCCGCTCGTCCTTCGACCCGCTCGGGATGGCATCGCATTCCCGCCTGCGCGAAGCGCAATCCTGAGCGACGCTGAGCTTGTCGCAGCGGAGTCGAAGGGTCAGGATGACAAGGAGGAGGTAGAGATCACCGATTACAGCCGCGTCGACGCTGCGCTGCCGACGCTGCGCTGGCTGCACGAGCGTGGCGCGAAGACCATCGTGCTTTCGCATCTCGGGCGCCCCGACGGCAAACCCGACCCAAAGCTCTCGTTGCGGCCGGTCGCGCGAGCGCTTTCGGATCGCTTGGAGCTTCGCGTCGGCTTTGCAAGCGATTGCGTCGGCGAGCCGGCCGAAAGCGCGGTGGCCCAGTTGCGCGATGGCGACGTGCTCTTGCTCGAAAACGTCCGCTTCCATGCCGGCGAAGAACGCAACGATCCCGCGTTCGCCAAGCAGCTTGCAGAGTTGGGCGATCTCTACGTCAACGACGCCTTTGCAACGGCGCATCGCGCGCATGCGTCGACGGAGGGAATCGCGCATCTGCTTCCAAACGCCGCCGGCCTTCTCATGGAAGCCGAGTTGGCGGCGCTCTCGCGTCTGACCGACGACCCCGCCAGGCCCTTCATCTGTGCCGTCGGCGGAGCGAAGATCAAGGATAAGATCGGCATGCTGGAACGTTTGAGCGAGCTGGTCGATGCTTTTTGCATCGGCGGAGGCATGGGCAATACGCTGCTCGCCGCTCGCGGGGTTAACGTCGGAACCTCGCTGCGCGACGACGATCTCGAGCCGGCGCGCCGTATTTTGGCAGCGATCGAAGAACGCCGAGTCGAGCTTCATCTGCCGGCCGATGCGGTCGTGGCGCCCTCGGTGGAGGCCGAGGACCGAGCTCGCGTCGTTCCGATCGACGCGGTCGGTGAGGAGATGATTCTCGATATCGGTCCGGCAAGCGCGCAGAGCTATGCGAACGCGATCGAAGCCGCAAAGACGATCGTTTTTAACGGCCCGATGGGCGTGTACGAGCGACCCGCGTATCGCCGTGGAACGCAGGTAGTCGGCGATGCAATCGCGCGCGCGACGCAGGCCGGCGCGACCAGCGTCGTCGGCGGCGGCGACGCCGCTGCGGCAGCGCACTTGCTGGGCTTCGCCTCGAAAATGAGCTACGTTTCGACCGGCGGCGGCGCCACGTTAGAGTTCTTGGAGGGCAAACGGCTGCCCGGAGTCGCCGCGCTTGAACGTTAGAACGATCCTCGCGGGCAACTGGAAGATGCACAAGACCGCGGCCGAGACGGCCGCATTCTTCGATGCGTTCCTGCCGCGCGTCGCTCCGATTGCGGCGCAAATCGAGATCGTGGTCGCACCCACGTTTACGTCGCTGCAGTTGGCGGGTGAGTATCTGCGGGGCACGCGCGTGCGCTTGGGCGCGCAGACGATGCATTGGGAGCTGCAAGGAGCCTTCACCGGCGAAGTAAGCGCGCCGATGCTGCGCGCGCTCGGCGTTTCGTACGTGATCCTCGGACACTCGGAGCGGCGCGCCTATTGTGACGAGACCGATCGTACGGTCAACTTGAAGGTACGGACGGCACTCGCGCAGGGCCTCACGCCGATCGTCGCCGTCGGCGAAACCCCCGACGAGCGTCGCGCCGGCGCGACGGACGAGCGCGTCCTGTCGCAGACGCGGGCCGCATTCGACGGCGTTGCGACGGCCGATCTCTCGAAGGTCGCGATCGCTTACGAACCGATCTGGGCGATCGGCACCGGCCAGAGCTGCGAACCCGACGAAGCCAATCGGGTGATGGCGACGATTCGCCGCGCGCTCGACGGCTTGGGCGGAACGCCGATTCTCTACGGCGGAAGCATGACGGCCGCGAACGTTGCCTCGTACCTGCAATGCTCCGATATCAACGGCGGTCTCGTCGGCGGCGCGTCGCTCGACCCCGAGGGTTTCGCAGCACTGATCGCGCGAGCCGTCCTTCGACTGCGCTCAGGATGACGCAGGGAGAGAAGTACCGGCCTGTCATCTTGTGCGTGCTCGACGGCTGGGGATGCCGGGATGCCACGCACGGCAACGCGATCGCGGCGGCAAACCTGCCGTACTGGCGGGCGCTCTTCGAGCGCTATCCACACACGATGCTGCGCGCGTCGGGCGAAGCGGTAGGGCTTCCCGACGGCGTCATGGGCAACAGCGAAGTCGGCCATATGAATCTCGGCAGCGGACGCGTCGTGCCGCAAGGCGTCACCCGGATCGACGCCGAGATCGCATCGGGCGAGTTCGCAGCGAACGCTACGCTGCGCCAGGCGATTTCGCACGTCGCCCGCCAAGGCGGAACGCTGCATCTAATGGGCCTGCTCTCCGACGGACAAGTTCATAGTTCGCTCGTCCATCTCTTTGCTCTCATCGATGCCGCCGTCGCAGGCGGCGTGCGGGTTGCCGTGCACTGCTTTCTGGACGGACGCGACACGCCGCCGCGTTCGGCGCCGATCTACGTGGGACGCCTCGAGGAGAGACTCGCGGCGGTCGACCGCGCCGGCGCAATAGCCAGCGTTACCGGACGATTCTACGCCATGGACCGCGACCAGCGTTGGGAACGTACGCAGCTTGCTTACGATCTGCTTGCGGAGGGTCGCGCGCAATTCCACACGGCCGACGCCCTTTGCGCCGTCCGCGACGGCTACGCGCGCGGCGAGGATGACGAGTTCGTACTTCCGACGATCGTCGGAGCGCCGCGCCCTGCCCAAGACGGTGACGCCATCATCTTCTTCAACTTTCGTCCCGACCGGGCGCGCCAGTTGACGACTGCGTTTAACGCCGGGACGACCCTGTACTACAACGGCGGCTTCGATGCATTCGCGACCAAGTCGTATCGCGATCCTTACTTCGCCACGATGACGAAGTACGACGAGAACTACACCAATCCGGTACTCTTCGGACCGCGCCCGCAGGACGAGACGTTCGGCGAGGTCCTCGCGCAGGCGGGCTTGCGCCAGTTGCGACTTGCCGAAACCGAGAAATACGCGCACGTTACCTATTTCTTTAACGGCGGTCGCGAGGACCGCTTCGAGGGCGAAGACCGCGAGCTAATCCCCTCGGACCGCTCGGTGGCGACGTACGATCTCGCACCGGCGATGCGCGCGCCAGAGATCACGAACGCCGCCGTCAACGCGATCGAGAGCGGACGTTACGACGCAATCATCATGAACTATGCAAACGCCGACATGGTCGGCCATACCGGCAAGTGGGAGCCGACGATCGAGGCCGTCGAAGTCATCGACGAATGCTTGCCGCGGCTGGTTGACGCGACGCTTTCCGCAAACGGCCTGCTCGCGATTACCGCCGATCACGGCAATGCCGAAACGAAGCTCGACGAGCGGAACGATCCACTTACGGCGCACACGACCAACCCCGTGCCTCTGATTCTCGTCGCTAACGGCTTGAATGGAAGCCTCGCAAGCGGCGGCAAGCTGGGCGACGTCGCGCCAACGCTGCTGCGCCTGATGGGTCTCTCGATTCCCGATCAAATGACCGGACGCGATCTTTTCGACGCCTCACGCTCGTAGAAAATTCATGCAACTCACAGGCGCCCTTACGGTGCCGTTCAGGAACGTGTGAGAGCCTGGCGTGGAAGGCTGAGAGGAGGATTCCACGATGCAGTGCCACCGTAAAGAAATCCACGATGTCCTGATCTTCGCACGAGGCTTGACCTACTTCATCTTTGTCGGCGCTGCCACGGTCGCAATCGCGCTCGCGGCGCACATTCACTAGCGCCGCGTGCAAAACTTACGAGAGCCGATCCGAGGCGCGGATGGCCGGACGGCGAGGGCACACTCTCGAGCTCCGCCTCGCCGCGGCCGCAATGGAGGAAGGTTATGAAACGCGATAGCAACCGCTCGAATCCACCGCAACGCAGCGGTTGCCGACCATAATCGAGCGGATTCGATGATCCCAAAACGAGAGCACGCGGACGATAACGGGCCGCAGCTTGGCGATAAGCTCCCGCGCTCGCTGCGACACCGCAACCGCGTCCTTGACCCAGCGTGGATGGTCGTGCGGCAAGAGCGCGGTCTCGAGCTCGGCGTGCGCAACGGCTGGAACGACGGCCTCGGAGCGCCCCGCCTCGAGCCGGGCGGAGAGCGCGGCCGGCGTCTCTTCGAGCTCAATACGGCGCAGCATGAGAGGCTCGCTTTAGCTTGGCAATCGCGCTCAAATGCAGTTGCGACGCGCGCTGCGGCGAGATTGCCAAACGCCTTCCAACCGAGCGCAACGAGTTTCCTTTGAAGTAATGCAGCAGCACGACCTCGCGCTGGCGCGGCGACAGGCCCGAGATCAATTCCGCGAGCTGCGCGCTTTCGGAGCGGCGTTCTACGATCTGCGCCGGGTCGTCGCTCCAGTCGTTGACGAGCGATTCTCCCAACGGGAGCGGCGCATCGAGAGAGAGCGGCTGACCGCGATAGGCTGCAGCAATGGCGCGGCGATATCCGGGGTAGCGTTGCTCCATCTCGTTTGAGGTCGGAACCGTGCCGAGTGCGGCCGCGAGCGAGTAGCGCCGGTTCTCGCCGTCGCGCACGATCCGGCGCGCTCGCTCGGAGACCGGGTCCATTCGGCGGATTCCGTTGAGCATCGCGCCGACGACCAAGCGTCGCGCGTAGTCGCAGAGCTGCGGCCCGCGGTGCGGGTCGAACGAATCGACGGCGCGGATCAAACCGACGGATCCATCGCCGACGAGATCGTCGAGATCGAAGCTCGGCACGAGCCGCTTCAGCCTGCGAGCAAGTTTTTTCACAATCGGCAGCAAGTCTCGGATCTGCTCGTCGCGGTCGCCGGGGCTCATCGCGCGCCCTCCAAGCGAGAGGCGATCAAGGCCGCGAATCCCTCGCCGTCGCTGCGCGCGATTGCTTGGGACAAGAGTTCCAACTCGTAGTCACCGAGCATCCCGGCGCCCGCGATCAGCGGGCGAAGCATGGGGGCGAGCAGGATCGACTCGAGCATCTCGCCCGCACGGCGCGCCGCGACGCTATCCACGCTGCAGGTTGTTGGCGATGCGCAGCATCTCGTCGGCCGCCTGAACGCCTTTTGCATTGGCTTCGTAGGCGCGCTGCGCGGTGAGAATCTGCATCATCGCATCGATGATCGTGACGTTCGACTCTTCGAGCATCCCGAAGTGCAGCTTTGGGCCATCGGGCGAACCGGGGATCACTTCCTTTGATTTTCCCGACTCAGGCGTCGCTGCGAAAACCGCGCCGTCAAGCGCGCGCAAATGCTCCGGCGCCGCGAACTCCGCAAGACGAATGCGCCCGAGCGTGCGGCTTCCCCCGTAAAGGTCGCGCGAACGCCTCCATCGGCGGCAACGGTGACGCTCAGCGCGTCGGTGGGAATCGTGATGCCGGCAAGCCGATAATCCGCAGCGTTGCGCAGCGTTCCATCGGCGCTGCGCGAAAACTCTCCATCGCGCGTATAGAGTATGCGTCCGTGGCCGTCGACCACCGTAAAAAAACCAGGGCCGTCGATTGCGAGATCGAACGGACCGGCGCTTCGAGCCAACTTCCCCTGAGCGAAGAGCACCCGCGAGCCGAGCGCCACCGTTCCCAATCCCCTTCCACCGGGCGCGATAAGCTCGGCAAAGCTTTGCGCCGATCCTTTGAAACCGACGACCCCGGCGTTGGCGAGGTTATCGGCAATCGTATCGAGGTTCCGCTGTTGAGCCGCCATGCCGCTCGCGGCGGCGAAGAGTGCGAGATCCATACCGGCACGCTCCCTATTTTACGCGGGCCGCATCGGCCGATTTCTGACGCGTGGCATCGATGGCGGCGACCGCTTTTTCCGCGCTCTCGAAAGAGCGCTCCGCGGCGAGCACGTCGATCATCTCGGCGATCGCATCGACGGCGGGACCTTCCAAGAACCCGTTTCGCACGCGGCTGGTCGAAGGAAGACCGAGCGCGTGCGCGTCGACGACGCCGGCCGATGGAACGTGCAGCACGTTTCGGAGCCCCAATACCACGCGTCCCCGGCCGTCATGCAACGTTCCATCGGCTTCGTGGACGAAGGCACCGGCTCTCGTCTCGCTCACGCGGCCGGCCGAATCGCGAACGCGGAACGCGCCGCCGCCGATAATCGCGAGATCGAAATCGCGACCCGTATGCCGCAACGCGCCGCCTTCGCTCGAGGCCCGTCGTGCAATCGTGACCCCAAGCGCGCTCAGGAAGCCCCGCGCATCGATGCGGCGAAACCCATCGGTTGAAACGTTCGCGAGATTTTCGGTCGCGATTTCAAGCCGCGTCCGGGCCGCGACCATTGCGCTGGCCGCCCATGCAATTCCGTCCATGCGCGCATGGTAGCGAAGTGGGTTGGCCGAATCGTTTCCGCACGATGACCGGGCTGCGGTTCCTCACGCATGCGGTTCTGGCGACACTCGCCGTGGCGTGCAGTTCGCCGTCGGCGCGGGAACGCACCGACGACGCCGAGCTCGCTGCGATCGCACCGCTCAAAGCGCAGTATTCCGGCGTCGAGATGGGCTTCGACATCCGGCCGCCGAACACGCTGATCGTCAGCCTCGACTTACAGAGCTACCTCGATATGGATGACGACGCCGTTGCTGCGATGCAGCGAACCACGCTGTTTCGTTGGCGCTCGGCTTGGAGGTCTGGCCATCCGCATGCGCACGCACTGCTGCACGTCCGCTTTATCGATTTCATCGGGCGCAAGGTCGCCACATTGACGACGGATGGCTAGCGGCCTGCAACTAGAGCCGGTCGAGAACCCCTTGCGTGAACGCGCGCGTCGACAGCGGCGCGCCGGCCGAGCGCGCCACCTCGGCCGTTCGCAAGCCGTCGGCGTAGGCGCTGTCGACGGCGCGCTCGATTCGAGCCGCAGACGAACCGTCGGCGAGGCTGTGGCGCAGCAACATCGCGGCGGAAAGGATGGCCGCCGTTGGATTGGCAAGGTCCTTCCCGGCCAAATCGGGCGCCGTGCCGCCGATCGGCTCGTAGAGGCCAAACTGCCGTCCAGCCGTCCCCTGCGAGCCGAGACTAGCGCTGGGGAGCGTCCCAAGCGAACCGGTGAGAATCGCGGCCTCGTCCGAAAGAATGTCGCCAAACATGTTCTCGGTGACGATCACGTCGAAGTCGCCCGGTCGCGCGACGAGCTGCATCGCCGCGTTGTCCACCAGCAGGTGCTCGAGACGTACGTCGGGATAGTGCGCCGACATCTCGGTGACGACTCGCCGCCACAACCGCGACGTCTCTAAGATATTCTGCTTATCCACCGACGTGACGTGCCTGCGCCGCGCGCGCGCCAGCTCGAAAGCGATGCGCGCGATCCGCTCGATCTCGGGCGCGCGATAGATCATCGTATCGACCGCCTCCTCGACGCCGTCCACGGTTCGCTGTTCCTTGGGCCGACCGTAATAGATCCCGCCGGTCAGCTCGCGCACGACGACCAGGTCGAGACCGCGCACGATCTCCGCCCGCAGCGACGAGGCGTCTTCGAGCCCGGGAAAGACGCGCACGGGCCGCAAGTTCGCGTAGAGCTCGTAGTCGCGCCGTAACAAGAACAGCGCGTACTCGGGGCGTTGTGCCAACGGAAGTCCGTCGTACTGCGGCAAGCCCACGCTGCCGAAGAGGATCGCGTCGCTGCGATCGCAGAGCGCTTTGGTTGCCGGCGGCAGCGCGGGGAGCCCCGCCGCAAGCGCCGCCGCACCGACCGGCGCCTGCGTGCACTCGACATCGGGCCGGACGCGCCGCAAAACCTCGGCGGCACACTCGATAACCTCCGGGCCGATGCCGTCGCCCGGTAACACCGCAATACGCCCTCCTGTCATCCGCAGCGTAGTCGAAGGGCTATTAATAGACGGTGATGCGCTTGGTGTCGTCGTGTTTGGGCGGAGGCTCGGCCGGCGTGCTGTTTTCGGCTGGAACGGCGGCGGACGGGAGCCCGCCATTGCCGGCCGCGCCCTCTGTTCGTTCGAGCAGGGCAAGATGCGTCATCAGCAGGCTGCGCAGCTCGCTCTTGGCCTTTTCCGTCGCTTCAAGCGCCCGCTGCTGCTCGCGCCGCACGTCTGAGATCGTATCGCTGTAGCCGGCGATCTCGCGCTCGTTGGCGAGTCGCGCCTGCTCTCGGATGAGGTCGGCCTCTTTATGCGCCGACGCTTTGACCTCGTCCGCGGTGCGCTGAGCGAGCACCAACGTGTTTTGCAGCGATTCTTCGATCGCTTTGAAGTGACTCACGCGCTCCTTGAGGTCCGCGATCTCCGCCTCGAGAGCGGCCCGCTGCTGTGCCTCGTCCTCGAGCGTCTCGATGATCTCGTCGAGAAATTTATCGACGTCGGCGCGTTCGTAGCCTTGAAGCGCTTTCTTGAAACTCTTGTGCTGTATGTCGACTGGTGTGATCTTTTCCATCGCTTCGTATCCTACGGTCTATTGCCCATGAAATCGAAGGTGCCGTCGGCCATCATCGAGTCGCGCAAACCTGCCGCATTCACGACGATGCCGGCCGGGACGACGAGATAGATGGACTCGGCGAGCTTTTGGATCTTGCCGTCGATCGTATAAGCAACCCCCGACGTAAAATCCACGACGCGCTGCAAAAGCGTTCGATCGGCGTTTTGCAAATTCATGATGACGACCTGGCGGTTCCGCAGCGAGTCGGCAATCTCGACGACGTCTTGATAGCTGCGCGGCGAGTAGACGCTCACCTGGGTGCCGCCGCGCCGTCCCGCGGTCGACAGCGGAACGACGCGCCCCGAAGGCACCTCGTCCTCATAAAACTCGTCTTCATCGTCGCGAATCGAAAAGAACGAGCCGATCTTGCTAAACACGCTCACGTGTGCCTCCCATCTGTTCGCGGGCCAAAGAGCGCCTCTCCGATGCGCACCATCGTCGAGCCGGCTCGCAGCGCTTCGCGCCAATCTCCCGACATACCGATGGAAAGCGTACTTCCACCTATGCGTGCCAAGGTCTTGGCAGCGAGCTCGAATGCGCGCGATATTGCGTCGCTGTCGGCGCCCAGCGGTCCCATCGCCATAACGCCCTCGAGGCGCAGGCTCGCCTGGCCTCGGAGCGTTTCAGCGAGCTGGTCGGCCTGATCGGGACGACACCCAAAGCGATCGGTGGGCGTAATGTTGAGCTGCAGCAGCACCGGCAGTGTCGCGCCGAGTTCTTGCGCCGCCCTTCCCAGCGCGACGCCCGCTTCGGCCCGGTCGACGCTCTGGACGACGTCGAACGTCGCCGCGATTGCTTTCGCCTTGTTGCTCTGTATGTGGCCGATGAAGTGCGTGCGCACGGCAGGCAGCAGCGGAAACTTTCGGCGCGCCTCTTGAAGGTAGCTCTCCCCGAGATCGGTCAACCCCGCCGCGATCGCCTGGGCGACTAACTCCGCGGGCTGGCGCTTGCCGACCCCGACCAAGGTGATTCCGCCCGGATCTCGTCCCGCCTTACGCGCTTCTTCATCGATCGCGCTTCGCAGAGCCCAGTAGCGTTCCTCGACTCCTTGCCTCATCCACGCGCCGGGCGGGCCACCCTGGCGTCGGTGCGAGGACCGGGGCGGCTCGCGCAGTAGGCGATTCCGATCGCTCCCACGACGATCATCGGAAGGGCGTAGAGCTGGCCGCCTGTGAGGCCCATCCAGCTAAAATCGGTCTGGCGCCACATCTCTGCGATCGTTCGCGTGATCCCGTAGCACGTGAACCAGGTCCACGCGACGACGCCGTCCTTGGGCTTGAGCCGGTAGACGATCAACAAGATCGGCAGCGTCAGGATGTCGAGAATCGCCTCGTAAATCTGCGAAGGATGACGATATGCCGGAGCGCCGGGCGCGGAGGGGAAGACCAGGCACCAGGGACGGTCGGGACGGCAAACGTCCCCCCACAGCTCGTCGTTGATAAAGTTCACGAGTCGCACTAGCGTGATGCCGACCGGCAGCATCATCACGACCTCGTCGCCGACGACCACGTATTTCAGACCCGGATGCTGCCGAACGAACAGCCAAATCGCCACCAGCACGCCGATCAATCCCCCGTGGAATGCCATCCCGCCGTTCCAGACTGCGATTAAGTTGACCGGGTTGGAAAAATAGAACGAGGCGTCGTGCTTGCTGATGATGTCGTTGATGACGAAGAAGGTTCGCCCGCCAACCAGCACGCCGATCAGCGCGTAAAAGAGAAAATCCTGAATCTGTTGCTTCGTGAGCCCCAGGCGGCGCAGGCCGGCGGGGCGGCTCATCCACAGATAGACGCAGAGGAACGCCACCAAATAGGCGATGCCGTACCAGTGGATGCCGAATCGCGGACCGAGATGAATCGCGACCGGGTCGATATTTGTCGGATAGGTGAACCAGTGCTGCATTTATAACAATCTTTTGACTGATGACCGCGACGACACATATCACCGCCGGCATCGCCTTCCTTGCGGGCCTCGTTTCCTTCGTCTCGCCGTGCGTCCTTCCGATGGTGCCGGCCTATCTCTCGCTGCTGACAGGAGAGAGTCTCGAAGACCTCAAGAGCGAGCCGAGCGCTCGCGCGCGCCTGCAAACGATGGCACACGCCGTCGCCTTCGTCGCCGGATTCAGTCTAATTTTCGTTGGATTGGGCCTAAGCGCCAGCGCGATCGGCGGAGCGCTGGCTGCAAACCGCGTGCTGATCGCGCAGATCGGGGGCGTGCTCGTCGTCGTCTTGGGCTTGCACATGATGGGCATGCTGCGCATTCCCGTGCTGATGATGGACGCGCGTCTGCACCTTCAACACGACCGCCGGACGCTGTGGACTTCCGGCCTGGTCGGCATTGCGTTCGCAGCCGGCTGGTCGCCTTGCATCGGCCCGATTCTGGCCGGCATTCTCGCCATTGCGTCGCAACAGCACAGCGCTGCTGCCGCGGTGCTGCTTTCCTGTTACTGTCTCGGCTTGGCGCTGCCGTTTCTCGCAACCGCGATGGCGATCGGCGTCGTTCTGCCCTGGCTCGCCCGCATCAAATCTTCGCTCCCCGCGATCGAGTTTGCATCGGGTGCATTTCTCGTCGTCGTCGGCCTGGTTCTCGTCAACAATGCGTTCCTCAACGTCGCAGGATGGTTCTATCAATTTGTACCGCAACCGAATCTTTAGCCTGAAGCAAACGCTCGTCATCGCGGCCGCGGCGATCGCCGTGCTCTGGGCGGACCAGTACACAAAGCACCTGATCGTCAACCTCTGCTTCCCCGACGTCCCCGCGTGCCGTACGATCATCCCGAACTTCTTGAGATGGACGTACGAGCGCAACGTCCACGGCGCGTTCGGCCTCTTCGGCAGCAGCGCCGTCATGCTGATCGGGATGGCGATCGTCGTACTCGTGCTCTTTTGGTTCAGTTTCCGGGAGGCCGCAGCGCGTTCGCAGACCGTTCGGATTGCGTTCGGTATGATCGTCGGCGGGGCGATCGGCAACGTCGTCGATCGCCTCCACTACGGGTACGTCATCGACTTCATCGACTTTTACCGCATTTGGCCGAACATCTTCAACGTCGCCGATTCGTGCATCACCGTTGGCGTCGGACTTCTGCTGCTCTCGAGCCTTGTTGCACGTCGTCACGGCTGAGCAAGCCGGGAAACGCACCGACGTCCTCGTCGCCTGGCTCTCCGGAGTTTCACGGACGCTCGTAACGCAAACCGCTCGGCGGGGAGAGGTTCTCGTCAACGGCAACCCCGCCAAACCCAGCCGCCTGCTCGAAACCGGCGACGTGCTCGAGTTCGAAATTACTACTGCCGCCGGCACTCGTAGCGCGGCCCGAAGCGATCCCGCTCGACGTCGTTTACGAAGACGACGATCTGCTCGTCATCAATAAAGCTGCGGGAATGGTCACGCATCCGGCGCACGGCACGACGAGCGGGACGCTGGTCAACGCGCTGCTCGCACACGTCCAGGCGAGTCTCCCCGGCGACCTACTGCGTCCCGGGCTCGTCCACCGCCTCGATCGCGACACCTCCGGCCTGCTCGTCGTCGCGAAGCGCGAAGAGAGCCTGCGCGCGCTCGGCCTCGCGATGAAAGCGCGGCGCATCGAGCGCGAGTATCTCGGACTCGTGCGCGGCGTGCCGCAGCATCCGCTCGGCACGATCGAAGGCCCCATCGGACGCGATCCACGCAATCGTCTGAGGTTCGCGATCGTCGCCGACGGCAAACCCGCCCTGACGCACTACGAGCTGCGTGAAGCCTTTGCGGCGCACTCCGAGTTGCTCTTTCGCCTCGAAACCGGCAGAACGCATCAGATTCGCGTACATATGGCCGGGATCGGCCATCCGATCCTCAACGATCCGCTCTACGGCAAGATTGAATCGCGCTTCGAGCTTCGGGGACAGGCGCTGCATGCGTGGCGGCTTGCGTTTCGCCACCCACGCACCGGCGAAGCGCTGTCGTTTGAAGCGTCGCCTCCTCGCGAGTACATGCAGGCTCGCACACTCGTAAGCACCGCTCATGTGGGTGCGTGATGCCTCGGAGCCGCTCGTCGCTCCGCCATCCTGGCTGCGCTCCTGCTGCCTGCCTCCTCGCTCCGCCATCCGGGCTCCGCTCGTCGTGCAGAGCCTCCGAAGCATCACGCACCCACATGAGCGGTGCTTACGAGCAAAGACCAGCAATGTTTGAGATTCTCGCGCGAGACGGCCATGCGAGGCGCGGGCGGTTGCAGCTCGCGCACGGAGTTGTGGAGACGCCGTGTTTTATGCCGGTCGGGACGGCGGGGACGGTCAAGGGATTGACGCCGCGTGAGCTGTTGGAAGCGCAGTCGCAGATCGTGCTTGCGAATACGTATCATCTTTGGTTACGGCCAGGGCTCGAGACGATCGTGGGCGCAGGTGGCCTCCATGCGTTTATGGCTTGGGAACGGCCGATCCTTACGGATTCGGGCGGGTTTCAGGTTTTCAGTCTGGAGAGCAGACGTGAAGTCGATGACGAGGGCGTCACCTTTCGGTCGCATCTCGATGGCAGCGAGCATCGGTTTACGCCTGAGAACGTTGTTGAGTTTCAAGAGGCCATCGGGAGCGATGTTGCGATGGTGCTCGATGTGTGCGTGAAGCTTCCCGCCACGCGTGACGCGCTCGAGGAGTCCGTGCGATTGACGACACGTTGGGCACAGCGCTCCGTGGGGGCGCACAAGGCGCCGGCGACCGCGCTCTTTGGAATCGTGCAGGGAGGCTTAGACCCGGCGCTGCGCGAGCGCAGCGTGCGCGAGCTCGTGGCGCTCGATTTTCCCGCATACGCGGTTGGCGGGCTCTCCGTCGGTGAGACGCGCGAAGAGCTGTATGCGACGGCGCGCGCCTGCGCGGCGATGCTTCCGCAAGAGAAGCCCCGGTATCTCATGGGCGTCGGGACCGTCCGCGACCTTTTGGAAGCAATCGATGCCGGGCTGGATCTCTTCGACTGCGTCTACCCGACGCGCTGTGGACGCAACGGACGCGCGATGACTCACGACGGCGAGCTCAACCTCTTCAATGCCGCCTTCACTCGCGATTTCGCGCCGCTCGATCCGCGCTGCGACTGCGATACCTGCACGACCTTCTCGCGCGCGTATCTCTCCCATCTCTTCCGCAGCAAGGAGATGCTGGGACCGCGCTTGCTCTCGTATCACAACGTGTACCTCGTCAACGCGCTGATGCGCGACGCGCGCGCGGCGATCGAGGCGCGAGAGTGGACGAACTTTCGCGCCCGCTGGGGGGCGAGCGCTTAGGCCGCGCCCTGCAACGCGCGCACGACCCGCGTGCAATCCGCGCAGATATCGGGATGCTCGGGATCCTCGCCGAGTTCCCGATACTTCCAACAGCGCACGCACTTCGCTCCCTCCGCGGGCAATAACTCGAAGCTTTCCGCGTCGCCCGAGCTCAGCGTCAGCTGGGAGACGACCAGCGCCTCGCGCAGGTTGTCGCCAAGCGCGAGCAGCCGCTTGTAAGCGGCGGGCGGCACGGTAAGGCGCACCTGCGCCTCGAAGTCACGCGGTTCCGCCGACGCGGCCACTCGGGCGCGCAGCGCGCGCAGCCGGCGCCAGAGCGCGAGGTCGCTTTCTGCGGCAGCGTTCCGCGCACGGTTCACGTCGAAGGAACTGTCGAAAACGCTTTCGGTCCGTACCAACAGCCATTGGGGGAGATGCTGCCACGCCTCCTCCGCGGTAAACGAAAGCACCGGTGCGACGGTCGTGAAGAAGCGCGTCGCGATGTAGAGCAGCGCAGACTGCGCACTGCGGCGACGCGGATCGCCGGCGGCGCGCGAGTAAAGCGGATCCTTCAGCGCATCGAAAAAGAGGCTCGACATCGAGCTTTCGAACTCGACGATGCGCAGATAGGCGTCGTGTATCTCGCAGGAATCGTACGCGTCCTTGACGCCGGCGACGAAGGCATCGGTCACGCTGCAGGCAAGCCGGTCGATCGGCTCCATCGCTTCGCGCGCGACGACCGCCGCGGCGGAAAGGTCCTCCAGGTTGGAGAGCATGAAGCGCATTCGGTTTCGCAGGTTTCGGTAGACGCGTCCGACTTGGTCGACGACGTTGGGCCCGAACCGCACGTCGTCGATCGGCTCGACCGAGGCAGCCCACAACCGCAGGACGTCGGCGCCCCAGCGGGCCATCGCATCGCTCGCATCGATCCCGGTTCCGCGCGATTTCGACATCGGCCGGCCCTCTTCGTCGTTCACCCAGCCGTTCTTCATCACGCGCCGGTACGGTGCGCGGCCTTTGATCGCGACGCCCGTGATGAGCGAGCTGCGAAACCAGCCTCGAAACTGATCGCCGCCTTCGAGAACGAGGTCGCTCGGCCACGGCATTCCGTCGCGTCCCAACACGGCGAGGTGCGTCACGCCCGACTCAAACCAAATGTCGACGATGTTCTTCTCTTTTTCGAAATCGCAACCACCGCAGCGCGGACAGACGAAGCCGTCGGGAAGATAGGTTCGCACCGGATCGCTCCACCACGAACCTGCGCCCGCCTCGGCAAAGCGTTTCGCGGCAAGGCGCGCCACGCGCGGATCGAGGATCGCCTCGCCACACGCTTTGCAGACGAGGGATGGAATCGGCGTTCCCCACGTGCGCTGCCGCGAGAGACACCACTCGGGATGCGTCTCGATCATCTGCCGCTGGCGCGCGCGCCCCCATTGCGGCGCGTACTCGACTGCGTCGGTCGCGTCGAGCGCGCGCTGGCGAAGCAGATTTTGATCCATCGCGAGAAACCACTGCGCCGTCGCGCGGAAAATCACGGGATTGTGACAGCGCCAGCAATGCGGATAGGAGTGCTCGTACTCCGCCGCGCTCCACAGCGCACCGCTCGCGCGCAAGTCGTCGACGATGCGGGCGTTGGCCGCGAAAACATTCATGCCGGCGTAGGGCCCTGCCTCGGACGTGAAACGGCCCGCCGCATCTACCGGATTGAGAATCGGCAGCCCATATTTCATGCCCGTATCGAAGTCGTCGGCGCCGTGCCCGGGCGCAGTGTGGACAACTCCCGTGCCGGTCTCGAGGTCCACGTATGGCGCCAACACGATGGTCGAATCGCGCTCCAGGAACGGATGGCGCACGGCGAGTCCGTCGAGCTCTTCGCCGAGTACGCGACCGATTAGCGTCGCGTCCCCGAAGCGCTCGCCCAAGGCGCGCTGCGCGAGCGCCTCGGCGACGATCAGTATCTCGCCGTCCACGCGATAGAGCCCGTAGGTCGCGTCGGCGCGCAATGCAATGGCCACGTTTGCCGGAAGCGTCCACGGCGTCGTCGTCCAGATCAGGAATGAGATGGGGATCGCAGCGTCACCCTGAGCCAGCGTGCCCTGAGCGCAGTCGAAGGGAAGGGCGAAACTGCCAGCGCCATCATGCTTCGACAGGCTGCGCATGACAGAGTCTCTCTGCTCGTCGTTCGCCGTGAAGCGAACGTAGATCGACGGCGACGTGCGCTGCTCGTACTCGATCTCGGCTTCCGCCAGCGCCGTTTCGTCATGGACGCACCAGAGCGTCGAGCGCAAGCCCTTATAGATTTGTTGACGTTCGGCCAGATCGGCAAGCGCGTTTACGATCGTCGCTTCAAAAGAAGGGTCGATCGTACGGTACGGATGGTCGAGGAAGCCGAAGGTGCCCATCCGCCGGCGCTGCTCTCGTTGGCGCTCGAGCCAGTAGAGGGCGCGCTCTTTGCATTGCGCGCGCAGTTCGAGCGGATCGACGGCGTGAAAATCCTGGATTCCCAAGTACTTGAGGGTTTCGTACTCGATTGGGAGTCCGTGCATGTCCCAGCCGGGAACGAACTTCGCATACTTCCCATCGAGCAACGCGATCTTCACGAACATATCCTTGAGCACCATGTTCAGGAAATGGCCCATGTGCAGCTCGCCGTTTGCATAGGGCGGTCCGTCGTGCAAAATCCACGCGCCGCCCGGGGCGTTGCGCTCCAAGCGCCGTTCGTACGTTCCACGCTCGTTCCACCACGCGACGCGCTGCGGCTCCCGCTTGGGAAGATCCGCCTTCATTGGAAAGGCGGTCTTCGGCAGATTTAGCGTGCTCCGGTAATCCATCACTCGTCACCCAAGAGCTCGCCGAGGACCTCGAAGTTTCGCTCCGCTGCCGACCGGACGATCGGGAGACGTTGCGCCAACGCGGCCGAGAGGTGGTCGCGCTCCGAGACGAGCCGGTCCACCAGCGCGTCGACGGCGCTATCGCTCGGGCGCGCTCTGCCTGGAGTCCAGAGCGGCTGTAAAGGGTAGTCGAGATCCTCGCAGAGAGCCGTCACTTTTGGATCGTAGGGTATGGCCAGAAATGGGACGGCGAAGCGCGCGGCAAGAACCAGCGCGTGCAGACGCATGCCGATCGCGAGACGAGCGCTCTGCAGAATCGCGGCTGCCTTTTCGAGGGTGCATTCGGGGAGCAGCACGGGGGCCGACGAGCAAGCGCGAATGACGTCGGTGGACAAGGCGGCATCGGACGCGCCTCCCAGTGGCAAGAAGGCGGCACGCACGTTGTGGCGATCGGCGAGGCGATCGACGGCCCGCGCAAGGACGGGTATCCCATCCCGGAACGATGCGATCTTTCGCACGCTGATCACGGCGTAGGCGCCGCTCTCCGGCCCGAGACCGTCGGCCGCAAGATCGATTCGCGCCGCAGGCCGGTCGTACAAGAAAACGGGATCCGCGGTACGCTCGACAGAGGCTCCGGGCAAGAGACCTTTGAGCAGGCGTAGCGACCGCTCGTCGCGGACGGTCGCGCGATCGAGGCCCTTGCAGAATCCTCGTACCACCCAGCGTCCCCAAAAATCGAGCGGTCCGATCGATTGCGCGAAGATCATCGCTTTGCGTCCGGTTCGAATCGCTTCGCGCAGAACGGCGGCGTAGTAGAGCAAGCTGCGCAGGCTCGTTTCATTTTGTAAGAGCCCTCCGCCGCCGGAGAGGACGACGTCGGCCCGTCCGATAGCGGTGCGGACGGCGCGCCAGTCCCATCGGGGTGTCGTATCGACGCGATAAGCGGCCGCGGTCCGCTGCGGTGTCGCCGAGAGCACCTCGATCGATGCCCCGGCAAAGTCACGGCGCAGCCGCTCGACGATCACTTCGAGCAGCGCCTCGTCGCCCAAATTGCCAAAACCGTAATAGCCGGAGATCAGCACGCGCGCCCCTTCGACGGGAGAGCTCAGGATAGACTCCGGCGGTAGAGGCTGCGCCGATAGATCCAGATCAGCAGCGTTCCGACGATCGCGCCCGCGACGAGCCCATTGAGGATTCGCAAGACCGAAATCTCGAGCGGCGTGTGCAGGTGTGAAAACGTGTCGATAACGTCACCGATCCCCACCCCAATGCAGAGCGCCAAAAGCCAGCCAATCGCGCGCCGGTGCCGCGGCAGCAACGCCGGCAGCAGCATTATGGCGGGGAAGCCGATCAGGAACTCCTTGAACCGCGGCCGGACGCTGAGCGTGGCGGTCAGCAGATGGCGAAATGCGAGCTCGAAGGGCGATGGCGAGACTTCGCTGTCGTTGCCGCTGCGCACGAGCATCAACGCGCCGGCAGCGACGATCGCGATCCCGGCCAAGAGCTGGTAGGTCAGTACCGGCGAGAGAAAGACGTCCCGCGGCCGCTCGACGCCCGAACCGAAACGCCGGTCGAATAGGTAGAGCGCCAGCGCGACGAGCGGCGGGAGCGCCAGGACGAGCCGGACGCCTCGAAAGCGCTCGATCTCCTCCATAGCCAGCGGCGCGCTCATGATTCCGACCACGACGAGCGCGCCGAGCAGCGCGACCCCGGTCGCCGCCACGGTCCAGCCCAGGCTGCGGATCAGCTGCGTGCGCCCGCCGCTTGCGGGCGTTTCATTCCACGCCGGAGTCAAAGTCAAGATCGCCGCGGTCGCGAAAAGCAGCGCGCCGGCGAGCGCGAGAGCGGAGCGCGCGAACGCGTCGTGGTGCGTCAGCAACCCGAGGAGGTAGAGCGCGATCGTGGCGCCGTAAGCGATGACGGCGATCCGCCGTCCGTACAACCCAAAGAATTCGAGCAGCAGCACGAAAATCGACGGGACGGCCAGCGCCGCCAGCCCGACGAGAATCCGATTGTTGCCGCGATACTGAGGAATCGGCGTGGCGCGCCCGAGACGGAAGCCGCCGGCGCGCAGCTGATCCGCGATCTGCTTGACCATTTCGACGTTCGTCGCCTCGACTGAGAGATCTCCGTCTTGGTGCGCCCACGGGCGCAAGTAGGCGACGCGGACGTTGCGTTCGCGAACGCCCAAAACGTATCGCGCGACCACGTCGTCAAGTTTGAGCTTATCCAGCTCGGTTTTGGCGATGGCCTGAACGCGAACCGTTCGCCCAGGGATGAGCCGCGCAAGCGTGTCGTTACCCTTCTGCACTTGGCTGGGGTCGTACGTCTCGATCGACCCGAAGTTGAAGACGTGACGTTTGAACGCTTCCGCGGTATCTTCCAGATGATCGGGATAGCCGGCAACCGCGTTGCTCAACCCGAAGAAGATAACGGTCGAGACCTTCGGGTCGTAGGCGAGAACGTCGCCGAAGAGCGCTTCGATCTGCGGTGCGCGAAAACGCTCGTCATTTTGAAAACGCGGAACCACCAGCAGCCCGAGCCGGTGTGCCAGTGCGATTTCGTCCGTGGGGATCCCTAAACCGATGGCATCGAAGTAGTCGATTTGCGTCCGGACCTCGATGAGCCAGGGGCGAGTGGCCCGCAAGACCCGCACGGTCTTGGGGCTAAAATGCAAGGAAAGCTGGGCCAAATAACGTCGATAGGTCGCGGAATCCGATACCAGGAGATAGATGGCGCCGGGAACGACGCGCCTCTCGGCGACCAAGGAGGCTAGCAAGGGATCGCGGATCGGGGAAAGGCGCGACTGATTGAGAAGCGCGGCCCCGGTCGTCGCAAACGACTTTCCATTGTAGCCGACGTTCGCGCCAAGCTCCTCCGTGAGGGCGAGCGAGGTCAGGCCCGCGCGCCGAAGCGCGATTAGGAATGCCGCGGGATTATAGTTGTACGAGCGCGCGAGGGCATCGAGGTCGCTGAAATCCATGGCGAGTTCCACGCGGTTTGCGTGCGACTCCGTGCGAACGCGAAATGCCGCGACGGCCAGCGAGGCAATCAGCGCAACGAGCAAGACGACTGCCGCGTAGCGCGTCCTGGGAGTAAAAACAGTCACGAAGCGGGTGTTTTCGACCAGCGGCGCGGTTTTTCTGCCACCGAATCACAGAAGGGCTCGCCATAGGCGAGCCCTCCTGCCGTCGCGTATGCGCGGTTCCCTTTTTGTCGGGCCACGCATACCGGGTGTGGGCGACGCTTATTGTGCGATCGCGTACGCTCGCTGCCCACGAATCGAGTGACGCGGAAGCTCGGGCTTCAAGGCTAGCAGATTATTACCTCCAGGGGAAGCGTTACCATTTCGGCGCGCGCTTTTCCAGAAACGCGCTGATGCCTTCGCGTGCATCGGCCTCGAGTGCGTTTGCGGTCATCACTCCCTTGGTGTAATCGTACGCGGATGCTTGATCGAGATCGATTTGCGCATAAAACGCCGCTTTGCCGATGCCGACGACCGTTGCGCTCGCCGACGCGATTTCGCGCGCGAGCGCGAGCGTTTCGGCATGGAGACTCTCCGGCGCAACGACGCGATTGATCAAACCCCAATCGAGTGCCCTCTGCGCGTCGATCGGCTTGCCGGTCAGCAGCATCTCCATCGCGCGCTTGCGCCCAATCGCGCGCGAGAGTGGGACCATCGGGGTACTGCAGAAGAGGCCGATGCGGACGCCCGGAGTGGCGAACGTGGCCTCCGTCGACGCTACGGCGAGGTCGCACGCTGCCACCAGCTGACAGCCCGCGGCGGTCGCGACTTTAGCGACCTCCGCGATAACCGGCTGCGGAATTGCCGCGATGCGCGCCATCAAGGCGACGCAGGCGTCGAAGATGGCGCGATAGGTCTCGACGTCGCGCTCCAGCAGTTCGCGCAGGTCGTGACCTGCGCTAAAGGCGGGGCCCTCTCCTCGCAGGACGACGGCGCGAACGGTGACGTCCTGCCCGGCCGCAGCCAGCGCACCGTCGAGCTCACGCATCATACTTAATGAAAGCGCGTTGCGTTTTTCGGGGCGGTTCATGGTGATGACGGCGACCTCGCGGTCGCGCGCGATGGTAATTTCGATGTACGCGAGGTTTACCGTGGCCATTCTCACTCCCTCGGGGGCGCCGAGGAAGGCGACGGCGAGGCCGGCGGTGACGGCGAGGCCGGCGATGATGGCGAGGCCGACGGCGTCGCGGACGGCACGGCGCGCATCGCTTTCGCCCACGGGGGGTCGGCTTTCGTCGGGACGCCGCGATGCAGCGACCCGCGGCTCTCGCCCGCGTAGCGTGAGTGCGGAAAGTGTACCTTAACGTAGACGTAGAGCGTTACGGCGTGTTCGCGTGCAACGTCGCCCGGAAGTTCGGCATAGAGCGACGCGAGTAGAAACCCCGTTGACGCGAGCCACGGATCGTTTGGGTAGCGCGCAGCCCACCGATCGAACGAGTCTTCCGTGAGCAGCAGCAGATGCTCTGTCTGTTCGGGGAGGAGCCGGTGCGACTCGTACCGCTTTTTGAGCTGCATCGTTTCGTAACGGACGCGCAGCGCGCTCATGTTGAGCTTCCCGAAATATTCGTCGGCCGGCGCGCTCGTAACGGCAAGTTGGGAGAGCAGTACGACGCACGTAAGCATGTCCGGCTTTACCCAAACCTCGACCTTGCTAAGGATGCCAAATGGGCGATGACGGGCTCGAACCGCCGACATCCTCCTTGTAAGGGAGGCGCTCTCCCAGCTGAGCTAATCGCCCACGCTTGCTCGCGGCTAAGCCTTCGGCCGACCCGGTTTCTTTTACTTCACGAAGCGCCGGGTTGCTGCGGGAGGTTTAGTTGCGCATCGCAGCCGGGAAGTTCTTAATAACGAGAACAGCATTGAAGACTCATTATCGCGCAGACTACACAAGCGAGATCGGAAACGTCGCTCTAGCGCGGAGCAGCGTGGCCGGATTTGCGAGCGCTTGTGGTTTCTCCGACAGCGAGGTAGCGGATATCCGCCTTGCTGCAGGTGAAGCCTTGAGCAATGCGGTCGAACATGGAAGCGGGATGCCGTCTGCCGGCTTCACCGTCGATTGCAGGTTCGACGGCGTCGAGCTTCTGATCGAGATCCAAGATAACGGTACCGGCTTCTGCGCACCTGAGATTCGAACGAGCATCGAGCCCGATCACCGCGGCCGTGGCTTTGGAATCTTCCTGATGCGCCGCCTGATGGACGACGTCGTTTTTGGAGGTAATGGGTCGATCGTCCGCCTCATCCGCCGCCAAAGGAAGAACTGAGTTAGTCCATCTCGTTGTCGTCCTTCGACAAGCTCAGGATGACATTTCCGAGTCGAAGGGTCGGGATGACAAATGAGCTAGGCCAAACGCGGCCTTCCCTTAGGTTTTGGTTGCGATCTTTTTTTGGAGGAGCGAGATCGCGGCGCTTAGCTGCGCGTCGCGGGCGATGTCGCCAAAGCGTGCGTCGCGCGGTTCCTCGACGGCAATATCGGGATCGATGCCGCGTAGGTTTATGTCGTGCCGATTCGGCGTTAGGTAGTGGGCGGTCGTGATCTTGATCGCGGCGCCATCGGGCAGCGGCGACAACGTCTGCATCACGCCCTTACCGAACGTGCGGGCGCCGATCAGCATCGCAATGCCGTCGTCTTGCAGCGCTCCGGCCGTAATTTCCGACGCCGACGCAGTGAATTGGTTCACGAGGACCGTCAGCGGAAGCGCGATCGACGGATCGTCGTCGGCGTGGATCGTCGTGTCGCGCTGGCCACGCTCCTCGACGGTCAACAGCGCCTTATTGGCGATGAAACGCGAGCTGATGTCGAGCGCTGAGTCGACGTACCCGCCGCCGTCGTTGCGCAAATCGAGCACGAGCGCCTTTGCACCCTGCTCGTTCAGGCGCGTGATTGCGGCATCGAACTCATTTGGCGTCGATCGTCCGAACGCCATGACCCAAACGTAGCCGATGCCGCCATTCAACATCTTGTAAATCACGGTAGGGGGCTGAACGTCTTCGCGTGTAATCGAGACGACCGACGTTGCGTTCGAGTGTGCCACCGTTACCGCGACGACGGTGCCGGCTTTGCCGCGCAGCAGCGAACTGACGCCGTCGACCGTGAGCCCCTTCGTCGGCGAACCATTTACCGCAGTAACGAGATCGCCGACTGCAAGGCCCGCGCGCTCGGCGGGCGTACCCGGGAGCACGTACGTGATGCGAACGAAACCAGACGCGGTATCGGGCTGGATCATCACGCCGATGCCGCCGATCCGCGCCGGATCCAGGGCCTCGTTAAACGCCTTGAACTCGGCCGGAGTGAAAAACTGGGTGTAGCGATCGTTTACGGCCTTCGCCATCGCATTGATTGCGGCGTAAGCGAAATCGTTCGGTGACGCGTTAGCCGCGCGAGCCGCGGCAGCGATCGCGTCGTCGAGTTCGGCGACCGTCGCGTCGCGATCGGATTGGACGTGCAGCGCGGGTGCGGGGATCGGAGTGCCGGCCTTGCGCGCCGCATCCGCCAGAGCTGCACTTGCGGCGGCGAGGAGCGCGCGCGGGTCGACCTTTTCGTAGTAGGTCGTCGTCAACAGGCGATAGCTCTCGGAGACGTCCCCAGCCAACTGATACGGGAGCACTTCGCCGGCCGGCGCGGCGCCGAACCAAATGACAGCCGCCGCACACAGGGCGGCATACCGAACGAGCTCGCGCTTGAACATCATCGTCCTTTCTTCGTTACCCAATCTCAGAACGCTTTGGAACGTCGATTTGTCTCATCTGTGCTTCATCGCGAGGCCGCGCGGCGTAACCGGTCCATGATAGCGAGGCCGAGTCCGCTATCCGTGACCGGCGCCGCATCGATGCGCTCGAGACCTAAGGCGTCGAGCGCGTGGAGCACCTCGAAGAGCGTCGCCGCGGCTTCGCGCAAGTCGCCCCGCCGCGAAAGGGTTCGCGAGGCCGAGTAGCCGTCGTACGCGTCCCGCAGCGCGATGACGCCGGCACGGAGGCGTTCGGGTTCGGGGACGAGCTTCGGATCGATCAACCGTAGCGGCGTTGACGGCGCGTAGTGCTGCGCGACCTGGCCGGGCGCTCGCACCGCCGAGGCAGGAGTCGCGCGCTCCAGGGGACCGATCGCGGCTTCGATCTCCTCGACGGCAATCGCACCGGGACGGAGCAGGACCGGCCGCGGTTCGATTGCGACGATCGTCGACTCGATCCCGTGCAACGTCGCGCCGCCGTCGAGAATCAGGTCGACCCGATCGCCAAGCATTCGCGCAACGTGTTCGGCGCGCGTCGGGCTCAGGCGTCCGAAGGGATTCGCGCTCGGCGCGGCTAGGGGAGAGCCGACCGCCTCCAGCAGCGCGCGCGCGACCGGATGGTCGGTCATCCGCACGGCAACCGTCGAAAGGCCGGCCGTGACCAGTCCGGGAACGGCCGGCCGTTTCGCGAGCACGAGGGTCAAGGGGCCGGGCCAGAAGCGCTCGATCAGGGTCTCGCCGGCCGCCGGAACGGCCGCGACGACCTCGGCAAGCATCGAGCGATCGGCCACGTGCACGATCAGCGGGTCGAACGACGGGCGCCCTTTGATCTCGAATATGCGGGCGACGGCTCGAGCATCGAAGGCCAGCGCGCCGAGGCCGTAAACGGTCTCCGTGGGGAAAGCCACGACGCCGCCCTGCCGCAGCAGCACCGCGGCGCGGGCGATCGAGTCGCGAGTCGCAGGCAGCAACATGCGCTAGCCCCAGCGACCGCTCGCCCGGGAAGGGATGGCTCCCGAACCCGGACCATTAGATAGGGCGGTATGGGCGATCAAAATCGGTTGGTGTGGTGCTGCCTTCTCAGCGCCGTACTGACGGCATGCGGCGCCGGTTCCACCCCAGCGGCGTCGGGACCATTCGAGCCTCCGCCCCCGGCCAAACAGGGTACCCATTTCAAGCATATCGTGATCTTGATTCAAGAGAACAGGACGTTCGACAATCTCTTCGCGACCTTTCCGGGCGCCGACGGCACCAGGTACGGCAAGACGCACAACGGTAGGATTCTTCTGCGCGCCGGCGATCTCGAGAGCCCGATCTCGCCCAACAACGGCTACAACTGCTGCTGGGTACGCGATTGGAACCGCGGCAAGATGAACCACTTCGATCTCGTGTCGATCGGCAGAGTCCCGGGCACGTACGTCTATCAATACGTCCATCCGGATCAGATCGCGCCGTACTGGGATCTGGCCAAGCAATACGTGCTTTCGGATCACATGTTCCAAACCCAAGGCAGCGGAAGCTTCACAGCGCACCAGGATCTGATTCGCGGCGACACCGCCGTCAACCAGACATCGGATCTGATCGATTTCCCAACCGGCGGCGCAGACCAGGCATGGGGCTGCGACGCGCATCCGGGCACGAAGACGTCGCTCATTACCGCGAAGAATCAATACTCCGGCGGGGCCGGACCTTTTCCGTGCCTAACGTATGCAACGCTGCGCGATCTGCTCGACCCAAAGAACATCTCGTGGCGCTACTATGCGCCCGCGGTCGGAGGCAGCTTCGGCGGTGATCTTTGGAATGCATTCGATGCCATCAAAGCGGTGCGGTACGGGCCGGAATGGACGACGAACGAGGCCAATCCGGAGACGAGAGTCTTCACCGACATCTCGCGGGATACGCTTCCATCGGTTGCGTGGGTGATTCCCGACTATCAGAACTCCGATCATCCGGGCGACAACTCCGATACCGGCCCGTCGTGGGTCGCACAAGTCGTCAACGCGATCGGCGAAAGCCCGGCCTGGAAGACGACGGCAATCGTGATCGTGTGGGACGACTGGGGCGGATGGTACGATCACGTGCGGCCGCCGGGTCCGCGTCACTACGGCGGTCTCGGCTTTCGCGTGCCGGCGATCGTCGTTTCGCCGTATTCAAGACCCGGGTACGTCTCTCACAACGATTACGAGTTTGGAAGCATCATAAAGTTCGTCGAGGAAAACTGGCAACTGCCGAGCCTCGGAACGACGGACAAAACCTCCGCGAGCTTCGTCAAGGACTTGTTTGACTTCACGCAGCAGCCGCGCAAGTTCGTTCCGATTGGCTCGAAGTATTCCAGGTCATTTTTCTTGCATCAACAACCGTCGAACCAACCGGTCGACTCAGAGTAAAGATAACTGGGATTACCCGATGTCGCACGAATCGAAGCGTCGCACGCGGTCCACACAATGGAAGAATAGCGCCGGTAGCGAAGCTCAGTCTTGGCTTTATATGCGCACGATCGAAAACGTCTCCGATTCCCCAGCCTCGGCCGGCGCCGGCGCCGCCCCCGATACGCGCCTGCGCGCGATACCGGTGGTCTTGTCGGATTTCCAAACCGTCCAAATGACGCCGTCGCGCGAGCAAGACGAACTCAAACGGATTCAGGCCCATTTCATGACGCTCGCGCAATCCGCGCAAAAGGGCCTAACCTCGCCCGAAGATCGGCAGCGTTTGGCGCGCACGATCGAAGAACGCATGGCGCGCTACGGCGCTGCGAGCGAGCACATCGCGCGCCGCCAAGTCAGCGTTCTCACCTCGCGCTTCGTCGTCCCTCGGCCCGATAGCCCAGTCGAGAACGTCGCGCGCTACGGCGATTTACGGGCTTCGACGGGCGAAGCGCTCGACGAACGCATGACCCTCTTCGAAGAGGTTGCCTGCGACGTTTTCGAACGCGTCTACCCGGATGCGGCGGCACAAGCGCCCGACGACATCGTGCACGTGAGCTGCTCGGGCTATATTTCTCCCAGCCCGGTGCAAACGTTTCTTTCGCGCCGGAGGTGGCTGCGCACCGGCGTTACGCATTCGTACCACATGGGATGTTACGGCGCGTTTCCGGCGATTCGCACCGCCGTGGGCCTCGTCGGCTCCTCTTACGATTCGCTGCCGAAGCCAAAGCGGCGCGTGGATCTCGTGCATACGGAGTTTCTTTCGCTGCATTTCGATTTGCTGGGCGAAGAAGCAGACAACTTCGTCACGTCGACGCTTTTCGCCGACGGCTTCATCAAGTATTCGGCCTATCCGGAGTTTGCTCGCGGCGAACGAAGCGGTTTGAAAATCCTAGCCATCGAAGAGTACATACTTCCGGACTCGCTGCCGGAGATGACCTTGCGACCGGGGCCGCTGCAGTTCGACATGTCGTTGTCGAAAAAAGTGCCCTTTATGATTCGCGATTCGATCGGCGATTTCATCGCGTCGATCTGCGGTCAGGTCGGCCTCGATTTCGAGCGTGAAAAGGCGACGATGGCGTTTGCGATTCATCCGGGCGGACCGGCGATCCTCAATCAAATTCGCAGCAAGCTGGGCATCGAAGAGTCGCAGATCGCCCTGAGCAGAAAAGTGCTGAACGAGCACGGCAACATGGCCTCGGCGACGGCGCCGCACATTTGGCAGGCGATCGTCGAGTCGCCGGAGATTCCCGTGGGCACGAAGGTGTTGAGTATGGCGTTTGGGCCAGGCTTGACGGTCATCGGGGCCCTTTTCGAGAAAGTCTAGGCCCCACAATGGCAACCACACAAACGGCAAAGACCCAGAAGTTTTCCGTGCCGGCCCCTTTCTATTGGGGAGTAAAAGGCGTCCACGCAGCCGCGCCCCTCTTCGTCGCGCTCGGAAATCTCGAGACGAAGATGTTGCAACGCCGGCTCGCCGGGCGACCCGTCGACCGGCCCGTGTATATCTGCGGGCTTCCACGAGCGGGAACGACGATCACGCTGCAGATGCTCAGCGAGCACCCCGACGTCGTCACCCACAAGTACGCCGATTTCTTGATGCCGTACATGCCGTACGTCTGGAATCAGGTTTTTCCACGCATTCCCGTCGACGCCATGCGCAAGCCCGTGCCGCGTATTCATCGCGACCGCATCGAAGTGACCCGCGACAGCGCCGAAATGGGCGAGGAGATCCTGTGGGAGCATTTCTTTCCGCACATTCACGATGAGACGAACTACAGCGTTCTCGACGGTACGACGTCGAATCCGGCCTTCGAAAGCTTCTACGTCGATCACCTCAAGAAGCTGGCGCTGGTCCGCGGACGGAACCGCTACATCAGCAAGGCGATTATGTGCGTCGTTCGGATGCAATACCTTCGCCGAATCTTTCCCGACGCGCGCTTCCTCCTCTACATTCGCAATCCAATCGATCACATCGCGTCGATGATCAAGCAAGACCGCATCTGGGCAGAGATCGAGAAGAGCGACCCTCGCCAGATCGAGATCATCGAGCTGACCGGGCACCACGAGTTCGGGCCGCATCAAGTGATGGCCAACGTCGGCAATCCCGACGAGATGCGTGAAATCCGCCGGCTCTTCGACGCCGGCCAGTGGGGAATGTCGCGCGCCCGCTACTGGGCGTACGTTTACGGCTTCGTCGCCAGTCAGCTGCAGGCGGACCCGGAGCTGGCGCGGCGCGTCTGCATCGTGCGCTACGAGGATCTCTGTTCGGACTCGCTCCCCACGATCGATCGCATTCTCGAACACGCCGGCCTGGCCACCGCGCCGTTCGCGCAAACGCGCGAAGCCTACAGTAAGAAGCTCTCGTTCCCCGACTGACGATAAGCCGGTCTGTACCGCGCAAGAGCTTGCAGAGATCACGAGGGTGACCGGCGGTGTCGCCGAGTATTTCGGCGACCACGTCGGGACGATCGCCCGCAGAGTCGAGGCGCTTACCTAGTGCGGCTCGCGCCGGCGAGCGTGGCTCTGTTCGCGAGCGTTGCGTTCGCCGGCTGCGGCGGCGCGAGCATCCCCGGAAGAGCGGCGCTCCCGGCAATCCATCGCCGCACGTCGAGCAGCTTGCCGATCCAGCAC
>CAVRYW010000010.1:0-93848 GCA_963725605.1 Vulcanimicrobiota bacterium | reverse complement strand
TGGATGGCCACCGAGGCCTTGTGGAAAAGTGGCAAGATCTAGCTAGCTAGTGCGTTGGCGATTGGCGGTCGCTTGCCGTAAAGGTTGCCGAACGGCAGCTTGCTCTCGCAGATCTGACGAGCAACGGCGCCGGGCGATAGCGACCGATTTTCGGAGTTACCAGGTGACATCCGACGAGCGTACCACTATTTCTTCGAAGAGAACTGCGAGCTTACTATAGCCAGCCGTTATCGGCTAGGGAGCCTCGGCGGTAATCCAAACCTTCCGAGACGCCTCTCTCGCTAACTACGAAAGGCGACGCTCCAGAAATAACCCAGTCGTTCCCTAGGCGAAAGGTACGACCGGATCGCGACAAACATTCGCACATCTCGAGGGCCTGTGCGGCTGCCTTATTGAGCAAACGTTGCAAAAGACTCGCCGCGGCCAGTACGAGTGCCCCACCCCTCGGCGAGGCGCACCATGGCGTGACCCGGCAAGGCAGCGATAACCTCAACTTCTCGCTAATAATATTTGGGGGAAAGTTCGCCACCGATGGTGCTTTTAACCGCATCTTTTTCAGTGCTTGATGACGACGGTGGACTTTGCCGCGGGATACTACACGGGCCCTCCAAACGTCCGGTCTGGCCCATTTTTGGGAGGTTAGAGGGCGGGCGCTACCCCGGCGTTACCTCCAAAGCTGACCGACTTGAGGCGAGCCGTCATACCGTAAGGGAGCACCGGCACGGGATAGGCCTGCTTAGCGATCAGGCCTAACACCTCAGCTCGGTCCTCATCCGTCACTTTCCCCAGGACGGTTAACTCAAGCTCGACGACGACTGTCAAAGTCTCCATGCGGTCCTCCTGATCATCGAAAGGTATTTCGTTGAGATCGAGCTCGGCTGACGAGATTTGTCCAGAACAATAGCCGACGTTGCACGGGCCCTCCAAACGTCCGGGTCCTGGTCTGGGCAAACCGAATCGGTGTCACGGTCACCAGCGCCGCCGTCTGCTTCGCTTCTTGGGGAATCTGAACATGTGCTCCACCCACCTGCCCAGGCCTTTGCTCAGGCCGCGCGATACCCCCAAAGCTACCCCAAGAACGATCCAATTTCCAGCGTGCTCAAGTACGATCACTGGACCATCCGACAGATTTAGCGAGTACGCTGAAGCTACATTCACTAGATCGACTAGATCATGAATTGAAAGAGGAGACGATTCGTAAACAATCTTTGTCTTCTTAAGCAATAGGTCAGCAAGAGCGGCGGCAAAGCGTTGTCTCTCAGCGTAATAGTCTTCGTCAAAAGGTCCTGCCGCAACATCGGGAGGTAGCTTTAGCGCTATGAGGCGTGCAATTGCACCTCTCACGTCGCTAAGCGGCTCCGGCTTCGATTGATCAGAGTCCAGTCCCCAGAAGGGGCTAGGAATCGTGTCCGAATTTGGGAGTGATAAGACCGTCAAACCTACTCGCGACTCCACTTCGAAGGTTGCCGTCGTGTAGTAGGATGGCGTTCTGACAAAATCATAATTTGCCAATGCAGGCTCCTAATCGTTCTAAGCGTCCGTAGAGATCGACTCTAGTTAGCTACAGCGCGGCCCGTCTGGCTAACCACGCGCAATCAATCGATTTACCGCCGCGTCTATCGTTTCGGACCTAAGACTAAGAAACGCTTCATAGTCGTCTCTCTTTGCTGCTTCAAACGCTTCGCGGCTAATCAGATTCGAGTTTAATATCTCCTCAAGCCTACCGCCAGCATTGTCTTCCACGTCCCTCAGGTAATCTGACGGCGCTCGCTTCGTGATCTGCTTATTGCTTATCGAGGTAAGCATCACCATGTTGGCAAGAGCACTGATTTTCATTGGGCTAACAATCCCGTTTTGCTTGAGAAACTCTTGAGGGAAAAACTGATGAAACTCTTTCGAATTGCTCCAAGCAAGTGCGGCACCTGTATCGATACGTTGGCCTGTCCAAAGATCGCGAGGAGCGTGATGAGCCAGAATAATAGCGAGGAGCTTGCTATGTGCGGTATTTGTTCGAAATGGATGCGACGTCCAAACCTTCGGCCCTGGAAGGGCGCCTGGTCCTGCGATCTCGGCAGCTTGGCCCTTAGCGAACTTTTCTACGGCAGCGAAATCAGCAGCCATGACGCCCGTATTCCAACTGCCGAAGTAGCCCGTGAGGGAGCTCGCCCAAAACCAGTTAACTATGGCTCGGTGTTGCGTGGCCGTTGGAGTTGGAATCCTGCGAAACACTTCGCTCAATACTGCAAGTTGATTGAGGTAGGGCAGTACATTCGAATTAGGAATGCCGATTTCTGTCGATAAAAAGTCGACAGCTCGCTTATAGCTCTCAGTGACTTCCGCCACTGCCGCTTTCAGCTCCGCGTCATCCTTTCCTCGTAGCAAATCGATCTGATCCGCAGAGAAGCCCCCTCCTGCGGCGGCAGAAATACTTCGAAGCACAACACGATGATCTAGTTTTTCGAAATTTTTGTCGGATACTGCATCCAGAACACCCTCAATTGAGTCGATTAAGTCGAAATCCGTGCTCCACGTCGCGGCCCGCATTAAGTCCACGATGCTTAAGGGGGTGCCAGTCGTATTGATTCGTTCAAATATCGGCGCTACGTCTTCGATGGACATGTCGCCGATAGTGACGCTAGCGATTTTATAGTTTTTGAAGCTATTAAATAGCAAATCCGCGTTCGTTTTTAGTGCGTCTTTGTCTTTCGCCGTCAGGGCATCGAGCGTCGCTATTTGCTTATAGAATGATGCGCCGTCGGAAAGTTTATTTACTCGAATCTGGTGTTGTGGTGGATCATCTAAAGTGTCGAGTCTTATGAACCTCCGTGCCCGAAGGTCATACGCGATGTTCCATCTGCTCTTAGGATCGTCTGCCGTCCAGAACATCGCGCCGCATATCACGGATAGTCGTTGCTGACCGTCCAACAAATAGTTCACTGGATAGTCCGGCCGCGGCAATGCTATAGCTAGGTCAGCAATGCGGTTTTCGCTGCGCAGCTCTTGCCGACTTTGCCAAAGCAGCACGCTGCCGATTGGGAAGCCGCGAGATACTGAGTCTAGCAATGCCAAGATTTGCGCCGAGTCCCAGACAAAGCGCCTTTGAAACTTAGGTAGCAGTATGTCGCCCTTGAGGATTCTTACAGCTAACTCTTCGATCCGATCAACGCTCGGCTGAGGATCTCTGGGTACCGGAGCCACGGGGCCGGAAGCTATTTCAGTCATTATTGCTCCAAGGTTCGTGCTTTAACTCTTGTTGTAGGTCCATTGAATCTTCCAGTCTACGAGCGTTTTAAGATCGTCACAGAGCCTGCCTCGAACCTCGGCCGGTGATCCTTCGCCGGTTGTTCTCGGCTAGAGCTTCGCCGCGCTTCCTTGCGGCTTCGCCTCCGTGACCTGGGGTCAAACCTGCAGCCCGCATCTCAGCAAGTCGCGCCTGTGCCTTCTCGATCGGCTTGGCGACTCTCGACGCTATACCGCAGGTAACACTGCCGCCCGCAGTATTTCAGTCCTTTGCGCGGCAGCGGCTCCTTGCAATACCCGCACGTCGATCGGTCCCACGTTTCGCGCCGGACTGCGATTGGCTTCGGCGCCTCGCGGACCAGCCGCCGTGGCACGGTGATCCGGCGCAGCTGCTTGGCGTAGTCGTTCGCCATCTCGAAGGTGGCCTTGCGAAACCGCGGCATCAGCGTTCTGGCGAGGAGTCCCGTCAGATCGGGATCGAGCCGCACGACTCCCGTCGCGAAGTTCGTGGAACATCTCCGGACGCAGCCGCTCCTTGTGCAGCAGCTCCAGCGCCCATACATCGGCCTTGGATCGCAGCGGTTCGAGCAGATCGTAGATGAACGACTCACGCAGTCGATCATCAACGTGGATCAGACCGAGGTCGGGATCGAGTCCAACGGCCTCGCAGGCGATCCGCGTCTCCACTTCGAGCAGCGTATAGCAGTAGTTCAAGATAGCGTTGAACGGATCGGTGGCATCGCGTACTCGATCCCGTCTCCCACTGGTCCGCGGCGAGATCGCCGCCCAGTGGGCCGGTATCCGCTTCAGTGCCCATTCTCGCCACGGCAAGCGGCGTCTCCACCAGAAGATCCCAGTAGACTTGTGCAGCCCGTCCCTCCAGTGCGAGAAAGTCCACGAGGGTGGAAGTCTCCATCAGAGATGCTTTGCACGCGTGGACTTGGGCGGTTGCTGTAGACCGTGCAGAGACGTTTCCAATACCGAGACGCGAAAAGTCTCGGTCTATAGCGAGTATCTGGGAGTCCATCTTCTTTGCTAGGAGATACCGGGCGAGGTCCACAGCGTCGTCCGTGACGGCACTCACCGCCTGGGCCCGTTTGACCGGCCCGTCGTGCGGGGCATCCGGAACGAGGCAGTTCAGGAGCGAACTATCCGAGGCGACAAACGAGATCGCAATCCCCATCGCGGCGCACCAGTTGATCGCCTCCATCGAGATCGTTCCGCCCGGCGCTCGGACGATAATACGCTCGACCCCGCACCTCCCTCGCGGGAAGTGTACCTCTCTGGCCTCTTCGGACGTGAAACCAGATCTGACGACTAGGTGCCCGCGCTCGACCTTTAGGAGCGCGTTGTAGCCATCCACGACTAGGACGTTTGATTGCGCTCCTTGCATCGGCTGCATCATGCCGCCCCTCCAAGTCTACGACGCAGTGCTGGAAGGGCATCGCGTATATGTATGAACTGTTCGACCATATCGGTCTTGCCCGCTCGAAGATCTGCGATCATCTGCTCCGTTGTTTCGTAGTTGTTACGAGTGAAGACCAGTATCGCTCCAAATACCGGGATCATGTAACGATTGATGAACGTTGCGTCGCCCTCGCCTCCTGGAACCTGCCCTATGAGAGTGCGGGCATCCGTAAACCACGGAAACGCACGGCCGCCCGCTGCCGCAAAGATGAGCCCGTCCTGCGCCGAGCGGACCACTTGGCCTGGATTTTCTTTCAGCGCCTTGCGGATCGCGATGTGAAGCGGATTCTCGTCACTGGCCTTAAAGAATGATAGGAACTCTTGAGTGCCCTCCCAGGCTGGCTTGGCCCACCGAGAAGGTTCCTTAAACCCAAGAAACTCCAGGACGCGGATTATCGTACCGGAGACTTGCGAGTACGATTCACGCCGCAACAGCATCCGAAGGATTAGACCGAAAAGCGTACCGATGACGGCACGCGCTAAGCCATTTTGAGGCAGCTTGAGCATTTCCAGTATCGATTTTGCGAACAGATCGCCTAAGTAGGCCGCATCAGGGATCTCAAACTCGTCGAGCGGAATGGCGTTGCTGGCACGACGGTCGATTAGGCGGTAGAGCTTCGATCTAAGAGCCTCAACGCTCTTTTCAAAGTGCGCTGCCACTAGACTCGCTGGTACATCGAAGCCGAACGCCGCAAACCAGAACGCGACCTCGCTCAAGCGAGGCTTTTTAAGACTGAAGTGACACCGCAAGCCGTAATAGAATTTAATTCGAGTGGCACCCTCCGCGGAGACGAAGCGCTCGTTGCCTTTCCCCTCCATGGAGACAAACGGAGGAATGAGACCAGCGCCTCGTAGACGGTCCAGCTGATCGTCCGAAGGATCATGGCCCTGTTCTCGCAGGTTGCGAAACAGGTCCGATTTTGAGACTGGGTCCATGCGATTATTCCTCCGTCAGGTGCGGCTCTGAGACCGGTTCAAAGCGATTATCGCTCCACCTGAACACTTCGACAGAGGCAAGAGCTATTCCGCGATTTCGTGTCAGGACGTGGAGGCGTACATGCGTTAGAATTTCGGCGCGATGACCAAGACGATAACCTACCTCAAACCGGTGACGAAGCTTCAGCACGACCGACAGCGCCGCGTGCTCGATGCACTGGCCGTGAAGCGCAAGCATCCAGAGCTCAGCCTGACGGCGGCTGCTCGGCGCGTTGGAACGACGGTGAAAACAATCCGTCGATATGCCCCCAGCGTCCTCGAACTTCGCAGCGGGCGAATCGACGTGAAGCGAACAGATCGAATCCCGCGAACCTTGGAGTTCCTGACGTCGAAGGGGCCCGTTCCGGTTACCGTTGGCAACTCTCGGGACGCATCACGAATCGCGAAGCATCGGAATGCGGTTCGGCAAGCGATCATCACGTTCGGCTACGATACCAAGCGATTAGACAAGTTTGCGGGGAAGTCGGTCCGAGCCAACGGGCAAGTTTATACCTTTATCACCGATTACCCAACGCTCGACCGTCTTGCTCGCGCCGGCGCTCTGAATACGCTCGACCTTTACGCTTCGCCAGGCGGGCTTGAATGATTAGGTTCGGTGATGACGATCAGCGCGCAATTCGCTGGGAGAAACGCCGCCTCCGGCTTGGTGATTGCGAGGCTCGCTGCGAGCGCTGCGACTTCGCCGATTTTCGCGCACTCTGGAGCATTCGTAAACGAGGTTCGCAATGCTCGCGAACAATGTGCGCAAATGACCGCCTGAAGGAGCAAACTCTCTCGCCAGGTGCCCGCGCAAACAAACTTCGTCGGTTCGCTCAGGCCGGTTACGATGACCCGGCTTGCCTTCTTTGCCACGAAAGGGATCTGCGAACGCTGCAGCTTCATCATGTATCCGGCGAGGCAAACTCCATATTGGGCGTACCGTTGTGTGGGAATTGCCACGCGATCGTTTCCGATCAACAGGAGGACCTGCCGTTAGATCTTCGGTTGCGAGATCCTGATCGGCGTCCCTTGCTCTTGCAGGCGGCCTTCAACTTCGGGCTCGCAATCATAACCGGGATGATTGGCCTCGGTTCAAAGGACGGCACGGAAACCGCCTTCTGGGCAATCATCACGGTGGCGCTAATCGCATGGGCCGTATGGGATATCGCGGCGGATGGTCACTTCGCCGCGCGCTTTGGTGCTGATTACTCCGACGCCGTTCCAGCTCCGGTGCCGCGATGATCGCCGTTCACGAGACGGCCGTGCGAGCTTGGGTCGATTTACCTCGCAAACGGCATAGGATGCGTTCCAAACGGCAGATCCCGTGGCGCAGCGCTCCGTTTTGGAAGCGCGTCCTCGTGTTCGATACTGAAACGACGACTGATTTTCTTCAAAGGCTGCTATACGGAATCTTCCGCATATACGATTCGGGGCAACTCGTTCAGGAGGGAATCGTCCTGGGCGATTCCCTATCGGATGCTCAAATCAAACTGATTCGGCACTATGCGAGCGAGCGCGATTTGCCGGTCCTTACCCGAATGGTATTCTGCAAAGAGATTTTTTATCCGGAGGTCTACATTCGGGGAACTCTTTGCGTCGGATTCAATCTGCCGTTTGATCTCTCACGAATCGCATTGAAAGCGGGAGCGCGACGAATCGGCCGCCGATTCCGTTTAACCCTTACCGATTGGCATTCGAATCCAGCGATTCACATCGAACCGATTTCCGGGCGAGCGGCGTTCATCGCGTTTGCACTCAAGAAGAACCTTCAGGATTGGGAGAAGCCGTATTTCAAAGGGCGCTTTCTCGATCTCAGCACGCTCGTGAACGCTCTGACGGGAAAACGGTTCACCTTGCGGCGTGCGGCGATCGAATTTCGAACGGCTCACCAGAAGACGAAGGCAGAGCTCGGCACTATCTCAATCGAGGCGATCGATTACTGCCGCAACGACGTTCTCGTTACGGCGGAATTGTACGAACGCCTTCTAAATGAGTATTTGTGCTATCCGTTTGCCTCGATGGAAAACGAAAGGAATCAGCCCGATTTCGCCCTTCCCATTACCCGAATCTATTCCACAGCGAGCATTGCGAAGGCCACCCTTCGGATGATGGGCTTTCGATCGCTATTTGATGAGGTGCTCAAATGACCAAGAAGACGATGGGCTATGCGATGGCATCGTATTACGGGGGTCGAGCGGAGGTGCGTGTTCGACACATCGCCGTTCCGGTCGCCGTCGTCGACTTCACGTCAATGTATCCGACCATCTTTATTCGGCAGAAGCTTCAAAACCTGATTGGAAGAGCCCGGATCAATCAGCGAATCGTCACCGATGATGCCCGCCGACTCCTCGAATCGATCACGCTCGATCGCCTCTACGATCCAGACGTTTGGCCGACATTCAATCGAATAGCTCTGGTTCAGCCTGAGGGCGACATCGTGCCCGTTCGAATGCGCATGAACGCGGATGACCCCTTCACGATCGCGATCACCCCGTTCACCAGTGCGTACTGGCGGTGGTACACCCTGGCCGATCTGATTGCAGCAAAGCTGTTGGGAGGCACCGTTCCTCGGATCGTCAAGGCGATCGAGTTCGTCGGCAATGGGATCAACCGGGATCTGCGTTCGATCGACTTCCTCGGAGCGACTTTCGATCCGGATCGGGACATCATGGCAACGGTGATCGAGGAACGTCATCGAGCGATAGGATCGGGGTTGAGCGATCCCGACGCAAACCGCCGTGAGAAAGCCCTGAAGGTGCTGGCCGCAAGCGCCGGTTACGGGATCTATGCCGAGATCAACGTTGCAGCCCGGCGCGGCAACGCTTCGAGACCAAGCGATTCTCGCTTCATGGGGGCCCGGCAAGCCGTTTGGTACTCGGACGTGGGCCCAGAGACGGGAGAGGTTCACGACGAGCGTCCTGGGCGGTTCTTTAGCCCGGTAGTCGCGTCGCTCGTCACGGGAGGAGCTCGCCTCATGCTCGCCATGGCTGAAGCAGAAGTGACCAATCGCGGGGGGACCTTTGCATTCTGCGATACTGACAGCCTTGCGATTGTTGCCGGGACAAGAGCCCCGAAAGGCATCCCGTGCCTCAAGGAGGCCGATGTCGCGGAGATCATCGATCGATTCGATCAGTTGAATCCCTATGATCCGGAACGTAATCCGGCATCTCCTTAAGCGCGAGTACGCCGAAGTGAAGGGGCTTCAGTGCTATGCCGTATCGGCGAAGCGATATGTCCTGTTTACGCGTGATCAGCAAAATCGGCTTCGAATCGTAAAGGCATCGGAGAGTGGCATTGGATCGATCATTGGGCGATCGCGAAGCGAAACGATTCCAAAGCTGGCGCGGCGCATTTGGACCAGCGATCCTACTCGAGGCCCTCGGCGATTCGCTATCGAGGGCTTAGAAAGCGGCGAATGGATAGCCTACTGAACTTCGACGTTCCGATGCGCAGAAAGCTACCGATTCGCCAACCTTCGATCTGGCGAAGTAGAGGCTTTCGCGTCATTCAATCGAGGCAGGATCTATCGACACCAAATAAAGCCGTTCGGCTTCCTTCAAACAATCACGCGGCCGTAATTGAAACGGGCTGCGTGTTCGCCCTATCGCGCCATTTGAACGCGACGTGCATCGGAGCTGTAAGCTTGGCTTGGACGGATTTGGAATCCAAGAAGCCGCTCGATCTCGATTGGAATGGGCAAGGCCGCTCTGGGTCCATTCCCGTGATGCGTCTTGACGAGTTCATTGGGAACTACGCTCGCCATCCAGAGGCCAAAGCCGCTGGGCCGGACGGAAAGCCTCGCGGGGCCGGAGACCCAGGGCGTTCTGGGGCGTCTGCACCTGACCGACGGCCACCTCGGCGGATCGGCAAGGAGGTGGATCGGCTCGACGAGGACGAGGACTTTACACTTCGGTGACATAGACCCAGCGGAATACACGGCTCGGGTCCATACGCTGGAATGGGCACTGGGGATACTGGCGGGCGAACCCGCGTCAAGGATCGCTCCACTTATCGGCATGAGCGAGAAGCGGTTTCGCGACATTAGGCGAGGACGCGTAAGGTCAGTGCGACCCGCCCACAAGGCGGCGATCATTAGGCTTGCGTATCAGCGCGTCAGTTCATCAGCATAACCCCGGGCTGGGCTTACCTTACCTCTAGAACGTGAATGAGAGCTAGAGGCGGAGCCCCCCCGCGAGCGGCGAAACCTCCGGCAGCACTTTGCTCCCTAAAGGCTCTCGATAACTAAAGGACGACCGACAACTTAGACGATGGATCAGGCTATACATAACAAGATCGTTTCGTTCATATGGAACATCGCGGATGACGTATTACGTGACCTATTCAAGCGCGGCAAATATCCAGATGTGATACTACCGATGTGCGTCATTCGCCGAATGGACGCAGTTCTTGAACCAACTAAACAGGCTGTGCTCGAGACGAAGGAGATGCTCGATAAAGCGGGCATAACCGAGCAGCATGCGGCCCTGAAGAGCGCCGCCAACCAGGCGTTTTACAACACGTCGAAGTTCACTTTGCGCGACCTAAGGTCAAGAGGTAGTCAGCAGCAACTGCTTGCGGATTTCGAGGATTACCTCAACGGCTTCTCTCCAAACGTTCAAGATATCATTGACAATTTCAAGTTTAGGAACCAGCTGCCCACGCTGTCGCGATCAGACTCGCTTGGGACACTCATTAACAAGTTCCTCGACCAAGAAATTGATCTATCGCCTTCGGGAATCGATAATCACGCCATGGGCACAATTTTCGAGGAACTCGTTCGGAGGTTCAACGAAGAAAACAATGAGGAGGCAGGCGAGCACTGGACCCCACGTGACGCGGTTCGATTGATGGCTAACCTTGTTTTTCTGCCGATAGAAGCGCAAATTAAATCTGGTACATACTTGCTCTATGATTGTGCTTGCGGCACGGGCGGTATGCTCACAATCGCCGAGGAAACGCTTACGGCTCTCGCCGTAAAGCACGGACAAGATGTCAGGTGCCTTCTATTCGGTCAAGAAATCAATCCCGAGACATATGCTGTTTGTAAGGCAGACATGTTGCTTAAGGGCGAAGGGGAGAACGCGGACAGCATCGTCGGCGGTGCCGAGTGGTCAACGCTTTCGCACGACGCGTTCGCAGCCCGCGAGTTCGACTTCATGATGGCCAACCCGCCATATGGTAAGAGCTGGAAAAAAGACCTTGAAACTATGGGCGGCAAGGATGCAATACGTGACGCCCGCTTTAAAGTCATTCATAAAGGCGAGGAGCTTTCCCTCATTACGCGCTCCAGCGACGGACAAATGCTTTTCCTCGCTAACATGGCCTCAAAAATGAACCACAAATCGGCGCTTGGTAGCCGCATCGCAGAAGTCCACAATGGCAGTTCCCTTTTTACAGGCGACGCTGGCCAAGGCGAAAGCAACATTCGGCGCTGGCTGTTCGAGAGCGACTTCGTCGAGGCCATCGTCGCGCTACCGCCTAACCTATTTTACAACACCCCACTCGCCACCTATGTTTGGGTGTTAACAAACAAGAAGCCCGCGAGTCGCGCCGGTAAGGTACAACTCATCGACGCGACCCAATGCTTCGAACCGCTTCGTAAGAACCTCGGGAAGAAGAACTGTCAGCTGTCTCCCAACGATATCAAACGGATCACTGACACCTTCCTCGAGTTTCGCGAAACGGCAGATTCAAAGATCTTAAGGAACGAGACCTTTGGATACTTCAAGGTAACGGTCGAGCGACCGTTGCGTCTACATGGCCAGGTAACGACGAGGGCGATTGAGTCGTTGAGGTTCAACTCTGGCGATGAGGATATCCGTGGCGCGCTATTTGAAGAGTTTGGTGACGCCCTGTTTACGGACTTCGCCAAGGTTGCCCTTAAGGTCGCGGAGCGTATCGCTCAGTTGGCTGCCGAGGACGACGATGAAAGCGACGACAATGGCAACGCTAGCGTAAAAGCGGGCATTCCAGAAAAAAAGAAAAAGCGGTTGCTGGATCCTAACACATGGGGGCGCGATGCGCGGCTAATGCGGGCCGCTGCGGCACTGAGAACTGCGCTTGGCGATGCCCTCTTCGTTGACTACAATGACTTCCGTATTCGAGCAGGTGCGGCGCTTCAGGGGGCAGCTATCCAACTCAATACAAGTGACCTGAAAGTCGTGCTGCGGGCCGTAAGTATTCGGGTCGAAACGGCGCCGCCGGTCATATCGAAGGTTCATAAACCCGGCAAGACCAAGGCGGACCCGTTACGCGGCCTTTTTGAGGCCAATGTCAACGGCAAGCCTGCGGTAGTCGAATACGAGCCCGATCCTGAACTGCGCACATTTGAACAGGTTCCATTGCTCGAAGAGGGGGGAATCGAAACTTTCATTCGCCGCGAAGTAATGCCTTACGCGCGCGACGCGTGGATCAGGAAAGACGCCACGAAGGTTGGCTACGAGCTGAGCTTTGCACCGCACTTCTACAAGCCGGAACCTCTTCGTTCCCTTGATGCTATTGCGGCTGAAATCTATGCAATCGAAAAAGAAGCTGAAGGCCTATACGATGCGGTGCTGGGGGTCAGCGCCGGGTGACCTCCGACCTTAGTTGCTATTCGGACTATGTGAATTCGGGTCTGGCATGGGTTGGCCAGATCCCTTCGCATTGGTCCTTGATTCCCAATCGAGGTCTTGTGCGGAAAAAAAAGGTTCTTGTTGGCAGCAGGCACACCGACTACGAACTCCTTTCGCTTACTAAGCAGGGCGTCATTGTGCGCGACATATCCACCGGCAAGGGAAAGTTTTCATCGGACATGGGGACTTGCCAAGAGGTGAGAAACGGCGACCTGATATTTTGCCTGTTCGACATCCCAGAAACCCCTCGAACAGTTGGGCTTTCACCGCACGATGGAATGATCACTGGCGCATATACCGTCTTTGAAGCCCTTCCCAACTGTCGGGCCGATTATTTCGAATTGTTCTATCGTGCGATGGATGACCGAAAGCTGTTAAGCCCACTTTACTCTGGTCTCAGGAACACGATCTCTCCGGACAGATTTCTTGGGACGAAAACCCCACAACCGCCGCCCGACGAACAGTCAGCAATTGTTCACTTTCTCGGCTGGGCAACCGTCCACCTGAACCGGGCGATTCGGGCAAAGCGCCAAGTAATTGCACTTCTAAATGAGCAAAAACAGGTCATCGTTTATCGCGCTGCCACGCGGGGCTTAGATCCGTCGACACCACTCAAGGATACAGGCATCCCGTGGCTTGCGCAGATCCCTTCGCATTGGTCCTTGGTCCCCAATCGAGGTCTTGTGCGGAAAAAAAAGGTTCTTGTTGGCAGCAGGCACACCGACTACGAACTCCTTTCGCTTACTAAGCAGGGCGTCATTGTGCGCGACATATCCACCGGCAAGGGAAAGTTTTCATCGGACATGGGGACTTGCCAAGAGGTGAGAAACGGCGACCTGATATTTTGCCTGTTCGACATCCCAGAAACCCCTCGAACAGTTGGGCTTTCACCGCACGACGGAATGATCACTGGCGCATATACCGTCTTTGAAGCCCTTCCCAACTGTCGGGCCGATTATTTCGAATTGTTCTATCGTGCGATGGATGACCGAAAGCTGTTAAGCCCACTTTACTCTGGTCTCAGAAACACGATCTCTCCGGACAGATTTCTTGGGACGAAAACCCCACAACCGCCGCCCGACGAACAGTCAGCAATTGTGGCTCACATCAATGATCGTATGGCCCCACTCAACCGTCAGATCTCACGCCTCGAACACGAGATTGCGCTCCTTCGCGAATATCGCACACGCCTGGTGTTCGACGTCGCGACCGGAAAGCTAGACGTGCGCGTGGCGGTTACGCGCCTGTCGAAAGATGCTACGACGGGAATTACCCACGACGAGCCAGACGGCAAGGCAATGTCTGAAGCAAATGTCGCGGTGGCAGCCGTATGAGCACTGATACTAGCGAAAAGGGGCTCGAAACCCTGATTATGCGGCATCTGACTGGCACGGATAGCCTTTCTGTCGCCCCTTGCACTGCCGCTGTCGTGCCGTTAGCATCCGGTACGGGCTATTTCGCTGGCAGCCCCAAGGATTATGATCGCACCCAGGCATTGGACGTGCCGCAGCTTTTCGCGTTCCTCCAGGCAACGCAACCTACCGCCTGGGGCAAGTTGAGCATCATAAATGCCGACGACCCGAAGGACATTAACCGTCTTAAGTTCCTGGCGCGGCTTTCGGGAGAGATCGGTAAGCGCGGCGTCATCGATGTGCTTCGTAAGGGCATCGATGACGGCCCATTGCACCTTGATTTGTTCTACGGTACTCCGTCCGAAGGAAACGTTAAAGCGACGGGCCTGTACGCCAAGAATCGCTTCTCTATCACTCGACAGCTCGGGTATAGTATGGACGAGACTCGGCGCGCTCTCGACCTATCGATCTTTATCAACGGGCTCCCAGTCGCGACTTTCGAGCTAAAAAACAGCTTGACAAAGCAAACTGTCGTCGACGCCGTCGAGCAATACAAACGAGACCGCGACCCCCGTGAGAAACTATTTGGCTTCGGCCGCTGCGTTGTACACTTCGCGGTTGACGATGCCGAGGTCTGGATGTGCACTGAGCTTAGAGGGACGCATTCGTGGTTTCTACCCTTTAACAAAGGAGACAACGACGGAGCCGGCAACCCACCGAATCCGAATGGTGTGAAGACTGACTACCTATGGAAGCAAGTTCTCACGCCACAGGGGTTGACGGATATCCTCGAACACTACGCCCAGATCGTTGAGGAGAAAGACAAACGCACTGGGCGTAAGAAGCGTAAGCAGATCTGGCCACGTTATCATCAACTCGATGTAGTGCGCCGCTCCCTCGATCATGCGCGAACCCACGGCGTGGGGCGGCGCTACTTGGTACAGCATTCAGCTGGGAGTGGCAAGTCGAATTCCATTGCATGGCTCGCGCATCAACTCATAGGACTAAAACCGACAGGAGCAAGCGCGGAGATTTTTGATTCCGTAATTGTAGTGACTGATCGCCGAAATCTCGACGAGCAGATTCAAAAAACCGTTAGAGCATTTATGCAGGTTAGAGCGACGGTGGGACATGCAGAGCGCTCCGGCGATCTTCGGCGCTTCATCCAGGAAGGCAAGAAGATCATCGTCTCGACGGTGCAAAAGTTCCCTTTCATCCTCGATGAGATCGCACTGGATCCGGGAAAGCGCTTCGCTATAATAATCGACGAGGCACACTCAAGCCAGGGTGGCAAGACCTCAGCCGCAATCAGTCAAGCACTTAGCGGCTCCTCCGGCGCTGCAGTAACTGACGATGGTGATGAGGCACCTGATCCAGAGGACACTATTAACGAGACGATTGAAAAGCGCATTGCTGCGCGGAAAATGTTGCACAACGCAAGCTACTTTGCTTTTACAGCAACTCCTAAAAATAAGACGCTTGAGATCTTCGGTGACCCTCTTCCACCAGGCGGAACGGCTCACGTTAAACACCGGCCCTTCCATTCTTACACGATGAAGCAGGCGATAGATGAGGGATTTATCCTGGATGTTCTACGCGCTTACACGCCCGTTCAGAGCTATTATAAACTTGTGAGGAAGGTCGAGAGCGACCCGGAGTTCGACACTAGGAAGGCTCAGAAGAAGTTGCGGCGTTACGTGGAGAGCCATGATCACGCGATTAGACTCAAGGCTGAGATTATGATCGACCATTTTCACGACCACGTCGTAGCGGCGGGCAAAGTTGGAGGTCAAGCCCGCGCGATGGTCGTGGTTAGCGGAATAGAGCGGGCGATCCAATACTTCAATGCTTTCAGGACCTACTTGGCAGAACGAAAAAGCCCATACAAAGCCATCGTTGCGTTCTCTGGCGAGCACGAATATGCGGGCGTAAAGGTCACAGAGGCCTCACTGAATGGGTTTCCGAGTAAGGATATTACGGATAATATTCAAGACGATCCGTATAGATTTCTAATCTGCGCGAATAAATTTCAGACGGGTTATGATGAGCCGCTGCTCCACACGATGTACGTTGACAAGCCGCTCTCCGGTATCCAGGCTGTTCAGACTCTCTCGCGCCTAAACCGGGCCCATCCGCAGAAGCGCGACTGCTTTGTACTAGACTTTCAAGACAATAGTGAATCCGTTACCGAGGCCTTCCAGGACTACTTTCGTACAACGATACTTGCGGACGAGACTGACCCAAATAAGTTGCACGATCTAAAAACGTCGCTCGATAACGCTCAGGTCTACACGCCAGAGCAGGTGCACGAAGTTGTATCTATATTCGTCGAAGGTCGTGAGCGCGACCAACTTGACCCCATCCTCGACGTATGCGCGAGCGTCTACTCCCAGGCACTGGACGAGGACGCACAAGTCGACTTCAAGAGCAACGCAAAAGCATTTTGTAGGACATATGCGTTTCTGTCATCGATCATCTCATATAGCAATGTTGAGTGGGAGAAGCTGTCGATATTTCTCAATATGCTAACGCCTAAGCTCCCTCGACCCACCGATGACGATCTCGCGAAAGGCATCCTTGACGCCGTCGAGATGGATAGCTATCGGATTGAGAAGAAGGCAATGCTGACCATTGCTCTTGTGGACAAGGATTCGGAGATCGAGCCGATCCCAACAGAGGCGCGTAGCCATGGCAACGTCCTTGAGTTAGATACGCTCAGCAACATTCTAAGGGACTTCAACGAGCACTTCGGCGCGCTATTTACCGATAGTGACCGGATTGTCAGACGTATCAGAGATGATGTAGCGCCGAAAGTAGCAGCCGACTCAGCATTTCGCAACGCGAAAGACAACACGCCTCATACTGCCCGGATGGCTCACGACCAAGCCCTTGCCAAAGTAATGCAGAGTTTCCTGAAAGACGACACTCAGGTGTACAAGCAGTTCGTTGAGAATGACGCGTTCAAACGCTTTGTTAGTGATATGGTGTTTAGGATGACCGGCGAAGAGGGTGGAGGAGCGGCATAGCCGCATCGGGTCCCTTCTTCAGCAGCCAAGCTCTGAGACGATACACGGGCTACCAGATCGGAGGCCAACGCGGGAGGTCGCCCGGGACCGGACGTTTGGAGGGTCTGTGTAGTATCCCGTGGACTTTGCCGCGGGATACTTCCATGAGAGAAGGCCCTTTTGTCAAGACCGCCGTGGCGGCCCATGGTTGTTTTCTCGTCCTTGTCCTCGCCGCAACCTGCGCCCTACTTCCATTCGCACTCGCGTGAGCCGTTCTTGGCTCGGTGCACATTGAGGTCCATTATGCAGGTCGGCGCTGCCATCTACAGATCGATCTAGCTTAGGGCTGACCGAATATCCCGTCGCGGTCGCCGTGAACGCGGCTTTTTGTCAAGTGCTGCTCTCCCTGGAATCCCTCGTCTCAAGCTCGTTAGGCTGCCTGGCGATCCTCCCGCTCCGAGTGAAGCGGATCGTAAACTTCGCCGTTTATCCATAATCGGTGCAGCAGCACTGCCAGTTTGCGGGCAACGGCAACGAGTGCGCGTTTCTTCGCATTCTTTCCGCCCCGCGTCATCAGCCGTTCCCCGTACCGTCGTAGATCGCAATCCGGCCCGTGAAGCCCAGGATGTAGTGCGCACTGCCAACCAACAACCGTCGAAGTAGCGTGTTGCCGGCTTTCGTGATCGAAAGCTGTGAAACGTGATTGCCCGAGTCGTGCTGGCGGGGCACCAGGCCTAGATATGCTCCAATGTCTCGGCTACTCCCGAACCGTGACGGATCGCCCAACGTCAATGCAAAGGCTACCGCCGTCAGCGTCCCAACGCCGGTGACCTGGCTCAGTACCTCTGTGGCAGGATAGCGTGATGCCAGCTGGTCGATCAGGTGATCATATGCGCGAATCTGCTCGGTGAGCGCCTCGATCGTCTTCAGCATCGGCTCTAGGGCACTTTCCAATCCGCTAGGAAGCTGTGCCGCTGCTTTGCGAGCAAAGCTCTCCGTGCTGCACGTCGTCAAGCGTCCGCCGGCGGTCTTAACCAGCCCGCGAACGGCGTTAACGCACTGTGTACGAGCGCGCACCAAGACATCCCGAGCGCGAACCACCGCCAAATCGTTCTGCATTGCGGCGCTGCGATGAGTAATCGGGGCCAGGAGCTGCGGATCGAAACGTGCCATGCGCGCAAGTACCTGCGCATCGCTACGGTCGTTCTTGCGATCGCTTTGATGGATCTTGCGTAACTCACGCGGGTTGGCAACGATCACCTCGTGACCGGCTGCCATCGCTAAACGACTGATCCACGCGGAGCTAGTTCCAGCTTCTAAAACAACGCGACTGCGAGCCCACCGAGTGAAGTGCTCATTTAACGCCTCGGTCGTCGTGCGGGCCCGCCCCTCAGCGACGACTTCGCCCGCCTCGTCAAGGATACAGAACCAGCTATGGCGATCGCCCACGTCAAGCCCGACGGTTGTGCGGCTGGGAATGGTTTTTGCCTCCGAGTTCCTAAGCGTCTTCACGGGCTAATCCTCGCTTTCTTCATTGCACCTCGAGTGCGTCAAAGGGAAACCGCCATGGTTTCCGCGGGGGTTAGCCTTCTCTCATCCCATCTACATAAGAGCTTCCGCAGTTCCGGTTCCGGGGCTTTAGAGGTGATGCGTCGAATAGGTGCTCGACCGCTGCGTTAAAGGTCCCCTTCGGGAACGTCAAGAGCGCTCGTTTCGTGTGGGAATATCAATGCCTCCTGAAACGCAACTTCAATCGACATCTCGCGCGCTCTCGTTCTGACATTGTTGAATCCCTCTGTGCCGATGATGCGCCGCGCTCTTTGACGCAACTCGCGATTGAAGCGAGATGCTGCCGCATCGGCCGGACGTTTGCGCGAATAGTGCGCCGCAGTAACGGTTAACAGAATAACGGCTTCGCGGACTCTGTCATCGTCAAGTAGTAATTCTGCGATGGCGTCGAGTTGCTCGTACAATTCGGATCGATAAGGATCCATCAACATCGCGTTAAATGCGTCGGGGGGCACTTCAAAACCGCACGCCCGTGGGCGGTTGAAAACCGCACGCCTCAGGCTGAGTGATGTTTGTCGCAATCCTTGGCCGTGCGCCCATGAATGCCTTTCTTCTCTCTGCGCTCCCCGATTATTTCGCTCCGAAGGCGTCGCCGAGCGAATCGATAGCCAAGTGGAAGACGCTCGGGAGCACAATGTTGCCGGTCTTAAGCATCAGCCAGCCGAGTCCATAGCCTATAACCACCTGCGACGCGAACATATCGGCTAACGCGCTGATTACATTGTGGTTCGGCGCACTGCTGAAATCGTAGCCGAAGTGCCACAAGCCAAATACGAGCGCCTGAAGCACTAATGCTACCTCTCCGCTCAGCACCGCCCTTAGCCGCGTAAAAAGCAGCCCGCGAAATAGAAACTCCTCGCTAAATCCGTTGCTCAGCGCGTTGCGCAGCAATTGCCAAAGCATTCGTGCAATCGTAGACTGCCCAGTTGCAAGCGCAACGATCCAGCCGATCGCTGGAAATGCAAGCCAGAGAACGGCGAGTTTCCAGGAGCCCGGGGCAAAGCGCTCAAAGCCGATCTCGCGAACTTTCGCGCCTAGTAGAAGTACGAACACCCCAGGCAATACAACGTACGTTGCGAAGTTTATGGCCTGGTTTTCACCGATACGCAAGACGTCACCGAGCGGGGCGATCGTACGGATCAGTGCATCCCAGGGCGGAATGGTGGTCGAAGTTAATCCATGGAATCGGAGACCAGACATTCCGGTGAGTGCAATAGCAGCAACGATAACGCTTAGTTGGGCAAGAATCATTAAGCGAGGTTGCCTGCTCGCCGGCAATGGCGGCGCATCGCCCCGAACGATCCGAGTGGAAATCCATGCGAGGATGGCCACCAGCACAGGGAATATGAAATCCGTTCCGATCGTCACGGCGTCGAAGCGTCGGTACACAACGAGTGTTCCGATGCTCAGCAGCCAAATGGCAGTCATACATTGCAACGACCATGGGAACTGCTTTATCCGCAGTCCAGTCACCTAGTGATCTCTAATCAGCATGCGCAGGCGACTTAGCTTATGCGCCCACCTTCGCCTTCCGATGTCGGGCGGCCAGGCTGTGTTCGTGTAGCCGATAGCTCTTGCCCCGAATCTCGATCAGGTGCGAATGATGCATGAGGCGATCAAGAAATGCCGCCACCGCCGGCGTGTCGCCGAACAGCTTCGGCCAATCGTCCAACGGCCGGTTTGAAGTCAGAATCGTCGAGCCGCGCTCGTACCGGCGCATTACGATCTCGAGCAAATCCTCAGCGGCGTTAGCCGGAAGTTTACGCATCCCGAGATCATCGATGATGAGCAGCGGAATCTCACTGAACGTCGCGATCGCGTCACCTCGCTCACCGGTCGCGCTGGCGAGCAGCAACTCCTCGAAGAGCATGTGGGCCTCACGGTAGAGTACGCGAAAACCGGCGTGAATGGCGGCCATGCCGATCGCTTGGGCGAGATGGCTCTTGCCAACGCCAGCATTACCGAGCAGCAAAACGTCTTCGCGTTGTTCGATGAAACGGCCGTTAGCCAAATCGAAGATCACCGTCCGATCGAGCGCGTTAAACTTCCAGTCGAATGTATCGAGCGTTCTCTGATCCCGAAAGCCGGCGGCCTTTACGCGGCGCTCGATGAGGCGATCGCGCCGTCGTTGCAGCTCGTCGTGCACGAGCAGGCTTATGAAGTCGAGCGGCCCGAGGTTCTCCGCTCGAGCCTGTTGCGTTCGAATCGGAACGGCCTCGGCCATACCGCTCATACGCAACTGTCGCAGGGCGCGGTCGAGTTCGTCGCTGGTCATGGTGTAGCTCCTTGCGTTATGGTAGCGAAGTGGGTCGTGTAGGTTGCGATCTCCGGAATGATCCGGTGTTCGGTTTTGAGTTTGAGTGGTATGGCATGGTGCTGAAGATACATTCGAACAAAGCGCAGGCTTGAAATGCCCGACGTCGCCGCGAACGCGCAGGCACGATCAACGGCCGCCGCTTCGTAGCGCCGAAGTAGATCCAGCATGCCGTAGAGCGCCCGCAGGGCGATCGCGCCACGAACATCGATGAGCAGCTGGGCGAAGCCAGCGCAACCGGGACCGGCGCCGGCGATGCGAGCGGCCAGCTTTTCGACCTGGACCGGCGTCTGTTGAGGGCGATCAGCGTCGTTCGTGCGTCGCTGACCTTTCTGCAGCGCGATCGTATGCTCGCGCAAGCACGTGTGCGTTTGCAAATCCAGGATCCGCAGCCAGAGCCGCCCGGCGTGAACGACAACCTTGCTGCCAACGTAGCGCGGCGGCGCCGAGTAATACGCGCTGTCGACTTCGATGTAGCCGTCGAAATGAACGGTGCGTTGGAATATCCGGTAGTACTCAAAGCGCGTCACCGGCAACGGCATCAGAAACGGACGCTCCTCGTCAAACATTGCCCGTACTTGCCGTTTGGTCGTCCCGTGGATACGGGTTGCGGCGCAGTTCTCGTTCCACTGCAGCAGATGCGCGTTTTCGTCCTCGATGCTCTCGAAGCGTTTTCCCTTCAGTGCCGTGCCTTGCGTGTAACCCACGGCCGATTCAACCTTGCCCTTGAGGTCGGGCGCGTATGGCCGGCAGGGCAGCGGGACAACGCCGTAATGTTCTAGCAACTTGGCGTACAGCGGATTAAGCTCCGGGTCCCAGGTGTCTGGCTTGAGCACGCCCTCCTTGAGGTTGTCCAGGCGAATCGTGTGCGTCGCACCGCCGAAGTACGCGAATGCTTCCTCGTGCAATCGGCACCAGATCTCCGTCGACGATTTCCAAACGACTTTGCGAAACGCGTGCCGGCTGTTGCCCAGCGTCATCACGAAAAGGCGTGGCTTGCGGTACTTTCCGGTGCGTGGATCCCGCACCGGTGCGCCTTCGCCGTAATCGACTTGCGCTTCTTGGCCGGGCTCGGTCTCGAAACGGCAACTGATCTTCGGCTCGCGCTTTCGCAGGGTGCGCGCTAGGCGCTTTACCGCGTCGTACGAGCCATCGTAACCGCGATGCAGGACGAGATCCTGAAAGATCGCCTTGGCGTTGCGGCCCTTGCGCAGCTCGGCCTCGATGAAGTCGCGGAAAGGCTCGGCACTGCTACGCGTCGACCCGGTGGGCAGTTCGGGCTCGGTGTGCGGTTTTGGGTCGGTGGGCACTTCCGGCTCGGTGTGCGGTTTTGGGTCGGTGGGCACTTCCGCGGGGGTGGTACACTTTGCCAGCTTCGGCGTCAAGATGCCGGCCTCGATTCCGTAACGGCGGATCGTTTCGTGCCGGTGCCCGGTATCTCGCGCAACTTGCCGGATGCTCCAGCCCTTGCGCAGCAGGTCTAAAATGCGGTTTCGATCGGCCACGTCCAATACGTTCATGGCGGCGCTCTTCGCGCTGCCACCCTTGACGGGCCCGAGGTCCTACATCAGGCGTGCGATTTTGAAGTGCCCACCGGGTAGTGTGCGGTTTTGAAGTGCCCCCAGGTGTGCGATTTTAACTGCCCGCCGAGGAAATGCGGCCTTGACTTCCGGAAGCGCAGAAGCAACGCCGACTGCGCGCACACGCCAGATTGCCGCGTTTACGGCTTGTCTGCTGTACCAGGGTTCGTTTCCGAGATCAAGAAAAGCCGCCATGCTACGCCTGGTTAAGTCAGTCGCACGAAAGAGGTTGTTCAGTAATGCATACGTCTCGCCTAGCTCCGCTAACGACAGCGCGACGACGCTTTCTCGGCCCATATCTTGCGCGATCCGCAGGCTTCTTTCGAAGCGCACCAACGCGGCCCGAGCATTGCGGTCCCCGTCTCTTTCTATTCGTCCCAAGTTTAGTAGAGCAGCGACAGCAACGCGCGGACTTAGCCGGTCGCCTCTCTTGAGGATATCGACAAAGCGATTGCGCGCACTTTCCATGTTGTCCGCGTCGTAGTCAATGAGTCCCAAAACATTCTGAACGCGGCATACGCCAGCATCATCTTTCAGCTCGTAATAGATACTCAGGCTACGGCCGGCCGCCTCAGCCGCTTCCTCCATTCGCACTTGTCGGTGCAGCATGAGCGCGAGGCCCTCGTACAACATTGCCGTCGTGGTCCGCGTCGCCAGTTCGGGCCCTACGCTAAGCCCGCGCCGCATCCACCGCTCGCCGGCGCGGTATTCGCCGCGGGCGTCCCAGTATTCGATCAATTCCGAAGCAAGAGCGGCGCCGATATGCTCGTTGTTGGTAGCAAATGACCACTCTAAGGCCGCCCGGATGTTCGCAAAGTGTCGCGCCAGAACCGCGAAATGTTCCGTCCGCCCTTCCTGCCGAACCGGACGCATTAAATCTACTGTCACTTGCAGAAAGTGCAGTGCGTGATGCCACTCACTTAGGATTGGGAAAGCTGCTTCTTGAAGCTTCGCCCGGGCGTGCTCACGTACGGTTCCGATCATAGAGAAGAGCGTGGGTGTCTCCTCAACGTTGATTTCGAGCAAGGACTTTCTGGCGAGCTGGAAGGCAACGGCGAGGGTCGCTTCCGGCGAAAGCAGGTCGGAACAGATCGAGGCAAGTGCGGCCGAATCGAATAAGCCACGAAAAACGGCGGCTCGCGAATAAACGACTTGTTCGTGGTGGCTTAAGCGGTCAAAGCTCCAGTCCATAACGGCACGCATCGAACGATGCCTGGGATCAAGCGGTGAGCCTTGAGACTCGAGATCGTTAAGATGTTGCTGGAGGTAGGAGAGAAGATCCGCAGGGGACATTTCTGCTGCGCGGGCGGCCGCTAGCTCGATCGCGAGCGGAAGGCCATCGAGGCTTTGAACTATTTGCACGATCCGCTGCGCTACCACATCAGATAGGTTGAGTGATGAGTTTCGCGCGACCGCTCGCTCCACAAAAAGCGCGACGGCCGGATAACGCATCGCCTCTATCGCAGAAACGCGTGCTCGGTTCTCAGGGCTCGCGAGTGCGGGGACGCGGTAGACGAACTCGCCCTCGATTTCGAATGTCTCTCGAGTGGTCGCAAGAATGCGCAGCGAGGGTGAGACCCTTAAGAGGCGCACGATGAAGGCGCCGAGCTGGATAGCTATGCCGTCGCAGTTGTCGAGCACAAGAAGCCCCGCCTCACCGCGTAGCGGGTCTTCGGTCATTGCGCGTCCATTAAAATCGTCTGTGGGAGCGCCCAACACCGTGGCTATGCTGGCGATGCACTCTCTCAGGTCCGTTCCAGTAGTGAATTCAAGGAACCAAACCTGTTCATCGCTAGCGCCGAACCGGCGCCTGGCTAATTCAGCCGCAAGCCGCGTCTTTCCGATCCCTCCCATGCCGGTAAGGGTCAGAAGACGAGATGCGCTAAGCAGTTGATCGAGAACATCGAGGACGTCGTCTCGTCCAATTAGGCGCGTTATCTGCTCGGGCACTGCTTTGAGCGGCGATCTGCTTGCCGAGTGACTCGCATAGTAGTAATCTGCCTCTGTAGGCGTAATCTGCAGCGCAATGAACAGGGCCTCGAGGGTTCGAAAATCGATCGGAGAGGCCCGGTTGAGAGCCCTTGACAACGAGCGCGTGGAAACGCCGATGCTTGCACTCAGAGCCTCAAGCGAGACTCTGACGCCGTCCCGGTCGATTGCCATGCGGCGCACGGCGTCATGCACGCGACGGAGGCCACCGTCACTAAGAAAGACGCCGCGACGCCTTCGCGCTATGCTCTGTTTCACGGCCGTAATTTCCTGGGATGATTTGCTTTCGCATGCGGCGCCCACCTCTCGCGAGTCCACAAAACGCCGGTCCCTAGTGGCGCTTGCTCAAACTGCGCTTAACTGTCCGATCTGGCCTTATCGCGAGACTTCCTTGGATAATGATTGGCCGATTTTTCCTTGGCAAACCATAAGAGGCTTCAATATACTAAAATCCGCCGGGTCAGTGAACAGGAAGAAGGAGAACCCATGGTGGTCCGAACGTCACCCTTTGCCCTGGCGCTCACGTTCGCTTTAGGCGGCTGCGGGTCAAGCGTCGGAACGCTGCCAACCAGCAGCCCTTCCGCAACCGCAAAGCTCTGGGCTTCAGCGACCGTGGTATTGCCCGCGGTGGCCCTTCATAGTATCTACGACTTCCGTGGTGGTGCCGATGGGGCTACGCCCGTTGCCGGTCTTATCTCGGACGCAACGGGGGCACTCTATGGCACAACGTACAACGGAGGCTCGACGGGGTGTGGAGGATCGGGCTGCGGGACGGTCTATAAGCTGACGCCTTCTGGCAACGGTTATAAAGAAAGCATCCTCCACGCCTTCGCTGGGGAGCCGGATGGGCAAGGGCCGTCTGCGGGTCTTGCGATAGATGCGGGCGGCGCACTCTATGGTACCACCTATGTTGGTGGTAACCCCACCTACTACGAGTGCGCTAAATACGGAGGGTGCGGCACCGTATTCAAGTTGACCCCGTCCGGCTCCGGTTACCGCGAAACGCTCCTCTACAGCTTCGAACACGGTGACGACGGTGCGTATCCATCGGCCAAGGTCATCATCGGCTCGGATGGAGCGCTTTACGGAACGACTGAGGAGAACGGAGAGTACGGTGGCGGGACCGTCTTCAAGGTGGGCACTTCGGGTGGGTTCCAAGTAATTTACGCCTTCCACGGGGATCCCGATGGAAGGAACCCCGTTTCCGGGCTTCTCGCGAGACCCAAAGGCGTGCTCTATGGCACGACGGCTGGCGGCGGCGAGTACGCATGCGGCACCGGCCTAAAATGCGGAACAGTGTTTGAACTGACGCCATCGAAGCGCAGCTATGTCGAGAAAATCGTCTACAATTTTCGCGGAGGCACGACCGATGGACAGTTTCCCGAGGCTGACCTCATCGTCGATAAACAGGGCGCGTTGTACGGTACGACATTTTCTGGTGGAAGTGGATCCTGTGACCTAGAGAATCCGCCGGGGTGTGGAACCATTTTCAAGTTAACGCCTTCGGGTTCGGGTTATCACGAAAGCCTATTGTATAGCTTCCTCGGCGGCACCGACGGCGAGTACCCAGGGGCTGGATCGCTGGTCAAGCATGGAAAGCGGGCCGGCCTCTTGTACGGCTCAACGCCATTTGGCGGCAACAATGCTTGTTCAAACGGGTGCGGCACGATCTTCAAGCTGAAATCTTCTGGAAGCAGCTACGTTGAGAGCGTTTTGTACAGCTTTGCCGGCGGTAAGTCGGGTGCTCATCCATACGGCACGTTAATGATGGGTGCCAAAGACCAATTGTTCGGTACGACGAGCGCAAGTGGCCGAGCTAATGTTGGAACAGCATTTCGGATTTAAGAACTAGAAGAATCCTCCGGCGGGCGCTCCTGCACGCCGCCTCTCTGTCATACGAGGTTTAATAGCATGAACGTTCTTATCTTGTCATGGCGCAATTTCGCACTTATCGCGCTGGCCGGCCTAGTTGCTGGTTGCAGCAGCCCCACTTTGCGCTCGAGCATGCCCGGAGCGCCCGAGTCAAACGCGACCTATCGGCGTTTCTTCGTGCCGCGCGTAGCTCAGCCGCAAAGAGGTCGCTCATGGATGTCGCCGGCCGCAAAAGCCAACAACCTGCTTTACGTTGCAAATGAGTCTGGGACGGTTCCCATCTTTACGTGGCCCGGTCTAAAACCCGTAGGCGTGTTAACCGGGTTTGAGGAGCCATCAGCATTGTGTATAGATAACGCTCAGGATGTCTTTGTTGTAGACTATGTTGCAAAGGAAATTTATGAATACGCGCACGGCGGCACCGCCCCGATTCAAATTCTCGCAGATCCAAGTGGTTTTCCGAATGCGTGCGCGGTCGACCGAGTGACCGGGAATCTCGCGGTCACCAATGAATACGGTTTGTCCGGTTTCAGTACTCCTGGAGACCTCGAGGTTTATCCGAAGGCTTCCGGCACCCCGGCCGAATATTCGGATCCCAATATCTGGGCATACTGGTGGCCGGCGTACGACAACAGAGGGAACCTTTTCTTCAACGGCTACAACTCTAGCTTTACCACCCTTTACACCGATAAGATTCGAAAAGGTCGCGACTCGATAAAACATATTACGCTGAATCAAACAATCGGTTTTCCTGGAGGTCTCCTGTGGGATGGCCAATACCTGTTATGCGAAGACGCGACCGTAAACGTCATCTACCAGTTTGCTATCTCGGGTACACGCGGAACCATGGTAGGGTCGACGAATCTCGGAGGAGCGTCCACTGTTATCCAGATTTGGGTGACCGGTCGAAATCGGGCAAATCCACTAGGTACAACCGTGGTTGGCGCCGATGTCGGTGCTGACGCGGTAGAGGTCTGGCCCTATCCAGCGGGTGCATCAAGTCCCTCGAAAACGCTAACCGAAACCGAAGGTATAGCTGCTCCGCTGGGCGTCGCCGTCAGCTTGAAGAGAAGCCGTTGATGCCGTAGCATAGGTCCAGAATCGGGAGCCAGGGATAACTGACTGTCTTTATCAAGCTTATGCGGCTTCGACTGCCATCGCGGGGTTGAGCTTCGGACCATTGCGGTTTCGCAGTTTGTGATAGACTACCGCGGAAAGCCTTCGCCGCGAAAATGAAGGCTTTCGCGCTATCGCTTGGGCAGCATAGTCGGAAGAATCGGTCGCGCTGATCGGCGGCGCCTCATCGCTGTAGAGATGGCTTCGCAGCAGCGCACGATGGAGCTGTCGGAAAATGCCAACCTTATGGGATTTTGGCCGCCACGTTGTGGCGGGATGCTACTTCTGAAGATCTGCCGGTCCGGGCGGCGGTGTGCGGTCCGCTAAGGTCTGAAAATCCCGCGAAATTCACCGCGAGCGCTCGGTCACTGCGTCGTCGAGCGGCCAACAATCATCAGGAGTCAGCACGCGGAACTCCGAGAGGTCGGAGCACAACGGCGATTGACAGACCCCGATGCGCGGCGGATAATCGTCGTACACGATAGCGGGGAACTTACGCCCGCATAATAATGCGTGCAAAAACCTCGAGCAAGTTCGCTCGGGGTCTTTCTTTTTACCTTGGGCCGCAAATGATCAAAACCTCGTTAGCGCTCGCCGATCTCGGCGACGTTCTTACGCCTAGTGACGTGCAGAATATTTTAGGTATCGGACGAAACGCGACGTACGAACTCCTTGCGTCGGGAAGATTGCAGTCCGTGCGCATTACGCCGCGGCGTCTTATCGTCACGAAGAGGGCGCTCGAAGCATTCCTGGGCCTGGCGGCGAATATGCCGCTCGCCGGGACCCCGTAGGAGGCATATCCTTGGGGTATCTCAGGAAAGTTGGAGACAAAAAGTTCCGCATTATGTATGACGTCGTATTCGTCAACGGCAAGCGCCGGCAGAAGACCGAAACGCTCGTCGGAGTGACGAAGAAGCAGGCTGAAGCGATCCTCGCGAAACGCAAGGCTGCGGTCGTCGCCGGCGAGTACTTGCCGTGCGCCGACATGACGATGAATGAGCTGTTCGATCGGTTCATGCAAGCCAAAGAAGGTCGCCTTGCCGCGACGACGCTGCAGCGTTACGAGAGTTTGCTGCGGCTTTACTTGCGGCCGGCGGTCGGCGCCAGGAAGGTTGGCAGCGTGAAGGCTGTCGATCTACTTGCAACCTATGCTCGATGGTCGAAGCGGCCAGTCAGCGGACGTACGGTCCATCATGCTGCGGAACTGCTGCGTAACGTGCTACGGCGCGCCGTCAAATGGGAAGTGATCCTTCGCAGTCCGGCCGCATCGCTCGATGCGGACGATCTGCCAAGGGCGGTAAAACCCGAATCGGCGGTACTCACCGAAACCGAGGCGCAGCAGTTGCTACAGGAGGCGAAATACCCAACCCATCGGTGCACGGCGCGGCACTACTTGACGGCGCAAAGCGCCTTCTATCCTGCCGTGGCATTTGCACTCTACACAGGAGCCCGTCTTGGCGAAATCATGGCGATGCGTTGGCAAGACGTCGATTTTCGTCAGCGGATCGTCACAATCAGCCGATCGCTGAGCTCGACGAAGCGGGACGGGCTTATCTACAAACGGCCAAAGAACGACAGGGTGCGCACGGTCTGTGTTTCGTCGCATCTGCTCGTGATTCTCGAATCCCATCGCGCGGTGCAGGCTGCTGAGAGGATTGCCGTACGTCCGGCCTATCACGACGAGGATCTCATCTTCGCCAAGGCAGACGGCACACCGATCTCGTCTTGGCTGTTCAGTTCCGCGTTCCGAAACTTCATGAAACGCTGCCCGGTGCGGCGCATCCGCTTCCACGATCTCCGCGACACACACGCCTCGTTGCTTGCCAAAGCCGGCGTGCCGATCGAGGTTATCTCGAAGCGGCTGGGCCACAGTGACATCAGCATCACGTACGCTCGCTACATCACGGTCTACCGCGACCGTGATGCCGACGCGGCGGAGGCGTTCGGGAAGATCGTGGCCTGAAGACCTTCTGCCAAATTCCGTTAGACGACCGTTAGAATTGAGGCTCTCACGGCCGCCAAAAGCACAAAAACCCCGTACAGGATAAGGAAATTTCTGGTAGCGCCAACGGGAATCGAATCTGAATCTGATGATGATGCAGGATGAGATAGTGTATCACCGCGTCCCGATTATGAGGAAAGCGTCTGCTTTCCATGCCTCTGGGTATCACCGTATATCACCGGCGTAAGTCAAACGTAAGTCACGGCTTGCCGTCGAACATAGCGCGGAACATCTGTTTGCTTGCCGTTCCAAAAGACACCAAATAGGTTTCCGCACGACCGTGCAAGGGCGAGAATCGCCCTATAACACGCCGCGACCGGTCCGGACGTACCCGAAGTCGTCTCCAACACTGTGAGCGGCTGCAAGAGGCCGCAGAGACCGGGGAAGGGCATCCGTGCTCTGCCAGGCTGACACCTTACTTCCTAGACCACGCATTGTTATGCTTACAACGTGCACGACGCACTCGTACTATGCTGAGTCCGAAGGCTCGCCAACTACTTCGATGCAAGGCCGTAGCGCGCACTGGCATTCGATGCCGAGCCTACGTCGTCGGAGGTCTCGAACTCTGCATCGCTCACTCGCCATGGCGCTCGCGCGGTCCAGGCTCAAAGCGCCCGCCGATTCGCCCCGGTCGGGTAGCCTGCAGGTGCGAAGCGTACACGTGGCCTCATCGTCGTGGATCGGGAGTTTGCCGCTGGCCAGACCCACCAGAAACGCCTTGTACCATCCCCGCCGGCACGCACCGTTCCGCGAGACTCAGGTCGATACAGCAAGCGCAGAAGTTAGAGCTCCACCAACTCTCAAAGCACGCTAAGACAACGCTCCCTGAACGTCAGGATCCTATCGAACCGACGGTCGTCTGTCTCTCCCGAATAGTACGGGCACCACGCTATTTTTAGGATGCCAAAGAGTCAGTTAGCCGTGGCATCCAATTCAACTCGCCGCCGCACGCAAAATCAGACGAAATTGCCGCACACGCTACATGACGAACACTCGAAGCGTGCCGACGGCCACGCCGCCGTCCGCATCACGCGCGCAAGTAGGCGGCCAAGTAGGCGTCTGAGAACACGAATCACGCCGGACGACCGGAAGCTCGAGGTCCGGATTTTCCTTGCTGCGTTGGCCACGGGAGCGTCGGTACGTGCAGCCGCGAAGTTGGCCACGCTTTCCGAGCGCAGGATCCTGAGATGGGTGGCTTTCAACGGCTTCTTACCGGCGGTTCAGAAGGCCCAGCGTAAAGGGCAAGTCGCTAAGGACGATCCCATCGGTCAAGCGGCCTACGACGCGGGCGCGGAGCTCGCTCTTGCGCTTCAGGACCGAGACTTGCAACGATCGGCAGACCGCCACGCTGGCGGCGATCGCGAGCTGTTGCACAAGATGTGGATGAGCGGCGAATTGATGGCAATTTACGAGCGGGAGGCCATTGCGACCCTGCGCCGGTGCGGTAAGCACGATCTGGCTGACGACTATGAGCGCGCCATGGCCGATGCGCCACTCCAGCCGATCGACTACGTCGGCGAATCACTGCGAAGCCTTGGCTCGTTGTGAGCCTTCGAGCCCGCTCGCCAGCGCGGACGGGGAGCTGTCACGAGTCGGATTCCGTCTCACCGCGCCCGCGCGACCTTAATCGCGAAACCGCCGGTGGGGCTTTTTGGGAACACCGCTCTCGCCGAGTGAGCTCGAAGCGACTACGTGAGCGCCCCCTGGCGGTGACATAACTCTGGTTATGTCGCATTAACGTCGAGGCCGCGCGTCGAGGCCGCGCAGGCCGCGCGCCAGGGAACCGGGCCTGGACGAAGACTCGGCGGGCGACTCGCCGTTGTGTGGGAAGAATTCCTAGCCGGTTTTGGCAGTCAAATGCGCCCCGCCTAGTGGCCGTGCTACACTGAGACTGTAACTAAATGAGCGTTGAACGAACTGAGCGGAAAGCGCGGCAATCGTGAGAGCCCTTTCCGTTCGACCGCCCTGGGCATGGGCAATCGCGCACGCCAACAAACAAATCGAGAACCGAAGCTGGCGGACGTCGTACCGAGGGCCGCTGGCTATTCACGCTTCTCAAGCATTCTCGGGCTCCGAGACCGCCGAGCTTGAGCGGATCCTGGGCTACGAGCTCGACCCGACACTGTTCACACGCGGCGCCTTCATTGCTGTTGCTGACCTCGTCGATGTCGTCAAAGCCGAAGCGATAAAGCCGTCTCCCTGGCTATGTGGTCCCTATGCGTGGCTGCTCGAGAACGTGCGGCCTCTTTCTGCGGAAGTCCCCGCAAGCGGCAAGTTGGGACTGTGGCGACCAACTCAAGCCCAGCTTAGGGCCATCGCTCGAAGAGTCGATGTCTCATCAGGCGCAGTATTTCGACGCATTGGCACACGCCAAAAGGCGGAGCCGTCGGAATCCAACACTCAAAATGGCCGAGACGGTCCTTGCGGATACAAAGGTGGACTTCTCGTCGAGGGCTTCGGCTGCGGGCATTCTCGTCATGCCGTAGGCAATCGCAGTCGCGGACCCACTCTTTGTGGGCGCACTGAAGGGCTGGCATCCGGTTACATCCCTTCCCGAAAGCACCGATCTTAGCGACCGCATCAACGCCATGATTGCGGGGAACTCAAGCGGCGCGCCGACCGTTACGCATCGGCTCGGAAGACCCGGGGACGGCAAGCGGCCAGCGTAATGGGTTCCGCCGGTTTTGCGTTTTCGCCAAATAAACGGGGGGAAGTAGCAAGCGGCAAAGTGAATCTTTAAGTGATGGACGTGTAGTTGCGCGTTTTTTTTGCTTTGGCCGAACGCGACCGTTCGTCAATGGGGAGAGAGCCATGAAGGGCATGCTCAGTCATCGTCGCTATCGAACCGCCAGCATCTTGGCACTGTGCATAGTGTCGCTATCTCCAACGGCGGGACGCGCTGCGCAGGCGCTTTCGGTCGAAATCGTTTCCTCTGGAGGCACGCCGGTCCAGATCGACAACTGCCGCGCCGCGTTCATCGATAAGCCGGGGCCCGGCGGACTTATTCCGTCCATCCTCCTTACCAAGCACGATTTCTATATAGCTGCGGCCGTCGATTTTACGAACATCGCGCCTCAGCCGCTCGTCGCCGTGCGGTTCACTTTTGACCTCGAAGATACGTTTAACCAGACGGTACAGAGTCTCGGCCTTGACTGGTTCGGGACTTTCTCGCCTAACGTCCAAATCAACGCACGCCGGAATCTCGCCGGAACGGTTGGAGCGGTTGGAGGCGAGAACGCTTCGCAGGGCCCCGTCACGCTAGTTTGCAGCGTGCAATATGCGCGTTATAGCGACGGGCGCGTGTGGCACAAAGGAGATAGGTCCGCCACGCCCGGGCTTTACTTTCCACCGACGCCGTCGCCAACGGCTACACCGCTCTGAAGGGGGAGCTTCATTTGAAGAGGATTCAAGTCAAAGACTCAAACGGTAATACTGCCAGTACGTATATCTGTGGTGCGTTACGAAGGACGATCAGGGAGGGAGCAAATCACCCTCGCTACGGAAGATGATCTCAGATTTGACGCACGTTTTGAGTGCTTGCGCGGTTGCGGCAATACTCGCAGGTTGTGGCGGATCGCAGACGGCCTCACCGCCAACGGAGCAACTGACTGATCACGGGTTAGCGCTGCCGCTCGGCAGCGGCTACAAGTCCATCTACAGTTTCAACGGCGGCTCGGATGGCGAAGACCCGCGTGCTGCGCTGATCACTCTCGACAGTGCACTTTACGGCACTACTTACAACGGTGGCTCGGCCAACGCCGGGACGGTCTTCGCGGTTAGCGCGGCTGGGAAAGAGCAAGTCCTTTACTCTTTAACAGAGGGAAGCCCTGAAGCTGGGTTGGTCGCCGTGAAGGAAGTCTTTTTCGGAACGAGCAGCGGCGATGGGGTCAGCTGCATCGGCAGCGGCGTAGACTGCGGGACCGTGTTCAAGGTTCTGCATTCTAAATCTGGATGGACCGGCAAACTAATCTACACGTTTTCTCAACAAAGCGGCGCGGACGGCGGATTGCCGGAAGCGAGCCTGATCGACCTCAAGGGGATGCTTTACGGCACCACCAGCGTGGGCGGTACGGGGGGATGCGACGACCAGGGGTGCGGGACCGTCTTTGCGGTGAGCACGGCTGGTAAGCAGCGCGTGATCTACCGTTTTCAAGGCTCGTCAGACGGCGCAAACCCCGAAGCGGTCTTGATTGCTGTCAACGGAACGCTTTACGGCACCACCCCCGTCGGTGGGGGCGGCGGCGGTCAGGCGTGTGATTACGAGGGATGCGGTACCGTCTTTACGGTCAGTACTGCGGGTCAGGAGCGCGTGCTATATCCGTTCCAAGGCGGCGACGATGGCGCGTCGCCAGCGGCGGGCTTGACCTTCCTGAAGGGCGCGTTTTACGGTACGACGGCTGACGGCGGCGGAACGGGTTGTGAAAGCGAGACCAGCGACGGCTGCGGAACCGTCTACTCCGTAAGCACCAAGGGGCAAGAGCACGTGCTCTACAGATTCAAAGGCGGCACGGATGGCGCGCACCCAAGTGCGGTATTGCTCGCCCGAGACGGTTTACTCTACGGCACAACGACTGCTGGTGGCATCGGATGCAGCAATGGGCCCGGCGGCGGAGGATGCGGGACAGTCTTCGCGGTGAGCAGCTCTGGTGAAGAGCATACACTTTACAGATTCAAAGGCACGCCAGACGGCGAGTACCCAGACGCAGGATTGACACTGCTGGGGAACACGCTTTACGGCACAACGTCTGCTGGGGGTAAAAGCGGCTCGGGCACCGTCTTTCGCATCTCTCCGTGATGACCCGAATTAGGGTCTAAATTCCGCGAACATAACCGTTCACCCCCGACGGAGGCGTTGAAATGGCTTTTTGCTCGGTCTGTGGCTCTCAACTCCCGGATGCCGCCAGATTCTGCCCAAGCTGCGGCGCTACGGCCCAAGGGGGCTTCGCTCCAGATGCGCCGACTGCAATCGCCCCGTCAAGTCACCCGACGCCGTGGGCCGCCGCGGAGTCGCCTCCCGTTGGCCCTCGATCCCGGAATGCCGGCTGCGGCAAAACCGCAGCGATAGGCTGCGGCGCCATTATCGCCATGGTCCTACTCTTCGCTATCATCGGCGCGATCATCAGCGGCTTCAACCAATCCACCTCGACTGAAAGCCGGTCGCCTGCGCCTCCGGTCCGCGCTATGAGGGTTGCAAGCCTGAACCCACGTGGTGCATACGTTCTCCGTAGCCACTTCCCGGTCCCAGCCTGCGGCGGCTACACGGATCGCATCGAAGTACGGTCGCAGCGTCACCAAGATATTCCAACAGCGTTTCACCGATGGCTGGCAATAAATAAGCCGTCGGCGGACCAATGCGTCAGCGTTTATGTGTACGGTGACCACCAGAGCTACGAAACCGACGCGGATGATAATGCAAGCGAAGCGCAGATCGAGGCGGCTTCGCCGGCCGGCTTCTATCAAAACAGTCCAGGCGTGGAAGAGGTATGGGTTGACGCTAACCAAGCCGGCACGCAACTGGTTTTTTGGAATGCAACAAAGCGATGAAAACCCCGCTGCAACCATGCTCTGTGACCTCGTCGATGTTGTCAAAGCAGGGCTCGAGACCTTTGACGCCTCTTTCCATCCATTCGTAGTAGGTTCGCTCGGGAGCGCCAGCGGCTTCGGCGGCATACTTTTCCGTGACCCCGAGCTCCAGACTGCCTCCTATTGTCCAAGGCGATGAGGCTCAAACGTTCTCGCCGTCATGGGGTGTAGCTGCTTTCGTACTTGCCGTTGAGGAAAGTAAAGGCCCGGAGATAATTGCCGTCAGAGTCGCAGTACCACCAGGTCTGTTGATAATAATTCGCTCTTGTGAATCGTTCGACGTGGCACGGTACGCCGACTCGTACGGCGAGTGTCCTCTCGTCCCGTGACAGCCCCGCAAGAAAAGCGTCGTCGGGAAAGCTCAACGTGCGAAGGGACGCAAAGCGGAAAATCAAATTCTCGTCGGCGCACCTAGCGGGGTTAGACGCGCATTGTGTTGAGTACCCGAGAGCGCGCTTCGAGCAGGCGACGATGTCAGCGTCACATTGAGGGGAGCCAGGTAGATTGTCCGGTCCCGTGCTTTGTCCTGTTAATAGCTGCACGCAGTATGCTTGCGTCGCGCTCGAAAGCGTCGTCGCGAGACCCACAGACGCTCCAACGCACCAGTCCTCAATTTCCTGATATGACGCGGCCTGCGTGCAGTAGACTCCACTAGTAGAGCCCTTCGCGAGCCCGTGAGCCGCGCACCAATCTTGAACGGGCGATTGCGGCGCCGGAAGTCCTAGTATTGTAACTCTTAGAGCTGTGAGCCGTTGCACAGCATCTGAGCCGAGCGGCGGAGCCGCGTTGGAAAGCTGCTTCAGGATGTCAGCCCCAGTCTGGGTTGCAAGAGCATTGGCTGCCTGGGGTTGGTTAAGGCGCTTGAGCAGCGCGACACGCGCATAAGCTGCGGTGAAAATGGCGACTATGTCGGAGTCGCGATCCTCACCCGTCGACTTCGTGCTACAGATTGATAAGTGGTCCTGGAGAGTCGTCACGTGGTCAAGTACGCTTTCCAGCTCGCTCGGATTCGGAGAGTTTGTCGATGATTGCGGCCTCGCAGCTAACGATTGGACCTCAGCGGCGCTTGTCTGCGTCTCGCCCGCCAGGGCGGTGGTGCTGCAGTCGATCGCGCCATCAGCGTGAGAGGATCGAACGACAAGCGACGCAAGGCAAAGAATGAAAGCTAGTAAAACGATCTGCCGGCGCCTAAGCACGGTTCTGCTCTCCCAATTGGCTGGCGGCAAAATAACACTCAGCAGCTTTGAACCATGGGCTCGCGTCGACTGCCAAGCCGTGGGGGTCCTTAGCGGCATCGTCAGCCAAGATGTCTGCGTCGGCTGCAGCAGGATAAAATGCAAGTATAGCCGCCGTAAAATGCGGCCAAAGGCGCCTTATCCTCATGGTAGCCGTTCGTATGACGTAACCATGTGTCTGAATCGTTCGAGCGGCCGCACCCCACCGACCTTCCCCGAATCGCTAAGGATGGCGAGAAGGGTCGTTGGGCAGGTGCTAAGAGAGGCTCGGGAACAGGCTGCGCTGTCCCTTCGCGATCTGGAGCGGCTCTGCGGTATGACAACCAGTCAACTCTCCCCGGTAGAAACGGGGCGTTGGGCCGACCCGGCATTCAGCACGGTAATGCGCATGGCAGATGGAATCGGAGTGTCGCTGGCCGAGATCGGGGGAGCGATGCGCGGCGCTGGGAAACCGGAAATCCGAATCGACCCCGGTACGCGGGCGGCCGTTGAGACCGCCGCTCGGCTAGAGGAAGCTAAGAGGAAGCTAAACGGAATGTAGAGCGTTTGCGCGCGACGATCGACGCCGCCCTCGAATCCATCCCTAGCATGAAGCCGCGCTCCCATCGTCGCGTGCGGAGATGACTGTCCGCGGAGGCTCCGTTAACGCCGCTTAGGTGGCGATAGGGTAACGAGCCGTCGCAGGCCAATCGGCTCGCCACCGGATCGTCGCGGTTTTCGCTTTGCGCGACTCTCGTCGGAACTCTGCTTCGATGCATAGGCTCGAATCTCACCATAGCGTCCCGCCTCGATCGAGTTGTCCAGAGTCCCAACGAGCGCAGCGCGCGTGGGTGCGTTATGCTGCCGCGGCGCACCAGGGTTTTTGCCCTCCCCTCGCGCGCGAGAAGGCGCCTTGGAAGCGAAGCCCGTCAAGTTCGAGTTAGTGGTGACCGCAAAACCTCGACCGGCGATCGCGGACATGAGCTCGGGCCGAATCCGGACCGGCGTCTATTGCGGCGCTCGCGCGACCCGCGCCCCTTTGTTTTTGGACGCCCTCGCGCGCGAACCTCAGCCAACGCGCAAGGCCGGCGAGAGCGGCCGGTATCGGCGACGGCGCGACCCGCAAAGGATTGCGCCTGCGCGAAGGGCCACGAGAGGTCGTTAAGCTCTAGTGAGCTTGAGCAACATAACGGGGCTTATGTCGCATCCGCCCGCCGCCGGCTCATCGGGCGGCGCTGGCCGCGCGCCAGGGAACCGGGAGCGGCTCGAAGACCCCCTGTGGCGTTAATGAGTGCTCCTTCGCCGCTGCCCTTGCCGCCCGGCGCCGCGACAGGGAGGCCTCGTTTTGATGCTTCGGCTCGCTTCGTGACGCTTAGCAAATCGCGACCCGCCGCTAGGCTCCGATCAATACAACGAGTGAAGGCCAGTGTCGCAGTAGGGCACTCTTGCCCCCGACCGAATGCGCGAACAGGCCGCGAGCGATAAGCCCGTGGCGATGCCGATCTGCTTGAGTGAGAACGCATCGAGCTTCGACGCGATCTCGCGCTTGAACCATGACTCGTCGCGCTGGCCCGGATGCTGGCTAGTGCATCCAACCCAATGTCGCCGGAGAGTGCGTGCTGTCTTCACTTGGTGGATAAATCGAGGCCAAGTCTTCCCTCAAGCGACGCAGCTCAGGCTTTGGAGAATCGAACTCACGCAGGCCACGGTGCATCGACTCGTAGGTCATTTCGGCAAACCTTGCCTCGGCATAGCCGAAGACGAGGTCCATGCCGCTGCTCACGATCATTAAGCTGTCGGCGCGCGCCTCCACGTTAGGATCACCGTCAACGTCGGTCAAGAGTTTACGCGCTGCCCAAACCACGTCGGCAACAAATATATCAACGCTGATCAGTAGAGCGGGCGGCTCAACCCTCATTAAGTGAAACTGTCGGTCTCTATGCCTCATCAAGAAGCCACGAAGGTTGGCCCGGGCTAGTGCTTTCGCTTCCGCATACGTGTGAACCATCGCGCACCGCCAGGCGAAGATCTGCTCCGGGTCGTATCGCGCATCGATCGGACTGAGATACTCCGATACGATTGACTTGTACCTCTCGCTATCTGTGTCGCCCCTAGGCCGAAGATAAGCCAGGTAGTCAATGACGCAGAGTGCGAGTGTCGCCGACCCTACGAGCGCGCCGCCTTCAGCCGCACGAAGCACGTCCGCCACGGCAGTATCCATAAAGCGCTTACGCAGCATGAGGGAGTCCACGCCATTTAAGAATAGCGCATCTAGACAGCGTCCGCACTACGTTCTGGCGAATCCTTGGCACGACGCCCGTTCCACCTCGCCCCCGAACCGCATCCAACGGAGGCATTTAGGCTGTTCTTCGTCCCATGGCAAGACCACCTCAGTCCGAGCGCCCCGAAGACCTGACGCGCGATGTTACTGCGGTGAAAGTTGCCATCAAGCACCTCAGCCCTAATGACCGGGCTTTGCTCTTAGCGTGGATGCTGCTCTACTATCGAGACGACGGAGCCATGTTCTCGCCGCAAGTCGGCCGGCGTCGGGATCGTGTAACGCTCAATGGTACGGAGTTTTGGCTCGCGCGTGTGCGCAAGCGGTCCCGCAATATTTGACTCGAACTGCTTCGCTCAACGAAAGGGTGTTCTGTGGCTACCAAAGCGCCGATCTTTGACCGCGAGGGGTTTCGCGTCGAGCTCCAACTCTTCGACGGAAAGCGGCCCTCGCTGCCAGCCTATGACTATCCGGTTATGGCGCCGCAACGCTGGAAGGTTTCGGATTGGAAGAACACGCGCCTCGAAGCGTATCGGCTACTTGTAAAGGGCGTAACGATCTACCGGGGAGGCAGCGAACCGATCACGCGAGACATGCAGCTTGGCAATCTGCGCGATACGTACTACGAGGATGCTTACGGTTCGTTGGAGCCGCCGCAGGAGGTTGACGAATCGAAGGTCGTGCAGTTGGACAGCAGACGATCGGGAGAAGAAACGACGCGGTCTCGCAAGCGTCGCTAATTTGCGTCGCAGATTCCCGAACCCGATCTGCGCGCCTTCGTGCTGCTTGAATGCGCCCTGCGGCCGAATCGCACAGCATTGTCTATTCAGTGCAACGCGACGCATCTGCCGATTTATGGACCGTCAGCGCGCGCGCACGTAGGCAGGGAAGCAAGCGATGAAAAGACATCCATGCAGGTCGCGGCGGATGTGCGTAGTTTGTTCAACGCTTCTCCTTAGAAATGAAAGGGTCGGGCATTCATATTTAGTGTATCAGGGTTAGCAAATAGTAGAGTTTTTATACACAACATATATTCGACTGCTCTTTAGACCCCCGAGCGGGAAGGCGACGGGCGGGTTACTGAGCGAGGCTAACGGTCGCGCCGGCCGGTTTGCTGAGGCTGCTGAAGCCCCCGATGGTCTTTGTTGGTGAGCCTCCGGCCGGGTATTTCCAGAACAAAATGTTCGCGCCGCTGGAGTAAATATTCGGCCCGATGACGTTAGGCGGCTGTATCCAAAACTGAGTCACGTAACTAGAACCGGTAAGCGGAGTGGCCCCGACCTCGGTTCCGCGCTTTCCACTTACAGTAAACTGATAAATCATGCCCGTTCCGTCATCGCCAACCGCCACATCAGTGCCGTCCCATTGAACATTGCCGGGAATCTGGAACGTTTGGCCCAACGTGATTTTCTTGAAGGTACTTTTGCCGGAGGGAAGCTCGGCGAATGCGAAGGCGCTGTTGTGGGTGCCGTCCAAGAAGAGGTTACCCTTCGCATCATAGCCACAGAAATAGACGTTGGAGATGTTGGGAACTGTGTACTGAGTTGGGCTATCCTTAGCATCCACGTAAATAGCCACGCTGCCTGGGCCTTTGCAACTTGAGTTGCAATAGTTCGCCACGGCGAGGTTTCCCGTCTTCGGATCGACACCACAGCCAGAAGGACCTTCGCCTGCGTCGCTCAGAGTGGCTATGGGGCTTGTGCCGCCATGGGCGTACTCCACAATATCGGCTCCAAACCCGTTCGGGATGAACACGTCGCCCGCTTTGTTGGAGCAGAGACCTGTCGGTATGTCGAAGCCCGTTAAAGTTCCGACCAGTTTACCGTGCGGATATGAGTACACGTAAACGTCATCCGTTTTCTGGTCGCCGACGTAGAGGAGTCCCCCCTTCTTCGCTTCGGGCAGCATCCACGACCGACCATGCCCAGCCTGTGTTGCGATCGCCGAACTTTGTGGCATCTCGCCCGGCGCACCGGCACTGATCAGCGGCTGCGATCCTCCGCAGCCTGAAAGCAGAGCAACCGCCGCGCAAACGCAAACGCCGCAGCGGCCTAGATCCATTGTTTTCATTTTCGCTTGTGTCCTTCTGTGCAAGAAAAAGAAAGCCTAACCCAAATCCTGTTCGTGTGGTTCGTAAACAGTGCGCAAAGCGTCGCAACCGTCACCTGGCTATGGAAATACGGGTGATCAGGTTCATTGAATCGTCTCCTCTGATTGCTTATGTGCATTGTAGTGAGCGCACGGAATAGCATCTTTGGGTGCTGAGACGCTGGCGTCGGTGTAGCGGACTCCACCACTCTTCCGGTAGCCGCGCCCGGGCGCTCGTACGATGGTCACAAGCGAGTGCCGATTGCGGTTAAAGGCGAAACTTGCCTCAAGCCATCATCGAGCACGTGGCGTGGACAAGCCACTCACGGTCTTTACAGTTACCTTACACAGTTAGTGTGGACTGGCACAGGAACGGCGGCTGAGAACGGGGTAGCTTGGGGGCAGATCAAACCGCTTAACAGAGCGAGGCGCCCTTGCCACGTGCCCAGCCCTCGGCCTCCGGCCCAGTCTCCGGGTTCGGGGCACTCCTCAAACGATTGCGCGTGGAGGCCGGACTCTCGCAGGAACAGCTTGCCGAACGCTCTCGCATCAGCGTGCAAGCAGTTGGGGCATATGAACGCGGCGATCGGCGAGCTCCGTATCGCGACACCCTCGCGCTCATAGTCGAGGCACTCGGCGTCAAGGGCACCGCCCACGAGGAGTTGGCGGCCGCCGTCGATCAGGCCCGCCGTCGGGGACCGAACGCGGCGATTCCGGCCGCGAGCTCGCTCCGCGAATCGTCCAATAATCTTCCTCTGCCACGTACTACGTTCGTCGGCCGGCAGTGCGACGTGGCTGAAGTCAAAGAGCTGCTAAGGCGTCACCGCTCGCTGACGCTCGTTGGTTCAGGCGGCGTGGGCAAGACACGCCTTGCAATCCAGGTCGGTGCGGAGCTCCTCGATCGCTATCCCGACGGCGTGTGGTTTGTTGATCTCGCTCCGATTAGCGACCCGGAGCTGGTTGGCAGCGTCGTCGCCCAAGCGTTGGGCGTGAGCCAGGAGGGACGCCCCGGTGACGGGTCGATCCTGTGCTGGCTGATGCGCAAAAATCTGCTGCTCATCATCGACAACTGCGAGCATGTCCTGGAGCCAGTCGCTGCGCTTGCTGATGCCATCCTGGCAACAGCCTCAGGAGTTCGGATCTTGGCGACGTCGCGGCAAGGACTCGACCTCAGCGGCGAGGTTGCACACCGGCTGCCATCACTTGCCGTCCCAGTCGAAGCCGCGCTGACGGCAAAGGACGCGCTGCGCTACGGCGCTGTTGCGCTCTTCGTCGATCGTGCTGCAGCCGCTAACACGCGGTTCCTCCTGGGCGATGACAACGCCCCTGTCGTCGCCGAGATCTGCCGACGCCTGGACGGCATTCCGCTAGCGATCGAGCTAGCGGCAGCGCGAGTGAAGGTGCTCTCAATTCCGACCTTGGCGCGGCGGCTCAACGAACGTTTTAACATCCTCACCGGAGGAAGCCGCACGGCACTACCGCGTCAGAAAACACTGACCGCGCTGATCGACTGGAGTTATTACCTGCTCACTCCGCAAGAACAACTTTTGTTCGCACGACTGGGCATCTTCGCAGGTGGGTTTCATCTGGAGGACGTTGTTGCGCTGTGCGGCGGCGTGGACGAAGGCGACGTCTTCGATCTGCTGGCGTCGCTGACCGACAAATCGCTGGTCGTCGCCGACACCAGCGGCGAACGGGAACGTTATCGGCTGCTCGAATCGACCGCTGCGTATGCGCTGGAGAAACTCAGTAGGAACGGGGAGCGGGAACGCTTGGCCCAGCATCACGCAGAGTATTTCCGCGAACAAGCCGAAGCCGCCGACGCCCGGTACGGCGCCGCCTCGACGATCGCGTGGCGTACTCATATCGAACCAGAAATCGACAATTATCGAGCGGCGATGGAATGGGCGCTCTCGCGAAACAATGACGCTTCGCTGGGCGGCGCGATCGCCGCCGCGTTGCAATGGCTTTGGGCTAACACGGGCTTAGCGTACGAGGGTCGCCGTTGGATCGAGCTTGCACTCCCGCGTCTCAATGAGAACGAGCATCCCCGAATCATCGCGCGGCTACTGTTGACACTTGGATGGCTTTTATGGGGCAAACGTTCTTACGAAGCGGCAGAGCGCGCCAGACAGCTGTTCGACTCAGTCGGCGACATCCGATTTGCGGCTCGTGCGCAGCGACATTGCGGATTCGCGCTTTATCAGATGGGACGAGTCGACGAGGCTTACAACGCCGTTACCGAGGCACTTGCGGCGTCGCGAGCGTGCGGTGATGCCTGGAGCGTGGCGCATTGCCTTAATCTGTTGTCGATCGTCGCGGGGAGCCGGGGTGATGTGCGCGTAGAGCGAGAGTTGCGCGCGCGGGCTCTCGCCGGGCTGAAGGCGCTGGGGGACGAACTAGGTGCCGCTCGCGTGTTAGGCAGTGCGGCGGAGTCCGAGTTCGCTGCGGGGCATGCTGAGCAAGCGTTGCGTTTGGCATGCGAGGCGCTAGAGCTCTCTTCACCCGGGAACCAGGTTGCAGTCACGGCTGATAGGTCCGGCTGGTACGTAAACACAGCCGCTTATCGGATTGCGCTTGGCGATCTAGCGGGAGCCCGAGAGTCGGCGCGCGAGGGCCTACGCCTTTCTTTACGTGGACAAGACGAGTTGAGCCTCGCCATTGCCCTCCAGCATCTCGCCTTAATCGCAGTACTTGCCGGCGACATACAACGCGGTATTCGGTTGCTGGGCTACGTGAACAGGCAATACGACCAACTCGGATTGAAGCGCGAACCCACGGAGCAATGGGGCTACGATAAGCTGCTAATAGCATTGCGCGAAACTCTGGACGATAATGAGCTCAAGAGGCTTGCGGCCGAATCCGCCGCATGGTCCGAAGATCAAGCCGTCGAGGAAGCGCTAAAGGACTAGACAGAGCTACGCGGCGTCAGATCCGCGTTGGCCATCCCCGTTGGACTCAGAGAGCGTTCGTCGTAGCCGCCTTGCTAGCGATAACTCTACTTCTCGACACAAAAACGTGGCCTGCCGGTGTTCGGCTACACGTCGCACGGATCGAACAGCCCGTCGACATCTTCGTGCGCTCCGATCTGCACCTGCACGAATTCTTTTGGTGCCGATCGTGTAGCAGCGCGGTGGGAATGAGCGACTATCCCGTTCGATGCAGCCGCTGCGGACACGTCGCTGAAAGGCTATATCTGACGCCAGCGCCCGTCCCGCCGGCGTTTGAAATCGGAGTGAAGATCGAGCGTGAAGGCCGCCTGCTCCAGGATGTAAAGCTTGGACCCAGCAGGTCAAAAGACGGCTGGATTGCGACCCGCTTCCAAGAGCGCGACAGGCGCGACGAAGATAAAACGCAGCACCGCTACCGCAAAAAGGTCATACGAGCAGATGGCTTCGTCGAAAAAGACGTCGACGTGTTCCTCACCAATCAGAGCGCGCATGGCAACGCCGGCACGCTGCGCGATCCAGAATCGCGGGAGCCACCCGGAGATCCTCTGTACGTCAAGCTCGATTGGAACCAACCGCGACCGTCGCGCCGGGCGTTCATGTGACGGTGCGCGACGGCCCCGTGAAGCCAGGCGAACAGCAGCAGGTTCGACAATAAAGGGACCCAACGATGACCACGCTTTCCGTCAGCGCGGCGCTTACCGGCCTCGCCTAGGCAATGACGTCCGCGGTAACGCAGCCGATGATGTTTCACGGGTTGGTCGTAGGCGATTGGGCATCGTGGGCGCAGGTCGCAGCGATCGCCGTCACGGGAGCCGCGGCCGTGGCCGCGGCCAGCATACAGCTCGGCGCCTTCAATCGTAACGAGCGTATACGAAATTCAATAAAGATCGTTGACGCGATGATGACGAGAACGGCGCTCCAGGACGCGACTGTTTCTCCCCTAGAGGCCTGCGTCGAAATGGGCGCCATCGCAAGGCATGACGGCATGGTATCCCGCTATCGCTCGTTCGCCAGTGATATGACACTATATACGCAGGCTTCTGCCGCAGACCAGCAGTGGTTTCTCGAGACCCGTGCGAAGGTCGCCATCGCCGTAAGCTATCTGGTAGACCTGGGGACCTTTTTGTCCCTTAAGATGCTTGACCGCAGATTCGTAATGCCGAAGGTCAGCGCGATCGTTCCAGACGCGTACACGTCGTTAGTAGCCCTAGGCTATGACGATATGGGGGTTCACGCGTCCACGTTGCGCCGTTTGAATGACGAATGCGTGAAATTTGCTGCTAGAGTGGGCACTCTGTGAATCGCCTGCGCCCGATAGCGACGGTGATCGCAGCTGCGCTAGTAGTTTTGGGGGCGACAGCCTGCACGGTGCAGAGACAGCGGGGATCGTCGGCGCATCGGGCAGGTCATCGAGCGGTGCCGGCCAAGCCGTCGGGTTGGTACGCGCGCTATGCTGCCGATTTTTGGGACTCGCCCGGCGACCAGTGCGCTGGCTTTATGCAAGGCGTGATGGACGCCATGCAAACTCCAGATCCGGATGGCACGCCGTTTGACGCGAAAGCCGACGTCGCGGCGATGGCCGGCCATCATTACCTCGAAAAGGGTGTCAGCGTGCAGCTGCTTGGACACGCGACGCGACCATGCTTTCACGACTCGATAACTCTGACCCGCCTCCGCGTCGTAGACACGCGCTCGGAGATCAACGGCAAGTCGGGATACGTGATTCAAGGCACGATCGCGCGCCGCTAGCGTCAGCTTTCGAGGTGATTGGACTGCCTACGTGTTTCACACCTTCGGACTCAAGTACTTGGGGCGCACGCCAAAAGGCATAACCGAATGACCGATGCTGAAAAACCACCGCTCAGGGCTCTTCCCGAGAGCGTTCAACAGGCTTTTGCTGCGGCAGCTCAACGAGAAGCCGAGTGGATCCAAAAATACGGGTACGTCAGACGGCCGATCACCTGCGAGTTCCGCGGCCAAACAGTTGTCGCCGTTGGGAGTCGACTATTTTTCCACAAATGGAAAACGTTTCATGACTTTCTTTTCACTTACATTGGTTACGTCATCGAGAAGGAGTGGTTTGCCGCTGAACTCAAAAAACCGCTAGAGAACCGGCACCCACTAATGCAGTGGTATAACGTTTGGTTCGAGCTTCATGCAAAAAATAGGGGAACTGTTCCAGGGGGGGAGATCGTCAAGGTCGACGGACCACCGGCGCAAGTCTCGGCCCTCCTGTCCTTCGCATACGATTTGTACACCCTCGAACATCATGGGCTGCTTACGCAGCGTTTGATCGAAAGGCTCAAGCGGAATGACCTGTTTCAAGGAGCACGCTACGCAGCTTATGTAGCCGCAACTTTTGTACGAGCCGGGTTCACGATCGCTCACGAGGACGAATCCGACCTAAGCACAACTCACTGCGAATTTGCCGCCGTACACAAGCAGACCGGTATCGGGTACTCGGTCGAGGCGAAGAGCCGTCATCGCGCAGGTTTCCTTGGGCAAGCCGGGGCACCCGGACCGCTAAACGACATCGAAGCGGACCTGAGCGGTTTACTCGTGCCCGCGCTGCGCAAGGAGGCAAACCATGATCGCATCGTATTCATCGACATCAACGTTCCGCCCAGCGAATCGACAATACTTGAAAGCGGATGGTTTAACAAGGTCGCGTCGCAGCTCAACCGGATAGAAGCAAACCCCCAAAATAAGGAACTTCCGCCCGCAATCGTCTTTGTAACGAACTTTCCGTATCACTTTGTGGAAAAAGACGACGCGCTGCACGGACAGGCGACGGCGTTTACGGGCTTCAGGCTGCCGGACTTCCGGCCTGCCGAAGACGGCGGAGCATCCATTGTCGGAAAGTTTCCGGCAATTATGGCGCTCAATCACTCCGTGCTGCAACACACGAACGTTCCGCACGACCTCACGTAGCCGGATCCAGCGCTAAGTACCCGCCTCGTTCGTCGGCAGCGAGCTAGGATCACGGCAACGAACCTCCAACGAAGCAACATGGCCAACGAAAGCGATATCGACCGGATGATTCGAGCAGCCGATACAGTCGACCACGCTCAACAACGGCATCGACTTGCGACACTAGAATTTCTAGAGAGCGCAATCGATCACGGAGTTTTCAACGTTGCCGTGCCGATCTCCAACGGGATGAAGCGCGCGATCGGGAACACGAGCCCAACGGAGCCGCTGCGAGCCCGGAAGGGGGTGCCGGGCGTTCTTTGTTTGGGGAGAGCATCGTCGAACCGGGGTTCGCGTTGAGCTCGAGGTGCACGTCGACGGCATTCCTAAAATCGTCGACGATCCGCGCGGCGTGCTATATCGGCTGCACATCGACGGGCGCGTTGCCGTCGGCGGAAGGTGGCGCAAGAAATTCTCGTGGGAGCCGGCCGAGAATAGAACAGGGCGACCGATTCCGACCGATGCCGCAATCGCAGAGTTGATCAGTCGGCACGTAGCGGCAGTGCTCGGGATAGATCGGAGGTAGTGGCCCGCAATGGGCCCGCGGAGCCGTGCGGACCGACGCGGACACAGGAATTTCGTCCAACTGTTAATTGTTCGATAATTGTCCGAGTTTTTGTCCGCTCCGTGTCGTTCCACCTTCGGATCGCTTTCGAATCCCGTAGGCTAACGGACAAGTCCGGTCCGACAAAGCTTTCGACTTTATAAGTTTCGTTCTTGGGCGGCGGATGAGTAACGGCGGCGAGGGATGCCGCTGTTGCGTGCCCCTTGCGCGTTGTGCCGGCGCGGAAAACTGGCGCCTTTGCAGTCGCAGGAGGGAGCGGATCGAGCGTCAACGTCAGCAAGCGGAGCCCGGCTAACTATCGATAATCTCACTTCTCGCCACCCCGGCAGTTCGCGCGGATGTTCTCGAAGAGCACAATGCGGGAGAAGCTCTAGAAGCCGAAACAACTCGCGATCCGGATCACGTCGCACGCGGATCGGGTATCGTCGCGTGGATTGGCTATTATGGCGCAGTCTGGCCGCCCGAATGCGCCATGACGTCTGATGGCTGTTCAAACGCTCTGCTTCTCGAGAACCCGCAACGAAAGCGAGAGCGCCGCATTTACCTCGACGGCAGTGTAGAAATTTTCGTAGGCTGCATTAAGGGCCTGGGCTGCTTGATAGCGGGTCGCGCACCCAGGCCTTCCTCGTATGCGTTGCCGTCCTGCGAGACGATTGCGGTAATGCTATCCGATTGGCGACCGCCAGATTGAAGCCGAGGGTGCGCCGTAATCGAACACGGCTTTGTGAACGAACTTTCGCTACGACGCTTTGCGATGTACGTCTTTGTCAGACCGGCAAAAGTAAAGTGATAGCCCTCTCCCTCTTTGACCGTCGTAAATCCGAACGAAGGCAGATCTGGTGCAATCAGGTGAAAGCGGCCTGCGAGCTTCGGCATCAGGTGCAGGAAATAGTGCGACGAGTTTGCAAAGCCGTGGAGCAGCAAAAGAACCGGTGGTGGCTGTGTGAGGGCCGACGCTACGGGGCTTCTTTCGCCTCTGCGAACGCGAAACACGTTCAAGGGTTCTCGAGAGGAGTCAGGAAGCGTGGAGAACTTGTGAAACAGACAGCTGCCAACATCAAAACAGGACTGTTGATCGCCATTCTGGCGGGGGTTGTAATGCCTATCCAAGCCCTGGCCGCCATCCTTCCGGAAAGCGATGCCGTCGCGGTTTCACAGCTCGTGCAGGATCGTCTCAAGGCCAACGATCTCAGCGTCAGCTTTGTGTCGGAAGGGAAGTTCGCCATTGCTTTCTGGAAGGCAGCCGACGGTCACGCTGCTGGGGAAGCACTGGCAAGAAAAAACGCCGACGGCTGGACCATCGTCAGGCAAACGAGCGGGACCTTCAAAAATGCGCGGACGCTCGAGGACCTCGGTGTGCCCGCCGTACAAGCCAAAGCGCTCGTATCGGACCTAGTGAGGGTTGGACAGTAGCGAGCGAAACCGCAAACACCCTGTTCACCGTGCCGCGGCGTCATAAAACCAGCTAAAACCGAGGCGGCATTCACGTTGTAGCGCCTAAAATTGTGCCCCCTCCGCTGAGCTGCCGATCCGCAAAGCTCCAAGCGATCGAAGCCGCCGTGATCCAAGCTGCAACGCGTTGAAGCGCTGCGATCTAAACTGCGAGGCTGCTGCGAGGCCTAGCTTCCGTGCTGCGAGGCATGCTCAGCTGCAGTGCGAGCTACGCGCGCCGATCCAGGCTGCAAAGCATAACCGCCTCGCATTCGCGAAGCCGTGCAGAGGGGCGGAGGCGCGGCGTCAGACCTTGAGCGCTTCTTCGACTGCCTGATCTTCAGACCACGGCGCGCCCTCGGCCGCGAGCTTTTCTATCTCGGTTTTGCTTAGATGCTCGCGCAGTGCGGCCATGAGCTTCTCGTAGCCCCATTTCTCGGTGGTTTCACGCTCATTCCCGAGTTCTTTGAATTGCACATTGACGTAGCCGATGAGCCGCGCTGCATCGTTCACTTCTCCACGCAGCGCCAAGAGTAGCGCGATATGCTGCAACAGGGCCGCGATGCATAGTGCGTCCTGCGCTTGCCGCGCCCAGCGCAGCCCTTCACGAGCAGTCTCGCGCGCCTCATCCACGTCTCCCAGCGCAATGCGATAGGCAGCTACGTTGAGGTAACTAACCGCCAAATCCGACGCGTTCTTCCCACGCGATTGGATCTCCAGGGCCTCGCCCGCCAAGCGTAGTGCCTGCTCAACCTGACCATCTCCGAACTCCAGCTCCGCGAGATTTCCCAACACCACAGCTGCCCCGATTTCGTTTCCTAGGGCCTTGGTTGCCGCCAGCGCCTGTGCAAACAACTCACGCGCCGCGACGACATCGCCGCAATACCACTCGATGGCCGCTTGTGAGTTCAAGCAGTCAGCCACTCCCGGTTTAACCCCTAACGTGCGCATCGCTGCAAGCGCGCGTGCGTTCACGTCACTGGCTTCTTCAAGGCGGCCCACTTGAAAGAGACTAACCGCAAGCCTATTGAGCGCGTAAGCCTGCCCCTTCTCGTTGCCCCCCGACTGGTAGAGCGCGAGGGCGCGTTGCGCACAGTCGTGTGAGTGCTTGCCGGAGGAAAGCCGGGCTAACGCAAGCCACATCCGGGCGACCACCTGCGGGTGCATCGATTCGTCAAGATCGGCTTGCGCAAGGCCGATCCAATAGCGCCCCTCTATTGCGAGTCCACCATTAGACCAAAGCGATGACAGCGCTCCAGCCACGGCACCACCCAGCGCCATATCGTGTCCGTCTTTGAGCGCCCACTCCAACACGGCGCGGTAGTTGTCCAGTTCCGGTTCCACGCTCGCCAGCCACGCCGCCGTCGAGCCGGTGCCAAAGCGTTCGTCGGCCTCTTGCGCCCGGTCACGAAAATACTCGGCGTGACGGTGAGCCAGCCGTTCGCGTGCGCCTGCTGCGGTCAGCTTCTCCAGCGCATAGGCGCGCGTGCTTTCAAGCAAATGGCAGCGTTCTTGCTCGCCGGCGGTGTCGGCCACCACCAGCGACTTGTCGGTCAGCGATGAGAGTAGGTCTAAGATGTCGATCTCATCGAGGTCCTCGCCACTGCACACTGCTGTGGCCGCATCCAGGCTGAAGCCTCCAGCGAAGATCCCTACCCGGCTGAATAACATCTGCTCTTGCGCATTGAGCAGGTCGTAGCTCCAGTCGATGAGCGCACCAAGCGTCTTCTGGCGCGGGAGCGCGGTGCGGCTTCCGCCGGTGAGGATCTTGAAGCGTTCGTTGAGCCGTTGGGCGAGGTTGGGGATGCTCAGGATCTTCACCCGAGCAGCAGCAAGTTCAATCGCTAGCGGAATGCCATCGAGGCGGCGGCATATCTCGGCCACGATCGGCGCGTTGTCATCGGTGAGGATAAAGCGAGTGTCGGCAAGGGCAGCGCGATCAACGAAGAGCGCAATCGCGCCGTGCTGGAGCGCGTGCTCTGCGTTGAGCGTCGAACCGGGCTCCGGCACGGCAAGAGATGGCAAGCGGTGAACGGCCTCCCCAGAGACGCCCAGCGCTTGACGTGACGTGGCCAGCATTCGCACATCGGGACAACTACGGGTGATCGCGCCGGCGATCGCTGCGACCGGCTCCAAGACGTGCTCGCAGTTATCCAGGATCAGCAGCAGTTTCTTGCGGCGCAGCCACTGCGGAATGGACTCGTCGATCCTGCGGCCCTCGACTTGGGGCATGCCGATCTCTTTGGCGATAACGCTCGACACGAGTTCGGGGTCGGTGATCGGCGCAAAGTCAATGAACCATATGCCATCGGGATTTTGGTCGAGAGCTTCTGCTCCCACTTGCAGCGCTAGCCGTGTCTTGCCTATGCCACCGGATCCAAAAAGCGTCAAAAGCTTGTGCTGACTCAGCAGTGACGTCACTTCCTCAAGATCGCGCTCGCGACCGCGAAAGCTCGTCGGCTGGATGGGAAGGTTGTTCGGAATCGCATCGAGTGACTTGAGCGATGGAAACTCGGCGGGAAGCCCTGCGATGGTCAACTGCCACACTTGCTCTGGTTCGGTGAGGTCTTTGAGACGATGCGAGCCGAGGTCGAGCAGCGATGCGCTGGTGGGCAGATCGCTATAAGCTAGATCGCGGGTGACGCCCGATAAGAGTATCTGGCCGCCGTGGCCGATGGACATGAGCCGAGCGACGCGGTTGACGGCCGGTCCGAAGTAATCGCCATGACGCTCCGAAGCCTCACCTGCATGCAGCCCTATGCGAATCGGCAATCCGCCGACTGCAGAAAAGTCCTCCGCGCTCAACGCCCGTTGCGCCTCCAACGCAGTCGCGACAGCATCGGAGACGCGCGCAAAGGCAACGCAGAACGCGTCGCCAATGGTCTTGAACACGTAACCGTTATGCCGATCGATCGCATCGTGTAAGAGCGCGTCGTGGCGCTTCACCGCGTCGTCCATGGCCTCGCGGTGCGATTCCCAGCGTTGCGTGGAGCCCTCGACGTCGGTAAAGAGAAACGCGACCGTGCCGGTTGGATGTGCCGAGGCCGGCGGTCCTGAGTCGAGCTGGGTCGCCATTGGATTCCGCGTTTCGTGCTTGGCGGCGTTCCCCTCCGCCAAGCACTTGTATCAGCGCCTGCCAACGGCGTGGATGCGGGACTCGCGCTCCAGCGCGAATGCGCGAGCAGGCCGCAAGCGATAATCCCGTGGCCTTGCCGATTTCCTTGAGCGAGAAGCCATCGAGCTTCGGCGCGATCTCGCGCTTGAACCACGCTTCGTTGCGCTGTTCCGGATGACCGAAGGGATCGTCCTTAACGACTTGCCCTTTAAGTTGGGCCTCCTCAACGGCAGGGAAGAAACTGTTGAAAGCCACCCATCGCAGGATCCTGCGCTCGGAAAGCGTGGCTAACTTCGCGGCTGCACGTACCGACGTTCCCGTGGCTAACGCAGCAAGGAATATCCGGACCTCGAGCTTCCGGTCATCCGGCGTGATTCGCGTTCTCAGACGCCTACTTGGCCGCCTACCCGCGCGCGTGATGTGGACGGCGGCGTGCTCAGGCGCGATTCATTGTAGCTCGTCTTCTGGAAAGGTCGCGCGCCCTCCAGCTACAGGGGCATTGAGTACGGTCACGACAGCTGCACGCAGTCGTCTCGTCATTGCCGCGACGATTCCTTGGATAGGCCGAACCTCCCGCATTCGATGACATTTTCGGCGGCGCCGCGAACACCGCAGCCACGCTAAACGATTTTAAAAAAACCGAGGTCCGCAGTCCAAGTTTCCATGACGGGAGTCGATCCAATTTGTCATCCGTCTTCCTTTTCCCACTCTCTCGTGCGGGGGCGCCCGAGAACGAAGGCGGTCAAGTTGAGCTGCAGAGACGTGAATCCGGCTCATCGGGCGGCGCTGGCCGCGCGCCAGGGAACCGGCCAGGGCTAAAGACGCGGTGGGCTTCTCGCCGTTGTGTGGAAAGAATTCCTAGCCGGTCTTGGCAGTTAAACATGCTCACTAAGCCCGGAATCGCCAACCGTCCTCGATGGCGTGAGGTGCGGCCTTGTCGAGCGCATCGTCGTCGCCAAGCTCGATCGGCTTACACGCAGCGTGCGTGATCTTGCCGACCTAATCGACCTCTGCGCGAAACACGACGTTGCCCTCGTGTCGGTAGGAGAGACCCTCGATACTTCGACGGCCGCGGGGCGGATGGTAGTGAACATGCTCGGCGTGGTCGCCGCATGGGAGCGCGAGGCGATCGGCGAGCGTACGGCGAGTGCCCTCGCTCACAAGCGCCACCAGCACGTCGTATACGGGCCGACCCCGTTCGGCTACCGCCGTGAGGGGCGCGATCTTCTTCCCGATCCTGCGGAACAACGCGCACTTCAGGAAGCGCAGCGCATGGACGATGCCGGCGCGTCGTTTCGCGAGATCGCGGCGATGCTCACTAAGCGCGGCGTCATGCCGCACCGCGGGAGGGCGTGGCACGCTTCTTGCGTGCGTGTGATGCTCCGCTCGCGCATCGCCAGCGAAGCAGTCGCGGCAGCATAACGCACTCACGCGCGCGTGCCCGCGATCAAAAGCGGACGCGTGCGCGCCGGGACTGTCGAAAGGGTCGGAGAGCAAACGGCTTAGGTGCCGGCACTTATGGGAAAGTCCGGACGCAAGAAGACCCGCTGCCCGCAATCGTCAAGCCGGTCAACCTCGTCTGTCTTCTTATTTCTACGGTTACTCGATGACGCGCGAATCCCGGACGAAGCCACTCTTGCGGTAGCTAGCAGTGACTCTCTGCAGCCGTTCAACAATCCGGCGCCCTCTTCTGGCATAGCCAAGCTCGTTAACGAGTTGATCGATGAGTTCATCGTCGGTGCGAAGGAGGCCGTCGCTTTCAATCCATGCGATAAACCGGAGGAGATCGTACGAATGGTACTCGTCAATAGGCAGTCCTTTTGCAAGCCGCGGTTTGCGAAGTGCGCGCTCGGGAAGCGGACCGGGAACGTCTGCGCGAACCTGGGGTTGGATTGGAGGCGTGCTTTGTTTCTCAGGTACTTCTTTCAGGCATTGCTCGTAGCGCGCAACGGCGCGTTCGATTTCTGCCTCTCGCTCATAGAACCATTCGGTGGACCAAATGCGATGAAACCTCCAACCCAAGGCTTCAAGATGTTGCTGCCTTAAGCGGTCACGATTCCGCGCGGTCGGTGCACTATGATACGCCGCGCCGTCGCACTCGATAGCTAACACATACTGGCCGGGATGTTCGGGGTGCTTAACGACGAGATCAATGCGGTAGTTCGACACACCATACTGAGGCACGATCTGTAAGCCACGTTGGGAAAGCTCGTCCTTAATGTCCTGCTCGAAATCGTTGAGTTCGATGGCGCTATTGGCGCCTTCTCGGCCAAGATTTGTGCCAGCACTCTCTGCATATTGGATGAATGCGCCCATGAGCTTGGCGCCTTGCGAGCGCAAACGTTCGGGGTCCAAGTCGCTGTGCCGAAACGAAGAAACAACAGTCATTCGATCGCGGGCTCGCGTGATTGCGACGTTCAGCCGGCGTTCACCCCCAACCTGATTGATAGGACCGAACCGGTAGACCATCTTGCCCGACCGGTCGGGGCCATAACCGATCGAAAGGATGATCGCGTCGCGCTCATCACCCTGGACGCGCTCAAGGTTTTTCACGAAGAAGCGGTCGTCTCGGTCTTCGGAAAAGAAATCGTCTAGCTCGGGTCGCGTGGCACGGGCTGCGGCGAGTGCCTCCTCGATTCGTTTAGCGTGCTTGATGCCCATCGCGATAACTCCGAGTGATTCGTTAGGGCGTTCCTGAGCGTGGAGCAAAATAAGCTCGACCACTCGCTGCACTTCCGCGGGGGCGCTTGTTTCTAGCCCGTCGGCTAGCTGTGGCTTGACATATTCATGCAGAACCGCCGGCCCAGCCTTGCCTGTGCTCGGTAGCGTTAAGAGCCGGTCACCGTAAATGTGGGTGTTGCTGAACGCGATTAGACGCTCGTCATGCGATCGATAGTGCCACGTAAGGGGACGAGGCTCAACAAAGGGTGTGAGCAGCTCGAGAATACTCTCTATACCTACGGAATCGAGTTCCTCTCCGTCATCGTCGTCGTCATCTCGCTCGCTAGCGGCAAAAAAAGTGGTGGGCGGAAGCTGCCGAGGGTCGCCAGCGATCATTGTATGATTACCGCGAATGATCGCGGGAACGGCATCCTCCGGTAGAACTTGGCTGCCCTCGTCAAAAATAACAACGTCAAAGAGTACTTGCGCCGGAAGCAGCTGGCTCACCGAGAGAGGACTCGCCATATAGCACGGGCAGATCGCTGAGAGCACTTCGGGAGCCGTAAGCATCAGTTTCCGCAGCGGCATGTGGCGCATTTTTTTCTGAAGCTCTAAACGGACCGCCGTCTTTTGTTGCGGATACTCATTCATCGTCTTGATGTACCGCTCGGCGGCCACGCGGCGAATCCGTTTCGCCATAAGCTCAATGCGTGCTTGATCCAGGCGATGAAACTTCTCGACCACGCGGTCATGTGCGATTCCCTTAAATGTAGCCAGCGCTGCGTCTGAAGCGATGATGCTTTCTAGAGCCGACGCGAGCCAAGCCTTCCTAAGCATACGCTGCCACGCACTTGCCTCAGCGCGCGTATCATGTAGCTCGTCTAACAGAGCACCACAATCCAGGTAACTCAAGCGTGACTCAGCTGCGCGCACAGCGGGGATAACCGAGGCGTTGCGCGAGTGGTTTTCAAGCGTGTCGAGCGCAGTCCCGAGATCGTTGAGCGATTCCGGTAAGCCCTCGCCCAAGGCACCGGACAGTTCCTGATGCTTTCCCAACGTCGCGTCAGCCGCGGCTAGCAACTCGCTTACGCTGTGCGTCGCTAGGCTGTTCGCGAGAGCTTGACTGCGCCACTCGGCCGGCAGCGTCGCCAGTTCATGGATGCGCACCGCCGCTAGGGTCACGCCTGGCCAGCCGCTCGGATTAAGGTCTCGTAGCTGTTTACGGTGTCGTCGAAGTCCGCCGTTCAGCTGGGCGAAAAGCCGCGCAAAGAATCCACGCCTCGCTGGCTCGAGTGCGGCGTCAAAACCGCTAACGTCAAGCCCTACAACAGCGGCGCTGAACGTGGATATCGCCGCGTCAAGCGCCTGAAGCCGGGGTACCATTTCGCGGACCTGGGCGACGGAACTTGGAAACGGGCTAACCGCACCGAGGAGCTTGGACGACTCGCTCCGGAGCGTCCTGAGCGCGTGTTGCAGCTCGCCTAGCGTTGCCAAGGCGGCACTGGCTTCCTGCGGCGCCGAAAAGTTCGCGCGCGCCCACGGAACTCCGGGCGTACGCTAGCTCAAGTCAGAATGTAAGCAAAGAAACCCAAGTCTCTCAGTAGCCTCAATGAGCCGCTCCTCGGTGAAGGCTTTTATCGCGTCATGACGCCAACGCGCCCGCACTTCCACCCCTCTGAGCGCTGCCAGTTGCGAGAACGCCTCGAAAGCAGAAATATTCAGACCGGATTCCCTTCGGTGAAGCGCCCGCTCATATTCGTTGAGGGTCTTACGAGTTTTCTCAAACTGCGCTTCTTCGGAGTCGCCATCAACGACCGTGGTCTTGCGCGCAATCTCATCGCTTCGCTGTAGCCGCTCATAAATAGTCTTGCGCTTAACGTCGCCACCGTGTAGGTCAAGTACAAGGTGACCAAGACCTACTTGATTAAGTCGCTTGTAAACGACTTCAAGCGCCGCTCGTTTTTCCGCCACAAAAAGTATGCGTTTGCCCTGTGCGATCAGCGCTGCGATGAGATTTGAAATGGTCTGGGACTTTCCGGTTCCGGGCGGCCCAAGAATGACCGTATGGGCAGGATGCCGTAGAGCCGAATGCAGCACTACTTGTTGGCTGCCATCGGCGCCTAAGACAAAGGGCTCGTCGCGCGGCGGGATCTCATCGAGTTCGTGCGCGTCGACGCTTTTCTGTGATGCAGCGATGTTTGCTCGTGCACTATCATCGCCAGCAATCGCCGCGACCAGCTCGTTCTCGATCAGCATGGTCTCCTGCTGGCGAAGGTCCTCGACCATTGCCATCTTCTGATAGTCGAAGTTGCCAAGGACGCATTTTTGCGATGAGGTAAAGCCCGGAACGTTGGCGAGTTCCATCGTGGTCAGTCGCGCGTAGAGATCCTGGATATCTTCTCGAACGTCGCCGTCGTCAAAGAATGACGTGTCAACCCGAATCCTGTACTCTTCTTCGAGTTTGGCGAGCATGACGCGATTCAGAATCAGGTCGCCTGAACGCTTAAGGGATATTTGCCCAGTTCGCTCGTTGGCCGTTATGGAAACTGGCATAAGGAACATAGGGGCGTTAGCGGGGCTTCCCTCGTCGCTCGCATCCCAGTTCGCAAAGCCCAGGCCGACAAAGAGCGTTTGAAGCCCACGCTCTTCTTCGTTGCTTTTGGCAACAGCGCGTATTTCTTTTGCGATCGCTTTGTCCGCCGGCGTCATCCCGTTCGGAAAAAAATCGGAGAGCTGACACGAATCTCCGGCTGTTAGTCGGCCAATCGATGGAGCGGTTAGGCTTGAGGAGAGGTAGAGCGTTCCGCGTTTACGGTCGCGATAGTAGATTAGCCGATTGCGCCTGCTAAAATCCATGAGGCGTTTAACCCACGCGTCGCGCTGCGTAAGAACCAGCGGTCCAGAGGACGCACGGGCCTCCGGCATTTCAGCAGCTTCGGATACTTCAGTGTTCATTGCTTGGCGGGTCTGGATCTCGTTCGGCCTACGAGCGCAGCTCGACTCGAACTATATGAGCCGTAGGTTTGCATGGCCGCTAGGCACGCCCTCCCGTCCGCCCTAAAAGCGCCGTCAGAACTCCAAGGGGACGTCGGGCTCATAGCGTCTGAATGCGGACGACCGCATCGCGCGGGCCGTCCGGCCCGTCGATCACTTCGTAATAAACGCGCAGCTTCGTGCTATTAAACTTCACAAGAGCTTTCAGCGTTGAGCAGCCTTCGTCGGGGTCAGGACCGCTCAGGCAGAACACGCGGCGGCAGTTCGCAAGGAAATCATAGAAGTCACGTTATTTCCCTTCGCTAATGATGTCTAGAGTTCATGGCCTCTTAGTGATCGAATCCCTGACCTTGTAGTGCTCCCCGTTTACGAAACACTCGGTTCGGCTTGCACGGGTTGGCTCAAAGCGGCCTGATGATGCATTCTCTCAAACTCAACCGGAGACCGCTTTCCGAGCGAGCTGTGTGATCGGTGCTGATTGTAGTCGAGGATGAACGTTCCGATCGAGTTCCTCGCGTCATCGAGGTCGACGTACGCGCGAAGCCATATTTCCTCGCGTTTTAGCGTTCCGATGAAGCGCTCACACACAGGATTGTCGGTTGGTGTGCCCGGCCGGCTGAAGCTCTGCGCAAGCCCTCGCTCAAGCAATGCTTCTTGATAGTCGGAACTTCCGTACTGACTTCCGCGATCGGAGTGATGAACCAGCGTCGCCTTCGGTCGGCGGGTTGCAATCGCCATTTGCAATGCTTCGAGCGTTAGTTCGGTGGTAATCCTTGTTCCGAGCGCCCAACCGATGCACTTTCGACTAAATGCATCGATCAGAACGGCCAGGTAGATCCAGTGTGATCGCAATCGCACGAAGGTGATGTCCGTCAGCCACAGCTGGTCCGGAGCTGTCGGCGTAAACTGCGAAAGGTTGAGGCAGCTCGCCGGCGGCCCGTCCGCCCCGCCACCTTGGGCGCCGCAGAGGCTTGTTTTGCAAATCGTGGCATCGCATAAGGCGCAGCGTGCGCTTGGCATTAATCGCGATACGCTCGCGGCGAAGTCGATTCGTCACTTGTCGATAGCCGTATCGCGGATGCTTGAGCAAAATGTCCTTGATGACCGCGACCAGACGCGTATCGCCCTTGCGTGTCGGAGGCTGCGCGACCCGATAGAACGCCGATCGAGGGATGTTGAACGCGCGCGAAAAGAGCGCGATGGTCAAGCGCACCATACCGTATGGCGTTGGAATCACCGTACCGGCGAGTTCCGATGCCAGCACGAGGCAGGCTACGCGCCTCGCTCGCGGGCTAAGTCCTTGATGCGCTGCAAGGCCTTTTTAAGCACAAGGTTTTCGGCGGCCATTTGGCCGAGCTGCCGTTCCAGCTCGCCAACTTTGGCATTATCGGTGTACGCTTTGCCACGGCCGGCGAACGCATCTTTTTGATACATCTTGAAATCGCGCACCCATTTGCGCACGACCTCGGGGTGCAGATCGTTGGCTTTGGCGACCTGACTGGCGACCGCACCTTTCAAGATGGACTCCACTATTTGCATCTTGAACTCGCGGCTGAAACGGCGGTAGGATCTTGGCATGACTTCCCTCCAAATAGGGTAGGCAAGCCATTCTTTCTGTGTCAGGCGCGGGGAGCACTACACAGCTGTACAGCTGGCTCAGGTCGAAGCCGCAGGCGTACTCCATGCTGGACCGGGTGCCCGAGGCGCGCGGCAGTGGGACACCCAGGATTGTCGATCGGGGCCCGGCGCTGGAAGCCGAATTCGACGACGAAAGTCTCTGCCTAATGCCGAGAAGAATGTGCAGCCGATTGGCGGCGCGAGGTTGTGGTCGAATGCGTCGTTCAAACTGGCGATAATGGTACTTATCGCCACCCAGCTCAAAATCGGACGTTGTTGCGTTCGCGAACTAAGCCGGTCGACAGCTCGCGCAGTCTTGGCTTTCGAGTGAGCCATCGACTCAGTGGCCAGCTCGATCGTAGCCCTTCGGGAACACGACCTGGCAGATAGCTCAGAACGCGCGGCCACAAGCTCGCGCCTGAGATCTTAGATATGGAAACGCTGGCATGGGATATCGTAGAAAAGGTCTTGCTTCCGGCGGCTGCAGGAGGATTGACGGCGCTAGCTACGACGTTTCTAAGCATTCGCTATCGGGCTAGGCGTCAGGTTCGAGGACTTATGTAAATAATGCTCTACATACTTTCAGTTGACCGCGAACGTGCAAAGAGCCAGCGGAGATTGGGATTGCCGGGTATCTCTCCCGTCGTCTTTAGGTGTATGAGGTATTTGTCCGGCCCACTTCTAGAAAGCAATCAGAGCAATATCGCAGTGCCTGTAATACGTGTCAATGGCGTTCAAAAAGAACGTCGCTTGGCGCTACCGGTTGTTAACGAGTTAACAAGTCTAAACGCACATCTAACCGTGTGAGTGCCCGATATCGATTTCTTCAGAAGCGTTCGGCGCGTTCTCGGGTCAGTGCGCGTCTGGGCATCGTGTTGCAGGCGTGGTTTCGATTCCCAACGAAGCGATAACTTGCTTAAAAGCGCTGGCTGAAAAGGGTTTAAGTGCACGTTCCCGCTTACCGCCTATTGGGATCGGCGCGATGCCTTTGCATCGCAATTCGGGCGCCGGTAACGCCGCCGTTCGTCGCCCTCCCGTGCCTCACTGCTCGAATTGATCGGTCCTCTCTATGCCTCTATCCGCACAATTCGCAGCCTATTCCGTTCGGCGGCGGATCTGAACAGTTCAAGATGGATACAGAAGGGAAGTCTATGGAAAAGAAGACACGTCGAAGCCACCAGGGATGTCTATTCGCATTCGCTTTACTGGCCTTTACTGCGGCTGCGCTGCGCTCTTCTCCGCCGGCCATGGCAGAGGCTCCGCCTGGGGGCATTTATACGGCGACCTGTAATGGCGCCGTTATGACAACGGGGGTCAACGGCGTCCCCGCCCTATCTGCGAACTGCCTAAACTTTTATCAGCAGTATCAGCCAACGGTGTTGTATGCACCTTTCTCGTGCAATATCGGCAAATCGCCCAACGGTAAGCCTTGGAGCAACATCGTCAACTACAACGGTAATCTTCGGTGCGCTTGGAAGGGCCACGTCGATCAGTCTGGACACGGCAACGATGATTGGATCGGTAAGACAACTTGGACAGATAGTACTTACGCGCGAACTTACTATACGATCGATCAGCCGACGATTACGCAGCCTGAGGTTCCGTACCCGGACGTCAGTTACGCAGCCGGAGACTATGTGACATTGTGGGCGGGTGGCTGCGCTCAGACGGGAGGCAGTGGAGCCACGTGGTACTCGTATATTGACCCGGTTGCAAATGCGGGAGAATACTACGGCATGGCTTCGTTGCCCGGTACGGGCAAGCCGCTTCAGTACATCGGTACTTTGAACGGCGGAAACTACGAATTCTACATCCAGAACGGAGGCTACGGCACAGGCTATAGCGGGATTCCCGGGCTCCCCGGTCTCAACGGGGAAAGGCTCTTTGTTTATCCTGGATCTACCGACAAGAATCTCTATCTCACCCTTGGGTTTATCGATGACGGCTGGCCCGGCAATCGCAACGCCGGTTACCCCGACAACGGCTACTATAGCCCCGACGGTGGCGAGGAGCACCAATGCCCGTCATCTCAGTATACTGGTACGGCATGGGTTGCGCTGGAAGTCGATCACCCGCTGAAGCCATCGACCGTGCCGGCCCCTTATTCACCGGGTACCAAGCCCTTCGACTTGATCTATAACCAAATTGACGCTAACAGCCTGCCGTTGAATCCCGAATGGTGGCCTCAGAAACACGAATCTGACAATCCTAAGGACCTTCCGGATTTCAGCGCTGCATGCGGACCAGCTTTCAGCACGTCGAGCTCAGGTTATGGTGCAGCTGTTTTTGGTGGTATCTTGCTCGGACCCTTTGGGGCTTTAGTTGGAGCCGCCAGTCACACAAGCGCGACCACTGTGGACCCAAGCAAACTCGCGAGCGATTGCACGTCTCAAGCCGTGACTATGGACCAGTTCGACGCTCTGAGCAACTTCGGCAGCTTCGTTCTAGCTGCGGGAGGTATTTGTCCCGCGGATCCAATCCGCGGCCATTTGAATTGGTGGCCAGTAACTTACAGTGGCTGGCTTCATTTCAGTGATTGGTCGGGTGTATACCCTCAGGACTACGACGTCAACATGAGCTTAGTGCCAGGATTATCAGGCGACGAGAAGGGATCGCTTATGGGAGTGACAGTCGGCAGCAACCAGATGAAAGATGCGGGACCACCTAAAGACTCAACGCCCAGCGAGAACTTCCCGTACGGAGGACTTCTCTTGGAGTTCGATTCTCAGGAAACTATCCAGCCCCATTTTTCTAGCGCGTGGTGGCATGCCTTCGGCGCGGCCGCGCTAGAAGCTGGCCCCCCAGATCCTGCGGCGGCGGCGTTTGGCTCTGGCTATTACCCATCAGCCATTTCAAAGGTAAACCAACTTCTCGGGGTTTCGCCGACTGTTTTCTCCGCAAATGCTGTCGTGACCGGACTCATGGGTATTGACGGGGTGCATTCAGGAGGTATTTCCGAGCTTCATCCTGTGTTTTCGATGGCGCTACATCTTCCAGGAGATGAGTCCAGCCCAGGAGAGTTGACCGAACACTGGGCATTTTTTATTCGAAATCAAGGCGACGAGGGCAACTGTAGTGCGCTGATCCATACGCTGGAACCTGAAGAGGAGGGTGCACGTGACTACTACATATCCCTGCCTTGGCCTAAAGGGGCGTCTTCACTGCGATCTATCTCCGGTTCAGGAACACCTTGGGCGATAAGTGGCGCGGGAGCTGGCCAACTAGGGCAAACACAGGTCTCGCCTGGCGTGGCCACTCAACTGCATTTTCTTTCGCCTGCGTATTCAGGTAATGAAGCTCCGCCCTTCGGGTTTGATGGGGAAGTCACATTGCACTACGCGTATCCCCCTGGCAAGGCTCCCGAGAAGGCGCAGCGAGATGATCCGACCGCGAGGGAGGTTGCTGCCGCAAGCACGCCAGCATCAACACCCGCCGAAGCCCAAAACAATAGGGATGTTGAGGATTTTCCCTGGCAAGCGATTATTGCAGAGGTGGCCGACCCGGCGGTAAAAATCCACTTGCAGCGATATCTTAAGCAGAGACCGCCCATACAGATCACCAGACCTCTTCCCGAGATTCGATACGTTTCAGATGTGTCAATAGTGAAGCCGAAGACGTTTTCGCCTGACACCACTTTTCGGCAAAGGACACGCACAACAGTCAATGTCGCAAAGTTGAGGCAGAATGACGATTTGTCATTGGCCGCAGGCTATCCGCAGCGCACATTTCAAGCCATCGACTCCCAGCGTGTCTTCATCCTTGGAACCGACGGGATCCTGCGCCTCGAACGCGGGCCGTTCCCTACTGCTGATGGAAATGCAAGTTCTTCCACGTCGACGGAGGTCGATCGTGGCGTTCAAACCTTCGATGCGGTGTCGGATAGCGAGGTGCTGGTGTTGAGACGTGACGGTGCTCTGTTCGTTGAGAACGCTCCGTTCGGCGGCCCACTCGGAACATGCGTGCAGGGGTTCGTGTGGCGTCAGGCAGACCCGGACGACCACGTTTGCGTTACACCGAGTACACGCACGCAAGTTGCATTGGACAATGCGTCGGGTCCGAGCCGGATCGCGCCCGCTCTCGTTTGGAGGCCGCAGGGAACCTGTGTGCAAGGTTTTGTCTGGCGGCAGGCGGACGCAAAAGACCGCACCTGCGTTTCGTCGAGCACGAGAAAGCAGACCGCGGCGGACAATGCATATGGCCCATACCGAATTGCGGGGACGGGTCGGACGAGTGTTCTCGGTTTGGGGATATCGAAATTCAAGGCCACTTCTAGCGGCGGTTTGATGGTACTAGATAGCGGCGGAAAACTCTGGCAGACCAGCCCAACGTCTGACCCGGCAAAGCCAGTGCAAGTTGCCACAGGCGTCCGTGCGTTCCAGAGTATCGACTCGCAGCGCACTCTGGTGCTTTCGGTCGACGATCGCCTCAGGGCCTATCCAACCGATGCGCAGAACCCGGAACCGGCGATTTCGGATGCTGTGTGGGCGTTCCAGCAGACGGACGATAAACGCCTGTTCTTTATCGATACCGACGATATTCTGTGGAGCCAACAACCTCGGATGCAGATCAGCACCAATGTTCAACAGCTGCAAGCACTCGACGCTAACACGGTCTTTTTTCTCACCTACGACGGGACTCTATCGCTGCAAGCGTCGCTGGCCCTTCAGGGGGTCACACCGGGTCATCCGAGCGAGGTTAGCGTGCACGTGGCTAGCGGCGTCAGAGCCTTTCAAGCCCTCGACGCTCAAACCATACTTATCGAGGACGAAGATGGAAAACTTTGGGTCGAACACGGACGTTTCGGCTCGGAAGCACCCACGAAAGCGCTCGTAGCAACAGATGTGAGGTGATTCAACAACTTTACGGGGTCGCCAGTCGCGCCGAACCTGCAGATTATCGGAAACCTAATTGGTGCCACGCTTTTAACGCCGCACCAAATGGTGGGGGCTGGCGGCTCCGCTGAGATACCGATAGGTTTCTCCGTTCAGCCATCTGGCAGCACTTCGGAAATCTCGATTCTGGCGGAGGACGATAATGGGAATCTACTTGGCGCCTGCACAGCTTGCCTATTTTTCGCGTGACAGCAACTGACTCAACTTCCGCGTCGTTATTCAGCTACTGGATGGCACGGCGAGCATACATCGCGGTATCTAAACGTAAAACCGCCTTTGCCGCAAATAACTATAGTCTTTAGCACGGATGGTGACGGCCGCGAGGATGCCGCCGCAGCGCCCTGTGCGGATTGTGCTTGTTTGGAAACTGGCTCTTCGCCGTCGCGAGAGGGACCGGATCGAGGGTAGCGGTAAGCAAGCCAAGGGTCCGCCTAGGTATCGATAATCATCATTCTCGACAACCAAAGGTCGGACCGTGTTAACGCCGGCTGTAAAATTGACCCACTTTGGGGTAGGATCGCCGGTTTAATTTTCGACACCACCTTCGGTGCGGATTTTGCCGCGGGCAGTTTGATTCCCGCCTTCTTGCGCTCGCGTAGTCGATAGCTCTCGCCGCTGATTGTCGCGATGTGCGCGTGATGCAGCAGCCGATCGAGCATCGCCGCAGTCATCGTCGCATCGCCAGCGAATGTCGTATCCCACTGCGCGAACGGCAAGTTACTGGTGATGATGACTGACCCGTGCTCGTAGCGGTGAGCGATAACTTGGAAGAAGTGGCTGGCTTCTTCACGAGAGAATGGCAGATAGCCGACCTCATCGATGATTAGCAGCTTGGGTGCTTGGATCGCTCGGCGGATGTATTCCTTGAGCCGACCATGCCGATAGGTCGAGGCGAGTTGCAGCATAAGGTCCGCCGCCGAAACAAAGCGCGTCTTGATTCCCGATTGCGTCGCCTTGTAGCCGATCGCAATCGCCAAGTGTGTTTTGCCGACGCCGCTCGGCCCGAGCAGAACAACATTTTCAGCCCGCTCGACGAACGCTAGCGATGTCAGCTCGTTGATCATCGCTTTGGGAGTTCCGGTCGCGAAGCCGAAATCGTACTGTTCGAGCGTCTTGATTGCTGGAAAGCCAGCGGTCTTGGTAAGCTGAACGCGGCTACGCTCTTGCCGCTCTCGATGCTCGGCTTGCAACAGCCGCTCGAAGAACTCTCGGTAGCTCCATTCCTTGCGTACTGCCTCTTCAGCGACGTGGGCTAAGTGCGTAGCCATCGTACCAAGGGCGAGCCGTTGGCAAAGGTCGTCGATGCGCTCGAGATCGATCATGCGCCGACCTCCTGGGCAACAAGGTCGTACACCGATAAGGGATGCTGTAGCGATTCGATCGGCGTCGGAACGGCGATGCCGACCGGCGCCGGCGTGACGAGTTGCCGACCGCCGTAGGGCAGCGGCAGCGGGCGTAATGCGTGCCGTTCAATGGCATACCGATCTAGAGGCCGTTCTTTGAGCGTTGCGTGCACCCGGCAGTTGGCGACTTCGTCGAGCCAGGGCCGTATCTCTCGGTTGGCTAAGGCGACGTCGACGAGATCGGTTTGCGCCGCCTGTAGCGGGTTGAAAAACGATTCACGCAGGTAGCGATGGAATCGCTCGACTTTGCCCTTGGTCTGCGCCCGATATGGCGAGCAGAGTTTGACGCGCAAGCCGTAGTGCTTGACGAAATCCAGCCAAGCCTTCTGGTAGCGATGGAGGCCATCGCCATACGCGTTCCGTTCGATCACGATGGTCTTGGGATTGTCGCAGAGCACATGCATGGGAACGCCGCCGAAATACTGTAGAGCGCGTTCCAAGCACGCGACGAGCGTCAGGCCGCTCTCGTTGCCCGTGAACTCGACGTACGAGTAGCGCGAGTATCCCAGCTCGGCGGTAAATGCGCGTAGCGGCACCTCGCCTCGCCGGAAGACCACGAAGTCGATCTGCAACTGCCGACCGGGCTCGGTCTCAAAGCGCACCACCGGCTCATCCGGCAGCGCCGGCCGAATCTCGCGAAGGTACTCTTTGAGCTGCGTGATGCCGCCCTCGTAGCCCTTAGCGCGGATTTCCCGCAATAGCACCGTCGCTGGCAGCCGGATCTTGCCGGCCGCCTCGATGCGCTCTTGAGTAGCCCTTGTGGGCGTCGATTTTGGTCGGGCGACCCTGGCGCGGGCCGTAGGACCCGTCGCTTTTGCCCGCAAGGATCGCGCGGATCGTATTGCGCGCGATGCCCGTCTCTCGGGCGATCGCACGGATCCCCTTCCCCTGCCGATGCAGACTTGTATCTCCACCTGAAACTCCTTTTGCAGCATGCGAACATAGTTCGCCGAGGGTTCAGGTGGGTCAATTTTCAACCGGCGGGGTGGGTCAATTCTTACTCCGGCGCTAACAGACCGCAATGATGTCCGACCCTCGGTGGCCACCCAAAATGTACCACCTGTGGCCAGTTGAAAATGTACCAGGGGTCGGTGGCCACTTGAAAGTGTACCACCCGTGAGGTGATCTAGCCCGAGCATGCCAGGGCGGCGTCGCAAGATGTCGTTTATGAATCGACTGAGCATGGACGAGCGACAAACAATCATCGGTCTGCTACGCCTCCGGTGGCCGGAGCGGCGGATCGCACGAGAGACCGGCTTCCACCGAGCGACGATCCGGGGCATGGCCCGCGAACTTGCCGCGGAGCCGCAAAGTGTACCAGAAGTGGCCACCGACTTAGCGCCATCGCGCAGCTCCTGCGAGCCGTATCGGAGCTTCATTGAGGCGGAGGCCGCCAAGGGCCGTAACGCGGTGGCGATCTACCAGGATCTGGTCGAGCATCACGGCTATGACGGGGCTTACAACGCGGTAAAACGTTTCGTTGGCAAGCTGCGACCGGCTCAACCCAAAGTCAGTTGCCGATTTGAGACTGATCCCGGGCAAGAAGCGCAAGTTGACTATGGCGAGGGTGCGTTCACGCGGCACCCGCAGACCGGGAAATATCGCAGACCACGGCTGTTCGTGATGAAGCTGAGCAACAGCCGTCGTGCATTTCGGCGGGTCGTCTGGGAATCGTCGAGCGAGATCTGGGGCAAGCTGCACGAAGACGCATTCGCGAAGTTCGGTGGCGCGCCGCATACGATCCGACTCGACAATCTTAAAGAGGGCGTACTGCGGCCCGATATCTACGATCCCCAGCTCAACCCGCTCTACGCCAAGATGCTCGAGCACTACGGCGTTGTTCCGCTGCCATGCCGACCGTACGCACCCGATCTCAAGGGGAAGGTCGAGTCGGAGATCGGCTACACCCAAGAGACGGCACTGAAGGGACGTCGGTTCGAGACCATCGAGGAACAAAACGCCTATCTCGATCACTGGGACGAGCGCTGGGCGATGACGCGCATTCACGGCACGACCAAACGCCAAGTGCGCGCCATGTTCGAAGAGGAGAAGCCGTTCCTCCAGGCGCTCCCGCTGGCCCGGTTCGAGTATTATCGGATCTGCGAGCGCACCGTTCACTTCGACGGGCACATCGAGGTCGACGGCGCGTACTACTCAGCGCCGCCGCGCTATGCCGGCCGCAGAGTTCCGGTTCACGTCGGCCGGCTGTGGCTGCGCATTTTGGATCGAGAAACGCACGAGTGCGTGCGCGAGCACACGATCGCACTTTACAAGGGGCAGCGGCGAACCCACGACGCCGATCGGCCCAAGCAAACCCCGATCAAGGTTGAGCAACTCGCCGCCCGTATCAGTGGTGCCGGCTCGGGCTGCCGAGCCTTTGCCAATAAGCTCGTTGAGGACCGCGGCGCCACCGCGCTGCGAGCGCTCTACGGAATGCTCGATCTGCTACGCCGCTACGATGCCGCAGCCGTCGATTGCGCCTGCGCCTTTGCCGTGTCCTCGGGCATTTCGAGCTTCAGGTTTTTGCGCACCTATCTCTCGCACCACGCGACTCCGCTCAAGCTCAAAAACGAGCACCGCATCATCCCGGAAATCACAACATACGCAGATCACTTCGCGACGCTAACGCAAGGAGCACCCTCATGACCAGCGATGAACTTGACCGCGCCCTTCGGCAACTGCGATTAGGCGGTATGGCCGATACGCTTTCCATCCGATCCCAACAAGCCAGGGCCGACAGCCTGGGACCGCTCGATTTTATTGGGCTCCTCGTTCACGACGAGCTGCAACGACGGCGCGACCGACTGATCGAACGGCGCATCAAAGCCGCCGGCTTTCGCGACCAGAGAACCCTCGATGCCTTCGATTGGAAGTTCAACACGCTCGACCGAGCGCTCATCTTTGAACTAGCCAACTGCCGATTCATCGAACAGCACGAAGATGCTTTGCTGCTCGGCAATGCCGGCGTTGGCAAGAGCCACATCGCGCAGGCCATCGGCATGGCCGCGATTCACGCCGGCTTCCGCGTTCTTTATCGCGAGGCGCATGTGCTCTTCGAAGATCTGCTGCTGGCCAATGCCACGGGCGAACGAACTGAGGCGATCGCAATGTACAGCGAGATCCCGCTGCTCATTATCGATGACCTGGGGATGCGAAAGCTGCCAGCTAACGCCGCCGAAGATTTGCTCGAGATCGTGATGCGCCGCTACGAGCGCACCTCGACGATCCTAACCTCAAACCGGCCCCTCGACGACTGGCCCCAGCTCTTTGGTGACACGCCGGCCGTTGCGGCGTTCCTCGACCGCCTCATGCACCATTCGCACCTCATCGAGATTCGAGGCAAGAGCTATCGGCTTCACGAGCACAGCCTTTCCGCCCGTAACCGGAAGGCCAAGGCCACGACCTAAACTAAACAACGACGAACTTTACAACGCTCGGGCTGGTACATTTTGAAGTGGCCACGCCTGGTACAGTTTGAAGTGGCCGCCGGGGGTCCGACGAGAAGCCGCCCTCAGACGGATCCGCGGCACTTATCGGTCCCATTGCGCGCTTTACGGCAGCCCGAGACAAGACGCGCCCATCCGCGGTCGAAGTCGAGGACCCTGAAAGGGGGAGGGGCAACCTAGCGGCGAACAGCTGTTCTACCGTGGGACACCGGTAAGCCCTCGGTCGCATTCCTTTTTGTAGGAAGGAAGCAGATTGAGACATATTTTCAAGTCCTTGACGCTGGCCGTTCTCGGCGCGGTGCTCTTCGCCGCTGGCAGCATGGCGCCAACCGGCGCAGCGACGAATCAAGCGGTGCTGACCGTCAACGCTACCGTTACGAACAACTGCGATGTCCTCACGCAGCCGGCGACGGTCAACATGAGCTACGATCCGCTAAGCAACGTCGCCACGTTAGGGACCTCCTCCTTTACGTACGCCTGCACAAGCGGCGCGGCAGTGGCGGTCACGCCGACCAGCACGAACGTCGTCACTGCCCCGAATTGGGAGACGACAAGTGGTGCCAACACCCTCCTGTATACGCTCTGGAACAGCTTGACTTGCACGACCGGTCAGTTGACGAACGGCACAAGCGAGTCCCTAAGCGCCGGCACTGGCGCATCGCAGACGTACAACATCTGCGCGATCCCGAATCTCGCGCAACAGACCTCGCCGGCTGGGACATACACCGACACAGTCACGTTCACATTTAACTTCGGACCTTAACCGACGTTGCGTAACGCTGTTAACAACAAAGGCGGATAAGCCTTATGATCCGCGTCTTTAAATTCCTCACGCTGGCCGTCATTGGCGCAGTGCTCACCATCGGCAGCATGGCGCCGGTCGGCGCTGCCACTAATCAGGCGGTATTGAACGTGAGCGCCAGCGTCACGAACAACTGCGATGTGCTCACTCAGCCGCTAACGCTGACCATGAGCCTCGATACTATCCAACCCATCCGCACGTTGGGGACGTCCTCCTTCACGTATGCCTGCACGAATGGCGCGTCAGTCGCGGTTACGCCGACCAGCTTGTACACATACGGATGTTGCAACTTTGAGGCACAATACAACGGTAACGATCTGATATTCAGCCTCTACAACGACTTAGCGTGCGCGACAAACGAGCTGTCGCCGGGTGCAAGCGAGAGCCTTAGTGCCGGCACCGGGTCGTCGCAGACCTACGACATTTGCGGGATTCCGTACTCCGGGCAAACGGTCGGACCTTTGCCGGCCGGCACGTACGTCGACACTGTCACGTTCACGTTTAACTTCGGACCGTAAGTCAATCTAAGCAACGCTTCTTAAAACGGATGCAAGGAGACCACATGACCGCCACCTTCAAGTCACTCGCGCTCGCGGCTATCGGCGCAACGCTCGTTATCGGCAGCATCGCGCCGGCCGGCGCAGCGACCAATCAAGCGGTGTTGACCGTCAATGCCACCGTTACGAACAACTGCGATGTGCTCACGCAGCCCGCCACACTGACCATGAGCTACGATCCACTCACCAACGTCGCCACGTTGGGGACCTCGTCCTTCACGTATGCCTGCACCAGCGGCGCGTCGGTAGCGGTCACGCCAGCCAGCACGAATGTCGTCACTGCCCCGAATTGGGAGACGACAAGTGGTGCCAACACCCTCCTGTATACGCTCTGGAACAGCTTGACTTGCACGACCGGTCAGTTGACGAACGGCACAAGCGAGTCCCTAAGCGCCGGCACTGGCGCATCGCAGACGTACAACATCTGCGCGATCCCGAATCTCGCGCAACAGACCTCGCCGGCTGGGACATACACCGACACAGTCACGTTCACATTTAACTTCGGACCTTAACCGACGTTGCGTAACGCTGTTAACAACAAAGGCGGATAAGCCTTATGATCCGCGTCTTTAAATTCCTCACGCTGGCCGTCATTGGCGCAGTGCTCACCATCGGCAGCATGGCGCCGGTCGGCGCAGCCACCAACCAAGCGGTGCTGAACGTCAGCGCTACCGTCACGAACAACTGCGATGTGCTCACGCAGCCTGGCACGCTCACCATGACCTACGATCCTGCTCGGCCATTCGGGACGGAGGGGACGTCGTCTTTCACGTATGCCTGCACGAATGGCGCGTCGGTAGCAGTCATCCCGACCAGCCCAAACTATGTCCCTTATGAATCGTGGGAGGCAAAGAACGGCGCCAACAACCTGACGTACACCCTCTGGAACAGCCTGACGTGCCAGCCCCCCGAGCTTGGAAACGGAACAAGCGAGAGCCTTAGTGCCGGCACGGGGTCGTCGCAAACCTACAATATCTGCGCGACCCCGAACAATGGGAATCAGACCTCGCCGGCCGGGACCTACGTAGATACCGTCACCTTCACGTTTAACTTCGGACCGTAACCAATGGTGCGTAACGCTCCTAACTAAAAAAGAGGGCATTCCATGACCCACGCGTTAAAATCCCTCGCGCCGGCCGTTCTCGGCGTAGCGCTTTTCGCGATCGGCGGTATGACGCCGGCGGCCGCCGCAACGAACCAGGCGATACTGAACGTCAGCGCCGCCGTCACGAACAACTGCGATGTGCTCACGCAGCCGGCCACGCTGACCATGTACTTCAATCCGGTCCAACTAATCGCCACGCCAGGGACCTCGTCCTTCACGTATGCCTGCACGAACGGCGCGTCGGTGTCCGTCACGCCGACCAGCCCAAACGTCGGCGCCCCCCCTCCGCAATGGATTGCGCAGAACAGTAACCAATATGACCTGTACTACGTGCTTTTCAACGACCTCGTGTGCACGAGCAACCAGTTGTCGAACGGCGCAAGCGAGAGCCTTGGTGCCGGCACGGGTTCGTCGCAGACTTATAACGTCTGCGCGATCCCCTACAATGACACGGGTATTCCCGGGGGAGCCGGGTCTTATAAGGACACCGTCACCTTCACGTTCAACTTCGGACCGTAAACGACGGCAGCTGGCGCAATGCAGTACGCATTTCGACGATCGATCACGGCGTTTATCGCCATTGGCTTCGGGCTGTACTTAACCGGGAGCGCGCGGGCGGGGGGAATCGACATCTCGCCGGTCACGGTCACTCTGACATCGCCCGCACGCGTCGCGCAAATCACGATCCGCAATCCTTCAGACCAGCCCTTGCGCATTCAAGTCTCAGCATTCACCTGGACCGGCGACGCCGCTGACGGCAGCGTCAAAATGGCGCCGACGCATGATGTCATCGTCTTTCCGCAACTCGTCACGATCCCACTATTTGGATTGCAACAGATCCGTGCCGCGATCATGAGCCCGCCGGGTGTAGTCGAGAAGACTTACCGCATCGTTCTCGACGTGCTTCCCCCACTGAGCGGCAACCAGCCCAGCGGCCCGGTGGTGCAGTTGAACATCCGTACCCGTTTCACTGTCCCAATCTTCCAAGAGCCGCTGGCGGTGAAGATGTCCGGCGAAATCACCGCGGCAGCCGCAAAACACGGAACCGTGCAGTTCACGATCGCCAACTCCGGAAACACGCACCTGGGCGGCGACGAGATTCGCATCATCGGGCGCAATGACGCGGGTAAAGTAATTTTTTCGGAGCCGTTCCGCGGCTGGTACGTCCTGATCGACAGTAAGCGGGCTTTCTCATACCACATGCCGCAAAACGACTGCCGCGACGTTCGCTCGGTGACGATCGGGCCGCCGACAAGCATGAACGTACCAGCCGAGAAAATCGAGGTCGAGTCGGGCGTCTGCGGTGCGTAATGCGCGGCGCCACAGTGCCGCGGTCGTGCTGCTTCTCGTGCTTGCCTTGACCGGCCACGCCTTAGCTGCTGCCCCACAACGCGCGCCACTGGACCTAACGGTCGCTGGCGTAGACCGGGGCGTCGTCATCGCGCTCGTTCTCGACAACGACATCTGGCTTCCCGCCGATGCCCTCCGTGAAGCGGAGATCAAGTTCCCCGAGAGCGCGATTCACACCGTCAGCGGCATTCCCTACGTGTCGCTTAGGGCGCTAGCCCCGGCGATAAGCTACAACTATGATCCCGCCAACCTAACGCTAAAGGTTCGCATCACCAATGCTATCGCGTTGGCGGCGTCGGGCACAAGCGTCGACTTGAGCTCCACCCACTCGCAGACGCAGCAGCCGCATGCCGTTACGAGTGGCTTCCTTAGCTACGATGTCACCGAGTCGCTCGCCAGGCTCAGTCCGAGCGAGCTCGGCGGATTCTTCGACGCCGGCTTCAGTAACAACACCGGGCGCTTTGACGCTACCAACAACGTCGATGCAATGGGCTTTCATCGTGGATTGTACGCGTTCACGTTCGACAACAATCAAGATATGAGCACCGCAGTCCTCGGCGACTATCAGGCCGTTACGAGCAACCAGCTCACGACGAACTTCGTGATCGGAGGGTTGAGCATATCGCGCAACTTCAACCTCCAGCCCGACTTCATCCGCAACCCGACCCCGACGTTCTCGGGGACGGCTCTTTCGCCGACCGAGGCGGACATCTACGTCAACGGCGTTCTGTATCAAACGGTGCAACTGCAGCCGGGCCCGTTCCAACTCCAGAACCTCAACCTTCCGGTCGGGACGAACGTCACCCAGATCGTTCTGCACGACGCCTTCGGCAACATGACGCAGTTCGGAACGGCTTTCTACGGTGCCCAAGAGGTTTTGGCCAAGGGCGTTAGCGACTACAACTATCAGGCTGGCTTCGTCCGGCTCAACCCGTTCGGCGTCAACGACGTCTATGGTCCACTCGCCGCTGTCGGCTCGTACCGGCTCGGGTTCACGAATGCGTTTACCGGCGGGGCGGCCTTCGAAGCTTCGCGGGGGATCGTCGGCGGCGGACCGAGCTTGAGCGCTCGGATGCCGATCGGCCAGGTAGACCTCGGAGCTGCACTCAGCGATGCACGCGGGGTCAGTGGGCACGCCGAAGGTGCGACTTACTCGTTTATCAGCGGCCGAATCTCCGCGCAGGCCGCGGCCCTACTTCGCAGCAACGATTACGCGACGATAGCACTGCCGGTTACTTCCGACCGCAGCACCGCGGCAACGTATGAGTCCTTCGGTTATCGCTTCTCCCCTTTCGTCAACATTGACCTCTCGCACACCGACACACACAATCGCGACAGCGGACCCTCCGACCAACTGACCAGCGAACTCAACTTCCACACTGGAGGCCAAGAGAGCTGGACCGTCTCGCTCGCCCGCAACAGGGGATCATTCTTCACGCTCAATGCGTTGCCACCAAATACCGGAGCACCCAATGCGACCGGCCCCGAGCAGAACACATGGACGGCTGGAGTTGCCGTCGCGCTCAACGTGGGGCGCACCGGGTACCTGCAGGCGCAAACGTCCGACACCGGGGGACAGACAACAACGGCGGTCTCATACACCAACTCAGCCGCAAACTCCCCCGGACAACTCGCGTACACCGCAACGGCCCAGGTTGGCGGAGGTCAAAAGTCGCTCTTCGAAAACGCACAGTACAATGCGGACAACTTTGACGTCCAAGAACAGGCTACCGACGCTGCCGGCGGGAGCAGCGCGCTCGTTGGATTCTCGGGCGCACTTGCGTTTTTCAAGGAAGGCGTCTTCTTCACTCGCCCCCTGCAAAACGCATACGGGCTGGTGGGTGTCAGCGGCCCGGGCGGAACGCCGGTTTTGCTCTCCGGCGTCACGCAGGGGACGACCGATAATCGCGGTTACATCGTCGTCCCCAACATGACGCCGTACATCGACAACCACGTGGAGCTCGGCGGTCTCGAAACGATGCCCGAGTACCAGGCCGATGCCACCGAGAAAGTCGTGGTCCCGCGGAACCAGAGCGCCGATGCCGTCGACTTCTCGGTGAGCAAGGTACAGTTGTTCGTCGGCACGCTGGTCGTCCGCCACGGCTCGAAGATCTTTCCGCCGCGCTATGGCGTTTTCCAGATCGCCGGCCCGGGCGGGGCCTTCGTCTCCGACATCGGTGAGAATGGCGAGTTCTTTTTCGAGAGCCTCAGACCCGGAACGTATCGGGGAACCATCACCTACGACGCGGGGCCGTGCTCATTCGATCTCGTCGTTCCGACGTCTAATGATTTTAAGGTCGACCTGGGGGTGCAAACGTGCGTCGAACGCTGATTTTCGCGGGGGCACTCTTCGCCGTATCGATGGCACCCGCGATGGCCCAAGGCGTGCGCCTCAAGGCCGTCGTTCATCGCGCCGGCTCACTCACGACGCTCTGCAGGGCCTCGGTCACGGCGCCGCTCCGTTTCGTGTACGATCCGCTCTCCGAAGCAGGTCGATTCGCCACGGCGGTCGTGACCTTGACCTGCAATCCGGCGAAGCTTCTCGCCACCATCGCGATCTCGCCCGGCAACGCCAACCAGTTCTCCCGCTATCGCGAGATGTGGAGGAACGGAACCGATAGCTCACAGATTCTCGAATACAACTTCTATATGACATCCAACTACAATATCGTGTGGGGCGATGGGACGGGCGGAAGCTCGCCCGAGACGATAAACCAGACGGTCACGACCTTCAACGCGGTGATTTTCGCGAAACTTCAATATCGGCAGGGCGGCGTCACCGCTGGGGAATATTCCGACACTGTGGCGGTGACATTCAACCTAAGTTAGGCGTTTGGGGAGAAGCCTCGTCTGACCTCGTACTACGTTGACGGGCTGTTGCGGAGCCTTGGCCCGGCTAAACCGTCAAGGCCGCTGGCTCTGGCGCAGCGGGAACATCGGTCGAGCGCGACGTCGGATCTCGAATCGTCGATCGCCCGTCTGCCTTCGCTAGCGATAATGGTACTTCTCGATATAAAAACGGGTCAGCCAATACGTGAGGTCTAGAACCCGTAGCCCTCTTTTTATGCGCCCAGATCGGCGAGTCGTGGTTAGACCCGCCGGCCAACAGTAAACACGACGCGCGACGTCGAGGGGGCGCCAGGGTTTATTTACTCCCCTCGCGCGCGAAAAGGCAGTCTTAACAGCGCGCTGAGCTGCGAGTTCGTTCCCTCACAGCGCCTCGGGAGCTGGCTGCGAGGGCGTCGGTTCTTGGTCAATCCCCAGGAGCCCGCGGCGGGCTCGGTCCACTACCACAGCAGCGACTCCGCTACCGGTCATAAAAACCACGGGCTTCTTATTTTCGATGTCGGCGCGGAGGCCGTTCGTAAACGGCATCACGTTGATGATCTTCGTAAGCGGAACGACTAGCGTTTTGGCGTCCCCGAGGAATACGAGCCGTCGGTCGGTCACCACGAGCGTTCCGGAATCGTCAACGGCCGTGACCTCGTGTTTCACAGCGTGGGACCTGCCGCCGCCAGATCGTATATCGAAGCCCCGCGCGACCCGCATCGACGCCCCGCTAAAGCCGCCAACGTGCTCGATCTCCTCATGGCTGCCGATGACTTTCGCTTGGCATGTATAGCGCGCAGCTTCTCCGGGTTCGGCCATGAAGCCGACGACGTTAATCGGCGGAAAGGGGACCCTGAGTGCCCTTTCAGCGGCTGTCTCTTCTGCGTCTTTGCCGGCGGCCGCCTCGTGTGCGTCCTTGCCGGCTGCCACCCCACCAGTGCGGCTTGTTCTGGAAGCCAAAAATAGCCCGATGGCGATGGGAACGAGGATGAACAAGACTACCGCCGTCATGTTCAAGGGTTTCGATAAGTGCAAGGCCACCCTCCGCCCAGAAGAGAGTCTGCCGTTAAAACGGGACCTTTTTCGCTCGCTCGCGCGAGAGAAGGCGCCTCGCAAGCGGAGGCCGTCGCGTGAGCTATTTAAAGATCGTAAATTCAACCCACGATTCGGGGCGCGAGCCCACGCCGGGTCCGGACCCAGTCCATCGCGGCGCGCGCGACCCGCGCCCTATGTGCGTCCTAGTCGCGAAACCGCGGCAGGGTTTTTGCACACCCCTCTCGCGCGAAAATGCAGCCGAAGGGCGACGCCGGCTACGTAGTGTCGCTTGAGGTCGAGTGAGCTCGAAGCGACCGCGTGAGCCCGCATGGCGGCAACATAACAACGGTTATGTCGCGTTGGCGTCGAGGCCGTGCGTCGAGGCCGGGCAGGCCGCGCGCCAGGGAACCGGGCCTGGACGAAGACTCGGCGGGCGACTCGCCGTTGTGTGGGAAGAATTCCTAGCCGGTTTTGGCAGTCAAAACGCGCTCGCTTAGGAACCGTGTTACACTGAGACTGTATTGAGAGCCCTCTCCGTTCGACCGCCATGGGCATGGGCGATCGCGCACGCCGACAAACGAACCGAGAACCGGACCTGGACGACTTCTTATCGAGGTCCGCTGGCTATTCACGCTTCTCAAGCATTCTCTAGCTCCGAAACCGCCGAGCTTGGGCGAATTCTGGGCTACGACCCTGATCCGGCGCTGTTTACGCGCGGCGCCTTCGTGGCTGTAGCTGACCTCGCGGATATCGTCAAGGCCGAATCGATCGAGCCTTCTCCGTGGCTATGTGGTCCTTACGCCTGGCTACTCGAAAACGTGCGCCCGCTCCGCGTAGACATTCCCGCGACCGGACGCCTAGGACTGTGGCGACCGACTCAAGCTCAGTTTGATGCTATCCAGCTGGCGGTCACACCTTAGACATGCTAGCGATGATGGTACTTCTCGCCACCCAGCTCAAGATCGGCCGGTGCCGCGTTCGCGAATTAAGCCGGTCAACAGCGCCAAGGTGCTAGCGGGTCTTAATCCCGTTGGGATCACCTTGAAACCACCTGTTTCGTGTTACTTTTGCGTGGTCGTCCAGGTGGCTCACATTTGGCCCGCGGCGCCCGTATTGGGCACATCCTGTACGTTTGATGCGGATTTCCGACGCTTGAACACAAGCCGCCTTCACCTCGTTTAGGGCCGTGTACCGCTCGAAGAGCCTTAGTGTGAGCGCATCCGAATAAGAAAGCCCTGGCCGATGCTCTACGAGTGCCGTTAATGAGCCATTAAAGGCACCGCAGTACCTGCCAGACCGAGTTTTCCAACTCTAGGCTAGACACTAACGAATCGACCGGAGGCATGTAACGCGGCGGCCAGCTCGCGTGCCTCCTCCGCTAGTGCCGCGTTCCCAAAGATGCGCGCCTTAGCGCCTAGTACACGAAATAAAGCATAGGGCGTTCCATACTTTGCGGTGAGCTCATAAGCTTGATCGATGTGTTCACGCGAGGCTCGTCGATGCTTAAGGTGTGCGTGACAGCGCGCAAGCAGATGATGCGCGGCTGCAGTGCCGCGGTCAGTACCCTGCGCAATGAACCCATCCATGGCCTCATTCGCTTCGCGCAGAGCGATCTTTGTGTGGCCAAGCTGCTCGAGCGCCTTGCCCACCGCGAGGTGCCATGTCGGCCGTTCCCTTTCGGGTACACCGGTATCCGGTGCGACTTCACGCAAAAGTGCCAAGCCCTCAGCGGGGCGCCCCGTCGTAATGTACGCGTGCGCGGCCTCACCAGTTATTGCAAACCGGTCTATCGCTCGCGAGCCGTCGAACGGGAATGTTGCGATTTTGCGGTAGAAACGAAGTGCTCCATTGTAGTCCTCGTGAACGTTATGCAAGCCAACGATGTCGGCGGCCAACCTGCCTGCCAGGCAGTGCCATCCGGCCTCAAGCGCTTGGGTGAACAGCGCACGTAGCGACCGCATAGAGTCTGTTGGTTCGCCCGAAGCCGACGCGGACAGCGTAGCCCGCATCGCAAAAATCTGAAGCATAGCGGGGCGCAGCGGTTCCAAGCCATGGATGAGGGCGCACGCTTCGGCGGTCGCCTGGCGAGCTTCCGCGAAGCGCCCACAGCTAATTTGAATCAGAGCTCGGCCCGCGATCGCGTCGGCAAGCCAAAGTTGAATCTCAGTGTCCGACGGATCGGCGCTGTGGGCTTGCTGCAGGAGCCATATGCTGCGATCGGAATTCTCCGTCGCTTTTGCCAATGTGGGCGCGAGCCGCGCCTGCACAGCGGCGAATCTCCCAGAGACGCACTCGTACTGCGCCGAATGACTCGTTGAAAGTTGATCCACAAGCGGAGCAGCGCGCTCCGCACTCTCCGTCGCGAGCCCGGCAACGCTGCATTCAAAGGCGGCCTCGGCTAAGTCCAGCAGTAAGTGGGCGCGCTCTGCGGCGTTTCGTGCCTCTACGGACAGCTCGTGCAAAAGCTGAAAGCCCCTGCCGCTACCAGACTGACAAAGCGTAAGGGCCAGGGCTCGGGTGGCGCTTTGGACCTCGCCGCCGACAACGGCGGCTTTTTCCGAAACCCTCGGTATCTCGGTCACTCCCCGTTCGCCGAATACCTGAACGTGCAGCAGCGATAAGGCGGCTCTTCGGTCTCGAAAGAGTTGGCGCCGCGAAATTGCCAAGTCGGCTTGCACCCTCGGCGCAGGCTGGCCTTCGAGATCGTACCGCCTTACTATTTCGCGTTGCCGCGCCGGCAATCGAAAGAGCGCGAGCCGCACGACCTTGACGATGGCACGGTCTCGTTTGGCGACACCGATCCCTCGTCGCACGTCGCGAAGGAGCCGTCGAATGGTCGACAGTTCGTCGGCAACGTTCGCCCTGCGAGTCATTCACGGTATTTGGCATTCCACGCCACTGGCGTCCTGCTGAGGATGCCTACTGTGCCGCTTTTCGCTACGGGGATAGGAAATGCGGAAGAATCACTGCAGAGTATAGCCCTCAAGGAGGTTCGAGACAATGCAACGAGACGTTACGCATCTGGTCGCCGCCGTGGTGTTGGCGCTCGCCCCTCTAAGCGGTCTAGCGGCGTGTTCAGGAGGCGCTTCGGCGTGGTCTGGTCCGAACGCGGGGATAAAGGCCGAGCCGGACCGCGGGTGGATGTCGCCGGCCACAAAAAAAGGCACCTTGCTCTACGTTTCCAACTCGTCGAGTTCAGACGCGTATGTCGCCGTCTACACCTACCCGAAGCTTCGGCTTGTCGGTAAGCTGACCGGCTTTACATCTCCAGAAGGCGAGTGCGCCGATGCGGCTGGCGATGTCTGGGTCGCGGATTTCTTCTCTGGGAACATCGTCGAGTACGCGCATGGTGGAACAACGCCAATCGCCACGCTGAGCGAGCCGGGCGCGTACCCATTCGGCTGCTCTGTCGATCCGACCAGCGGCAATCTCGCGGTCACGAATCTCATTAGCGATACGGTCGTAGTCTATTCTCACGCAAGCGGCTCTCCCACGCCGTATTCAGGCTCACGTTTTGCTAGCGTCTTTTATTGCGCGTACGATGCGGGCGGCAACCTCTTCGTCGATGGCATCGGGCCAGCCAGCGCGTTCGAATTCGCTGAGCTTCCAAAAAATTCCAATTCCTTCAAGTACGTTTTACTGGACCATCCGTTCGACGACCCCGGCGGAGTCGCGTGGGACGGCACTTACGTTGCCATCACAGACCCTGGTATTTCACCGTCTGTCGCCTATCGCTTCAGGATTACCGGTCGCCATGGAAGAGAAATTAGTTCCGCCGTGCTTGGAGGCTCTCAGCATGTGTACGAGTTCTCGATCGTTGGACGTAGCATCGTGGGCGCCGATACCGGTGAACTTGACGTTGGCATCTGGCGCTACCCCCGCGGCGGTTCAATGAAAAAAGAAATTACTGGTTTTGGCTATCCCGGTGGCACAGCAGTCAGCGAGGCGCCGAAATGAATCGACACGCTGTCCACGCACTGTTTGCCGTTGCCCTCTCGAGCTGCGGCGGCGCTTCCGCATCCCAACCGGCGCCGCTGAATGCTACCTCACCGAAGTTAACCCCTGCCATCGCGCAACGGCACCATTCGGCCGCTGCGGGTATCCTGCTGCCGGCCCATTCGTTGCGGTCAACGTGGATCTCTTCAGCAGCGAAGCGCGAGAAGAGCCTGCTCTTCATTTCCGACGACGTTTACAACTCAGTGGACCTTTACTCGGTACCGAAGCTAAAACTGGAAGGTTCGATCGCGGGCTTTAAAGAGCCTCAAGGTATGTGCACCGATTCGCATGGCGACGTCTGGGTTACTAACACCTCCACGCAGCAGATCTTTCTGCTTACACGCGGAGGCCGTATTCACCGAGCGCTTACGGACCTGCAGGGCTATCCGGTCGGCTGCGCGATTGATCCCAACAGCGGGGACCTCGCAGTTACAAACATTGAGGGAGTGACGACAAGTGGCATCGGGTCGGGCGATGTGCTGGTTTATCCTCATGCTCACGGAACGCCAACCGAGTACACGTGCCCCAACCTATACTATTATTATTTCGACGGGTACGACGAAAATGGTAACATCCTGATCGATGGTGTAGACGGTGGCTCCGCGTTCGCCCTTTGCGGTGGTTCCACTTCGTCATTGGCGGCGATCGCACTCGGCGGCGGGACAATCTACTTCCCCGGCGCGGTCCAGTGGTCGCATCGGTATCAATATTGGGACGTTTTCGACCAGAACTGCGCCGGTCAGGATGCTTCGTGCGCATACTGGGTGACAGTCTCAGGGGGCGATGGAGCGATTACCGGCACCACAGCTATTACAAATTATGAGGGCGCCCCGGTTTGCGACCTGGTGCAGGGCATCATCGATGAGAAAAGCCGACACATTTTCGGCGGGGACTACGAGTCTTGCGGTTCGGCCGAAAGCTCTATCGATCGTTGGCAAAATCCTGCTGGAGGATCGCCGTCTGACGTAAACCACGATGCGTCATACGTAGGAGAGCCCATCGGCTCGGCTCTAAGCACGCGTTGACTTCGTCGATGGCGTCACTCTTAGTCCGCAGCATCGCGCTCTTGGCGAATGCTCTGATGCGCTTCGCGTAACCGGGTTTCTAGGGGCACGCCGGCGTCCGCATCACGCGCGCAAGTAGGCGGCCAAGTAGGCGTCTGAGAACACGAATCACGCCGGATGACCGGAAGCTCGAGGTCCGGATATTCCTTGCCGCGTTGGCGACGGGAGCGTCGGTACGTGCAGCCGCGAAGTTAGCCACGCTTTCCGAGCGCAGGGTCCTGCGGTGGGTGGCTTTTAACGGCTTCTTCCCGGCGGTTGAGGAGGCCCAACGCAAAGGGCACGTCGTTAAGGACGATCCCTTCGGTCAAGCGGCCTACGACGCGGGTGCGGAGCTCACTCTTGCGCTTCAGGACCGAGACTTACAACGATCGGCAGACCGCCACGCTGGCGGCGACCGCGAGCTGTTGCACAAGATGTGGATGAGCGGCGAATTGATGGCAATTTACGAGCGGGAGGCCATTGCGACCCTGCGCCGGTGCGGTAAGCACGATCTGGCTGACGACTATGAGCGCGCGTTGGCCGATGCGCCACTCCAACCGATCGACTATCTCGGCGAATCATTGCGAAGCCTCGGCTAGAGTGAGCCGTCGAGCCCGACTCAGTGCCAGCCTTTGTTTACGCTTACGGGCGTTGGACGCGAAGCATGTCGGGCGCGGATTCCGTGTCACCAGGCGCGAGTTCAACCTCGCGATCGATTCTTTTCCACCGAATCGTGATCGCCCCGATACCCAAGGCGGCGCGCTGGGCTGCGCGTTCGTCCTTCACCGCGCCCCCGGAGCTGGCTGCGGAGGCGTCGGTTCTTGGTCAATCCCTAGGAGCCCGTGGCGGGCTCGGTCCACTACCACAACAGCGACTCGGCTACCGGTCTCAAAAAGCACGGGCTTCTTATTTTCGATGTCGACGCGGAGGCCGTCCGTAAACTGCACCACGTTGATGATCTTCGTGAGAGGAATGACTAGCGTTTTGGCGTTCCCGAGGAATACGAGTCGTCGGTCGGTCACCACCAAGGTTCCGGAATCGTCAACGCCCGTGACCTCGTGTTTCACAGCGTGGGAGCTGCCGCCGCCAGATCGGATATAGAGGCCCCGGGCGACCCGAATCGACGCCCCGCTAAAGCCGCCAACGTGCTCGATCTCCGCATGGCTACCGATGACTTTCGCTTGGCACGTATAGCGCGCAGCTTCCCCGGGTTCGGCCATGAAGCCGTCGACGTTAATCGGGGAAAGGGAGCCCTCAGGGCTGCCTCTTCTGCGTCTGTGCCGGCGGCCGCCTCGTGTGCGTCCTTGCCGGCTGCCACCCCACTAGTGCGGCTTGTTCTGGAAGCCAAAAATAGCCCAATGGCGATGGGAACGAGGATAAACAAGACTACAGCCGTCATGTTCAAGGGTTTCGATAAGTGCAAGGCCACCCTCCGCCCAGAAGAGAGTCTGCCGTTAAAACCTACCAAGGCTGGAGTCTGGAACACCGCTGATCTCGCGTCGCTCCTCACGCCGCAACGCGAAGGGCCATCCCGGCGATCCGGCCTCCAGGGATCGGCCGCCTCACGCCGGATTGAGGCGTTAGCGTTTGCCGCCTGTAACGCGTGCCGGCTCCTGGGTGACAGGTCCCTGACACCGAGGTCGCTGCGCAGGACGCGGGGGCGTTTGTCAGCGCAACGAACGCATTGAGACGGTCTCCGCTTTCGTCGATTCACGCAAGGTAGTCGCAGTCAAGTAAAAATGTTTGAGCATTGGTTACAATTCGCACCCACGCTGGCGCCGCGCCTCGAGCTCGACGCCGATACGATCATACGCGCGCACGAGATCGTACGGTGCATCATGGGAGACAACTGGCTAGGTGAGCAGGAAAGGGCGCGCGCAAACCCGGCGCGTTCGAGCGCCGACATTCATCCGTTGGACCTAGCCCTTCGAAGCTCCACCGAGGACTCCGTTCTCGAGGTGCTGCAACTCGCGGCTTACTTCTGTGCCTTTCAAACGGATCGAGGGTTGGGTGAAGCCATCGTCAGCTTACGCGACACAGATAAATACTACCCCACGATCGTAGAGCTCGATCTTGCCTGGAAGTTCCGTAGCGCGGGCGGTTCCGTGGCACTTGCGCCCGCCACGCCGAGCGGCAGATCCGATTTTAGTGTAGTCGTTGACGACATCGCGCACATCGTCGAGGTTACCAGTTTTCCCTCCGATCCGCTGCGGGGTGCCGTCGCTTCGTTCAGCAACGCAATGGCTTCAACGCTCGGGCGAACGCTTAGGAAGGCAGGCCTGGCAACGGTTGTAGCCGTGGAAATTGACGTCCCGGCAGTATCCGGCGCGATCCGTTCCGCCGCGGATTCCGCTGTAAGAGAGGCCGTCAACCTTTTCGCGGCGGCGAACGATCTTCGGCGGATAGAGCGGACATACGACTTTGGAACTGTAGCCATTCGGCCTGCCGTGCGCGGCGAGCGCCCGCACGGTGGAACCTATTGGACCACCGTAAGTCGGATCGGTACCGCGCAACTTTCAGAAGCGAAACTGTTCGGTGAAACTGACTACAAAATAACGCGAGGGGGCAGTCTCCTTTACCTACGGGACCAGTCACTCGCGGCGGACCCGTACGTGCGTTTGAAGCAGAAACTCAAGGATAAGTCTCGCCAGCTGCGCGGCTGCACGGATGGCGTAATCATGATCGAGGCCGAAGCCCTGGGGCCGGACGTCTTCAACGACGTTGCCAGGCTGGAACAGCTTGTCGACGAGTTCGCTCGTAACCACAAGAGAACGACTGCGGTTGCAATCATTTTGCAGCCGATAAAGCTGAATGGCACACGCGGCATCGGTGGTCATTATTTCGCGTTATCTCCCGGCGCACTCTCGCGTAGGTTTTGGGATCTTGTAGTCGAGGAAGATAACCGGGCTACCGTCCTCCAAGAGCTCAAAGCGATCGCGCGGGTGTAGACGTGTCGGACGCCGGAGCGCCACACAGGACCCTGCGCGATCATTTTGCGCGCACACCCGATGGCCCGTCGGACCGATTAGAGCGTCTTTGCAGCGTCGTCGTCGACGGCTGCAGGCTGGGCGACTACCCGCTCGACGTTAATCGTAGTCGCGAGGAAGCTAAGCGATTCGAGGAACTCCAATGGGCAGCCATCGCGCTCGTTGGTTGTGACGCGGACCTCGAGATAGGAGAACTCCGGTCTCTCGCGCCGCGTCACCATATGGCGACAGCGGATTTCGAAGCGAGCATGAAGGAGGGCAGTAAGCTCCGGATTGAGTTGGCCCGCATCGTCTTCGAGCTCGAGAGGCAACAGAACGAGTATTTCGCGAGTATTGCCGGTGACGCGGAACGGCTTCTTGACCAGAGCAACTCGTTCTTAAACGAGGGTACGTTCATGTACCGTGTTTATGATCCCGAAGGGACGACGATCGGTCGCCATGACGTGAATATCGCTGCAGCCGAACTCGCCTGCTTCATTCAGGACCACGTTCAGCTTAGAGCAGACCCGCGAAGACTTCTCCCGGCCGATGACGGTGAGCGATATCCCAGTCTCAATCGCCTTGGTGTCTATGTTTTTTGCGCCGACGACGAGGGACCGACCCACGTTATGTGGGACCCCTTACTTGAGCCGCTCGACCCGGATGCCGCGATCGAAGTTTTTGACCGAGTAAGGATCGAAAAGGCGAGAAAGTTCCCGGGGTACTCGGACAACGGCGCCCTCCCCGTGTGGCTCGTTTTTGGCGTCCAGTCCCTAAAGCAGCGCTATCTTCCGCTCAGCACAGTGAATGCGCTGTCCCACGTAGACACTGTTGACCCGCGGCCATTTGCGCGCATCTTGGTGGGGTGCTATACGGCGGGTGTGACGTTCATCAAGCCCTATCAACGGCCACGATACACGAGCCTGTCGACGACAGGCTGAGCGAGGCTTACCGTGCCATTCAGGCGGTTTGCTTGGCTATCGATAATCCTCAATTCTCGCTGCCGCTAACCCTAGGTCAACGCAATTTTTACCCTGCTGTAGTCGATAAGATCAGCGGTTTTTCCAGCGTTGTCTACCGCATCGTATTCGCTTCGCCTCCGTCGCAGCTCGGCGTCTACTACTTGCCACTCCACCTCATTCAAGAAGTTGATCTCGTGTTTTGCAGCGACGATTCGGTGGATCCACGAAGATTCGGCGTTGCTCAGATAAAAGGCCCTGGGCGTCATGCCGACCACCACGCCGTACTCGTGGGTATCCCAGTCTGGGCGGTACGCGTGAATGAACGCCCCGCGATATACTTCTACTGTTCCATTCATCGCCAGCATATTCTTGGGGCGCTGAGCTGCCTGAGCGCGACCTTTTATCGCGTCTTCTCGATCCTCTTCTAACTCGGCATCTTCTCGAACCTTTTGTTCGGCGAACTCGCGCGCTCGCTCTTCAGCCGCCATGCACGCACGATTCCATTCGAACTCGTCCACGACGCGTACGATGAATTTCTTGAACGAGATGCGCTGAGTGTATTTAGCCTTGCCATGGATACACGCGGGATCCGAATAGTCGCCTCTTGCGAAATTTCCCGACCTCCTGAAGTAGGTGCGAACGCACAAGTGAAATCTGCGCTTGGTTCATGTCGTGGATGACAACTTCAAGAACCCCTCCATTTGAATCTGGCAAAAACATGTGAATCTGGCAAAAACATATGCATGGCTTGACTTTGGTCAAAGGGCATGACTTGGGCGCCCTGTTGCATGACCGCCGTTGATGAAGAGCCGTCTGCCCGTCCGGTCACCGGCGTGACGACGAATGCGAGACATACAATCGACGACGATTTAGCTGACGCTTTCGAGGACCACCCAGAACTCCAGGATATCTTTAACGAGTAACGATCTGTGTCCTGACAGACCGCGTCCGATCAGTAGGACGACGCTATCGAGGCCCGCTGCGCTGGCGTCACCAGCACGGTCCGCGAGTACGGGCTAAAGCCGGGTTAGAGTGATGCGTCAGTATCTATCAAGCAGATCGAGGGCCCCAGCGAGGGTATCGACTTACTTCTTTCGCTTGCTGACCGTCGCACCGACCGGCACGTCGATGCCGTTCGTGATGGTCTTGGTGCTTGAGCCGCCGGCCGGGTAGTTCCAGAACCCGACGTCCGAGTTAGACTGATCTGGTCCGACGACTTTCGGCCCCTGTTTCCAGAATTGAACGACGTCGCCCGAACCGGTGAGGAGAGTCGAGCCGATTTCCGTCCCTTTGCTCCCGCTTATCGTAAACTGATAGATCGCCTGACCGTATTGATCTCCGACTGCTATATGCTTGCCGTCCCACTGAACACCGCCAGGGAATCCGATGTGCTGATTCAGCGTGATGTCCGTAAACGCACTGCTGCCGCTGGGAAGCTCGGCGAACTCGAAGCCGCCGCTCCCGTCGTTCGTGCCGTCGACGTAGACGTTGCCGTTATCGTCGTAGCCACAGAAAAAATACGAGTACAGACCGTAGTAGATATTCGAATCAGTATAGTATGTCGGACTGCCCGTGGCATGTTGGTAGATCCCAAGATTACCCTGATAGACGTTTGCGACGGCGAGATTCCCCGTCTTTGGATCGACGGAGCAACCGCTGGGGTAATAGCCCGCGTCGCTCAGGGTCGCGATCGGGCTGGTGCCGCCGTGCGCGTACTCAAGTATCTGCGATGCTCCGTAGATCTGGTTCGTGATGAAAATGTCGCCGTTCTTGTCGGAGCACAGGCCTTGCACCCCGGTGAAGCCCGTCAACGCTCCCTTCAATTTGCCTTTTGGCCAGGAATAAACGGTGATCGTATTGTTCCCGAGGTTGGAGATGTAGAGCAGGTCTTTCTTCTTGGCATCGGGTGCCATCCACGAGCTGTGTACCGCCGGGGCAACGCTCCGCTGGAGTCCTGTTGAGAGGTCAGGCGATAAGCGTGACCCGCCGCCGCAGCCGGCGAGTATGGCGACGGCCGCCGTGACCCCTAATGCGTACTGGCTCAAGCTCGAGATTCTCATCGGAAATTGCTCCCTCTCCTTCACGAATATGCCAATCTGCGGCAGCCGTCGCGTGGTTCAGCGCCTCGTTAGCACCAGTTGCCCTTTGCCCTGTCGCTCTGAATTCTCTGCGCGATTCAAGGTCACAAAGTATAACAGCCGTGGCACAAAGCCGGTCTACGGCGACCCGTCCGGGCTCGTGGCGACGCCGTAAACCGCCGTGAGCGAGTTGGTGATCTGTTGGAGAATCGTACCGCTCGGGTAGGAAACCTCATACACTACGGCCGGATTTTGGTTCTGCGTCACGTACAGGTGCGCGTTGTCGTGGTTGAGCGCGATATCGAGGACGAGCGCAAAGCCTCCGATCATTTGCGATGGACTTTTGGCACCTGGAGGAAACACATCCACATGCGGGTGAGGGTTGCTCTGATCGGCGACAAGCAGATCGCCTCGCGAGTCGATCGTCGCGCCGCCAACTAAGGTAATCGCAAGACCTAGGTCGTGACCCCGTGTAGACCCGGGCTTGAACTTCAAGACCGTCCCGGCGCTGCCCGTTTTCTGATACGCGACGTAAAGATTGTTGCTGCGATCGAGCGCCAAACCTTCCGGATAGCCCGTCAAGGAGATCGTCGTCGTCGGTGTCGTGCTACCGGGGGCATATTCGAATACATGGCCGTCAAAGCCCTCGTTGAAGTCGGCAACGTACACTGTCCCGTCCTTTCCAACGACAACGTCGAGGGTAGTGACGCCAGCCTCGGTGAGCGTCTTGCTCGGGGACAGGCTACCCTTTGGATAGACCGTCACAGTCGCTGCGCCGGAGTTGCAGACGTAGAGCGTCCCATGCCTATCGACGAACAGCCCAGTCGGAGAAGCAATCCCTTGCGTTATGGCGCCGATTGGGGCCGGATTCTTTCCTTTCTGAGGAAAGATGTATACGGATTGAGTAGGCTGGTCCGCAACAAAGAGGAGCTGCTTACCCGTTTTTGCCTGATTGGACAGCCACCCCTGACTGGTCTGAACTCGTGTAGTCGAAATGTATCCCGACGTTGACCCGCTGCCGCTACAACCGGCGACAGCAATGGCCGCGCAAACACCTAATCTGTACCGGACCGGACTCGAAACCGTCATGAGAAGCTGCTCCTTCGAAAGAGATGCACGCTGAAAAGCCTTCCTCGTGTCAAGCGGAGCGTGTCTGTGGGCCGTGCGACGGTCGCTGCCGCGAACCCTCGCGTCGGTGCTGACCAAAAGATGACACCGGCCCCGCGCAACTTGAGAGATCTGCCTTAGACTACTTGCTCTTGCTGACCACCGAGCCGATCGGAGTGCTTATGTCAGGAATGGTCTTGGTAGCCATACCGCCGGCAGGGTACTTAAAGAACTGGACCTCGTTATTAAGGAAATCAGGCGCAACGACTTTCCGGCCCTGTTTCCAGAACTGAGCGACATCGTTCGTATCGTCGAGCTGAGTTGAGCCGACTTTCGTTCCGCTGCTTCCACTAATAGTGAACTCGTAGATATAGGGCTCCTCCTGATCTCCCACCGCCACGTACTTGCCATCCCATTGGACGCCGCCAGGGAAGTCAATGCCCTGGTTCAGCATGATCGTCTCGAACGAAGAGCTACCGCTGAGAAGCTCGGCAAACTCAAAGGAACTGCCGGTGTCGGTGCCATCAACGTAGAGATTCCCATCGTTATCGTAGCCACAGAAAAAGTAGTAGTAGAAGTACGGAGCCGTGTAAGTCGTCGGACTGCCAAGCGCATCGGTGTAGATCGCGACGTTGCCCGGGCCGCCCTTCGGAGTGTCGATGTTGGTGACGGCGAGGTTCCCGGTCGTCGGGTCGACGGAGCAGCCGACGGGATATTGCCCCGGATCGCTCAGTGTCTCGATTGGGCTCGTGCCGCCGTGCGCGTACTCCAGTATCTGTGACTCGTCCTCGTTCGCGACGAAAACGTCGCCGGCTTTGTCAACGCATTCCCCGTTGGGCGCATCAAAGCCCGTCAGTGTTCCCTTCAACTCACCGCGCGGCCAAGAGTAAACATAAACGTCGTCAGCCCCCTCGTCGGTTAGGTAAAGCAGGTCGGCTTTCTTGGCATCCGGAGCCATCCATGACTGCGTGTGGTCCCGATGCACAATCCTCGCAATGCCGCTTTGGTGGGGAATGGGCAGGCGCCCGAGCGATTGCGAGTTCGCGCCCGACTGGGCCGCGCTCTGCTGGACCGGCCTTGAGGCGCCGAATACCGACTGTGATGCACCGCTGCTACAGCCAGCGAGGAACGCGACAGCCGCCGTGGCGATGAGTGCGTCTGGGAACGTTCGAAAGTAACGCATGTTGAAAGCCTCTCTGATCGCGTGGAACGTGTTTGCACGCCTTGCGAATGTCGGGGCGGCGATCCTCCGCTTCGATGTGACCAAAAGATGACAATTCGAGAGCGTCGTATTCGAAAACCCCGACGCGAAGGCAGCCGAACGAAGCGCTCTTGGTAGCTGCGTCCTACTCAGAGGAAGCTCGAGACGAACCACCTCGTTCCGTATTCACAACAACAAGACGAAGCCAATCTCGACCTCAGGATTGCGATGCAATTACTCGTGGAGCGTTGCACGCAACTCTGCCGCAAGCCGCAGCGCCGAACCGCCGACGCCCAGCCGGCTCGCCGTCTCGTACGCCCGACACAGGGAGTGAGGGTGCCCGTGCGCGGCAAGCGCAGCAAGCGCGAAGTCGGCCTCATCGCGCGCCGCAGCGAGATTACCCAGAGCCCGGTGCGCGTCTGCTGCGACACGTGATGCCGTTCCGCTGTAGCGCTCCATGCCCCGTGCTCGTGCGTAACGCGCGACTCGTTCGGAGGCCGCAAGCGCCTCCGACGGTTCGCCGAGACGCAAATACGCTTCGGCAGTCGCGAGCGGGCCGCGCACCTCGAAGAGTCCACCGTGGGCCACGGCGCACCCTTCGCGCGCGAGCGCGAGCCCCTGATGCGGATCTCCGCCGAGCGACTCTGCTAGCGAGAGGATCAACGCTTTATCGGCGACCTCGGCCCTATTGTTCGTGGCGCGCGCCAACTGCAAGGCCGTTTGTCCGAAGTGCTTTGCCCGCGCGAAATCGCCACATGCGGTCAGATGCGAGCAGAGCATCCCGGTCGCGCCGGCAATGCCCGCCGGGTCTTGGCTGCTTTCAAAAATGGCGAGCGCCTCGAGCGCGTACTCGATGGCACGCGACATCCCGCCCACCACGAGCGCCTGCACCATGCTGAGCTCGAAGAACAGATGCCCGAGAAGACTCGGCGGTTTGTGCCGTAGGCGATCGAGCAGTCCGCGCGCTCGGCCGAGCGACGCGAGCGCGCCTGCCGCATCGCCGCGCAGGCACGCGAGTTCCGCGCATCGGAACAGGACTCCAACCGCAGAACGAATCTCGCGGCGATCGGCTGTTAACTGCAATCGATCGACGGCCCTGGCCGCCCGGTCTAGACTCTCCGACGAGTGTGTCAGATCGGCGGCCTGCCAGCCGACGTAGGCGGAAGCCATCTGCACATCCAGATCCACGGGGGCAACCTCGCAATCGCTCGCGATCTCGGACGCGCGCTCGATGGCACGCTCGAAGAATCGTCGGGCTCGCTCGTCATCACCAACGTCAGCCGCAATCTCAACACCGTAGCAGAACGCGCGGACGCCATCCTCGGCACTGCTGGCCTCGTACGCGATTCGTTCGAGCTTCGCAAAGGCAGCTCCGAAATCGCCGACGAGGCGGAGGTTCGCAACGTGGTCCAGATCTAGCTCGAAGCGGGTCGGCAGCGAAGGGGCCGACCGCTCCCGCACCGCGAGATTTGAAGGAATCGACACGAGCAAGCGTTCGAACGCGCGCCGGCGCTCGCGATAGAACTCACGGAGCGATACGCCGAGGTCGTTCGCGACCTTAGCGTGCTTTTCGCCGCGCAAGTCGCAGCGCGTCACGATCGCGCGTTGTCGGGCAAAGTGGATGTTCCGTCCGCTCGGGGCGGAATCGAGTGAGGCGATCGCCGATAGGACTGCCGCTCGCGCGCGCAACAGCGCCATGCCCTCGGGGTCAGCGTACGCGCTTCCGTCTGGCTTCGCAAACGCTTCTCGTAACAGCGGGCTGCTACGCAGAGCGGCGACGTCGTCGAGCTCCCGCAAGAGGCGCGCGAGCGCGACAAACTCCGAGGGCCGGGCATTCAGACTTTCGGCGCGAGCGCCGGATGCCCGGAGTCCCACGCGCGAACGCACGGTCCCCGACACTGGCAGGTCCTCAGTACGCATGGCGAGAGCCTTTCCCACTAGTGAGGGAACTAGTCTGTACGCCTTGCGACAATAGCGGCTGCGAACCCTCGCGTCGGGTTTTGACCAAAAGATGACCATTCCGACCGCGTGACTTGCTTTCGAAGCCAGACGTCAGAGACGCCAAAGCGCCGAAAAGAACTTCGTCGAGCCGTGCTCGAGTATCGCAAATGCTGCATGGCCGTGAAGGCCGAGGCCGTCGATGACGAGGTTTCCGCGATCGTCGTAGCCGCACATATAATCGGCGAAGATCGCGGCGATCGTATAGGGTTGGGGCCGCCCAGCCGCGTGGCTACGATCGCAGACCGCGCCGCAGAGCTGGATAATCACCGCTTCGAATCGTCCGTAGCTGTTGAGACCATTCGACAAAATGGAACGCCGACATCCAAGAGCCGCGGAAAGAGTGATCTTTCCATGACCCTGGACTCCTCATCGCTAGTTGCCCACGCTAACCACCGCGGCTTCCGGTTGCTCTAGGCCCGTTATCGATGTGAGAGGAGCGCCCCCTGATGGATAACGGTAAATCTCCGCTTCGCCGGCCCCTAGTTCTGGCGCTATAACCTTGCCCCCCGCTATAAAGAAGCCGTAAACGCCATTCGCGCCTTGCAGCGTCGTAGCACCTATCTCCGTACCCGTATTCCCCTTGATATCGAATTGATAGATCATATCTTGTTGATTCCCGATTGCCATGTGCGATCCGTCCCATTGGATACCACCTGGATACTTAAAGCTCACGTTTAAAGTTAGCGGTTCGAGCTTTGCTTTGCCCGGATGCAAGATCGCAAATGCAACGACGCTCTGACTGCTACCATCAACTACAAGATCGCTCCGATTATCATATCCGCAAAAGTAATCGTAGTAGATGCTTCCGAGATATCGTAAACCTTTGGGGTTCCCTTCGCGTGATGAAAAACTAAGACATTGGCAGTCTGACTACCACTCGCCGTAACCGAGATTCGTTACGGCCAGGTCTCCCGTCGCTGGATCCACTGCGCAGCTTGATGGATAGTAGCCGGGGAGGTCCATTAGCGTATGGATTGGCTTCGCGCCGCCGTGCCTATACTCTACAATGTCGTTTGCATCGTGTATTCGCCACATATACGTCACCGCGTTTGTCGACGCAAAGACCGATTTGATTAACGAAGCCTCCCAAGTTCTGATTATTGTGCAGCTCAGGCCACCTGTAGACAGCGACTGTGCTGCTGTAATAATTCGATATGTAAAGCAGGTCCTTGTTTTGGCCGTTAGCGTTAAGGAACTCCGGGCGCTCGCCTCCAAGCGTATTTAATGACTCCGTTGGCGACGAACCGCCGATCGGCATCGAGGTTGCGCCGCAACCCACTAATGAGAATGCATACGTCAGGAGTAACGCGAGTGTCTTTGCCGGGATATTCATTTTGTTCGAGTTAGCCTTTCAGGGCAATGATTGGCGCTTGTTCGATCCCACGGGCATGGTGCGGGGGAAGCTGGTTTATTGGTTCCTTCGGATCTCACAATCTGCGCCGATGGGAAGAGCGGTTGTTTTCTATGGACAGGCTGTTGGCCTGACGGGGTTGTTCGAGATTTCGACGCTCACAATCTCCGAAGTGGGGTCCCCTATATGCAGATCGGTCGCGAAGTACGTGTTGTCGAAGGGTTCGGTCATGCAAAGCCGCGGCGAAACGTACTGCGGGTCGATCGGGCCGCCCCACCCAACGAGTCAGCGAAATACCACTGGCCCTGGCTGGGTTCGGTGACGAACGCGTTGAATGTCCAGACGTTGCTCGGACTAGCGCTTGGCGACGGTGAAGCGTAGCCTCTGATGATGGATTTTTGAGCAATCATCGAGAACTCGGTGCCCTGACCGTTGCTATTCGGATTATACGAAAGCTGGTTAGGCGTCGTTCCGAGCTTCAGAAATCCCGGAGGAGCATGAGGGTTGTTGCTTCAAAATACTCCCGGCCTCCGCGGACGATGTCCCGCCGTTGCCTAACGCGATCAAGGCAAACGAATAACCGGCCCAATTTGACTGTTGCACGGTGTCAGTCGATGGCGTCACTCCGCTTCCGGTTGTGTTGAAGACAATCATGTACTGATAGTTCGAGAAGTTGAAGGAGAATCAACGTAGTAGTGTTGGATCGCTCGTCAGCCGGGGGAGCGCCGCCCGGTCCCAAGCCAGCCGGGTTCGGTGTCACTTGGCGTCCACAAGCAGCGACGATGAATGCCGTCGCTAACATAAAAACAAAACCCAAACTCAATCTGCGAGCCATGTCGATTCCTTCCAGCTACTCTAGCAGGTGAAGCTGTGGCTGCACTCCTGCTCAAACCTGTATATAGTACCGAGATTGGAATCTCTTGTGAAAGGTGCCTTCGGTAGCCAGCCGGCTCAAGGCTGGAAAGCCGCCTCGGCCCCAGGACCCGCACCCACGGCGCCGATCAGCGCTCCGTCGTCGTTGGACAGGCCACTCGAGTCGACGCCATATGCGCGCTCGACCTTCATCACAGCACATCCACCGCGACGACTATGCGCCAACGCTCTGAAGCGCCGCCTCGATTCGGGCAAGCTTTGATGCGTGAAGCTTCGTCGCATGATTGAC
>CAVRYW010000009.1:0-59412 GCA_963725605.1 Vulcanimicrobiota bacterium | reverse complement strand
CACTGGTCCAAGCCGTCCGGCATCGAGGGAAGCATTGCGTCTAACTCCTGAGTTATACCCACAAGCCTCGTAAGGCCTTGCGGTGTAACCACGATCCCAGTAATCCGCTTTATGTTCTCGTTGCGCACGCCTTCGTAGGCGAGTCTACCGCTTCGAAATTCGCGGGCTCGTTTCGCGATCTTCCTTAGCTTTGCCACAATCATGCTTTCCAAGTCCCGCCGAATCCAGTCGAGGTCAAGGGCGAGCACGGAATGAGTTACGTTGAATCGTTTTGAGTTAACGTCGATGAAGATCGCGTCTTCATGATCGAATATGGCAATGTCGCTAGTACGCTCCTCCGCTCTTCCCGAAGGTCCGCTCCCTAAATATACTGCAACCCCTGCTTCGAGTGGCTTCACGCATGAAATCCGTCACGTAGCTCTCTAGGAAGTCTCCGTAAAAGCTACGCAACCGATCGGAGGCCATTCTATTTTCCGACGCCTCTAAGAACTGTCCGACGGAACAGCAACCCTTCGCCGGCTGCATTTGGGAGGATACGTAGGGCGGGGCAATAGGTTGCTTCGCCATCTATCAATAGCGGCGTTGCCATGAATTGCACGAGCGAAGCGATCGATGCATACAACTGAGACTCTAGCAACCTGTTTTTTGCATCAACCATGTCGACACTGACTTGCCGAAGCCAGCGTTGCAAGGTTTCTGGCCGCTCGACGGATGCAAGAAATGCCGCTGTTCGAGAAACGGATAATTCCGTATATCGCCACCCGGCCCGTCACCCGGAGCTCCGAAGTTAGAGTAAAATGCGAACATAGACGCAGCGAAGTCTAGATACGACATCCCGAGAGCGCGCTCGAAGAGGCCATCTAGGTCGATGTACGTCCGACTGGCGCGAGCAGCATCCGTGCGTGCCCAAGAGGCGAAGGCACCCACCGTTTTAGCACCTCAGCTTTATTGCCCACGTCAGTCACGCTCGCACGCACTTCTGTGAAAACTTGTCATAATCGCGTCGGATGCACGCGACTCAATCTCGGAGTAACGAAGGCTATTGAATGCAAGCAATGCCTCAAGAAGCACCATGTTGCCGTCAGGTGGCCATTGCTCTCCTTCCGCGTACGAAATGGCGACTGCGGCTAGTATTCCAAGCTGTTCCTCGCTAATGACGACGCGGTGCGGCTCCTCTCTGAGTCGGCGCAGGAGGCCCCGGGATCGTCGCGATTCATCCGCTAACCGCTGCGTGACTCGATTCTGAAGAACAGCATCTAACGGGTGGCGTCCTTGATCTAGTTGAACGCTCAATAAAGAGAAGAGTCCCAGGAGAGGCCGTATTGGAAATTTCCGGATTCGCTTTCGTATGTAACTCCAGGAGGCCGATCGACCGAAAACCGTTTCGGTACTTTCCTGGACAAGAACTTCAGCAGTTGGGTTATCGCCTGAAAAAGCTTCGGAGGCTCGGCGATAGATTTCTGCGTCTTCTTCCGCTGCGGTCACGAGTTTGTTTCTTCGACGAAAGCGACCAGTGCCTCCCAGTGGCGCGGGTGAGGGACACGCTTACCGGACCGAATGCGCGAGCAGGCCGCTAGCGATAACCCCGTGGCTGCCGCGATCACGGTCAGGGAGAAGGAATCGAGCTTCGGCAATACCTCACGACGGAACGATGCCTCGTCGCCTCTATTGCTAGCGTGCTCGCCACTCCAACCGCGGTTGCGGCGATGGCCCTCGGAGATCGCTGCGGCGCGCCGGCGGTTTACCTCGGAATCCTTACGTGGATCCTCGCCGGCCGCCGCCTGAGCTGCAAGCGCCTTGCGCGCAGCGACGACGGCCTTGTTCGCTTGTCAATGTAGGGCTATCGAGTAAACCCAAAGTTGGCTCATTACTCCGATATACGCAAGAGCTTCCTAAGGCGCAGCACTTGGCGCAACGCGGTGGTTTAGGCTGAAAGCCTACGGACGCGGGTCAGGCCGCGGCGAATCGATCCGAATAACATTGCGCGCCCTTTGCGCCGGGAGCGCGGGCAGTCCCTTGAGAGCGCGGGTGCAGCGTGGCATTCTGAAACGATCATTCCGGCAGATATGGAGCAGGGAAATGCTCGGCGACGTACTCGTCGGCGAGCTCCCCTAAAGATTTCTTCTCGCAGCGCGCGTGTTCGCGGAGGACCGCGAGTTTGGACGGTTCTATAGTCGTCGTAATGCGGACACGCTTCGGGCGTCCCGACTTTGGGCGCCCGGCAGACGGCCGGCGCTTCTCTCCGCCTACCGCTTCGTCGTCGTCAGGACACACGCGAAAGCCTTCGGGCGCAATCGTCAAAGACGTCGGCGAGCGTTACGCGGTGTTTTACTAGAATATCCCGCGTTTGTTGAGCGATCATCGTTTGCACGTGAACCCGCGCCTCTGAGCCGATCGTCGGCCGACCGACGCGCGCCGCCGGTTGCTGATAAGTTCGTGTAGCGCCGGGATTGCGCTGACCGGGAGTTGACAAGCGGCGGCGACGACGCCCGTGCGATCCAGCCAGGCGAGGATTGATCTCGCGGCGCATGAGTTCGGCGATCGACGGCTCGCGCTCAACAACGTCGAAGTCAACATCATCCGGTACCGCCGGAAGACTGACGATGATCCGACCCTTGCGGTCAACTTGAACGCCGCGGTCGCGCAGCCAGTTGAGCTCGTCGTCGTAGGACATGCGAACTAATCCCCTCTACAGGCCAGGGTGGCCAGCAGTCCTGGCATTCACGCTTCTCGACCTAAGCGCAGAAGCAACGCCATCGCCTCGATCTCCGTCAACGCATCGACGTGACCCACTCGGCCTCTGGAAGCTGCACGGACGACTACCGCGATCTCGCTCGCATCCATAGCGCGCCGTTTGAAGGCGTGGCTTAGGTCGCGCTGTTGCTCACCCGAGAGTGGTGCCGAGCTGGTAACCATTCGCCTGAGCATGCGATCGATGAGGTGCCGGCGCATCGCGTCGATCTCGGCACGGTAGGCCCGCAGAAGCGCGACGTGATCTTCCTCGACCCAGCGAAGATGTTTTTCCGCGTACCGAATCGCCGAGCGAAGCTGTCCGTCGTTCAGCTGCGAGTAGTCGAACGCCTGAGCGGAAGCGCCGGAAGGGACGTCTGAGTCCATAGCAGCCATGCCGTTTCGCGAGCGGAGGCAAGGGGCGTGGTGGCGACCGGTAAGCTTGGGCTACGGCGTAATGGTGCGCTACGCCGTAGCCCTGGCCTGAGGAGGCATCGCGTTGGTCTTACTTCCTACCAATATAATAGCAAGCTCACGATAAAGGTCAATAGGAAACTATTGACTTCTTATGGTATCCTAACCCCGTGGCCGTTGTTAACTTCAGTAAACGTTTTAAGGAGCTTGTTCGGGGTCTGAGTGACACGGAACTGGGTTACATTCTCGGAGTCTCAGCCGACGCGGCGCGCAAGATGCGTACCGGTGACATCAAGAGTCTCAAGCTGGAGGCGGCGCTCCGCCTAGCTAAGGAGCTCAAGGTTTCGCCTTGGTATCTGGCGGGAGAGTCGGAGCCAGCTATCCCGCTTTCGGCGGGACCTCCGGAGGGGGCTCGGGACCGCAAGAGGCGTCGTGACGGGAGTCGGGAGCTTGAGCGGGCTCAGTTGGAAACCGCGGAGAGCGCCCTGCTTCTTCACGACGAGGTGGTGGAGTTGCGCGCTCGGGTTCGTCGGCTTGAAGCCGCTGTCGAAGAATTGCAATCACACGCAACAGCTTCGTCCTCACCGTAGCTAGCCGGTCGTTCGGTCCTCCGTCCATACCTCAACTCCCCGATCGTCCTGAGTCGGGCGATCGGCGGTAAACTTGTTGCTGGCGGCCTTCAAAGGCTCGCCTTCTTGGAGAACGTGAAGGCGTGAGGATTCGTTCCTTAGGCATGCCACTCGGCGACATCGCCTCCGTCGTCGGCGACGCCGCCGAATTCGGCGCTGCGACTCTCCATTTGCGAGACGTAGCAAAAAAAGGGCGATCACGCGCACAAGTTTTCGTCGCACGGCAGCCAGTCGGTTGCTCGATGGTGTGTCCGGCTCGTGATCCATGCGTTGAAAGTACGTGGCGGACGCGGTGCGCGTCTCTACTCATTTTGAAATTAGTCCGATCGGAGTTTCCGTTTGGGATAATAGGAATTTCCGTTTGGGATAATAATTGAATGTGCGATCTCTGGCATTCGGCCGTCGCGAGCCGACCGATCAGGAAGCCGCCTGGCCGCCGCGCCGCCTTGTCGTGAGCATTTCGTATCCAAACGCATCGGTGTCGGCGCAGCGTCGCCCTTTGTCGGTCCATTGTTTCGGGCGACCTGGCCAGCTAGAATGACTCCATGGCACGAGGAAATGGCCATCGTAAGCGCATAGCCCTGCAACCCCTGTCTAAGCCGCCAGAAGGTCGTGCGGTCTTTAACATTCAAGGCGGTCCGTACGTCCACGCGGGTGTGCACGAGGTGGACTTCGTATGTGGCATATGCGGCAAGGTTGTCGCGTCAGTGCCCGACAAGATCCGATTCATGAGTGATACTGGGCCGGTGATCTTGGTGTGTTACGCCTGTGGTGCGTACAACGAAGCGCCATAAACGATGTACAAATCGTCGACGATAGTTGACCACTCACGATGAAACGATATTTAGTCGAAGTACGGCTCGGTTATGATGTGCGCGCCGATACCGCAGATGAAGCATTGAAGCTCGTATGGTCAGCAATTCAGGATGACGAGACAATCGCTGTCGAATACTCCGTGCGTGAGCGGCATGAAGCAGCGCCGCCAATAGAATCAAAATCACCTGATCTGCACGGCCTAACAAAGCCTGTATACACCGTGACCGAGGTTGCGTCGATCCTTGGAACGAGTAGAAGCTCCGTATATGAACTGGCAAGACGCAGTAGTTCCAGTACGCGACTGGGACGGAGAGTCCTTATCCCAAGAAATACGCTTGTCGCCTTTTTGAATGGCGAACTTCCGCTGAAGGAACCGGTCTCGCCGGAACCGGTTTCCCCAAGTCGGCCGATGCGACGTAACCCGGTGAAAAAGTCTACCTTGCCCGAGGCCGTCACTCCGGTTCGGCGTCCGCCAGAAAAGCGAGAAGTTAAAGAAAAGAGCTCGGTAAGCATCACGGAGGCGGCGAGGATCCTGCACATCTCAACGAGTCGAGTTCGCGAACTAATGGACCAGCGGAAGATCTATTACAGCGAATACTACGGGAAGCGCACGATCCCAAAGGGGGCGATAGAGAACTTCGTCAGCGGCATGCCGGCGATTACAATGCTGGAGGAGAACATCGCTTACTACCGCGCGCACAACGAGATGGATGCTGAAATGGAAGAAGTCGCAGCGAAACTTCTTGCTGAATGGAGAACCGATCCGTCCGAAGGATAGCTCTAGAACTGCGAGGGCGCAGCTCGCCTACGCGGCAAATCCGGAGCGCTTCGTCCGCGGCCTACCGAAACGATCATTCTACCTGGTGAGGTTATGGATAAATCCGCCCGCGCACGACGGGATCGGAGTCTAAGCGTACATAACATTCAGATTAAGTTTAATATGGTTAGATCGTTGGACTTTTCTTCTTCGAAAGGATCGGCTATGCGCAGATTAGCGGCAGCATTTTTCGCTTGCTGTCTCCTTACGAGCATGACCTATGCCACCGGAGCGCAGAGCTTACCGGGCAGCTGGTCGGGAATGCTCGATTTTCCGAGCGCTCAGCTACTGTTTGTGATCACGATCGCTGACGGGAGCAGCGGGCTGTCGGCGACGGCGAAGAGCCCCTATCAGAGTGGGCAGTCGATCCGAGTGGATTCTATTTCCGCGTCAAATGGAAATGTGAGCTTCGCTATCGCGAAGCTCGGAATCACATTTACCGGCGTGATCTCGGCCAACGCCATCTCGGGAACGTTCACGCAGAGGGGAATTAGCGTGCCGCTCGTTCTTACGCCGAGCTCTATCGGCACGAGCGACTTGGCCGGCACGTGGCTAGGGACACTTAGCACGCCGGGCGGTGATCTGTTGCTGGCGATTCACGTTGAGGACGCGCCGGCCGGATCGCTCCGTGGCTCGATGGACAGTCCCTCGCAACACGGATTCTCGATACCGATCACAATAAGCCGCGCGAACGGAACCTTGACCTTTGCGATACCTAGCGTCGGTGCTTCCTACACAGGAAACATCGGTGCAAACGCCATCACCGGCACGTTCACGCAGAACGGTGCGAGCCTACCGCTGACACTTACCCGCCCGACCTCGAGCACGCCCGCGGTTGCCCTTGCCACGCCGTATCCGACGCCGTCGCCGCACTTTTCCAGTCGGGACGTGACCTTCGGGTCGGGCGACGCCGTGTTGGTCGGGACGCTGACGGTCCCGAATGGCCCACTGGGACGCATGCCCGCGTTCGTCTTCGTTCACGGAAGCGGACCCGCCACGCGTGATGGTGGCGTCCCGCAAAATCCTACGTTCCTCGACCTAAGCAACGCGCTTTCGAATGCGGGCGTCGTCGTGCTTCGCTACGACAAGCGCGGCATCGGCGCCAGCACAGGAACGGCAACCGAGGACTTTCATGTCCTTGGCGACGACGCGCGCGCAGCCGTCGCATTTCTACGCGCGCAGCCGAACGTCGATCCCGACCGCCTCTTCCTGCTTGGACACAGCGAAGGTGGGATTGTCGTGCCGTTGGTCGCACCCTCGATTGACAGACTTGCGGGCGTCGTGTTGATGGCGCCGCCCGCGATTCCAATGCAGCGCATTCTCGATGAGCAGTCGGCGCGGATGACACCCGCGCTGGAGCAGGCTGTTCGCAAAGGCTTCGCGTCAGACATGCCGAGCGTGTCACACACGCTCCCCTGCGGCCGCGTCCCGGTTGGAGTAGACATTCAGATACCGCTCTGCCGTCACTCCAATCGGCGCATGACCCAGACGCTTGCTGACGACTTCCAAGGGCACGCCGTTTGCCGCCAACTGGGAGGCGTGTGTATCCGGGAGATCGTGCAAGCTCATAGGTTTAACACCAGCGCGTTGCGCCAGGTCTTTGAGCGCCGACGCGTAGTTCCACGGCTGGGCGAGCGAGCAGTCCGGTCGAGCGAACACTTAGATCGTCGTCTTTGTACGCACTGCCGAGAGCTTTGCGGCCCTGTTGCTGCCGCTCTCGGTACTCCCCCAAAATCGCTGTCAGCAGTCCCGGTGCCTAAGGGTGCTAGAGTAGCCATGGAGGGCAGCGACGGAATCGCCCGAGCCGATCTACGGAGAATGGCTGCATTCGCTGCCGTCGTCCCAGGAATTGGTCCGAGGCGGCGGTGTAAGCTTATGGCCACGAGAACCATTGATGAAGAACGCTAAAATGCACCGCACGACAACGAACAGAAACGCTCTTGAGTTCGAATCGAGCTGGGCGAGAGGACCGTTGCTTCAGCGCTATGACGTGATTAGCCGAAGCGTTAACCAACCGCATGACAGCGTCGACATACTCAAGGCATTCAAAGCCTGGGAGCAGGTTCGTCGCGACGTGGCAAGCTGGAAGGGCGTTGCCGAAATTAGGATGCGGCAGAATACGAACGACATAGCCGCGAATCAACAACATGCGGCTTTCGCGTCAGCGTCCCCCCAGTTCGAAACGCGCGACAGCGAGATTAAGCGCCTTATATTAGAGTCACCGCATCGCGATGTGCTGGCATCACACGTCGGGCCTTTCATCTTTAAGCGTTGGGAGTTTGATTTATGCGGATCTGATCCGCGCATGCATCCATACTTGGAAGAGCAGTCCCGTCTTGGGACGCGCTACACGCGGATCTTAGCTACGATGCAGTTCTCCTTGCACGGCCGGCCTTTTACTCAACCGGAGCTAACAACTCTACAGAAGCATCCAAATCGCGCTCTTCGGCGTGAAGCGCTCTTTGAAAAATGGGCCTCATTCGAGGCATGTTCGGAGGAGCTTGACGACATCTTCGACGCCCTGGTACGGTCCCGCACGTCGATGGCGCAGGCACTCAATGAACCATCATTTATAGGACTTGCATATCGGCGCCTCGGGCGCATCGATTATGCGGTGAGCGACGTGCGCAAGTTGCGTGAGGAAATTCACGAGGCAATAGTTCCGCTCGCAGCACGGCTGGTGGCGGAGCAAGAGCAACAATTAGGCATCGAAGCGCTGATGCCGTGGGACGAGTCGCTGTACGAAGCTTCGCCGCAAACGCCAATACACGTACCCATCGAACATATCATGCACGGATTGAAATGCGCCTATGAAAGCACGAGCGCCGAGATCGCAAACTTTTGGCAGGAGCTGACTCACCGCTCCTTGATGGACGTCTATGATCGACCTGGCAAAGCGCTGGGCGCCTTCTGCGAGTATTTGCCCCACATAGGAATGCCCTTCGTGTTCGCTAATGCGAGCGGCGCGCCGCGGAATGCACTCACTATTGCTCACGAGACTGGACACGCCTTTCAGCTCTATAGCTCGCAGCATTACAAGGCCATGGATCTCATCATTCCAGCTAACGAAACGGGCGAAATTCATTCGCTGTCGTTGGAGTTTCTTCTTTGGCCTCACTTCGACAGCATTCTTAGCTGCGGTGTCGAAGAGTTTCGCCGCACTCACCTGCGGAGCATGCTCATGATGCTGCCTTATATCGCGGCTATAGACCACTTCCAGGAAGCCGTCTATGAGCGACCTGAGGCCAGCGTAAAGGATCACCGGAGCATTTGGCTTGAAATGGAGGCCTTGTATATGCCGTGGCGCAAGCATGGGGATATTCCCGCGTTGCTTCGTGGCGGGGCCTGGCAGGCGCAACGACACGTATACCGCTTCCCATTCTACTATATTGACTACGCCATTGCGCTGTGCTGCGCTTTACAGATTTGGCAGGAGTCACGCGTTCATTATGAGGTCGCGGTCGAACGGTACTTAGACTTGTGTAAGCTCGGAGGCTCGCTACCGTTCAGGCAAATTCTCATGAGAGCTGGTATTATGTCGCCATTCGAACGTGGAACGTTGGCTCGCGCGGCGGTCGAGGCCGCAAGCTATCTTTTGTGACGCGCGAGCATCTGCGGCTCCGCACAGCTTCGCGAGAAGCTGGTCCGGGTTCGCAATCCGCACCCGAGGCGGCTGAGCGGACACGCCGAACAGCTCTAGCCCCCGATCCGTTCAAGCTCCAGGAGGCAGCTACGCACTTTGCAGCTGGCTGGAGCAATGCTCGCAGGGTGCGGCGGATCGCAGTCGCAGCGGTCGCGAAGGCGTGTTTCGAAGTAATTTAGCCGGCTAACAGGATGAAACAGCGCTTGGAATTGCGATGGTGGCTGTTTGTGGCCTTAGGTCTTCTGGCTCTCAAGCTGGCAATTACCGGGCTTTGGATCGCGCATCATCATCACCTCGCATCGATGCCGCCCCACGCAATTAGCGAGACGCTTTGGTGGATCACAAAAGTGAGCGTGCCGATGCTTATTGCGGCCCTCGCCATGGATGCACGTCAGATGGGCAACCGCTTTTACGAACGATTGTTAAAAATAGTGTTTCTCATCGCGGTCGTAGACGTGATTATTACAACGTACGCCATGCTTCATGGGTGGAAGGGAATCCGGCTCCCTTAAAGGGCGCGCCGCTTGGATACCCGACTCAAAGCATCTCCCGCAGAGCTTGCGCTACGGCTTGGGGGGCCTCAATCATGGGGGCGCCGCGGACATCGGGAAGGATGGTAGCCGGCATGCGCGCCGCCGTTTTCCGATCCAAACGTGACGTGCCCACAAGGACGGTTCGGCGCTGCACCTTGGCATCGATTGCCGGATCAATCGGATTGGTGATCTCAAGAATGATCTCTACCATTCTCTCCACCGAACGGGCGGTGCGCGGATCGGCCGCGCGCTTCACGGCCTCTTCGACCAGCGCATCGCTGATCCGGGCCTCGTCGACAAACAGCAAAATCTGCTTCTTGAGGAATTGCCGATCAGTCAACAGGCGGGTTTTCTTCGAGCGGGCCAGCGACGTCAACGCGTGCCTACCCAGACGCGTCTTGATAGCGAATCGCAACGCCCTTAGAAGAGGCGTGCTACGACGGAAGAGCATAGGAGAAAGCAATACGAGGGGCACAGCGCGTGACATTTGGGCCAACGCTTCGATGGCCGGTTTGGCTGCGGTATTGTGAGCGATGACGCCATCTGCATCGTGCGCCGCGTATAAAACCGCCTGTCGAAAAGCTTCGGTTACGTCTAAGGCGTCGGCAAAGTCTAGCGGGTCTATTTCAACGAAGGCTAAATCCGGTGCCGCCTGACGCAAGGGACGCCACGTGGAGGGGCCACCCAAATATGGAGTCGCACCAGTAATAAGGACAACGCGCCGCTCAGGCACAGGCGCTCCTGGTTTAAAAGAGAGCAAGGAAGAACGACACTATCCTCCCGAGGTTCGCCAGACTGCGAGCATCTCCCTAACTCGGAACCGCGCCAGGGCACGCCCCCGCGCCTCTGCACTCCGCACGGCTCCGCGCCAGCGAGGTCGTGTTTGCTTTACGCTCCGCTTGTCGAACCCTAGCCCCCGGAGATCGGCGGACCGGAGCTATCGAAGTCCTTCTGTAATATCGTCTCGCGACTAGGAGGATAGAAATGTTAAAAGATCGTGCTTTTATTTCGTAGGGCGGCTCCAGCGGAGGCCAAGGCGCTAACAGCATTGGCGTTGCGGTCAAAGCGTGCTTGGGGATATGACGAGAACTTCATGGCGTTGGTTTTGCCTGACATGACTGTACTGCCCGAGTTTTTGCGCGATGAATATGGCATCGTTGCGGAGGAAGATGGCAGAGTACTAGGTTACGCCATCGTGCGAGTCGATAATGACTCTGCATTTTTGCGCGACTTATTCGTCGAACCGGATCGGTTCCGTCAGGGAGTCGGCACGGCGCTGTTTACCCAGGTCACTGATTATGCTCGCAATCGCGCTGCTAAGAAGTTGACGCTTGGTGGTGACCCGAACGCTCTAGGCTTCTATAAGCGTTTGGGTATGATCCAGGTCGGCGAGGAACCATCTATCGTCGGAGGCGGCCGTATGCTGCCGATCATGGAACTGATCTCTAAAGCTCGGATTCATCTTTGGAGGTAAGCCCCTCGCCCACACCGCGAACCGTCTCGATTCGCTGGGCTGGGCCAAGGACCACGGGAACGCTTCTGTGGTGAGAGCAGCCCCCTAGGGCAGGTCTGATTTATTAAGTACTGGATTTGCTATTCGCGGTAAATCGGCCATTTGCGAGATCACACCTATGCTTTTTGGTTCTCACCCCGACTTTTTGGGGGCGAGACCCGCTTTTTCCCAACTTCGAGAGACAGCTATGCCGTCGAAAGGCGTAACAATTTCTTCTTTGACATGAGCAAGTTCGAGAGCGCAAAGAGCACGTTAAGGCAGTTCTCGTTCTTCGCGATCCCGCGGTAGCGCACTTTCCTGAACCCGAAGTAGCCCTTGACGGTGCCGAAGATATGCTCGGCCCGCGATCGGACCGAGGATTTGCGGCGATTGGTCTCGCGGTCCTGATCGGTCAGCGGTCGATTGCGGTAAGCACGCTTGTTGATGAACGCCCGCGCCTGGGGCGACTTCTCGCGAATCGCTTGGGCCTTGCCAGTGTACGCCGAGTCGCCGTAGACCCGCGTTTCGCTGCCGTGCAACAGGTCGGCGACAACCTTACTGTCATGGACGTTCGCGGCGGTCGCTACGATTGAATGAACGAGCTTGGTCCGGCTATCCGCCCCGATGTGCGCCTTCATGCCAAAGTACCATTCGTTGCCCTTCCTGGTCTGGTGCATCTCGGGATCGCGCTCGCCGTCCTGATTCTTCGTCGAGCTGGGCGCATGAATGATCGTTGCGTCGACGATTGTGCCACCGCTGATCGTGATGCCGCAGTCGGCCAGATAGCGATTGACCTCGGCAAAGAGCTTCTTGCCCAGATCGTGTTTCTCGATGAGGTGCCGAAACTTGCAGATCGTCGTCTCGTCGGGAACGCCGCATTCCCCCAGGTCGACCCGCGCAAACGCCCGCATCGAGATCATGTCGTAGAGCGCTTCCTCAACGGCTGGATCGCTCAGGTTGAACCAGTGCTGCAGAAAGTAGATGCGCAGCATCCGCTCCAGATCGATCGGCCGGCGCCCGACGCCTTCCCCTTGGTAGTAAAAGGGCCTGACGATCTTTCGCAGGCGCTTCCAGGGAACGATCCGGTCCATCTCCAGCAGAAACTTCGTTCGCCTCGTCGTCTTCGAGTGGCGCTCAAAACCCGTTGCGGCTAACGACAACTGCTCTTTCATGCTCATGCGAAAATTGTACCACAATGCATCGCCGCATGCATGTAACGTCGCCCTTCGACAGGCTCAGGGTGACACGTCGCGAAGCCCGCGAATAAATCAGACCTGCCCTAGCTTGGTCCGGAGGCGTATACGTTTGTGAATGGAGAAATGGTTTCCGATCCAGACGCCGAGGCTGTTGCTTCGTGAATTTACCGCGGTTGATGAAGATGACGTTCATGAATATGCAAGCGATGCTGCCGTTGTGCAGTACACAGGCGGCATTCGACAGCGCTACTACGCGAGGGTAGGGACTCCAAAAAGGTTTGCGGAAACGGATGACGTCAGCATTAGGATCACCCTACCCTAGAGCCATAAAAGAGGAGGGCCAATGGGTCAAAGTTCTAAGCATCAGTCCTTACGTTTTTTGATCGGCACCCTCTTATTCGTAACTGCGGCGATTGTTCCTCAAAGCATAAAAGCATCGTTGGGCCCATCGGGATTGAGCCCTTACAATTTGTCCGCGATTTACACGAAGATGATTCTCGCGATGAAACAGCAGGCGTCGCCAGAGGCCATCGCTTACGATGAAACTTTTATGCCTCATGGTCTTGGCATTCGTATTGTTGCTGGCGAACACGGTGGACGTTCCGCTCAACTGGTCTTCTCTACAGATTTGAAGCCGCGCACTTTTCAGGTCACGCAGAGTGCGTCAGGCGAAACGGACGTCTATGATATCGCAAGTGGGATACACTACTCTCAAACACGGATGTTCTGGGAGGCTACGTGGTCAACAGTTCATCCCAGTGTTATGTCCGAAGGCGCCGCTTCCGGGGGACGGCCCGGCGCTGACTCCGCGGTGGATGCTGCTCGACAGCGAGTGATTGCGGACGTGATGGTCATGAGCGACAAGTTTTACAGAGTGTCTGGAGGCGAAGTTGAAAACCTTGATGGCGCATCGGCCTACCACCTAAGATTTGCTGCTCGAGACGATAAGGTCGCACATCCACTTACGGACGTATACATTGACACAGGATCATTTTTAGTCCTTAAAACCGTTGCAGCGTTCAAGAATGAGGCGCTAATAAGCGGCGATACTGGAACGATCACGTTAAACTTCAGGCGAATAGGGTCTTTTTGGATGGTAAAATCAGGTCAGGTAACAGCGCGCGCTCACGTATTGTTTACGCATGCTGCAGGCACGGCATCGTTTGCATTGTCGAATGTAACGTTTCCTTCTCAAACAAATTCTGGTCCATAACTTTAACCTCTCGGCGTAGGGCTTTCAAATAGCTTTGCTCTGCGCCGCGCCGATCGTGGCGCGGTCAGTACCATGCGGCGCTGCCGGGGTGGGGAGCCTCGTTTTGGGCCGCTGGGGCGAACGCGCTTATCGCCGGTCACGAGGCGATTCACGCATACAGGGCATCGGGTTCGTTCTCCTCGTTGTCCGACCCGTTACGCCCACACTCCCTCGGATACTTGAGACCTGTGGCCGTGCTGGGCTCACTCGCTGTAAGTTCGAACGTGGCCGCCCGGAATGGGATCGAATCCAGAGAATTCGTCAGCCTCGGTGGCCACCCAAAATGTACCACCTGTGGCCAGTTGAAAATGTACCAGGGGTCGGTGGCCACTTGAAAGTGTACCACCCGTGAGGTGATCCAGCCCGAGCATGCCAGGGCGGCGTCGCAAGATGCCGTTTATGAACCGACTGAGCATGGACGAGCGACAAACAATCATCGGTCTGCTGCGCCTTCGGTGGCCGGAGCGGCGGATCGCACGAGAGACCGGCTTCCACCGAGCGACGATCCGGCGCATGGCCCGCGAGCTTGCCGCCGAGCCGCAAAGTGTACCAGAAGTGGCCACCGACCTGCCGCCGTCGCGCAGCTCCTGCGAGCCGCATCGGAGCTTCATCGAGGCGGAGGCCGCCAAGGGCCGTAACGCGGTCGCGATCTACCAGGATCTGGTCGAGCATCACGGCTACGACGGTGCGTACAACGCGGTAAAACGTTTCGTTGGCAAGCTGCGACCGGCTGAACCGAAAGTCAGTTGCCGATTTGAGACTGATCCCGGGCAAGAAGCGCAGGTCGACTATGGCGAGGGTGCGTTCACGCGGCACCCGCAGACCGGAAAATATCGCAGACCACGGCTGTTCGTGATGAAGCTGAGCAACAGCCGTCGTGCATTTCGGCGGGTCGTCTGGGAATCGTCGAGCGAGATCTGGGGCAAGCTGCACGAAGACGCATTCGCGAAGTTCGGTGGCGCCCCGCATACGATCCGACTCGACAATCTTAAAGAGGGCGTACTGCGGCCCGATATCTACGATCCTCAGCTCAACCCGCTCTACGCCAAGATGCTCGAGCACTACGGCGTTGTTCCGCTGCCATGCCGACCGTATGCACCCGATCTCAAGGGGAAGGTCGAGTCGGAGATCGGCTACACCCAAGAGACGGCACTGAAGGGACGTCGGTTCGAGACCATCGAGGAACAAAACGCCTATCTCGATCACTGGGACGAGCGCTGGGCGATGACGCGCATTCACGGCACGACCAAACGCCAAGTGCGCGCCATGTTCGAAGAGGAGAAGCCGTTCCTCCAGCAACTCCCGCTGACCCGGTTCGAATATTATCGGATCTGCGAGCGCACCGTTCACTTCGACGGGCACATCGAGGTCGACGGCGCGTACTACTCAGCGCCGCCGCGCTATGCCGGCCGCAGAGTTCCGGTTCACGTCGGCCGATTGTGGCTGCGCATTTTCGATCGAGAAACGCACGAGTGCGTACGCGAGCACACGATTGCGCTCTACAAGGGGCAGCGGCGAACCCACGACGCCGATCGGCCCAAGCAAACCCCGATCAAGGTTGAGCAACTCGCCGCCCGCATCAGCGGCGCCGGCTCCGGCTGCCGAGCCTTTGCCAATAAGCTCGTTGAGGACCGCGGTGCCACCGCGTTGCGAGCGCTCTACGGAATGCTCGATCTGCTACGCCGCTACGATGCCGCAGCCGTCGATTGCGCCTGCGCCTTTGCCGTGTCCTCTGGCATTTCGAGCTTCAAGTTCCTGCGCACCTATCTCTCGCATCACGCCGCTCCGCTCAAGCTCAAAAACGAACACCGCATCATTCCGGAGATCACAACCTACGCAGATCACTTCGCGACGCTAACGCAAGGAGCACCATCATGACCACCGATGAACTGGATCACGCCCTTCGGCAACTGCGATTAGGCGGTATGGCCGATTCGCTCTCCATCCGATCCCAACAAGCCAGAGCCGACAGCTTGGGACCACTGGACTTTATCGGCCTGCTCGTTCACGACGAGCTGCAGCGGCGGCGCGACCGACTGATCGAGCGGCGCATCAAAGCTGCCGGCTTTCGCGACCAAAGAACGCTCGATGCCTTCGACTGGAAGTTCAACACGCTCGACCGAGCGCTCATCTTCGAGCTGGCCAACTGCCGCTTCATCGAGCAGCACGAAGACGCTTTGCTGCTCGGTAATGCCGGCGTTGGCAAGAGCCACATCGCCCAGGCCATCGGCATGGCCGCGATCCACGCCGGCTTCCGCGTTCTCTATCGCGAGGCGCACGTGCTCTTCGAAGATCTGCTGCTGGCCAACGCCACCGGCGAACGAACCGAGGCGATCGCGACGTACAGCGAGGTTCCGTTGCTCATCATCGACGACCTGGGGATGCGAAAACTGCCCGCCAACGCTGCCGAAGATTTGCTCGAGATCGTGATGCGCCGCTACGAGCGTACCTCGACGATCCTAACCTCAAACCGGCCGCTCGACGACTGGCCGCAGCTCTTTGGCGACACGCCGGCCGTTGCCGCCTTCCTCGACCGGCTCATGCATCACTCGCACCTCATCGAGATTCGCGGCAAGAGCTACCGGCTTCACGAGCACAGCCTCACCGCCCGAAACCGGAAGGCAAAGGCCACGACCTAGACTAAACAACGACGAACTTTACAACGCTCGGGCTGGTACATTTTGAAGTGGCCACGCCTGGTACAGTTTGAAGTGGCCGCCGGGGTCGTCAGTAGGCGTTTGACTTAACTTTGTTGCCGGTTTCGAATCATGGTTACAGTTTATGGACGTGAATTTGTGCTGCCACTCATCGCATCTTTGCTTCCCGTGAACAGATCTTGGGCAAGCCTTTATACACTGTCACTGAACCAACCACATCACCATCAAAATGTCGAGCTAATTCGTACCAGCCGCTGCCGTCAACCTGCATTTCCCCTTCGAAGGGCCGGTCAAAGATCAACGCGAGCGCCAGCATCATGCCAACCATAGCAAAGAGAGCCGCGGACCGTATTACCTGCGTCGACCAGTGCTGTCCAACTACCGAATATTTCATTACTAAAATGATCACGGCCCCAACTATGAACGACCACCACAGCACCGGTTGGAGCGTCCGGTTCTCATATCGTCGTCGCCGTTCTGAGCGAAGTTCGGACACATTTTGAATCGTTCTTATTGCATCCTCATATATGGCCTGCTCAGCAAGCGTGGACGGTCGCAATAGAACCGCACTTTGCCGGATACAATGAGCTAGTTCGTTGGCGTGCTTAGAGATCGCCCCCTGAGGCCGTAGACACGATGCGTCTGCGTCCACGGAGTCAGAACACAACGATTCGTTGTACCGCATCTGAATCCACTCAGCCGCTGTGTACGTGGCATAATCCCTCAACATCAGCATAATCACCTGCGCGGACATATCTGGATACCCTTTGTACAAATGGAATACATCGTCGACGCCGTGCTGCTCCTGTAGTGTAATGGCTTCGGCCTGGTCGCGCGCCTGCCAGGCGGTGACTACGACGAAGGCTACAAGGACCGCGTAAAGCACACCCACAACACCGAGAAAGTGGCCTTCTATATCGTGCGGTTCGCGTGGCGCCCCTTTGATTGGTGGTAGGGCTCGGCCTAGAGCAATCAATATGAGATGGACAATCACGCCAATTGCCGCACCGAGCCCTATCCATATGAACAAGAGCTGAACAGGCTTCCAATGCAAACTTGACGTGTCGAGGACCGTCACCCAATATTGCGGAGCGGCTAACCAAATGCAGATTGCAAATGACAGCACCATGATGACCCAAAATGACCGAGTACCAACGATTTTTCGCAACCTAGCTCTGATGGTCCCCAGTTTCTTGTTGGACACCTCAACGTTAGCTCGCGGCTCTTTCATTCCTGCCATTTCATCGTGCACTTTGAGTCGACGACCTTCTTGCTAACGATGCCCGTCGGTATGGTTACATTTCTGGGCGCTTTTTGTTCAATCGCGTGCCGAGCGTCGTCTACAGCCATTGATCCTAGCTTGCTTGGATTTTGAATAATTTCGGCGTATATCAAATTGCGCTCTTCGGCACACACCGCAGCCGGCTCTCCGTCATAACTTATTAGAGCAATCCTGCGTCCCGATAGGCGAGAACCTAGAGCATCGATGGCGCCATGCGCTGTTACGTCATTTATTGCAAACACGCCGCTTAGCGTCGGATGCGCTCGGATAATCAGTTCCGTATTTCCTTTAGACTGATCATACCTACTACGCGCATCGACATCCGCAATGATCTGAACACGCCGGCAATCGCTGCCAAGGGCCTTAACGAAGCCAGACACGCGCTCTCGAACACTAGTCACTTCCGGTTCGTCTAGAATTGCGACCTCGCCCTTCCCCTTAGTAGCCAAGCACATAAGTTTACCGGCCGCAACCCCGCCGCCGGTCTTATCGCTCTGCACATTGGCATAAGCGCGCCACTCTTCATGGGTGCTTGCGATATCGACTGTGATAACTGGAATGCGCGCCGCGTTCGCCTCTGCCATAGCCGGATCGAGCGCCACGGAATCGTATGGCGTTAGTACGATGGCTGCCACATGCTCACTAACGAAGTTATCTACTTCACGCTGTTGCATGGCGATGCTCGTACTTTCTAAAACGGTTGCTGTCAACCCGAACTGTCGTGCCCGATTACGGATCCCCTTCTCCATTTGCTCATAAAACCAAGCGCTGGATTCTGGAACTGCGACTCCGATCGTGAGCTTTGAGGAGCGGCTCGCTAGGCCCTGACTAGGTTGTGAGCATGCCGCCAAATATAGCCCGAAAGCGACCATCGTAGCTGACCGTATCAGGCGCGTTGCATGGATCATGTGAACAAACCTTCCGAAGTTGGTTCTGGCCGCGGCGACTCAGCGCTCAAATATGTCGGCAACAGTAACGACGCCATGCTTCGCCCTAAACTTGGACGCTACGTTCTAACCAGGGGTTGATTGCAGTCTTAAGGCAGGGTCACCGAAGAGCACATAAGCCATATTGGTCACGGATTCAGGACTACTAACGCTTCGCCGTCGCGCCCGAAGGAATTCTGCTGGTGTGTGCCCGTTTTGTACCGCATCATAAAAGGCCAAAGCCAAATCTTTTGCGGTGACATCATTAACGTTCCAAAGCGGTGCTATCACTCCCCGAGCTCCTGCGCTTAGGAATGCGGCCGACAATCCGCCATATTGCCCGAGTACCTCCGAACCATTTCCGACCTGGCAAGCGTTTAGGAACACGAACGGTGCGTACCGCGCAACCGTACCATCGATCATGGTTTCGTTAAGCACCTCAAGATCGCCCATTATAAGTCCACCGACCGGCTTGGTTGCATCATACCGCCCGTGAAGGGCCACATGCAGGACGTCCGCCCGTGGAGAACCTTCTATGCAATCTAGGACGGCTTTCGCAGTCGGAGCAATCAGCTTTGCACCGTACATCTCTAGGGCAGCGACTTCGGCCTCTGCATACGGTAGACGCGGCCAGTTACGGGCCTTGTAACGCGCCGACACTGCGACCATTGGAGCAAGTGCCAAGGTCCGATACGGAGGAGGTACAATTGGGCGCCCTTTGCGAGGCAACATCCATCGACCCACATTTGCCTGTGCACCTAGTATCTTTTCTGCAGTGGAGTCAAACGCAATGCTTACTCTAGCTAATTCCCATGGGACATAGGGTTCCTCTGAAAGAATTAGTACAGAGGGGATCGTTCCTTCCGGCAACTTGCGATGAAGCGACTCCCAAGCAAAGTCAAAGGCGCTAGGCATTGCCCGATTAATCTGACTCGAGATGCCGCGCAACAAGCGGTCACTCGTTGTGCCTGGACCCGAAAACTGCGCGCCCAGCGTCTGTGCAAACGATTGAGCATCACCAATATCTGTTGAATCGCTCTTCGTGGGGAATGGTAGATGCGGAGAAATGAAAAACCATTTCAGCTGCTTATGCGTTGGATCGCCATAAGAGATCTGAATCGTTAAGTCTGGAACAAAGGCTGTGTCAACGGACGTCACCACAGCGGCCGCCACAGCCGGTTCTCCGTGATCTTCGGTAACATTTCCGGTGCTTGCGACGACCCTAACGACGACCACACCAAATCCTACTACCTGAAAGTCCATTAAATAGGTGACCGAGACACTACGCTGTTCTATTTCGCCGTCACTCAACGTTGCCGGAGTTAAATGAAGTACTACGCTTGGATAGGGATCTTCCACGGTCGCCATCAAGGCGTTTTGCCACTCCTCGTCCGGCGCCAGTGAAAACCTATTCGCAGACAGCAAAGTTACAATGGTGTAAGGAAGCTCGCGCGGCACCTTGAGTGGCTCGCCCAAGACATTTGCTCGAGGTTGCTTGGAAATTCCTACTCTGATTTCAACAGTTTCTCCAGCATGCATGACCGATGGTATGTCAATCAGAGCAAATGCACTAGATGTCTTGATCGAGGATGCGACGGCGTCCTTCCCAAGAGCGGCACTTCCGCTGTCGGATTGTTCTGTAGGCTCGCTTTTTTTTGGTAAAGGAGTAGCCGAGACCATTGACTCTGAAACCGCTTGAGGCGATGAAGGTACCGCCGGCTCCTCTGCTGCAGGAACCGTTAGATAGCTGAAACCGCTTTTGCCTACTCGCCGAGTCTCGATGCCACTTCCGATGTCAAGCCCAGGCCATAATATCTCTCGCTGCGATGCGAGGCTGTCTACGACAGCATCCTCACGGATTTCTTCACGAAAGAAGTGAGCAATCCCAGCATGCAGATCGAACTTGGCCGCACTTCTTCCCCGAAACACGACATCACGCCCACGCCGGCTTAGCTTGAGACTTCCATCATCAAAGCTAATGAGTTCATCTCGCATTAGGTCGCGCAACGCGCTTGACGCCTCATGCGATGTAATGTCAAGTTTGCGACCAACCGAATGATTTTGAAGAAAATGTACAAGATGCTCGGGGGTTAACTCCCGCCGTAGCTTGGATCTGGCATAAAAAGACGCTAGCGTTCCAATAAGCGCAGAACGGACAGCCACGGGGCGTGAGCTAGTGCTGACATCACGAAACAACTTCAGTGACGACGTTCTGCGGTACACTGCTAGAACCAGGGTGCGAGGAACGGAGGCCTTGCGCTAGCATTGGCTACCTCTGCACGAACATCGGCTCCGCGTGAAGCTGCTGTTTGAGTTTGCCCTGTGGATGCACCTCCCGCTGCCGTGAGGAACACGAGGCAGCCATTGAGTGCGCCAAGGAGATATGTGATGGGGTCCATTGGATGGCTGAGATAAACGCCGATCTCAGTTGCGACGATCGCCACCACCAAACCGAACCACTTTGGGTTAAAGTTCAGCGCGACCTTAGCCGTGTTAGTCACAACGTAAGTGACACCTGAAAGACCTATCAAGCTGCCGAAGCTAGCCCACGTAAAGAAATCTCCCGGCATTCCTAGGCTTGACGTCGCGGCAGCGATGAGTGGAGCCATGATCAGCACTTATCCTTCCTCCATTTTGCAAAGATCCCACGCGGGGCGAAATTGTGAGCCCGCAGCCTGAACAACGTCCTTCAACTTCACAGTAGCTAGGCCTAGTTAATAGCTTTTTGAGATTGCAAAACATCTATATTATGAGCTGTATCCGGTTATGCTGAGTTTAAGAAACGTAGAGTTGCGGTCCCATCCCTTTTGATTGGCCGTTGACTCCGAACCCCAAGCTCACGCTAGCTCTTGTCACGCTACTCTCGGCGTCGACGCCGCCTTTCGCTGCCCGGCTTAGCGCGTAAATGCGTACACGGTTCCGCCTCCGTATTTACCGCCCATACTTGTAGTGCCATAAAAAGTGAAGCCAACCTGGATCGGTGCAGCAGTCGGCATAGCGCCATCAGGTGCAGTTCCAAAGCTGTGCAGGACGAGCTCCCTCCCAGCCGGGGCGATGCTGAAGATTGTTCCATCGCCGTTTGAGCCTCCACCATATGTAGTACTGTAAAACTTGCCGCGACTCATTGTAAGACTAGCCATCGGGTACTCGCCGTCGGGCGACGCCCCGAAGTCGTATACTGTGCGGAGCCTGTCGCCAAAGCCTACGCTGAAAACGCTGCCATAACCGCTCGTGCATTTGCTGCCACTCCCAGCCCCTTTCTCGACTGTCCCGTAAAGCGTGTCCCTCACCGCACTTAAGCGTGCAACAGGATCCATGCCATCTGTGCAGTCGAACGCTATCATGACCGTTTCTGCACCGCTCCGGCTGATCTTAAAAATTGTGCCATCGCCACTCGGACCGCCTCCGGCGCTGGTCGCACCGTATAATACACCCTTCACGGAAACCAAGCCAGCTTGGGGTCCGGCACCGTCGCTGCCCTCTCCAAAGGTATGAATAACCTTCTCCCCGGGTGGTGCCAAAGCAGACAGTTTAAACACCGTGCCAGAACGACCCGGCAAACCGCCGCCCGCAAATGTGGTGCCGTAAAGCTCAACCGACGTACCGTGCGTGATCGCCACGAGACTGCCCAACGGGTTTGCCCCATCATCGCCCGCGCCAAAGCTATGAATAACAGCTTCCTCGCCGCTCGTGCTGACCTCAAAAACCGTTCCCTGGTTGTAGGTACCTCCCAGCTCCGTGGTTCCATAAAGCATACCGTTGACGTTGACCAATCCAGCGACAGGCTGGGCCCCGTCATGGCGCCTTCCAAAGTCATGCAAAACCTTCTCGCCGCCCCCGCTGCCAACGCTAAAGACGGTACCGTCGCCGTTTCGACCTCCGTACTCAGTGGTGCCGTACAGCTTACCATTCACATTTACTAAACCGGCTAATGGCATGACGCCATCGTCGCCCTTTCCGAAGTTGTGCACAAGCCGATAGCTGAACGGCGGACCAACCATGTTCGACTGGACAGCAGAATCCGCACTGTATTGTTGCGGCGCGAGTGGCGTTACCGGTGCGCACCCGGCAAGCAAAAGCAACGGGACGAGGGCCGCTGTTAGGAAATACTTCTCTTTTAGCATCTCGATTCTCCGTATTGTAATGATAAGTTTCATTGGTTGCTGCCGCTTGCGGCACCAGAGGTAGCAGTGCTGCAGGGGCCGCCCGATGGAGGCGCGGTATTAGGGGCCGGTGGAGGCGGCGAGCGCGCGGCCAACACGTGTTTAACATCGGCTAGAGCAATAGTGTCTGGCAAACCCGCAATTACAATCAAATCGCCGTGTAGCGTAGCGTCGGCAGCACTAACTGCTGTCGAATCCGCAGGGTCTATTTCAGGAAAGAGCAACCGCTTCACATTTAAGCTGATCCCGGGATTAAGTTGCAAATACGTGTAGTTACAGTAGCTAAACGCGTGCTGAACAATATCCTTATCTTTGATGTTATAGTCATCGACATCGGGATCGCTACCGGTATTACGCCTGGTAAGAATAGCAAAGCAAACACTACTCGGGTCATTATAGCTTAAGTGTTCCCTGGGGCATCCCATTCTATTAAACATAAAGATGTTTACGAGTTTGTAGATCGCACCGTTTGTTGTCTGATCGGTCGTTTGAGTCAAAGGTAGGCTGGTTGTGATATTGTTGTTTGCATTGCTTAAAAATGAAGTGGATACAGACACAAATTGATTAGCGTTCGTGGTCTTCGAGTTATTCGTAACGCTGCTGGACACGTAACCGGAGGGCGGAATCGGAAGGCCAGGAGTAGGCGTCGGGTAATTCGTAGTAGTTGATGTGGCCTTGATCACGCTCGGCGTAAAGGTCGACCATGCAGCCACGCCAGTCATGAGAATGCTAATGAGCGATATCGGCGTAGCAAACCCTTGACTGCCCGTTGATTCCCAAAGACCCGTGTCCCAAGCAATATAGTAAGGTGCACGTTTGTTGGTAGAGGCTGGAGCTGGCGCAGGCGTGGAGAAATCAATTGTCGTGCGGGTTTTTTGAGTCCACTTTCCGTTGCTGATTCCATTTGTGGCCGTAATGCGTTTGGCAACCGGACGCCACACCGGTTTACTTTTCTTCGTGCCTGCCGGAGCCTTAGGAGTACCGGGCTTTGCTGGCGTGGCTACGGATTCGCAAGCGGAGTAGTATAGATCGGCCAACAGTTTTGTATTATTGGTCGTGTATACATACCAGCTGCCATCGACCCACGCTGAGGTTGAGTCAATTCCTATTATGAGTGCTCCCGCCACGATGGCATTGCCTTGACCGTCAGGGGCTGACGGCTCTCCTCCTCCGGCATTCCGGTCTTGCTCATTTTGGTCAGCACTTTTCTGGTCTTGGTTATTTTGGCCAGTACTATTCTGACACGCACTCATGTACTCAGAAAGGCCCCAGTCGGGTTCGGAAACAAGATGCACTTGCCGCTGAGCGAGCGGGTTCCACGGTTGATAGATGCTATACCAGGTTTGGGCGGTCTGCAGGTTTTCAGTTAAGATACCTACAAATTTTTGACGCGTTGGGGCGTCGGCGCCGGTAGCAAGGATATAAAGAATTGCCGGCAACGGTTCCTTGCTCGTCGTTTGAAGCTTCGGTCTCGTGTTTGGAACTGGCGAAGCAAATGCGCCCTTCGTTAACTGGCGAAATGGGATCACCGGATTAGGCGAAGCCGACGGGGATGATGTTGCAGTTGGGTCTTGTCCGCTCGCCCAGGCTGGTGTGATGACGGCCAGAGCGATACAGACGGCTAAGATGGAGCGGGCTTGGCGCATTTGGATTGCCTCTCGGGTATCTTAGTAAGGTGCCGTCTTGAACCGCGCTCCGCTGATCACGCTGTGGGTACACGATGATCCGAGAAGGGCGACGTCCACGTTGTAGACACGATTCGGCTTCAGGCGGAATCCTTTGGCCGCGTAGTAGATTGGGCCCGGGAATGGGGTGGGAAGCGGCGAGATTGTTGGGGCGGCGACCGGGCCAAAAAGTATACGCGGTCCCAATTTGTGATTAGGCGATCCATGTACGGGCACTATCACTAGGGCCGCGTTTGCAATGCGAATCGCAACGTTCGAAGCGATCACGAGTTCTCTGGTTTGTACCGGAACACTCGTGCTCCCAGGGAGCGGATCTTCGAGCGCAACGAGCGTCCCAATCTTGCAATTATTGGAGGGGGGGTTTCCGGGAAATGGTGTTCCGGCAGAGTGATCGCCGATTCCGCACGCACATAGAACGCCGCACACTGTCACCAAGCACCAGATTAGTCGCATTTCAGCTCCCAGCCGCACTTTGGCGTCCTTACAACTTGGCGCCATCGAAGTAACTCTTCAAGGCTTTCGTCTTTGAATACCAGGGCCACCGACTTGACAGACTCTCGTTGATGGGCAGCTCGCGCAGGATCACCTTCGCCGGCCTGCGAGACGACAGGTTCCTAACTCAGTACGTCATTTGTACGCAAGTGCATCCGGGTTGATGCTTTTGCGGATCGCAGGGTTGTTGATTTTCATAGCATATGTAATAGACGCCCTCAGCGTGAACAACACCGCCAAGGTCTCTTACAAGTTGTATGTGGTCGTCTTTCTCTTTTGAATCGAGGCCACGCTTATTCTTAATCTCCTCAAGCCTGGCGAACGCGTCTCGCTTATCCTGATCCGTCACTTAAACTCTCCTTACTGAGGGCAATGCGCGTCGCCGCCCGGCACCGGGGGAGCGGACCTCGCTTTGGAAGGCTCTGGCAAATAGATTCAAGAGGGAAGGCAAGAAAGCAAGTATACGCCGTTCATGCCAAATAGCAAGGGACTGGATAATTGTGCTGCTTAAGCGCGCGTTGACGTTAATTAACTAGTATGCGTTAACAGTCTATTGGGCGGTCTCGCCAACCACCGCTTCACCGCCAACTACGGTATCTTGGGCGAAGGGCGCGTTCCCGCCAGCGGCTATCCCGTCGGGCCCATCGACACGTCAATCGCGATCGTGTTCCCTTCGACGCAGACGAGCTCGCAGTACGAGGTCTGCCCGCTCTTTGGGTGGGGACTCGGGCAACAGGTGGGTGACAGACAAAGACACTGTTGGATATGTCCTGCACTAGAAGAACGCCCCTGGCGACGCGACCCAACTGTCGATTACTACAAGGCGCGATTGGTTCCGGTTAGCATGCTAGTCGTGCTCAGATGAACCTTGCGAGGACTTATCGAGGCTAGCTGTACGCATTTCAAGGCCGCTGCGTTAGACCACTCGCTACTGCCGTTCGAGGAGCTGACCGTGGCCCAGGCTGGGAAACGCCCAAAAAAGCACGTAGCTCGACGAGGTATTCGGGAATCACGGCCTCCAGAGTTCGTTTGCCGCGAAAGTTGCTGTGTGGTACAAAAAGTACGCGGCGGTTATTAGACAGTTTGGCGTATTTTTGCTCCGATGGAACCCCGAACAGCTTTCGCAGCTCTCGGTGCGCGTAGAAACCCATAGCTATCACCAAGCGGGCCGCGGTGACGTTTATGATTCGCCGAAGGTAACGATCTGCGCAAAACGCGGCGCACTGGCGTACCCCGATTTCGTCGTGAGTCTTGCAATGCGCGACTTCGGTTAGCGCATAGTCGATACCAGCGATGGGCTTACGCAGCAATAGTTCCTTTGCGCGGCTACGTACGAAAGCCCAATGGCGAACACAAGTTTTTCGTACGCTACCATTCGATTGCGTAGGATAAATGCCGTCCTTCGTGTATCCCACCCCAGGATCAAAAAGTCGCACGTGTGAATTCCATACTTCTTGGTCAGCCGAGGAACGTTTGGCATGTCGGTCATCCCCGATGGATGGGTTTGAGGAAATGAAGAGCAATGGGGCAGTCTCGATATGCCCAACCCAGGGTTCCGGAAGTTGAAAGTCCGCCGTGGGCGTTTTTTGATCCCTGACGATCGTGCTGCAATGATGATCCTCTGTGTGATTGTCCAAGATATTGAAAGCTATCTCGCAGTGCGCGATATCAAAAAACAACGTGTGTAGATCTGTCCGTTCGTCTTCCATGTCGAGCAACTCCGGGATTAGGATTTGTGAAGCGTAAACAAAGACGAGATTTGGCGCTGCGAACAGCCCATGCTAATTGACTCTTTTCTTTTGGCTCGGTCCCCAGTACTTCAGCGGGGGTTGCGACGTGTTTTCATCCGGCGCAGAAGTGACGTCTGGCATCGTCTGAAGTCCAGCGCCCGCACGCCAAATAGATCCATCTTCGAATCTGGCATCCTGGACCCAGCACGTTGTTTGCGCCGCATCAGCAGGCGAAATTCCCGACCAGGCGATGGAGAAATGCCATGCCGGGGAACTCGGCGTGTAGACGTAGGAGCGCCCATTCCGCGTGGGCTCGATCAAGGCATTAGGAGAAAAGTGGCCGTAGGCGGTACCGGTCACGCTGGTCAGTTTTGTCTGAAAAGCGTCGTAGACGTCGAAGTGTATGCGAACCGCCGAGATGACCTTCTGCGAAACGTTCTTGAAGGATGCAGTAGAGATCAGATTGTATCCTGGCGCTCTCTTTGAGTCGCTGGAGGACGCGGCGGCAAGGTTCTCGATATTGCATGTCTCGATAGCCACTGGCGCGTCAGGTTGTGGGACGATGTTCTGCAAACCGCTCGTAGCGTGCCACATAGTCCCATCTTCATACTGAACGAAGGTAATATCGCACGAGATCGCTTCCGGATCCGTGATCGGCTTGAGCCGATCGTCCTGAACTCGGAACGACGTTACGGCTCCAGGCGAGTAACTCCCCTTGTATGAGAAGCTCGCCCTTGTGACGCCAGCATCTGCGATCAGGAATCCAACCGTCGTCGCCGTCTTGGGCGAGCCGTTCCGAAAGGCAAAATCCACAGCACCACCCTTGGCATCCGCTACCGTACACTGCGTCGCCGTAACGGGGTCGGCCGAAGCGGCCCCCGCACTCGGCTCAATTGCCGACGCAATGGTGCCTATCGCGGTAACGCCTGCCATAACCGCGATCAGTAGACTCACTGGGGGTCGTGCCACCGGTCATCCTTCCAAATCGACTGCTACAGCGCCATCTTTTAGCGATGACCCGAAGCCTGCCACCCGCTAGCCTTCGCGAGGCACTTTCTGGGTGCAAGCTCGTTGTCCCAGGTCTTGTAAGACGGCCTTAGGGTTTTACCACCATTTGACCACCAAAGGACGAATATTGGCGCATTCATATAACAAAGCCGTTTCTGGTGATTTTCGCTACAGCGCTCGATGGCATGAACCTGCTTCGCATGTAAGGGGTCGCGCCCAGACGTTAGCGCTCCTGCCGTCTGAGCGACGTGAGGACGATGTGAGAAATCGAATCCTTCTCACCGATTTTCTCACCGAATAAGATACGATAAGGTCGAACAACACGTTCTGGTAAGCCTGCTAAACATGCTCAGATGATACTTGCGAGGGCTTATCGAGGTTAGCTGTAAGCATTTCAAGACCGCCGCATTCAACCACTCTGCCACCTCTCCAAATGCCCGGCCGATCAAGCGCCGTTAGCGCACTTTATTGATGCTTAGCCAGCCTAACCGATTCCTATTTTTGGTGAGAAAAAGCCAACGACTATCTCATCCATCCTGCAGCGAAGGTTGACGAGAACGTCGGTGTCGGCGCACTAGAACCGCCGGCTCATGCTAGAACACAGGCTAGCCCCGTCATGGGCTTTCACCGCTGATCTAGCCAAGCGTCGTGCTTCCTTTCGGTATTTCAAACGCAGGCAGCACAACATGTAACACGGGTTCTTTTCATTGAAGAGAGTAGCTCCCTCTCATTCGAGAAACAACCGGCCATGTGGATAGTCAAAAATTATCGACATTCTACGGAGAATGCCGAATCCGACAACGATATTGTTGCCGCGGGTAAACACGGTGTTGCGTACGCAAGCGGTGGGACCTTGATAAACGAGTGGGCCAATCTTGAGTTGATCAAGAGTCGCACATTCAGCGTTCAGCGTATCGCTATGCGCCGCTACTTCGTCCAATAAGTTTGACGACATGACGATCTCCCCGGATGCCCCCGTGTCCAACATGGCGTTCACGGTAACGCCGTGATTTAACAACGCGTGCACGGCGGGAATCCACGTCGTTGTATCGATATCGAAACCGGTTCCGCTACGTTGATTGGCCGGAGACCCGTTAGGAGGCTGAATGGACATGGTACGCGACCCGAAGTTCAAAGTAACTACCGCTCCGGCGAACAAGTCGAAACCTAGAAGTCCATCGAAAGTCGCGGCATCCCCCGCACGGGTGCCCATTGCGCTGAAGTCTTCTGCAACCACGGTGGCGTTTGAGAGTGTGTTCCCTCCGATATCGATTCTGCCAGCCTTTCGCAGTTGAGCTGGCACAGTACCGTTCATACTGACGGCGGTGCCAGCGCTGCCAATTCTTATGACTTGTGCTCGGTCAGCGAAGCGTTCATTAAGGAAAATCGCCACTGATCCGGTATCGAGGAGGAAACGCCCCTTGACACCATTGACCGAGGCGTCGACAAATACGCGTCCAGAAGTTACCGTGATGGGAAATGGGCTGGGGTTGTTGAACGCCCAGGTCGCCACTGGAGGTTGTGGACTCAAGACGTTGCCGACGTTTGCAACGTTGGGTTCCACAAGCGTGTAAACACTTCTGCCAGTCGACTTCGCGCCCAAACGATAAGAGCCGATAATCTTTTTGCCGGGCAACGCATCGATATAAGACAGGATTTGGACCATCGTCTTGTGATCGCCGTCGGAATCTATGATTGCCCTAACGTATGCGCCAGAGGTAGGATCTTCGTACACATCGACAGCGTCTCCACCAGGGACGTCGGCATGCAAAACGGCCAGAGTCTGCCCATCGAGAACGACGTCACCGCGGAAGTCTGCATGCAGGGTGGTTATGCCCTCGTTGAACAGCATTGCGTAGCTAAGCCTTTCTCTGGCCAGCTGTTCACCGACTGGCATGACGAAACCATTGACGTTTCTCAGCCAAAAGGTCTTCCCGTCGTAGCCGCTTTCCTGCGCGAATAACGGCGCCGCCGGAGTAATGCGTGTAGTCCGATAGAGTAAGCCTGCTCGTATTTCAATCGTCCGTCCTCTCTCGTTACCCGAAGCATCGATTGACAGGCGCGTCAAACGGAGGGACCCAAAAGTGCCATCGCCGAGCTGCCATCCTACGAATGAGCGGTGTTGCCTTTGCAACGCTTGAGCCGCTGAGTCACTGCTGGCAAACACAACCGGAGTGGCGCCAATGACCATAACCGTGACGAGTAGACAATGAACGGATCTCGTCAGCACTGTGATTGGTCGTTTCCAAGGAGCGATCATTGGTGCAGTGTTCTTAAAGATTCTCAAAGGCAAGTCGGCTCCTCTTGCTTAGTAAGCGAACACCCCAGCTAATCGTGGACGACCGTCTCATTCGCGGGGGCAAATAGACTTCAGCGCCGCCTCGGCGGCAGGATCGGGAGTAGCAAAACTCGGATAAATATACCAAACCAGTACGTAGCTATTTCCCGATCTCATCTTAACGCCGTCCGCAAAATGTTCGCCCGAACCAGGTCGCTTTCTAAGAAAAGACGCCTCGCGGTTGTGGCAAAGCGTTATCGGAAAGGCTGTTGTGGAGAGGGCGCCGTCGCCAATAGAGCGATACATCCGCGGCGAAATCTCCGCCAAAGAGATGCTCTGCCCGTAGTGTCCCCAAATCTGCATCGGCGGCGTTAGAGGGAATGGCGGCCGCTTCAAAAGCGTCCAACCCTGGGGCGGTTTGAATGACCAGTTGGTCAGCGCGGCATCCGAAGCGCACGAGCTATTGAAAAGGAAAAGAAGCACGACAAGGTACCGAAAGCGGCCGACATGCATCATTCAGAGTACTCCTCTTGCTAAGCCATGTTGCGCTTTAGTTTCGGTCTGGCGCGATCAACGAAGGTCGTTGGTTTGCGAAATACTGGCTCGGATATCGCGCGACGATCTTCTGAAAAGCGCGAGGCTGCCGATGAAAATCAAAACAATCGATTGGATTGTTTGCCCTCGTGTCACTATCAGCCAGCGGCGTGAGTCCAAAAATGTTTTCGGCGAACTTGAGTATGCTGCCGAACTCATAGCGCTGATGAGACACGTAGCCAACCTTCGCATACGGGGAGACAACGATAAGCGGTACGCGAGCGCCCAGTCCATCGTAGTCGAGTTGGAGGGGCGGCACATGATCATACCAGCCCCCGGAATCGTCCCAGGTCACAAATATTACGGAAGAGTACCAAAATGGGCTTTCGCCGATGGCATTGATTACGGATGTCACCCAAGAAGGGCCTGTGTCGCTCTCCGACAAGCTATGATCCGAGTTCTTCCAATCGGGTATCACCCAGGTAACATTCGCCAATGAACCATGGCGTACATCAGCGAGAATCTGGCTTGGAGGCGAGACAACATGCGTCCATAGTGAGCTAAATCGGACGTGCTCAACAGCGTCGAATGATGACCAGTTCCCGCCAAAGTCGGGCCGACCGGGATCGCTTAGATGTTCTTCGCCGTCTCGTGAAACATGCTGCCAGCGTTTTGCGGAAGCGATGCTCGGTGCGTAGTACCTCCAGGTTAGTCTCTTGTCGTCTAATCTATCGGCGAGGGTGGTGAAATCGAAGCACGGGTAAACGGCTCCCAGTAACCGCCGCTGCGGCGAGAGAAGTGGAACCAAGGTCTGCCAGCGAGCATCGCACCCCCACGGTCTCCCGTCGGGGATATCGACTGCTCTCCCAGCCTGCCCAGCAATCAAGTAAAGATGGGCGGCAAAGCTCTGATCAATGTTACTCTGAAACATCCGGTCTGCCACCGCATACCGTCTGGCGAGGTCGAAGTAGGGCCTAACATCAGATGGCGAAACGTATGCGTAGGCTGGATATTGCGCGAGGCGCAAAGGAATGCCGTCGCCGCGAAACGGCAACGCGCCCCTCAAATCGTATCCGTCCATCTTGCCGCCGTCAAAAGAGCGGACGAAGTCCGCCGCACTATTATCGAGGTCATAATGGGCAGCTAGCGGCACGGACTGCAGGGTAATGCGCGCTCCATCGTGTGTCAGCCCGCTAGATGCGGTATCGGCTCCGGCCAGGCCATGAAAGAGGTTGTCGAAACTGCGATTCTCCTGGACGATGATGATTATGCGTTGCACTCGCGCGCGAGCGAGATCCTCCTGCTGAGTTGGGGCGCAAGATGCCACGCAGAGGATCGTAACGACGAGGCATGCTTGGGTGATGAGCCCGGCTAGCGATCGATATCTCACTTGGCTTGTCCGCTGATCGGTATTGCATTAACGTCAGTTCCATCTGCAACCAATAGGGTATTGCCAACGACGATCGGCGGCGACGTGGAGAAGGACTGGTCGAACGCGCGTATGTAATGAAGCGACCCGTTTCGGGCATTTAGGACGTAAAGCAAGCCAACGGTGTCGCCAAAGTACAGATTCCCATGGTAAACAACGGGACTCATCTTGACCGGCGCAAGCGTCCCGAACTTCCAAAGTATCGTCCCGTTGGCGCTAAACGCAACGAGCTGGTCTGTGGTTGGTATTGGTTGAAAATAGGTACCGTTAGCGTAGGTACCGGCTATCGCCCGCTCGCTTGATCCTACAGCTGAGTACGGGCCTAAGAAATCGACCCACACCCAGAGCTTATGACCGTTTCGCGCGTCCACCGACGCGACGCCGCCGCGTCCCCCGAAGCCAAACGGCGCCTCAGATCCCTGAACATTGCTAAGAAAGAGCTGCTTGCCGCCAAGCGTTGGCGAAGCGTCGCAGCTTCCGAAGGGCGCTTGCCAGGCGATTTTTCCATCGGAAACGCGAAGCGCCGTGGTCCTGACATGCTCACTGAAATCCCGGCATGTCGATACGAGCACGAGCTCGTCGTTAATGGACGTCGCCGAAGCCATTGTGGAGATCCCGTCCAAGCTCGTGCGCCAAACGGCCGCCCCCGAACGGACGTCGAGGCCGTACGCATGAAAATCACCGTTGGCAAAGACGACGTACCTTCCAACGATCGCAGGTGAGGGCATGTCCTCACCTGAGGTGCGGTATCGCCACCGAAGCCTGCCGGTAACGGAGTCGTAAGCGACGATATAGTCGCCGGCACGGCGTCCCCATTTGGTGGCACCGACCGTAGGATCGCTAGCATAGGTGAAACCTGATTGCGATCCCGCCGTACGATTTCTTCCCGTGCCGACGATGGTCAGCCCATCGCTTACTACCGGCGAGGTCATTACCATGTTGTCAACATGGGCCTTCCACAGTACCGTTCCGTTACGAATATCGAGGGCAATAACGTCCCCACCTAGCGTGTCGAGATAAAGTCTATTTCCGACAGCGGCAAGCCCTCCGTTGATGCGGCCACCCGCATCAAAGTGCCAACTGACGGAGAATCTTGGCCTTTCTACAACGGCATTGTGATCAGCCTTGAGTTGATACATCGTCCACTCACCTGACATTCGTTCCACAGGCGCCGCGCAACCGCCAGACAGCAGCGGAAGCAAACCGAACAAGCAACAACGACGAAGTTGATGCGCCGCCATTGATGCTGTTGAAAATAGTCCCTGTGTGACTTGTAACGGTCTAGGGCAATGTGCGCAACGGCGGTATTTTATGGGATTGCGGATTTTGCCCGCATCCGACGGGGCCGCAACCGCTGCCGCCTCCGTAACCTCCGCTCGAACTCGGGCCACCGAACGAGCTGGGACCGCTGCCCGAGCTTGATCCGCTACAACCGGAACTGTTACCGGATGAATCGGCCGGATGTATGCCGTGTTTTAAACGAACGTCGCCATGGGAATCGCAGTACGACTGAGCCCAATCTTTCATGTAGGTTTCATACTGCTGTTCGGCCTCTTGCGTATAGTCCCATGCGGCAGCCACGCACTCGGGGATCCCCCCGCACATGCCAGCTAATTCTTCGAAGAGGAGCCCCATGTAGAAGTCGTACAGTCCTATCTCGAGCCACGCGAACGCCCAGGCGCCCGGGCAGTTTAGCTCCCAACCACCCGGCCACCAAAGCTGAGCAGGTGAGCTTTCTGTGTTCAATAGAAGCAACAGTTTGCCATTTGAGTTTCTCGTGATCTTGTACCACCCCTTACCCTTGCTGACATCCTTCGACGCCTCGACGTACTTGAGTTTCCACGGCATTTTACTACCCATAGAGTTGGGTATGGTTATTTTGGAAGTTAGGTTCGGATTGACCCACTTCTTCGGAAGCCCATTATTGTTAGGGGCGGATACGTAGATCTGGAGCTTTAACTCGGTTTTCCAGTACGTCTCATAATAGTGTTCGTCGTAATAACCATAAGTGGTGATATGCCCAACGGTTGTAGAGCCCTGAGAACCGTCGGGGCCAAATCCTTGACGACGTACGCTGCGAGGCCGCGGTGCGAATGGCTCGGCGGCCCGTCGAAGTGGCGGCCGCGAGCCATCGGGTCTAAGCAGGGGAAAGCCAACCGTAGGGCTTAGCTCAACATCTGTTGATCGAAAATGCTTCCCAAGGCCCAAAGGATTTTCCATGCCAGCGGGTAGCAACGAACGTTGAGCGCAACCCGCAACCGGGAGCGACCCAAGCATCAAGAGAAATCGCGAGCGCCGCAACTCCGGAGAAAAATCGTCCGACATACATTCCTCCTTAAAAGCGCCTAATGGGCGGCAACGCGACCTTTCGGCACCTTGGCTTTCGTCTCCTAGACTGTGGACTGCCATGTGCGTTAGCGGAACACCCAAAAGCTTAAAGCCGCCAGATCGTAGCTTGGCAAGTTACCTTAGCGTGCAACCAGGCACTTGAGTTCCGACTCACGATGCTCCCTTCGACTCGCGACCCGCGCGTATGAAGCTTGCAGCGCAGGCGGGATGGGGTACATCCCGCGCGACCGGCGTTGCGCAAGGGATTACGCTCGTTTATTGGATGAACACCTACGGCGCGGTGGTCGCGGACGTGTCCTTGCAAGACAACATGCCGACGGTGCGCCGCGTCGTCCGCCGTCGACTGCGGTACCGTGGTGACGCCCGACATCGTGCTGCAGCAAGTGCAGGGAGCGGTCAATTTCACCGCGCTGCAGGCAAAGATCACAATTCAGAAAGGTCGCGTGCAACGGCACAATTTCTACGACTTCATCGTGCTGCGGATATCCGGAGCGCCGCAAATTGAAGTACACATCGTCCCCTAGCAATGCGTCGCCGACAGGAATCGGAGAGGTCTTCGTGCCGCCGATCGCGCCTCGCGTCCGTTTGAGTGACCGCCGTCGGGGCCAGACTACCCTATAAGTGAAATGATCGCTAGGGAAGGTGTCTTATGCGAAAGCAGCAGCAATCGGCCACGGCGGCGTCAGAGAGGTTCGAGCGCTGGACCGCACAACGTAAGGTTGCCATCATCCTCGAAGTCCTCAAAAGCCGCCGGATCTCTGTGCCGACCCCTTGCCGATTGCGCCGTTTGAAGCCGATCTGTTGAAAATGACTTCGCATGGTAATGCGCCACGGCGAACTCTCGTACTCTTGGCCTGGGCGCCGTGAGAAAAGGGAGTCTTCTCACGGATTTTCTCACCGAATAAGGCACGATAAGTCATTATAAATACTGATTGGTGAACCCCGCGTGCTTAATCGATACTTGCGAGGCCTTGTTGAGGTTAGCTGTAAACATTTCAAGACCGCCGCATTCAACCACTCTGCCACCTCTCCGCGCACCGCAAGCGTAGCTTTTATGCGGGATTTCCGCACAATCGCCTAGACGAACAACGGCGGCCTAAGGCGACTTGGTAACATTTGGTAACGAAGCTTCCGGTCCTTTTCGGCGCCGAAGCAGCGAACGCGACAGACGGTTAACGACTTCGCGTCCTAGCCCATGAAGTGGATGAGCATAGAATGAGAGGGTCGTGTTCGCGGTGCTGTGTCCCATAAGCAACTGCACCTCTTTGATGGGTCTCCCGTCCGCGAGCGTGAGCGTTGCAAATGCGTGCCGGATATCGTGAAATCGAAAGCCGCGGAGTCCGACGACCTTCGCGATGGCGCTGAACTGCTTGCTGAACGTGTCTGGCGGCCATGGCGCGCCATCTGGGTTGCAGAAGACAAGATCGTTATCTACGTAGACTGCGCCTGCGTGCTGCTTTTGGTCGTCCTGGTCCGCTTTGTACGCCCCGAGCATCGCGATCGCTTCCGGCGATAGCGGAATCACTCGCTTTGACTTCGCCTTTGGCGGCTTGAATCGAATGCCGAGCCGACGTGTTTGCTCTAGAGCCTCCGCGACGTAGACAGAGCCTTCCTTATCCAAGCGTACGTTTCGCCAGCGTAGCGCCAACAGTTCTCCCCGTCGCAGCCCCGTGACTGCCGTGAGCGCTACGGGAACGGCCAAGCGTGTTCCTTGCGCCGCCCGTATCAGTTCCCGCATCTGATCGTACGTGATCGGCGCGAGCTCGCGACCCTCAACTCGAGGAGCCTTAAGCTGGTTTACGACGTTCTCCTTGAGCTTTTTCCGCCGTACTCCATCGGCAAACGCCGTGTGCATGACCCGATGAACGTGTAGACATGTTCGTTGCGAGAGGCCTTTGGTACGAAGCCGATCGTAGACCATTTCGATGTGATCGGACGTGATTCGGCCGAGTTGGATGCGTCCTATTATGGGAATCGCATGAAGACGCAGCAGCGACGAATATCGCTCGTGCGTCTTCGCCGCAAGCAGGTGCTTTTGGGACTCGAGCCAGCCCGTAAGATACTGTTCAGCATCCTGGGGTACCGGTTCGGGTGAGGTTCCTTCGTCAACGCGCCTGAGCAGTTCGCGCTTGCGAATCACTGCTTCCGCTTTGGACATTTTGCCGATGCGGATGTTGCGCTGCTTGCGCTTCTCCCCCGGGACAACTGGCGCGTCATAGAGTAAGTACCACGCCTTGCTCTTGCCGCGCTGGTAAAGATGACCTTCCACGGTAGTCTTTTACGCCTTTCCGTGGTTCAAGGCGGCGGTCGAGTCTCTCTCCTCTAGCGGTAAACCGAAGACCTCCTTGAGGGCGGCCTTGGCGATGCGTATCCGGCGCGGTCCAAACCGCACTGCTGGAAGCAATCCGGCTTGAATGGCTCCATATACGCCATTTCGAGGTATCCGGACGAGTGCCGAAGCCTCTTGAGCCGTCAAGATGTCAGGTGCGGTTTCCCAGGTTAAGGGCGAATTTGATTCTTGTTTCATTAACTGATCCGCCGATGGTAAATTCGTGGCATGACTGCGAGCCCGCCTAAACAACGAAGGCTCCCGATTAGGAGCCTAATATCCAGCTCTGCATTTTCACCCGCATTAAAATGCGGGTGAAAGTCAAACGCAGCGTCGCACCACAATTATCCTGCTGCTAAGTCACGGCGTCAAGCCTCCGGGGGCTTTCGCGGCGCCTGTAACTCACCGTGTCACTTCGACGAGGCCACTGGAACCAAGGGTAATCATGCTGCCGTCGTCTAGCCACAGACGAGCGGCATCATCCTCGATCACGCGTACGTCCACTACGACGTGAAAAGCGGCAAGCCGGCGCACCAGCATGCCGCGTTTGATCTCCGTGATGCGCGCGAAGGTTGTACCATAGACTTCGATCATCGTTTCCTCCCGCGGCCTCGACGTCGACGCTGCCGCGTGGCCTGGGAACCGCGAGCGAAGGGACTCGCGCGCAAGGCCGAAGCGCAGCGGAGCCGCGTTAGCGGTCGCCTGGCGGGTGGGACGCGCCGGCGCGGTAGCCTGATCAGGTGGAGCCGGAATCGGCCACGGGAAACTTACAGCGCTTTTTGCGATCCGTTAGACAAGCGTCAGAGTCGGATTATCAAGCACGCGAACGATGCAAGCAGAACAAAACTTAGCTTGGTGTCTCATTTCCGGGTCGCGGTGCACCCCAGAAGGTGCCGACGAGTTTGAGCCGATTAGATGACAGCAAGACGTTGGTCTCGCCGCATGGAGGGTCTAGTAGATGCACAAAGTCAGGTTAGGACTGATGGGCGCAGCCGTGTGCGCGCTCTCGTTGGTGGTGAGCACTCGGGCAGCGGATCTGGACGCGACGCTGGCTGCGGCCATGGCGGGCACCAAAGTACCGGCTATGAGCGTCCTGGTGATGCGGGACGGTAAGGTCGCCGAAACCGCTGTGCGCGGTGTACGGCGGAACGACCGGGCCGAGCCGGCAACCCTGAACGATGTCTGGCATATCGGCTCGGACGCCAAGCCGATGACCGCCACGCTGATCGCCAGACTGGTTGATCGTCACGTACTTGCCTGGAATACGCCGCTGGCGAGGATGTTCCGGGAGCTGGCCGAGAGTATGCGCCCCGAATACCGCTCGGTCACGCTTATCGAACTCTTGACCCATCGTGCCGGACTCGCGCATGACGTTGCCGACGTCACCTATTTCAACGCCTTCTTCAATGAAACGCGGCCGCTCTCCGAACAGCGCCATGATTACATCGCGCATGCGCTTCAAGAAGCGCCAATCGCTCCGCCGGGCACGAAAGTTAGCTACAGCAACACGGGCTTCATTATCGCCGCGGTGATTGCAGAACGCGCCACCGGAATGAGTTACGAAGCGCTGATGCAGCGTGAAGTGTTCGATCCGCTTGGCATAACGCATGTCGGTTTCGGCCTACCGCCTCAGGGCAGCCGATGGGCCACCATGACGGCAAACCGCAAGGCCCGCGCGACGGCAATCCGCCGATGTTCGCGCCAGCCGGCAATATCTACCTCACCATGCAGGACTGGGCTGCGTTCTGTCTCGACCAGATGGGCAGCTACAATGGCGAGGGCAAGCTGCTCTCGACTGCCAGCTACCGCATGATGGAAACGCGCGTTCCCGGCGCCGAGAGTGGCCTTGCCTGGGGCGTGAGCGACGACATCGGGGGCTACAAGGGACCGGTCCTTATGCACCGCCGGATCGGACAGCAATTGGTTCGCGCTGGCGCTGCTGTTCCCGCAGACGCAGAACGGCATCCTCGTCGCCGCCAATGCGGCTGAGGACATGGGCGCGGATAAGACCGCGACGGCCGTGGTGCGCGCTATCCTGCCATAACTGGCATCCCCCTGGCCGTCAAGCGACGCCGCGGTGCCAAAATAGGGTTCGCGGATTATCGAAGCTCCGGCCTATACGCACTCAGATCAGGCGAAGTATTCAACCCTAATAGCGTCAGTCACACTGTAGGTTCCGCGGCATTTCGGAATTGGGGCGTCTATGGGCTCAAAATCCGGGACTGGCGGATAGCTTTTCATGCGTGCTGATCGAACGACGCGGGCCCTAGGTATTCAGCGACATCCCGTTCGTAGAAGAAGACTCTGAGCGGCCTATGTCGGCAGGTTCGCGACAAAGGTATCGATATCGCGAAGAACTTCGTCCTTATTCGACATGTAGACGAAGTGGTTGGCATTGGGTATGACGATGACTTGAGCCTTGGGCTGGCCTCTCTTGAACGCCGCGATCTGCTTTGTCGTGAACGCATTCATTTCCTATGAACGCCGCCGACAATCCAGGACCTGGCTGGTAATTATGGGGATTGGCGAAGATCGCAAGGATCGGCAGGTCGATTGGCGTTGTGAAGCGCCCTGGGTTGCTAAAGATCGTAACGTCAATCGGCGACTCTTTCGGAAAACCGGGCGGTGGACTAGGTGGCGGCGGCGTGGGAACGCCCCCGTCGTATGCATAGTAGTATGCCGCATCTAGGTAGATAAGCGCGGCGGCTTTCTGCGGTGCCTGCGTTCCGATGTAGCTGAGTTCTTCGCCGGCGATTGAGTGACCGACGAGAATCGGCTTAGCAATCTGCAGCTTGTCGAGGATCACGAGGACATCTTGGCCGAGCCGCCCGGCGCTGTAGTTCCGCGCGGTTGCAGGTGGTTTACTTGAGTTGCCGTAGCCGCGACGTGTTATCGAGTACACGTGATATTTCGTCACGAGGCCGGGAATGATCGACCGCCAACCGCGGGCCGTGACTCCTTGACCGGCGAGTAACACCATAGGCCGGCCGCTGCCGCCCCAGTCAAGGACTTCGTCTTTGACGCCCTCCGCAACGTCGATGTAGAGGTCGCGCGTTGGCTGCAGTATGTGCAGCGTGACCGGTGGTGTTCGGTAATACACCATCGGTACGTTGAGCCCGCCGGGTACTTCCCACGTACCACCAAGTGATTTCCCATCGCTGGAAAGCGTAGCCTGATAGGTGCGGCGGTAGTTGAGCCAAGGATCGCTATTCATATCGAACGCCATCGTGATTGTCGATCCGTCGATTTTGACGTTGCGCGTTGCTATGGGAACTTCGCTCTCCTGGGTGCTGTAAATCTTCACATCGTAGCCGCTGCCGGCCTTGGTGATGCGCATGACCCGAGGTAGCTTGCCGTGGCCTGGCACGATTATCGTTCCTTGCCACGTGCCGCTGATATCGGGCGACGGCGCAGACGCTGCGAGAAGCACGAGAGCCAGTAGCGCGGTGATGTAACGCAAAAAGATCCTCCCTACTTCTGAAGAGGTCGAACAAGGGTCGCGTGTTTCAGGCATTAGGCAGGGACGCGGCGAACGCCTTGGGAGCCGAAATCGAGGAGACCGCTCTGACTCAGATTCGCTAGTCCGTGGTCCGCTCGAAATGGGTGTGCTGATCGCGGCGGACCTCGTGGCTTTGCCATTCGCAGCACGGCTCGATTAGTGACATACAGCAAGGCCACGGAAAACGCCAGCACGCCTCGGTGCATCCCGCTCAGCCATGCATCACGACTTGATGCAAACACTCCATACGCCATATAGCTATTTCAAGGTTGCGGAGTTTTGCAAATGCGAATGCAAAACGCGCGCGATGAGCGAGCCGCGACGCGCGATGCGAAAAGTGCCCATTTTATAGGTGTTTTAGGGATCACCCGACGAGCGGCGAGCGAGGGGGCCCACGCTGCTCTGCGATCGCTCCGCCATCGGCGTGCGGAAAACACCTGTAAATAAAGGCTTTGTCGAGTCTCGCGATCCAGCCTCGCGCGTCGCGCATTTTGCCGCACACGTTTGCAAAAAGCCGCACACGTCGACAACTCTATATGGGATGACGGCTTTTTTCGCGTCCAGACGTGCATGCTCCACACGCTATGAATCGGAGCCGTCGTGCGCCGGGACCGGGCGGCTATTATTCGCTTCGTAACTGCGCTTCGTTGGCACAACATCTGGGCTCGGGCGTGCCTTGAAGGACCAGCCGGCGTTTAGCGGTGGTCGCGGACTATCGCGAATAACGCTTTGGCGATGTCTTCGGGGTCCGCGTCGTATAGATTGGTGAGCACGACGATGCTCCATCCGGTTTGTGGGAAGTAGGCATTCATGGCATGCGCACCCGGCAAGCCTCCGTTATGCCAAATCATCGGGTGATCGTCGACGTTTTGCACCACCCACCCGAATGCATAGTCGCGCTCCGACGCTTTTGGAAGCGGCGGAACCGTCGTCATTGTACGCACCAATGCGGGTTGCACGACGTGGCCGCCAAAAAACGCGCCGTCCCAGCGAATGAGATCGCCCACGTCGCTCGCGAGGGCGCCGGCAGACAAAGCCCAGCTCATCGTAAAGCGCGGTAGGGCGACGAAATGGCCTTTGACGATTTTGTAGCCGCGCGCGGAGTCCGGGCCGGCCGGGATCGACGTACGCAGATACTGCATCCGATCGAGCTTGAGCGGTTCCAGGATATGCTTTGTGAGAAACGTTCCATACGGCTCCCCGCTAACTTTGTGAACGAGCATACCTGCGAGCACGTAGTTCGTGTTGCTGTACTCAAACTTTGTACCCGGCTTGAATCGAAGCGGCTGGTTTGCGATCAGTGCGATGAGCTGCTCGGGCCTGAGCCGAGCTAGCTTGTGCGGTCCCGCCATCCGCTGTAGCGCTGGCTGCGCGGTGTAGTCGGCGAGTCCGCTGGTTTGGTCGAGCAGTTCTCGAACGGTGATTTCACGGCCGTGCGGAGCGTCGGGAACATAGTATGCGACAGTCCCGTCGAGCTTAATGCGACCCTCCTGCACGAGCAGCATGACACACGCGGCTGTAAACTGCTTAGTGATCGAGCCGATCGGAAAGATAGTACCGGCGTCGACGGGCTTACCCTCCCCGCGAGTCCCAAAGCCGCGCGCATACACTGTTGTCCCGTTCAGACCGATGCCGATGGCCATGCCGGGAATATTCTGTTGGGCCATGTCGACTCGTGCGACGCGTTCGACGGCGGAAATCTGTTGATCGTTGAGGCTAATCGGGCTGCTCGCACAGCCGGCGAACGTCGCTAAAACAAACGCGCCGGCAACCTCAGCGCTGACGCGCATTAGTCTTTCCGAAGCATTCGATAGGGCTTTTACGAATCTGGCCAAAACGTATCGCGCGCCGCGTATTTTGCAACGCACGGTTGCAAAGTGCCGCACACGTCGGAAACGCAATATGGGGTAGGGCTTTTTCGCGCTACACGGCGATGCGGGCTCGCGGTTAATGCATCGGAGCGGAATGATGTGTCTTAGCCTCCGATGGTCACATTGCGCACTTCGGCGGAACCGAGCCCAGCGCTTTCGACTCCGGCCTCAATGTATTGGGCATCGGGCGGCACAGACAATTTTAGCACGAAGGGGATCCAAGCATCGCCTGCCTGCGCGCTAATCGCCGGGCCGGACGCGACAAGGGTGGTTTTACCGCTCGTGCTTATTGCTTGCACCAGTGGAAAGGCAAAGCCGAAAAGATTTAATCGCCGCGCTTCGCCGCTGACCCGCACGGTGCGGCCCTGGTAGGATGCCGCGTCGAAGCGCCGCAGCAATTGATTCGGCATGCCGTTCAAGCCATCGTCATTGTTTAGCGCAGCGCCGTGCGCGATCGCTGAGACTGTAACGTCGTTGAATCCCGGACCAGCGGCTACCCACGGCTCGGCGCCCTCGACTACGTCGCGACGCATCTGCCAAGGAGGAGCACCGTAAATGGCGGCGGTGCTGGTTGGAACGTACACGAGTCCATCGTACGCCTTCGAGACAATCATCGGTACCCTACCGCTCATGCCGTCCTGTGGAGCGATCGCGCCGATTTGTTCGATGCCATGCTCCTCTGAAAAGTAGTCGCCCAATGCGCTGCCGGCCCTCAACCCGCGTAAATCGACGAACGCTATCCCGTGCAGAGGTCCAAAGAGCGCCGTAATTGAGTCATTGGGCGCGGCTGGGATTGCCACCGGCTGCAACCCGTGCCCCTTTACGACTGCGCGAATCGTTCCGCTGCCGAACGTTTGACCGATCGTATAGTAGTCCGCGCCGAATTGCTGGCGAAGATACGTCCCCATCGATTCGTAAACATTCGGGCCTCCCGAGGCGCTAACGTGGAAGTTGTGGGCCCATAAAGCTATCTTGGCCCGTGGGTATCTCTCGGTGGCGAGCCATTCGACGTTTTCCGCCATGTCGCGATCGCGCACCGGTGGTACGGAAACTGCGGCTTGCGAATCGAGATATTGCTCCACGTTTGTTAGCGCGTTCCGTGCGATGTCCACGCCTGGTTCGCCCCCAAGCCCGTCGAGCCGGCGGCTAAGCGCGGCGACGTTTCGCTGACAGTCGGCGATCGGCATCTTACCGTGCAGCCCAAAATATTGGTTCGAAACGCGATCGGCGACGCACGACAACGCATCCTGTGCGCTTTGGGCCATTTCCGCATCGTGCGCGCGGAGGAATTCGATGACGTAGCCGGCCGGACCCATCGGATCTTGCATGTCGAACCCGGCGAAGCTCAATATCGGATGCTGCCCTGGTCGCGTGTTATAATCGCGCATCCATTGCACGAGATCGACGACTTCGGGCGTGTTCCAGGTCCAAAACTCGAGCGCCGCGACGGCCTCCTGCGCCGTGCCGGGACCGCCCTTGATATATCGGTCGACTGCGCGCCCGCCGCCCCAGGATGCCTCCATCGCGAACACAGTGAAGCCTTTATTCTCGACGAGATACTTATACAACCGGTCCTTGAACGCAAAAAACTCGCGTGAGCCGTGGCTGCCCTCCCCCATTCCAACGATGCGTGCATCACCGATTGCTGCGCCAATTGCACTAAACTGTTGTGGGTCCGCGTTCAGGTCCAGCGTGGGGATGACGATCGCGCGCGTGCGGAGCTCGGCGATCGCCGCACTCGTCGGCGGAAGCTGCTCGTGTTCGTCTTGAACGAGCTTGCCGTCGACGTCCGAGATCACATTGTGAACGATGCTCGATGCAAACTTCCAGTGCCCGGCATCGAGCACCAATCGATCCGTTGTATCTTCCGTGCCTTGCAACGGCTTTGGAACGCCCTTTACAGCGTAGGTTCCAGTTACGACGTATCGCGCCTCCGCCACTGCTGTTTGACCCGTAACGGTGAGCTTCGTAACGGCGATGCTTATGGATGAAATCGTTAACCCCGGCGTGGGTTCGACTTGATCCTTGATATACGCATCACGGTCGAGGATGGTGCCGTCAACCTGCCGCTCTTGAAAGGTCATCGCGAGCAAAGGTGCGATCGCTGAGGCGTCATTCTTGAGGAGCGCGGTTTGAAGGGACCCATAGGCGGACCGGATGGCCTGTTCTGCGCTATCTGCAGCCGCGCTTAGACCACTTTGTGCCGAAAGGGCGAGCAACGTAGCAAGCCAGATCGTGCGAAACCTTCCGGCTCTAAACATCACAGCGTCCTCCTTGTCTAAAGCAGTTTCCCATGCGAGCTTCCCGAGCCTCCAATCCGCGGCGCCTCGTTCTGTAATGCTTCGGTCGAGCTAGGGAAGCTCTGACAGTTTTTCTACTGTGGAGGACGGAAACCAAGACCACTGACGAGATTAGTTTTCTTGTCGATAATGACGATGAACTCGATCTCGTCCGCCGCGAACTCGACGCGATAGAAATAACTGGCGTCCTCGGGCGAGGTCGTCTCGCGCTTGAAGATTGTCGCCGTCGGTTTTCCGAGTGGCGCAAATTGTGCCGCGAGCTGCTTCTGTGACCTCATCACCATGTTCGCGAAGTCTGGTGGGGTGAGCTCGCTTGACTGCAGCGTTCCGTGGAGCATTTCGTCGAGCAAGTGCAAAATGCGAGGGCGCACCCCGAGATCTTCGTCCGGCCCAGGCTTCCTTGCCGCGGCGACCGCCTCGGGAACGGTCGCTTCGAACGCAGCGGTCATGAACGCGTTCGCACCCCGGCGGCCACTTCAAACTGTACCAGGCGTGGCCACTTCAAAATGTACCAGCCCGAGCGTTGTAAAGTTCGTCGTAGTTTAGTTTAGGTCGTGGCCTTGGCCTTCCGGTTGCGGGCGGAAAGGCTGTGCTCGTGAAGCCGATAGCTCTTGCCTCGAATCTCGATGAGGTACGAATGGTGCATGAGGCGGTCGAGGAACGCCGCAACGGCCGGCGTGTCACCAAAGAGCTGGGGCCAGTCGTCGAGAGGCCGGTTTGAGGTTAGGATCGTCGAGGTGCGCTCGTAGCGGCGCATCACGATCTCGAGCAAATCTTCGGCAGCGTTAGCTGGCAGCTTTCGCATCCCCAGGTCATCGATAATGAGCAGCGGGATCTCGCTGTACATTGCGATCGCCTCAGTTCGTTCGCCCGTGGCATTGGCCAGCAGCAGATCTTCGAAGAGCACGTGCGCCTCGCGATAAAGAACGCGGAAGCCGGCGTGAATCGCGGCCATGCCGATGGCCTGCGCGATGTGGCTCTTGCCAACGCCGGCATTGCCGAGCAGCAAAGCATCTTCGTGCTGTTCGATGAATCGGCAGTTGGCTAGTTCAAAGATTAGCGCTCGGTCCAGCGTGTTGAACTTCCAGTCGAAGGCATCGAGGGTTCTCTGGTCGCGAAAGCCGGCGGCTTTGATGCGCCGTTCGATCAGTCGGTCGCGCCGTCGTTGCAGCTCGTCGTGAACGAGGAGCCCAATAAAATCGAGCGGCCCCAGGCTGTCGGCCCTGGCTTGTTGGGATCGGATGGAAAGCGTATCGGCCATACCGCCTAATCGCAGTTGCCGAAGGGCGCGGTCAAGTTCATCGCTGGTCATGAGGGTGCTCCTTGCGTTAGCGTCGCGAAGTGATCTGCGTATGTTGTGATTTCCGGGATGATGCGGTGCTCGTTTTTGAGCTTGAGCGGAGTCGCGTGGTGCGAGAGATAGGTGCGCAGAAACTTGAAGCTCGAAATGCCCGAGGACACGGCAAAGGCGCAGGCGCAATCGACGGCTGCGGCATCGTAGCGGCGTAGCAGATCGAGCATTCCGTAGAGCGCTCGCAGCGCGGTGGCGCCGCGGTCCTCAACGAGCTTATTGACAAAGGCTCGGCAGCCCGAGCCGGCACCGCTGATACGGGCGGCGAGTTGCTCAACCTTGATCGGGGTTTGCTTGGGCCGATCGGCGTCGTGGGTTCGCCGCTGCCCCTTGTAAAGTGCGATCGTGTGCTCGCGCACGCACTCGTGCGTTTCTCGATCCAAAATGCGCAGCCACAGCCGGCCGACGTGAACCGGAACTTTGCGGCCGGCATAGCGCGGCGGCGCTGAGTAGTACGCGCCGTCGACCTCGATGTGCCCGTCGAAGTGAACGGTGCGCTCGCAGATCCGATAATACTCGAACCGGGCCAGTGGGAGCGCCTGGAGGAACGGCTTCTCCTCTTCGAACATGGCGCGCACTTGGCGTTTGGTCGTGCCGTGAATGCGCGTCATCGCCCAGCGTTCGTCCCAATGATCAAGATAGGCGTTTTGTTCCTCGATGGTCTCGAACCGACGCTCCTTCAGTGCCGTTTCTTGGGTGTAGCCGATCTCCGATTCGACCTTCCCCTTGAGATCGGGCGCATACGGTCGACAGGGCAGTGCGACAACGCCGTAGTGCTCGAGCATCTTGGCGTAAAGTGGATTGAGCTGGGGATCGTAGATATCGGGCCGCAGTACGCCCTCTTTAAGATTGTCGAGTCGGATCGTATGCGGCGCGCCACCGAACTTCGCGAATGCGTCTTCGTGCAGTTTGCTCCAGATCTCGCTCGACGATTCCCAGACGACCCGCCGAAATGCGCGACGGCTGTTGCTCAGCTTCATCACGAACAGCCGTGGCCTGCGATATTTTCCGGTCTGCGGGTGCCGCGTTAACGCACCCTCTCCATAGTCAACCTGCGATTCTTGCCCGGGATCAGTCTCAAACCGGCAACTGACTTTCGGTTCAGCTGGTCGCAGCTTGCCGACGAAACGCTTTACCGCGTTGTACGCGCCCTCATAGCCGTGATGCTCGACCAGATCCTGGTAGATCGCGACCGCGTTACGGCCCTTGGCGGCCTCCGCCTCGATGAAGCTCCGATACGGCTCGCACACGCTGCGCGATCGGCGCGACCCGGTGGGCACTTCCAGACCGGTGGCCGGTTTTGGGTCGGTGGCCACTTTGGCCGGGGTGGTACACTTTGCCGGCTCGGTCGCTGCCTCGCACGCGATCCGCCGAATTGTCGCTCGGTGGAAGCCGGTCTCCCGCGCGATCCGCCGTTGCTTCCATCCCAGGCGCAGGAGGCCGATGATTGATTGCTGCTCGTCCATGCTCAGTCGGTTCATAAACGGCATCTTGCGACGCCGCCCTGGCATGCTCGGGCTGGATCACCTTACGGGTGGTACACTTTCAAGTGGCCACCGACCCCTGGTACATTTTCAACTGGCCACAGGTGGTACATTTTGGGTGGCCACCGAGGATTTTGGCTCGAAACCGCCGCATCCCAGATCTGGAGCGCTGCCATGCGGCAATCGCAATCGCGTTCGCCACGGTCAAATCGGTCTCTCAAGCGATGTTCGCAGCCCTGTGAGCCGTGATCGCTCAAGCCATGTCCGCAATCGCACTGAAGCGCCGGGCAGCCGCAAGCGGGAAAGAATACGTTGAAGTCGCCTGCCTCGAGTTGGACTTTTGGTGGGCCTGTGAGCTCCTCACATCGGCCTGCACGGTGTAGCAATAGACGGTGGGCGCACGCCGGACACGGCGCCTGATAAGCCTGCTGAAACGGATTGATCTGCTCCATCAGGGATCGGTTCTTTCCCAATGCTGGCCGCCCTGGGACCAGGTCAATCAAGCCTTAAGGCCCATGCTGCGCCGGTCACGCCCCTGAGCCCTGAGGGCTCATATCGCACTTAATTTCGATAAATGAGATGTTTCGCTGCTCGGGAGTGTGTCAGATGCCACATTCTCGATAACTCCCGTTTCAACAGAAACCCGCTCCTTCAGGTACGCCTCCATAAGAGTAGCGACCTCACTATGTAGCTCCGGATCATGCGGAAGGCGCCGCAGAAAAGCATCCACGGAACGTTTGTGGCAGCCGGCGAGCGGCTTTCCCGAACCGCACGGGCATGGTCGTCGGCGAAGCCCAGGTACAGCTCGCGCGATATCGACAAGAATCTGCCAGTATCTCCGGTCGAGATGAAGTCGGACAAACTGCGCCCAGCCGCGAGTGCCGTGCTCCCACTCGGGTCCCAGCCATTTGCCGCCATTGATGTCGTATAGAAACTGGCGGTGGACGAAGAGAACGAAGTTAGTGAGCCACTTTCGAAGACCGTCCTCGTCGGACGGATCCCATGATGATGTTCCCGGCAAGTTCAAACAGCACCATCCGCCCTCGCTCATGTGACGATCCTTCATCGTTTTTCCTGGGTGGGGCTTGAACGTGTCCTTTTGGACGTACCCTATCGGTTCACTCTTCGGGTAGTCCGCTTCAAAGGCGATGATGGCTTCGGCGGTTCGGATGATTCCGTACCGATTCCCGATGCTCACGGAAACCGGCCCCTCGAGCTTCGCTGTTCCGTCGTCCTCAACACTAAACGTCAACGACGAAAACTCTTCCTTAAGCACCGTCAAGTCGAGTTCCAGTCGCTGACGTCCCGCATCGGTAGTGTGCCATTGGATAGGAGCGGCGTACTTGCCGCCCCGCCGCTTCCTACGGGCCATACGTTCGTGATGGCTGGACGGCACGCCGCTCTTCTTCCTTCGACTTTGCTTGAGAGATGGCGTACGCCACTCCTCCCGCCGCTAGGGCGCCGGCTCCGATGAGCAACGCCTTACCGACATCGTAGGACTTGGACTCTTCCTGAGCCTCGAGGTACTCGTAGGTGAGTCCTTTTGCGATCCAACATCCGCGGTCGGCGTCTTCGACGAAGTGCGCTTGAAGTTCGCTGCCTTCGAGATTGTGATACACGGCTTGTGATATAGCAAGTTCGCAGTCGTTCGATTCCTCCTCGAGCTGAGCCGCGTTTTGAGCAGCCATCCCAAGGCAGATATTGTCGCGATCGCCACGCTTACCCAAACGAGTTGCAAGCGTCGTTCCCAAATCCACGCCGATCTTCAGTGCCAAGCCTTCGGCCTCAGGAAGCTCTTTCTTGATAACCTGTTCGAAGGAGGAGAGCATGCCAACCGCCGCCGACACTGCTTCAACAGCAATCTTCTTCTCGTCGGCTTTGGGCAAATGAAAGAGCACTTGGATACGGTCGCCTTGGAACTGAACCCGAACGCCATCGTAATCCGTCTCGCCAACCTTCGTCAGCTCTTTGCGGATGACATGAAAAACCTTCAGGGCTGAAGCTTTAGCCGCCTCATCCTTTGCATTCGATACGAACTTCGTGAAGCCGGACACGTCTGCGAATACAGAGACCCCGAGCACCTTCTTGTTGTTCGCCTCACTCAGTTTTTCGAAGTCGATCAGCGCATCGGCGTCGGAGTAATCGATGCTCGTCAGCGGCAGCGCTTTGTGGTCGTCAGCGATTCGCTCGGCGCTCTTCTTGCGATCCCAGGATATTCCGTGCGACTTGCATAGTTCGTCCAGCTTTTCCTGAGACGCCAGGATGCGGTAGTCTCCGCTCTTGAGCTGCGTACAGCAATCTTGAAGGTCCTTCGGCAGCGCCTGGAACAGTCGCTTGGTTAGGCGAAGCGTCGATGTATCCATGAGGAGTTTCGCGGCAAGGTTGGCGGGATTACCGATGAACAAAAGCTCGCGGCCGCCCCGCATGCCGTTGCGAGTGCCGATAGCGTTGCCGATGTCCGCGCCACTACCAACGCTCCAGTGCGAATAGTCGGGAAACTCCCTGTTGAACACTGAGCGGACGAAATCGCTAGTCACCAGGAGCAAGAGCGCCGCTCGCGTCGCGATGGACTCGTCGGCGTTGACCGGCAGGTAACACAAAGCGTGTATCTTGGAGCCCTGGAAATGGACTCGGAATTCGCCAAAGACGTTTTCGACAATTCGAGTAAGTTCTCGCTGATAGACGTGAGTCGCCTGGATAAGCCGTTTATAGCTGTCGCGCTCCATAGCATTTGACGACAGCTCCGTGAAGTTGGTGACATCAACATAGACGTGGGCCCCGAAGATATCGCGGCAGGTCGTCTCCGAGAGGAGCGCCTCGAGATCAGTAACCTCGCGGGCTAGCGGTTTAACCTCGATTTCCCCGATGGACTTAAGTTGTTCCTTCACTCGCTCTTGAGCCTTCGCTTCAGACCATGACATGGGTTATGCTCTACACCTCGTTCTCTATTGAATAGAAGGTTTGTGCGCCCGCCCCACGCACGATATTGGTATGCGGTTCAAATCGTTGTTTCTGCGACTCGCTGAGTCCGTCGAGGAAATCCTTACCGACGACGATGGCTCCGTGGTCTTTGGTTAGCGACTCGAAGCGTGACGCGACGTTGACGGCGTCCCCGATAACGGTAAATTGGCGCTTGCCGGCATTGCCAATGTTCCCCATGAAACACGTTCCTTGATTAATTCCGACGCCAACGCCGCCAGGTGTTCGACCGAACTTGTGCCGGCGACCGAGAGCGATCATGTCCTCTGCGCAATGGAGAATCTCATCGTTGTGACGTCGCTCGATGCCAGGATATCCCCAGAATGCCATCACCGCATCGCCAATGAACTTGTCGACGAATCCGTGGTTTCGGTGAATCAGATCGGTAACGTCGCTTAGGTAATCGCTTAGTTCTTGCGCGACCAAGCTCGCTGCGTCTGCGCCGGAATCGTGCACGTACTGCGTAAATCCTCGAATATCGGAGAAAAGCATCGCTACATCTTCTACTAGGCGTGGTGAACCGTAGGAAACGCCTCGGTTCAACAAGTCCGTTAGGACTTCGGCTGAGACGTGGCTCCGAAACTCGGCAAAAAGTCGTTCCTGGGTAGCGTAGCGCATCTGCCGCTCTCCGCTCGATTCGCGAAGCTTCTTGGAGAGGGCCGCCAGGAGATTTTGAACGAATGCTGGGTCGCCGAGGAAATCGTGAGCCACATCGGCGGGTAGGCATGTCGCTTGAACCGGTGTGACGGCAATGCAATCGGCGCTGTGAGGCTCGCCGTTGATGAACGCCTGCTCGCCGAGAATCTCGTCACGTTTGCGGGTGACGAGATGGACGCCGTTCACTTGGACGGCGACTTCCCCCGATCGGATGAGGACGATGTGCTTTGGTGGATCGTCCTTTGTGATGACCGGCTCGCCGGGCTGAAACGGCACCAGGCGGTTCTCGAGCAGCTTCAGCCGCTCGGGACTCACCCCGTGCAACAATGGGATCCGGGAGAGGTCTTCAATGGCCATTCTAACTTACGCAAGCACCCTTAGGTGCCAACTGGGTGGCAGGGTGGTGACGGCCACTTTGCTGGTTCCGGTCGCTCCCTTTTCACAAGCGACCTTTGTCGTCCAGTTTAGCAGAATCAGCGAGAGAGCGCTAGCATTGCGCTCGAACTGGTGTTCCCCCATAAGACGCCAATAACAAGAAGGCGCTAGAAAGTAAACGCCCTACTTTGGTTGCGTTTAGGACGTCTGGTAGTTGCGTTTAGGGCGTTTGCGCGCTAGTATAGCACTAGACAAGGCGAAAGGAGTCTAAAGTGAGCGCCAGGACCGCTGCCGTCAGCGACGTTATTCAGCCACAGCCCGCGGATCGCGAAGCCCTGGAAGTGCTTGAGGGCATTCTCAGCAGGGTGCCCCCGAATACGGTCTTTTGTTTAGCGGGGCCGGACGAGGCTGCAACAGAGGTTCCGGAGTCTCTCTATCGTGCGCTTAAGGACGCTGTAAAGATTTTATTGGACGGTTCGGCGGTAGCCATTTCTCCGCTGCACCGGCGCCTTTCGACTACGGAGGCTGGCGAAATCCTTGGGGTGTCGCGCCAGTTCCTGACGCGCTTGATCGACCAAGGGGCAATTCCCTGCGAGCGAACAGGGCGTCATCGCCGTCTGACTCTAAACGACGTGCTTGAATACAAAGACCAGCGCAATGATCGCCGTCGCGCCGCGCTCGCGGAGCTAACCGCAGATGCGGCAGATATGGGAGCATACGACTAATTCGGTTCACTGCGCTCCTCGACGCAAATGTTCTGTATTCAATGCCGATATGTGACACCGCCCTGAGATTTGCACAGCGCGACCTGTATGCGCCGCGATGGAGTGACGCTATTATTGAGGAGGCACAAAGGAACCTTATAGATTCAGGGAAGTGGAATCCGGAAAGAATTTCGCAGGCGATTTCAGTTGATCCGAGAGGTCTTCGCAGACAGCGAAGTCGCCGGCTACGAATCGCTCGTCGATTTGATGCGATGTCACCCGAAGGACCGTCACGTGCTAGCTGCGGCCGTCTGGGGAAACGTTGACCAGATCGTTACCTTCAACCAAAAAGACTTTCCTGAGGGGGCAGTCACGCCATACGGAATTGAGGTCGTTAGTCCAGACGATTTTCTGCTCAACGTTCTTGATATGTTCCCAAGGACAGCAGTTGAAGTCATCAAGGAACAGGCGGCGGACCTGCGTAAACCACCAATGAGCGTGGACGAAGTTATCGCCGCCCTTTCGAAGTGCGGCGTTCCTGAATTCGCCCAGACCGTTGACAACATTATTCGTGCGAGCGACTGATACTGTGCTCGTCGGTTCCCGACCAAGCTGAGAGAAACTTACGTTTATGGCTGATTACGCTTAATATCTGCACCACGCGCGCACGGCTGCCATACCGGAGCAGGCATAACCTAATGCGAACCGGCTGCTGAAAGGCTCGAGAAGAGCATAGACTCCCGAGCAATCGAGCGCTGCGGCTACCGTCGGGATGTGGGAGTTAGCTCTTACTGCTGTTGAGAGAGCTCGTGGGGAACCGCCGTGTGTCGGAGCACGGAGTCGTAAAGCGAAAACATTGCCGGAACCTTCCCAGGGATCAAAGCCGCGTCGGTGTGTGTCCAGCGCGGAACTCGGTCACGTTGAGTCCCGTAAACCGCACCGTCGCGCAGTGCAGCGGTCCTTCGCCAACGAAATGGTACGGGAATTTCGTCAGAAAGACGAACGCCGGCGGAAAGGGGTCGCCGTTAGGCTCTTCCTCAAAGCTCCTTCATTTGCGACGCAATCTTGTCGAACCACTCGGTGACGAAGACCGATGAGTCAGCGGGTGGGACATTTACGTCGATAAACACGACGCGCTCGTGGTTGGCCTCTTTTCGCAGCCCAGAGATGAGCAACCGACGCGCATCGCCTTGTATTTCCCGCAGCGGGGTTGGCGCACCAGGCCGGCCGAGGTAGCCAGCCCGGTGGCGGCTCTTCGCTTCGACCGAATAGGCCTCGCCCGTGGCCGCATTGACCGCAGTGAATTTGCAGTGGCTTGACGTTACATCTCTCTCGTCTTCGGGGGTCACTACGAAGCCGGCGCGGACGAACGCCGCCGCGACATACGTTTCGTAACGGGCGCCCTGAAACTGATCTGTGTGCTGCAGCCGTTTGACGAGGCGCTTGGGGAGTAGTGAGTAGTTTTCCAGCGTGTACAGGTCGTACGCGAAGGAAAGTAGCGCCGAAACTCCGCAACTCCGCCGCTGGAGCGCCTCGCTGACGCTTACTCTCAGCTTCGACAGGACGCTGAAGAGCAGCTCCTCGCAAAAGTCAAGGCAGCGACACCCGAGTTTTTCGAGCGGCTCGTTATTGAGTTGCTTTCCAAAATGGGATATGGCGGCTCGTTTCGCGATGCAGCGCAAGCCATTGGCCGCTCCGGTGACGGCGGGGTAGACGGCTTGATAAAAGAAGACGTTCTAGGCCTCGATATGATCTACGTTCAAGCCAAGCGATACACCGTCAGTAACGTCCCGGCCGGTGACGTTAGGGATTTCGTCGGTGCGCTTGTAGGTAAGAAAGCGCGCAAGGGTGTTTTCTTTACCACGTCCGGCTTCTCGTCTGAGGCAAAGAGATACGTCGAGACTGTGGAATGTAAAACCATCGTATTCGTTGACGGTCGCCAACTTGTTAGTCTGATGATCGAACACGGAGTCGGGGCGAGTACGAAGGAAACATACACCATTCCTCGGATAGACGACGACTACTTCGAGAGCGAAGACGCTTCGTGACAGAGGAAAGCGCGTTGACGCTATCTTGCGTTGGACGACGCTTTCGATTAGGCACGATTCCGCCTTCGTTTCAGAGGCATCGCGATGACGAAGACTAACGCAAGCCGAAACGCGCTCCGTCAACGCGTCATCGCTATGCCGCTGAGGGCGGACGCTTGAGTTTATACACGCGGATTCTGGCCGTGTATGAGTCAATTCCGTGGACATTGGCGCACGAGCTAGGCGTATTCCGAATCGACCCTCTGCCCAAATCGTGCCTCGACTTCTTCCCAGGCCAGCGCGGATTCGCAGGTGCGGACGTTCCGACCGATGGAATTATGGTCGTTGCTAACAACTTCAGTACCGTCAAAGGCTTCGATGACTATTCCGCAGCTTCCGATGCGGAAAGCAAGACGCCTACGTGGCGTCGCCTCCGGCTAATCATGCGGTTCGACCGCGTCTTTGCCGAATGCGTCGTCATCATGCAGCCGCGACTAGTCGTCGCGCTGGGTGCAGCGGCAGCTAAGTACCCCGCGGCTGACCCGGAGCGCGCTGAAATGCAAAGGTAGATGTACGGACGCCGAACGGGGCCCTAAGCGCGGAGACGCTCGTGACAGCAATAGTCCCGCATCCGAGTGCATGGGTCGGAGCGACTAACGCCTACTTTGAGGCGCAGGGCCGCCGGATCGGCAACCTTCACCAGCTTTCCAAAATATGGGCGGCTCCTGCAGAAAATGAAGAGGGCGCTAATGAGCCCTGTAAGGTTGGGGTCTTATGTCGCGGCGCTGCTCGCCGTCGCACTATCGTTATCTTGTTCCAAGGCACAGCCGTCGCTTTGGACGGTGGAATATTACAGCGAGGGAGGATATAACGGTGGGCTCGATTACTCCGCTGCTTGCTCGCACTCGATAGCATACTTATTGTCGATCGGCAGCCTTCATGCCGTCATCGTGCCGCTAGCACCGAACAGCCTACCAGGGTGGAGCAAAGGCGAAGAGCTCACCGGCGTTCTTGTGGGTGGAGCGACGACTAGCATTCACGATGTTAGTACGGGCCGTGACTATCAAGTACGAGTCGCCTATGTAACGCGCGACCGGGATACTGCGACGGCTAAGACAGACGCGGAATGCAAATAGCGCCGTCATAGCGTCCGACCGCGGACATATCGCATGCATTCTGCTTACGTGCACGACGCCTCGATACTAAAAAGCCATACGCCATATGGCGTTCTGACGCGCGCGAGTTTTTGCAAACGCGAATGCAAAATGCAGCACGATGGGTGAGGCGCGAAGCGCGGCGCCAAAACTCCTTATTTTACAGGCTTTTTCCGGTATACCCGGCGCGTGGCGATCGGCGGGGAGGGGGGCCCGGTTTCGGCTCGTTCCCCTATGCCCGTGCCGCAGCTTTGTGGGCATAGGGAACGAGCCGCAGCTTTTTGGAGTTGGCGAGGTCAAAACGGACCCCCGCGAGCCACGCTCAGTCCACAATGCGCGCTACGCGCGCCGGACCCAGACCTCTAAGCATAACGGTTTCGCAGTTGCGAAGCCGTGCAGAGGGGGCAGGGGCGCGGAAGCTGCGCTGAGCTATTCAGGAGACCCTTGGCCCGGCGTGGAAAAGGTAGAGCCTATAAGGACTGCTCGAACCCTGGGGCAAAGCGCATGCTTCTCGCAATCGTAACGGCTTTTGTCATCTGCCCAACCGCCGCTCCAAGCCCGATGCCTCTCGCGTCGCCGCTCCAAGAGATCGGGCATGTGAGCCACACTTCTATGCTCGGGCTTACGCAATAAAATCGGACCATCTATTTCTGGTTTGCGTGTTAACGACGCCATCATCTCTCAGGGTCAGGTGATGATGGCAAAGCTTCGTTCTGATGCGCTCGCCGATCCTCGCGGCGCGTGCGCCACGGGTCGCGTGGCGCTGCTTCTGAGAACGGACGGTACTTCCAAATGGCTCGTCTTGTTCAGGCCCTTACTAAGAATCTCGGTAGAATAGAAGCTCTGCTCAACGATCCTTTGATCTTTCCGAACTATGAGGACCAACGACGAACACATGCTCGATTTGGCGAAGTCGACTCGAAGCCGTTGCTGCCGGTCAGTGGAATATACTGAACATTGACCCAGAGACGCCTACACTCAACGGAACCGAACGATCTCATCTCCAAACGTGATCCCGTTGATTGCCCTTCAGCGTCGCTGCTTATCGTTGCCTCGGGCTTTAACACTTGGGATACGGTCGGAACAGCACGTCGAGGGTGACGTTGCTCCAGCGATCGTTGCATCGACTCCAAGGAGACTGCAAAAATAGCGAACGGAGTTTCAGGCGAATCTGTATACGCCGCGGTGTTCGAAAAAGGGATGCAGGCTGTGGTGTTCTACACCAACACAAGCGGGGAGATCACCGGATTCCTTCGACTGTGAAGGGAGTCGCAGAGCATCGCGTTGCCGGAGATTCATCGCTTTATCCGGATTTAATTCAGCTTTGAGCTTAAGCGAAGGGTTTACAGCGCCTCGGCCCACCGCAGCGCCCGAAGCTCGGCGCCCCCGAGCCGCTTCAGCTTCGCAGCAGCGCAAGGCGCTCGCCGGCGTGGCGCGACGACGGGTCGGTCAACGGCGCGGACTTCAGGCGCGCATCGTACCGAAGCTGCAACGGTTGCCGGTGCGCGTGATTGCCGAGGCCATGGGCTGCTACGGTTCGCACGCTCGAAGGTTCGCAGTGGCCTGCGTACCGCATAGGCGGCATTGCGACAGCGCTACACGAAGGTCAGGGATCGAAAAAGGTTTGCGGAAACGGATGACGTCAGCATTAGGATCACCCCCTACCTAGAGCCATAAAAGAAGAGCCACGGGTCAAACTTCTAACAGTCAGTCCTTACGTTTTTTGATCGGCACCCTCTTATTTCGTAACTGCGGCGATTGTTGAAAGCATAAAAGCATCGGTTGGGCCGATCGGGATTGAGCCCTTGAACTGTGTTTCTTCCGCGATTTACACGAAGATGATTCTCGCGATGAAACAGCAGGCGTCGCCAGAGGCCATCGCTTACCATGAAACTTTTATGCCTCATGGTCTTGGCATTCGTATTGTTGCTGGCGAACACGGTGGACGTATTCGCTCAACTGGTCTTCTCTACAGAGTTGAAGCCGCGCACTTTTCAGGTCACGCAGAGTGCGTCAGGCGAAACGAACGTCTATGATATCGCAAGTGGGATACACTACTCTCAAACACGGATGTTCTGGGAGGCTACGTGGTCAACAGTTCATCCCAGTGTTATGCCCGAAGGCGCCGCTTCCGGGGACGGCCCGGCGCTGACTCCGCGGGGATGCTGCTCGACAGCGAGAGATTGCGGACGTGATGGTCATGAGCGACAAGTTTTACAGAGTGTCTGGAGGCGAAGTCAAAACCTTGATGGCGCGTCGGCCTACCACCTAAGATTCGCTGTCGAGACGATAAGGTCGCACATCCACGGACGTATACATTTACACAAGATCATTTTTAATCCTCAAAACCGTTGCAGCGTTCAGAAAATGAGGCGCGTAACAAGCGGCGATACTGGACCGATCACGTTAAACTTCAGGCGAATAGGGTCTTTTTGGATGGTAAAATCAGGTCAGGTAACAGCGCGCGCTCACGATTGTGTACGCATGCTGCAGGCACGGCATCGTTTGCATTGTCGAATGTAACGTTTCCTTCTGAACCAAAATTCTGGTCCATAACTTTTAACCTCTCGGGGTAGGGCTTTCAAATAGCTTTGCTCTGCGCCGCGCCGATCGTCGGCGCGCGGTACCATGCGGCGCTGCCGGGGTGGGGAGCCTCGTTTTGGGCCGCTGTGGCGAACGCGCTTATCGCCGGTCACGAGGCGATTCACGCATACAGGGCATCGGATCGTTCTCCTCGTCGTCCGACCCGTTAGTTGTTGTAACCAACTAAAGCCGAATTGCTGGACAACCGAATCGCCTCGACGTTTCTTTGAAAGTCCACCGCGCAAGGCCCGAAAAGCAAGGGCCGGTTAGTGGTCGCCTTGCGCGTGGATCTTGCGCAAGCGCGGTAGCCTCGGCCGGCGCGCAGAGCCTGGTTGTGAGGGTCGCAGTGGAAGCCACCCGTGGAGGCACCGCACGTAACCGAGCGGCGAGGGCGTCCGAGGAACTCATTAACGATGACGGCCGGGACGCCACATTTTTCAGCCGTTTACGATTGTTTTTTCGCGTCTGATCGCGGCCACTCTGATGGAGGGTCAGGCCTGCAGACGATTCCCTCGCACTGCGATGGAACGTGACCTGCGCGTCGACGACTTTGAAGTAGAACTCGTCCCTGGCCGACGGGTTATTTCGTACGGCAGTTGCCCCTCTCGCGACTTGGAAGAAGACCTGACCGCCCTGGTGTGACCGTAAAAGTCGGCGTTCCGAGAATCGCATAGATTCCCGCATACTTCAGGGCGGAACGATCGAGCGCTACAACCGGCGGATATACCGGAGTAAGCGTCGCCGCCATCGGTTTACCATTCGCATCGAGGCGATAGACTGGAATGTGCTGTCCGCCCTTGGGTAGAATCATTCCCACGAACATCGCTGCCCTGTCGCACGAACTCGATATAAGCCATGACGATACGATAGTAAAAATGGTCGGGCCGCGAGGGATAACAAGTGACCGGCAGCGGTCTGACCCGTAATGCGCGCGTAGCAGCTGTCGCCGGCACCATAAACAGTATGCCAGCTAGCCCAACCGGCGCGTTCGCGTAGGTCCCGGCATACTGATCGAGCTGGACCGTGGGTACTGTCGCGATTTTCGCCGGCGGCATGACGGGATAGCTTGCGTCGAGCATGTGTCGACATCGGTGATCGCCGGACCGCTGCTCGAGAACACGACGCCCTTCGAGTGGTCCGCGGTCATCGCCACCAGAGCGTGGTAGCCCGCGGTGTCGCCACCGTGATCGATTACGTGGCTCGCGGTATTCGTCCACCATGCGAGGCCGATCTCATGGCCAGCAACGTGTCGCGCGGCTGTTGGGCAAGGGGCATGCCTCGCGGAGTGGCCCTTGGCCCATATTGCACCGCGGGGCAGGTACTTCACCATGTCGTACAAATCCGAGCGAATCCGCCAGCGCCCGCAAAGGCGTCGGTGAAATACGAGTGAACCACGTCGCCGTCGATATTATGTCCGATCGCGAAGCGAGCCCGGTCGACCGCGTGAGAGCGAAAGCGGTTGTTCATTCCCAGCGAATAGCAGGACTTCACTGCGAACGAACTGCCCGTAGCTCGTGTTCATTCGACGTGCAAGCGCAAGACCCAAGAGACCGAAGCCGAGATTCGAGTATTCGAAGGCGGCACCGGGATCACGCGTCAGCTTATACCTGCTTCAAGAATCAATAGAGATTATCGACGGTATAAGCGGCGTACGGATCGTCTCCGGCTTCGCCACGCAAGTTACTGGGTAGGCGCGGAAGGCCCGAATGCTGCGTCGCGAGATTCAGGAGCGTAATCTGCTTGCCATCCCTGGACGGAACGTGAATCGATGTCGGAAGATACTTCGGCAACGGGGTCCGAGAGGCTGACCCCTCCCGTTAGCACCATCCGGGCGAGCACCGTTGCGGTGAACGTCTTCGTCACCGAACCGATTTCGAGAGCGTCTGTGCATCGAGTGGCCGCGCCGTTCCACTCGAACCGGCCAGGTACGTCGTCAGCTTTCCATGATCGAGGAGCGCGGCCGCGATACCGACACCAGGGATCGTTGCCGCGCGGGCGTCCAGCAGTGACTGAACATCAGTGGAAGGCGGAGCCGGCTGGGCCG
>CAVRYW010000008.1:0-17392 GCA_963725605.1 Vulcanimicrobiota bacterium | reverse complement strand
AGTAGTGTATCCCACTTGCGATATCATAGACGTCCGTTTCGCCTGACGCACTCTGCGTGACCTGAAAAGTGCGCGGCTTCAAATCTGTCAGAGAAGACCAGTTGAGCGGAACGTCCACAGTGTTCGCCAGCAACAATACGAATGCCAAGACCATGAGGCATAAAAGTTTCATCGTAAGCGATGGCCTCTGGCGACGCCTGCTGTTTCATCGCGAGAATCATCTTCGTGTAAATCGCGGACAAATTGTAAGGGCTCAATCCCGATGGGCCCAACGATGCTTTTATGCTTTGAGGAACAATCGCCGCAGTTACGAATAAGAGGGTGCCGATCAAAAAACGTAAGGACTGATGCTTAGAACTTTGACCCATTGGCCCTCCTCTTTTATGGCTCTAGGGTAGGGTGATCCTAATGCTGACGTCATCCGTTTCCGCAAACCTTTTCGGAGTCCCTACCCTCGCGTAGTAGCGCTGTCGAATGCCGCCTATGCGGTACGAGCAGGCCACTGCGAACCTTCGAGCATGCGAACCGTAGCAGCCCATGGCCTCGGCAATCACGCGCACCGGCAACCGTTGCAGCTTCGGTAGAGCAATGTCGCGCCTGAAGTCCGCGCCGTCGACCGACCCGTCGTCGCGCCACGCGGCGACGGCCTTGCGCTGCTGCGAAGCTGAAGCGGCTCGGGGGCGCCGAGCTTCAGGGCGCTGCGGTGGGCCGAGGCGCTGTAAACCCTTGGCTTAAGCTCAAGAGCTAAATTAAATCCGGATAAAGCGATGAATCTGCGGCAACGCGATGCTCTGCGACTCCCTTCACAGTCGAAGGAATCCGGTGATCTCCCCGCTTGTGTTCGTGTCGAACACCACAGCCTGCATCCCTTTTTCGAACACCGCGGCGTATACAGATTCGCTTGAAGCTCCGCTCGCTATTTTTGCAAACACCTCTGGATCAATGCAACGATCGCCGGAGCAACGTCATCCTCGACGTGCTGTTCCGACCGTATCCCAAGTGTTAAAGCCCGAGGCAACGATAAGCGCACGGGCGCGACCCCGCCTGCAGGGCAATCAACGGGATCACATTTGGAGATGAGATCGTTCGTTTCGTTGGATTGTAGCGTCTCGGATAAAATGTTCAGTATTCTCCACTGACCGGCAGCGACGGCTTCGAGTCGGCTTTTCGCCAAATCGAGCATGTGTTCGTCGTCGGTTCCTGCATGGTTCGGAAAGATCAAAGGATCGTTGAGCAGAGCTTCTACTCTACCGAGATTCTCAGTAAGGGCCTGAACAAGACGAGCCATTTGAAAGTCATCCATCTCAGAAGAAGCGCCGGCCCCACCCGTGGCGGACGTGCCGCGAGGATCGGCGAGTGCATCAGAACGAAGCTTTGCCATCATGACCTGACCCTGAGAGATGATGGCGTCGTTAACCACAAACCAGAAATAGACGGTCCGATTTTATTGCGTAAACCCGAGCATAGAAGTGTGGCTCTTACACGCCCCATCTCCTGGAGCGGCGACGCGAGAGACATCGGGCTTGGAGCGGCAGTTGGGCAGATGACAAGAGCCGTTACGATTGCGAGAAGCATGCGCTTTGCCCCCAGATTGAGCAGTCCCCATACGCTCTACCTTTTCCACGCCCGGCCAAGGGTCTCCTGAACAGCTCAGCGCAGCTTCCGCGCCCCTGCCCCTCTGCACGGCTTCGCAACTGCGAAACCGTTACGCGTCAAGGTCTGGGTCCGGCGCGCGTAGCGCGCATTGTGCAACTGAGCATGGCTCGCGGATGGTTTGACCTCGCCAACTCCAAAAAGCTGCGGCTCGTTTCCCTATGCCCAAAAAGCTGCGGCACGGGCATAGGGGAACGAGCCGAAACCGGGCCCCCCTCCCCCGCCGATCGCCACGCGCCGGGTATACCGGAAAAAGCCTGTAAAATAAGGAGTTTTGGCGCCGCGCTTCGCGCCTCGCCTATCGTGCTGCATTTTGCCGGTTGCGCCGCGTTTGCAAAAACTCGCGCGCGTCAGAACGCCATATGGCGTATGGCTTTTTCGTATCGAGGCGTCGTGCACGTGCAAGCAGAATGCATGCGATATGTCCGCGGTCGGACGCTATGACGGCGCTATTTGCATTCCGCGTCTGTCTTAGCCGTCGCAGTATCCCGGTCGCGCGTTACATAGGCGACTCGTACTTGATAGTCACGGCCCGTACTAACATCGTGAATGCTAGTGGTAAGCCACCCACAAGAACGCCGGTGAGCTCTTCGCGCCTTTGCTCCACCCTGGTAGGCTGTTCGGTGCTAGCGGCACGATGACGGCATGAAGGCTGCCGATCGACAATAAGTATGCTATCGAGTGCGAGCAAGCAGCGGAGTAATCGACCCCACCGTTATATCCTCCCTCGCTGTAATATTCCACCGTCCAAAGCGACGGCTGTGCCTTGGAACAAGATAACGATAGTGCGACGGCGAGCAGCGCCGCGACATAAGACCCCCAAACCTACAGGGCTCATTAGCGCCCTCTTCATTCTCTGCAGGAGCCGCCCATATTTCCGGAAAGCTGGTGAAGGTTGCCGATCCGGCGGCCCTGCGCCTCAAAGTCAGCGTTGGTCGCCGACCCATGCACTCGGATGCGGGACTATTGCTGTCACGAGCGTCTCCGCGCTTACAGGCCCCGTTCGGCGTCCGTACATCTACCTTTTGCATTTCAGCGCGCTCCGGGTCAGCCGGGGTACTTCGCTGCCGCTGCACCCAGCGCGACGACTAGTCGCGGCTGCATGATGACGACGCATTCGGCAAAGACGCGGTCAAACCGCATGATTAGCCGGAGGCGACGCCACGTAGGCGTCTTGCTTTCCGCATCGGAAGCTGCGGAATCATCATCGAAGCCTTTGACGGTACTGAAGTTGTTAGCGACGACCATAATTCCATCGGTCGGAACGTCCGCACCTGCGAATCCGCGCTGTCCTGGGAAGAAGTCGAGGCACGATTTGGGCAGAGGGTCGATTCGGAATACGCCTAGCTCGTGCGCCAATGTCCACGGAATTGACTCATACACGGCCAGAATCCGCGTGTATAAACTCAAGCGCCCGCCCTCAGCGGCATAGCGATGACGCGTTGACGGAGCGCGTTTCGGCTTGCGTTAGTCTTCGTCATCGCGATGCCTCTGAAACGAAGGCGGAATCGTGCCTAATCGAAAGCGTCGTCCAACGCAAGATAGCGTCAACGCGCTTTCCTCTGTCACGAAGCGTCTTCGCTCTCGAAGTAGTCGTCGTCTATCCGAGGAATGGTGTATGTTTTCCTTCGTACTCGCCCCGACTCCGTGTTCGATCATCAGACTAACAAGTTGGCGACCGTCAACGAATACGATGGTTTTACCTTCCACAGTCTCGACGTATCTCTTTGCCTCAGACGAGAAGCCGGACGTGGTAAAGAAAACACCCTTGCCCCCTTGCGCGCTTTCTTACCTACAAGCGCACCGACGAAATCCCTAACGTCACCGGCCGGGACGTTACTGACGGTGTATCGCTTGGCTTGAACGTAGATCATATCGAGGCCTAGAACGTCTTCTTTTATCAAGCCGTCTACCCCGCCGTCACCGGAGCGGCCAATGGCTTGCGCTGCATCGCGAAACGAGCCGCCATATCCCATTTTGGAAAGCAACTCAATAACGAGCCGCTCGAAAAACTCGGGTGTCGCTGCCTTGACTTTTGCGAGGAGCTGCTCTTCAGCGTCCTGTCGAAGCTGAGAGTAAGCGTCAGCGAGGCGCTCCAGCGGCGGAGTTGCGGAGTTTCGGCGCTACTTTCCTTCGCGTACGACCTGTACACGCTGGAAAACTACTCACTACTCCCTAAGCGCCTCGTCAAACGGCTGCAGCACACAGATCAGTTTCAGGGCGCCCGTTACGAAACGTATGTCGCGGCGGCGTTCGTCCGCGCCGGCTTCGTAGTGACCCCCGAAGACGAGAGAGATGTAACGTCAAGCCACTGCGAATTCACTGCGGTCAATGCGGCCACGGGCGAGGCCTATTCGGTCGAAGCGAAGAGCCGCCACCGGGCTGGCTACCTCGGCCGGCCTGGTGCGCCAACCCCGCTGCGGGAGATCCAAGGCGATGCGCGTCGGTTGCTCATCTCTGGGCTGCGAAAAGAGGCCAACCACGAGCGCGTCGTGTTTATCGACGTAAATGTCCCACCCGCTGACTCATCGGTCTTCGTCACCGAGTGGTTCAACAAGATTGCGTCGCAAATGAAGGAGCTTCAGGAAGAGCCTAACGGCGACCCCTTTCCCCGCCGGCGTTCGTCTTTCTGACAATTTCCCGTACCATTTCGTTTGGCGAAGGACCGCTGCACTGCGCGACGGTGCGGTTTACGGGACTCAACGTGCCCGAGTTCCGCCGGGGGACACACCGACGCGGCTTTGATCCCTGGGAAGGTTCCGGCAATGTTTTCGCTTTACGACTCCGTGCTCCGACACACGGCGGTTCCCCACGAGCTCTCTCAACAGCAGTAAGAGCTAACTCCCACATCCCGACGGTAGCCGCAGCGCTCGATTGCTCGGGAGTCTATGCTCTTCTCGAGCCTTTCAGCAGCCGGTTCGCATTAGGTTATGCCTGCTCCGGTATGGCAGCCGTGCGCGCGTGGTGCAGATATTAAGCGTAATCAGCCATAAACGTAAGTTTCTCTCAGCTTGGTCGGGAACCGACGAGCACAGTTTCAGTCGCTCGCACGAATAATGTTGTCAACGGTCTGGGCGAATTCAGGAACGCCGCACTTCGAAAGGGCGGCGATAACTTCGTCCACGCTCATTGGTGGTTTACGCAGGTCCGCCGCCTGTTCCTTGATGACTTCAACTGCTGTCCTTGGGAACATATCAAGAACGTTGAGCAGAAAATCGTCTGGACTAACGACCTCAATTCCGTATGGCGTGACTGCCCCCTCAGGAAAGTCTTTTTGGTTGAAGGTAACGATCTGGTCAACGTTTCCCCAGACGGCCGCAGCTAGCACGTGACGGTCCTTCGGGTGACATCGCATCAAATCGACGAGCGATTCGTAGCCGGCGACTTCGCTGTCTGCGAAGACCTCTCGGATCAACTGAAATCGCCTGCCGAATTCTTTCCGGATTCCACTTCCCTGAATCTATAAGGTTCCTTTGTGCCTCCTCAATAATAGCGTCACTCCATCGCGGCGCATACAGGTCGCGCTGTGCAAATCTCAGGGCGGTGTCACATATCGGCATTGAATACAGAACATTTGCGTCGAGGAGCGCAGTGAACCGAATTACGTCGTATGCTCCCATATCTGCCGCATCTGCGGTTAGCTCCGCGAGGGCGGCGCGACGGCGATCATTGCGCTGGTCTTTGTATTCAAGCACGTCGTTTAGAGTCAGACGGCGATGACGCCCTGTTCGCTCGCAGGGAATTGCCCCTTGGTCGATCAAGCGCGTCAGGAACTGGCGCGACACCCCAAGGATTTCGCCAGCCTCCGTAGTCGAAAGGCGCCGGTGCAGCGGAGAAATGGCTACCGCCGAACCGTCCAATAAAATCTTTACAGCGTCCTTAAGCGCACGATAGAGAGACTCCGGAACCTCTGTTGCAGCCTCGTCCGGCCCCGCTAAACAAAAGACCGTATTCGGGGGCACCCTGCTGAGAATGCCCTCAAGCACTTCCAGGGCTTCGCGATCCGCGGGCTGTGGCTGAATAACGTCGCTGACGGCAGCGGTCCTGGCGCTCACTTTAGACTCCTTTCGCCTTGTCTAGTGCTATACTAGCGCGCAAACGCCCTAAACGCAACTACCAGACGTCCTAAACGCAACCAAAGTAGGGCGTTTACTTTCTAGCGCCTTCTTGTTATTGGCGTCTTATGGGGGAACACCAGTTCGAGCGCAATGCTAGCGCTCTCTCGCTGATTCTGCTAAACTGGACGACAAAGGTCGCTTGTGAAAAGGGAGCGACCGGAACCAGCAAAGTGGCCGTCACCACCCTGCCACCCAGTTGGCACCTAAGGGTGCTTGCGTAAGTTAGAATGGCCATTGAAGACCTCTCCCGGATCCCATTGTTGCACGGGGTGAGTCCCGAGCGGCTGAAGCTGCTCGAGAACCGCCTGGTGCCGTTTCAGCCCGGCGAGCCGGTCATCACAAAGGACGATCCACCAAAGCACATCGTCCTCATCCGATCGGGGGAAGTCGCCGTCCAAGTGAACGGCGTCCATCTCGTCACCCGCAAACGTGACGAGATTCTCGGCGAGCAGGCGTTCATCAACGGCGAGCCTCACAGCGCCGATTGCATTGCCGTCACACCGGTTCAAGCGACATGCCTACCCGCCGATGTGGCTCACGATTTCCTCGGCGACCCAGCATTCGTTCAAAATCTCCTGGCGGCCCTCTCCAAGAAGCTTCGCGAATCGAGCGGAGAGCGGCAGATGCGCTACGCTACCCAGGAACGACTTTTTGCCGAGTTTCGGAGCCACGTCTCAGCCGAAGTCCTAACGGACTTGTTGAACCGAGGCGTTTCCTACGGTTCACCACGCCTAGTAGAAGATGTAGCGATGCTTTTCTCCGATATTCGAGGATTTACGCAGTACGTGCACGATTCCGGCGCAGACGCAGCGAGCTTGGTCGCGCAAGAACTAAGCGATTACCTAAGCGACGTTACCGATCTGATTCACCGAAACCACGGATTCGTCGACAAGTTCATTGGCGATGCGGTGATGGCATTCTGGGGATATCCTGGCATCGAGCGACGTCACAACGATGAGATTCTCCATTGCGCAGAGGACATGATCGCTCTCGGTCGCCGGCACAAGTTCGGTCGAACACCTGGCGGCGTTGGCGTCGGAATTAATCAAGGAACGTGTTTCATGGGGAACATTGGCAATGCCGGCAAGCGCCAATTTACCGTTATCGGGGACGCCGTCAACGTCGCGTCACGCTTCGAGTCGCTAACCAAAGACCACGGAGCCATCGTCGTCGGTAAGGATTTCCTCGACGGACTCAGCGAGTCGCAGAAACAACGATTTGAACCGCATACCAATATCGTGCGTGGGGCGGGCGCACAAACCTTCTATTCAATAGAGAACGAGGTGTAGAGCATAACCCATGTCATGGTCTGAAGCGAAGGCTCAAGAGCGAGTGAAGGAACAACTTAAGTCCATCGGGGAAATCGAGGTTAAACCGCTAGCCCGCGAGGTTACTGATCTCGAGGCGCTCCTCTCGGAGACGACCTGCCGCGATATCTTCGGGGCCCACGTCTATGTTGATGTCACCAACTTCACGGAGCTGTCGTCAAATGCTAGGGAGCGCGACAGCTATAAACGGCTTATCCAGGCGACTCACGTCTATCAGCGAGAACTTACTCGAATTGTCGAAAACGTCTTTGGCGAATTCCGAGTCCATTTCCAGGGCTCCAAGATACACGCTTTGTGTTACCTGCCGGTCAACGCCGACGAGTCCATCGCGACGCGAGCGGCGCTCTTGCTCCTGGTGACTAGCGATTTCGTCCGCTCAGTGTTCAACAGGGAGTTTCCCGACTATTCGCACTGGAGCGTTGGTAGTGGCGCGGACATCGGCAACGCTATCGGCACTCGCAACGGCATGCGGGGCGGCCGCGAGCTTTTGTTCATCGGTAATCCCGCCAACCTTGCCGCGAAACTCCTCATGGATACATCGACGCTTCGCCTAACCAAGCGACTGTTCCAGGCGCTGCCGAAGGACCTTCAAGATTGCTGTACGCAGCTCAAGAGCGGAGACTACCGCATCCTGGCGTCTCAGGAAAAGCTGGACGAACTATGCAAGTCGCACGGAATATCCTGGGATCGCAAGAAGAGCGCCGAGCGAATCGCTGACGACCACAAAGCGCTGCCGCTGACGAGCATCGATTACTCCGACGCCGATGCGCTGATCGACTTCGAAAAACTGAGTGAGGCGAACAACAAGAAGGTGCTCGGGGTCTCTGTATTCGCAGACGTGTCCGGCTTCACGAAGTTCGTATCGAATGCAAAGGATGAGGCGGCTAAAGCTTCAGCCCTGAAGGTTTTTCATGTCATCCGCAAAGAGCTGACGAAGGTTGGCGAGACGGATTACGATGGCGTTCGGGTTCAGTTCCAAGGCGACCGTATCCAAGTGCTCTTTCATTTGCCCAAAGCCGACGAGAAGAAGATTGCTGTTGAAGCAGTGTCGGCGGCGGTTGGCATGCTCTCCTCCTTCGAACAGGTTATCAAGAAAGAGCTTCCTGAGGCCGAAGGCTTGGCACTGAAGATCGGCGTGGATTTGGGAACGACGCTTGCAACTCGTTTGGGTAAGCGTGGCGATCGCGACAATATCTGCCTTGGGATGGCTGCTCAAAACGCGGCTCAGCTCGAGGAGGAATCGAACGACTGCGAACTTGCTATATCACAAGCCGTGTATCACAATCTCGAAGGCAGCGAACTTCAAGCGCACTTCGTCGAAGACGCCGACCGCGGATGTTGGATCGCAAAAGGACTCACCTACGAGTACCTCGAGGCTCAGGAAGAGTCCAAGTCCTACGATGTCGGTAAGGCGTTGCTCATCGGAGCCGGCGCCCTAGCGGCGGGAGGAGTGGCGTACGCCATCTCTCAAGCAAAGTCGAAGGAAGAAGAGCGGCGTGCCGTCCAGCCATCACGAACGTATGGCCCGTAGGAAGCGGCGGGGCGGCAAGTACGCCGCTCCTATCCAATTGCACACTACCGATGCGGGACGTCAGCGACTGGAACTCGACTTGACGGTGCTTAAGGAAGAGTTTTCGTCGTTGACGTTTAGTGTTGAGGACGACGGAACAGCGAAGCTCGAGGGGCCGGTTTCCGTGAGCATCGGGAATCGGTACGGAATCATCCGAACCGCCGAAGCCATCATCGCCTTTGAAGCGGACTACCCGAAGAGTGAACCGATAGGGTACGTCCAAAAGGACACGTTCAAGCCCCACCCAGGAAAAACGATGAAGGATCGTCACATGAGCGAGGGCGGATGGTGCTGTTTGAACTTGCCGGGAACATCATCATGGGATCCGTCCGACGAGGACGGTCTTCGAAAGTGGCTCACTAACTTCGTTCTCTTCGTCCACCGCCAGTTTCTATACGACATCAATGGCGGCAAATGGCTGGGACCCGAGTGGGAGCACGGCACTCGCGGCTGGGCGCAGTTTGTCCGACTTCATCTCGACCGGAGATACTGGCAGATTCTTGTCGATATCGCGCGAGCTGTACCTGGGCTTCGCCGACGACCATGCCCGTGCGGTTCGGGAAAGCCGCTCGCCGGCTGCCACAAACGTTCCGTGGATGCTTTTCTGCGGCGCCTTCCGCATGATCCGGAGCTACATAGTGAGGTCGCTACTCTTATGGAGGCGTACCTGAAGGAGCGGGTTTCTGTTGAAACGGGAGTTATCGAGAATGTGGCATCTGACACACTCCCGAGCAGCGAAACATCTCATTTATCGAAATTAAGTGCGATATGAGCCCTCAGGGCTCGGGGGCGTGACCGGCGCAGCATGGGCCTTAAGGCTTGATTGACCTGGTCCCAGGGCGGCCAGCATTGGGAAAGAACCGATCCCTGATGGCAGCAATGGGCAGAAAAGGGAGGTAGCTATCCAATGCATTCGACCCTGGGAGGGCGTTCTAGTAATTGTCCATCTCCCAGTTGGTCTTTATGCGAATATCGTCTTCTTCCTGAGATTCACATTGGGCACCGGCGTGCGTGCCATACAAGCCCGGTAGAGTCTGGCATTCGGCCAAAAGAGTCGTTGCCTGGTCCATATCAGTGGCAGAATCGCCGGATGATAAGTGGTGCTCTGAGTTGGCCTTAAATGAAAGTAAATATCCCTTTAGAAGAATTTTCATATTATCGTCATCGCAAAGTTCGGCATAGTGCAAGCCCGAACCGGAAAGGTCGAATGTTTTCTGGTAGCCTTCCGTCACAGCGGCCTGCTTCTCATACGAAAGAGCGGTCTCACAGGGGTGCGCGTCACGGGACTGTTGCTCCGAGATCGCTCGGGCGATCACGCTTTCTTTTGCCGCCTCGGCGGCTCGCCTTTTGGCGATAAGCGCAGCTTGGGCCCGTAAGGCAGCGCGCTGCTTAGCATATTCCTGTGGATGCGCACGCTGCCAGACCAAGCGCCTTTCATGATTGGCCGGGGCCTGAGCGCTATGGTTATCGGCGAAATGCGACTGACTACAACCAGCGACGTGCATCAGCAGCAAAATAGTACTAAGACGAACGCAAAGCCTTTTCAACAGAAACTCTCCGTTAAAGGCAAAGGAAGATGGAAAGCGATTTCTTCGCCGTGTGCAACAGCGCCTCTTCAGGTCCAGGTTAACGAAAGAATTGTCTCATTTTGGCCGCCGTAGACGTAGATAGGGCTTCTGATTTAATCAAGAGGTGGCGATGGCTTAGCGCTCGCTGGAACGTCAGATGTTGGGATCGATGATGGTGATGGGGCCGATATCTGTGGGGTTGGGGATTCAGACCAGCTTTCTTCTGGCTTGTCCGCGGGCATAGTTTGAGGAAGGGCATTAGCCTGAGAAAGCCTATCCTGCGCCGCCTTGACGTTACTGTCAATTTTCCAATATCGCGGATCGCTGGCTTGGTAAATGTTGTTGGCATCTTTGTAAAAATGAAGCGCATCTTTAAGGAGTGAAATAGCCTGGCTGCGCTGCATCTTATAAAATTTACCGGCTCGGGGCATTGCCCGCAACTTTTGGGCATCGGGGCCGACGAAGGCGACCGCATATGCGTACGCCCGACCACCCTGCAAGGCCGCCACGTATCCCATTCCCCATGCCCCGAAGAACAGAACGAATTGATCGTCTGTATAAGTGAGAGCGCACTTTCTATACGCGTCAAACACTGCTGGAAGTTTGGCTGGATTGTAATCGCCAATTGTCTCGTGACCCGGCTTGTGCGACTGGCGTAAGAGTTTGGCGGCATAGTTGCATGCCTGGTACGAGGCGTCGGTTGCGCGAACCGCCCTCGGCACACACGTAAAGATCAAAAACCCTACGGCCCCAAGGACGTACAAATTAGCTAGCCTGGTCATCCACTGTCACCCTTCGTGAGCCGGTACGGCGGACAACGGCAAAGGAAGTACAAGGTCTGCATCATCGAAGCGCGGGACAGCTTACGCTCGGGGATCAAGCTAGCCTCCAGGAGGGCCGTGGGCGATACTGAGCAGCGCTCTTATCATATGACCTGCAGCCTCTCGGTTGACGTGCAGCCTCTCGGTTGACGTGCAGCCTCTCGGTTGACGTGCAGCCTCTCGGTCTGTGTACGGCCTTGTTGGTGTCTCCTCTTGCCGCATCGAAGCGCCCGACGTGTTTGAGCGCGAATCTCACGTTAGTTAGCCATTCCGTCTGGTCGAGCTTGGCTTCTTCGATCCCGTCGTCGCGGTGGAAGCCCATAGCGGACCTCTGCTAGGGCTCGCGTCATAGCGTCAAGCTCCTGAGGCGTGTACGGCCTTGTTGGTGTCTCTGGAGCAGCTGCCTTCATGGCCTCGAACCGCTCAAGGCGTTTATAGAGCGCGTCCTCCATCTTAAGAATCTTCACGTAGTCAGAAACGGTTATGCGTGTCGCTCGTCTGCGTTGTGCCGGCGTAAGATTAGGGTTGTTTGGATCCAGGAGCCAGTGGTAGCGCTGCTTCGCCGAATCGATCAGTTCGACTTGAGCCTGCATAGCCCGCAGGCGGTAATCGACGTTAGCGGCCATGCTCTGTTCGGCCACGGCGTGATCGTGCTCCGCGACCTGTTGTTGCCATCCGTACCGGACAGACCAGCGCTTTAAGGTTGGTAATGATGTCTTGATACCGTTGAGGGTGCACTCTTCGGCCAACTGTCGCAGTGAACGCCGAGAGGTCTGGCTTAGGTATAGCCTGAGGGCTTCGGAAACGGGACCGGGCATGGAATCCGCCATGTTACACAGTTTTAGTTTTCGTACCTCCGGTGAACCTCGGTTTGGGTTCAAGTCTCTGACATTCTGTTTGTTGTACTGAGCACCGCACTTGAGACACTTGCCGCTTATAGCGATACTTTTTCTCCATCCAAAGTATGATTCTTTATTCAACCAATCGATGACGCGTTTTACTTCAACAGCGCCGCCGCAGTTCGCGCACACTCCTTGGTCTGCCGTCCCGAGTCTACCTATTCCGAGTCTATCGTCACTCATCCTAACACCACCCTTTGCTCCTAGCTATGCGTGAGTGCGACGTACTTGAGATTGACGACGAATGCGCGTCCGCAAAGCAGATTCGAGCAAGACAGGGAGCACTTCACTCCGCGTTGGCAGCCTCCTACTCGTACGACCCTGTAAAAATGCAGGGTCATTAGAGGACAGGTCGGAGCCGCACCGGTCGGCCTACCATCTAGGCGGTGCAGAAAATAGGCAAGGGACTGAAGGCGGCTCGGGAACGGGCGGGCTGACCCAAAACGCTCTGGCTCGTCCTGGCGGTTCGATTTCTGTAAGACCAGCATCAGTCGATGAAGCATATCAGCGCTATCATCAAGCACAGTCCTGGTTTCAGAACCATTCGTTCTCGCCCAAAACTCCACCATCTCGACGTAAGCCTTATAAACCGCTATTCTTGTATCATTGTCGCATTGGGAAATGAGCGCGTCCGAATCAACATCGGTCCCATCCGCTCCGCGAAAATACGCGCTTGCATACTGCAGAAGCCGGTTCGTTTCCGCAATCATGATCTTTTTCGACCGTGGATCCGGTGTGCTATTTCTCGTGCCAGCGTCGTAGCTGCTATATGCTCGCAGAACTCCGTTGGCAGCCTCATATAGGCCCGAGCAGGTCTGAGCGTCTACTTCGACGGGCCCTAGCGCAAAAAGGGAAAGCGCGAAAAAAGCCAGGAGCGGCTTGCGCCTCATCTGCTTCCACCGTGACAGCCCATTGCGGAGAGCAATCTCACGATCTGTTAAGTAAACAAACGTGCTCAATCCGAAGTCAGCTTTGTGCCGTCGGCAAAGTTGACGGCCTCTGGCACCCATTTAACCGTTAGGCGACTCAGCGGCGTGCTTTTCAGCTGGTTGTCTTCGTTCATGAATTGATTATAATCCCACTGGTTCCACTCTTCGGCTTCTGCACCGGGGCGAAGCGGTGTTTCGTACTGTATCTTGAAACCCTTAATCTCCGAACCGAACTGATCGTAAAACTCAAGCGCGCCCTTGATACCAGTGATGGTCTCATGGCTGAGATTATGGTATTGAACCTGGCCGGTGAAGTAGCTTTGAAACTCGTAATTCGAGGCATCCGCTTCGTGGAATCCCTTTTGGAGGAGGCCCACCGAAACGGCTTGCCGGATCTGTGCGACTTTCGAGTCCTCGGGTGCTTCAGTGGGTGTGTCAGACGCTCCATCGGACGTAGATGGTGTCGACATACTTGAAGCGGCGGCATCGCTGCTCGGGTGATGGAAAACTACGGGATAGAGACCGAGGGCCAAAGCTAGCACGATAAAAAGTGCCGCTGCGTCAAGAAACAAGGCGCGGTTCGCCTGAACTAAGGCTTTGAACGAAGGCCCCTCCGCATCGCGCATAAAGGCGACGAACACCAGGAGAGAGCTGGCGATCAACAATACGTATAGGCCCCACTGTAGGTGATAAAGGCCCATCGCCGCTGTAAGAACGCCTCCAAACATATTCCCTTGCGCGCTCGCGTTTGCTGTTGCCTTAATATCCTCAAATCGCCATGCGAAGCGCATAAGAACAAAGATGAACGCGGCACCGATGAGGCAGAGGTAACGCTGTTGATTAAAATACAGCAAAGCTCCACCGGCGACGGGCAGTCCGATTGCGATCAGTGCGCCAAGGCCCTCAACGAAGTCGAACTGACTCACAACGGTAAGGGTACCAATGAGAGGGCCCGTGGCTATGGGAAAGAGGAGACCGACAAGCAAGACGATGAGGAGCAGGCCGCTTAACTGAAAGCGCGGCGAACGTTCCAAAATCCACTGCAGCATAGACTCCCCTCAGCTTACCAAGCAGGACCTTGCAAGCTGGATTTAGCCTTGGCTGCCCGACGCTGCGTACCTTCCGCCGGTGAGTATTAGATACTCAGCCAACAGCGACAATGGCTGATGGTGTACAACCTGTCGGCCCTGGGCTGACGAATGGCCCCACCTTTCTGGCCCGGGGAAACATTGGCAACGATTGTCAAGGCAGGCTGGCGACTTACGCTAACTCAGCTGCTCGCACAGCAGCGCGCAGGAGGCCCAGTTCACTCAGATGAGAGCCGTAAGACCGATATTTATAGTTTAGCCAAGCTCTATCCGGATGCGTTAGGGCGCAGACAGTTATCTTGATGTGGGGCAGGACATCAAACCTAACGTCCGCTCTTAGCGGGCCTACCTGGTCGATCTCGTTCCAGTGCGGATCTCCATCGTTCTGCCAGCCGGAGGTTTCTGGCGACAGTAGTGACAGCATGTCGGGGACGAATCGACCGAGGCTCAAGATTAGATGCGGCTTCTGCATTTGGATCTGATGCGCAAGGAACTCCCCGCACTGCCGCTTGAAGTCGGGATCCCGTCGACCCGGGCTTTCACCTACTGAGCCAGTTTTAAGCTTACCGCGCTTTGAAGCAACGGGGACGCGCAGGCCCATAAATGCATTGGTGAAGAAGCAATCGCGTAACGTCAGCGGTTCGAGCCCGGTTGGAAATAGATCTGATATGCCGCGCCACGTTGAACCAGTTGCCTCACTTCCAGCGTCTCGTGCTGTCAGGAAGCTGGTGAGATCACCCCAGTCGTTGCCAATAACCATAACTTTGCCTTGTGGCCATTCTGGGAGCTCTTCATCGGCCTTCTTGTAGAGACCGTAACCGCCTGGGAAGAAGGACGTTCCCTGGACCAACCCATCCTTGGCCGGCACCGGCACCATGCCAGCTGGATACTTCTGAAGCGCGCAACACATTTCGCTGAAGAGATCTTCGGTATGGTGAGGCATCGTTTGGTCGGCTCCGTTTTAGCGCTTTCTTCGGGCGTGCGCCGATAAGTGTTTAGCCAATGCCAGCGGTGGCGCCGGTTTTTTGAACAGCCAAACAGCCTTCGTTATGTGATGACCGCCCAAGTTATGCCGCCTTCCGGAGCGGCTTTTTGAAGTATACCTCGCTCGGCGTCTTGCCGTCGAGCATTGAGTGCGGCCGCAGCTCATTGTAGAAAGCGATGTACTGCCCGATGAAATGCTTGGCGCTCGATGCGCTCTCGTAGGCGCGTAGGTAAACCTCTTCGTACTTCAGCGATCGCCAGAAGCGCTCGACCACGACATTGTCGCGCCAGGCACCCTTGCCGTCCATGCTAATCGCGATGTTGTTGGCTTTGAGCATGCCGGTGAACTCGATATCGGTGAACTGCGAGCCCTGATCGGTATTGAAAATCGTGGGGCAACCGTACTTCGCGATCGCCTCCTCCAACGGCGTCGATGCAAAAGTCGGTCGTGAGGCTATTGGAGAGCCGCCAGGCTAACAGGTTGCGCGAGTGCCAGTCCAGCACCGCGAAGAGGTAGAGAAAGCCGCGGGCCATCGGGATGTACGAAATATCCGCGCACCACACCTGATTGGGCCGCTCGATGACGAGGTTTCTGAGAAGGTAGGGGTAGACGGGATGCTCGGGGTTACGCTTGTTGCCTTTCTTCTTGCGGCAGCACGATTACCCCTGGTTCCAGTGGTCTCGTCGAAGTGGCACGATGAGTTACACGCGCCGCGAAAGCCCCCCGGAGGCTTGACGCCGTGACTTAGCTGCAGGATAATTGTTGGTGCGACGCTGCGTTTGACTTTCACCCGCATTTTAATGCGGGTGAAAATGCAGAGCTGGATATTAGGCTCCTAATCGGAGCCTTCTTTGTTTAAGCGGCCTCGCAGTCATGCCACGAATTTACCATCGGCGGATCAGTTAATGAAACAAGAATCAAATTTGCCCATAACCTGGGAAACCGCGCCTGACATCTTGACGGCTCAAGAGGCTTCGGCACTCGTCCGGATACCTCGAAATGGCGTATATGGAGCCATTCAAGCCGGATTGCTTCCAGCAGTGCGGTTTGGACCGCGCCGGATACGCATCGCCAAGGCCGCCCTCAAGGAGGTCTTCGGGTTACCGCTGGAGGAGACAGACTCGACCGCCGCCTTGAACCACGGAAAGGCGTAAAAGACTACCGTGGAAGGTCATCTTTACCAGCGCGGTAAGAGCAAGGCGTGGTACTTACTCTATGATGCGCCAGTTGTCCCGGGGGAGAAGCGCAAGCAGCGCAACATCCGCATCGGCAAAATGTCCAAAGCGGAAGCAGTGATTCGCAAGCGCGAACTGCTCAGGCGCGTTGACGAAGGAACCTCATCCGAACCGGTACCCCAGGATGCTGAACAGTATCTTACGGGCTGGCTCGAGTCCCAAAAGCACCTGCTTGCGGCGAAGACGCACGAGCGATATTCGTCGCTGCTGCGTCTTCATGCGATTCCCATAATAGGACGCATCCAACTCGGCCGAATCACGTCCGATCACATCGAAATGGTCTACGATCGGCTTCGTGCCAAAGGCCTCTCGCAACGAACATGTCTACACGTTCATCGGGTCATGCACACGGCGTTTGCCGATGGAGTACGGCGGAAAAAGCTCAAGGAGAACGTCGTAAACCAGCTCAAGGCTCCTCGAGTTGAGGGTCGCGAGCTCGCGCCGATCACGTACGATCAGATGCGGGAACTGATACGGGCGGCGCAAGGAACACGCTTGGCCGTTCCCGTAGCGCTCACGGCAGTCACGGGGCTGCGACGGGGAGAACTGTTGGCGCTACGCTGGCGAAACGTACGCTTGGATAAGGAAGGCTCTGTCTACGTCGCGGAGGCTCTAGAGCAAACACGTCGGCTCGGCATTCGATTCAAGCCGCCAAAGGCGAAGTCAAAGCGAGTGATTCCGCTATCGCCGGAAGCGATCGCGATGCTCGCGGCGTACAAAGCGGACCAGGACGACCAAAAGCAGCACGCAGGCGCAGTCTACGTAGATAACGATCTTGTCTTCTGCAACCCAGATGGCGCGCCATGGCCGCCAGACACGTTCAGCAAGCAGTTCAGCGCCATCGCGAAGGTCGTCGGACTCCGCGGCTTTCGATTTCACGATATCCGGCACGCATTTGCAACGCTCACGCTCGCGGACGGGAGACCCATCAAAGAGGTGCAGTTGCTTATGGGACACAGCACCGCGAACACGACCCTCTCATTCTATGCTCATCCAGTTCATGGGCTAGGACGCGAAGCCGTTAACCGTCTGTCGCGTTCGCTGCTTCGGCGCCGAAAAGGACCGGAAGCTTCGTTACCAAATGTTACCAAGTCGCCTTAGGCCGCCGTTGTTCGTCTAGGCGATTGTGCGGAAATCCCGCATAAAAGCTACGCTTGCGGTGCGCGGAGAGGTGGCCGAGTGGTTTAAGGCGGCGGTC
>CAVRYW010000007.1:0-841808 GCA_963725605.1 Vulcanimicrobiota bacterium | reverse complement strand
CTCCGGGATTCGGGCAGCGGCTATGCTTATGGCGAGCTACCTAACGAGGTCGCACTCGTCGCATCCGAGGTCATCGCGGACGAGGAACCGAACGCGCTCGCCCAATGCATTTGACGACGCTGGACTGGGTCATCGTCGTGCTCTCGTTGGGCGTGACCTTCGTTCCGGCGATCGTGCTCGCGCGCCGCGCCGGCCGCAACATCACCGAGTTCTTCGCCGCCGGCCGTCAGGCGCCGTGGTGGCTGATCGGCATCTCGATGGTCGCGACGACCTTTTCGACCGACACGCCCAACCTCGTCACCAATCTCGTGCGCGAGGCGGCGTCGCCGAGCAATTGGGTGTGGTGGTCGTTCCTGCTCACAGGCATGGCGACGGTCTTCTTCTACGCGCGCCTGTGGCGGCGATCGGGCGTGCTCACCGACCTCGAGTTCTACGAGCTGCGCTACGCCGGGCGGCGGCGTCGTTCGTGCGCGGGTTTCGCGCCATCTACCTCGGGTCTGTTCTTCAACTGTCGTGATCATCGCAACCGTCAACCTGGCGGTGAAAATCGCGGGCGTGCTCTTCGGCTGGCCGCGGGCCGAAACGCTCGCCATCTGCGTTGCGGTCCGATCGTCTTTGCCGCGACCGCCGGCCTTTGGGGCGTGATGGTGACCGACATGATTCAGTTCGGCATCACGATGACCTCGGCATTCGCTGCGGCGTATTTCGCGATCCATGCGCCGGGAGTCGGCGGCCTGCACGGCCTGGTCGACAATTTAGCGGGCGCGCCGGCGGCTCTCGATCCTGCCGAACTTCGGCGATTGGAAGGCCGCTCTCGCCGTCTTCGTCATTCCGATGACCGTTCAGTGGTGGTCGGTGTGGTATCCGGGCGCGGAGCCGGGCGGCGGGAGTTACGTCGCGCAGCGAATGCTCGCGGCGCGCACCGAGTCCGACGCGCTCTTCGGCACGTTCGCTTCCAAGCATGCACTAGCGTTGCGCCCGTGGCCGTGGATCATCGTCGCGCTCGCCTCGATGATCGTCTATCCGACGCTGCACGACATTCAGATGCGCCTTCCCGGCGCTCGCACCCGACGCTGATCGGCAACGACATCGCGTATCCGGCGATGCTCATCTTTTTGCCGACCGGCTTCGCCGGCTTCATGGTCGCCGGAATCTTCGCGGCCTATCGCTCGACGATCGAAACGCACCTCAATTGGGGCACGTCGTATCTCGTGCACGATTTCTATCAGCGTTTCATTGCCCCGGGTGCGAGCCAGCACGAGCTGGTCTTTGCCGGACGGCTCGTGACGGCGCTGCTGATGGCGCTCGGCGTCGCGCTGACCTTCGTGCTCGATAACGCGAAGGACGCCTTCAATCTGCTGCTTTCGATCGGCGCGGGAACCGGCCTCATCTACTTGCTGCGATGGTTCTGGTGGCGGATTAACGCTTGGAGCGAAGTCAGTGCCATGATTGCCTCGTTCGGAGCGGCGCTCGCGTTCTTCGTCGCCGCGCGCACCGGGCACGCCGTCGCGTCGACCACCGCGCTGCTGACGACGATCGGCATTACGACGGCGGTGTGGCTAGTGGTTACGTATCTCACGCCGCCGGTCGGTGAAGAGACGCTGTCGGCGTTCTACGCCAAGGTGCGCCCGGCCGGTCCCGGTTGGGCCGCGATCCGCCGGCGCAGCGGCCTCGGCCCATCGCCGGATTCGCTGCCGATGGCGCTCCTGGGCTGGGTGCTCGGTGTGGCCTCGGTGTACGGCGCCCTCTTTGCGACCGGCTCGTTCATTTATGGACGGCCGATTGCCGGGGCGCTCTGCAGCCTGGTCGCCGGGTTGGCAGTAATCGGTCTACTCGCGATCGGCCGCCGGCTCTGGCGCCCCGTGGCAGGCCCGGCGCCCTTAGAAGGCTAAGCTCCACCGGCTCCAATGGACTGGAAAAATTTCAAAGCGCCGTTCAAGGCGCTGGTCATCGTCGCTGTTTGCGCGATCTCGCTCTGGGCGGTCATTCCCGTTCAGAAAACGATCCGTCTGGGGCTCGATCTGCAGGGCGGAGCCCGGCTCCTGCTTCAGCTCTATCCGACCGCGGAAGTGCCGCAGATTACCGCGCAGGTGCAGGCGCAAACGCGCGAGGTCATCGACCGCCGCATCAACGGACTCGGGGTTGCCGAGCCGTCGATCAGCAACGTCGGCACCGATCGCATTCTCGTCGAGCTTCCCGCGGTGAAGGATCCGGATCAGGCCGAAAAAGTACTCAAGCAGGTCGCCGTCCTCGAATATAAGATCGTCCCCTTCGACGTGATGCAGAAGGCGGACGCCGCAAACGCCGCGTTGCTGCAGCCGAACCTGGCGCCGAAGGATAAGGCCGCGGCCGAACTCTATGTTTCGAAGACGGCCTACGATAAGAGCGGCGCCGTCGTCTACTCCGGCAAGGATCTCAAGGCCGCGCAGGCCGGCTACGATCAAGGCAATCGGCCGGACATCCTCTTTCAAACCAAAGATGCCGCTAAATTCGGCAAGCTGACGTCGTCAAATCTCCAGAAGCCGCTGGGCATCTTTCTCGATCATCGCTATCTCTCGGCGCCGATCATTCAAAGCCCGATTTACGATAGCGGCCAGATCACCGGTACCTTTACTCAAGAAGCAACGATAACGCTGGCCAACGAGCTCAACGCCGGCGCGTTGCCCGTCAGCGTCAAGATCATCGAGAAAGAGACGATTGGTCCGACCCTAGGAAAAATCGACCTCGTCCAATCGATGCGCGCCGCGGCCCTCGGCCTCGGGCTCGTCTTGATCTTCATGATCGGTGTCTATCGTCTGCCGGGTCTTCTGGCCGACCTCGCGCTGGCGATCTACGTGCTGGCGATGATGGCGATCCTGGCGCTCTCGCACGCGACGCTGACGCTTCCCGGCATCGCCGGCTTCGTGCTCTCGATTGGCATGGCGGTCGATGCCAACGTGCTGATCTTCGAGCGTATCAAGGAAGAGCTCTGGAACGGCAAGACGATGCGCGCGTCGGTGCGGGTCGGATTCCAGCGAGCCTTTTCCGCCGTCTTCGACAGCCATTTCACGACGATCGTCGGCGCCGGCGTCCTCTATATGTTGGGCACCGGTACGGTCAAAGGCTTCGCCTTCACGCTCTTCTGGGGAACCGTGGTTTCGCTGGTGACGGCCGTTTTCGTCACGCGCTTCTTCGTCGACGTGCTCGTCGACAACAACGTCTTGACGTCGCCCGAGCTCTACGGGGTCAAGCGCGCGGACCTTGGCATATTCGCGAAGGCCGGAGCGTAGCTCGTGCTCTTTCGCAGGCTGAATTGGAACATCGTCGGCTGGTTCCGCATCGTCTCGACGATCTCGTATCTCGTCATCGCGCTGGGCTTCGGCGCGATGATCTACAACGGTTTCAAGGACGGCAACGGTTTTCAGCCGTCGCACATGCTGCGCTTAGGGCTCTCGTTTACCGGCGGTACCGATATCGCGGTGCAGTTCACGCAGCCGACGACCGCCGATAAAGTCAAGGCGGCGCTCGCGGGCCTCGGCATGACCGAGGAGTCGGTCACGACCGCCGGCACGGACGGCAAGGGCTTCGTGATTCAAACGCAGACCGCGTACGCCAACGACTCCGCGCCCGTCTGGAACGCGCTGAACAGCGTCGCCCCCGTCGATCGCGCGGCCTCACAGATTACGGCGGTGGGTCCGTCGCTCGGGCGCGAGTACCTTACCAGGGCGATTTGGGCGCTGATCATCGCGCTCAGCATTCAGTTTCTGTATATCGCGTTCCGATTCGGTTGGAACTACATCTTCGGGTTGGTGACGGTCATCGCGCTGGTACGCGACGCGGCGATGATGATCGGCATCTACGCGCTGGCCGACCGCCGCGCCGACGATGCGTTCCTGGCCGCGGTGCTGACGGTCATCGGCTACTCCGTCATGGATACGATCGTAATTCTCGACCGAATTCGTGAGAACACCAGGTTGATGGCGGGGGCGCCGTACGCGACGATCGTCAACGAGTCGATCAAGCAGACGATGACGCGCTCCTTCAATACGCTCGCAACCGTCGTCATCACACTGGTCGCGCTCTTGGCTTTGGGCGGAGCGAGCCTCAAGAACTTCGCCTTCGCGCTGCTCGTCGGCATCTGCTCGGGCGGATACCACTCGATCTTTTACTCGGCTCCGCTCGTGCTGGGCTTCCGCAAACGCCAGTTGGAGGCCACTGCGAAGCGCCGGCATGTCGGTCTGAGTCAGGATCGCGGCGTAAGCGCGCGGTCGCGCTCCGAGGCGGCCTCGCCGCAGAGCCGCAGCGGCGTCCCGCGTGAGGATATCGTAGCCGCGCGCCGCGAGCGCCGTCAGAAGGCCAAAGCGGCCCGAGCGGTTTCGCCCGGTCCGACGCCGCGTTATCGCAAGCGGCGCGATGCGGAGAGCGCCGTCGCGGTGGAAGAACCATTCGTGGAGGGTGACGAGCTGATCGATCCGCTCGACGCACAACAAGCTGGTCTGCACGATGCCGCTTTGGAGCAAGGTCACGAAGAAATCTCCCTCAACTTCGAAGACGCGCACGAGCGTCACGAGGGCGACGCGCCCTAAGAATCTGCCGGCGCCGACCGCGTCGGAGGCGGCCTTCGAAGCGCTCTTGCGCTCCTTTGAAGAGCCCTCGAGCGCCTCGGTGCCCTCTGCCGCCGACGACTTCGTCGAACGCGTCTTTGCGAAGGGCGACGAGTATCTGCACGATGCGTACGCAACGATTACCGATGCGGCGCGCTTTCACACCAAACTCGCGGGCGTCTCCTTCGAAGGCCGCCAGGACGTCATTGCCGGACTGAAGGCCGGCGCGCCGCTCGAGTTGCGGCGCCAAGCGGATAACCCGTACGATTCGAATGCCATCGCCGTCTATTACGGGCAGTTGCAGCTCGGCTTTTTCAACAAGCGGCTCGCGGCGCACATCGCACCCCTTATGGATGCGGGCGCGCGTTACGGCGCGCGTGTGGCCTCGCTCACCGGAGGTGGCTCCAACGCTGGGTTGAAGCATCGCGGCGTCAACGTCGTGATCGAACGTGAGGCATTCGGCGCGCCGCTGCAACGAGCGGATGCGACGGCAGCGCAGCGTCCCGACGTCGAGGCGGATGCGGCCGAGACCGGCGAACTGGTACGCCGTGCTCTGATCGGCCTCTCGGCCCCGCATGAAGCGCAACGCGCCGTTCTCGAGTGCGTTGAAGCCGGCAAGAATACGTTGGCGGTGCTCGGCACGGGGCGCGGGAAGTCGTTCTGCTTTCAATATGCCGCGGCGATGCGAGCCTTCACCGGCGGCGGCAAGACGCTCGTCGTCTATCCCTTGCGAGCGCTCGCGAACGATCAACACGACGCGCTGCGGCGCACGCTCGAGCCGCTGGGTCTGCGCTTCTTTCGCGCCAACGGTTCGATCGACAGCGACGAGCGAGAAGATCTGTTTGCGGCCTTGCGCGAGGGATCGTGGGACGTCGTCTTAGCGACGCCGGAGTTCCTCGAGTTTCATCGAGAGGCGCTTCGCGGCAAGAGCACGCCATCGTTCGTGGTCGTCGACGAAGCGCATCATCTCGCGGAGTCGCGCCACCGGCCCGCTTATGCTCGGCTTTCGGCAACCATCTCGTCACTGGGCAATCCACCGGTGCTCGCACTGACCGCGACTGCCGGCGACGAAACATTTCACCGTATCGTCGACGATCTGCGCATCGAAAGCTGGGTGATCGATCCGACGGTACGAGCCAACCTGCACGTCGTCGATGCGCGTGGAACCAAAGACAAGATCGGCTACCTGACCGAGCTCTTTTCGGCGCGAGAGAGCCCGCAGGAGAAGGGGATCATCTACTGCCACTCGCGGCCGGAGGTCACCAAGGTCGCGCAACGTCTTCGCAAGCAGCTCGGCAACACGGTCATGTTCTACCATGGCAAGATGCCCAACGCCGAACGACTCGAGGTCGAGCGCCTCTTTCGGGAAGGCGCGCTGCGCGTCGTGGTTGCGACGTCGGCCTTCGGCGAGGGTATCGATCTGCCCGACGTTCGCGACGTGGTGCTCTTCCATCTCAACTTCGACTCGGGCGAGTTCAACCAGCAAGCCGGCAGGGCTGGGCGCGACGGTAGCCCCGCGGAGATTCATCTCCTCTACGGCCCGCATGACCGTTCGCTCAACGAGTTCCTGATCGATCTCGACGCGCCGCCGCTCGAGCGGCTGCGCGAAATTTACCGAGGTCTTCGAGGCCTCGCGCGAGACGGCTTAGCACGAGGCGGGAACACCGAAATCGCTGGAACCCTGGAGATCGACCGAGTCCGAGATCGTACGATCGACGCCGCGTTGCGAATCTTCTCCGATTCGGGGCTCATCGAAGTGGGCGAAGACGACGACGGGCGCTTCGTCCGATTCCTTGCCGTAAGCGGACGCATCGAGATGGAGCGCAACGAGCGCTATGCCGAAGGCGAAGCGACGCGCGAGGCCTTCCTGCGATTCTGCGAGCTCGCGCTCTTCGCGCCCGCCGAAACGCTCGAACGCGTGCTCAACCGGCCCATCTACCCCTCCAGTATTCACCTACGTCGATAGATCGCACTTACGCGAGGACGCCCGTCATCGCGTCTTCGTCGACGTCCCTATAAAACGCGTTCTTCGTTTCAACGATGCCGCCGGATGCCCACGGATCGATCTGACGACGCGACGTCGGAAGGTGAATGGTCGGTCCGGCTGCGTCGGAGTAATTCGCCCCTCCAAAGGGCGCGAAGCGAGTGCTTTCGCGATGTGCTAAGACCAAGTCCCTGACGGCGCGCGCGGCGGCGCCTGCGTCGTAGCGAAGCCGCGCATCCAAACGGTCGTCGCCCGCAAGCGTATCGTAGAACGCGATTGCGGGACGATCGGCCCGCCATGGCATGTTCTTCGAGGCGTCGGGAAAACGCACCATTCCTTGGATTGTGCGGGCGTCCTCGCGTACGATGTCGCGCACGCCGTTCGCGCCGGCCTCCGCGGCGACGTCGTCGTTGAGACATTTGATGCTCGATTCGGCGAGTCGCATCTTCGCCGGGTCGAGGTCGAGCACGTCGAAGGCTGCCGCCGGCCCGAAGCCGCCGAAGTCGCCGGCGTCGTATTTGGTACGCATCACATCGTTGACGACGCTCTTGGCCATCGTCTTGGGATCGTTCGCATGCGACGCGATGGCATGGGCGACATCGCTTGGCACGCCTGGCGCCAGCATCGTCTCCGGGCTCGCGGCGAGATACCGCACGCCGGCCTTGGAGAGCGCGTCGGCGAAACCCATCGTGTCCATCAGGCATTGGTTTGCGACGACGCCGTCGATCGAGCGCCGGGCATCGGCGGGGTGAGCCGCTGCGTGCATCGCCAGACCGTCGGAGATTGCTCTGGCGATATCCGGCATCGACATCACGCTGCCGTCGCCGGTCTCCAATCCCCCACCATCGCCGCCGCCGTGATCGACGAGATCGATCCACGTTTGCTTCGCCCCGCTGGCCTCGGCGTCGTCGAGGGTGCGCGCTACGAAGCGCGCGAGGTTCGCCTCGTCGCTCATGTCGGCAGCCTTGGAAGAGCGCAGGTTGCCGACGTCGCCATCGGAGATCGTGTACTCGTCGGTATGCAATCGACCGACCTTATCGCCCGCCGCCTTGTTAAACGGCGCTCGAAGACCCGTCGTGTCTTCGACCGTGAACTCGATGCGCGAGTCGTGGGCGCTCGTTCGCAACGCCTGCGCGAGCGTCGATTCCTGTATGGCATCGAGATTATTGTCGCCGTCGCGATAGATGCCGAACTCGAGCGAGCGGCGCGCGGGCGTGATGGTAACGTTCTGTAGCATGAGCGCCTCCTGACATGGTGAGTCGGGAAGCTTACTGCGACGATTGCTGCCGGCGGCTAGTGACCTCCGGCTACGAAACGCATATCGGGGTCGCCGACGGCGCCCTATCCTTGATTGCGTAACGAAAATGCACGACCTCATCCATCGAACAGGCGTTCGGAATGGCGCCGACTCTTTTCGGGAAACTACCGGCTGGTGATCAACGATCACGACGTCCTAGTCTTGGGCGCGGGGTTGGCCGGCATGCGTGCCGCGCTAGAAGCCGCGCGTGCCGGTGCCGACGTGGCGATCGTGACGAAAGTTCATCCCATTCGCAGTCATTCGAGCGCCGCCCAGGGGGGCATCAACGCCGCAATCGGCGAGACGGATAGCTGGGAATCACACGCCTTCGACACGGTCAAAGGCAGCGATTATCTTGCCGACCAGGATGCCGTCGAGGTGATGTGTCAGGAAGCGCCGCGCGACATCATCGAGTTCGAGCACATGGGCGTAATCTTTTTCCGCGCGCCCGACGGCAAGCTCGGAACGCGAGCCTTTGGCGGCGCCTCGCAAGCGCGCACCTACTTCGTCGGCGACATCACCGGGCAAGCGCTGCTGGTGACGCTCTACGATCAGATTCTCAAAGCCGGCGTCAAGGTTTACGAAGAATGGTACGCGACCGCGCTGTACATGGAAGACGGCGCGTGCCGCGGGCTCGTCGCGCTTGAGATGGTCACCGGCGAGCTGCACCTGTTGCGCTCCAAAGCCGTGATCGTCGGCGCCGGGGGACTCGGGCGGCTCTACGAGCCGAGCACGAACGCACTGATCTGCACCGGCGACGGATACGCGCTGGCCTATCGGGCCGGGGCGCCGCTCATGGATATGGAGATGGTGCAGTACCATCCCACCACGCTGGCCGGCAGCGGTTTCTTGATGACCGAAGCCGCGCGCGGTGAGGGCGCCTATCTGCTCAACTCACTGAACGAGCGCTTCATGAAGCGCTACGCGCCCAACAAAATGGAGCTTGCCGCCCGCGACGTTACCTCGCGCGCCGAAGCTACGGAGATCGCCGAAGGCCGCGGCATCGACGGAAACGTGCTGCTCGATTTGCGGCATCTCGGCCCCGACGTGATCCTGCGCAAACTCCCGCAGATTCACGAGATGGCGCTCGATTATCTCAGCATCGATATGGTCAAAGATCCCGTCCCCGTTCGTCCGGGCATGCACTATCAGATGGGCGGGATCAAGACCGATGTCGACGGCGCGACGATCGTGCCGGGCCTGTACGCCGCGGGCGAAGTCGCCTGCGTGAGCGTTCACGGCGGGAATCGTTTGGGCGCCAACTCGCTGCTCGACACGATCGTCTTCGGCCGGCGCTCGGGTAAGGTCGCGGCCGAGTATGCAAGAAGCACTCCAGCGAGCAGCGGGGGCGAAGCGCTCCTGCAAAGCGAGCAAGAACGCTTGCGCGAGCTGCTGAGCCGCCCGTACACCGGCGAAACAAACGCGGGGCTGCGCCTCGAGCTCGCGACGATGATGGATCGGCTGGTCGGGCTCTACCGTGACGAAGCCGGTCTGCGCGAAGCGCTCGACGCGCTGGAAGGCTTCAAGAAACGCTATCGAACGATCGCGGTCGGCGACAAAGGGCGCGTATTCAATCAAGCGCTGACGTTCTCACTCGAGCTGGGCTATTTGCTCGACTGCGGCGAGGCGATCATCCGCAGCGCGATCGTGCGCACGGAGAGCCGCGGCGCGCATACGCGAACCGATTTCCCCGAGCGCAACGACGCGGAGTGGCTCAAGCACATCCTCTTGACCTGCCGTGGAGAAGCGGAACCCGAGCTTTCCTACATTCCCGTCACGATCACTAAATGGGAGCCCGAGGTGCGAACCTACTAATGCAGTTTACGATCGAAGTCGGGCGCTATAGTCCCGAAGGCACGTATGCCGAGAACGCGGTACCGGGCGCGCCCTTTCCGGCGCCGTGGGATCGCTCGCCGGCTCGCCGCTATCAAACCTATACCGTCGATCTCCCCGAGCACGCCGTCGTCCTCGACGCGTTGATCGCGATTCGAGAGTATCAGGATCAGTCGCTGGCCGTTCGCTGCGCGTGCCGCAGCGCGATCTGCGGCTCGTGCGCGATGTGGATCAACGGGCACTCTCACCTCGCCTGCAAGAGCAAACTGTCGGCCTTTACCAAAGAGGGAAAGACACGCGTCGAGTCGCCGCCGTCGATGCCGATCATTCGCGATTTGGTCTGCGATATGAAGCCGTTCTGGGACAAACATCTGGCGGTCAAGCCGTGGCTGCAGAACAGGCAGCCCGTGCCGCCGCCCAATGAAGAGTATCGCGTCTCCAACGCGTCGATGGAGGAGCTGATCCAGGAAGTAAGCTGCATCAGTTGCAGCGCCTGTTTGATGGATTGCGAGTCGTTCGCCGTCAACCCGGACTTCTTGGGTCCCCAGGCGCTCGCACAGGCCTATCGCTATGCCGGCGATCCGCGCGATGCCGAGACGAAGGAACGGCTCGCGGAGTACAGCAAGCCGGGCGGCATCTGGGACTGTACGCATTGCTACGAATGCGTGACGCAATGCCCCAAGGGCGTCGCACCGCTCGATCAGATTTTGAAGCTGCGAAAGATGGCGGTCGACGCCGGTTTCACCCACAACGCCGGCACGCGCCACGCCGACGCTTTTGCCGAATCGGTTCGCGACAGCGGGCGGCTCAACGAGCTGACGCTGATGCCCAAGTCGGTCGGCTTCTTCAACATCGTCGGACAATTCAAGACGCTGCCGAGCGCGTTCAACTTGATCCGCGCCGGTAAGCTCCCACCGCTGATTCACAAAAAAATACCCGGAATCAATCGCATCAAGACCATTTTCGAACGCGTCGGAGGACGGTTTAAGTGAAAGTTGCGTTCTATCCCGGCTGCGTCTCGAAAGGCGCGTGTCCGGAACTCTACGTTTCGGCCAAGGCGATCGCCGAGCCGCTGGGCCTCGAGCTCAAAGAGCTGTACGAGGCGCCGTGCACCGGCGCCGGCGTTCTGAGCGAGCAGAATCCGCAGCTTGCCGATGCGCTCAACGGCTTGACGCTGGCGATGGCCGAATCGGAAGGCGCGGATCTCATGACGATCTGCAGCACCTGCCAAGGCGTCCTTTCGAATCATAACTACCACCTGAAGGAAGACAAGGAACGGATGGATCGCGCAAATGCGACCCTGGCCGGTCAAGGCTTTCAATACGGCGGCACCACGAAGGTCAAACATCTGCTCTGGATGCTCTTTGAAGATATCGGCATCGATCGGGTCAAGGCCGCAATCAAACGCAAACTGGCCGGCCTTAAAATCGCGCCGTTTTACGGCTGCTACATCCTGAGGCCGGAAGAGTCGCTTGGTTTGAAGGAGCGCCCCGAGCGCAAGACCTATCTCGAGCAGCTGATCGCGCTGCTCGGCGCGGAACCGGTCGAATATCGCGGCTCGACGAAGTGCTGCGGCTTTCCGATGCTCACGTTCAATCGTGACAAGGCGCTTGCAATGGGCGGCAACCACATCATGGAAGCGAAGGATAAAGGCGCGGATCTTCTCGTGACGCCGTGTCCGCTCTGCCATCTCAACCTCGACGGCCAGCAGCCCGATGCCGCCCGCGTCTTAAAGAAAGACATCGGCGTTCCGATCTTTCATCTGCCGCAACTGCTGGGCTTGGCGTTCGGAATGGATCCGGCCGAACTGCGCCTCGACCACCACGTCGTTCCAACGAAGGGCGCGCTGGAAAAGGTCGAGCTCAAAGTCTGATCCCGGTGCGGGCCCTGGCGGGCCCGCTTCATTTTGAAATCATTTAGCTGAGTTACAATCGAGAGAACTCTCCGCTCTCTCGAAAGGTCTCTTGTGCGCTCTATCAGATTTATCGCGATCCTTTTCGTCGCAGCCCTGTGGACGCAAGCCGTAGCCGCTGCCGCTCCCCCCGCCTCGCAACTCCGCATGGTCATCGTCGTCAGTCGCCATGGCGTGCGCTCGCCGACGCATCCAACGGAGCTCCAAGCCTATGCGGCCCAGACGTGGCCGTCGTGGCCCGGTAAACCCGGAAACCTGACCGAGCACGGAGCGGCGCTGATGCAGCAGTTCGGCGCGTACTATCGCCGGACGTACGGTGCGTCGCTGGGCATCGGGGAAAGCGGCTGTCCGCCAACTGGTTCGGTCTTCGTCTGGGCCGACGTCGACCAGCGCACGCGCGCGACTGGCGACGCGGTGCTCGCAGGCCTCGCGCCCGGGTGCAACATTCCGGTTCGCCACGCGCCCGCCGATCCGGATCAGCTCTTCGATCCGCTGCCCGGCATCGGCGTCGTTAACAAGGCCGAGGCGATGGCATCCGTGCTCGGTGCCGTCGGAGGCAATCTCAACGCGCTAACGACGGCGTATGGTGGGGCATTCGCGGCGATGGAGTCGGTTCTGGGATGCGAATCGCCCGCAACCTGCAAGCGGATCTCGCAAGTGCCCACGACGGTCGCCAACGATGGCGACGGAGGCCTCGCGGGCCTCTCGGGTGGTCTCGATATGGCAGGCGACGTTGCCGAGAACATGCTCTTGGAATACACGAACGGCAACGCCGATGTCGGCTGGGGTCGCGTGGATCACGCCCGCCTGTTGCAACTGCTCCAGCTTCACGTTCTCGGCAAGAAGTTGGAACACGGCAACCGTTATTCGGCGCGCGCCCACTCGTCGAACATCATGGCGCACATCTTGCAGACGCTCGAAGAGGGCGCGACGGGCAAAGCGATCCCTGGGACGCGAGTGCCGCCGCAAACCCGCTTCGTCTTTTTCGCAGGTCACGACACGCAGCTCGCCGAGTTTTCCGGACTCCTCGGGCTCTCGTGGCTGATCGACGGCGATCAGCTCAACGATACTCCTCCGGGGAGCGCGCTGGTCTTCGAGTTACACGGTACTCCAGGGGCGCAACTCTGGGTGCGAACGTTTTTCGTCGCGCAGACGCTCGATGCGATGCGGGCGGGTCACGGCGAAAGCCCGTTTCGGGTGCCCGTCTACGTTCCCGGCTGCCCCGCGCTCGACTGTCCGTTTGCGACTTTTCGTAGGATCGTCAGTACGGCGGTCGATCCTCGCTTCGTCGCGCCATGGTAATCGCGCGTAGCCGTCTTACCAAGCGATGACGTGCTTAAAGCGAACCGAGCTGCTTGACCGGCTTCATAAAACTCCCTACGGCGCCGGACTTGGACAGTCGCGCAGAAGCGTCATGCCGTCGGCCGTGCTATGAGCGATCACGTAGCGCACTAACTCAGGCTCGCTTTCGAGTTTGCTTTGCGGCGGCGGCTGGAAACGCGTCGGAAAGTTGGGATCGCGCAGGTTTTGGTCGGACCACGGGTTATCGGATTCGCTCGAGTAATACCACGGATAGTCGAGCACAAGCGACTGCGACGTGCCGTCGGCGAAGTGCACCCGCATCCGGATGTCGACGTAGAATCCGCGTGTGCGCGCGTCGAACGCGCTGCCGTGCGGATCGGAAAACTCGACGAATCCGCAGGGTTCGGTGCCGGTCGCGATGCTATTGCCGGCGCCCGTCGAGCCGTTTCCGCTTCCGGAACCGGCGGCATTACCCGAACCCTGTGAGCTGCCGCTTTGCGCTGCGGCGAGCTGTGCCGTTGAGCCGCCCGCAACATCCCAAACCGGCTTAGCCCCATAGTGCGCGGGCGGTGCCGAGCGAAGGCGCGCGGCAGCCGCGCGGCGCTCGCCGGATCGCCCCTCGACCGCGTTTGCCACGACGCGAGTGCGATGCGGCGGCGGCGAGACGGAGGAGATCGCGGAGGATGGTTGGGGCCGCGGTGGCGGTTTGACCGCGACCGGGCTGACGATGCGCAGAAGCTGCGCGCGGGTCACGACTTCGCGTTGCGGCGGCGCGGTCGCCGCATTGCGCGGAATCGCCCCCGCGAGGATTTCGTGAAGCGCGATCGAGGCGGCGAATGCGATGGCGAAGCGCCGCAGGTTCGACCGCCCAAAGAAAACGCCGAGCCAATCTCGATCGAAAGGCTCGGCGTCGCGTTGATGAGGAACCCTAGTCAGGACTCTTATTGTACGTCTGGACGTACCACTGCTTGAACTGATCGTAGGTCGGGTAGTAGCCGTACTTGTGGTAGAACCAGTCGCGGTAGGCGTCTTGCCGGCGCGTGACTTCTTGTTGTTCCGCGCGTTTTTCCCGGACTTTGTGGTTGTAGTTGACGACCAGAGGAACCGACGCGGCGGCGGCGGCGCTCGCGAAGAGGATCGTGTTCGTGCTTCCGCCGCCGTCGGCGAATGCGGGTGCGACCGCGCTTGCGGCAAGCGCTGCCGTCATCACGGCAGCCAGAGCTTGCGATTTCTTCATGTTCTCCTTTCCTGCAGGCCATTCGATCCCCCGACTCAAACCCGGCACGCGTGGAGATCGAAGCGCTGATTCGAGCGATCCCGGATTTTCCGATTTCCGGAATCCTTTTCCGTGACATTACCCCGTTGTTGAAAGATAAGCAAGGGTTTCGCCAGGCAATCGACCTATTCGTCGAGCGCTTTACTGGTCGCGGCATCGACCACGTCGTCGCGATCGAGGCGCGGGGTTATATCATCGCGGCGCCGATTGCCTACGCGATCGGAGCCGGATTTATCCCGGTGCGCAAGCCGGGAAAGTTACCGTACGAAACGATGCGTGAAGAGTATACGCTCGAATACGGAACCAACGCTCTGGAGATTCACGCGGACGCGATCGGTCGGGGCGAGCGGGTTTTGGTCGTCGACGACGTGCTCGCGACCGGGGGCACCGCAGCCGCGACGGCACGGCTGCTCGAACGCCTGGGCGCTTCGGTGGAAGCCTTCGCATTCTTGATCGAGCTGACCGGGTTGCGAGGCCGGGAGGCATTGCCCGGCGCGGAGATCGTCAGCTTCGTTTCGTATTGAAGGACAAGGATGAAATTTTCGCCGCGCATCGCCGGCATCATAACGCTCTTTTTCGCCGCGCTAACCGTAACGAGCGCAGCGCGAACGCATTCGACGCCATCGCCCTCGCCATCGCCGGCGCCAATTGCCGATCCGGCGATCACCAAGCTGGCTCGCCAGCAGTTCGTTTCGTGGCAGGCCGGGATCGTGAACCAGCATCTCTACGCCGCGCAAGTCACGGATAAGCTCAGCGACGACAAGGTGGCCCAGACGTCTCGCGCCCTCGGACAGCTCGGGGCGCTGACCGATGCGGTCTACATCGGGCCCTGGGCCGACTCGAGCTTCCCGGCGGGCGCGCGCGGCTACATCTACCAGATGCGCTGCCAGTCCGGAAACATCTACCTGTGGCTGGCACTCGATGCGCAGGGGAAGATCGCCACGATTTTCTTCAAGAATCGGCTCGATACCGAGACCGTCACCGCCGCCCCGAGTCCGACCTAGGAGCCAATCGCAGGCTCCCGTTTGGGCGTCCTTCGCCCAAGCTGTATAATAGTTGGCGGTATGACCATTTCCCAGCTGATCGAGCGCGTTCGGTCCTATGATCCGTCGGCGGACGGGGAGTGGCTGATGAGCGTCCATCAGCTCGCCGACGCGGCTCACCAAGGCCAGCATCGAGCCTCAGGCGGGTCCTACATCGAGCATCCGCTCGCGGTCGCGGAGATCTTAGCCGAGCTCGAGATGGACCATCAGACAATCGCCGCCGCGCTGCTCCACGACGTCGTCGAGGATACGTCGATTACCGCCGAGCAGGTCAGCGAACGGTTTGGCGAGGACGTTTCGCGTCTCGTCGACGGCGTGACCAAGCTCACGCGGATCCCGTACCAGTCGAAGGAAGACGCCCAAGTCGAGAATCTTCGCAAGATGTTCTTGGCGATGGCCAAAGACATCCGCGTCATCATCATCAAGCTTGCCGACCGTCTGCACAATATGCGGACGCTGGCGAGCCTCCCGCCGGCTAAACAGCGGGCGATCGCGCGCGAGACGCTCGATATCTACGCTCCGATCGCGCACCGTCTCGGAATTTGGAAGATCAAATGGGAAATCGAAGACGAGTGCCTGCGCTATCTGGATCCGGGTCCCTATCAAGATATCGTCGAGCGTGTGGCCAAGACGCGTCGCGAGCGCGAAGCCGACGTCGAGAAGGCGATTGCGCGCCTGCGCGACGAGTTCAAGGAGCTTGCGATCAACGCCGAGATCCAGGGCCGGCCGAAACATTTCTACTCGATCTACTCGAAGATCAGCAAGGGCCGCGATTTCTCGACGATCTACGACCTCACGGCGATTCGAATCATCGTCGACAGCCTCAAAGATTGTTACGCCGCGTTAGGGGCGGTGCACGCGATGTGGACGCCGTTGCCGGGACGCTTCAAAGATTACATTGCGATGCCCAAACCCAACATGTATCAGTCGCTTCACACGACCGTCGTCGGCCCGAGCGGCGACCCGCTCGAGATTCAGATTCGAACCTGGGAGATGCATAGGACCGGCGAGTACGGCATCGCAGCGCATTGGCGTTACAAGGAAGGCGGCAAGGCCGATCAGTTCGAGAATAAGCTCTCGTGGCTGCGCGCGCTGCTCGAGTGGCAGAAAGACATGCGCGATTCGCGGGTCTTCATGGAGAACCTCAAGCTCGATCTTTTCGACAGCCAGGTCTTCGTCTTTTCTCCGCGCGGCGACGTCTATTCGATCGTGGCCGCGGGGACGCCGCTCGACTTCGCGTACCAAGTGCACACCGACGTCGGAAACCACTGCGTGGGCGCAAAGGTCAACGGCCGCATCGTTCCGCTCGACTATCAAATGCAGAATGGCGACATCTGCGAGATCCTCGTCAATAAATCGAGCGGGCGCCCGTCGCTCGACTGGCTCGCCATCGTCAAAACGTCGAGCGCCAAGCATAAGATCAAGCAATGGTTCCGTAAGGAGCGCCGCGAGGAGAACGTTCTGGCCGGCCAAGAGGCGCTCGAACAGGAGTTGGCCCGGGCCGGGCTGCGCACGGACGTCGCTCGCGGCGAGCTGATCGAACGCATTTCGGCACGCTTGAACTATGCGACGCCGACCGATCTCTTCGCGGCGATCGGATTCGGCGACGCGTCCGCGCAGGCCGTCGCCAACCGCGTCCGCGACGAAGTGAAGCACGACAAGATCGTCGATTTTACGAAGATCGGCCGCAAGCCCGCGCTCCGGAAGAGCGTGAGCCGTTCGAGCGGCGTGCGCATCGCCGGCGTCGACGACGTGCTCGTGCGCCTCTCAAAGTGCTGCTCTCCGGTTCCCGGCGATCCGATCATGGGTTATGTTACGATCGGCCGCGGCGTCAGCGTGCATCGCGCGGATTGCCCCAACCTCGGATTCATGAATGCGACGCCGGAGCGGATCATGCAGGCCCAGTGGCTCACCGATGCCGGTCTGACGCACTTGGTCGATATCGAGGTGGAGGCCGAGGATCGTACCGCGCTGCTGCAAGACATCATGGGAGTATTCTCCGAGCTCAAGACGCAAGTGAGCTCCGTCAACGCTCGAGTTCGCAAGGACACCGTCGCCGTAGCGAGCCTTACCGTGCAGATTCGCGATCTCGATCATCTCCACAAGCTTCTCACCAAGCTCGAAAAGCTAAAAACGGTTCGTCGCGTCTATCGCGTTACCAAACGCGAGCGCGCCGCGCTATAGTTCCTGGAGGCGTGTCCGCCGCCCAACTCCTCGTGCCCGCCCTGGCTGCCTTTGCGGCGGGTATGTTGAACAGCGTGGCCGGGGGCGGAAGCTTCCTTTCCTTTCCCGCGCTGGTCTTTGCCGGCGTGCCGGCGATTTCGGCAAACGCCACCAACAACGCGGCGATGTGTGTCGGCACGATCGGAAGCGCGCGCGGCTATCGCGAAGAGGTCCGCGAGCACCGGTCGCTCTTGCTTCCCGTCCTTCTTGCGAGCGCCGTAGGCTCGCTGATCGGCGCATCGCTGCTGCTGTTGACGCCGCAGGCGCTCTTCGTGCGTTTGATCCCGTGGCTACTGCTCTTCGCCACGTTGCTCTTTGCCCTCAGCCCCTTGCTGGCGCGCCGCAGGGAGCGCGTACCGCGTCACGCTCCGTGGCAGATCGCCGCGCAGTTTGCCGTCGCGGTGTATGGCGGCTATTTCGGCGCGGGCATGGGTATCTTAATGCTCGCCGTGCTCGCGTTCTCCGGTCTCCCTAGCCTCAACGCGCAGAATGCAATCAAGAACGTGCTTGCGGTGGCAATCAACGGCGTCGCCTTGGTGCCGTTCGTTATCGCTCGTATCGTGGACTGGCGTTTCGCCGTGCCGATGGCCGTGCTCGCACTGGCCGGAGGATACTTTGGTGCGCGGCTTTTTCGGCGAGTGCCGCAGCCGCTTTCGCGCGCGATCGTTATCATCATCGGCGTGGGAATGACTACGGTTTTCTTTGCTCGATCTTTCTGACGAAAGATGACGAAGGTCGTTCATCTTTTGCAGGTGCGAAAACAGCGAATTCGAAACGGAATTTCCCCAACCACTCAACTGACCAACGAGGTAAGAATGCCCTTATCGAATGTTCGCGCGGCACTGCTTGCCGCCGGCGTACTTCTGGCGGTGTCGGCGTGCAACGGAACCGGTGCCGTGCGTTGGAGCGCACCGGCCGCAAATCCCGATGCCGGCGGCTCTCGAGCAGCAGTCGCATCCCCGGGCGACACGAAATCTATTTTGAAACTGCTGACGAAAGACGTCACGATCGGCTCGACCGTCGATGCAGGAAACGGCGACATGGGTCCTCGTGCCGTCACGGTCGTTCAATTTAACTTCGGAAAGCTGAAGAAGGGTCAGGTGCTGGTCTGCAACTTTGAGAACTCGTCCGGCACGGCCGGCGAGGGAACGACGATCGAACAGTTCGATGCCGTTTCAAACTCGAAGGCAACGACCTTCGTGCAAAACAGCAAGATCGAGGGATGCGATGGCGACGCCATTGACGGCAGCAACAATGTCTACGCCACCGGGTTTACCAGCAAAGTAATGGTTTTGGTAAATAAGACGGGGGAGGTCAAAAAAACCTACGGCTCGCCGATAACGCAGCCTTTGGGTGACGCCGAGGCGCCGATGCTTTACGAATATTCACCGGAACTCGTCTTCGTTGGGAACGCCGACACCGGAGGGATCGACAGCTTCAGCTTCGGCGGATACGGTAGCGGTAAGGGAAAGGAAGTCATCGAAGGCTTCGACGTCAACAAGGGCTCGGGAGGGACCGCGCTGGGGCCGTCGGGCATCGCGTATTGGTGTGGCGGAGTGTCCGGTTCGGGAATGTGTCCGCAGAAAAATAACCCGCCCGACACGCTCTACGTGGCAGATGGCGCGTGTAACGCGGTCGTCGCCATCAGTCACGCCAGCACGCTATTGCTGAAGGACGAGATCACGATCGGTTCGGGCTGCACGAAGTTCACGTGCAAGTACCCGAAGACCTCATGTGCGACGTTGGTGAAGGCGGGCTCGCCGCTCGACAAACCGTTAGCCGAGACGTTGTTGCCCAACGGTAACCTCATCGTAGCGAATACCGGAAACAACACGCTGGTGGAGTTGACACCGACAGGTCAGGTGCTCGATACGAAGGTCGTGGATACGAGCAAAACGTCCGGAATCTTTGGGCTCGCCGCGACTGGAACGAAGGACAGCAACACGGCCCTGTTCTACACCGACACGAACACCAACACGCTACACGAGCTCGAACAGTAGAGCGACGCCCTTCTTACTCCGTCTCTACCGGTTCGTTCGACAGCGGCTCGTGCAGGAAGTGTGATAGCGAATACTTGCTCGTGACCGCCGTGAACTTGCGCGGTTTTTGGGTGAAGTCGAAGCTGTCCTCGATGCTCGTCGCGCGCCGGTCGCTGTACCTGGCCTTGGTCTGGCCGAGCGGTTTGAGGTTGTAGGCCTCCTCGATGAACTTCAAAATACTGCCAAACTCATACTGCGTGTGTGACACGTAGCCCGGCTGGCTCGTGCTCGTCTCTCTCGCATGGGGCGAGATGATCAAACAGGGGAGCGAATCCCCAGGCCCCGGTAGTCGAGTTGCTTGGGCGCGGCATTATCGTACCAGCCGCCCCAATCGTCCCACAGCACGATGATTGCCGTCGATTGCCAGTAAGAACTCTCGCCCACTGCGTTGACGACCGACGCGGCCCACGAAGGGCCGAGGCCGCTGTGCGCCGAGTTTGACGTATTTGCTGACGGGGTTTCCGATTGCAGGTCGAGCTTCGGGCAGGCTGCTTTGCGGTTGACCGGCGCTGCCGGAGACGAGCACCTCGCCGTGGCGATCAGCGCGAGAACTGCGGGAATGACAGTCTCCCCTACAGTTGGCGGGTAGGAGTGCGTCGATGACCGGCACGAAGCTAGCCTCATGACCGATTACGAGGTAACCTACATTTTGCGCCCCTCGCTCGAGGAGAACGAAGTCGAAGAGCGCGCCAACGCCATCGCCGAGATCGTCAAGGGACAGGGCGGCGAAGTCACGGCCGTCGAGCGCCTGGGGAAGAAGCGGCTGGCCTACGAGATCAAGGACGCCCGCGAAGGCACCTACGTCGTGATGCAGTTCAAGGGTGGTCCCAGCGTCTCCAAGGAGCTCGACCGCCTGCTTAAACTGCACGAGGACGTGCTACGGGCGCTTATCGTGCGGCTCGATGCGAAGATGCTGACCCATATGGCGGCGCTGGCTGCCGCTGCTCCGCCGCAGCCGCAGAACGCATCCTTTTCATAACATCTGTGCCACACTGGTGACACTTTACGATGGTATTAGCTAGGCATTGACGTGGGCAACGGTTTGCATTTGGTGAAAGAGAGTAAGGCATGGCAGCTTCGTTCAACAAGGTAATCTTAGTGGGGAACCTGACGCGCGACCCGGAGATTCGTTATATTAACTCCGGCTCACCGGTCACGAAGTTTCGCATCGCGGTCAATCCGAACAAGCGCGACGCGAAGCCCGAAGATACGATGTACGTCGACATCGTCGCTTGGGAACGGCTCGCCGAGACCTGCAACACCTATCTCAAGAAGGGCAGCCCCGTGCTCGTCGAGGGCCGGCTCTCGATCCGCTCCTACGACGATAGTAAGTTAAAGGACGACGCCGGTCAGCCGATTCGCCGTCAAGCGACCGAAGTCGTCATCTCGGGGATGCAGATGCTCTCCTCGCGGCGCGACGACGCCGACTCGGGCGATCACGGAGGTTTCAACGGAGGTCGCAGCGCGGCCGCCGTCAGTTCGCCCGCGCGCGCTGCCGACAGCTCGGCCGACGAACTCGACGACGAAATTCCGTTCTAGCGGCGCCTCAACTACGCCGAGGGACCGTCGGCTTCGATATTGAGCGAGATGTCCACGCTGTTTCCGACGACCAGCTGGCCGTAGGTCATGCCCCACTGCGTACGATCGATCGTCACGCTTGCGCCGTAGGCGATGATAGATCGTCCGCGCGGCGATTTTCCCGAAGCGACGACCTGCGCGTTCAACACGACCGGATGCGTCTCGCCGTGCATCGTCAGATCGCCCGCGATCGTGAAGTGCTTGGGGTCCGTGCCGTCGATTCTCGTGCTAACGAAGCGTATCTCGGGCGTCGACGCGACGTTGAAATAGTGCGCGGAGCGAAGGTCGCTGTCGCGTATGTCGTTGTGCGTGTCGAGCTTGGAAGCGTCGAGCTCGGCCGAAACGGCGATGGGTATCTGCGAGCCGGCGTTTAGCTGGACCGAAGCCTTTTCGATTGGAATCGTGCCGATCACCGGAACGATGCCGAAGTGGCGTGCCGTAAACTGAGCGGTGGAGTGCACCGGATCGACGGTCCAGGTTTCCGGCTGTGCGCCGAGCACCGGCGCAACGCCGATCGCTAAGAGCGAGAGCATAAACGTAAGCGTCTTCATCAGGGCGTTCTTCCGCCTTCGGCGTCTGCGTTCTTCTTAGCATCCGCACGCTTGGCGATAAGCGGCTCGAAGCGGCGATCCGGTACGATCCAGAGAACGGCAACGGCGACGAAGATCGCGTCGGCCGCAATCGTCGAAAGAAACGAAATGGCGATGGCGCTTATATAAAGCGCGAGCGAGACCTTGCCTTTCAGATCCGCCGCGACGGCGTTTGCGAAGGCGCCGCCCCGCCCGTTCACCGCGAGAAGCGCGGCCTGCAGAATAGTGAATGCGACGGCATCCATCAGCAGTACGACGCCATAGAGTGCCGTCGGAACCGGAGCGAACGCATTGCGCCCGAGCCAGGCCGTCGTAAACGGCACGAGCGAGAGCCAAAAGAGCAGATGGAGGTTCGCCCACATCGCTCGTCCGTCGATCCCGTCGCTCGCCCGCAGCATGTGATGGTGGTTGTTCCAGTAGATTCCGATAAACGCAAAGCTGAGGACGTAGGCGGAAAACGTCGGAATCAGAGCGTGCAGCGACCGCAGATCGGTGCCGTCGGGCGGGCGCAGTTCGAGCACCATGATCGTGATGATCACGGCGATGACGCCATCGCTGAAGGCTTCGAGGCGTCCCGCTTCCGTCGAAAACCGAGGCTTCGACCCGAAACGATTCATCTCCAACGCCGTTCTATCGGAGCAGCGTCAAGTCTTGCGCACTCGAACCGGGCTCCCTCCGAGCTGCTGGCACCCCAAAACGTTTACCAATTGTCCAAAGGCGCGGGTTGCGGATTGTGTAAGGGTCCAGGGCATTAGAAACCGCGTGGCGGTTCCTCATCTCGCCGAACGTCAAGGAGAACGGATCACATGACTTCGACGGCCATGCCGACCAACGCCGACCTGCGCGACTTCCTAATGCTCCCGTACTCCGAGCTCGAAGAGCTCAACTTGCGCGCGAAGCAGCAGCGCCAAGAGCGCGTTCCCCTTCACGCCCTGCAAGAGCAGCGGCTGAAATATCTTGCCGACGAGCCAAGGATCAAAGCGCTAACGGTGCTCTTCAGCGATCTGGAGGGCCGCCTGCACATGCTCGACTACGACAAGAAGTTCTTGCTCAAGTCGCACGACAATCTGACGTTCGACGGTTCCTCGATTCGAGGTTTTACGCCGCAGCGCGAAAGCGACTTGCGCCTCTCGCTCGACTGGAGCGCGTTTTATTGGGGACCCGGCGGACATCTTCGGGTCGGGCAAGGTGCTCGTCTTCGGCGACGTCTTCGATCGCGAGGGCAAGGTCGTTTACCGGTGACGTTCGCGGCGCGCTCAAGAAGTTCGCCAACGAATGTTATACTAAGGAAGGCTACGCGCTCAACGCTGCCAACGAGATCGAGGGCTTTCTCTTCAAAGGCCTCGACGCCGAACGCCGCTATCACGAAACCGGGAAGTTCGAGTACGTCAACACCGGCGGCTACTATCACTCCTTGCCCGGCGACCCGCTGCGCGATTTCATCGACACGGTTGCCGAAGTGCAGCGCGCGATGGGCTTCCAAAACGAGAAAGACCACCCGGAAGTCGCGCCGTCGCAGTTCGAGATCAACTATAACTACGGCGAGGTCGTCGCCGCGGCCGACCAGATCCAACTCTACAAGCTGATCTGCCGCCAAGTCGCGACGAAGCTCGGCATGACCGCCAGTTTCTTGCCCAAGCCGGTCGTCGGCGTCAACGGAAGCGGCATGCACACCAACGTCTCGGTGAGCAAGAACGGCAAGAACCTCTTCTGGGAGCCCAAAGGACAGGAGCAGCTCAGCGCCTTCGGCTGGAAGTTCGTCGATCGCATCCTCACGCACGGGAACGACATCTGCTTGATGCTCAACTCCAGCGTGAACTCGTATCGCCGGCTCGACCCGCACTTCGAAGCGCCCAATCAGCTCAAAGCATCGGCGATCGATCGCGGCTCGATGATGCGCATTCCGATCGGCAACGAGCGCAGCATGCGCACCGAGGTTCGTTCGGTCGCTCCCGACGCGAATCCGTATATGGTGATGCTGGCCGTCTTTAAGACCGGCCTCGAGGGAACGACCAGCACGCTCAAAAACTTGCGCCAAGCCGATCGTTACCTGCCCGACAATATCTACGACGCGATGGCCGCGTTTCGCGCTTCAGAATGGACCGGCAAGCTGCTGGGCGACGACGTCAAGACGCGCTACGCCGATCTCAAACAAGCCAGCGCCGATCGCTGTCCCCGACTACTCGGAAGCTTCGTCAAAGCCCAAGAAGTGCAATACCACCACGAAGTGTACAACCAATACCTTTGGAACCTGTTCTAGCGTCACGAGCGGGGCGCTACGGATCGAGGCTCTTGCGGATTCTCTCCAGCGGTATCGCGATCACGCTGCCGGTATCGCTTCCGATGATCAGCGTCGTTCCGACCACGATCGGCGAGCCGACGTTGAAGGGCGTATGCATCAGCTTATCGCCGACGACGCGACCGGTCTTGGCATCGAGCGCCCACAGATAGCCGCCTAAGTCGCCGAAGTAGAGGACGCCGTCGACGTCGACGATGCCGCCCTTGACGGCACCTCGCGTCGGCGTCTCCCAGAGCAGCATTCCGGTCGCCGTGTCGAGCGCATGCATCCACGGCACCAGCGCGCTGCCGACGAAAAGCCGGCTCCCCTCGAGGAGCGGAATGGCGGCTTCGTTACGGATGGGAAGCGTGCCGCTCTCCAGCGCGACGTCCCATAAGGGCGCGCCGCTGGCGGCGTCGAGCGCGTAGACTCGCTGCGCGGCTAGGTCACCGATGGCCGTCGACGTATCCGGCAGCACGGGCGAAACGTAGTCGCAGAAGACCCGGCGGCCGTCGGTGACCGGAGGACAATCGCCGATTCCCGAGGCGCCCCGCGAAAACGGGCTGCGCCAAATAATCGAGCCGCCATCCGCGCGCACCCGCCACGCGGCGTTGCTGCCGACTCCCGTTGTGACGAAGTCTCCGGCACCGATCGGAAGAATCGCGGACATCGAGGCCATCGATCCGAGCCAGTGCCGATAGCGCATCTCGCCGCTGCCCGGATCGAGGCCGTTAATCCAACCCGCTCCGTCGTGATCGATCAGCGAGCCGTTGATGATGGCCGGTGTCGGCATCGCCGAGCCGCTCACGGCGGTTTGCCAGCGCATGCTGCCGGTGAAGCGATTGAAACCGATGAGGGCGCTTGGGCCTTGGCCAACCATCACGGGCTCGGAGGGCGACGAGCTTCGGCTCGTCGGATCGCCTTCACCCACGATCACCAAATCGTTGTAAATCAGCGGGGCGCTCATAAGTGGATTCGGCACGCGCGCGCTCCACAAGACCTTTCCGGTAGCAGCTTCGATCGCGTAGAGCGATCCGTTGTTGTTCCCGACGTAGACGGTTCCGTCGACGGTCGTTGGACTAGCCGAAATCTGTCCTCCGGTTTCGATCCGCCACGAGGCATTGAGCGAACCGTCAATGACGGCGTTGTTTTGGGGACCCAAGCGAAATTGAGTCCAGGCTACCGCGAGCGTCAAAAAGAACCGGCCGGCTAGAGCGATCATCAACAATCTAAGTTCCCACTCTACAGGAGCAATTCCATTCCGTCGTAGGCGATCTCGGCACCCGCATCGCGAATTTCCTGAGAAGCCGCTGAGGACGGGTCGAGCATCGGATTCGAATTGTTCAGGTGCGTGAAGATGATCCGAGTGCCGATACCGCGCAGTCGCTCGAGCGTCCCGCCCTGGCCACCCACGGATTGGTGCCCGAGCGATTCGGCGCGCTTGGGAAGCAGATGTTGCGCGACCAGCTCGTCGGCGGTATAAAACGTCCCGTCGATAAAGGCGATCTGCACCGACGCGATCGCAGCGCGCAGGGCGGCGTCGACGCCGGAGAAGACCGGCGCAAAAAGCAGACGGTTCTTCCGGTCGAGATCCGAGATTTCGTAGGCAACCACCGCGCCGGGCATGCGGCGACGCCCGTCGTAACCGGGCGTCATCCCGGGAACGGACAGGGCGCGCACCGCCAGTTGATTTCCAACGATGTCGCCCTCGCTTGCAGCGTCGCAGGGCACGTCGAGCGGGCTCTCGAGCCAGCGATGCGGCGGCTGCGAAAAGGGGGCGTAGGCCGGCTGCGCGGTGGCAATGGCGCGAACGATCGCACTCGAGCGGACGATAAAGCGGTGTTCCCCGCTCTGACGCAGGGTCGCTAGGCCTCCGAGATGATCGACGTTCGCATCGGTGAAGAGGATGCCGGCGATGGGCGTGCCGCGTGGCTTGCAAGGATGCAGCCCCGCAAAGGCTTGTATCTGCGATCCGATGTCGGGCGAACAGTTGAGCAGAAGCCAGCGTTTGCCGTCCGCGCTCACCGCGAGTCCTGATTGCGTGCGCTGTGCGCGGCGCCCCGCGCGAGCCGCCGCGCAGTTGTCGCACGCACAGTTCCACTGGGGCACGCCGCCGCCGGCCGCCGAACCGAGCACGCGGAGGATCACGCCCGGCGGTAGACCGGTTCGGTCCCGGACGTCCCTTCGCGCAGTGAAACCATAGCCGCGTGATCCGGGCTGAGCGAACAAGCCGGGTCCGTCACGCCGGGGTCGCCCGTGATCAAGTAGGCTTGGCAACGGCAACCGCCCCAATCCAACTCGCGCCGCTCGCACGAGCGGCACGGCTCGGGCATCCAATCGGTCCCGCGATAGCGCACGAACGCCGCGGAATCGCGCCAGATCTCACCGAGCGCGCGATCTCGCACGTTCTCAAATGTCAACGTGGTAATTCCGGCCGCCGCCGGGCACGGCAGGGCATAGCCGTTCGGCGTGACGGTGATGAACTGACGACCCCAGCCGTTCATGCACGGTTTGGGAAAGTCGCCGAAGTAATCGGGAAGCACGTAGACGATTTCCATCGATCCGCGTAGGCGCTCGCGAGCCGCGGCGACGACCTCTTCGCCGTGGCGAACCTGCTCTAACGTTGGCATCAGCGCCGTGCGGTTGCGATAGGCCCAGCCGTAGAACTGCACGTTTGCCAGCTCGAGCCGGCGAATTCCGAGGCGCTCTGCGTAATCGATTACGTCCCCGATCGAATCGTGATTCAAGCGGTGCAGCACGCAGTTGAGCGTAAGCGCGACCTCGCGCGTACCCACGCGCCGCAGCGCGTCCGCCTTCTTGTCGTGAACGATCGCGCCGGCGATGCGGTCGGCGAGCGAAGCGTTCGGGGCCTGAATGCTAATTTGCACGTGATTGAGGCCGCCGTCGACCAATCGGTCGAGCAGTTCGTCGTCGAGAAACGTTCCTTGCGTGATCAGGTTCGTGTAGAGTCCGAAGGCGGCCGCGGCTTCGACCAATGGAACGAGATCGGGGCGGAGCGTCGGCTCACCGCCGGAAAAGTGCGCTTGCACCACGCCAAGCTCGGCGGCTGCCTGCAAGACGCTGCTCCATTGGCCGGTCGTCAGCTCATCGCGGTACGCTCGCAGATCGAGGGGGTTGTAACAATACGGACACTGCAGATTGCACCGGTAGGTAAGCTCGCAGAGCAGCGACAGCGGCCTCAGCTGGTTACTCACCCCCTGTCACCCTGAGCCGTGTCGAAGGGCTGAGCCCCGTCGAAGGGCGCGATAAGCCCGCGCTGCTCGAGCCGCTCGAAGAGTTCGAACAGATCCTCGCCGGCGCGCTCCGCGGTTACGTCGAACCGTGCGGCCACTGTCGCGATGATCTCTGTGAGCGGGCGCGTTCCGTCGACGAGTTTCAGCGCCGCCGCTGCGGGGGCGTTGAGAACGAGCGCGCCTTCGGGGATCAACAGCATGAGGCTGCCGTTTCCGTCGTCGCGCAGCTTGACGCCCTTACCGAAGCGTGGGGACGCGGTGGGCTTCATCTAAAGGTGCCGCAGGCGAGCGCCGTCGCATCCAGGATGCACCAAAGAACGTCGCATTTAAAACGCAAGGCTTCGATGCAACGGCGTTCGACGTCGGGCGTCGTCGCTTCTTGCAGCACCCAGGACAACGCGGATTCGGCATCGCGCTTCGCGAGCGGAATGCGGTTCTCAAAATACGCGAGACCCGAGCGATCGATCCACGGATACTTTTCGATAATCGCCGCGACTCTGGCCGTCATGACCGGCGGCCCGAACAGCTCGGTGAGCGACGAGGCTACCGCTTCGATCCACGGGCGAGTGCGAGCGAACGTAACGTAGGCGTCGACGGCGAAGCGCGTTCCCGGCGCGACCGCGCGTTCTGAGAGCACCGCGGCCTCGTCTAGCCCGACGGCTCGCGCGAGCGCCAGCCACGAAACGGTACCCCCCTCGCCGTCTGCGCTGCCGTCGTGATCGTAAATGCGCGAGATCCACGCCCGGCGGTGCGATGCCGAGGGCAGATTTGCGAGAATCGCCGCGTCCTTTACGGGAATTTGCTTCTGGTAGTAATAGCGATTCGCAACCCAAGCCTGGACCGCGGCGCGGTCGAGCGTCCCGGCGACGAGCCGCCGATGAAACGGGTGCTTGTCGTGGTAACGCTCATCGCCGACGGCATAAAGCCGCGCGACGAGATCGTCTGCCGTGGTTACGGAGGTTAGAGCTTGGGTTCGCGCACCGGCGCGCTAAGGTAAGCCGTCACCTCGGCGCCGAGCTGATGCTCTTGAAAATCGGGGCGCTCCCAGGGCGCGCGTTTCTCTTTCATGTAGGTACTCCTCGGCACAAAGCCCGTTCAAGTAGTATACAGTATGCGCCCGGCCGCAGCCTTCATGCCCCGCCGCCGGAATAATCCGCGGCACCGGCAAACGGACGGATGCTTGTGTAGGCGAGTTTCTGACGCATGACCCGGCTCGGAATCCGAACCCGGTCTGCCAGGCGCAAAAGGGCCAAGAGCTCGACGTGCCACCAGGTCATGTCGATCTCAAACCAGCGCAGACCGTGGCGCGCCGAAAACGGAAAGGCGTGGTGGTTGTTGTGCCACCCCTCACCAAAAGAGAGCAGCGCGACCCACCAGCAGTTCGTCGAGCAGTCGGTGGTCCGATAGGTTCGATAGCCCAGCATATGGGCGGCACTGTTCACCAGCCAGGTCGAGTGATATGCGATGACGAGGCGGACGAAGACTCCCCAAACGACCCAGGCCCAACCGCCCAGGAAGAAGAGAACCCCGGCGAGCGCGAGCTGGAGCGGAAGACCTAAATGCTGTAACGCGCGGTAGAATGGATCGGCGTACAAGTCCGGAGCGTAACGTGCGATCTCTTCGTCCGACGGCATATCGAGATTCTGGCGGTAGAGCCAATCGATATGCGCCCAGCGAAAGCCGAGCCGGATGTTATGCGGATCGCCGTCGTCGTCGGCATGCGCGTGATGCTTGCGATGAATGGCGACCCAACGAATCGGATCGCCTTGGAGCGCGAGCGTTCCAAAGACGGCAAAAAGATATTCGAGCGGCTTGCGCAAGCGAACGCTGCGATGCGTTAACACGCGGTGATAGCAGAGCGTCACACCCAAGACGCCGGTGAGGTACGAAAGGATTGCCGCGACGGCGATATCCGAAAAATGAAAAAACGCCGGCACGAAAGCGGCCAGCGCACCAACGTGAATAACTCCGAGTCCAATCCCCGTGCCGTACCTTGCCGCTCGATTCATTCTCTCTCTCGTTCGTAGCTCACGCCACGGCTCCTATGAAAGAGAGCCTGCATGAAGCAGGCCCTCTCGTTTCCTAGCTGGTGCTAGCGGTGCCTAACGATACGAGTGCCGGCTGGCGAAACAATCGCGGCAATAGACCGGCTTGTCGCCTCGCGGCTGAAACGGAACCTCGGCGACGCCGCCGCACTGGCTGCACGTCGCCTTGAACATTTCCCGTTGGCTCGTGCTGCGTCCGCCGCCGCCGTTAGGCGAGCGACCGGCTTTGCGTGCGGCACGGCAGTCCGTGCAGCGACTGGGCTTATTCGTAAAGCCCTTCATTGCGAAAAATTCTTGCTCTCCGGCCGTGAACGGGAACTGTTGTCCGCAGTCAACGCAGGTGAGCATTTCGTCTGTATACATGTAGCGAGCGAATCTCCTAGATTAAGTAAGGTTGTTCTCCGGATCCGACTCGCTTCAGTGCCATTGGGACCTATGCGGACTTCGAAGCCTGGGTAACCCTGCCACTATACACCATTCGGGGGCCAGCGTCACTTAATTCCGCCCCTTGGCCGCCAGGAGCGCTCGCCGGGCAATCCGAACGTACGTTCCGAAAATCCGGCCTCCGAGCCAGTCTCGGGCCGGTGGTGGAGCGAGCCTCGCCCCACCTGGCTAGGGTTTTGCGGCCCTCGCGGGACCTGCGAAACCGGCAACCACCTAGTCGAAAGGACGCTATGCCACCAAGCAAAACGAAGCGCGCCGTCAAAGACCGGCGCCCCAAACGCAAGCCCTGCGGGTTCTGCACCGATCGAGCGATCGCGGTAAGCTACCGCGATGCGAGCCGCCTGAAAAAGTACGTCTCCGAGCGTGGAAAAATCGTGCCGCGCCGCATCTCGGGAACCTGCGCCAAGCACCAGCGGATGCTGACCGTCGCGGTCAAACGGGCGCGCCTGATCGCTTTCCTTCCCTTCGGCTCCGAATAACCGCCGTGAAGCTCGTTCTTTTCACCGATGTTAAAGCGCTTGGCCGCAAGGGCGACGTCGTCGACGTCGCCGACGGTTACGCCCGCAACTTCTTGCTTCCGCGTAAGCTCGCCGGCGAAGCCGACAAAGGCGCGCTGGCACAGATCGAAGCCCAACATAAGGCGCGAGCGCGCCGTGAGGCAAACGAGCTTGCCGAGGCCAAGGCGCTCGCGGCCCGCATCGAAGCTGCAAAGTTTGCCGTGCGCGCGAAAGCCGGCGGCAACGGAAAGCTGTTTGGCGCGGTCACCAATGCCGACGTCGCCTCGGCGATTGCCGGCGCGCTCTCGATCGAGATCGACCGGCATAAGATCGAGCTCGTCGATCAAATTAAAGCGCTCGGATCCTACTCGGTCGAGATCAAGCTTCATAAGAGCGTCGTCGCCAAAACCAAGGTGGACGTCGTAGCCGCCTAAGGAGCCCCTTCTCTGTGGTGCAGCAGGTCTATGTGGCCCGCTTTCGGCGAAAGTTTGGCGCGGAAGATGAGTTGAGCCGGTACGTCGGCGCGCTTTACGACATGCTCGCCTCGGTAATTGGCCAGGACAAAGTGGTCTTGCGAGCGGGCAAAGTCAGCGCCCTCAAAATGATGCGTTCGCAGAATCTGCCGGACCGGCTCTGCGGCTTGCAGCGCCTGGTCTTCGAGGACCCGACGCTCGAGCGCATGACGACGCGCGCCCAACAGCGTAAAGCGATCGCCGAGATCGAAGAGGCGATGGCCGACGTCATTGCGCAGCGCCACGCCGAAAGCTCGATCGAGCGGCGCGTCAACGAAAAGATGGCCGAGCGCCACCAGGAATACGTCAAAGACCTCAAGCTCGAAGCACTGCGCGAAACGGGCGGCCCCGAGACGCCGGCATCCCAAGCGAAGCTCGAAGAGCTCGAAGCGCTCTCGCAGCGCGGGCTCTCGGTCTCGGCGCTCGCACAGCTGCGTCCTCAAACGCTGCGCGACGTCGTCGGCCAAGAGTCAGCGATCCGAGCGCTGCTGGCCAAGATCAGCTCGCCGTATCCCCAGCACGCCATTCTCTACGGGCCACCGGGCGTCGGCAAGACGACGGTCGCACGTCTCGCGCTGGAGGTCGCAAAGTCGCGGCCGTACACGCCCTTTGCAAAGGATGCGCCGTTCGTGGAGGCCAGCGGCACGACGCTGCGATGGGATCCTCGGGAAACGGTCGATCCGCTCTTGGGCAGCGTTCACGACCCCATCTATCAAGGCAGCCGCCGCGAGTTTTCCGAGGCCGGAATTCCCGAGCCCAAACTGGGCCTGGTAACGCGGGCGCATGGCGGCGTGCTCTTCATCGACGAAATCGGCGAAATGGACGGACCGCTGCAATCGCGGCTGCTCAAAGTACTCGAGGATAAGCGGGTTCCCTTCGAATCGTCGTACTACGACGACAGCGCGCCGAACGTTCCGCAATGGATCAAACGCCTGTTCAAAGAGGGTGCGCCGGCCGACTTCATTTTAATCGGAGCCACGACTCGCGAACCCGACGACATCGATCCCGCGATACGCTCGCGCTGCGCCGAGATCTTCTTCGCGCCGCTCTCGCAGAATCAAATTCTTACGATCGTTCAGGGCGCGATTCGACGGCTCGGCGCCAGGGCTGCACGCGGCGTCGCAGCGCTGATTGCGTCCTATACGATCGAGGGACGCAAGGCGGTGCAAATCGTTGCGGACGCGTATGGCCAGGCACTCTATCGGCTCTACCCCAGCAAACCGCAGGCTACCGCGATCAAGCGTCCTTCGATCCTCGAAGAGGACGTGCGCGCCGTCGTTCGCACGAGCCGGCTGGTACGCGCCACGCAGGTGAAGGGACGCGCGACGCGCGAGATCGGCAAGTGCTTCGGACTGGGCGTCCTGCATCATTTGGGAAGTATCATCGAGATCGAAGCGGTCGCATTTCCCGCGTCGCAACCCGGCAAAGGGACGACTCGCTTCAACGATACGGCCGGATCGATGGCCAAAGACTCCGTCTTCAACGCGACCAGCGTCATGCGCGCCGTGACCGGCGTCGACGTTGCCGATTTCGACCTGCACATCAACGTGGTCGGTGGCGGAAACATCGACGGCCCTTCGGCCGGGCTCGCCATTTTTCTCGCGCTGTATTCGGCGGTCACGAAGACGCCGATTCCCCAAGACCTCGCGATCACGGGCGAACTCTCGATCCAAGGAAAGGTGCGCGCGGTCGGCGGCATCGTCGAGAAGCTCTATGCGGCCCGTCAGGCGGGCATGCGGTCCGTTCTCGTGCCCAAGGAGAATGCACGCGAGATCGACGTTGCGCTAAGCGGGATGGAGGTGGTTCCGGTCACCAGCGTCGCACAAGTGCTGCGAGACCTCCCCACGCGCCGGCGCTAAAGCATTCGCGCTTCTGTGTGCCACCACGTATGGCACACAACTCACGTAATTTTTTCCTTATGCACAAGCGACCCACAAGGCGTTCACCGGCGCGGCGAGGGACAGCGGCTCGACGCTCATGACAGTTCAGCCGATTCGTTCAACGATCGATCGTATTCCGCCGAGCAATCTCGAGGCCGAGATGGCCGTGATCGGCTCCGTGCTGGTCGATCGCGAAATGCTTGCAGCCGTTGGCGAAATCGTTCGTCCCGCCGATTTCTACGCGCACGTACACGAAACGATCTTCGCCGTGCTGGTCGATCTGTACGAGCGTGGAGAGCCGGTCGACAAGATCACCGTCGGCGAGGAGCTCAAGCAGCGCAACGTTTTGGAACGCGTGGGCGGCCTCTCGTATATCAGCGCGCTTATGGATACGGTGCAGAGCGCCGGATCGGCTCGCTACTATGCGACGATCGTCCGCGAGAAGTCGTTGCTCCGGTCGCTCATCCACGCCGGAACGGAGATTACCCAACTCGGCTTCGAGGGCGAAGAGGACGTTCCCGGAGCGCTCGACCGCTCGGCACAGCTCGTTTATACGATCGGCGAACGCCGCGGCATCACCGAGTTCATGCCGGTCAGCCGGCTAATGAAGGACGCGTTCGATCATATCGATCGGCTCTTTCACATGCGGGGCGATCGCACCGGACTCACGTCCGGCTTCCGCGACGTGGACGCAATGACGACCGGTTTCCAGGCGGGCAACTTCGTGATCGTCGCGGCGCGGCCGGGCATGGGCAAGACTTCGTTCGCGCTCAACATGGCGGTCGCCGCGGCGCGCGAATGCGGCGAGCCGATCGCGTTCTTCTCCTTAGAGATGTCGAACAACGAGTTGATTCAGCGCTTGATTTGTGCCGAGGCGCGCATCTCGATGAACGATATGCGGCGCGGCAACATCAAACAGCATCAATGGGAAGATATCTCGCGTGCGATGGGCACGCTCAATGAGCTGCCGATCTACCTCGACGACATGGGCGCGCTGACGATCGGCGACGTGCGCAGCCGCTGCCGAAGGTTGAAGTCCACCGTCGGGTTGGGCGCGATCTTCATCGATTACCTTCAGCTCGTTCGCCCCGGCGTACTCGCGCGCAATGCCAACCGCAACGAGGAGCTCTCGGAAATTTGCCGCACGCTCAAAATCACCGCCAAAGATCTCCAGGTGCCGATCGTCGCGCTGGCTCAGCTCAACCGCGGCGTTGAAATTCGCAGCGAGAAGCGTCCCATGCTGGCAGACTTGAGGGACAGTGGCAGTTTAGAACAGGAGGCCGACGTCGTCGCGTTCCTGTATCGCGACGGGTACTACAATCCCGAGACTCCGGAGCCCGATCTGACGGAGTTCATCATCGCCAAACACCGCAACGGCCCGACGGGCATGGTGAAGCTGCGTTTCCAGCGGGAGTTTACGCTGTTTCTTCCTTATGCGGACGAATCGCACTATCCGTCGCCCTAGGAGTCGACAGACTCCCGGGCTCTGCGACCCGAATGCGGCGCCGGCACCCGTGAAGGTGCGATAGAAGGCCCGAGCCAATCCGTTAACCATGGTTAGCGTTAGCCATGGGTAACAAGTCTGCGACGGACCTGCTGACGGTTGGCTCCGACCGGTCGCCGTCGCGAGCGCGCGAGGATTACGTCAAGGCGATCTATCAGCTCGGCGGGGGCGGCCCCGTGCGGGCAGCGGCCGTGGCACGATACCTCAACGTGAGCCGAGTCTCGGTGAGCAAAGCCAAGCGCCTCCTCGAAGGCGATGGTCTCTTAGAGCTCGAGCCGGCGCCGGCCAAGCCGCTCCGGCTCAGCGGCAAAGGGCGCGCCCTCGCGGTCGCAATGGTGCGGCGTCACCGCCTGCTCGAGACCTTTCTCCATCGTTCGTTGGACGTGCCGCTGGAACGCCTGCACGCCGAGGCCGAACGCATCGAGCACGTCATCTCGGACGATCTCGCTTCGCGAATTGCCGCTTTTCTCGGGCGGCCGATGAGCGATCCTCACGGACATCCCATTCCGTACGACGATGCGACGGCTGCCGGCGGTCCGCTGCCGACTTTGGCGAGCGTTGCCGCGGGAGGTCGCGTTCGCGTCGTGAGCCTCGACGATCGTGACGATGAAGCCGTCGCTGCGCTTGCCGCGGCCGGCGTGCTTCCCGGTGCAACGGTTCGCGTCGAACGGAACGACGCGGTGAAGATGAGCCTGCGTTGCGGAAAGCGCCTCGTCTCGCTGCATCGCCGTCACGCAGCGATGGTGCGCATTGCAACGTAGCTACGGCGTCGGCGGCCCCAGCCCGCGCGTCGTTGCCGCCGCGAACGCGGTGTTGGCCGGAAACCGGCGCGGTTGGCGAGCGCTGTTGCCTTTTGCCGGCCCGGCGTTTGTAGCGTCCGTGGCGTACATGGATCCGGGAAACTTTGCAACCAACATTCAAGGCGGCGCTGCGTTCGGCTACCGGTTGCTCTGGGTCGTCGTGCTCGCCAACTTAATGGCGATGCTCTTTCAGGGACTCTCGGCGAAGCTCGGCATCGCGACCGGAAAGAATCTCGCGGAGCTCTCACGCGACAACGCACCCAAACCGGTCGTGGTTTCGATGTGGATCGTGAGCGAGGTTGGCGCGATGGCGACCGATCTCGCAGAGTTCCTCGGAGCGATCATCGGGCTCTATTTGCTCTTCCACGTTCCGATGCTGATCGGCGCCGTCATTACCGGCATCGTGACATACGCTATCCTCGCGCTGCACCGGTATGGCTTTCGCACGATGGAAGCGTTGATCGGATCGTTGGTAGGCATTATCGCCATCTGTTACGTCGGCGAAACGGTGCTAGCCAAGCCGAACTGGCATCTCGTGCTCTATCATTCGGTCGTGCCCTGGCTCGGCGGCCCCTCGAGCCTTTTTCTGGCCGTGGGTATCGTCGGCGCGACCGTCATGCCGCACGCGATTTACCTGCACTCCGCGCTCACTCAGGATCGAATCGTCGGCAAGAATCGCCGCGACGTCGGGCGCATCGTACGCTTTTCATACGTCGACGTGATCGTCGCGCTGACCATCGCGGGTCTGGTTAACCTAGCAATGATGTATATGGCGGCAGCAGTTTTTAATGCGACTGGGCATGCGAACGTCGCCGATATTTCCACGGCGTATCGCACCTTGACGCCGCTGCTCGGCAATCTCGCTGGGGTCGTATTCTTGATCTCGTTGATGGCGTCGGGGATCTCGAGCTCGGTGGTTGGAACGATGGCCGGCCAAGTGATCATGCAAAGCTTCATCGGTTTCACCGTGCCGCTTTGGGTTCGCCGGGTGATCACGATGCTGCCGGCGGTCGCCGTCGTCGCGCTCGGGCTCAACGTCACGCAAACGCTCATCGTAAGCCAGGTGATCTTGAGCTTCGTATTGCCGGTTCCGGTGATTGCGCTGGTGCTGTTGGGAGCGCATCGAAAAATAATGGGCGACATGGTGAACGGTCCGGTGGTGACCGCGCTGGCCGTATGCGCGGGCGTCGCGATTCTCGCGCTCAACGTCGTCCTTATTTGGACGACGGTGCATCCGAGCTAGAGAGTTCCCTGGTCTTCGACGGTGCCGATGCTCTGAGCGAGATACATCCGCGAGAGCTTGACGTACTCTTGTGAGGAGATCTCGATCCACGTGGCGGCCTCGCCTTCGAGAGCCTTTTTCACCGTAGCCGGCGCCCCCGCCGCAACGACGCGCGCCGGAATCGCCGCATTTTGTCCGACGACGCTGCCGGCCGCGATCAAGGTGCCTTCGCCGATCGTGCATCCATTGAGCAGCGTCGCATTGCTTCCGATCAGGGCATGACGTCCGATCGTGCAATCCTCCATCACCGCGCAGTGACCCACCGTCACGTCGTCGCCCACGAACGTGCCGCCTCGTTCGCTGACGTGGACGACCGCGTTATCCTGAATCGACGTGCGAGCGCCGATCCGAATCGGTCCGTTGTCGCCGCGCAAAACGGCGCCAAACCAGATGCTCGACTCCGCGCCGACTTCAACGTCGCCGATCACGACGGCATTGGGCGCGACGAAAGCCGATGAGGCGATCTTCGGCCGCTTGCCTCGATACTCGATAATCATGCACGATGCTTCGGAAATAGCCGCGTCGAACCTCGCGCCCATGCACCGACATCGGACGCCGCTGCGCGGCGTGAAGGCCACCCCGCATCCGAAACCCGACGATCCCAACTATACCGCCGTGAACTATGCGTACGCCGGCCGCACTGGCCACATCCACGAGGTCGTCGAAATCGCAGGGCGTTCGCTTGCCAAAGTGGGCTTCGACGACCGCAAGATCGTGTATTATCTACTCGACGACCTCGAGCTCGACGAGAGCGCTAAGCGGGGAACGTTTCACGACGTCTCTTAACACGTAGGGGCGGCTCTGGCGGGAAGGGGCGCCGAAGACGCCGTGGAAGGACCGCCGACCAGCCCCGCGTGTTTCGCACGCGTGCTGCATCGCCGACGTAGCTCAGTTGGTAGAGCAATTGTTTCGTAAACAATAGGTCGCCGGTTCAAGTCCGGCCGTCGGCTCCACACTTTTATTCGTAAATATCGGACTTCTTCGCGACAATCTTGTCTAAATCGTTATTAGGTATGACTTTTTCCCGGAGCAACTCGGCTAAAATCGGTCAATAATAGCCAGACGGCCGAATACTGGGCTGGACCAAGCGCGTTTAGGAGGATGGTCGCCGATGGCCGGCAAGCCGAAAAACAAGGCTTCTCGATGCGCCTCGGTCGCCGAGCCGCGGCCCTACTCACCGCGCACACGGCGAATGCCAACGGTTGAAACACGGCCGAGCTCGCCGATCGCGTGCGCGCTGTGCGGAGGCCCAGGTGAGAAGCGCCGACGCCGGCACTGCGATGCGTGTATGCCGAAGGCGCGGCGTGCGCATGGCCTCCGTGCCATGGAAACGGCTCGCAAAGCGCTCGCAGCCCAAAGCGCCGCCGGCAACGATCCACGCCGCGGCGCGGCCGTGAACCGTGTGCGCAGCGAGGCAATCAGCGAAGGGCATCGCCGCAATCGCAGTTGGGCGCGCGAGCATCCGGGCCGGTGCGACGAGGCGTGGTTCAGGCGCGAGATCGCCACGAAGCTCGATGCGTTCTCACTCAAAGAGATCGCGGCTGCTACGGGCCTATCGCTCGCGTCGTGCTCGCTTCGCTGGGATAGACACGTGGCGCAGCGAACGTATTCAGCCGCCGATGCGTTCACAGAAGCGAGGACCGAGGCAGATGAAGAGCTTGGATTTCGGTCGCTATGCGTTAAGCACTTGTGCCGCCATGGCTACGCTCGCTGGGTGCGGCGGGTCGCAGCCGCCGATCGGCGCGAACGATTCACCGGCGCAACGCACTTCACGCGTCAATAATCTTCCGGATCACGGCCGTAAGGCCTCGAACTATCGCGTGTTGTACAGTTTTGGCAACCCTCCGAATGGAAGCGACCCGCTTGCGGCGTTGATAAACGTAGGCGGCAAACTCTACGGCACGACTTCCGAAGGGGGCATTTATAGCAGCCTTGGAACTCTTGGTACCATCTTCAGCATCACGCCGAGCGGTAACGAGAACGTCCTCTACAGCTTCCAAGGCGGCAGCGATGATGGTCAGAACCCGGTGGCGGCTTTGATCAACGTCAACGGCGCACTCTATGGCACGACCCAAGAAGGCGGCCCAAACGGCATCTTCGGCGGGAGCGTCTTCAGCATCACGACAAGCGGGAGAGAGAAGGTCTTGCACTTCTTCGGCAACTCGAAGGACGGCATTTGGCCTTACGCGAGTCTGCTCGACGTAAACGGCACCTTCTACGGCACGACGAATGGTCGCGGTACGTATAATTGCCCGTCGTTTCCCGGCTGCGGTACCGTCTTCAGCATCACGAAAGACGGGACCGAGAGAGTGTTGCACAGTTTCGGCGGTAAGAGGGATGGTGCTTTTCCTGCGGCAGGGCTCATCGACGTAAACGGTACGCTTTATGGCACGACGTCCGGCGGAGGTGAACATGCTACGAAAAAAGCGCCCAACGAAGGCGGAGTGGTCTTCAGCATCACGCCGGGCGGGAAGGAAAAGGTTCTGCACAGTTTCGGCGACGGAAGCGACGGTGCCGTTCCCGATGGCGGCCTGATCGACGTAAACGGCACGCTCTACGGCACGACGAGAAACGGTGGCGCATACTATAACAGCTGTGGGAACGGCGTCGCATGCGGGACGGTCTTCAGAATCACGACCGTCGGCAAGGAGAACGTGCTCTACAGCTTCGGCTACGGCTATACCGCCGGGTGCCTTCCCCGTGCGCCGCTGGTCGACGTAAAGGGTACGCTCTACGGCACGGCGTCCGCCTGCGGCCCATTCCACGAAAGCGGGGAGGGTAACGGTACCATCTTCAGCGTTACGACGGCGGCACAGAGACTACGCTACACAGCTTTGGTAAAAGAGAGGGGGACGGCTGGAGACCTCTTGCCGGGATGATAAACGTGGGCGGTACGCTATACGGCACGACGGCCTACGGGGGAGACCTCTCTGCATACGGCAATGGAACTGTATTCGCCTTAACTCCATAGCCTGCAGAGAGCGCCGGATTCGGGCGGGAGTTACACTGAAAGTCCGCTCGCTGCCGGCGCGCCAATCCAGTTCAGCTCAGCAATGACGCGAGGCCGAGACGGTGCCTTCTCATCCTGTAGAACGTCGAGAACTTCACGGCGACTCACCGACCAAGAGCAGCACCACGCTCGCGGCGGGATTAACTTGCCGACTTCGTAGGCCGGCGGAAAGACCGTATCACCTCGCGTCGTCCCGACTATCGGTCTTGGTAATCGGTGGGCACCGGAAGAACGGAAAGCCCAGCGACGATTCCGACTGTTGGATTCTCTACCAGAATGTCGATAGCTTTCGCGATATGTCCAGAGGGCCACACACTGTCGCCTGTGCAGATGAAGATAACCGCGGATCAAGTGAGAGGTTCGGAGCGTGCGCCCGGTGCCGAAGCTCCCTCCCGGCGATACCTACTGCTTTGTAAAAAGCCTACTGCTTCGACTTTGGTTATCTCGACATTGCTGAAGGACGCTTCCGAATACGGATAGCCGTCGAGGTTGTGTTCAAGGCAGAGGCGCGTTTCGCGAGTTACGCTTCCGACTGTGGCGACGAGTAAGGCCGCCGGTTTTTGCTGGTCGTTCATGTTGCTTTTACGTCCATTCAGGATAGGTCGAGTCTCACTCAATGATGGTTAGCTCTCGATCGCATGATGGTTGCCATCATTCGAGTAACCCGATCCCCTGGATAGCCGCGACCTAGCGGCCGCGCAAAGGCGACCGACGCCGTACGGCTCCCGCGGCCCTAAGCTGCTCGCCAATATCGCGATCTGAATGAGCGTCGAGATAGCTGCGAATCGCAATCTCGCAAACGGCTGAAATCGAAACCGCATGACGACTGCGTAGGTCAGCGAGACGATTTACCAGCGTGTCACTCAAAGTAACGGTTAAGCGGACGAGCGGTTTCTTGATATTCATATTGCGCTTAAACAACGGCATCCCCCGCGCATTTGGATGTGCATTGCTTAGCGTTTAATCATACTTTCAGGTGGGAAACGTTCGCACGAAGAATTAGATCTCGTTGCCATTGTGGAGCAGTACATGGCTTATAACACTGTGAGTGTTCTTGCAGGCGAAGCCGCATTTGATACTCTTTTCCTTCGTTTACGGCCGCTCGCATACGCGATCGCGTTTCGCATTATTCATGACTCCTCTGAGGCGGAGGATGTCGTTCAAGCCGCATTCTGCAGGATGTGGGCGCTCAACGGGACCCTGCACAACACAAATATCAAAGGGTGGCTCACGCTCGTTACTCAAAACATCGCGATCGACCATCTGAGGCGCCGCCACCGCGAACGCACCTATTTCGAGTCTGAACGGGCAAATCCGGTCGCCGCGGTCAGTGCCGAAGTCGAGGCGCTTCAGAACATCGAGTACGGACATCTGGCCCAAGCCCTGGATAAGCTCAGTAACGAAAACCGTACCCTGTTAATCGAGTCGTTTTTTGCCGGGCGATCCCATTCAGCGATTGCTTTGTGCCGAGGGACGGCTCTCGGCACAGTGAAAACGCGCATCCGAGCCGGCCTTAAACGGCTTCGCCGATTCGTCGCGTAGTTCGCCGGACGCCCGCCAAAGTCGACATAGCCGGGTTTCCTACCCCCGAAAAACCACGATTCTCTTAGGGCGCGCTTGCTGCTACATTGTTATTCTCAGGTACTGCGCTTCGCCCGGGTCCCGCGACGGCCAATCCGCATTTTCCGCGAGAGAAGGACCGGTTATGAACCGCTCAGGCGACGGCGGCCGCCACTTACAACTCGCAGGCGAGTATGATATCGCCGACAAGGACAGCCTAGCTGCACTGTTCGGGGCTCTAGCTCCGGGCGGCGCTGTAGTGATCGACATGACGGCCGTCACGTACATCGACTCGACGCTTCTCCACGAGCTTGAGACCTTGCGGTCGCGTTTGGGAGACCGTATCACGCTGCTTGGCATGAGCAGGCACGCTGGGCGCGTCCTCCGCATTGTAAACCTAGATCACCTCTTCCAGCTTGTCGAAGCGCAGACATAAGCGGACTATTTAAGATGCTTCGGCTGAGCGCGACGCCGTTGCGGTCTGTAATCGCGCCGGCGCGTTTCGATCGCATTCCTGGCTGCTACCCTACCCCGGGCCCCCAGTTTGCCCCCAATAAAATAGCCAAAAAAAGCCTTACAGTATCGTACCTGAGCAGTGCTGAGATTCTTTCGTAAACAATAGGTCGCCGGTTCAAGTCCGGCCGTCGGCTCCAGAAGAAGAAACCCTTGCGAGATAAGACTGTTCGCAAGGGTTTCTTTGTACGCCAGTTCGTTTCCGCGTTGCGCCTCCCCTCGTTCGCCCAAATCTCCTTCCACGTCGGATTCGCCGCTTGTCGGTAATAGGATTATTGCTTTACCGCCACCGTGCCCAGCGGTTCGTCGAACTTACCCTTAAACGTGGCAATCGCCGAACCGCCGGCCGGGTATTTGAAAATCTCGCCGGCGTTGTTACCTGCGTCCGCGCAAAAGACGATGCCCGTCGCGATCCAGGTCTGCGTGCATTGGCTAGCACCCGAAAGCGAGACGGTGTCCTTCAACGTCGCTTTCGTTCCGCTGACCGTGTATTGATACATCTTGGATGCAGTCATATCGGTGACGGTCAAGTACGTGCCGTCCCACTGCACGGAGCCGGCAAGCCCTATAATGTTGCTAGTGGCTATCTTTCTTATTTTCGTGCTGCCCTTCGGCATCTCTTCGAGGTGAGAGGTAAAGTCGCTGGTAACACCGTCGAAGAAGAGGTTCCCCTGATCGTCGTAGCCGCTGAAGTACTCCCGGGCCAAGGGTGTCGAAATGGTCGTGCCGGAGCCGCTCGCGTTCTTAAAGATGACGAGGTCGCCCGCATGCGACCCATCCAAGATCCCAACCACAAGATCGCCGGCGGGATCCAGGGCGCAGCTCGACGGCATTTCATCGGAGGGGAGGGAGAGCGTCTTGATCGGTTTCTTGGGGACGGCGTACTCCGTGATCTGCTTAGCGCCCGCGACGATCCAAAAAATCTTCTTCCCATAGCCGTAAAGGACGTTGGTGCAGGCTTGGCCGCCAACGTTCTCGATTTTACCGATCTGCTTGTCGCTCTTCGGATAGTCGAAAATGCTCGCGTAAGAACCGTAGGTGTCGACGATGTACTCAAAAATCTTCGGCTCCCCGGTCCGGTCAGGGACGTTCGGCGAGAAGCGGGGCACCGCGTTCATGGAGCCGGCCCCATTCACGTATCCGCCGTCAATCGCAGCGCGTGACGGTGTGACCGTCGAGCCTCCGCCGCACGCTGAGCATGTCGCGAGTGCAACCAAAGCACCGGCGTACCTTACAAAGCCAGATGTATTCATGACGCTTATTCCTTCTGGAGTTTTGGAATGTTTTCCGCGCAGCGTTCGTAGATGCCTGTGCGCTACGGAGGCGCCCGAGGGCGATGACTTTAGTTGTTTCTTCCGGGATTATCATCGAAAGGATGGATAGAAGTCGTTCGCTCCTGCGTGCGTTCGAGGTCTACTGCGTAGTGGGGACACCGAAACAGGGTCTCCAAGCGAACCGCTACGTCGCGCTGCATACTCGGATAAACGTGCCCGTAGGTGTCGGCCGTCTTTGCTGCGAGCGCTTTTGCGAGCTGCTCGGTCGCACGGAGGCCGTGCTCGCGCCGCGCCTTGAGCACGCACGGATCGCAGTGCCGACGTCTGCGCTTTTCAACAGGTCCGCCGCTCGGCGTGCTCGCAATCGGCGAGCTCGGCCGAGTCCAAGCCCCGGCTTGAATCAACGCTTCATAGATTCTTCATACTTTCTTGCTAACCCAGGTTATGCTGTCGCAAAAGAAATCATCCGAGTTGGCTTGCTGACGATGGAACGCGAGCCGTGCCCTCGAATGTCGAGAAATAACCTGCGATCGTGTCTATTTAGAGAGGTAGTATAAAATGAATACGACTTGTTTCGTGAAGTATGCTAGTGCTCTTGTCGCACTAGCGATATGCTCGGCTTGCGGCGGCGCCCTTCGACCGGCTCAGGGTGACATGGCGGTCGCGCCGTCAGCCGCTACGTTCAATGCGACCTACGTAGGTAGGACGCTGTTCGTTAATGGGCGCCCGGTAACGGCGGCGCGGTTGAACCCACTGCCGCGTTACGCGGAGCTCGTACCGGATAAATCGAAGACGAAGAACTACGAGTACATTTTCAACTACTACGATACCTACGCCAGCATTTTCGACTATCCGAAGAGCGATCGGCAGATTGGTACGATCGATAATCTCGGCGGCCAAGGGTGCACGAACGTCCTCTACGGCTACGGGAAGAAGACGTTCTGGAACGTCGGAGGCCAGGACCAGATCGAGGAGTTCAAGGTCCCGCAGAAGTTGATCAAGACGCTGTCAGTCGCCTACTCTTTTCCATCCAGTTGCGCCATGGATACCAGCGGCGACCTTGCAGTCGGCGTCTTATATGCGTCGGGGGCGGGTGGCGGCGACGTCGTCATCTTCAAGAACGCGAGCGGCTCGGGTACCGCTTACACCACGCCGTTGGACGAAGAGTTCTTCGATGGCTACGACAACCAGGGTAATCTCTTCGCGGACGGCTTTACCGGCGACCGCTCGGGCTTCGCGCTCATCGAGCTTCCGAAGGGCAGCACTAAGTTCCAAACCATCGCGACGAGCAACTCTCCGGAGTTTCCCGGCTCGGTTCAGTGGGATGGCACTTACCTCACCGTTTTCGATCAGGACACGAGTGAGACATATCAATATACGGTTAGTGGAACGACGGCGACGTTGAAGAACACCGTACAGTTCACCGGGGCTAGCGACTGCGCCCAGACCTGGATCGTTCAGGGCCTTCTCTATTGCGGAGATGCCGGTGACTACGGCGCCGAGGTCTTCAAATACCCGGCCGGCGGTTCACCGATTGCGTCCTTTTCTGGCAATTTCGATCTGCCCCTCGGCGCGGTGGCAGCGAAGAAATAATCTGCGTTTCGCGTCTAGCCGAGAATCACAAATGAAGAGCACTGGTTTCAAGCATGCCGGTGCTCTGGCGGCTCTGATTGAAGGTTCGGGCTCGACGAGCGGGTGGTCACCGATCATGCCAGTTGTGCCGCGTGGCACTCTTCGGCGGCTACGTGGACGCTGCATGCCGAGGGGATACCGCGGGAGCGTGGGTATACCGCGCCAACGCCTTCATGCGGCAACATGCTGTCGAAACGCTTTCCGGCTTGACGAGGCCTTCCGACGCCAAAGGCGGCCCATAGGCGATTGTGGCAGCCGTCGAACCATCGCTTATTGGGTACAACGGCACTATGGAATATGACGACCGGGACGTCTATACGGCTAAACTGGCCGAGCGCGGACTCGAAATACACTCCTTTGACGGGAGCATGCTAAAGCTAAACTATAATCCGGCAGCCGACGAACAAGTTCAGGATGGGGAGCGCATCGACGAAAACGAACTCGTGCAATACGCGAGAAGTTCGTTGGACGCGCTACCCGAGGCGGGGCGCATGTTCCCCGGGCTCAAGGAGATCGTGGTAGACTTCGGCGCGATCTAAGGCGTGTACTCGAACACGGTACCGACGCCGGCGCCCGTACGTCCGCCCCATACCGTCGTGCCGTAGAGCGATCCGTTCATTGTGGTAAGCGTTGCGTACGGAACGCGACCGCCGGCGCCCCCGGGGAAACTATGGAGCACGGTTTCCGAGCCTGACGGCGTTATCGAGAAAATCGTGCCTTCTTTTTTCGCGCCGCCGTAAGCCGTCGTGCCGTAGAGTTGGTTGTTCAAGACCGTTACGCCGGAGAAGGGTTCGGAGCCGTCACCTTTCGCGCCGAAGCTGTGAATCACACTCTCCGACCCCGACGGCGTGATCGCAAAAACCGCTCCCAATTTGTGTGCGCCGCCTTGTTGGGTGGTTCCGTAGAGCGTCCCATTCAACTCGGCCAGCCCCGCAAAGGGGAAAGCGCCGTCGGCTCCGCCCGTGAAGCTATAGAGAACGCTGTAATTCGAACCGCCGGGACTGATTGCAAAGACGGTGCCGGCATCGTTCGTGCCGCCCGAGGAAGTCGTGCCGTAGAGGACGTTGTTATAAGCGATCAGACTGGCGAGGGGCAACGCACCGTCGCTTCCGCCGGTGAAACTGTGGAGAACGTGTTCGGCGCCGGACGTAGTGATCGAGAAGACCGTGCCGGTTTCCGTCGATCCGCCATAATAGGTGGTGCCGTAGAGGGTGCCGTTAAGGTCGATCACGCTTGCGCGCGGATCGTTCCCGTCTTTTCCGTCGAAGGCGAAGAGCACGGTCTCCGAGCCCGTCGGCGTAATGGCGTACACCGTTCCTTTATCCGAGGCTTTGCCTGAGCCGCCGCCGATCTGTGTGGTTCCGTAAAGCGTCCCGCTGACGTCGATCAGTCCGGCGTAGGGCCGCGCGGCGTCCTTGCCGGCCCGGAAGCGGTAAAGCACGCTCTCCGAACCGGGCGTTGTGATTGTGAAAACGGTGCCGCATCCGTGCCCCGGGTAGCACTCTTTGTTGGCATCGCCACCGAAGTTCGTCGCGCCATAGAGCGTGCCGCTGATACCGAGCACGCCGCCGGCGGGGATTATTCCATTGTGATTGGCCTTGAATGCAAGTAGCGTCTGGAACTTGCCGCTCGTCGCATGGAGCTTGGCGCGGTCGGTCGTTGGTTGACCCGTCGCGGGAAGCGACGAAGTGGCCGGCATGCGGGAGCAACCAATCAAAATGGTAATACACAAAGCCGAACCAAGTCTTCGCATGGCGGTTGTCTCCCGAATCGTACTGGCTGCTGTTATACGAAGACCTTCTCGGATGAGGTGCTGAGTCCTTGCTGCAAGGCGTTCCAACCGTACGGTCGAGTGAGGCTTCGAAGGGCTCCCTGCTTGCCTACGCAGGTCCCTTCCCTCCGGGAAGGTCGACGTCCGGTAGGTCTGCGGTACCCGATCGGAGAAGGCAAAGGTCGCAACGCTTATCAGGACGATCGGAAGCAACTGTCATGCGGTACGTTAGTTCGGCTTTGTGTATTATCGTCAATCGCTCCCAACGGAGGTCGTAGCATGGCGCTTCGCTTTTATCGATCAATAATACCGGCAACGGTGATGCTCCTGGTAACGTCGGGATGTGCGGCACACGCGGTCCCGGCAAGCGATGGAGCATATCCAGCGCTGCAGACGACGAGCGTCGCCGCCAGCTACGGCCGGCCGGCCGACACGACATCGATTCTGAAGAAACTCACGAAGGACGTCGTCATCGGGTCTACCGTCGATGCCAAGAATGGCGACGAGGGACCGCGCTCGATCTCGATCGTCCCCGACAATTCCCACGGGCTGTTGACCCAGGGCGAACTTCTCGTCTGCAACTTTGAGGATTCGAACGGTGTGCTCGGCAACGGAACGACCATGGAAATCCTCAAGCCGACGCCGAACTCGACCCCGGTGCGCTTTTTCCAAAGCGATTCGATCGAGGGCTGCGACGGAGACGCGATCACACACAAGCACGGCACGGTGTACGGCGCAGGCCTTACCAGCGGTAAGATCGTCGTTATTTCCAAGAAGGGAAAGGCCCAGAAAACCTACAGCGGCAAGTCGATCGCCGATCCGTTCTCGGACGCCTCCTCCGACCCCCCGCAGAACTTCTCTCCGTTATACATTTACGGCGGCACCACGGACGGCGGCGGAATCGTGAGCATCAGCATCGGATTCTACGGCAACGGACTAGCAACGCAAGTTGCTAAAGGTTTCGGAGTGAGCAAAGGTTCGCAAGGACTGGCGCCTTCGGGATTGCAGTACGATCCCGCCGCCGATACTCTCTACATCGTTGACGGCGTAACCAATACGATCGTGGCCTTTTCCAACTCGAGCAAGCTCTTGGATAAGGATGAAATCATCGTCAAGCCCGGCGGGAAGACGTTCACGTGCAAGTATCCGAAGACCACGTGCGCGAGCCTCGTTTATAGCGGGTCCCCGCTGAACGCACCGATGGCATCCACGCTGCTTCCCAATGGCAATCTCATCGTTGCCAATACACAAGGGACGGCCAATACGCTCGTCGAGCTCACGCCGCAGGGTCAGGTGCTCGATACGAAGGTGGTCGACTCGAGCTCGACGCAAGGCGTCTTCGGGCTCGCCGCCCATGGAACGAACGATTCCAACACGGTCCTCTTTTTCACCGATACGAATGCGAACAACGTTCAAGAGCTCGAGCAGTAAGACGCACTGACGCGTTTACGGTAGAAGCGTTTCGTGGCGCACGACCGTGCGCGAAACCGCGGCGTCGCTAAAGGGTAGCGGCCACAACCGGCCGTCGATCCACGCGGTGGCCTGATCGGTGTAGTGTCCCGAACCGGGCTCGCCGGACTCACCTTGCGGCAGCGTAATGCCGCCGGCATCCCAGTTTCCGACTTCCCAGACCGCTCGGAAACTCTGCGAAAAGCCCGGAGACTGCATGTGCAGCGTGAAGGCGTCGCCGTTTCCGGGCAGCGTAACCCCGTCGAGAAAATCGATGCCGAGCGATGCGAGCGCATGCGGTACCGGCTCGGCGCCGGCAAAACGCCAGGGCACCGCCGCCGGCGGCGTGCCGTCGATCCGATGGGCCGTTGCGCGGTAAATCGTCGCAAGCACCGTGGGCATCCGGCCCGTATGCCGCCTCGTTAACTGCACGCGCATGCCTTCGACGATCGTTGCCGTCGACGACGCGCCGCCCATTTCGCCGTTCCACGCAGCGAGCTGCGCCGCTAGCGGTGCGTTGCGATCGCCGAGCGCTTTCGAAACGTCGTGCGCGAGTTCGCGTTCCGGAAGCGATAGAACGTCGAGCTGCATCTGCGTGAAATACTCCACGTCGTACATGCGCCGGGACCGAAGAAGCTGCGCGATGCGATAGGCACGATAGGGGGTCGCGAACTGGGGACTCAGCGCGAGCCGATACGTCGGGCCATACATCTTGTTGTTCGCCGTCCACACCACAGCGTCGCGTGACGGCGCGACCTTCGGCAACCGCGCAAATGGAATCGCCGGATAGCGCTTCGCAAGATCGCTTGCCGGATGAAACCATCGCGCGCGGACGGGATCGTTGGGAATGCTTCCGGCGAGGACGTACGCCGCGCGTCCGCTCGTGTCGGCGAGCACGAAGTTCTGGGTTGGACCTGGATACCTCGCAAGTGCGGCCGTCGCGGCTTCGATCGTCGCGGCACGATCCAACGCGATGAACGTCAGAGCCGGCGAGAGCGGGTCGTCATACGCGTTCCAACGCACGAGAACGGCGCCATGGCTGCGGGTCGTGGCGGCGAAGACGTCGCGCGTTCGATAGTATCGCGCCCGCGAGCGCGGGCGAAAACGCACGGCAAACTCTTCGGTCTGCCAAGCCGTCGGATCGAGGTGCGCGGGCTCGAGGAACGCGGAGAGCGAGGTTACGGTGCCGTTCGTGGCGCCCCAAGCGAGACTCTCGTTATGGCCGAGAACGACGCCCGGGCAGCCCGGCAGCGACGCGCCCGCGACGTGAAAGTGGGGGGCTCGAAGATCGATCAGGTACCACACGCCGGGCATGTGCAGTGCCAGGTGAGGATCGTTGGCGAGCAACGCGTGTCCGTGAAGCGCGCGGTTCGCACCGGCAGCCCACTCGTTGCTGCCGACCGGCGCGCGCGAGTCCGCAAGCTCGCTCATCAACGTCGCTAGATGACGGTTACAAGCGGCGCCGGGCCCGATGCCGGATAATCCGGCCATGACTGGCGCGTCGTAACACGGGTCCGTCAACGGAAAGAGGGCATTCAATCGGCGCACGCCGCCGAGGCGGTACGCGGCATCGCGCGGTTCGATCGAGTTCCAATCGTCGGTGAGATCGAGCACGGTCGCCATCGCGACCGCCAGCGAGTCCTGCGGCGTCCATGGCCGAGGCCGATAGGCCAGCAAACGAAACTCGACGGGCAGCGGCTCGCGTTCCATGGCTGCATTCACACCTTCGCTGAACGCGCCGAAGATTTCGCGCGACCGAAGGTCGAGCCGCTGCCACTGCGCCTGCGCGATCGCGCGCACCGGCACTTCGCGTTCGAGCTCATCGTGTTTGAGCGCCGCTTGGCCGAAGACTTCCGCCAGCTCTCCGAGCACGAAGCGGCGCAGCAAATCCATTTGGAAGAGCCGGTCGGCACCTTCGGCATATCCCTGCGCAAAGAAGAGATCGTGTTCGTTTCCTGCCACGACGTGAGGAACGTCGCGATCGTCGCGCAAAATCGCAACCGCTCCGCGCAACCGCAGGCCGGTTATCGTTCCAGCCTCTCGCGCGTGTACGCGCATGCCGATCGCGGCGTTGATAACGAATCCGAGAACCAGGAGCGCGGCAAACACCGCTACGACGAGAATCAGCCGAAGAAGAAGCCGTCCCACAAACGCTCAGACGTCGACGAGGACGTCGTCGCCTTGGACACTTACTGGGAACGTCATCAGCGGCGTCACCGCCGGAAGCGTGAGCGCGTCGCCGGTGAGCACGTCGAAGGTCGCACCGTGGCGCGGACAGACGATGCACTCACCTTCGAGAGTTCCCTGGTCGAGCGGACCGCCGTCGTGGGTACAGACGTCCTCGATGCCGTAAATCGTGCCGCCGACGTTGCAAAGCAGAATCTCGCATGAGTCTGCGACGACGCGCCGGGTGGTGCCCGGCGCAATCTCGGAAACCTTTGCGACACGATGTCTAGCCATACGCCGGGATCCCAAAAGTTCCGTCGACGACTTCCACGAAATTTCGCTCCTCGCGGAGAATGAGACGTTGAGCTTGCGCGCGGTTGAAGTTCTCGCGAGCCTCAGGATCGTTCTTGAGGCGCGCGCGGTAGCTTTCGTAGGATGCAAGGCTATCGAATGCGATCAAACCCCACGCTACGTCGTTGGTTCCTTCGTACGGGAGGAAGTAGCCAACGAGATGCCCTCCACACCGGGGGATAATACGACCCCAATTCTCCGAATACTTCCGAAACTCGTCCCGCGCAGATGGATCGATCTGATAGCGGATAACGCACACAAGTGTCATCGGATCGTTCCTTATTGCTGCGGAGGCGGGATTCGTACCGTTATCGGCGGTTCTCTAAAGGTGAACGCGCACGACTGGCTGACGTTGGCATCGACGACGGTGCAGCGCCATTCGTAACGGCCCGGTTTGAGCGGAAGCGGACCGATGTTTATCGCAAAGGGCGAGTCGAGCGGAGTGCCGGGAGAAAGCCCCGTCGGGCGACCGACCTCGAGGTCGGCTTGAATCAGCATCGGCTGCGGCGATTCGGGGCCCGGCACGAGCACCGGCTGCCCGTCGCTGTCGAGCAGCTCGATGCGCACCTTATGTTTGCGGTTTGCGGCTTCCCACGGAACCTCGAACTTGATGGCGAGGGCGGACGGCGTCGGAGCAGGACCGGTCATCGACCATCCTCCGCCCAGGACGTACAGCTTACCGGCCACCGCCTGCGCGCTGTCGGCCAGCATCATGATGATCTTCCAAGAGTTCGGCGAGGTTTCCATCGCGGTCAGCTTCCACGCCGTTCGCCGTCCTACATTGTTACTTTCTTTGCCAGGGTTACTTCTTTGCTAGGCTGAGCGTCGCACCGATCGGATCGGTTTCCCCGGGGATCGTCGCGAACGGGCTGCCGCCCGTAGGGTAATCGTAAAAGAGCGTATCTTTTCCGTCTTGGTTCGGGGCGATGAGCCGATCCCCGTAGTGCCGCTTGGCGCCATTGTGGATGCGCGGAATCCAGAACTGAGCCACCTCGTTGGACCCGGTGAGGATCATCGTGTTGACGGTAGTTGCCTCGCTTCCGTCGATCGAAAACTGATAGATCGTACTCGTGAAGTTATGCTTAACGGCGACTTGATCGCCGACGGCTAAGTACTTGCCGTCCCATTGAACGCCGCCCGGTAAGTAGATCGTCTCGTCGACATTGACGAAGTTCAGCGTGTTGCCGCCCTTCACCAGCTCGCCGAGCCCGAAGACGCTGCCCTCCGTCTCGCCGTCAACGAACAGGTTTCCTTTGTCGTCGTACGCGCAGTAATAGTCGTAGAAGATATTCGTGTTCGAGTACGATGTCGGCGTACCGGTCGCTTTTGGATAGACGGCGACGTTACCGATTATTTCCTTCGGCCCCCAAAAGTCCGCGACCGCGAGATTTCCGGTCGTCGGATCGACGGAACAGCCATTCGCGCGCCCGTCGGGATCGTTGAGCGTGCGGATCGGTGTGGTGCTTGCGTGAGCGTACTCGGTGATTTGATACACGCCTTCGCTCGTGTCGTTGGTCACGTAGACGTTGCCCGTCTTGTCGACGCACAGCCCTTCCGGATTGAAGAATCCGGTCAGCTCTCCCACGAGCTTATAGCCCTTACCATACGTGTAGATGTCGACGACTTGCGCGAGCAGGTCGGAGACGTAGAGCAGATCGGACTTTTTTGCCGAGGGAAGAATCCAGGACTCTCCGCGGCCGTAACGAGCGCTGCCGCTTTGCACGCCCGCAGATGGCACGAGCCCCGGCTGCTGCGGCGCTCCGCCGCCGGAGCAACTCGCGAGCGCGGCGCTCGCCGCTAAAACAGCTACTGCAGACCAGAAATAACGCATGGGCGACTCCTCCTAGATTTTGGTATTGTAGCAAACTGTAGTTCGCGCTCGACGGCATCCGCGAAGTGCCGACGCGCAGGTTCGTGGACGCCGAGATAGAGTCCGGGCTCGATGAGTTCCACTTCGTTCACGCAGACGCGGTTCTCGTCGTCGCGGAGCAGATCGACTCTCGCATAGAGGGGACGGCCCGGCACGGCCGCGAGCGCCCTCTCCGCGATATCGAGCTCTTCGCGCTTCGGCTCAACCAGCGACGATCGAGTGCCAACGACGAGGACGGTATCGAATGGTTTCTTCAGGACGGCGTGCGAGTAGTGTCCGCGAAAAAAGATCAGCGCCCGCTCGCCCCAATCCTCGACGCTGCGAAGATATGGCTGTACGAGCACGTCCTGCGTTTGCGCCAAGTCCCCGAACTGGGCCTGACCCGCGGCAAACGACGCGGCGTCGCGCCGGACGAGCGCAACCTGATGCGCCGCGGCACCCCTCGCGGGCTTGAGAACCATGTCGCGCCAGCCGCGCTCCTCCGCAAGCTCCCCTAGATCGCAGGGCTCGCCGCGCGAGACCCAGGTCGTCGGCACGATCGGCACGCCCAGCCGTTCGAGTTCCTTAAGGTATGACTTGTGCGCGTTCCATCGCAATACGTGCGGATCGTTTTTCAGGATGGTGAGAGAGGTCGCGCGCTCGATCCAAGCGATGAACGCCTCGTAGCGCTCGTGGTAGTCCCACGTCGAGCGCACGATGCACAAGCGGCTCGCGTCCCACTGCGCGTCTGGATCGCTCCAAGTCTCGATCGACACCGTCAGTCCGCGCGCTTGAAGCTCGACCATCAACAAACGGTCGTCGGGATCGAGGTCGGCTACCTTTTCGCAGGTGACCAGCGTGCAGTCGATCACTCTCCAGATTGTAAGCGTGCGAGCGACCGGAGAACATACATAATGCAGCGAAAAAATGGGTCGCTGCCTTGAAATAGGAGGGATCACGGCAAAAAGCCCGCGTTTTCATGCTCTCGACCCGCTCGACTGCTCGATCCTCCGCGCGCTCCAAAAGAGTGCTCGCGATTCCTTTGCGGAGATCGGCAAGGCGGTGGGACTCTCGGCAACCAGCGTCGCCGAAAGAATTCGGCGCCTGGAGCGGGTCGGCGTCATCGAAGGCTATCAGGTTCGGCTCTGCGCCGAGAAGCTCGGTCTTCCCGTGGCCGCCTTTATCTTGGCGCGCCCGAACGGCCCGGATGCGCGCTTTATCAAGGTTGCCGGCGGACGGCCGGAAATTCTCGCCTGCTACCGCGTGACCGGCGAGTTTTCGTTCATCGTACAAGAGGTAGTCAAAGACGTAGCCCATCTCGAGGAAGTGCTGAACCGTCTCGAACCGGCCTCGATTCACATCGTTACGCTGGTCGTGCTTTCCACCTCCATCGAAGCCGCGCCGATCGGCATCAACGACGGCAGCACGAAACGCCGCGACAACAAGCTCGCAAAGGAACAACGATGAAATACGACGATCTTCGATTCAACAGATACGCACTAAGTCTCTGCGTGGCCGGCGCGATCGTGTCGGGATGCGGGGGTTCGCAGCCGGCGGTTACGGGGACAACGACAGCCGGGGTTAGCGCACGAGGCGACTCGAGCGGAAACATCTACTGGAACAAGAAGAACCTCAACTTGCCCTATCCGACGAAGCCCGCTGCCAAAGCTACGCTTACGTACTGGGCACCCAACGGCTATTACACGGTGCCGGTTTACTGCAAGACGAAAGGCCGAATCTCTGCAAAGCACGGCCATCCGTTTGGAGACCCTTCGGGATACATGCACGTCGTGTACAGATTCAAGGCGCGAACCGCCGGTCCCGACGACTGCGGCTTTAGCGCCGTCTTAAATAATACCGGCAGCCCACCCATCGCGGTGATCGCGTTGCACATAGAGCGCTAGGGCGGGTTCAAGCAATCGTGCGTCGGCCTGGGCGTACCGCAGCGTTTCGGCGGCACGCTTAGGGCGACCGGCGCAGGGGTACAAAACCAATCCCTCTCGCAGTTCAATAACGAACTTCACGAGATCGAGAAAGAGAAGCAGCCATGCAAACCTTCTCGGTCCTGCTCGCCGCCCTCGCGCTGACCGGCCAGAACGCGGCCGCCGATCCGTATGCCGACATGAACGCCATGCGCGTCGCATTTACGCACGTTCGTTCGGTCGTGGCGGTCGAGCGCTTCGACACGGGCGAAACCGTAACCGTCAAATACGCTGCTCCGAACCGCTTTCACATTACGATGCCCCGCTCGGAGATCTTGCTCGCGGGCGACGTCGAGTATTCGAGGCGAGCCGGCGCGACCTGGCAACGATCGTCCGAGGGTCCCGAGCATCAAGTGCTGCTGATGGCGGCCTGGCAGCTCGCCGGACCGCCGGAGCTCGATATCCACAAGCTCTTTACGATTACCTCGCTCGGGAGCAAGAGCGTCGCCGGGGGCCCGCTTCGCGGATACCGGCTGCACGATGCATCTGGTGCTTACGACGAGACCATCTGGATCAACGCGGATAACCTCCCGGTCGTCGCCCGCATCGCGTCATCCGAACAAACGATCTCGATCCATTATACGAACTACAATGCGCAGGTCCTGATTGCTATGCCATAGGCGCGTTGACGCCAGGAGAGCACGCAGGCCAAATGGTTTTGCCGCGGAAGCCGTGACCGATGTTTCCGCGGCTCGAGCCCCTGACCGCTTATGCGCTCGTCTTCCTTCGGCTCATGGCCGGCCTCGTCTTCATCGATAGCGGCTACAACGATCTCAAGAATCCCGGCGCCCGCAGCACGAGCCTCGGGCTGCCGAAAGGCTTGCTCGTTTTCTTGGGAGTGGCCGAGCTGCTCGGCGGAATCGCCGTCGTCGTAGGCTTCCTCACGCAGCTGGCCTCGATCGGGTTGATACTGATCATGCTCGGGGCTCTGCAAAAGAAGATCTTCGTCTGGAAGACCGGGTTTTGGGGCAAACACGGGCTCGGCTGGAACTACGAGCTCATCATCGTTTCGATGCTACTCGTCATCCTCTGTACGAATGGCGGCCGCTTCGTATTCTAGACAGCTAAGAAGGAGAAAGCATGTCGATTCTTTCCGACGTCAAGGAAATCCAAGCCAAAGTCCGTGAGGCGATGGAAAACGGACCGGTCACTCCGTACTACACGTTGCCGCTCGACAAAGTCTATGAGGTGCTCAACGCGGCTTTGGCGTCGGAGATCATCTGCGTTCTGCGCTACAAGCAACACTATTACATGACGACTTCGATTCATCAGGAGCAGCTGCAGGGGCTCTTCAAAGAGCATTGGCTCGATGAAGAAAAGCATCTCGAACTGATCGCCGATCGCATCAAACAGCTCGGCGGCGTCCCGAACCTGGATCCTAACGGCATCACGAAGCGGGCATTTTCCACTTTCGAGAGCGGCCACACGCTGGCGGATCTCCTTCGCGAGGATTTGCTCGCCGAGCGCGTTGTCATCAAGATCTACGGCGACATCGTCACCTTTTTTGGCGACGCCGATCCGGTGAGCCGGCGAATGTTTGAAGAGATCCTCAAGGATGAAGAAGATCACGCCGACGAGATCGCCGACCTGCTCTATACCGTCGACCCGGAAACCGGTAAGACCGCCGAGCAGTTCACCGGGGACTCAGTGAGCAGGCCCTTCAAGGGCTAGAAACAAGCGCGCGTATCTTGCGCGCATTCCGACAGCCTCAGAGCCGTGAGAGGTACGCACATGAGAACTTCATTTCGGGGCTTTGCAATCGTTGTGCTCCTATGGATGGGAGCGGCATGTTCCGGAGGCGGCAACGGCGCTACGGCGGCGCCGGATTCCACGGCTCTGCTGCAAGCCGGTTCGGACGACGCCGACTGGATCGTTCCGGGGAAGACGTACGGCGGAAATCGCGTAACGGGTCTTAGCGAGATCTCTCCCGCGAACGTCTCGCACCTCAAGAAGGCCTGGATTACCGACGTAAAGGACGCCGGCGAGGAAGAGGCCTCTCCGATCGCGTGGCGCGGCACGGTGTACGTCTCCACTTCACACGACAACGTGCTCGCGTTGGACGGAAAGTCGGGTGCGTTGCGGTGGGCGTTCGGCTACAGTCCCGCTTACGAGCTGCAGTATCCGGTTAATCGCGGCGTCGGCCTAGCAAACGGCAAGCTCTACATCGTCACGCAGGACTGCCGCCTGATTGCGATCGAGGCGGCGACGGGCAAAGAGTCGTTCGACGTGCCGGCCTGTCACGATACCAGCAATACGTGGTACTCGACCGCCGCCTACGTCTACAAGGACAAGGTGATCGTCGGCACGTCGGGCGGCGACCTCGGCGGCAGCGGGTTAGTTAGCGCCTTTAGCGCGCAAGACGGTTCGCGCCTGTGGGACTGGCATACCGTCGCGCAACCAGGTGAGCCCGGACACAACACGTGGCCGGGCGATTCGTACGTCCATGGCGGCGCGGCGGTATGGGCCGGCCTCTCGATCGATCAGGAGACCGACACGCTCTACGCAGCGCCGGGCAATCCCGGTCCCAATCTCACGGAGTACGGACGCAAGGGCCTCAACCTCTACTCCGATTCGGTCGTCGCGCTCGATATCTCCGGCGCCGCGCCACGCCTCAAATGGTATTACAAGATCGTGCCCAACGACGTGCACGACAACGATCCGTCGATGCCGCCGGTGCTCTTTACCGGTAACGTCAACGGAGCCAATCGACAGTTATTGGCGGTTGGCGATAAGGCCGGTGACTTCGTCATTCTCGATCGTGCGACCGGCAAGCTCGTCAGCCGGCTCGCCGTGAGCGACCAGCAAGGCATCTTCACGACGGCTCCCACGCTCAAGGGAACATTCGCCTGTCCAAACCATGGTGGCGGAATAGAGTGGAACGGCGGCTCGTACGACGCTGCCGTCAATCTCTTCTTCATTCCGAGCACCCAAGAGTGCGCGATTTGGAAGATCATTTATCCTGCGACGGTGCCGTACGTTCCCGGACAACCGTACACCGCGGGACCGCTGCCAAAGCGCCGGACCGCAACCGGGCTTCTGACGGCGGTCGACGTCGGAACCGGCAAGCCGGCGTGGATAAAACCGTTGCCCTATTCGGCGCAAGGCGGCGTGCTCGTGACGCGCAACGGCCTGATCTTTACGAGTGACACGAGCGGTCGCGTGTACGCGTTCGAACCGAAGACCGGCCGCGAGCTTTGGCATGACGACGTCGGGGCGTCGATCGTCGCGCCGCTCTCCGCGTACCAGGGCGCCGACGGCCACGAATACATCGTGGTTGAAGCCGGCGAAGCCGGAAACCAGCAAACGCCCAACCTGCCCAAAGCGAAGGGGGCGCGAGTGGTCGCGTATCGCATCGGCGCCGCGCCGACCGTGATCAACGCCGCAACGGGACAATCCGCTGCCACGGTCGCCGGCGCAGCGAACTCCGAGAGCGGCTCGGCCGCTCCGGCCTCTGCAGCGGTTAGCGCGCCGTATACTTCGGCGCAAGCCTCGGCCGGATTGAAGATCTATGTCAAGCAGTGTCTTTCATGTCATGGCGCACATTTGCAAGGCGTCTCGGGACCGGCCCTAAGCGGGCCGGGCTTCGCGCACTCCGGTCTCAGCGTCGCGCAGCTCTACGGGATCGTCTCGACGCAAATGCCGCTCACGGCACCGGGGTCGCTCTCGAAGACCGACGACGCGGCCGTCACGGCATACATTCTTGCCTACGATTGCGTGAAGTCTACCGGAACGACGCCGCTCTCTGCCTCGACCGCCGTCGGGCTCTCCACGGTTAAACCCGGTGCCGCGAGTTGTCCGCCGAAGTAAAACGCAATCGTTAGAATCCGTTGGGCGCACCCGGACGACGTCGAGCCGATCGCCGCACTGATGGCGCAGTTGGGCTACGACGTACCGGTCTCCGCCGTCCTCGGCCGTCTGCAGCGCCTCGGAGAGCGGCGCGAGGTTTTCGTCGCGACCGACGACGAGCGCGTCGTCGGTTGGGCGGCCCTTTCGATCGACGAGACGTTCGTCGAAGGCTTCGGCGCGTTCCTCGAAGGCTTCGTCGTCGACGAGGCCGCTCGCAGCCGCGGCGTCGGCCTACAACTTCTCGAAGCCGCTGAGTCGCGGGCGCGCGAACGCGGCTGTGCCGAGATTCGGGTGCAGTCCAACGTCCTGCGCGAGCGCGCCCATTCGTTCTACGAGCGCAACGGCTACACGAAGATCAAAGCGCAATACCAGCTGCGTAAGACGCTGTCACGGTGAAACCATAATTGAAGCTAAAGCGTATAGGAACTTTATGAGAACTGCAGTTTTAACGACCTTGCTCCTCGCGCTGTGCCCAATCGTGGTCTCGGCCGCTCCGGTGGCGCCGGAGGATCTCTTTAAGATGACGTTCTTGAGCAGCGCCTTGATCTCACCCGACGGTACGCACGTGCTCGTAGAGTCCTCGCGAATGAACGGGCCGAAGGATACCTACGATCGCACGATCGATCTCGTCGACGTCGCGACTGGAACGCTCGTGCACAACGTGACCAAACACGTGGGCGACGGCGACTACGATTGGATGCGCGACGGCAGGAGTTTCGTCTTCGTCCGGACGCTGGACAAGCAGAAACCGCAGCTGTATCGCTATACGCTGGCAGGCGGGGCCGTCGTCCAGCTGACCCACATCAAGAACGGCGTCTCGAGCCCCGTGGTCTCGCATGACGGCGATCGCATCGCGCTCACCGTCACCAATACCGATCCGGCCCACGACGCCTACGTCGATTTCGGCAAAGCCGGCTTTACGCCGAAGAGCTCGCAAAAGAAGAGCGACGTGCGCCTCATCGACGAGCTCTTCTTTCAAACGAACGGCGTTGGCTACACCTATCAGGACCACCAGCACATCTGGACGATCGACGCCGACGGTTCGCATCCCACGCAGTTGACCTCCGGCAGGTACTCCGAGAACCTCGATGCGTGGTCGCCCGACGACAAGACGATTCTCTTTGACTCGCTGCGATACGAGTCGGTCGACAGCGGGCCGAGCGACGTCTACGCAATCCCGTCGGCCGGCGGCGCCATGGCGAAGCTCACCTCGACCCTGCCGGCGAATAACGGGCTCTTCTTCGATGCCGGCGGACAGCACGTGTACTATTTGAGCGGCGACGTGAAGGACGCTGCGCAACTGCCCGCGCTGGTCTCGGCAAACAGCGACGGTTCGCAGCCGCGGGTTGTCGTTGCGCACAACACGGTCTCCTGGGGCGATTCGCTCTTGGCCGATATGAAAGAAGGCGGCGGCTTTTGCGGAGCGCCGCTGCCATCGGGGAGTCGAGCCTTGCTCAATATCGATGGTCCCGGCTACGCCAACCTGCGCACCCTCGATCTTCGTACCGGCGCGCTGCGCGACATCACGCCCCCGCACGGCGAAGCGTGGTCGTGCTCGGTATCGCGGGACGGACAGCACATCGCCTACCTCTACAGCGATTTTACGCACCCGGCCAACGTGTACGTGGTCGACGTAAGCGGAGGCGCAGCCCGTCAACTCACGCACGTCAATGACGCATATCTCGCTTCGGTGACGCTGTCGCAGCCCGTTGAGTTTAGCGTTAAAGATCCAGCGGGTTTTGCGGTGCAGGCCTGGTTCATGCCGGCCGTCGGTGGCAGCACGGGGACGAAACATCCGACGCTGCTCGACATTCACGGCGGTCCGGAAACGCAGTTCGGCGACACCTATTTCCACGAGTTCCAGCTCTATACGTCGCTGGGCTATAACGTCGTCTTTTCCGATCCCGCGGGCAGCACGGGTCACGGGTACGCTTTCGAAGAGGCCCTCGAAAATAACTACGGCGACGCGATGTTCCAGGACGTCCAGGCCGTGATGGATGCGGCGGTGCAGCGGCCGGACGTCGACGCCTCACGGTTAGCCGTGCTCGGCGGCTCGTACGGAGGATATGCAACGCTGTGGGTGATCTCCCATACCAATCGCTATAAGACTGCCGTGGCCGAACGCGCGGTCAGCAATCTGCAGAGCGAAAACCTCGCGGCCGACTTTGCAGGCAAGAACGGTCTGGGCGGCGGTTATTACAACTGGGGTCCGGCGTGGGATCCGGCGAGCGCCGACTACGCGAAGTTCTCGCCGCTAACCTACGTCGCCAACGTCCAGACGCCGCTGATGATTCTTCACGCCGAGAACGACACGCGGGCGCCGATCGACCAGACGCTGCAAGAGTTCACGTCGCTCAAGATCTTGGGACGAACCGTGGAATACGTAGCATTTCCCAACGAAAATCACGATCTCTCCCGCACCGGCTCTCCGATCCACCGGGTCGAACGGCTGCATCTCATCATCGACTGGCTGAAGAAGTACCTCTAGCATGCCGCCCAATTCCGGACGCTTCAAAACCAAAGCGCTGACACCGGCGATCGGCGCGACCGTGGAGGGCATCGACCTCGGCGCGCCGCTCGCAGATACTGACGTAGCGGAGATTCGTAAGGCCCTCGACGAGCATCTCCTGCTCTTCTTCGAGGGACAGTCGTTAACGCCGGTTCGACAGCGCGATTTCGCGGCACGTTTCGGGCCGCTCTACGTTCACCCGTTCTATCCGGGTCACGAAGCGGCGACCGAGGTGATGGTGCTCGAGCACGACGCGACGCACCGCGCCAACAGCGACCGCTGGCACAACGACGTCACGTACCTGGAGCGGCCGCCGCAAGCGGCGGTTCTCTACGCCGAGGAGATTCCCGAGCTTGGAGGCGACACGCTTTGGGCCAACATGTATCTCGCGTTCGAGACGCTCTCCGAGCCGCTTCGTCAGTTCGTCGGGCAACTGCGTGCCGTGCACTCGTTCGCGAAGAACTTCACGCCGGAGCGCTTCAAGGCGCTGGGGATGGACGACCGGCGCGATCGGATCTACGCGGAGCACCCGCCGGTTTCGCATCCCGTCGCGCGCACCAACCCCGCGACCGGGCGCAAGGCGCTTTTCGTCAATCAAGACTTCACGTCGCATATCGAAGGCCTCTCGCCCAGCGAGAGCGACGCGCTGCTGCGCCTGCTCTTCGAGCATATGGCGAGGCCTGAGTTTCAGATTCGCTGGCGCTGGCGGGAAGGCACCGTGGCATTCTGGGATAACCGCTGGACGCAGCACTGCGCGCTGGCAGATTATTTTCCGAATCGGCGCCGCGTCCGGCGCGCCACCATCCTCGGCGAACGCCCCGTTTGACGTCGGCGCTCGCTCGGCGTCTCGGCGTCTCCGACGTCGTGCTCATCGTGATCGGCAGCGTTATCGGCTCGGGAATTTTCCGCACGCCGTCGGTCGTGGCGCAGCGAATACCGATACCCGGACTGATTCTCGTTGCGTGGGCCTGCGGCGGAGTCGTAGCGCTTTTCGGAGCTTTCGTGCTCGGCGAGCTTGCCGCGCGCCGCCCGGCGGGATGCGGCGCCTATGCCTACTTGCGCGATGCCTTCCACCCGGTCGTTGCGTTTGCATACGGCTGGTCGTCACTGCTGGCTTCATTTACGGGCGGCATCGCAGCGGCGGCGGTGCTCTTCGCCGGTTATTTCATCTCATTGACGGGTCTCGGAGCTCCGCCGGGCGTCCTCGCGGTGGTTACGCTTGCCGCGCTCGCGCTCGTCAACTGTTTCGGCGTTCGCTTTGGCAGCAACGTGCAAAGCGCGCTCACCGTGTTGAAGATCGCCGCGCTCGTCGCACTCGTCGTTGCCGGTATTGCCGCGCATCCGGCCCAGGCGCACCAGCTCCCGAAGCTCTCGAGCTCCACGCTCGGTACGCTCGGCGCGTTTAGCGTCGCGATGATTCCCGTGCTTTTTGCGTATAACGGGGCAATGGTTGCCAACTTCATGGCAGCCGAAGCAAAGAACGTTACGTTCACCTTGCCGCTCGGCCTGTGGTTGGGAATATCCGGCGCTGCCGCGCTCTATCTGCTGGTGAATGTCGCCTGCCTTCGCGTCCTTGGCGTCGGCGGCTTAGCGAGCACGCCGGTTCCCGCAGCGGCCGTGCTGCGCGCTGCGGCCGGCTCCGCGGGAGCGCTGGTCGCGTCGCTTGCAGTTGCCGTTTCGACCCTCGGGTTCATCAGCAATCGAATGCTCACGATACCGCGGCTCTATCACGCGATGGCCGACGATGGGCTGTTCTTTCGCGCGGTGGCATGGATCGATCCACGGACGCACGTGCCCGTCGTTGCGATCGCGCTGCAAGCCGCGTTCGCGATGCTCCTGGCGCTTTCGGGAAGCTACGAGCACATTCTCAACTACGTCGTCTCGACGTTCTATGTCTTCAACGGGCTATTGGCCCTCGCGCTCTTCATCATTCGCGCTCGCGACCGGCGCGCGGGCATCGCGCAAGCCGCCCGCTTCCGTGTGCCGGGGCATCCGTTCTCGACCGCCCTCTACCTATTGGTTTCGTGGGGCGTTGCGATCGCGACGTACGTCGCCTATCCGGGCGATGCAGTCGTCGGCATCGCAATTCTGCTCAGCGCCGTGCCGGTCTACTTCATCTGGACGCGCGCCTAAATATGCTCCCTGGTTCGTCGGGAAGGACATGGCGGTATATTAAATGGAGCCGTAGCTAATCGATCCGACGGGCGGACAGCCGTACGGCTGGAAGCGTAGCGGCGTCGCGCCGAAACCCACGCCGGAGTGCGAGGATGGCGCGTCACGACCTCGTACGGGATAATCTCTTGCGTGCCTGCAACTACGAGGGTGGCCTTTTCCGGAGCACTCATGATTTCGTACCTCGAATGTTCGCGCAATGCGACGCATCGCTGTCAGCCGCATGCGCTCGCAACGGTCTGTCCCGACGACGGCGCGCCGCTGCTCGTCCGCTATGCCGGCGCGGCGCTTCGCCGCGAGGCGGTGAACGCGCGGCCGTGGACGATGTGGCGCTACCGCGAGATGTTACCGATTGCCGACGACGAGGAGCCCGTCTCGCTGGGGGAAGGCGCAACGCCGCTCGTTCCGCTTTCGAACGGCGCCTTCGTCAAAGACGAAGCGCAGAATCCAACCGGCTCCTTCAAGTCGCGCGGGATGTCGGCGGCCGTTACGGTTGCGAAGCGCCTCGGGGCGCCGGCATTGGTTGCACCGAGCGCCGGAAATGCCGGCGGCGCGCTTGCCGCGTATGGCGCGCGCGCCGGCCTGCCGGTCCGCGTTTACGTTCCGCGCGATACGCCGCGCCTGCTCGTCGAGGAGATGCAAAGCTACGGAGCGCAAGTCGCGCTCGTCGACGGCCTGATCGACGATGCCGGTCGCAGCGCGGCTGAGTATGCGCGCGAAAGCGGTGCTTTTAACGTTGCGACCTTCCGCGAGCCATACCGAGTCGAGGGGAAGAAGACGATGGGCTACGAGTTGGTCGAACAGCTCGGCGGCGTCCCCGGAACGATCGTCTATCCGACGGGCGGCGGCACGGGCCTCGTCGCGATGTGGAAGGCCTTCTACGAACTCGAGCAGCTCGGCTGGATCGATGAGCACCGCCCCGTGATGATAGCGGTTCAAGCCGAGGGTTGTGCGCCGATCGTCCGCGCATTCGATCTCGGCGCAGAGTCCGCGCAACGGGTCGAGGACGGATCGACGAAGATGTGGGGCTTACGCGTTCCGGGCGGAATCGGCGATCGTCTGACATTGCGCGCTTTGCGCGAATCCAGCGGGAATGCCGTTGCGGTCTCCGATGCTGCGGCCGATCAAGCGATGCGCGACCTCCATAGGTACGAAGGCATCGACGCAACCGAAGAGGGCGGAGCCACCCTCGCGGCGCTGCGCCTCTTGCTTTCCACGGGCGCTACGCTTCCGGCCCCGGTCGTTCTGTTCAATACGGCGACGTCGTTGAAATACGCGCCTCGCGTCTAGGTACTAACTCGCCAGCGCGTGCTCGAGATGCGGCGCCGAGAGGTCGGCGTTTTCCGCGATAAAGCCGCGCAACTCGAGTAGGGCCACGGAGTCGCCGATCTTCGGAGAAGCGTCGCAATACTCGAGGAATGCTTGGAGGCTGGTCAGCGCGGCGGTCCAGCGTGGATCGTCAGGGCGGCCGCAGGCATGATGGAGAGCGGCGGCGACATTTTGCGTCGCACACGCTGCGGCGTACGCGGCCTTCGACGTCGGTGGCCGCAGCTCGAGCAGCAAGGTTGTAATGGCGTTGCGGATTCGGTTACAGGCAACTTCGTATTGCATCTTGGTTTACTCCTATGAGTGTCTGCGCGCTAAGAGCAGCACGCCCGGTGTGACTACGAGAGCGAGGACGCCGGTCACGAGGAATGCGTCCGCGTAGGAGAGCGCCGCCGCTTGGCCGGCGATCGCGGCTGCGAGCTGTTCGGGAGTGCCGTGCTGTAAGAACTGCGCGACCGGCAGCCTGGAAAGCGTCGCTTGCGCGGCGAGGATCGTTTGGTGAAACTGCAGACGCTGGTCCAAGAACGCCACGATGGACGCCGACGAGACCGAGCCGCCCAACTGAAAGAAGAGCACGATAAACGAGGCCGCCTTGGCTCCGGCCTCGGGCGCAACGGCGCGCATCGTCGCGACGAGCAAGGGAGAGTAGACGAAAGCTGCGCCGATTCCAACCAGCAGGAGCGGAGGAATAAACGTTCCCAGATCGCTGTTGGTCGTGACGCAGCTCGCCAGCCAGAGCGAGCCGAGTCCGGCGACCGCGATCCCGCCGCCGATCGACCAGCGCAGATCGAACCGAGGCAAGCTCGCGAGTCGCGCAACGGGAATCGTGAGAAGAAGCACCGGCAGCGCCCGAACGCCGATGAGAATGCCCGCAAGCGTGCTCGTGAAGCCCAAATTATCGATCGTAAACTGGGGCAACAGCAGCAGGCTCGGAAAAATGACCGCCGCATAGGCCCCGGCGATCGCCAACGCGGCAGCGACGGCCGGCTGGCGCATCACGCGCAAGTCCACGATCGGGTCGGCAATGCGCAACTCCCACCAAACGAAGACCGATGTTGCGAGAAGCGCGAGCAGCGAGCAGAGTTGGATGGATTGATCCGAAAACCAGTCATCGCGCTGTCCTTGGTCGAGCACGTATTGCATGCAGCTGACCGCGACGACCAGCAGCGCGATGCCGGTGACGTCGACGCGCGCCGGCTGGGGTTTCGTGTGATCGCGCATGTAGCGCCACAAGATGACGAATGCGAGGATTCCCGGAACGAGGTTGACGTCGAAGACCCACGGCCACGAAAAGTTGTCGACGAGAATTCCGCCGAGCGTCGGTCCTACCGACGGACCAAGGATGGTTCCAAGCGCAAAGATCGACTGACTCATTCCCATCTGCTGCGGCGGAAACGTATCGCGCAGCACGACCTGCGCGGTCGCGAGCAGTCCGCCGCCGAACGCGCCCTGCAAGACGCGGAAGAGAATCAATCCGGTCAACGACGTGGCCATGCCGCACAGCATCGACGCGACGGTAAATCCGGCGATCGAAGCGAGAAAGTAGTTCTTACGTCCAAAACGCAGTTGCAGCCACGGCGCGAGCGGGATCACGACGACGTTGGCGATGACATAGGCCGTAACGACCCACGTACCGTCGTCGACCGTCGCCCCCAAGTTGCCCTGAATGGTCGGCAGCGCGACGTTGACGATCGTGAGATCGACCGTTTGCAGCAGCGCGGCCAGGATGACGCCGCCCACGACGAGGTAACGACGCAGGCCGTACTCGGCCAAGCTCTCCCTGTCGCCCTGAGCCAGCTTGCCCTGAGCGGAGTCGAAGGGAAGGGTGACCGGGTTTTTGGGTTTTTCGGAAGGGCGAAGGGGAACAATTCCCCGTGGCCCGGGGGTCCGTTCGGCAACCGTCATGGGTAGTGGAGTGCTCTTAGGAGAGGTGATTGCCCCTAGGCTACTGCTTGTGCCATACTATGACTAGAACCTGGTCTATCCTAGTACTAGAACGGACAGTTTAACGATGAACGCGACGATCGAACGCCGGTCGGAACTTAGCGACTTTCTGCGGACGCGCCGGGCGAAGATCGTCCCGTCGGACGTCGGTTTGGCCGATGGAGCGCGGCGGCGAACCCCGGGATTGCGGCGCGAAGAGGTCGCGCTGCTCGCGAATATCGGCACCACCTGGTACACCCGGCTCGAACAGGGGCTACCCATCAACGTCTCGGGCGACGTCCTCGACGGGATCTCACGAGCGTTGCGTCTGACGTCGGACGAGCGCCGGCACCTCCATCTCTTGGCCGGAATCACCACCCCTGCGCCCGCGCAAGAAGAAGAGCACGTCAGCGATCTCGTGCGGCGCGTTCTCACCGCGCTCGAACCTTCGCCCGCGTACGTTCGCGGACGTCGCTTCGATCTGCTTGCGTGGAACCGCAGCGCCGACGCGCTCTCCGATTTCTCCAGCGCGACGGGTCCCGCGCGCAATATGGTGTGGCGACTCTTTCGCGATCCCAACTCACAGTGCCGGCTTGGGGATCCCGAGTGTTCTATGCGTCGCGTCGTCGCGCAGTTTCGCGCGGTCGCTGCGAAGTATCCGCACGATCCCGCGTTCACCGAGCTGATCGAAGATCTGCGCGCGAACTCCCCGGAGTTCAGAAACCTTTGGGCGCAGCACGACGTGCTCGGATCGGCCGAAGGCCTCAAGCGCTACGTGCACCCGGAGCTCGGCGAGCTGATCCTGGATTATACGCAGTTCGACGTGCCCGGAGACGGCGATATGCGCCTGATCGTTTTGACGGCGGCACCCGGCTCCGAGAGCGAACGCAAACTGCGACAATTCGAGCCCGCTCGCGGTTCACGCGTAGCGCGTGACCGCGATGAACGACTCGCCCGTCGTCGACATCGGAAAGCGAGCGGTTGGATATGCCGCCGTCGATCAATTCGTGCGAGACGGCTCGTGCATTGGGCTCGGCACCGGGACGACGACCTATTGGGCCATCGAACGCGTCGCACAGCGAGTCGCTGCGGGCGAGCAAATCAGCGCCGTCGCAACGTCTGAACAGACGGCAAGCCTCTGCCGCCGGTGGAATATTCCACTCGTCGGATTGCTCGAACGCGAGATGCGCGTCGCAATCGACGGCGCAGACGAAGTTGCTTCGGACTGGGCGTTGATCAAAGGCGGCGGCGGTGCACTCTTCAGGGAGAAAGCCGTCGCTCTCGTGGCCGAGCGTTTCGTGGTCGTCGTCACGCCGTCAAAGTTAGTCTCCGTGCTCGGAGCGTTTCCGCTCCCGGTCGAGATCGTGCCCTTCGCCGAACCCTACGTCGCGCGTGAGATTTCGCGCCGGGATCCCAACGTTGAAATCGCGCGAAGGGGTGGCGAGACGCCGTTTGTGAGCGATAACGGAAACTGGATTCTGGACTGCCATTTCGGCCGGATCGACGAACCCGGCACGCTCGATCTCGTGCTGCGGGCAATCCACGGCGTTGTCGCGACCGGCATCTTTGCATCGATCGCCGACGTCGTGATGGTGGGAGACGAAGATGGCGAAGTTCGAGCGTTGCCAAGAATATGACGCGCACTTAAGGCGCTCTTAAACAGGTGCGCCATCGCCGCGCCAGAAGTCTGCCTCATCCTCGGAGGGATGAAAATGTTGAGACGTCTGTTAACGCCGGTTCTGCTCCTCGTACTTGGAACGCTCGTTGGTTGCAATAGCGCAAGCGCGTCGGCTCCCACCCAAGCGCTCGCGCGCAATTCGCAGATCGCCGCGGCGATTACCACGAAGTACGTGCAGCTCGTCATCTTTGAAAACGAGTCGTACGACGACGTGATCGGCAGCCCCCAAGCACCCTATATTACCGGCCTCTCGAAAACCTGGGCGAACATGACGCAGAGCTTTGCGATCACCCACCCAAGCGAACCGAACTACCTCGCCCTCTTCAGCGGATCGACGCAGGGTGTCAGTTCGGACCAATGCCCGGTCTCGTTTGGCGTGCAGAGCCTCGGCAGCGAGTTGCTCAAGGCCGGCGTCTCGTTTACCGGCTACGCCGAAAGCATGCCGTACAACGGCTACACCGGCTGCATGGCGGTTCCGGACACGCTCCCGAGCGGCTGGCTCTACATGCGCAAGCACGTTCCGTGGCCGGATTTCACGAAGATTCCCGGCTCCGTGAGCATCGTGTATCCGGGACCGCTCAAGAAACCGCCCTCGCAGTTCACGTGGATCACGCCGAACATGTGCAACGACATGCACGATTGCGCGATTAGCACCGGCGACAAATGGGCGAAGAAGAACCTGCCCAAGTTGATCGCTTGGGACTCCGCCAATGACGGTCTCCTGATCCTGACCTTCGACGAGAACGACGGAAGCCCGGGAAACCAGATACCCACGATCCTCATCGGCAACGTGAACGCGGGACAGTATAGCCAAACGATCAATCACTACAGCGTCCTGCGCACCATCGAGGATATCTTCGGTCTCAAGCATCTCGGCGCGAGCGGATCGGCAACTCCAATTCAGGGTGTCGTTAAGTAACGTTCCCGAGAACGCTCGTCGCCGCGAGTCTCTTCGCTTGCGGCATTGCCGGGTGCGTGGCGCACCCGGCTGCGCGCGGGACCATGCCGGCCCGCGTTCGCCACGTCGTCAGATATGACGGTACGGCGCTCTCCATCGATGGGCGACAAACGCCGATCCGGGCGGCGCAGTTCCAGTATTGGCGGCTTCCCGCGCAAAATCTCTGGCGCGAAGCATTTCGTAAGATAAAGGCGGCGGGTTATAACGCAGTCGCGCTCGACTTCTTCTGGGGCTACCATTCTCCGCGTCCCGGAGCGTATGATTTTACGGGAGTGCGCGACGTCGACGCGCTGCTCGACGTTGCGGCACAAGAGAAGCTCTATGTAATCGCGCAGCCGGGCCCGTTTATTGACGACGGCGCCGAGGGCGGCGGCCTTCCCGACTGGATTTTCGCGCGAAGCGCCCTCACGAAAACGGCGGGTTCGCGTTACGAAGGCGAACTGCGACAATGGCGTTCAGCCATCGATGCGCGGCTCGCGCGCCACCAACTAACCGCTGGTCGCGGCAGCGTCATCCTCTACGGAACGCAGGAAGATCCCGCGGCAAGCGTGCAGGCGGCGCGTCAACGCGAGGCTCGCTCCGACGGCATCGACGTACCGTTTATCTCGCAGGTCTTCGCCGTCGCGTACGATGGCATCGACTGGGGCTGGACGGGCGACCCGTTGAGCGCCTATCACAGGCACGAGGATGAGCGGCTCGCGGAGTCTCACACGATCGCGTTCCCGGAAATCACCGGGTGGCGCTCACATCGAGACGACGCCGAGAGCGAGCGCGTTTTCGACGACCAGGCGTGGCCGCCGCTGCTTACGGCACTCCCGCGAGATGCTGACGACGCGCCTCTGCGCGCCCCGCCGTCGCCAAGCGGACGCAGTTCCCGCAGAGAGTTTCTAAGCGTCGACGATTACGGCTTCCATCATGGGGTCGTGTGGTACCGCGGGCACTTCAAGGCAAGTGGTGCCGAGCGCGCATTCGTGTTTGCCGGCATGACCGGCCGCGCAGGCGCCGCCGCCGTTTGGCTCAACGGCATCTACCTTGGAAGCGCGGACGCGCGCGACGACGGCACGATCTCGGCAAGGATGAGAGTTGAGCCGGCAGCGCTGCGGGTTAACGCCGGCAACGTGATTTCAGTGCTCTTCGAAAACATGGGTCACAACGAGAACCTCAGCCGCGATCCCAATCGCGCTCAGTCGCGCGGCATGCTGCGTGCCGCGCTTTCCGATGGGCGCGGAGGCATCGCGTGGCACGTTCTCGGTAACGGCGAGTACAATACCGATCCGGTTCGCGGGCCCCTCAACTCCGGGGGTCTCGGCGGCGAGATCGCAGGCTGGCAGAATCCGGAGTTCTCGGATCTAGCGTGGATGCCGGCGACGCTGCCCGCAGCCGCGGCTCGCGCGGGCGTTACATGGTACCGCGCGCACGTCGCGCTCCACGTTTCCGTCCCTCTGACGACGTTCGCCGCCCTGCGCCTGGATGATGCCGGGCGCCCCGATTATCGAGCCTTCATTTACGTCAACGGCTGGCTGGTGGGACAATATCGCAGCGATCCTGGATTTCCGCGCGTCTTCCCGGTGCCGGGCGGAATCCTAAACGAAGGCGGCGACAACGCTATTGCAATTGCTGCATGGAGTCTCGACGGAAAAAGCGCGCTCGGCCGCGTCTCCTTTACCACCGTCGCCGCCCTGCCCGACGCGCATCGTGCGCTTGCGAATATTTCGGAAGTCGAAGCGACCCGCGGCGTCGCGCGACTGAGCCTCGACGTTGCCGGCGACGGCAACGCCGGGCGGCCTCATTTTGCGTACCAGGGCGGCGACGTAGCCCCGACGATTCGCGTCCGTCCCGGCGATACGATCGACGTCACGCTGCACAACGGTCTGCCGATCGCGAGCGATACGGCCAATGCGGTGAATCTTCATTTTCACGGCCTCGAGGTTGCGCCCACGAAGCCCGGCGACGAAGTGCTAATGACGTTGGCTCGGCCTGGAGAGTCGCTCCACTACATCGTGCACGTACTGAAAAGCCAACAGCCCGGAATGTATTGGTATCATCCTCATTCGCATGGCGAGACGTACTGGCAAATCACGAGCGGCATGGCGGGGGTGATCGTCGTTGAGGGTCTGCGGGAACGAGTCCCGAGCCTTGCAGGGCTGCGCGATCGCATCATCGTCGTTCGCGACGTTCAAGAGACGCCGAACATCCTGGCGATTCCCTGGTACGCGCGCAAGCTGACGCCACGGTCCTATACGCTCGACGCCGACGACAACTTGGGGCCGAACAGGGCGTGCCTGCCGGAGGTTGGTCTGCATTTGACTGTAAACGGTTCCGAGCAGCCGGCAATCGATATCGAGCCGGGCGAGCGGCAGTTTTTTCACGTCTTGAATGCGTCGGCGAGCCGAGTTCTCGATCTTGCCGTCGACAACGAGCGGCTGGGCATCGTCGCGATCGACGGTTACCCGGTCGGCGCCTATCCTGGAAACCCAGCGATCGTTTGGGCCGGGCACGTTGTCGTCCCGCCGGCTGGGCGTGCGGAGTTCGTCGTAACGGGGCAGCCGGGTCCAACGCTCCTTCGGTCGCGCTGCTACGACAGCGGTACGGCCGGCGATCGCGATCCGCAGGCCGTGCTTGCAATTCTTGCGCCGGGCAATGCGCCGCCAGGACAGACGGCGGTCTCATGGAGTGCGCGGGCGTTGCCGGTTGCGACTGCCGCGGCGATTTCTCTAGCGACGCCTACTGTTCGACGCACCGTCACCCTGACCGAGGACCCTGCCGGATTCTACATCGACGGGCGCGCCTTTTCGATGGGCGCGCCACCCGCAATCGTTGCTCGCTCGGGGACGCTGGAAGAGTGGACGATCCGCAACGATACCGACGAGGTCCACGACTTTCACATTCACCAAGTGCACTTTGTGGTCGAATCGGTCGATAGCGTGCCAATCGATCCGCGGACGTGGCGCGATACGGTGCTGGTCCCCGCGCGGCGGCGCCACGGTACGCGCAGCATTCCCGGAACGGTAAGCATCCTCGTGGACTTTCGAAATCCGGCGATACGCGGAACCTTCGTCTTCCATTGCCACATGCTCGACCACGAAGACGGCGGCATGATGGCGACGATTCGAGTGATTTAGGCTTTGGACCGAGCGGGAAAGCGGCCAACCGAGCCGCTCATCGGGCATCTCACTAGAAAGAAGTTGAAACATTTAGAGCGACGCAATGGTCTAATTTAGCATGTCGAACAAAACCAAAATCGTGAAGTCTTTTGCGCGGCGCCTGCCCTTGGCCGCGCTCGCGCTTCTTCTAGCCCTCATGAGCCACCCGAGCTTGGCAATCGCCGACGACCTCGGCGGAATCGCCGGCATCGTCACCGACGCGAGCACCGGGGCTCCGATCCCAGGGGTCCAAGTACAGATCAGCGCGCCCTCTCAAGCGGCAACCGCGACGACGGATGCCAAGGGACACTATGTCGTCCTTTCGTTGCCGCCCGACAACTACACGCTGACCTTCGTCAAGGCGGGCTACAATACACAGGCGGTCTCGGGGCAGTCCGTCTTTGCAGACCAGACGCAACAGTACGACTTCCAACTCACGAAGTCCGCGGACACGTCTTCTGGGTCGCCCTAGCCGCCGTCGGCGCTAGATCCCGTAGAACTTCAAACGCGACCAGAGTTGGGGGAGCGCCGGATGCATGCCGCGACAGAGAACGATCGGACGGTCGCGCTCTCGCGGCATCACGTACGGTGACGTGCCGAAGCCACCGACGACCCGCGCCGAATCGCACCACTGCGACCATTGCGCGGCGTCGACGTTGACTGCGATCACGACCGACCCGTCGAAGCCGCGCGGCCCCCACAGATAGTACTGATTGTTTCCGCTAAGCGCCGGCGGAAGGTTTTGGCCCAGCACGTCAATCGCGGCGGCCTCGCCGTAGCGCGTCGCGAAGATCGCGGCCTTTGCCCGATCGCTCGCGGGCAACGATGCATAAATTCGCTCGACTTCATTCGTCATCTCCTGCCAGCCGAACTCGTACGAAAAGATCTGCGTGAGCGGTGCGCCCATCGTCGCTACCTCTTCCGGCCGCTCCTTGAAGCCGGATCGTTCGATGACGTACTGAAGCCGGCCGGGCGGGTAGAGCGGCAGCACGAACGGCAGCGCGAGCACACCGTTGGCGGCGGCCAGCGTCGCCCATATCGCCACGACCGCCTTCGGCAGTCTCGTGCACGCCGCGGCGCCCAGCGCGAACATCGTCGGAAACGCGCCGGCGAGATAGTAGCTCTTTCCGTGCGTTGCATAGATGAGCAGGGCCGAAACCACGAAAGCGATCGCCAGAAAACGAAACGGAGCGAGCCGCGCCGAGACGAACGGTGCGATGATGCCCGTCACCCATAATGGCAAGAGCACGATATTGAGCGCGACGACTTGATCGGTCAAAAATTCAACCGGCGTGCCGGTGAGATTGCCGGCGCTATCGTTGCGCATGACTTCCAGGAACGGAAACCCGTGCACGAGCTGCCAGAGCACGTTGGGCAGCGCGATTACAACGGCGATGCCGATCCCGATCCATAGGTCGCGCACGCGAAATGGCGTGCGCGGCCCCGCCGCAAGAAGACCGGCGGCCAATCCGATGACCCAGATAACGATACCGTACTTCGATTCGAATGCGCAGCCGGCGAAGGCCCCGGCCCACCAAAAAGCGCGCCCCTCTGCGCGCAGCAACCCTCGGGCGACGAGATAGGCGACCGCGGTAAAATCGAAGACTTCGAAGGTTGACGTCGTGAACGTCGACGTCATCGCCGTCAGCATCGGCGCCGACGCCGCAGCGACTGCCGCCAGCCACGCCCCGCGGGTGCTGGCGCCGAGCAACTGCGCGAACCACACGACGAGCGGCACGAGCAGTGCCGCCGTCAATACGGAGGGCAGTCGTAAGAGCCAGACGTGCGCGCCGGCGAACTGCGTCGCCGCCGCAATCAGCGGCACGAGCGGCGGCTGATCGACGTAGCCGAACGCCGGATGGCGGCCACACACGATGAAATACAGTTCGTTGACGAAGAAGCCGTAACGCCCGGCAGTTACGAGGTGGGCGACCGCGACGACGGCGGCCACGCCCCACGCCGCCCATTGCATGCTCCTACTCATGGGAGCGATAATATCACGCCCTGGAAATCAGGGCATCGCTTCAGGCAGACCCTGCCCGCCGGCACCGAGCCCTTCGGGCGCGCGCACGACGCCGGATTCCATATCGCTCCATGCTTGTGAGAGGATCGAGCGCAGCGAGTACAAGAGATGCGTACCGTTGGCTTGCGAATAGAACGTCACCGGGATTCCGACGTCGCGCAGAAAGATTGCCGTAAGTGTAGGAAAGAGCGTCGGCACGATTTCGTCGCGCGCTCCCGTCAACACGTAGAAGCGAGTGCCGCGCATCTTCGACTCGATCAATTGCGACCTCGAGCCGAGCAGCGATCCGGCGATGCACATGACCGCCGCCCAATCCTCCGGATGCATGGGGGCAATGGTAAACGCCGAGAACGCGCCCATTGAGTAGCCTGCCAGATATCGCTTGTGCGGGTCGACCGTAAAGGCTCGGGTCGCCGCGTCGAAGGCGTCGTAGACGTCGCTCGCCGAACCGCGAAAATCGTAATAGCCGCGCCCGTATGGGGCGACGACGATCGTCCCCGTCCGTTCGGCGACGTCCTCGATGAACTCAGGCGCAAGCAGACGCGACTCGGACTCCAGCCGCCCGTGCAAGAAGAGCAACAGCGGCGCCGGCTTATCTTTCGAGTATCCGGATGGCACGTAGACCGCTACCGGCTGCATCGTTCCGTCCTTTGAGGAGCGGACGAGCGTTTCGCCGAGGCCTCGAATCGACTCCATCGGTTGATACGACTGTGCCAAGAGCTGCTTCGCGAGGCTGAGGTCGAGTTGCGAAAAGCCCTGCACCGAGTGCTGCCACTGCTCGGCGGTGTAGTAGCTCGGCGGCGCAGCGTTCAAGAGATCGGCGTCGTCGAGCAGGCGCTGGTAGTAGTCCATCGTCGAATCGCGTCCCGTTATCGTCGCGATCTGCCCGGCCTTCGCGTAATAGGAGGCCGCGACGGAGCGCAGCGTATCGCTGGCGCTCGTCGTTCCGGCAACCGTAAAAGCAAGAAGCGCGGCCGCCGAGGCGGCTGCACGGATGGTCGACACGTTGAATTAACGCACCCGCCTAGCCCAGAGTGACTCCCTGTGTCGGACTGAGCCCTCCCAGTGTCATCCTGAGCTTAGCCTGCCCTGAGCCTGTCGAAGGATGACGATAAGGAATACCTAAACGATCGTGCGCATGAAGTGGTTTTTCGAGCCTGGGCACAGTGCGGCGGAGTTTCGCGCGCGCCACATGATGGTAACCTGGGTGCGCGGCTCGTTCAAAAACGTCCACGGGCAGCTCGAGTTCGACCCGGCGAATCCGCGACAGCTCGCCGTCGAGACGGTCATCGAGGCGTCGACGTGCTGGACGGGCGCCGAGGCGCGCGATAACCATCTTCGCAGTCCCGACTTTCTAAGCTGCGAGCGCTATCCCGAGATTCGCTTCAAAAGTACCGGCGTCTCGCAGATCGGCCCGGTCGATTACCGAGTAACCGGCGATCTCACGATAAGAGAGGCTACTCGGCCGGTAACGCTCGACGTGCGTTATCTCGGAGCCTGGGAAACGCCGTGGTGGGAAGATGGAGTGGACAAAGGCCCGAGGACGCGCGCGGGGTTTACGGCCCGCACGCGCATCGATCGCTACGACTTCGGCGTCGACTGGAACGATCAAATGCCCGACGGCGGCGTCGTTGTCAGTCCGCAGATCGACATCGTCATCGACGTCGAGGCCGTCAAGGAAGACTGACCGCTCTCCTTACTCGGGGCACTCCGCGGCCTGCCAGCGCTTGAAACGGTCGCACATTTCAGTGGTCCAACGGACTTCCCCGGAGGCGGGCGGAGGCATCGCTCCCGTGCTCACCGTCCGGTAGATCGCGTCCGCATGCGTCATCACGTCGTTTCTGTCGGAAAGATCTATGCCGGCGGTCTTCATGTGCGCGACGTCCATATCCGTGAACATCGGGCGAATGTCTCTTGCGAAACTCAGCGGATCTCCGTTTGTCATTGCAATGCCTCCTGCAAGGGCCAAGGGACTAGTGATCGATAAAACCTGATGCCTCGTCCATCGTCGGATCCAGCCGCAGGTCCTCATAGGTGTACTTGCGGGTCTCGTGCCCCTGCGGCGTCGCAACGCGAACGACGACCTCGTGCGGATGAACTTCCTTGACGATACCCTCTTCTTTGGTGCCGTCGATGTAGACTTTATCGCCCGCCTTGAGCATTGGGGTGTCCTTTCATGGTGAATCCGGCGTACGTCAAGTAGGCGCCGAGAGCGAGCGTTACGCCCGCGTAGACGTAAAAAAGCTGCTCGTACCGCACTGCCGACAGGTAAGCGGCGGCGCCCGCCGGTGCGAGGAATGTGAGAAACAGACCTTTGAAGAGCGTTAGCCAGCCGACGATCGTGACGACGACGGGCAGCGCCCCGCCCGACCAAACGTTGTGACCCAGAACCATTGCGACTCCGAGGCCCAGCACGACGAAGCCGAGGACCAACAGGGCACCCGGCTCGGTAACGAGCGCGCCAACGGCGCCCAATGCCGCCGGACGGTGCGCGAACATCGAGAGCGAGTAGAGAACGCAAAAAAGCCCGATCAGTTTGCTCAAGAATGCGGTACGTTGCAACATCCTATCCTCCACACCACCCGCGTGATTGTTCCAGCAAGCGAATCCTTTCTCCTTAGTTGGAACGCAATCGTCTTGGTGAGGGCGTGGCAGTTAAGATAGGTAGCGCATTTGGTGCACGAGTTCGGCTTCCGAGAGGCCGCCCGGGAGGCTTAGTTTATGGTTGGAGGCAAACGTGCTTCTCGACCAGCTTGCATCGGCGATGTCGTACACTTCGTCAACGTACTTACTGAAAAACTGCCACGTCATTTTGTAGAGCGCTCCCCACGAAATCACGATCGCCCCATCGGCGTCGTACCCCGGTAAGGCGACGGCATGCCCGCCGACGATCCGTGGGTTGCCGGGAGCGACGCTCCAGATCTTTTGTGGCGGATCGGTCATGATGTTTTGAGGCACGTTAAAGCCGATGTAGGCGATGCCACTGTTAAGAATCGTCCGTTTTACGTCGTCGAGATTGCGCGGATCGACTTCCACAAAGCCTAGGATCTTATCGACCGGCGGCCCGTCGGGCCCGATCGGTGCGCCCGTCTTATGAATGTAGGTTAGGACGTGCTGCTCGTTGCCGCCGGGGCCTTCGCCGCCTTGGCTCGGTTTGTAACCGCACGCCTTTTCATACAAAAGCTCGACGTCGTCATCGGGCGCCGTCTGCGTCGTTCCGGTCGAATGGAAGGTCCAAACCTGCCGCGCGTGATAGAACGCCGCGCACGTGCAATCGCCGAGCGTATTGTTGAGCATCATGCCGAACTTATTCGGGGCTTGCGGCATTCCCGTGACGTAGTCTACGGATGCCGGAGGCGGCGGTAGTGTCTTACCCCCGAGGATTGCGCTAAGGTGTGGGATTGTCGGGTCGAACGTCCTCGGGTTGCATCCGAGTTTAAAACCAAGCGGTGCTTGCATGAATTGTTTTCTAGAACGCACCTACACCATTAGGCGTGCCGAGTCCCGTCGGACCGTCCCACCCCCGACCGGCAACGCAGAGCGGGGCGCCGCACGTGCCGTTGCTGCCGGAGGTGATGTCGCTCAAGGCCGACGTATGCGAGTAAAGGTTTCCGGCAGGATCGGTGCTTGCATACCCTGCGAGTGCGAAGACCGACGTGACGATCGGCGTGGCGACGGAGGTTCCCCCGAAGACGAGCCAGCCGCTCCGCTGGAACGTGTCGTAAATTGCCACGCCCGTGTGGGGATCTGCATCGGCCGCGACATCAGCTTGCGCGCGCATCGAACAGCCGGTGTTCAAACCGTTTTGGAAGCTCGGCTTGCCGTAAAGTTTGCTGCAGCCGCTCCCTGCGTGCAGCCATGCGGTTTCGGCTCGCGGAGCGATCGACGTCAAGCTGGTTCCGCCGACGCCGACGACACTTGGAAGTATGGCAGGCCACTGAGCCGTGGAGTTATAACCGTGATCGCCGGTCGAAGCCACGATCGCTCCGCAGCCGTCCTTATAGACGCCGTCGTACGTTTCCGTTCCCTCGTTGCTGCTCCAACTGTTGCTGACGTAGTCGGCCTGGGTGGTCGCGTATTGTTCGGCGCTGCTGAGATCGGTGATGCTCGTCGACGCCGCTTCTACCAAGAGAATCTTACACTTGGGGCAGATGGCCGAAACCATCTCGACGTCGACGGATTCTTCCGCGGACCACCCCGCGTTCGTCTGCGACGTATACTTCTGTTTGGTGAAGCAGCCATTGGAGACGGTGCACGCCGGCAGTCCGTACTGCGAGCGGTAAACGTTGAGATCCGACTCTACGTTCGGATCGTCATATGCATCGACGATGGCGACGGTCTGGCCGCCGCCGCCGGTCTGACTGACGGACGTTAGCCCGTATGCCGTCTGGAGATCGCTGGGAGCGTAGCCGCCCGGCGTGTTGTGCGCAAGGGGGCCTCGAATGTCGGTGCGCACCCAGGCTTGGCAGCGCGCAAAGCCCGTTCCCACGTCGCCGCAGACGCGGACCGACGGCCCTTGGCGCGGCCACAGTCCTAACTGCGCCGCCGTTGCAACGCGTGGCGCCGGCGTCGCGTTGGGGAGTATGCTCGAAAGGCTTTGCGCAGGATGTGGCCGGCATGACGCGCTGGCGGCGTCCGGCAGCAGGCTCGTCTTGGTGCAGGCCGTTAATACGGCAACCGCGGCTACAGCGGTAACGGTCGCGAAGCGCACTGACTCCCGTTCCTTTCGCAATCCAGGTAGCGCAACCAGCATGGCATGCGTTCCCGTGCAAGGGCTGAGAAATGGTGAAACCAAACGCGAATTCGCGGGCGTCAACGACTCCATGAGTACCTCACAAGAGTCCCCGCAGGTCGACCTTCGCCCGGCGGCCGCAAGCGGCACCTTTGCGGTTGGCGGCGACCTTCCGGTCCATCGACTCGGCTTTGGCGCAATGCGTATTACGGGGCCCGGCATCTGGGGCGAGCCGTCCGACCACGACGAAGCGATCGCCGTCTTGGAAGCCGCCGTCGAGCTCGGCATCACGATTATCGACACTGCGGATTCCTATGGGCCCGAAGTCTCGGAGCGATTGATTGCGCAAGCGCTCTATCCGTATCCGCCCGATCTCGTCATCGCGACCAAAGCCGGCCTCGTGCGGCCCGGACCAGGCAACTGGCAGCCCGACGGACGGCCCGAACATTTGCGCGCGGCGGTCGAGGGAAGCTTGCGCCGGTTGCGCCTAGAACGCATCGACCTCTTGCAACTGCACCGCCCCGATCCGAAGGTACCGTTTGACGATCAAGTCGGGACGCTGGTCGAGTTGCAACGCGAAGGGAAGATCCGTCACATCGGCCTCTCGAACGTGACCGTGGAACAGATCGAATCGGCGCGCCGCGTGGCGACGATCGTCTCGGTGCAAAACCTCTATAATCTAACCGACCGCAGCGCCGAAGATGTCGTCGAGTACTGTACGCGCGAGAACGTCGCGTTCATTCCCTGGTTCCCGCTCGCGACCGGGGATCTGGCGAAACCGGGCGGAGCACTGGCGCGCGTTGCGCAGCGCCACGGCGTGCTGCCGGCGCAGGTCGCGATCGCATGGCTGCTCGCGAAATCGCCGGTCATACTGCCGATTCCGGGCACGTCGAAAGTAAAACATCTCAAAGAGAACCTCGAGGCGGCGCGACTGGGGCTCTCCGAATCCGATCTTGCGGAGCTGCAGTGAACGCATTCGCACGATGGCTTAGAAGTTAGCAAGCTCGGCAAACCGAGAAGTTCGATGAGGCGCGCGATCGTTACGGGAGCCTCAGGGGGTCTGGGCCTCGAGTTTGCGAGATTGCTCGCCGCGGACCGATACGATCTGGTGCTGATCGCGCGCTCGGGGGAGAAACTCGATGCTATCGCGGCAGAGCTGCGCGATCGTCACGGGGTACGTGTGGAAACGCTGGCGATGGACCTGAGTAAGCCCGGCGCGGCGGCGGCCGTGCGCGCGCGCGTGCCGGAGTGCGAGGTGTTGATCAACAACGCCGGTTTTGCGACGAACGGGCGTTTCGATGAGATCGCGGAAGAGCGGATTCGCGAAGAGGTGTTGCTCGACGTCTTGACCCTTACCGAGCTCACGCGCAGCTACGTGCCGGGCATGCGGGCTCGCGGAGCGGGGCGGATCCTAAACCTTGGTTCGACTGCGGGGTTTCTGCCGGGTCCGTTCATGGCCGTCTACTACGCCGCCAAAGCATACGTGATCTCGTTTTCGCAAGCGGTCGCCGAAGAGTTGCGCGGTACCGGCGTCACCGTGACGTGTCTCTGTCCGGGCGCGACGGCGACCGGCTTTGCGGAGCGCGCCCATGCGAAGGAGACGCTGCTGTTTAAGCGGCACGTCGCCGACGCCGCGGAGGTTGCGCTGGCTGGCTATCGCGGCATGATGCGCGGTCGCGATCTCGTGATCCCGGGCTTTTCGAACAAGCTCGTCCCGCTCGCCGCGCGGTTGAGTCCGCGGCGTTTGTTGCTCTGGATATCCCGTAAGAGCGTGGAATAGCGTCAGTACGGCAGGGCGCGGTCGGCGGCCATATTCGATAAGTGCCAGCGAACGTTGTCGAAGAGCGTCTGCTGGTTGACGTCGCTTGCCTGCGTATGAAAAGCCGGGTCGGTTTGCTTCCAATAGGCAATCAACGAGGCGGCGTAGGCGTACTCCTTGACGATGTCGGAGTGTTCGACGCCGTCGGCGTCGGTGCCCAAGAGGCAGCGCACGCGCGCCTCGAGCAAATACTTCAGCGACGCGTCGCCGAGAATGCCGCCCACTTGCGCGACGTTGCTCGGATCGTTGACGAGCGTGCGGAGGAGATCGTTAAGCTCGAAGTTCGTCGCGGGATTCTCCGCGACGGGATCGATCTCGCCGGTAAGGAGCTTCGCGGCGCCGAGCGGCATTCGGGCGATCGCATATGCGCCGGTTGCCACGTTGCTCTCGAGGTTGACGTCGGCCTCGACCCCCTGGTCATGCATCGCCTGCGCTTGCGCTCGTGTCGCCCAGGTATCGTGCGCCAGGCGAAAGAGAACGTAGTCGTGGACGTCGGGATGAGCTGCCTCGAACTGGGCAATCGCCGCTAAGAGGATCGAGATATTCGCCTGGGCCTGCGCCGAGTTGGTGCGCGTCGGCGGAAGTGTGGAGAAGAGCGCTTGGAACGTCCATGGTTGCGCCGGCGGAGTTGGTGCGTAGGCGATGACCGCACCCTCGCCGACATGCGTGTGCACGAGCAGTTTGCCGTGCCACCCTGCCAGTCGCCGGGCTTTGGCCGCGTCGTACACCGCGCCGATGAGTTGCTCGTAGTATCGCATCCCCTCTGGTGTGAAGCAGGTGGTCTCGGGAGCCGCCGTGTCGATACCGACGACCGTGTTGAAGTATTGCGCCGCCGCGGCGCCGGAAACCACGAGCCGCCCGGCGCTCCAGCCCATCAGCCCGTCGTAGACCATCTTCGGCGTCGTTACCAGCGCGCGGGGAAGCACGACGGCGGCGCAGGCGCCGGTCTTCGACCATTCGCTGTACTGCGCGTCGCCCGAGAGCGCCGCGAGCTGCGCGGTGTGCGTCATCAGCACGACTTTGATCGTCGGGATCGGCTTGCCCATCGCGTGGAGTGCCGCCGCGAGGCCGGCGTCGGACGACGCGTCGATCGTGCACTCGATCGAGTCGAGCGGCTGCGAGTCGCCGTGCTCGAACCTCCATCCGCCGACGAACGGCACCGATTGTTCCGAACTGTCGATGTGCGTCGACGCCAGGTCGAGAATCGTTGCTTTACAGAGATCCGCGCTCAACCGCTCGTCGCTTCCAGCGTAGAAACGCGACTGCAGATACGACCACGCCGGTCCTCCACGGAAGGCGTACGCGCTGTCGAACTCGGACCACGGCGTCGCCGTCAGTACGCGTTCCAACGTGCCGTTGAGAGCCACCGCGCTGCCCGCAACTTGGTTGCGGTAAACGAGCAGCGCGGCGCGCGCGCCTAGGGCGAACCGCTGGCCGTCGGCTGGAGAGAACAGCTTGTCGTCGAGCGCGGCTCCCTTCGATGGATACCAGACATCGCTCAAATAGCGGTAGAGCGCCAAGCGGTCTTCAACGCTCACCTGTCTGCGCGGATTCGAAAGGCTTTCGATGAATGCGGGCAGATCCGCGTAGGCGTAATACGGGAGAATTCCGCTCAGATGATTGTGTGCGTCGAAGTAACGGACGCCGGCCGGCACGGCTCCAAGCAGCGGCAGCGACATCGCAAAAAGCATGGCGGCAGCTGAAAGGTTGCGCATGGCGAATCCTTTACCAGTAGGCGTCGTCATCGGCCTTTTTTGACGGCCATCGCGATCCCGGCTTCTCGCGCGGCCAGTCCGAGCACACCCAGTTCGTCGGGCGCATACGCGACGGCGTTGCGTTTGGATCCGACGAGAAGAAAGCCGGTGATCCGTTCGCCCGAGAGCATGGCGAACGTGGCGCTGCCGTCGCCATTAACGCGTGGACTCAGCGACGTTGGCAGACGCGCGTCGCTTGCGGCGATTCGCGCCGGCGGCTGCGGCCCGCCCGCGCCGTAGAACAGCGCAAAACCGTCGTCCGCTCGCCGATAAACGGCGCCGAACGTGGCCGCGGCATGTTGGGTAGCGGCCTCCACCAACGCCGGAGCGATGCGCGCGTCGTCTAGGCTTGTAACCGTCTCGCCGAATGCGCGCAGTGCGGCCAGGTGTTGCTCCCGGTGGTGAAAGATCGCGTTGCGAACGAGCGGCCCTGCCTCGTCATAGACCTTGGTGAGCACCAAGAAAGCCGCGAATGCCGTGAGCAGATGCGCGCCGACGCGCACCTCTGGACCGAACCGGGCCAAGAGTGGAAGACGTTCCACCAAATTGCCGATCCACGGTACGAAAAAGTGTTCGCCGAGAAAGGCAAGCACGGTGAGCGCCGCTCCGGCGAGAGCGGCCGTCAGCGCGGCGCTCACATAGAACTCGACGTCGACGAGGCGCCGCGTTAGCGCTCCATAAGCGAGTCCCGCGGCCGTGACGACGTTCCCGACGACGTCGACGTTCCGTAGCGCGTCGACGTCGTGGGCGGTGACGATCCGCTCGACGGCGTGAATCGACGTCGCGAGCGCGAGTGGGGCGAAACTCGCGACGACGAGCAACGCGTGTGCTTTGCGCTCCGCGGTAGCAGCCCGCAACGCTCCAGCCGCGCACGCTTCGATCGCGACGGCTCCGCCGAGCATCCCGAACCAGCGAATTCGATCGAGCCACGGAGCGAGCGTTGCAAAGGTCGTGTCGTCGAGCATTCTGCCGCCGAGGCTGCCATATGCGAGCGCTATCGGAGCGAAGCCGGCCACCGCAATCGTCGCGCCGATCGCGGCGCCCCACACCTCGACCTTTTTTCCGAATCGCGGGCTTGGATGATCTTCGGCTGCATATCGCACGAGCTGTGCGATACCGAAGCCGATTGCTGCGTTTCCGAGTAGGGCCGAGAACCAAAAGAAAAGTCCGCGAGGCGTATACTGCCAAAAGACGTCGAGCGAGAGGCCCGAAAATTCCCAAAAAAGCAGCGCGTCGGACTTACTCAGTGTCGGTTTTCGTGCGATAAGGGCCGCAATCGCGACGAGAATCACGCGACTGATGGCAAACAAGCGTATATACGGATCGTAGGGTGTGGTGACCGCGTAGCTCTGGCCGCCGATCGAATCTTTGACGGCGTACAGCGCAGCCAAGACCAGCAGCGCTACCATCGCCATGCGACGGCCGCGCGACGTCACGATGCTATCTCGAGATCGCTCGAAGCGACGAGTAAATTCGTCGCAGGTCGTCGGCCGACATCTTCGTGCCGCTAAAAATCAGCATCGCATGCGAGTTGCCTAATCGCTCCAGCGGTCGATAATCAGAGACGTACAGCCACTCCGGTTGATCCGGCGTTCCAATCTTCGAGGGGCTCATCGTCGTGGAACCGATGACCGTCGAGTTCACGACGAAGGGGCGGCGAAACGAGGTATAGTCGGGTGCGACGTCGCCAAAGTCGCCGTCGCCGACGTTGACCATAAACTTTCGGCCGTCGGAGCTTCGATATTCGAGCAGATAGCCGTTTGCGGAGTTCGAGGCTTGCTTGCCGCTCGTGGCCTCGACGCGAACGAGGCGGAATCCCGCGGGCACGTACGCCGGCACCAATACCGGCAGGGGTTGGGAACGCAGCTCGGCGATCTGCTTTGCGTTCAGGCCTCCCGGTGCGGTATCCGCCGATGCCGCGACGGGAGCGAGCACAAGCGCAACTGCAAGCGCGGTAACGGATCCCCGCAACGCCCGCGCTATAATTTTGGCGGCTTGCATGTCGTCAGGGCCACGACCCGGCAGGTGGCCAGCGCGAACGCGTTGCTGCCGGCGCCGAAAGGCGATCCCGAGACCGGCGTCAGGACGCCGCTCGTCGGCTTTATTTTGAACCCCGAGAGATTGTCGGAACCATAGTTGGCTACATAGGCGAACTTGCTTGAATAATCTCTCACCACGCCGCGAGGAGACGTGCCCGCGTTAAAGGGCGAACCCGTTACTTGCGTCAACCCGCCGCTGCTCGAGTTCACCGTATAGACGGAAACGTTGTTGGAGCCGTAATCGGCGACAAAGGCAAACTTGTCGCCCTTTGAGACGTTTGCGGCCCAAGGGTCGGTGCCCGCGCTAAATGGCGATCCCGAGACCGGCGTCAGCGCGCCGCCGCTGCCGATGGTGAAGGCGTCGACACCGCCGATAAGGTCGGTCGCATAGACGAACTTACTCTTAGGATCGATTGCCAGGGCGTCGTTGTAACCGCCGGCCGCAAAGGGCGAACCCGTTACTTGCGTCAACGTACCGCTGCTCCGGTTGATGCTATATGCGGAAACGCTGCCCCCGCTATTTCCGCCATTGCTTACGTAGAGGAACTTGCCGTTTGGAGTGACGGCCATTCCGTCGGGTAGCTGCTCCGCGCCGAACGGCGAGCCCGAGATCGGTGTCAGGTTTCCCGTACTCGCGTCGATCGTGTAACCGGAAACGTTGCCTCCTTGATAGTTGGCGACGTAGACGAACTTGCCGGAAGGATGGATTGCGATGCCAAATGGCTCGGCGCCCGCGGCGAACGGCGAGCCCGACACCGGTGTGAGCGCGCCGTTGGCGGCGTTGATGCTGTAGCCGGAGATATTATTGGAATCTTCGTTGGCCGTGTAGAGGAAGTTGTTTGCCGGCGCGATCGCCACGGCGGCAGGCTGAGTGCCGGCCGTAAACGGCGAGCCGGTCACCGCCGAGAGTGCGCCGTTCGCCCGAATCGCGTAGGCCGAAATGTTGTCGGATCCGTAGTTGGCGGCGTAAAGGTATTCATGAGCAACGTTGGAGACGATCGCGCCCTGCGCCGGGCGCGTTTGCGCCCTGGAAGTGTTTGAGATTGGGGTGGCGCCGTTACCCGTGCCGCACGCGCTCAATAGGACTGCCGCAGATAAGGCCGACACCAAAAAATGTAAGCTCCGCATGGCGACTCCTCTTCTGGCAGGCGCAAGCGGCCTTTCGTAAGGCCGTTCCTGGCCTCTTTTTGGATGCTCTCCAGCGGCCCCCTTTGCGGGGTTGACTTTTGTCGCAAGACGCGGTTTAGTCAAGTTGACCTAGGTTGCTTATTCGGCCATTTTGAGGAGTTGTCTTATGGGGAGTCTGCGCCGTACGCTCACCGTTGCCGCCGCCATGGTAATGCTTTCGAGTTGCGCCGGTTCTCAGTTGCCGGCGGCACCGAGTCTGCTGCCGCGAGTCGACGCTTCAAAGAAGAGCTTTGGTTATACCGGCACGGAACAGACGTTCAAGGTTCCGGCAGGCGTCACGACGGTTAAGATCGTCGCCAGCGGCGCCAGTGGGCCGACCGGACAGTACTATCAAGGCGGTAACGGCGGTCGCGTGCAGGCAACGATCCCGGTGACGCCCGGAGAGACGTTAGCGGTTTACGTCGGCGGCGAAGGCGGAAGTGCCACATACGGCACGAGCGGCGCCGGCGGTTATAACGGTGGGGGTGCCGGAGGCAAGGTCGTCGGCAGCTATGCTATCGGCGGCGACGGCGGCGGAGGCGCCTCCGACGTACGCCAAGGCGGGAGCGGCTTTTCGAACCGCGTGATTGTCGCGAGTGGCGGCGGTGGCGGTGGCGTCGGCCAAACCTTTTACGCCGGCGGGCCCGGGGGCAACGGAGGCGGAGAAGTGGGCAACGTCGGCGGCAGCGGAAATCCCGGTTCAGCCACGGGCGGGGGTGGAACCGGCGGCAGCCAGCACAGGGGCGGAAAACCTGGCATCGGCGGCACGCGCGGTAGTCCCTACCAGCAGGGCGGCCGCGGTTATCACGGCAAGCGCGCCATCGGCGGCGATGGAGGTGGTGGCCAGAGCTACAGCGGCGGCGGTGGTGGTGGTGGCGGCGGCGGTTACTATGGCGGCGGCGGCGGAGGCGCCGGGTCGTGGGCCACGAGCGGTGAGGGCGGCGGCGGCGGCGGGGGCGGCGGCTCTTCGTTCATTGAGGAAAGCGCAACGCACGCAAAAGACGTCGGCGGCGGCGCGCTGCCCGGCAACGGGGAGATAATTATTTCCTGGTAACGCCGCCGATTGCGGCGCGGCCACGGATTACCCGACGGCGCCTTCCATTTCCATTTTCACCAAGCGATTGAGCTCGACCGCGTACTCCATCGGGAGTTCCTTGACGAAGAAATCGAAGAAGCCGTTGACGATCATCGCCACGGCGTCGGCTTCGGCCAAACCGCGCGACATTGCGTAGAAGAGCTGCTCTTCGCCGATCTTACTGACGCTCGCTTCGTGTTCGACGGTCGAGCGTTGCTCGTGAATCTTCATCGTTGGCTTCGTATCGCTCGACGATTCGTCGTCCATGATGAGTGCGTCGCATCGCACCCGAGTCTTCGCGCCAACGGCACCGGCGTGTATTTCCACCAAGCCACGATACGTGGTCTTGCCGCCGTGCGCGCTGACGCTCTTGTTCGTCACCATCGACGTCGTGCGCGGCGCGGCGTGGATCACCTTCGCCCCCGCATCCTGGTGCTGGCCTTCGCCGGCGAACGCCATCGAGAGAATCTCGCCGCGCGCGCCTTCGCCCATCAAATAGATCGAGGGATACTTCATCGTCAAGCGCGAGCCGATGTTGCCGTCGACCCACTCGACCGTCGCATCCTTGTGCGCGATCGCGCGCTTCGTAACGAGGTTAAAAATATTGCGATACCAGTTCTGGATCGTCGTGTATCGAATCGACGCGCCTTCCATTGCGATCAGCTCGACTACCGCCGAATGCAGCGACGACGTCGAAAACTTCGGCGCGGTGCAGCCCTCGATATAGTGCACCTTGGCGCCCTTGTCGGCGATGATCAGCGTGCGTTCGAACTGGCCCATGTTCTCGGCGTTGATCCGGAAATAGGCTTGCAGCGGCATCGCGACCGTCACGCCCGGCGGCACGTAGATGAACGATCCGCCCGACCACACGGCCGAGTTCAAAGCAGAGAACTTATTGTCGCCCGGCGGAATCACCGTCGCCAAATATTTCTGAACGATCTCGGGATATTTCTTGACTGCGGTGTCCATGTCGCAGAAGAGCACGCCCTGCTCGTCGAGTGCCTTGGTCGTGTTGTGATAGACGACTTCCGACTCGTACTGCGCGGAAACGCCCGACAGAAACTTGCGCTCGGCCTCGGGGATTCCAAGACGATCGAACGTCCGTTTGATATCCTCCGGCACGTCGTCCCACGAGCGCTCCGTCTTGTCGGTCGACTTCACGAAGTAGTGAATGTTCGAGAAATCAATTTCGTTGAGCCGAGCGGTGTCGCCCCATGTCGGCATCGGCTTACTAAGGAAGATCTCGTAGGCTTTGAGGCGGAACTCGCGCATCCAGGCGGGCTCGTCCTTCATCGAGCTGATCCGCTCGACGATATCCGGCGTCAGCCCCTTGTCCGACTTGAAGACGTATTTTTCCTCATCGTGGAACCCGTGCCGGTAATCCTCGATCAGCTCAGCCGGCTTGACCGGCGCCTCAATCTTTACTGCCATTACCCTACTAGGGTACCCCGTCGGCCCCGATAAAACAAGATAGTAAAGAGGTAGCTTGACAATCCCGTCGACCCCGCTACCAACTGAAGACGACCAGGCCGTTCCCTTTGAGCTTTTCCCAGCCGGGCTTCCAGCCGCTCCACGTGCGGCCCTTAGTAGCGCTCGGCTCGATGTAGGACGAGCCGCCACCGCCGCCGCCGCCAGGACCGGTGCTTCCAGAGGATCCGATTCCGCCGCCACCGCCGCCGCCGTAATATCCCCCGCCTGCGCCTCCACCAGCGCCCCCATTAGTGTAGCCGGTGTCGTCGCCGTTGCCACCGTTTCCGCCGGCACCCAGCGAGCCGTTGCCTCCCGACTGCCCGCTTTGGCCCGTGCCGGCACCCCCGGTGCCGCCCTGAGTTTGTGAGCCGCCGCCGCCGCCGTTATTCTTATACGTAGAGTTACCGGAGCCGCCGACGAGGCCGCCGCCCTTTCCGCCGTAGCCGTAGAAATACGAGCTCCAGCCGGATCCCTGTCCGCCGCCTCCTGCGGCGACCAGGATGCGATCTTGCAACTTGTCGCCTCCTTCTCGCACGTCTGAGGCGCCGCCGCCGCCATACCCGGTGATCGAGGAACCGCTGCTGCCGCCGTTGCCGCCCCCGTTGAAACCGCCGGCGAGCGACAAACGGGCACTCGAGCCACCCACGTATACGTAGAGCGTCTCCCCCGGCTTTACCGGGATCTGAGCATGGACCCGGCCGCCGATCCCGCCCTCAAAATAACACCCTGCAGACCCGCAGCCGGACACGCCGCCTCCCTCAGCGCCGCGCGCGACGACGTTGAGCGTCGTCACGCCGGCCGGCACTTTGAAGCGTTGCGCACCGCCGGTATATTGAAAGGTTTGTTGATGGGAGAGCGTGTCGCTGCTTGCGTAAAGCGGGCTGACGGACGGCGATCCACCGCACCCGGTGAGCATCGCTCCAGCGATGCAAAGGCTAAACGTGTAGGGGCTTGCGAGCTTCCTCATCTGCGGCGTCTCCATCTGCACAAAAAGTCGTTTCCGCCATTGTAGCAGAGGTTTGTAAGAGCCAAGCTTTCGCGTGTGCACAAATAGTGGACAGCCCTTTACATGGGGGTGGTGAGGGGGTATGATTGGCGCCGGTCCCTCGACGAGGGCCACGGTAGGGGAAGGCGCGCCCTTCGCGCCATCGCGGCGAGCCGCCCGCGCACCGCAAAGCGCCGGCACGAGCTCTCCGAAAGGTCGGGGGAACGGACTGCACCGCAGCCGCCAGCCGACGAAGTCCGGAGGTGGGATTCCTCAAGGGTCAAGGAGACCTGTACAAATTGAAGGCACTCGGCAGGCACATCGTGTGCGAGCTCTCGGGCTGTCAACCATCGCTACTCGGGGATATCCACGGCATCGCAGCCATGATGATCGCGGCCGCCAAGGCCGCCGGCGCTACGATTATGGAGAGCGCATTTCACAGATTTGAGCCGCAGGGCGTCTCGGGCACGGTCATTTTGGCCGAGTCCCATCTCTCGATTCATACGTGGCCTGAGAAGGCCTACGCCGCGATGGATTTTTACACTTGCGGCGACCACACCGACCCCTGGGCTGCTTGCGATTTCGCAGCCGCAACGCTTCGCGCGAAAAGCGTGCTCGCGACCGAACTCAAACGCGGAATCGAGAAGAGCGACGGCGAGTTCACGCACGTCCTCAACCGCAATCAAGACGCTCGGGTGCTGACGGCGTAAGCGCGCGGTTTTTTTTAACCGCTATCATCAGCAATTATCACCTTTGAAACGCATTAACGCGGCAGGCGCATCGCGCCTGCCGTCCAATTCTGTTCGTACACGGGTTTTTGCTCTCACCAACTAGGGGAAACGATTTTCATGCGTCTATCTATGCTTCGCGCCTGCATCGTCACAGCGATCGTTCTAATGCTGACAGCTTGCTCCGGCATGGGAATGCCATCTGCCGGCGGCTCCGAGGGTCAACCGCCCGTCGCCGCTCCTGCGCAGCAGGCCGAGCCGGGCGCGCCGATGCGGCAAGACGATACGAGCGATCCATCATCGGATGGCGCGCCGCTCAGTTCCGCTTCCGGCGGCCTGGCCGCTCTCGCGCAACCGCTCGCGGTCACCACGTGCGCGACGACCCCCCCGCAGTACCAATGGATATTCAAAGGCGCTTGCGAGAAGATTACGTTGAAGTCGACGGGGGGCACCTTCAGTCTGCAAGAGTGGCACGACATCACCGTTAAGGGCTCGATCGGCGCGAACAATCTCAAGGCTGCTACCTCGGTCTATATCGCCGACGCAACCGACACCGGCGGCGACATCGAAACATACAAAGGCAAAGCCTTTGACAAATACAAAGCCGAGGGAACGACGGTCGTCTATGCGGTCGCCGTAAATCAGGGCAACACGATCATCAAGCCGATCGTGGGGAAGAAGCCGGTTCTCCAGTACGTCATAACGGATGCCAAGGCGTTCCCTGGGACGAAGTGTGCTGCTGCGGTCCTCACGACCGGAGAAAAAGGCTCGCCCGTATGGACGACTTTGCCGGGCGGCCCATATCCGGTTAAGGGTAAGACGGTCACGATCACGCAATATGACGTTCCGCGTAACTTCGAGCTCCCTCCAAAAACGCCGCTCTACTTCGCGGTCAACTGCTATAAGTAATCTCCTTTCCATTCAGGACGGCTCGTAAAGGAGAGCCCCGCCGCATGGCGGGGTTCTTCTTTTGTGCGGCCAATCTATGGCTGACATGCCGAAGACGCAGCACTGGCAGTGGTACGTTGAAGAGTTCGCACCCAGCGAGCAGCATCATCACGCAATCGAGGAGCTCTTCGTCTCGGAACGCTCCGCGTTTCAGCAAATCGCGGTGCTGCGCTCGCCGGTCTTCGGCAAAATGCTCGTGATCGACGGCGACACCCAAAGCTCGGAGACCGACGAGCGGATTTATCACGAGGCGCTGGTCCATCCGGCGCTGGCGGCCGCCGCGGATCGCAAGAATATTTTGATTCTCGGGGGCGGCGAAGGCGCGACGCTGCGCGAGGTCTTGCGCTCTCCCGACGTTGCGCGCTGCACGATGGTGGATATCGACGACCGCGTTATCGGCGTCTCCAAGGAGTTTCTTCCCGAATGGTCCGCCGGTGCGTTCGACGATGCCCGTGCCGAGGTGATCGTCGGCGATGCGCTCGAGCATATGCGCGTGCGTCAAGACCGCTACGACGTGATCCTCTCCGATCTGACCGAACCGCTTGAGGATTCGCCAAGCAATCCGCTCTTTAACGACGGCGTCTTCGCGCTGATCAAATCTCGCCTCGTCGAGGGCGGAGTTTACGCGCTCCAAGCGAGCACCGCCGGCGTGCACAACGCCGCGCTGCACTGTAAGATGGCGCGCACGCTGCGCCGCCACTACGCCAACGTCGCTTCTTTCTTTACGCACGTGCCGGCCTTCGATACCGATTGGGCCTTTCTGGCCTGTAGCGACCGGGTCGATCTCGCGCGCCTTGAAGCCGGCCGCATCGATGCCTACTGCGCGCGCCTGAGTGGCGAGAGCTTTTTCTACGACTCCGAAACCCACCGGCGGCTTTTCTCTCTGCCGCTCTACCTGCGCCGGATGCTGGCAACCGGCGGGGATACGTTTTGACCGGACGAAGAGGGCAGGATGAGCATTGACTTTTCGGGTGCGCCGCGCGCCTGGGAGAAGGAGAAGAGCAACTTCGTTGCGCTCCTCGACCTGAGACTCGAAAGCGTCGAGCACGGCAAAGCGGTAATGCGTATGCCCTACCGCAGGGAGATCACCAATGGCACGGGCGCCGTCCACGGCGGCGCGATCGTCAGCCTCTGCGACACGGTCTTCTACGTCGCACTCGCGTCGATTTACGGGCGCGATCAAGATACTACAACGATCGCATTGCAATGCAACTTTCTCGCGCCGGCCGGGCCGCCGCACGATCTTATCGCCGAAGCGCGCGTCCTGCGCGGCGGCCGCCGCATCGTTTACGGCGAAGTCTACGTGCGCAGCGGCACCGAGATCGTGGCCCATGCCACGCTCGACTTCCTCAACAGCTACCCGACCGAAAAACCTCCGAAGTCCGGCCACTTCTCCTCCGGGTTACCCTGAGCCGTAAGATTCTGCGAACGCAAAGCAACTAAGCGTTGGGCTCGGTGGATTGATCGCTTAATGCCGGGGGCATCATATGACCATGGTACGACAACATCACCGTTACACGGAAAAAGAGCATCGCCAAGTCGAGCACATCAAGGAAAGCGAAGAGGCCCGCGGCGTTTCACCGGAGGAGGCCGAGGCAATCGGCTACGCGACCGTCAACAAGCAAAGCCCGGGGAAGTCTCGTTACACCGAGAAAGAGCGCCGTCAGGCCGAGCACGTTATCGAGTCGGAAGAGGCCAGCGGAAAGCCGGAATCGGTAGCGAAGCGCATCGCGTATGCCACGGTTAATAAACGCAGCCATTGAATAAGCGCACGGCGCTCCACGCCGAACACGTCCGCGCGGGTGCGAAGCTGGTTCCCTTCGGCGGTTTCGATATGCCGGTGCAATATTCGAGCATCCTGCGGGAACACGATGCCGTGCGTCACCGCGCCGGACTCTTCGACCTCTCTCACATGGGACAGTTTTGGCTCACCGGCGATATGGTCGCGCTTTGGGCCGATACCCTCACCACGAATGCAGTTGCGACGATGAAGCCGATGCAGGCGCGCTACAACCTGTTTTGCAATCAGAGCGGCGGCACGCACGACGATACGATCTTCTACCGCCTCGAGAAGCGCTGGCTGCTGGTCGTCAATGCGTCGAACGCCGATAAGATGTGGCACCATCTCAGCGCCAATCGCCCCGCGCTCGGCGTCGAGCTCGAGAACCAGCATGGCAAATGGTCGCTCGTCGCGATTCAAGGCCCGCGTTCGGTCGCAATGCTCCAGTCGCACGTCGACGTCAACCTCGACGAACTCAAATATTACTTTTGTACCGAAGGCCACGTCGACGGTGCACCGGCTACCATCGCGCGGACGGGGTACACCGGTGAGGACGGCTTCGAGCTCTTCCTCTCTAACAACGATGCACCGAGAATCTGGAGCGCGCTGCTCGACACCCATCGTAGCGAGGGCCTTGAACCCTGCGGCCTCGGGGCGCGCGACGTCTTGCGCCTGGAGGCCGGCATGCCGCTCTACGGACATGAATTAACCGACGCGATCACGCCGGTTCAGGCCGGCCTCAGTTGGGCCGTCAAGACCGCCAAGCCGGAGTTTCTCGGTAAAGACGCGCTCGAACGGCAGATCCAAAGCGACGACTATTCCCGCATCGTGGGCGTGGTGATGAGCGGGCGCGTTCCGGCGCGAGAGGGTTACACGGTCTGGCATGAAGGGCGCCTCGCCGGCTCGATCCGCAGCGGCTCGATCGCGCCCTCGCTCGACAACAAGAACATCGCGACGGCGCTCGTCGAAAAAGCGGCCGCAGCCGAGGGCACGCGGCTGGAGGTCGAGATACGCGGCACGAAGCATGAGGCAACCGTCGTGCCGCTGCCATTTTACAAGCGCGCGAAATAAGTGAAAGAGGAGAAGTCTTGGCGCAACCGGAGGACCTGCTGTACAGCAAAGAGCACGAGTGGGTGAGGCTCGACGGCGAGAGTGCGACGATCGGCATCACCGATTACGCGCAAGAGTCGCTTGGCGATATCGTCTACGTCGAACTGCCGAAGGTCGGCACGCAGATCGAGCAGTTCTTCAACGTCGGCGTCATCGAATCGGTCAAAGCCGTCTCCGATCTCTTCACGCCAATGTCCGGCAAGGTCGTCGAGATCAACACGATCCTCGACGGCGATCCAGCCGCCGTCAACCGCGAGCCCTACGGCGCCGGTTGGCTCTTCAAGCTCGAGCTTTCGAATCCGGACGAGGCGAAATCGCTGCTCGGCGCAGCCGACTACCAAAAAATCACTGCGGAGTAACTTACGGGCCCGTAAAACGTACGGCGGCAAATCCGACGGTCATCGTCGCGGCGAGAAAAAGATAGAATCCGGTCATCTCGACGCGCTTTTCGCCACTGAGGGCCGCCGAGATGATGAGGACCTGCGAGCGCCAGCAGAGTGCGATGACGCAGACCGCCAGGATCGACGCGGCGAGATGAGAGGCTGCGCTCGCAGAGGTCAGCGCGTAGCTAACCGCGATCACGATTTGAATCCCGACGAGCAGCCATGCCACCGGCCGGGGGCCGTAGTTCGTGACCGTACCGTCGAACCAGAAGTGTATGGGGATCCGGTCGGGCAGCTCGCCGTAGCGCCGCAACGTCAGAGATGCGGTTGCTCCGATGAGGAGGATGCCGACGGCAACGAGCACTGCTATCATTGGAGTTTCTTACTGCAATTGTCGCAATCGGTTTCACGAAATCGGAGCCTGCCCGGCGGCGTGGGCCGGGGACCGGCGCCGGCGCCGCGAAAGAATCGTCGAAATGTACGCACCCCACACTAAACGGGACGTCGAGCAGATGCTCGGCGCGATCGGCATCGAGTCGCTCGACGAGCTTCTGCGCGTTCCGAAAGACGTCGCGCTCAAAGCGAAACTCGACGTGGTTCCCGCGCTGCCGGAGTATCAAATCCAGCGGCGCTTCGATCACTTCGCCGAAAAGAATGCGGGCGTCGAGTATCGCTCCTTCCTGGGCGCGGGCTCGTATCGCCACTACGCGCCGCCGGCTATTGCGGCGCTCGCCATGCGCGGCGAGTTTCTCACGGCCTACACGCCTTACCAAGCCGAGGTCTCGCAAGGCTATCTGCAGGCGATCTACGAGTGGCAAACCTACATCTGCCTGCTCACCGGCATGGATATCGCCAACGCTTCGGTCTATGACGGAGCGACGGCCCTGGCCGAAGCCGCTATCATGGCACTCGGGGCGACGGGCCGTCATAAAATCCTCGTCTCGCGCGCCCTCCATCCGAACTATCGGGCCGTGCTGCGCACGTATTGCGACGGTCTCGACGTATCCGTCGACGAGATTGGGTTCGACCAGAACGGCACGACCGATCTCGCCGCGCTCGTACGAGCCGTCGAAAGCAAAGAGTACGCGGCCGTCGCGTTGCAGTCCCCGAACTTCTTCGGCATCGTCGACACGCTGACGCAAGGCGCGCTCGATGCCGTCAAGGCCAGCGGCACGATTCCGATCGCGGTGGTGGCGGAGGCGCTCTCGCTCGCGGCGCTCGCGCCGCCGTCCTCGTGGGGCGCACAGATCGTCGCCGGCGAGGCTCAGAGTTTCGGCGTCGCGCAGGCGTACGGCGGTCCCTACGCCGGCTTCATCGCTTCGACGCAGGAGCACATGCGCCGCATTCCGGGGCGGCTCGTCGGCAAGAGCGTCGACAACGCCGGTCGCACCGCATACGTGCTGACGTTGCAGGCGCGCGAACAGCACATCCGCCGCGAACGCGCGACCTCGAATATCTGCACGAATCAGGCGCACTGCGCGCTGATCGCCACGATCTATCTCGCGCTCATGGGAAAGACCGGTTTGCGCGACGCTGCTGCGCTCAACCTCGCGCGGTCGCGCGAGCTGGCCAGCGCGGTCGCCAACGTCGACGGCGTCACGCTCAAGTACGCCGCGCCGTTCTTCAATGAGTTCGTCGTGGACGTCGGCACTCCGGCCGGCGGCGTTCTGGCATCGCTGCAAGCGCTCGGAATTCTCGGCGGCGTAGACCTCGGCCGCTGGTATCCGGAGCTGCAATCGTGCATCTTGATGACCGCGACAGAGCTCACCACGAGCGCCGACATCAACGCCCTCGCCGCCGCGCTCGATGGAGCAATCAATGTCCACGCGCACATCTGAGCCCCTAATCTTCGAGCTCGGCCAAGAGGGGCGCGCGAACCGCTACCTCGAGGAAGGTAAACCGCTCGAAAGCTTTCTCCCGGCGTCCGTGCTGCGCGACGATCTTCCACTGCCCGATAACAGCGAGCTCGACGTCGTGCGCCATTACACACGACTTTCGCAACGCACGTTCGGCATCGACCTCGGCTTCTATCCGCTGGGCTCGTGCACGATGAAGTACAATCCGCGCGTCAACGATGCGATCGCGACGCGGCCCGAGTTCGCGCAACTGCATCCGTACACGCCCGACGATCTGGCGCAAGGCGCCCTGCAGGTGATGTACGAGCTGGAACGTTCGCTCAGCTCGCTCTTCGGCATGGCGGCGTTCTCGCTCAACCCGTCGGCCGGCGCCCACGCCGAGCTCGGCGCGCTGCTCATCGCCAAGAAGTACTTCAAGGATCGTGGCGAAACGCAGCGCGACAAAGTGATCGTGCCCGATACCGCGCACGGCACCAATCCGGCCTCGGCCGCGATGTGCGGCTTCAAAGTGATTTCGCTGCCGAGCAGCGAGCGCGGACGCGTCGGCGTGGAAGAGATCCGCGCGATCCTCGGGCCGGATACCGCGGTATGCATGATGACCAACCCGAACACGCTCGGCCTTTTCGAAGACGATATCGCCGCCATCGCCGCGGCCGTTCATGAGGCCGGCGGCCTGATGTACTACGACGGCGCCAACGCCAACGCCATCATGGGCTACGCCCGGCCGGGCGACATGGGCTTCGACCTCATGCATCTCAACACGCACAAGACGTTTACGATTCCGCACGGCGGCGGCGGGGCCGGGCACGGTCCGCTCGGCGTCGCCGCGCACCTCGTCGAGTACTTGCCGACGCCGGTCGTCGTGGCGTCGCCCCGGCCGAACGGCGAAACGGGCGCCGCGCCGAGCGATCGTCTTACCTTCTCTCTGGACTTCGACCGGCCGAAATCGATCGGGCCGATGCGATCGTTCTGGTCGAACTTCGCACACGCCGTCCGCGCGCTCGCCTATCTATACGCCAACGGAGAAGAAGGGCTCAAGCGCGTCTCGCAGCTCGCGGTGCTCAACGCGAACTATTTGCGCGTCAAAATCGCGGAGTTTCTCGAAACGCCATACGTCGAGATCTGCCGTCACGAGTTCGTCGCCTCCGCGCAGGCGCTCAAACGCGATCACGGCGTGCGCGCGCTCGATCTCGCAAAAGCGCTGCTCGACTACGGCTACATGGCGCCGACGATCTACTTTCCGCTCATCGTGCCGGAGTGCTTGATGATCGAGCCGACCGAGACCGAATCAAAAGAGACGCTCGATGGATTCATCAGCGCGCTGCGCGAGATCGTCGAGCAGGCGAAGAAGAACCCGCAGGCCCTCCTCGATGCACCGGTGACCACGGTCGTCGGGCGCGTCGACGAAACCCGCGCCGCCCGCCATCCCGACCTGCGGTGGAGGCCCAGCTAGCAACCCCCCATGAAATTTTTTGGGGCTGGAGGGCCGCGGTTATCGCGCTTAGAAAAAGTGACTCAAGTCACTAATCTAGCTCTGAGGGCGAATGCTTCAACTGCTAATCGACAATCTGTGCTTTATGGGGCCCCTCGAGCGGAGCACTTCGGATATGGCGGCGCTTCTCGCCGCAACGCGTGGCTCTGGGTGGCGACCCAGCCGGCCGCTTCTTGTGTGTCCGGGCGGCTATACGCGTTCGTGCGCCTACGCGGACGAGCGTTTCGAGGTGCTCCTGCTCAACTGGGCGGCGGGGGCCGTCTCTCCGCTGCACGATCACGGGGGTCAGCACTGCTGGATGCAGGTAATCGAGGGGCAGCTCATCGTGGACGATTACCTCCGCGTCGATGCCGGAGAGCGTCCGGGCTTTGCGCGGCTCGAGGCCCAGGGCTCTCGGCACATGGCCGTCGGCGATCTCGATCTGCGCTCCGGCCGTTTCGATCTTCACCGGGTGAGCGCGCCCCAGGGGGTACCGGCTCTCTCCCTGCACATTTACGCCGCGCCCTTGAGTGAGTTTTCGGTCTATGACGAGGTCACGCAGACGTGTCAAACGGTCCAAAGCACCTATGACGACGTGCTCTCGGCATTCGCGCCCGCGTCGCGCTAGCTGAACCGCATGATCGAGGTGGATGCCGTCATCGTTGGCGGCGGCTTTAGCGGCGTCGCGGTTGCGGCACAGTTGGCTCGGCGCACGCCTCCGGACTTCTCGCTTGCGCTCTTCGAGCCGGGTGAGCTCGGTCGCGGCGCCGCATACGGCACGCGCCACGACGAGCACTTGCTCAACACGCGCGCCGGCATGATGAGTCTTTTCCCCGATGACCCGGGCCATTTCGTGCGTTGGCTCGGTGGGCGAGCAAATCCCCAAGATTTTGTCTCGCGGCACGACTACGGCGGGTACGTCAACGAGATCGCGCGTCAAACCTTCGAGCGCCCGCGCTTTACGCACGTTGCGGATCGCGTACGCCGCGTCGAGCGGCGCGGCCGCGGCGAGTACGTCGTCGAATCCGGCATCGGCACTCGCTTCGTTGCGCGAGCGGTCGTCTTAGCGACCGGTAATCCAACGCCGAACGGCGGCTTCTTGCCTCGCGAAATCCGCTTGCACCCCGGGTACATCGACGACCCCTGGCGCTGCGACTACCGGCGCGTCGGCGGCCTCGTCCTGGCAATCGGCTCGGGGCTGACCGCGCTGGACGTGCTGGTTGCGCTCGAAGCCTGCCGGCATCGCGGCGTGGTTCACATTCTGTCGCGTCACGGGCGTTTTCCCAACGTGCATGCCGACGTCGCACCCTATGACGTCATTCCGGCGCTCGATACTCGAGATGCTCGCGCGCTGCTGCGCAGCTTTCGGCTACACGTGAAAAAAGCGGCAGAGCGCGGCTTCGATTGGCGCTCCGTCGTCGACGCACTGCGTCCCGAAGCGGAAGCGATCTGGCGGCGGCTCTCGCCGGTCGAGCGGCGTCGCTTCGAACAGCATCTTCGCGCGCACTGGGAGCGCCATCGTCATCGCGCTCCGCAACAAGTCGACGCCGTGCGCCAACGCTATCAAGATGCGAAACGGCTCTTCGTGCACGCCGGCACCATTAGTGAAGTGCAGCGCGGAACCGTGACGATCGCCTTACGCAACGGAAAACTTGCGGAAGTCCGTCCCGATTGGATCGTCAACTGTACCGGCGTGGGCGGCGCGCCGGCGATGCTTAAAGATCCGATGCTTGCCGGAATGTTTGCCGATGGTTTGATCTCCGCCGCTCCCGGAAATCTCGGCCTGCTCACGACGAGCGTCCTGGGCGCGGTCGGCTCGGCGGGCGTGCCCTCCGACGGCCTCTGGATCGTGGGGCCGGCGGTTCGGGGATCCCGATTCGAGGCCACCGCGGTTCCGGAGCTCCGCGTGATGGCAGAGCTCGTCGCAATGGACATCGCCGGTGCCGGCCGCTCTGCCTTCCCTAGCCTGCAGGCAAGCCGTCGGAGCTAAAAAAGGAGTTTCCTTCTCGCAGGCGCTTCTTGGGCCGGGAGCTTATAATGGTGGTAACCAAAGGGGGCTCGAAGCGGCCCCCTTCCCTGTCTCAAACCGTGGAGCGTCATGCGGATCAAGTACGAAGTGTCGGCCGGCGGGCTCTTGCTTCGCCGTCGTGATTCGACCTACGATGCACTGCTGATCGGCCGTGGTGCGCCGCCGCGCGTTTGGACGCTTCCGAAGGGTCACGTCGAAGCTCGGGAATCGACCGAGCAAGCCGGGTTGCGCGAAGTTCGGGAAGAGACGGGTTGCTGGGGCGAGATCATCACGAAGCTCAGCGAAATCGCGTACTGGTTTTACGTCGGTAAGGCGAAGCACCGCAAAGCCGTGACCTTTTACCTGATGCGCTATCTCTCGGGCGATCCCGCCAACCACGACCACGAGGTGGACGACGCGCGCTGGTTCGACGTCGCGCAGGCGCGCAAGACGCTCAAGTATGTCAACGAAAAGCGCCTCGTCGATCTCGCGCTCGACTTCCTCGCGGCCAATCCTACGGCATTCGGTGAGCCGACTTTTCCGGAGCCGCTCGAAGCCCAAGGCGAACGCGTCTCATCCTAAACGTGGCGTCATGCTGACGCTGTCATCCTGAGCCTGTCGAAGGACGAAGCATGACCGCGCATAGCACCTTTACCGTTCGTATCGAGGCCTTCGACGGGCCGCTCGACTTGTTACTGACGCTTATTAAAGACCAACAACTCGACGTTGCGACGGTGCCGCTCGCGAGCATGGCCGAGCAGTACCTCGCGTACGTTCGGACGATGGAGGCGCGCGACGTCGAGATGGCGGCCGAGTACCTCGTCATCGCCGCGACGCTGATTTTCTTGAAGTCGAAGGCGCTGCTGCCGCCGATTCCTGCGGAGTTCGTCGACGACGCCGAAACGCCCGAACAGGTCGAGGAACACCTGCGCCGCCGCCTGATCGCCTATTCGAAGTACCGCGAGTTCGGCGAACAGCTGCGCGAACATCAGAATGAAGCCAGCTCGTTTTACTATCGAGAGTCGGGCGATCCCGCCGGCGAGATCGTGCAGCGCTACGATATCGACCCCGAGAAACTCAAACGCGCATTCATCGCGATGCTGGCGCAGGCCCGCCCGGAGAAACGCTCGATCGCCCGCGAGCGCGTTTCGCTGATCGCGTCGATGGATTACATCATGCGAAGAATCAAAGAGCGCGGGGACGCCCACTTCTCCGTCCTCTGTGAAGAGCTGGGCATGACGCGCGACGTCATCGTCGTCACCTTTCTGGCGATCCTCGAGTTGATTCGCCGTCACCGCGTCGCCTTCGAGCAAACCGATGCATTCGACGACATCCGGCTCTTCGCGGTAACCGCGGCATGAGCGCGCCGGAGCTGCAACGCCCCATCGAGGCCCTGCTCTTCGTCGCCGGCGAGGCGCTCTCGATTCCGCAGCTCGCCAAGCTGCTCGACGCCGAAGAGTCGGAAATTGCCGGCGCGCTCCAGCAAATCGAGGCGGAGTACGGAAATCGCGGCATCGTCGTCCGCGAAGTCGCCGGCGGGTATCGTTTCGCAACCTCGCCTCTGGCGCGCGACGTCGTCGAAGCCTATCTGCTTCCGCCCAAGACGACGCTCTCCACGCCGGCGATGGAAGCGCTTGCGATCGTCGCGCACGTTCAGCCGGTGACGCGAGGCGAGATCGAAGCGATCCGCGGGGTCAACTCCGATAGCGTCGTGAGTACGCTGCTCGACCGTGGACTAGTCGTCGAAGCGGGACGCAAAGACGTCGTCGGCCGGCCAATGCAGTATAAGACGACGCCGTTCTTCTTGGAGTCCTTCGGGCTGCGTTCGCTCGACGATCTCCCGGAGCTGGAGTTGGAGCCGGGACAGCCGCTCGAGTTCGATCTCGGCAGCCGCACGCCGTCATAAGTGATGCGCGTCGGCCTGCACGTCCACGTCGCGGGCGGTCACGCGAAGGCGGTCGAGCACGCGAGAGCGGCAGGCGCGACCGCCATGCAAGTCTTTTCCAGCAATCCGCGCAGCTACCGCACGACGCCGATCGACGTCGGCGCGCTCGAGGCTTTCGCAACGCTTCGCCGCGACGCAAATCTCGATCCATGCGCCATCCACACGCCGTATCTGATCAACTTCGCAAGCGCCGATCCGAAGATCTCACAAGGGTCGCTTCGCTTACTGCAACACGACCTGGCCGCGGCCGCGCGCGGCGGCATGCGCTTCGTCAATACGCATCTCGGCTCGTATGGAACGCGCGACCGCGAGGAAGGCTTCGCGGCGATCTGCCGCTCGTTGGAAGCCGCACTCGCCGATATCGAGCCGGGCGTCTTTCTCGTACTCGAGAACTCGGCCGGTGCGGGAAATTTGGCGGGCGGGACGCTGGAGGAGCTCGGAGCCTTCGTACGCGCGTTGAGGCACCCGCAACTCGGCATCTGCCTCGACACCGCGCACGCGTGGGCGTCGGGCTATGAGATCGGCTCCAAGGCCGGGGTCGATCGCTTCGTCGAGGAGGCCTCAAAGCAAATCGGGATCGATCGCCTGTTGATGTTTCACTTTAACGATACGCAGGTGCCGCTGGGCGCGAGCCGCGACCGCCACTGGCATATCGGCGAGGGAAACGTTGGTTTCGAGGGTTTTCGCGCGCTGCTCGCCCATCCCGAACTCCGCGATAAGACGGCAATTCTCGAAACCCCGGGGACGGACGAAGACGACTTGCGCAACATGCAGACCATCCTCGCTATCCTGCGGGGCGTCTCCTAATCGGGCGCAGGTGAGGGAACGGGATCGTCGAGATGCTGGGTCGGTTCGAGGTATAAGAGCTTTCGCGAAACATCGAAGGTAAGCGCGAAGCGCCGCAAGATCTCCATACCGACGGTGGGTACGCTGTTTGACGGACCCCAAGCGTTGTGAATCGAGTATGGGCCGACCGCAATCGTCGAAAATACGCCCGAGTAGTCGACGTAGGCCTGTCCCAGGCCAACTCCTTGGACGCTCTTTCTGCGTGTTGGAGACTCCCTCACGAGATCGTCGCTGACCGCGTCGTCGGAGCCGGTATCGATGCGAACGCTGCGCTCGGCGGAGATACCGTTTGCTAACGACAGCCGCATCGGGATGAAGAGATGGTCGTTGCGATCGGTTAACGAAATCGCGGAGCCGCCTCCGCCGTAGTGGAAGCTCAGCGGCTCGAAGGCGCTGAAGGTTCTCGTGATGGGATCGATCCGAACGACGTACCGTCTGAAAAAGTCGGCGCCCGGCAGACCGTCCTCGTGAAGCGACGTACCCGTATAGCTTAGGTCATAGATCCAAGGGTCGTTAACGTGAAAGCAAATGCTTCCAACCCGAATGTCGCCCGTATCGACGTCGAACCAAAGGACGGCCCGGTCGAGCCGGGCGGCACCTCCGAGGCCCGGGGCGCGACGGAGTGCGTCCGCGAAGAGTATGCCCTCATGCGGACGGCAGTCGTGGGGAAGGATGCCCTTAGGAGACTCGAAGATGCGGCAGGCGGAGATTCGACTCCAAGAAGAGCGCGGAATCGGCGCGGTTGACCTTCAGGCGGAGCTCGACGTCGGTGACGTCGGAGACGAGCGGGGCGGTACGGACGGGGTCGCGGAACATATTGTAATCCTCTTGACGAAGTGGTAACCTTCAATCATTATATGATGGTGACGGTAACTTGTCAACATCTTTTGCCGGTGATGGAGAAGTCGTGACGACCCTGCAGGCGGCGCCCGACCGCGCGCCCGGCTCGCTCGATCTCGTGCGTCTTTTTGAAAACACCGTGGAGCTTCCAAATGGTCCCGACGAGCTCGCTTCGCTCGAGGGCGCTCGCGCCTGGTGCGCAGGCCACGGGTTGCCGACGCCGCTGGACGAGGCCCACGTCGAACTCCTGCGCGCCTTCCGGGAGGCGTTGCGCGACCTGCTCTTTGCCAACAACGGCGAGGGCGAGCAGCACGCCGCCTGGGAGGCCCTGAGCCCGTTCCTCTCGCGGGCGCGACTTGGCCTGAACATCGACCCCGATCGTGGCCTCGAACTCCAGCCGGTAAGCCACGAGGCCGAAGGACCGATTGCGTCGCTCCTTACCATCGTCTACGAATCGCTGCTCAAAGGAACGTGGCCGCGTCTGCGCGCGTGCCGCAAGCAGACGTGCCGTTTCGCCTATTACGATCAGACCAAGAATGGATCGCGCGCCTGGTGCAGCATGGCGACGTGCGGCAATCAAGCCAAAGCGCAGCGCCGCCGCGCGCGAGAGCGCAACCTGTCACCTTTGTCATCCTGAGCTTGTCGAAGGACTGTGTCAGACTTTATCGCGCACTTCGATGTCGACGCATTCTATGCAAGCGTCGCAGTACGCGACAACCCGGAGCTGCGCGGAAAGCCGATCGCGGTCGCCGGTTCGAGCCGGCGCGCGGTCGTGCTCACGGCGTCGTATGAAGCGCGCCCTTACGGCGTGCGCTCCGCAATCCCGCTCTACAAGGCGCGCATGGCCTGCCCCGAACTGATCGTCGTGCCGCCGGACATGCAGAAGTACCGGTCGATCTCGCACGAAATCTTCGATATCTTTCGCAAAGAGGCTCGCGCGGTCGAAGGCCTTTCGATGGATGAAGCCTTCGTGGCGGTCGGCGCGAGCACGCTCGACGAAGCGCGGGCGTTTGCCGCAGCGATTCGCCGTGAGGTCTTCGAGGCGACCCGGCTCACGGTGAGCGCCGGCGTCGCAACGGCGAAGATGGTTGCCAAGATCGCTTCAGACTCGTGCAAACCCGATGGCCTGCTGGCGGTCGCGGCGGGGGAAGAAGCGGCATTTCTGGCGCCGATGCCGGTCTCGCGCCTGTGGGGCATCGGGCCAAAAACCCAGGCCCGCTTAAGCGTTTTCGGCATCACGACGATCGGCGAACTCGCAGCACTCGACGATTCGCAACTACGCGAGCTTTTCGGATCGTGGTTTCACGAAGTGCGCGATCTCGCGCGTGGCGTCGACTCGCGCCGCGTCGAGCCCGAACGCGAGACGAAATCGATCTCGACGGAAGAAACGTTCGAGTACGACGTACGCGACGAGAGCCGGCTCATCGATCTCCTGCGGATCCAAGCCAAGGAGCTCGCCGAAAACCTAACGCTCGAAGGCAGTAGCGCCCGAACGGTCGCGGTAAAAATAAAGCGCGCCGACTTTACGATCGTGAGCCGCCAAACTCATCTCGCCGAGCCGACGCGTGACGCTCGCCGAATCTTTCGCGCCGCGGTCTACTGTTTGCGACGCGTCGCACTCGAAGGGGCGCCGGTGCGTTTGCTTGGAACGCGCGTCGCCTCCCTTACGGAAGGCGACGCTCTGCAAACCAGCCTGTTCTAGGAGTTACATCGCGGAGGTCGAGCGCGTGCAGTACCCCTTGAAGACGGGCTTCATGCTCGTCAGCGTGGCGTAACCGCTGAAGTCGAAGCGGTTCTGACTCGTGCGGACCGTTTGGCTGTGACCGAGGGGCGGCATCGAGGTTGCGTGATCGACCCACTGCTCGGTATTTCCGGTCCACGGCTTCGCGTAGTCGATCGACCAGTTGGCATCGGTGCCCAGCTGCGATTGAACGAATCGGTGGTTTTTCGCATCGTACACTGTGACGATCTCGAGCGCGTACGCGCTCGTCATTTTGCCCTGCGCAGGAACCAGGACCCATCCGCGCATGAGGCCTGAATCCAGCGTGTACGTGGCCGTCGCTTTACTCGCCGGTTTCCCGACGGCGCCGGCCATGCAGGACCAACTGCCCACGTAATATTGCATGGGACCCATCCCCATCGCGCTCTGGCCGCCCATCATCTGCGCGCCGGCGGGCGCGCCAAGAGCGATAATCAAGACAAAAAGACCGATTGCCTTCCTCAAATTACTCCCTACCTTTCTTGCCTGCCGCGTGATTGCGGCTTGCCGGTTACCCTACGGAGCCGGGGCTTCGGTAGCAAGCCTGCGCTACCATCCTAAACTTAACCAAGCGTGCCATCTCCGTTAACGCGTCAACGCCGGTTTTGATGGCATAATCTTCCTTAATGCGGTACCGCGGAGCCCGGCGATTGCTCCATATCTCGGCGCTCGGCTTGCTCCCGGCATTGGCGGCTTGCGGCGAAGTGGTGTCCCCGGATACCCCCTCGCCGCTCGTCCGAGATGCGACTGGGCTTCGATGCGCCAGCTTCAACGGGCCGTCAGGCTCGACGTTTAACGAGTTCTTCGGAATAAACAATCGGATCGAAATCGTCGGCTATGCCGGCGGAGTGGGGCCCTTCGAGTTCCGCCCGGGCAAGCATTATGAGATGGATCGCTATCCGGGATCCGTCAACAGCGAACTAACCTCCTTGAACAACGGCGGTGCAGTGGCAGGATGGTACGCGAGTCGTGAAGGCGGGATCTACGGATTCACAGAGTGGCAAGGTATCTGGACGAGTTACTCCGGCCCGCGTGCCGGCCGCAAAATGCGAATTCTCGGCATCAACGATTCGAGCGACCTCGTCGGATACTACGAGAATCGCCAAGGCATCGATCGCGCATTCGCCTTTTACGCGGGAAGCAAGTTTCATATCATATTCCGTTTCAGTACGGGTTCGGTCGCAAGCGCAATAAATGACCGTGGATGGATCGTCGGCTGGAAAACGGCCGCAAGTGGAGCGATCGAAGGCTGGTTGCTCGTGGACGGTCGATTCACGAACCTTGCATATCCCGGCGCGGTCTCGACGAAGCCGTCGGGAATCAACGAGTCCGACGAGACTGTCGGTTCCTTCGAAGATGCCTCAGGAAACACGCACGGCTTCATCTTGACCCAGCCGTTCAAAGCTCCGCGTTGGCGAGAGTTCGACGAACCGCATGCCGCCGGCGAAACCGTTCTTGCGGGCATCAACGACCGCGATGATTTGGTCGGATACTACCGAGACGGCTCGGGAAGAGTCGTCGCATTTCTCTGCCGATAGCCTACGGCTTTTCCGTTCGCCGCCTCCGCTACTCCTGATAGAAGTACGGGTCGAGCACGGATACCTGCGTGACGGTGTCGACCGGCACGCCGCTGTGCTTCGCCGCTTCCCGAATGGCCGCCTCATCGGGCCCATCGTAAATGCAAAACGTCTTCTTTTTATCCGCCGTGACGTAGGAGTGTACCCAGGTTACGCCGTGGCTTGCGTTGTTCCCCACGATCGTAAGGCAGGCTTGAGCGCCGCTGGGGTTCGTCGGCACGTGAAGGCCGTCGGGGAAGGTTCGTTCGACCATGAATCGTGGCATCGGGGAATCCTCCTATCTTACTCGAGAAGGTAAGCTCGTTGCTTTGCGGCAGAACCAAGGCCTACGCCTTCGGCATAGCCGGAGCCTTTCGGAGGAACGTCATGAGAACCGGTAGAGATGTGATTTGTCGCGCGCGCGATCTTGACGCCGTCAAAGCCTACTACGCGGGCGAACTCGGGTTCGCGATCGTGCTCGATACCGATTCAATGGTTGGGTTCGATACCGGCGCGGTAACGCTGTACTACGAGCGTGGCGAAACGGGGTCGCCGGTCTTCGAATTCTTCGTCGACGACGTCGTTCGAGCCAAGAACCGACTGACGACGGCCGGCTGCGCAATCGTCGAAGAAGACGCGTCCGTGCCTCGAGTCTATCTGCGAGACCGGTTCGGCCTGGTCTTCAACATCACCGAGGCCTAAGCAAGACCGCGCCGTTAGACGATGTCTTCTGGTTGGCCGTGATGTTCGTCCCATTGGTCGTCGCGGTTTGGATTCGAGCTGTTCTCGCCGTACTTCTCGCGCTCGCGGCGTACCGCTTCGGCGGGGTCGATGGGTTCGTCTCGCCGCGATGCGATGTCTGGCGCAATCGCTTCGTCTTCGTCGGCCAAGCGCTCTCTGTCCATTCTTCCTCCTTTGACGCGTATAGAACCTTATTCCCTCAGCCCGCACTTCGGGATCCTCTGATTAGTTCCGACGTACGTGCGTGATGCGCAGGAGGCTCTGCACGACGAGCGGAGCCCGGATGGCGGAGCGAGGAGGCAGGCAGCAGGAGCGCAGCCCGGATGGCGCAGCGACGAGCGGCTCCGAGGCATCATGCACGTACGTCGGAACTAATCAGAGGATCCTTAGATATGCTCCGTCGCCCAGCAAAAATCGGTGCTCCGGCCGGCGAGGATACGATCGAGCAATCCGCGCGCTTCGGGACGCAGCGCCGCCATCATCAGGATCGAGCGCGTTCGCTTGCGCGTCGTACCCTTGGGCAGCAGGTCGCGGGCACAGGCCGGCGGCAACCAGCCCTTGATGCGCCGCAGGTCCCCCGCCGCGGCCCGCAGCAGCGCCGGGATCAGCCCGGCCGAATCGTCGTCGGCGTAGCCGTATTCGTCCACGGCATACGTATCGCGCTCCGGCACTCTCGCCCCGAGGACGTAGGCGCCGACGCGGCGACCGCGGCGTACCACCAAGTTAAACTCGTGACCGGCGGCGTGCTCGGATCCGTGCTTGACGCGCATCGCAATCCATCCCCACACGGACTGCGTCCGCACGAATCCCGCCGAGCGCTCCCGTTCGCACGACTCGAAGCAGCGCCGGACGCCGTTCCAATCACCTGGCGCGAGCTGTGCCGGCCGCACCCGCTGCGCCGGCAGAGCATCGGCACGCAACGTCAGACTTCTCGACGGCAACTCGACAAACCCAAACGTCGCGTAGAACTGCGGCCGAATATCGGAGAAGAGGTAGGCCAGTTCGTATCCGCCACCTCGCGCGCGGTCGAGCTCCGCCGCGAGCATTACGCTGGCATAGCCGCGTCCGCGATACTCCGACGGTGTGAAAACGGCGCCGAAGCCGATCGCGCGGAGTCGCCGTTCTCCGTCGTTGAGCGAACGTTCGTAGCGCTTGAATGACGCGAGAAGCCTCGAGCCGTCATAGAGTCCGATCGTTCGATAGTGGCGCCGCCCGTAAGCGCTGCGCGCGGTTTCCAACGTCTGCGCGGCGTAGACGTCGAAGCTGCGCCGCCCCGCCCAAAGAGGAGCCGTCAGCGGCAGAACGTCGCGCGCGTAAACCTCCGGCGCGATCTCTCGCAGGCGCACGGTTCGTTTCAGCGCAGCTCTTCGAGCAGCTCGGGCGCGGTGATTCCGCGCGTCGGCGCCCCCCAAGCCGTAACCAGCACGCTCCCGCACGCTCGCGCCACCGCGTAGTGCAGCGCGCGACGCTCTCGCTCGTTGTATCGCTGCGCCGCTTTCGTTCGAAACATATAGTAGCTGAACTTTGCCGTTCGGGCTGCTTGTGCGTTGCCCGCATTCTCCTTTGGAATCATTCCGAGCTTCGGGCTAAAGAGAAAAGCGTCGGGTGCGTACCAGAGCGGAAACGAGCCGGGGCGAACGTTCGCGATGATCGCGTTCTCGAACTCGCGTCCGAGCGCGGCCTCGACGCTCGTCATCTGCACGAAGCCGTTCGCCGTCGCGGGTGGCTCGCAGGTTTCCAGATCGCTCTCCATGCGCTGCTGCGCGTATTCGAGGACTTCGGCCGTCGTCGCGTCCGGTTTCTCGCGTAGAAAATCGCGAAAGCGGTCGAGCAGCCGTTCCAGCACGGCCTGCTGCGCTCGGGCGCGCGCCGAATCCGGCTCGCCCTCGCGTGCCAGAGCATCGCGCCAAACTCTACGCGCGAAAGCTTCGAAGGGTTGCGTTTGCATGACGTCGAGCCACTCCAAACGCAATCGGCGAAATCGCTTCACTCGCGCCGCCGCATCCGCGGCGAGCGCATCGTCTTGTTCGCCGCGAATCACATTCCAGCCAAGGCGCAGATCCCGTTTGGGGTTCCAGCGGCTCGCGCGCGTGGTGGGCGCCGGTTCGTCGTCGAAAGCAAAGAGCGGCCGCTGCGGGTCAGGCGGTTCGCCGCAGAGCGTCGCCAGCGAAGCGTCGGAGAGGCCAACGGCCGGTCCGCTCAGCGTGCGCAAGAGCCATTCGTGCCGAAACGGATCGTAGGCGTTCCACAGCAGCGCCAGCGCATCCAAGGCGCGGCGATCCGCGAAGACATTGACGTCTCCGGAGACCACGACGGGAATGTTTGCGTCGAGCAGTGCGCTTTCATAGAGCTCGACGTTGCGAACGGAACGGAAAATTACCGCAATCCGCCGGGCGCTCACGCCTTGCGCAATCCACTCTCCGACGCGTTGCGCGACGAATGCCGCTTCGTCGAGTGCCGTCGGTGGACGATAGACGTCGATGCGGGGCGACCGGAATGGTACGTGCAGCTCGACGCACGAGTCGGAGTTCGCGAAGGTCGTCTCAGGCTGGGTTCTGCGCACCGTCGAAATTGCCGAGGCGGGATCTCCGCAGAGCGTTACCCGGCCCAAGGCTTCGCCGAAGATCGCGCGCAGCAGTTGAACTTCGGCATCGGTCAGCTGCTGCGCGTCGTCGACGAAAGCGAATCGGTGCCGCTCGCGCAATTGCGCTGCGAGCTCGCGGTCTTCACGCAGCGCGTGGGTTGCGGCGACGATCGCGTCGCGCCCGGTCATCCGGGCCGTCGCCCCGGCGAGCTGCACGTATGCTTCGTACAGTTTGGCGATAATCTTGGCGAGGTCCACCTCTCGGCGGTACTGTCGAGCCAGCTCCGGCGCCGAGACGTCGAGCGAGTCGTGAAACGTGTTCTTGGTGGCGATCAAAAGCGATGGGTCGGCGAAGTTCGGCGGATTGGCATAGAACTCGGTCGCTCCACCGAGCGCGAGCGAGAGAAAAACCGCCGGATCCACGCTCGCATCGGCGAGCCGCCGGATCACGCGAAATGCCGATTGCAGAAAGCGCGGCGGCGAGCGCAATCCGGGAACTTCCGGATCGAGTTGCTCTTGCGCGAACTCCGTCCAGCGCAACTCGAAGAGCGGGACGCAGGCGCGTGTGAAGAGCAACTCCGCCTCAACGTCGTCGATGAGGGTGATCTCTCGCCCTTTTTCGCACAGCAGCGCGACGGCATACTCATCGAGGCCGCGGGACGCGCACACGTACAGCGGCTCGGCATGCGGAAAGAGTGCGCGGGCGCGATTCGCCCGCTCGTTCAGCGCGGTGCTCTTGCCCGTGCCCGCAGCGCCGAGGATCGCAAGGCAACCGTCGTACGGGGCCTCGATGGCGGCACGCTGCTCGTCCGTCAGTTCGAGTGCGATCAACTTCCGAAACGCTGGGCTTCCGCCGGGGGTTTATTGGCACACGCCGTCTGGTACGCGCAATAGGTGCAAGCTGCAGCGTTCTTGGTCGGTTCGAAACGGCGAATCTCGCCCGACGCCAATAGCGCGCTCAGCTCGATCATCTTCTCGCGCGATCGCTCCAGATCGTCGACCGCGATCGTCTTGCCGACCTCCAACACGACCGGGCGCACGTCGAGTAGCGCATCCTTTAGCGGAATGAGTACGAGCTTGCTCACGCGGTCGCCGGCGGCCGTGCGCGCCCAATAGTAGAACGGAAGCTGGAAATCGCGAAAGCGGCGAACTTTTTCACAATACTCCGCGGCACTCGTCGCGATGCTCCCCGTCTTATAATCGACGACCCCGACGTTGCCGGTTCGCTCGTCGCGGTCGAGGCGATCGATGAATCCGACGAAAGCTCGTCCATCAAGATCCAGTTCGGCAGAGACTTCGCGCCCAAGCACTTCGAAGGGCGCCTCCAACTCTTGCGCCAAGAGCCAGTCGACATACCGCTGCGCCGTGCGTTGCGCGCGCCGGACCTGCAGCTCGAACTCCACGCGCGTCTCGAAGCCGTCGCGATTACGTTCGAACGCCCAAGTGACGCACTCGCGCACGCGATTGCGCATCGCCGAGCGATCGGCGCCGCGCGGGCGCGGAAAGTCACCGTGGAAATCCTCGAGCGCGAGATGAAAGGCAGTACCGTACGCAGAGGCCGAGGACCCGGGGTCTTCGACCGCGGCGCAGGCGTACCGGTAGAACCATTTGCGAGCACATTCGGTATAGGCGTTGAGCGCCGAGGCGCTAAAATGTTTCTGCCAACGCGGGACGCGGCCGGCTTCCTCGGTTGCGGCCGGCTCTGCCAGCTCGATCTCTCTCCCGTCGTCACCCTTCGACGGGCTCAGGGTAACGTATTCACTGTCATCCTGAGCCTGTCGAAGGAGAAACGTGCTCCCGACTGCGTCTCGAAGCGCGTCTTCCGGCAAATCCTCGGGCAGCGCACGAACGAGGCGCGCGCGCCGGACAAAGAGCAGCACGCTGTCGCGCTCCGCGGGCGGGAGCGCGAGGCGCCCGCGGTCGATCGCGTCGAGCAGGTCGCCCATGCGCCCTGCAAGGGTGGCGTAGGCGGCGCCAACGTCGTGCGGAACGCCGGAGCAACTCGAACGAATGAGCCGAAGCAGGAACGCTTCGTCTCCGGTTTTGCGCCAGCGGACGGCATCGTCAATGAAGGAACGGACTTGCGCGGCTTCCGGCACGACGGTGTGGAGTTACAGTTTCTACCAGGCGCCCCTGCAGCCAACGTATAACGGCTCTCCGATGCGGCGCATCATCATCGGCATCAGCGGAGCAAGCGGCAGTCTTTACGGCTACATGGTATTGCAAGCGCTGCGCGCCATCGGCGGCGTCGAAACACATCTCGTCCTCACGACGGCCGCTCGCCGCACGATCGAGCTTGAAACCGAGATGACCGCCGACGATTTCGAAAGCCTGGCCGACGTCACCCACCGCGACGACGATCTCGCCGCCGCCGTCTCGAGCGGTTCGTTCATGACCGAAGGCATGCTGATCATTCCTTGCTCGATGAAAAGCGCGAGCGCGATCGCCTACTCGTTCAATTCGAATTTGCTCGTTCGAGCGGCGGACGTCTGCTTAAAGGAAAAGCGCCGGCTCGTACTGGTGATTCGCGAGACACCGCTTCATCTCGGTCATCTGCGCACGCTCGTCCGGCTGGCCGAAATCGGTGCCGTCATTCTACCGCCGATCCCGGCCATGTACGCAAACCCCCAGAGCGTGGACGAGATCATCGCACACACCGTCGGGAAGGCACTCGATCAGTTCGGAATTGCCAACGAGCTTTTCAAGCGCTGGCGTTCCCCGAGCTGACGAGCCGGCGCGCAAGCGCGACGTCGCTCACGCGATCCACGTTGACTGCCGTTTCGGGATATGGCGAAATCAGCGCGCGTACCGGTGCGCCGAGAATTTTCGTCGCCCGTGCCTCGGCCTGCGCGATCGACAACCTGCCGAATGCAAAGCGGGCCAGCATATCCCACCCAAAGAGCGATGCCAGTTTTAGCGGATCCTTGCGCGCGGCGCCTAAGCGCTCGATGAAGCGTCCCAGGCGCGCGAGCGAGCGGGGCTTGATCGCCACCATGCCGCCCCCGCAAAACGTGCCGTCGCGCATGCGTGCCCAAGTATGCGGCACCTCGGGAAAGGCCCGCACGTGCGCGCCTTTCTCGACGCATCCGTAGATCACGTCGGCCCCAAGCCGACGTACGCCCGCGACGAAATCGTCGACGGCTGCGGCCGCGAGCACCGGGAGATCCGATGCCACGACTAGGACGTCGTCGCTGGGTTCGAACCCCTGCAGGCCGCTCTTCAAGCTCTCGGTAATGCGCACGCCGTCGGGACGAAAATCGTCGGCGGTGCGGAGATCGTCGTGTCCCCACATGCTGGGCGGAGCCACCACCACGATGCGTTCAACCGACGGCGAAGCGCGGAGAGCTGCCAACACGCGTCCCGCGAGCGTTCTTCCGCCGATGTCGACGAAGGCTTTGTTCGGCGCGCCCGGCTGCAAGCGCGCAACGTCGTCCAACGGGCCGCCCGCCAAAAGAACGGCGTTCATCTCCACTCCGGCGTCGTCGCAAAGCGCGTCACGAAATGCTCGTACCTCGGCGGCAGCGCCAAGCGTCGCGCAATCGCCTCGATCCGTGCCTTCTCCGGTGAGAGCGCGAAGACGCACGACCCCGAGCCCGCGAGCAGCGCGTTGCTTGCGCCGGCGACCCGCAGCGCGTCGAGTGCGATCCGAACCTCAGGATTGGACCCCGTAATAACGTCGTGAAAATCGTTCTGCAGGAGCTCTTGCACGCGTGGGAACTCCGCACGCTGCAGCGCCTCGAGCATTGCGATCGAGACGCACTCGCTGCGGGGCCGTTGCGGACGTTTCGTCGCGTCGATCTCTCGATATGCCTGCGCGGTGGACACGTCGACGGGCGGCTTCACGATCAACACGTTCCACGTCGGGATCGCTCCGGCCGGCGTCACGCGCTCGCCCGTTCCTTCGACCAGAGCGGCCGTCCCCGCGAGAAAGAAGGGAACGTCCGATCCGAGGTTTCGCGCGATCTGCATCCACTCGCGGCGCGGCGCCGGTCCGAATGCGCCGGCCATCGCCGCGCGCAAAACTGCCGCGGCATCGCTGGAGCCGCCGCCCAGCCCGGCCTGTACGGGAATGCGCTTGAACAATCGCATACGCACCGCGGGAAGCTCCTCGCCCAGAGCATGTAACGCCGCGACGGCGAGATTGCGCTGCCCCGTGAGCTCGTCGCGGTCGCACTCAAAGCTGAACCGGCTACTGGGTTCGATCGTTAGTTCGTCCGCCAGGTCGAGCGGCACCATCACGCTGCGCACGCCATGATATCCATCGCCGCGCGAGGCGAGCACCTCGAGCGTCAAGTTGATTTTTGCGGGTGCTCGCACCCTTTTCCGTTAGCCGCCGCGCGAGAAGGCGCCTCCGCACCCCGCGCCGCAGTACGGAGTGTGGGCTTGAGTTACGACGCGCAGCGCAATGAGTTTTGCGCCTACGTCCTCAACGAATCCGAGACCCCCTACGGGCTCTTACTCGGGAACTTCAAAGCCTTCGCGCAATCGACCGCAAAAGGCGGCGTGCGCGGGCTTTGGGATGCCGACACCGACCAGATCATCTTCGGAACGCACCACATCGCCTATCGCCTCCTCGAGCGCACGTTCTTTCCGCATCAAATCGAGCACGATCTCACCTTCCTTCCTTACGCGCAGATCTCCGAGTTTACGCTCGACCACCGCGTCCACGTGACCGAGGCCTTCTACGTTCCGCACGGGCCGGAGTTCGACCGCGCGGTCGCATTCGTTGTGGACGTGACGCTCTTCAATCCGGGCGCCGAAGCGCTCGACGTTTCGCTCTTCCCGTGGGCGATGCTGGTCGGCCAGCGGTTCTACGGCGAGCCCGAACACGAGGTCCGCGCCTGGAACGACGGGCGCTTCATCTGCTCGAAAAATCTCGAAACCGGCGGCGAACGCTGGTGGGGCGGATCCCGCCGTCCCGTCGCGGTCCAGCTCTCGCTGCGCGAGCAGGTTTTGCTCGAAGCCATGCGCCGCGCAACGTTCTCGCAGGCCGATTCGAAACCGACGATGGGCGACGTCACGCCGCAGCAAGCAGAACTCGTGAGCCGGCGCATCTTCGGCGCCTTCGAATACCAGATCACGGTGGCGGCCGGCGCGCGTGAATCGCTGCGGCTCGCCGTCGTCTACGACAAGGCCGGAACCGAACGCAGCCGCCCCGTTCTCGAAGCGCTGCTCTCCGATCTGCGCGCGCTGCACGATACCCAAGGTTATTTCAACGAGCGTCTCGCCGACGCGCGATTCCTCACGCCCTCTCCGGAGATCAGCCGCGGCGTGGTTTGGGCGAAGGCCAACATGCTGCGCATCGTCAAGGAGTATCCGCACGGCTGGGGTGCGACCAACTCGCCGCCCTCCGACATCCTCGTCTCACGGGACACGTCCTGGTTCGTTCACGGCTTCGACTACTTTTGGCCCGAGTTCAGTCGCAACGCCCTCGAAGTCTTTAACGAAGCCGTCCAGGAGAGCGGGCTAATGGTCGAATACGTGCGCGGCGTCACCGGTTATAAGACCGATTACGATCTGAACATCAACGACGATACGCCGCTGCATCTCATCGCGATGCTCCACCACTACAACGCGACGCTCGACGACGAGTGGGTTCGGGAACACATCGCGCTCGTAATTCGTCTTACCGACTATCTGCTGTCGCAGCGCGATTCTCACGGCCTGGTCTATTGCCAAGCAAAAGGCGTAGACATGCATGGCATTTCCTCCTGGCGCAACATCATCCCGTATTACACGCTCGACGGCGCCGTCACCGAGATCAATGCGGAGGCCGTCTATGCGCTCGAGGCGGCGGCGATGCTCTGTGCGGTCGTCGGCGACAACGACCATTGGGAAAAGTACGGCGCGCAGGCTGCGAGCATGCGGACCGCGATGATGGATTATCTCTACAACGACGATACCGGGGCCTTCGTCCTCAACTACGATCAGGACGGAAACTATCAAGACAACTTTACGGCCGACGAGATTTTCCCGGTGCTCTTCGGTGTTGCCGACCAGAGGCAGCGGCAGGCGATTCTCTCGCGCTTGAAGGAAGCGGATTTTGTGACGCCGGTCGGACTTCGTACGATTTCGACTGCCGACGCTTGGTATTTTCCATCGTATGGCTTTGGGCTGCTCGGCGGTATTTGGCCCGACCTCACGCTGTGGTTTGCGGTCGCACTCGCCCGTAACGGCATGACCGACGACGCCGTGCATTTCCTCACCGAGACCTATGCCGCGATGGAAGCCGGAAGTCCACGCAACACTGTCCCCGGCGAGTTTGCCGAATGGTTCGACGGCGGCTCGCTGAGCAACCGTGGAATGTATCTCTCCCCTTGGACCAGCGCGAAGTTTTTATGGGCGGTCGCCGAAACCGTCGGCGGTTTGGATGGCTATCGCACCAGCGGACGTCCGCACTTGGCGCCCCTGCGTCCCGCGAATTGGAAATGGGTCGCCGCCGCTCGAGTGCACTGGGGCGGGCGGCGCTGCACGTACGTCGTTGATTTGCTCAACGATACGATCTACGCGAACATGCCCGAGCTTTCGGCGGAAGAACCGTTTGCGTGCATCTACGCCGGGCGCGACGTGAGCGACGAAGTAACCATCTCGCCCGTGGAAGTTGGTGCGATCGCCTTCGAAGACGATGCAGGCGCGGTGCGCATCTTCGTGGGTAACTTGGCCGATCGCGCGCGCGACGCGCTGCTGGAGTTTCGCGGACATACGGCTCGCGTGAACATGGCTGCCGGCGAGCTGCGCGAGGTGCACTTGATCGGCAAGCCGAGCGACCGGCGGGCGCGCGCCGCGAAACTCGACCTCGTGCGGCCGCTGGCGCGCGCATGAGGTTTCCGACGGTCGTGCTGGCGGTGGGCGCCGCAGTTCTCTTGATCGCCGTCGCCGTGGGGCAGCACATGGGCGACCGGGTCATGCAACAGGCGACCGAGCAGCAGTTGCAGTCGGTGATGCCCACGCCGCTGCCGTCGGGCGCCGACGCGTCGCCGCAGCCGTATGGCCCTGATTGGAAGCGCTCGCAGTCGCTCTCGGCCGCCGCCGACCCGCGTTTTCCGGATCCCCGCGTGCCGCCAAAGCCGCTGCCCACCTTGCCGCCCGCGCCGAAGGCCTCGCCGTCGCCTCCGCCCCCGGCAACCCCGACGCCGAATCCCAACATCCCGATCTGGCGCCAGAAGCCGTTTCCGACCTTCGCGCCGTCACCCGCGTCGAGCGGTCCCCCGACCTCGCCCGAGGTCGGGATGCCCGCCGCGACACCGACGCCTCCGTAAGCGCTACGTCGCGGCGTTCTCTGGGGAATGCCTGTTAGAATAGAGGCATGGAAACTGGAACGGTAACGGTCAAGCGCGGACTCGCGCAGATGCTCAAAGGCGGCGTCATCATGGACGTCGTGACGCCCGAACACGCAGCCATCGCACAAGAAGCGGGCGCCGTCGCCGTGATGGCACTCGAGCGGATTCCAGCAGACATCCGAGCGACCGGCGGGGTTGCCCGAATGAGCGGGATCGAGCTGATTCGCAGCATCATGGATGCCGTAACGATTCCGGTGATGGCCAAGTGCCGCATCGGGCACTTTGCGGAGGCGCAAGTGTTGCAGCAGCTCGGCGTCGATTACATCGACGAATCCGAAGTGCTGACGCCGGCCGACGACAACTACCACGTCGACAAACAGGTTTTTAAGACTCCGTTCGTCTGCGGAGCGCGCGACCTCGGCGAAGCGCTTCGGCGAATTGCCGAAGGGGCGGCGATGATTCGCAGCAAGGGCGAAGCGGGCAGCGGAAACATCGTCGAGGCGGTTCGTCACATGCGCGCCATCGGCGATGCGATTCGCGAGCTGCACGCCGCTCCAAAAGAAGAACTCGTTGCGCGAGCCCGAGATATTGGGGCTCCCCTCGAACTCGTCGCGGAGATTGCGCGTAACGGCAAGTTGCCGGTCGTGCTCTTCTGCGCCGGCGGCGTCGCGACGCCCGCGGACGCCGCGTTGATGATGCAGCTTGGCGCAGAGGGCATCTTCGTCGGAAGCGGCATCTTCAAATCGAAGGATCCCAAACGCTTCGCCCGAGCCATCGTGGACGCGACGACGCACTTCAGCGATCCTGCGATTGTTTTGGAGGCTTGCCGCTCGCTCGGCGCATCCGAGGCGATGCCGGGCCTCGACGTCCGCCAGCTTACGGAAGCGCAACTGATGGCTCCCCGCGGTGTCTAGAGTCGGTGTCTTAGCGCTTCAAGGCGATGCCATCGAGCATCTTGCCGCACTCGAGCATTGCGGCGCCTCGGCGATCCCGGTAAAGAGCCTCGCGGACCTCGCGCACGTGGATGCGCTGATCGTGCCCGGCGGCGAGTCCACGACCGTCATGAAACTCCTCGAGCGCTCCGGTCTTGGGCGGCCGATCGTCGAGCGCACGCGCGCCGGAATGCCGCTCTGGGGAACGTGTATGGGAATGATCGTTGCCGCGCACGATGTCGTCGGGCTGCACCAACCGACGCTCGATCTCATCGACATCAGCGTGCGCCGTAACGCGTTCGGACGGCAGAACGACTCGGCACACGTCGAGCTTGCGATCCCGGCGCTGGGTAGCACGCCGTTTCCGGCAATCTTCATTCGCGCGCCGTGGATCGAACGACATGGGCCCAACGTTGCGGTGCTTGCGGAGCGAGAGGGGCGCGGCGTCATGGCGCGCGAGGGAAACGTGCTCGCGACCTCGTTCCACCCGGAGCTCGGCAGCGACGCTCGCGTCCATCAGTACTTCCTCCAGATGGTTAGGCAGCAAGGGAAGGCTTCCACCGCGGCGTAATTTCGACTCGAGATGTCTAGTGGGGCCCCCGCTCCCGAGTGGGAAAGCGGCGGATTTCAAGGGCAAATCCCGCCCGTCGAGCCTTTGCTGCGCGAGGTTATCGCGACGCTTGCCCTCGCCGCTCATGCGTATCTGACCGAGCAGGAGGGACGCGCGCCCGATCATGCGTCGGCCGAAGTCGCGATCGACGTGGCGACGGCGGCGTTCGAACGGGTCAAAGAAAGGTTGCGACCGCAAGAGCGGTTAGCAATAACGCAGATGCTAACCGAAACGCGCATAGCGTTCGTTCGGAAGCGAGGCACCTGAGCTGCCTCGCTTTCATAGCACGAAGGTAACGTCCGCATGAGCGAAGTGCTCGTACTGAACTTCACGTACGAAGCGCTCAACGTCACGAGCTTTCAGCGCGCGGTTAAACTGATCTTTGCGGGCAAAGCGGAGATGCTGCACGGACGCGAGCGTATTCTGGCCTCGCCGACGTTCGAAATGCGCATGCCGTCGATCATTCGCATGCTCTACTACATCCGCCGTCCGATGCAGCGGGTCGCGTTAACGAAGAAGAACGTGCTGATCCGCGACGAACACGCCTGCCAATACTGCGGAACGCGCGGCGAACGGTTGATGACCGTGGATCACGTCGTCCCCAAGAGCCGCGGCGGCGATTCGACGTGGGAGAATTTGGTCTGCGCCTGCATGCGCTGCAACAACCGCAAGAACAACCGGACTCCACACGAAGCCAACATGTCGCTGCAGCGCAAACCGCGTCAGCCGAAGTACATTCCCTGGATTCAGATCAAGCGCAACACGCTGCCAGACGAATGGGGCAAGTTCCTCTTCCTGTACAACGTCTCAATCGACGAACGCATCGAAGCGTAGCCCCGAGACGCAACCCCGGCCACGCGGTGCGCCTTTAGGCGAGTATGCAAAATGTCAAAGAAGTAAACCGCCAACGCTCTCCCGGCGGCCGCCCCCAGCCGCTGGCCTTTTTCGGCGGCCAGCTATGGGTCGGCTCCTGGGATACGGACAAGCTCTATGCGATCGAGACCCAAGACTGGGATGTCGTCGACGAAATTGCGGCGCCGGGAAAGCCGTACGGGCTTGCCGCGTTCGGCGATGCCCTCTCCGTCGTCGTCGCGCTCGACGACGACGATCGCTATCTCTTCCGCTTTCGTCCCGGGCGCGGCTTCGACAACAAGGTCGCGTGCCCCGACGTCACCGGCTCTCATCTCGCCGCCGACGGATCGACGCTCTACCTCTGCCAGCAGGGAAAGCAACGGATTCTCGAACTGGACGACCGCGGCGTGGTCCGGCGGGAGATCGCATTGCCTGCGCGCTGCGCCGGCTTCGCATTCGCCGGCCCCGGGAGTGCCTTTATGATCGCCGCCGACGACGAGTTCGAGAACCTCGAGTTTGGGCGCATCGATCTCCGGCAGAGTGCGGCCAGCTTCGAACCGGTCGCTGCGGTTCCGTTCGACGGACGCGCGCTGACGTTTGACGGTACGATGTGGTGGACGAGCGACCGCGACAAGGGAGAGATCGTGGCCTTTACGCCTCAATGATCGATCCCGGGCCTCGCCCGATAACGATTGACGTTCGTGCGTGGCTTACGGCCGCCGCCGTATTCGCCGGCGCGTACGTGCTCTGGCTCGTCCTTGCCGGCACCCTCTCGGCGTTCGTCTTGCTCTTTACCGGGATCCTGATCGCGGTGGCCCTGCGTCCGATCGCCGATCGTCTGAGCGCGAGAATGCCGTTCGGCATCGCGGTCGGGCTTGCGTTTGGCGGGGCCATTCTGATTGCGGCGCTGATCGCCTATATCTTGATCGCTCCGCTGGGTGTCGAAATTCAGCGCCTCGTACAAGCGATTCCCGGCTACGTCAACTCCCTGAAAGATCAACTCGTCGCGGCCGAGCGTTTCCTAAAGGACTACGAACTCTCCAAGCAGTTCGCAGGCGCAGTTGCCAACGGTGCGGGGGGCGCGTTTAGCTCTCTCGGGGCACACCTACTAGCGGGGCCGGCTCTCGTCGTCGCCATTTTCGGAAACGCGATCATTATTTTGCTGCTTGCAGTTGGATGGATGCTCTCGTCGGATGACCTCGAGCGCTTTACGCTCAGTCTCTTGCCGCAAACGGCCGGCCAGGATTGGAAGGAGGCCTTCGACACGATCGGCGTGCGCCTCAGCGCCTATGTAAAGGGAATCGTCATCAACGGAGCGATCGTCGGCGTGGCGATGGGCGGAGCGGTTGCGATTCTGGGCGTTCCCTACGCCTTGCTGCTCGGTTTCGTGGTCGCGCTGTTTCAGGCCATTCCAATGGTCGGCGCCGTGATTTCCGGACCGGTTATTTTGTTGGTCGTGCTTGCGACGAGCGGCTGGGTCAAAATGTTGATCGTCCTAGCCATCTTCACGGTCGTGCAAATCGTCGATCAGAACGTGCTCTCGCCGATCATCTTCGGGCAGCGCGTGCAGTTGAGTTTTCTCTTGATTATCTTCTCGACCGTTGTCGGCGGCATGCTCTTGGGGATCCCGGGAGCGTTCTTAGCGGTGCCCGCCGCCGCCGTGCTGCAGGTCGTCGTGGTGCACATAGTCGCGCCGGCGGTCCGCCGCGCAAACCACGTCGACGACCCCAAGGGGCCCAAGTAGGGGGCCGCTCGGGCTGAGGCCGAATCTTCCTCTTTTACCTCTTTTAGGAACAGGAGTGGTTCATGAAGGCTTTTGCAGACGTAGCCGATTCCGTTCACGGTGCCCATAAGCTCTGGGGTTGGTACCTCGCCGTTGGGATCGCGCTCATTCTAGTTGGCCTCTACTGCATTTGGGCCGAGGGGATCGCGACGATGGCTTCGGTCATCGTGCTCGGAGCGGCGCTATTCGTAGCCGGCATCGTACAGCTCGCCGGAGCCGTCATGGCGCGCGGCGCCGGACATATCGTGCTGCTGCTCTTGGTCGGCATTCTCGATATCATCGTCGGCTTGATGCTCCTCGAACATCCCGTAGCGGGAGCGTTGTTCGTTACGCTGCTGCTCGCCGTGCTCTTCGTCTTCGGCGGGATCTTCCGTTTCATCACCGCGCTCATGCTGCAGTTTCCGCATTACGGGTGGGTCGCGTTCGGCGGAGTCGTCAGCGTGATTCTCGGCGTCCTGCTTTGGATCCAGTGGCCGTTCTCCGCTTTGTGGTTCATCGGCTTCGTCGTCGGTTTGAACTTCGTTTTCGCAGGTTTCTCGTGGTCGATGATGGCGTGGAAGCTTAAGGCCGCATAACGCGGGACCAAACCTACCGGCTTCTCACACAAACGTGCGCACGACGTGTACCGGATAGAGCGTTTCGCTCGCGCGAAATGCTTCGATATCTTCGATGCGTGCGAATCGATACATGATTGCAGAAGCGCTGTCGTCGTCGGTGCGAAAGCTCGACGCGCCTCGGAACCCCGGTGCTGCGGCGATCGATTTCGTGACGGCCTGGACCGGTTCGAGGCCCGACGAGAATTGTTCGAACGCAACCGCATCGGTCGATCCTGGATCGATGGCCGCATCGCCTAGGTTCGTCGCCAGACTGTAGAGCGCCAAGGAGCGGGACTCCGCGACGTCGTGCCGCTCGGCAACGAGGTGATGATCGTCCCAGGCCGCGCGGAGGTGCCGAAATCCCTCGTGCCCGTCGAGCCGGAGCAATACTATCACGCGCCGGCGATTCTGCGAGCGCAGGATGGCAGCTTCTTGCACCCGCGCCGCCGAGGTCCGCGCCTTCTCGACGAGCGTTTCGTACGACGCGATTCCGGCGTCGGCACGCTCGGCCGTGACGCGCACCACGGCAATCGCCCACCATGCAGGCGGCGCAAAGACGATCGCCGGCCCGCCGGCGTGGTGGTCCGTCGCCGTGTGATGTTGACGATCCTCGTGCGGCCGCGACATCAGCGTTGCAGGTTGTTGGACATCGAATTTAGCTTATATCAAAGGCAAGACCGGTGCAACTTGGCCGCGGTAAAAATACTGCCCGTTGCGTGAGGGGACCGCCCGCGGACAGCGAAAAACGGCAAAAATGTCGCATCTATGGTTGCCGTTCACGCAGATGCGGCACTTCGACGAGCACGAGCGAACCTTCGTGCGAGGCAACGGAACGATGCTGGAAGATGCGAGCGGCCGGCGCGTTTACGATGCCGTCAGCTCGATTTGGACGACGATTCACGGACATTGCCATCCCCGCATCGTCGAGGCGATCGCGCGACAGGCGGCGACGCTAGATCACGCGACGCTGCTCGGTGCGACGAACCCCGTCGCCGAAGCGCTCGCCCACCGGCTTTGCGCGATCGCGGGCATGGATCGCGCATTCTTCGCAAGCGACGGCGCAAGCGCGGTTGAGGCCGCGATCAAGATGGCGTTGCAGTATTGGCAGAACGCCGGGCAGCCGCAGCGCACGCGCTTCGTGCGGTTGAGCAATGCGTACCACGGCGATACGATCGGCGCGATGAGCCTTTCCGATATCGGGCCCTTCAAGGCGCGCTTCGGCAGCGTTACGTTCGAGACGCAAGCTTACGACGCAGCCGCGCCCCTCGGAGAGGACGTTGCGGCCGTGATCGTCGAGCCGCTGGTTCAAGCCGCCGCCGGTATGCGGCTCGTTCCGGAGAAGGCCTACGAACGGCTAGGAGGCATCGAAGCGCTGATCGTCTGCGACGAGATTGCTACCGGCTTCGGGCGTACCGGCACGATGTTTGCCTTCGAACAGATCGGCGTTAGCCCGGATATCGTCTGTGTCGGAAAAGGCTTGACGGGAGGAGCGCTGGCGCTCTCTGCGACGCTAGTCCGTCAATCGCTGTACGACGCATTTCTCGGCGCGCCGGACGCGCTCGTTCATTTTCTCCACGGTCATTCGTATGCGGGAAATCCGATTGCATGCGCGGCCGCTCTGGCATCGCTCTCGTTGTTCGAAGAAGAAGGCACGCTCGAACGCGCTCGGAGTATCGCGCGTCGCTCGCGCGTACACCTGGAAAACTTCCGCACACATCCCCACGTGCGCGACGTGCGCCAAGCCGGAACCATGCTCGGGATCGAGCTCCGCAAGGGTTTGGGGCGCCCCGCTGCCGAGGCGCTCTACGGGGCAGGCCACTTCACGCGGCCGATCGGCGACGTCATTCAGTTCGTTCCGCCGCTCTGCTCGAGCGATGAGGAAGTCGACGGATTCTTCGAATCGTTGTCATCCGTCCTGGGTGTCATCGAAGGAAATGTCATCCTGAGCTTGTCGAAGGATGGAGCGTGAGCTATCTTCAGCGCGCGCGGCAAACGCTCGAAGCGATCCGCAGCGAGCACCGCTACCGCGAGCTCCCGCAGCACGGGCTCTCCAACGTGATCGACTTTTCCTCGAACGATTACCTAGGTTTGGCGACGGATCCGCAAGTCGTGGAGGCGCTCAAACGCGCGACACGCGCCGGCTCGGGCGGCGCGCGCTTGCTCGGAGGCCGCAACCGAGAGGACGCGCTCCTTGAAAGCGAGCTGGCGGAGTGGCTCGGCCGCGAGCGCGCGTTACTTTTTTCCTCGGGTTACCTCGCCGGTGTGGGAACGATTCCGGTGCTTGCGGAGCTCGTCGAAACGATTCTCTCCGACCAAGCGAATCATGCCTGCTTGATCGACGGCATCCGGCTCGCGCGCGCGCCTCACTCGATCTACGAGCACGCCACGCTCCCGCCTACGAGTGCGTCCAAGAGTTTGCTCGTGGTCAGCGAATCGATCTTCGGTATGGACGGCGACGCAATCGATCCGAGCGCGCTCCTCGGATGTTTGCGAGAGCAAGACGTCCTGCTGCTCGATGAAGCGCACGCGCTCGGGATCGCCGGAGCGCAGGGCGCGGGTCTGGCTCGCACGCTCGACGATCCGCGCGTCCTGATTCTCGGAACGCTTTCGAAAGCGCTTGGCTCGCTTGGCGGTTTCATCGCGGGACCTGCGACGGCGATCGAGCTGCTGGTCAATCGCGCGCGGTCGTTTATCTTCGACACCGCGCTGCCGCCGTCGCTCGTGCTCGCGTCGCGCATCGCGCTTCTGCTTACACGCCGCGGCGACGATCGCCGCGAACGCCTGCGGGCAAATGCCGCGCGCCTGCGGGCCGCCCTAAACCTCCCGTCGGAGCGCGCAGTCGAAGGGCCTATCGTCTCCGTCGTCCTCGGCAGCGAGGAGCGCGCGCTCGGCGTCTCCGAGGAACTATGGAAGCGCCGCATCTTCGTCCCCGCGATCCGCCCGCCCACCGTGCCGCCCGGCACGTCGCGGCTGCGCATCACGATCCGCGCCGACCACACGCTGGAACAGGTAGATATGCTCGCAGAGGCGCTACGGCGATGCATCGCTACTTCGTAACCGGCACCGACACCGACGTCGGAAAGACTCGGGTGACGGCCGCGCTCGCGCTTGCACTGCGCCGCGCCGGCGAAAGCCCGACGATCGTCAAGATCGTCCAGACCGGAGTAAAGCCGCACGGGGAGGGCGACGCGCAGCATGCCGCCCGGCTCGCCGGCGTTCCGCACCTCGAACTCGCCCGCTTCGAATCGGCCGGCGATCCCTGGTCCTCCGCGCTCGCCGAAGGTTCGCCTCCGCTTACCGCCGGACGGCTCGCCGATGAACTCGCAAGGATCCCCGGCACGATCGTTGCCGAGGGCATCGGGGGGATCATGGTCCCGCTCAATGCCGGCGAGAACATCGGCCACGTTGCGGCTCTGGCAAGCCTGGAGGCCGTTATTACGGTAGGTCTGCGGCTGGGCTGCATCAATCACGCGCTGATGACCCGCAGCCTCTGCCGCGAGCTGAACATCCCGGTTGCCGGAACCGTGCTCGTCGAACGCTGGGGGCGAACGGATCCCACGTACCGCGACCGCGTCTATTGCGTGCTGCAGGGAAGTCTGCCGGTGCTTGGCGTTCTGGCCTTTGCGGCCGCCGAAACTCAGTCCGTCGAATCCGGTGCAAAGCTTTTCGAATCTTTGGTGAAGCAAGAGCGCTGAGATGGCGCATTCCACGATCCAACGCGCGCGAGCCGAGCTGCTCGAGCGGGGCCGCCCTGCGGGCGCCGAACTGCTCGCCGGCATTGCCGAGCTTACCGCCGAACACGTACCGGCCCTCTTGGCGCTCGCCGATGACGTGCGCTCGCACTACTGCGGCAACGAGATCGCCGTCGAAGTGTTGTACAACGCCAAGAAGGGTGGTTGCTCGGAAGACTGCAATTTTTGCTCGCAAAGCGCGCGTTACGCAACCGACGTCCAAGCTGAGCCGCTCTCGAGCGTCGAGGACTTCGTCGCGGCGGCACGCGCCGCGCACGCCCGTGGCGCCGGTGAGTTCTGCATCGTCGTCGCCGTGCGCGGCCCTTCCGAGAAACTGCTGGAACGCGTCTGCGCCGCCGTCGAGGAAATCAAAGCCGAGTTGCCGCTGACCGTCGCCGTCTCGCTTGGAATTTTGAACGACCGCCAGATCGAGCGCCTCGCCGGAGCCGGCGTCGATAAAGTCAACCATAACCTTGAAACGTCGCGCCGCTATTTTCCCCAAGTCTGCACGACGCACACGTATGACGAGCGCTGGGAGACCTGTCAGCGCGTGAAGCGCCACGATCTCGAGCTCTGCTGCGGCGGTATCATCGGCATGGGAGAAGAGGTCGCCGACCGCCTCGACTTCTTGTTTGCCTTGCAAGAACTCCAACCCCAGGAGGTGCCGATCAACTTTCTCAATCCGCGCCCTGGGACGCCTTTTGGGGACCGGTCGCTGCTCGATCCGGTCGAAGCGCTGCGCTTTGTGGCGATGGCGCGTCTCGCCTTACCGAGCGCGCTCGTGCGCTTTGCCGGCGGACGCGAGGTGACGCTGCAAGCACTCCAGGACGTCGGCATGCGAAGCGGCGTCAGCGGCATCGTTCTGGGCAACTATCTGACGACGGAAGGCCGCAGCGACGCCGACGATTTCGCGATGCTCGATCGTCTCGGCTTCGAAGTCCTGGCCTAATAGCTCCACAGTCTTGGATCAAAACAGAGCGCCGTACTTCCAAGCGCTGCTCGATTACGTGGACTCGGGCGTGCAGCCATTTCATACGCCGGGTCACGTGCAAGGCGTAGGAATGGATCTGGCCTTTCGCGAGTTTGTCGGCGACAACATCTGCGCGATCGATCTCACTCCGATGCCGGGCATCGACGACCTGCTGCAGCCTACCGAAGCGATCAAAGAAGCGCAGGAACTCGCAGCCGAAGCGTGGGGCGCCGACCACACGTTTTTCTTGATCAACGGCTCGACCAGCGGCAATCAGTGCATGATGATGGCGGCGATCAACCCGGGCGAGAAGATTGCCGTCCCGCGGAACTCGCACAAGTCGATGTTGGGGGGCTTGGTGATGAGCGGCGCGCGACCCATCTACATGCAGCCCGAAGTCGACTTGGAGCTGCGCATGGACCACTGCGTGACCCCCGAGACCGTGGCCCGGACGATCGAGGCGCATCCCGACCTGGTCGCCGTCTATCTGGTCTCCCCGACCTATTACGGCGTCGCGGCAGACCTCGAAGCGATCGAACGGATCGTGCACGACGCGGGGAAGGTGCTGCTCGTCGACGAGGCTTGGGGGCCGCACTTTCACTTTCATCCGGCGCTTCCGCTCTCGGCAACGAACGCCGGCGCCGATATCTGCATCAACTCCACGCACAAAATGCTCTCGGCATTCTCGCAGTGTGCGATGCTGCATCACAAGGGCGAACGCGTAGCCCTCGATCGGCTCGAAGCGGTGCTCAAGATGTTCTTATCGACCTCACCGAATCTGCCAATGGTCGCGTCGCTCGACGTGGCGCGCAAGCAGATGGCCACGGAAGGCGAAGCGTTGCTCTCGCGTACGATCGCGTTGGCGGAAGAGACGCGCGCGCGCCTGAACCGGATTTCGGGCCTGTACTGTTTCGGCGAAGAGCTGCAGGGGCGCCACGGCATCTTCGATCTCGACCCGACGAAGGTCACGGTGACGGTCAAAGGCCTGGGCTATACCGGCTACGAGGCCTCAGCACTGCTGCGCCGCCGCTATAACATTCAGGTGGAGATGGCGGATCTCTTCAACGTCGTCGCGCTCTTTACGATCGGGACCACGCGGGAGGCGGCCGAAGGCTTCATTTATGCGTTCGAGGAGCTCGCGCGCGACGACCGGCCGATCGACATGTTCGCACCGTCGGGGATTCTCGAGGAGCGGTTGAGGCGCGGAACCTTTCGACTTCCCGCCGTGCCCCCGATGCGCATGCTTCCGCGCGATGCATTCTTAGCCGATGCTGAGTTTGTGAAGTTTCGCGAGTCGAGCGGGCGAATTTGCGCCGAGACGCTGACGCCGTACCCGCCTGGAATCCCGGTCATCGCGCCCGGCGAGGAGATTACGCGGGAGATCATCGAGTATTTGCGCCTCGAGTTGAAGGCCGGAGTGCGCATTCAAGGCCCCTTCGACGGCGAGCTGCGAGTGATCCGCGTCGTGAAGGAGTGACTACCGAGGACGGATAACGGTCGAGCGAGGTGCCTCGGAAATGAGGAACGATTTTTGGCAATAAGAGTTCATTCCATCTCCCCTAGTTGGGAACTCTCCCAGCTCCTCGACATCTTCCCGCTCACGATTCGGCAAGCCCTCGTCCGTCTGCGTAACCTCGAAGACATCATTGAAGTCGTGCTCGATTTGGGGCGCCCACCGGAAGCCCGTTTCGAACACGACTTTATTTATCTGACGGACGTACCGATCGGGCACGAGGATATCGCGCACGTCTGCTCGCGGGTTTCGCCATTTGGCGCCGATAATCGTGCCGGCATCGAGCAGACGCTGCACCGCATCAGCGCGATTCGTAACCGGACCGGCAAGATCGTCGGGCTCACGTGCCGCGTCGGCCGGGCGGTTTACGGAACGATCGATATTCTGCTCGACGTGCTGCGCAGCGGGTCGTCAATGTGTCTGCTCGGCAAACCCGGCGTCGGTAAGACGACGATGCTGCGGGAGTGCGCGCGCGTCCTTTCCGAGGAGCGAAAGCGCGTCGTCATCGTCGACAGCTCGAACGAAATCGCCGGCGACAGCGACATCCCGCATCCGGGGATCGGCATGGCACGGCGCATGCAGGTCGCCGACCCGGCGCTGCAGCATGCGGTGATGATCGAGGCCGTCGAAAATCACATGCCCGAAGTCATCGTGATCGACGAGATCGGCACGGAGGCCGAAGCGGCCGCCGCCCGCACGATTGCCGAGCGCGGCGTAACGCTGATTGGGACGGCGCACGGCCAGACGCTGCAGAACCTCTTGATGAACCCGACGCTTTCGGACCTCGTTGGCGGGGTGAGCGCCGTCACGCTCTCGGACGAAGAAGCGCGGCGCCGCGGCACGCGAAAGACCGTTCTCGAACGCAAGGCGCCGCCGACCTTCGACGTCGTTATCGAGATCCACGACCGCGACCGGCTGGCAATTCATAAGAACGTCGCCGACGTAATCGACGCGCTGCTGCGCGGATATCAGCCGCAGCCCGAGGTGCGCCAGCGCCAGCCCAGCGGCGAGGTCACCGTCGTCCAAGAGGCCGATACCGAGTCGATGCCCCGGCTGAGCGAAGCCTACGACCATCACGACCACGACGGCGAGGAGCGGGAACGGCCGCTTTCGATCTTTCCTTACGGCATTTCGCGCAACAAGATCGAGCGCGCCATCACGAACCTGCGCGTCAACGCTGCGATGGCGCGGAACTGGGACGACGCGGACGTCGTGCTCACGCTCAAGACGCTGGAGCGCAAGGAGCAGCCGAAGCTCAAACAGATCGCCTCGGACAACGTGCCGATCTACTCCATCAAGACGAACACGACGACCCAAATTCAAGCCGCCCTCCGCGACGTCTTCAACCTCGGATCGATCGACAACGAAGAGATCGCGCTGCGCGAAGCCGAGGAGGCCGTCTATCAGGTGATGCTCAACAGCAACGCGATCGAGCTTTCGCCGCAAACGTCGTACATTCGCCGCATGCAGCACCAGCTCGCCGAACGCTATCGCTTGCAGTCGCGCAGTACCGGCCTCGAGCCCAACCGCCGCGTCAGAATTTACAAAACCACCGAAGCCCCGTTGTCATCCTGAGCCTCCGACTCAGCCCGTCCTGAGCTTGTCGAAGGGCTCAGGACTGCGCTTCGCGCAGGCGCTAAGGAAGTAATGTTCGTTGTAATCGAAGGTATCGAGGGCAGCGGGAAGAGCACGCTGCACAAAGGGCTCGTCGAGCGCTTCGGCGTTGAAGGGCGCGACGTCGTCGTAACCCGCGAGCCAGGCGGTACCGCTACCGGCGATGCGATTCGCGGGATCTTTCTCGACCGCACGCTAACGATCGAGCCCCTTACCGAGGCTTTTCTCGTGAGTGCCGCACGCGTCCAGCACGTCGCCGAAGTGATTCGGCCCGCGCTTGCGCAGGATAGGCTCGTGCTCTGCGACCGCTTTACGGATTCGACTTTGGCCTACCAGGGATACGGCGGCGGCCTCGAGCTTGCGTCGTTACAACGGCTTTGCGACGAAGCGACCGGCGGAGTACGACCCGATCTCGTGTTGTTGATCGATCTTCCCGTCGAAGTGGCGCGAGCGAGGTTGCAAGAACGATATGTCTTGGATCGGGTCGAAAGCCGGGACGACGCCTTCCACGAGCGCGTTCGCCAGGGTTACTTGGAGCTGGCAAAATCGGCGCGACACCGGGTGCTCGACGGCACGCTGCCGCGGGACCGTCTTTTGGAAGATGCGTGGAACTCTATTTCGACGTCGTAGGCGCGCAGGGCCCCAAGCGTTATTTCGATGCGCTGACGCGCGAGACGCTCGCGCACGCGTACCTCTTCTCTGGACCGGTGGGCGTCGGGAAGAAATTCTTCGCGCGCCGGCTCGCGCAATCGCTGCTCTGCGTCGGGCCCAAGGAAGGAATACTCGGCTACGACGGTGTCTGCTCGTCGTGCGCGCTCTTTCGGGCCGACGGCGCTCATCATCCCGATTTCTTGGAACACGAGGGAACGCTCAAAATCGGCGATCCCGATGCGCCCCGAGGTTTCTACCAAGGCGACGAGCTCTCGACCCGGGATCTGGTCCGTCAGCTTTCGCTGCAGTCCTACAGCGGCGGGATGCGCGTCTTGCTTCTCGGCGACGTCGATTTCGCGACGCGCGAGGCGGCCAATGCGCTGCTGAAGTTCTTGGAGGAGCCGCCGGCGGGCGTCGTAATGCTCCTCACGACGCCGGCGCCGGGACGGTTGCTGCCGACGATTCGCTCGCGCGCCATCGAGGTTCGTTTCCCGTCACTCTCCAAGGCGCAGGTGCGTGAGATCCTGGGCCGCATGCATTATGGCGACGCCGATGCCGAGCTCGGAGCATCGCTGAGCGCCGGAAGCGTGACGCGAGCGGTCGCGGCGCTCGGTGGAGAAGAAGAATCGCTGCGCGCGCACGTCGCCCGTTGGTTCTTCGAAAGCGTTGAAGGCGGGTCGCCGCAAGACACGTGGGCGACTCGCGAGACGCTCGACGAGGGGCTCGAAACGATCAAGACGCTGGTTCGGGATTGGATCGTCGCCAGCGGTCACGACGGCGTCGCCCTGACGTCGCTCGACTATGCGCAGCGGCTCGCGCGCCTTCGACCGCTGGAAGGCAGAGAGGCCATCGCGCTTCTCAACAAGCTGGATGAGGCGCAGCGCCTCGCTCGCACGAACGTTTCCCCGGCGCTCGTCGGCGAGCTGGTGCGAATGTCTCTCCCGGTATCGAACTGATGCAGCGCAGCCCCAGCGCACGTGGCCTCCTGTGGGTGGTTTTGGGATTGGCCCTTAGCTGCACGAGTTACGGACCTGCGCACGCGATGCAAGAGCACCGGTTTTATGTCGCAAATAGCACTTTGGAAGTTCTGTACCTCGACATCGACGCAAATGGCGATGGAGCATTAAATCAAGCGTACGTCAGTCCCGGCTCGACGCTTGTACGTAAGGTGAGCTTTAAGCTTTTGAGAATTCGGCAAGAGGGCGGCACGGAATACTTTGAGGTGCGTCACGGTGGGGCTGTTTGCGATTCGTTCACCCTCCGAGCGGTGCCTAACAGAGCGTTGGCGATCGGAGTCATGGGCTCGATGACGCAGGCCTTTTCCAGCGTGCCTAGAGCATCAGTCGAATACGACCTTGCTGCCTTAGAACATGTTGCCGCCTTGCAACGAGGCTACGGGAAACCGGGCATCGTCATCAAGCCATCTGGATTTCCTCCCGGCTGTTGACCGAGGCCTTTCCCTTACCAGTAACCTCGAAACGCGACGTCGTCGTACTGCCTGGCAAACGGAAAGGCGAGATACGCCAGCGCGATCGCGCGCGCTCCGGCGTTTACGAAGCTCCAGATCGCAGGCGGAGCGTGAATCAAAAGATACGGTAATCCCATCGGTACGGCGACGTACCAGATCACGAAGAAGACGAGCGCGAGTATCAGCGACGCAATCGGCGCGGAACGAACGGCTCGTACGGATTGAGAGAGCGCAAGCGTGCCGGGTATTCCGCCGATCGAAGCCGCCGGGATCGTGTAGATGAGGAACACCGCCGCCACGACCCCGAGGATCAGCCCGAGGGCGCCGAGGAAAGATCCGATATAGCTTGCCGCCCACACCACGAACTGAAAGCCGATTGCCGCGAAAAGAATGCCAACGAACTTGGCGCGGCCTTCGTCCCACGCCTCATCGAACGCGCCGCGGCGCCCCCGCCAGACGGCATTCGCCTGAATGATCGTGATTCCGAAGGCCCAGAGATAGACGAGCTGGACGAGCATTTGAAAGATGCCGGCGCCCGAACCCCCCAGCGGATCGGTAAAGAGATAGGAAAGCTGCGTCAGCAAGAGCTCGACCACGGCGGCCAGCAGCGGTATGACGAAAATGGACGGGTGCCGCACGAGTAGTCCGAAAGCCTTGAAGTAGATCGTGAGGTCGACCTGGGGGCGACTTTTCATGCGTCAGAAGCGTGCGCCGTCGAGCGCGCGTTGACACGTGCATTCGGAGCCGAGCGGGATCTTCTCGACGATTCTGCCGATCGCGTTTTTGACGCGCTCGTTGTTGCGGTTGAAGACCTCGATCACTTCGTGGTGCGAAACCGCCGGCATTCCGTCGAGGCCGACGTCATAGTCGGTGATCAGGGAGATGTTGACGTAACACATCTCGAGCTCGCGTGCCAGGTAGGCCTCCGGATATTGCGTCATATTGATGACTTCCCAGCCTTGGTTCTGGAACCACTTCGATTCGCTGCGCGTCGAGAACCGCGGCCCCTGGATTACGACGACCGTTCCGCGATCGAACGTTTCGATGCCCAGCGACTTGAGGGCTTCGGACGCAATCGGCCGCAGCGTCGGGCAGTACGGGTCAGCGAAGCTGACGTGCGTCGTGATCGGCCCGTCGTAGAACGTGTCTTTCCTACCGCTGGTACGGTCGACGAGCTGATCGGCGACGACCATCGAACCGGGCGGTACGCTCTTGAGCAGCGAGCCGCTCGCCGTCGGCGCGACGATCCACTTCACGCCGAGTTTCTTCATCGCGTAGAGGTTCGCGCGATAGTTGATGGCCTGCGGGGGAAACCGGTGATCCTTGCCGTGCCGCGGCAGAAAGGCGACGCGGCGTCCGGCGATCTCGCCGAGCGCGACCTTGTCGCTCGGCGCCCCGTACGGCGTCTCGACCCAGGCTTCACGTGCGTTTTCGATCAGCGAATAAAAGCCCGATCCGCCGAACACGCCGATATCGGCTCGCAAATCATCGTTCATACGCTTGCGATTCTAGCGTAAGGAGCACAGCAAATCCTGTGCGCCGTAGTCCTTGCGCCGGCGGCTATTTTGTGGTACAGAATATTTAGCTTTGCATTGCAAAGTAAGCCGGCGTCGCTCGGCGAGGCTTCTCATGCTCAAACGTCTGATAGCCATCATCTTTATCTTCTGCTTCGCGAGCGTGGCCTGGATGATTTTGGGCGCGACGCTGGTGCAGTGCACGAGCGATTCGAGGAGCGGCGCGACGGACTTTTTTGGTACAACTTGTACAACGTTCGGTTCTTCGGGCATTACCGCTATCTCGTGTTGGTTTCGTACGCATTATTCAACGAGGGCTCGAGCGGTTTGACGATTACGATAGGCGCGATCGTCACGCTCTTCGCAATCATGCAGTTGACGGGACGGAGCCGCTGGAGCGAGCATCTTGCCGAGGTCGCCGCGTGACCTATTCATAATCCGGGGCAAAGTAGTCGCTGTCGTACTGCTGCATGAAGAACTTCGGCGGCTTCGGTGCCTTGATAGGCGTGAACTTCGCCGGAGTCTGCGAGAAGTCGAAGCATTCGGCCGCCGGTGACGCCGCGCGTTTATCGGCCGGTGTATCGAGGTGCCCGAGCCCGTACAGATCTTCGGCGAATTTGATCACGCTGGCCGTCTCGTACTGGTCGTGGCAAACGAAATGGTGCCTGACGTACGGCGAGAGCATCAGCAGCGGAACGCGCATCCCGAGACTGTCGCGATTCTCGTACGGCGGCGGCACGGGATCGTAGAGGCCGCCCCAGTCGTCCCACTGGATGAAGATCGCCGTCGAGTTCCAGAACTTGCTCTCGCCGACGGTGTTGACGAGGGCGGCGACCCACGAGGGTCCGAAGCCGCCGGGACAGTTGACGTGATCGGAGTCGTTGCAAACCGGCGTGATCCACGTGAAGTTCGCGAGTTGCCCCTTCCGCACGTCGGTGATGAACTTCCAGTTCGGCGAGATGACCTTCTTCCAGTCGGGTCCGTCGTAGATATGCTTTACGGCCTGATAGCTCGACCACACGGCTCCATCGCCGCTGCTTGCGCCGTACTTGCTGGCGTAGAAACGCCACGAGAGCTTCGCCTTGTCGAGCTCGTCGCCCAAGGTCTGGTAATCGAAGCATGCCGAGTGATAGCCGCCGATCGTCCGCTCCGCGGTGATCCACGCGACCGTCGAACCACCCGTCGTGCAACCCCAAGCTCCATCGGGAAGGTCGACGCTCCAGTTTGCCTGCGCGGCGATGACGTACTGATGAGCCACGAAGCTCTCGTCGAGTTGCGATTGGAACATATGATCGGCAAGCGCACCCTCATGTGCCATGTCGAAGTATGGCTTCGAGTCTGAGTGGGGCACGAATACGTACTCCGGATATTTGACGCCGCTCGGACCGCCGTAGGTCCCCTCATTGTTGAAACCGTCGTTGCGGCAGTCGGTTCCGGGTAGCGAGCCCGTCCCATGGCACGCCGAAATAAATGCGCTCAAAGAGTGATCGATCGTGTATTTGTACGACAGCGGCACCGGCAGGAGTTTGACGGTCTCGCCGGTCGAGATTTTGCCGCTCGTCACGGTGTGCGCGCCGGGATAGCCGTTGAAAAGATCGTTAAAGCTCCGGTTCTCCTGCACGATGTAGACGATGTGGGTGATCTTCCCGGCGCCGGTGCCATCGAGCAGGCGCAGTGCCGCGCCACTCTGCATATACGGCAGTGATGGCTGCGAGCCCGAGGCGCAGCCCGAAAGTACGAACGCGAGTCCCGTCAACGCGGCAACCCGTTGGCTCCAGAGATTCCTTATCTGTTAAAATCCGATGGCTTTAGGTCGTCAAGGAATTTCTTGAATCGCGCCATTTCGGTGTCGTTCGCAGGCCGCTTTTCGGTAGCAGCCTCCTCGAGCACGATCTTGTCCGAGACGAAGATCGGCGCGGGGACGCGCAGAGCGAGCGCGATTCCGTCGGACGGGCGCGCGTCAATTTCTTGCAGCTCGCCGTTGGTGCGGACGACGAGTTTGGCGAAAAACGTCGAGTCTTTGATGTCGTGAATCACGACCTGCTCGAGGTTGGTGTTGAGCGACTCGAGGATATTACGCATGAGATCGTGGGAGAGCGGACGCGGCACCGGCGCGCCTTCGAGCGCGAGCGCGATCGCCGTCGCTTCAAACGGACCGATCAGTATCGGCAGATAATGCGAGCCGTCCATATCCTTGAGGATGACCACCGGATCGTGGGTCAGGAGGTCGATTCCTAGCTTGTCGACCTTCATTTGCCGCATCCGGAGCTATCCGACGCCCCCGGCGGATTCTCTTGCCGGAGCATGCAACCCGTATGACGCCGCAAGGGCGAGCAGCGCGAGCGGCCGAACCGGCGGGCAGTCAAGTATGCCACTTTCCTGCGGAATCGTCGGCCTGCCGAACGTCGGCAAGTCCACAATCTTTAATGCGCTGACGCGCTCGGCCCAGGCGCTGGCCGCAAACTATCCTTTTGCAACGATCGAGCCCAATGTGGGCGAGGTCGCAGTGCCCGATCCGCGCCTACCCGTCCTCCAACGCCTCGCGGGGGCGGCGCGAATTATCCCGGCGACCGTTCGCTTTGTGGACATCGCCGGCTTGGTGCGCGGCGCCAGCGCGGGCGAGGGACTGGGCAATGCCTTTCTCAGCCATATCCGGGAGACCAATGCGGTCGCAATGGTGGTTCGCTGTTTCGAGGATGACGAGGTGACGCACGTTGAGGGCGCACTCGACCCGCGCCGCGACTGCGAGATCATCGGTATCGAGCTGGCGCTGGCAGATCTTGCGACGATCCGCAAGCGGTTACCGAAGATCGAGCGCGAGATTCGAGCCGATCCGAAAATGCGTGAATACTTAGGCGCCGCGCAACGGTTGACCGCGGCTCTGGAGGAGGCGCGGCCGGCGCGCAGCTTCGCATCCGAGTCGCTCGAGGCGCAGGTCGCGGCCGATTCGTTCCTTCTGACCGCCAAACCGATCCTTTACGTCGCGAACGTGGACGAGGGGCAGATCGGAAAGAGCTCTTTGAACGTGCGGATCGTCGAGGAGATCGCGCGCGCCGACGGCGGTCGGGCCATCGTGCTCAGCGGGAAGGTCGAAGCGGAGCTGGCTGGGCTCTCGGAATCCGAGGCGGCCGAGTTCCGGCGGGAGCTCGGCATCGAGCGCAGCGGTCTCGACGATTTGGCGGCCGAAACCTACGAGCTGCTCGGCCTGATGACATTCCTCACCGCGGGCGAAAAGGAAGCTCGGGCCTGGCCGATTCGCAAGGGGACGAAGGCTCCCCAGGCGGCCGGCACGATTCACAGCGATATCGAGCGGGGCTTCATCCGGGCCGAGATCGTCTCGTACGAGGATTACGTGCAGTACCAGACCATGGAGGCGTTGCGCGCCGCCGGGCGCGTCCGCAGCGAGGGCCGGGAGTACGTAATGCAAGAGGGCGACGTCGTGAACTTCCGATTCAACGTATGAATCGAGGGGCTCGGGCGGCAAAATCGGGAAAGGGTGTCGCATGACGACTGCCCTGCGCGAAACGGCGCCCTCCGTTCGCGACGTTTCCGTCTTCGGGGACGCGATTGCGTACTTCAACGAGGCCGCCGACCTGCTGGAACTCGACGGCGGCATGCGGCGCATTCTCACTCATCCGTCGCGCCAGATCATCTTCTCGATTCCGTTCCAGCGCGATTCGGGCGAGTTCGAGGTCTACACCGGCTATCGCGTGCAGTACAACTTCGCCCGCGGACCGGCAAAAGGCGGCATCCGCTACCATCCCGGCGTGACGCTCGACGAAGTTACCGCGCTGGCCTTTTGGATGACGTGGAAGTGCGCGGTGGTCGATCTGCCGTTCGGAGGCGGCAAAGGGGGCGTCACCTGCGATCCGGCGACGCTCTCCTCAAACGAGTTGGAACGCATTACGCGGCGGTATGCCGCGGAGCTGGTCGAGGTCGTCGGCCCGGATAAAGACGTTCCGGCGCCCGACGTCAATACGACGCCGCAGGTGATGGCGTGGTTCATGGACACGTACTCGATGCACGTGCGGCAGAACATGCCCGGAGTCGTCACCGGCAAGCCGCTGGAGATCGGCGGCTCGCGCGGCCGCGTTGAAGCGACCGGTCGCGGGGTAACGATCTGCGCGCTCGACGAGATGGCCGAAATGGGGTTGCGCCCCGAAGAAGCGACGATCGCGATCCAGGGCTTCGGCAACGTCGGGCGCTATGCGGCAAAACTCTTCGAAGACCGCGGCTGTAGAGTCGTCGGCATCTCCGACGTGACCGGCGCGTACTATAACGAACAAGGCATCAACGTCTACGGCGCGATGGAGCATACGTCCAAGTTCGGAACGCTGGAGGGTTTTAAAGGCGGCGATAGGATCACGAACACCGAGCTGCTGACCAGCGCTTGCGACGTGCTCGTTCCGGCCGCGCTCGAAAAGGTCTTCACCGCCGAAATCGCGTCGAAAGTTCAGGCGAAGCTCTTGGTCGAAGGCGCGAACGGACCGACGACGCCCGAAGCCGACCGAATCTTCCGCGAAAAAGGCATCGTCGTCATTCCCGACATCATGGCGAACGCCGGCGGCGTCACCGTCTCGTATTTCGAATGGGCGCAAGACCGCATGGGCTTCTTTTGGAAGGAAGCCGAGGTCAACGAGCGCCTCGAAGATTTTCTCCTTTCGAATCTTCGCGCAATCCGCGCGATCGCAAACTCGCGGCACGCGACGTTACGAACGGCGGCGTACACGCTGGCCATCGATCGCGTCGTCAAAGCTTCGTTGCTCCGCGGCATCTACGCATAAGGAGTGCCCTTTGGGACGCCCACGAGGCGCGCCAGCCGCGCGCCCGCGTCGGCGTACGCCTGCAGCCGCTCGATGATGAACTGCGCGTTCGTGCATTGCTGCGTTGTCAGCTCCGTTTCGGCCTTGGAGAGGGCCGCGGCCAGACGACCTTCGGTCATCGCGCGACGCGACGCGCGCAGTGCCGTCGCGAGCTCGGCCAGGCGGTCGTCGAGCGCAGCGGCGAAGCCGGTCAAGGCATCGGCGCACTGCGGAGGAAGCGGCGCCCCAAGCTCGCTCTCGAGCGCCAGATTTGCCAGCGCGAAGCGCTGCGTCACCGCGAGTATCCGAAGCGCGCGTCCGACCGCGATCGTATGAATTCGATGCGGCTCGTGACGGCTGCGATCGATCGACGACTCGACGGTCGTGCGTATCCGCCACGCCTCGGTGCGCGCCCGCTCGATTCGCTGCAGAGCTTCTTCGGACGGCGTAACGTATGCCCGCAAAATTGCATCAGCCAAAGCACGCTGAACGTCGAGCAGATCTGCGAGGAGCGTGCGCGTGCGCTTGCGCTCCCACGTCGGCAGCGCTAGATAGCCGATCATCGCGAGGCTGCCGCCGGCGACGGTGTCGAGAACTCGCGCGGCGATCGTCGTCGTTCCCGGGAGGCCGCGCATGCTGAGCACGAGCACCACGAACGACGTGATCGCTACGGTAAAGAGCGCATAGTTTGGGCTGAAGGTGAGGTACGCGGCCGCGCCCGCTACGATGACTCCGGCCACTTGGAGAGCCTCGTGGCCTCGCACCAGCCTCAGCACGAACGTCGCGACGACCGCACCCATCAAGGTTCCGGCGATGCGGCCGAAACCGCGCACGAACGTCGTTTGAAAATCCGGCCGCAGCACGATTGCCGCGGTCAGCGGAATCCAATAGCCGCGGTCGGCCTCGAAGTGCCGTCCGAGGAGCATCGCGACGCTCATCACCAATGCGGAGCGCAACGAGTCGGGGCTGCGCCACTCGATGTGGTTTTCAACATAGGGTCCCGGACGAGGCCTCGAGAGCAGATGCAGATTTGGGAGCCGCCCGCTCGAGAGCATCGATGCCGCGAGCATGGCATCGCGCAGGTTAACCCCCAAGTCGCCGGGGATCTCCGGCAGCTCGATGGCTTCGGGCTTTAGCGTGCCGCGCAAGACGCCGGTGATGGCGTCAAGGACGTCCCCGACGCCCTTCGGAACCTCGCGCGTCGTTGCGAGTGCGCCCAGACGTTTGCGAATGCTCTCCGAGTCTTCGAGGAGACGATCGAGGCGCGCGCGTTCTGCGGCGCGCGCGAACGGCTGCGGATCGGCCAAGATCTGTCGAGCGGTTGCAAACGGCGTGATCGGCGGCATCGCATGCGAGCTGCGCCCGATACCGCGCGCGTATGCTGCGAGGTCTTGATAAACCTCCGCCAGGGCGGAGCGTTCGGCGGTCAGCCGTTCCGTCGGCGACGCGAGCAGAACGAGAATCGCTTGAATGATACCGCCGCCGAGCACGAGCGCCGATTGGAAGAGCGCGGCCGCCGGCGCCAACGGTTGGCTCGAGAAGAGCACGAAGGCGACCAATGAGTTGAGCGCGACCGTCGCCGCGGCCGGCCCAAGTTGACCGATCGTTCCGCATGCATAACCGGCGACCGCCGTCGCCGCGATGAGTCCCATAGTGGAGTGCGCCGCCAACGCGCCGATGAAGCTGGTCGCGGCCATGCCGAACGCAGCGCTCAGGATCGCGAGCATTCGCGTGCGATAGATTCCCTGCAGCGAAGTGAATCCGGTGATGAAGGCGCCGATCGCCGCGGCGACCCCGAGCGAAGGCTTTCCAAGCATCGCCGCAACTACCAGCGGGATCGCGACGCCGATCGTGCAGCGTAGCGCGTATCCCGGCTCGAGCGCCGAACGATCGAAGGTGCCGACCGTCGCCGCGAGCTCGCGCAGCCAGGTCAGCACGGAGCTCTAGTGTTGTATGTCGTTAGGGGGCGCGTAGGGATCGGCGTAGCAGTGGTTCGAGTCCTGACAGCGTTTGCCGTCGTATACGGCTTTGACGTCGATCTGCGGAATATGCGTTCCGTATGCCTTGTTGATCGCGTCGATGAACTCGTAGGCGATCAGCGCGTAGCCGGTGTTCGATGGATGCAATCCGTCGAAGCTCAGCACTCCATACAAGTATCCCAGCGTGCAGCATACGCCCGGGTTGATGGATGCCGCCAGCTTGAAATATGGATCCGACGGATTCCCGCTCGCAAGCCCGTGGAAGATTGCCTGAACGTCGACGAGCGGAACGTGTGAGGCTGCGGCAGCATCGTTGATTCCCTGATTGATCGCATCGTTCAGCGCTTGAATCTTCCCGGCAAACTCTGGGGTGATGTAGTAGTTACCCAATCCGCTACCGGGCACGGCCTTGCAGTGCGGTTTTGGTACGGCGCAATCGAGATTGGGGTAGGTATGCGGATACGCCTGAGTGTACTCAATGATTTCGGTGGCTCCCTGAAGCGTTAGATAACCGCAAGGCTTCGTCTCCGAAGTCGGCACGCACCCGTTCGGGGTCGAGAGATGGTACTGATTTGCGATCGCCGTAACGACCTGCCTGCTTACGCCTGTCGCGAGATTTATAAGGCACCAAGCATACGTCGCTAGCGGGCAATCTTTATTAAAACTCTTCGGGTTGGTGACGCGTTGAAAGTAACCAACCTCGAGAATGTTGGGCAGATTTGCGACGACTACGTGAGCTCCCGCGTGCTCCAGCGTGGAGATTGTCGCCCGCAGATCCTCCTCGGCTTGCGCCGCGTTGCGGTCGCCCCCGACAAAGCGACCCCCGCTTCCCATGTACTTGAGCACGTCGTTCGCGCCTAGCCAGACCGTTGCCAACGTCGGGTGGCGCGATGCTGCGGCGTTGACGTCCGTGAGATTCGGCCCGAGTTTTGTGAAGTTTCCAAGCACGGGCCAAAACGTGCCGCTCTCATCCGAGACGACCATGCTGAGAAGACCGGGTACGCCGGGGATAAATTTACAGGTGTCGGTCTGCGGCTCGTGGAGCACGTTGGCTTCGTGGAGGGTCAGGCCAGGTATTCCGACGTCGCGAATTTCGGTGGAGTCGGGATCCATGCGGACGCGTGAGTTGCCTTTTAAATGGTAGCCGGCTTCATTGAAGCCATTATTGTCCGTGCAGACGTCGCCGGACTTCTGCTCTTGAATTGGGAACTCCGCGGAATTGTTTATGATTTGATTGTTGAGTCCGGGTTTTGTGATCAAAGGCAACGGACTGGTCGACGGATCGTACATTTTAGAAATTGCCGTATCGAGCGGCTCGGCCGACGCTTGCTCGTAGACGTCCGCCCACCAGCCGTTCTCCTGGCCTTGGTAAACGGGATAGTCGGTGCCGCCGATGTCGGCGCGAACGCCGGTCGCTCCGAGGAATCCATTGGACTGATAGCCGGCGGTCAAGCTATCGCCGACGCCGACGATGTTCGAAAGAATCGACGTCTGCGGCTGCGCGTGCGCTGCGCGCAGCGGGAGAACCTGGCTCGAGGTCGCGCCCCCTCCGCCGCAGGCCGCAAGCGCCGCGGTCGCGAGCAACGTAATGAGAATGTGAGCGTACGAGTTTTTCATAGTGTAGCCTCTGGCACTCATAGTGGAAAGACGTTAGGTGAGCCGACCCCGAACTCCAGCTGCAGTTGCGTCGCTTTTAAGCCGCCGATAGCCAAGCCGCATGCGTTGTTGATCGCTTGCTGGGCCGTCAAGCACTTGATTCCAACGATGCCGTCCGGCCCTTGATTCGTCACACCGCCGCTATTGAGCACGGCCTGAACGAAGGAGTACTTCGTCAGCCGCTGCGATACGCCCAAGAAGTACGCAAAGAGGTGTTCGGGATATGGATCGGTCGGCAGATAGTCGCGCGCGCTCTGAGGCTCGAAGAAGAGCGTCGTCGTGTGCGTCGGCGTGTACTCCAGATACAGCACCTGTGGGAGCTGCATCGAGTTGCCGACATTGGCTCCGGCGGTGTGAACGATCCACTGCGGCGCCACGGTGAAGGTGGCGAACATCTTCGGCGTCTTTAGAAACGGCAGGGTTACGGCTACGGCATAGTACTGCGCCGTACGCACCGGAATGTTCTCGACCGGCCCGTCCGGCAGATCATACGTGAAGGGAACGACGTCGTTATGCCCCGGCGCAAATGCGATGAGGCCGCCGCGCGCCACGTACGTCGGCGTAATGACGATCGGCAACGGACCCGGCAGTTTGTCCGATTTGATCACGAAGAGCTTGTTGAGCATGAAGACGCCGAACGTGTCCTTCGTCGCCACATTGATATTGCGTCCCGTTCCGGGGCCGCACGCGGTTCCGTCGCTTAAGTCGGCGCAGCCGACCGGGTTGCGAAAGCCGGCGAGATAGACCGGCGCTAACCCACTGTTGAAGCCCTCCGGCCAATGCTGCAGCTGGAACATGCTCACCATCACACGCGTCGACCAGTTGAGGTGGTAAGCCGCGGAGAGATCGGTGCCGCCCATCAGCCAGCCCTTACCATACGAACCGATGTTGCCGTATGGATTGGCCGCCGAGATTGCCGCGGTGTACGTGAACCGCTCGCCCGGCAATGCGATTACGGGGCCGACCCGCTGTTGCGGAACCGGCGGTGCCTGCGCAACGTTGGGGCTCGTCGCCGATGCCTGACGTCTGGCTTTTTCGCGCGCCGCCTGTTGCTGATCGAGGAAGTTCTTGATCGCGGTATTGGCGCTGGGAAGGATCGATTGTTGATAAACGTCCTCGGTGCCGTCGGCCAGCGCTGGCAATGCCGAAGCAATTATCGTCAATGCCGCTACTGCGGCGAGAACCGCGCCAAGTGGACGTCCGAGCATGCAAGCAACTCCCTGAAATCGCCGGTGACGGCAGTTATCAAACCGATCAGGCGTTTATCCAGAGGTTGGGCTTAATGATTGCAAATCCTTTTCTCGATGTTCGCCACTCGTTTGACCATCGCGCCCCGCGGGTTTTCCACGCACTTCTAGCGACTTAATGATGACGTAGAGCACCGGCGTGATCGCGAGATTTAGGAACGTCGAGATCAGCATGCCGCCGAAGACGACCGTGCCGAGCGAGTGACGCGCCGCACTTCCGGCGCCGGTCGCAAAGACCAACGGAATCACCGCGATGATAAATGCAATCGACGTCATCAAGATCGGGCGTAGGCGAGTTTGGGCGGCGCGCATTGCCGCCTGGACGATGCTCGCGCCCTCGCGCAACTGTTGATTCGCGAACTCCACGATCAGAATCGCGCTCTTACTCGCGAGACCGATCAGCATGACGTATCCGACTTGCGCGTACGCATCTTGCGCGAGGCTCGGATCGAAGAGTCCCGGGATTGGCAGCAGATGACGAAGATTCATGAAACCCAGCGCTCCAAAGAGCGCCGCGGGCACGGCGAGCAAGACGATGAGCGGATCGATGAAACTTTCGTATTGGGCCGACAGCACGAGGAAGACGAAGACGAGACCCAGGGCAAAAATGATCGTGCTCAAGCTGCCGGCGGCGATCTCGTCGAGCTGTAGACCCGACCATTCATAGCTCATGCCCGCCGGCATGACCTTCTGTGCGATCTGCTCCATCGCGGTGATCGCCTCGCCCGAGCCATGCCCCGGCGCGTTGTTGCCGTTGAGTTCGATGTTGCGATAGAGGTTGTAATGCGTGATGATCGGCGCGGTGTCGACTTGCTGCATTTGCACGAGCGCGGTGAGCGGAGTCATCACCGTGTTCGTCGCGTTCGTGCTCCCGCTGGGACTAAACGGCGCCGGCGTGGCCAAGGGATTGATCGAGGCGGCCGTATTGTTGGCCGCGGAACCGGAGCTTACGTACAAGCCTTGCAGCGAGGAGACGCGGTTACGGTAGGGTTCGTCGGCTTGGACGTCTACCTGCCAGGAGCGATTGAGATAAGTGAAGTTGTTGACGTAGAGCGACGCGAGATCGACTTCGAGGGTATCGAAGATGTCGGTCAGCGAGATGCCGACGGCCTTGGCCTTGCTGCGATCGATGTTCATCTGCACTTGAGGCGAGTTGAGGCGAAACTGCGTGAAGACGTTCATCAGCCGCGGATCCTGCGCGGCGGCGCCCATGATGGCGTAGGCGGTCTTCGTCAGCACGGGGAGGCCCGCATTACCGCGATCCTCGAGCTCGAACTGAAAACCTCCAAAGCTTCCGACGCCGTTGATGGCGGGCGGGTTGAGCGCGAAGATCTGAGCCTGCGGAATATTCTTGAAAAAGCCGTAGTTGACGCGATTGATGACCGCATCGATGCCGTCATCGGCGCCCTTGCGCTGTCCCCATGGTTTGAGAAGGACGAACATTAGTCCACGGTTTGGGGCGGAGCCGGTGAAGCTGAAGCCTCCGACGTCGAACATGTAGCGGACTTGGGGCTGGCTTCGAATGATGGCCTCGGCCTTCACCGCGATTGCGGTCTCGCCCGAGAGTGAGGTGCCCTCGGGCGCCTGCACCAAGACAATAAAATACCCCTGATCTTCGCTTGGAATAAACGAGGTCGGCGTTTTCACGAACATGAAGAGCGTCGCCAGCAAGGCGAGGCCGAAAACGGCGGTCACGATCCAGCGAAACCGGAAGAGCCGCGGTAACTCCGACGCATACCAATGGCGGAAGCGTGCGAGACCCGCATTGAACCACTTAAAGAAGAAGAACTGCGACTCGACGTCGCCCGTGAGCAGCCGCGCCGACATCACCGGCGCGAGCGTCAGCGCCTGGAAGAGCGAGATCGTGATGGCGGCCGCGATCGTCAGGGCAAACTGCTTGTAGAGCTGCCCCGTCGTGCCGGGGAAGAAACCGACGGGAATAAAGACGGCCAGCAAGACGAGCGACGACGCCACGACCGCGCTCTGGATCTCGCGCATCGCCTCCGCCGCGCTCGCGATGCCGCTCTGGCGCCCCTTGTTCATCTCGATGTGGCGCGCGATGTTTTCGATGACGACGATCGCGTCGTCGACGACGAGACCGGTGGCCAGCGTTAGGCCGAAGAGGGTGATGGTGTTGATCGTGAAACCGAAGATCTTCATGACGAAGAACGTTCCGATCAGCGAGACCGGAATCGTCACGGCCGGAATCAACGTCGAACGCGGGTTCTGCAGGAAGACGTAGATCACGAGCACGACCAGCACGATGGAGAGCAGCAGCGTGATAATGACTTCCCGAACCGATTCCGCAACGAAATCCGTCGTGTTGAAGGCGACAGTGTAGTGCAGTCCCTGCGGGAAATTCTTCGAGAGAACGCTCATCTCGCTGAGCACGCCGTTGGAAACCTGCAGTGCGTTGGCCGTCGGATACTGTAGGACGCCGAGGCCCACCGTCTCTGGGTTACCGTTGAAGCGCAGCGCCGTACTGTAGTCTTCGGCGCCGAGTTCGACGCGCGCGACGTCGCCTAAGCGCGTGAAGCCGCCGTTGGGATTCGCGCGAAGGATGATGTTTGCAAACTGTTGGGGGCTCGAAAGCTGCGTCAGTGCATTGACGGTGTAGGTATACGGCTGATTCTTCGACTCGGGGGCTGCGCCGATGCTTCCGCTGGCAATCTCGGCGTTCTGCTCTTGCAGGGCCGTGACCACGTCGCCGGCGTCGAGTCCCTGTTGCGCTAGTTTGTTGGGATTGATCCAGATCCGCATCGCGTACTGGCGTTGGCCGAAGACGCGGACGAGTGAGACGCCTGGGACGCGTGAAAGGTCGTTGACGATATTGAGCTGCGCGTAGTTGCTCAAAAAGAGCGTATCGTATTTGCTCGTGTCCGACGTGAGCGCGACGCCCATCACGAAGGATCCCGAGTTCTTGCTTACTTGCACGCCGACTTGCTGCACGGTCGCGGGCAACTGGCCGATCGCGGATTGCACGGAGTTCTGGACGTCGGCAGCGGCGATATCGAGATTCGTTTCGAGCGTAAAGGTACAGGTGATCGTCGAGGCGCCCTGCGAGCTCGTCGAGCTGATGTAGCGCAGGCCTTGAACCGTGTTGACCGCCTCTTCCAGCGGTGTCGTAACCTGTGCCTCGACGGCGTCGGGGGCGGCGCCGACGTACGAAGCGCTGATGGTCACGACCGGCGGCGAGATTTGCGGATATTGTGCGAGCGGCAAAGTCGGCATGACGACCAGGCCGCCGATCAGGATGATTAGGGAACAGACTGCCGCCAGGACCGGCCTGGTAAGAAAGACCTTCGTCACGCTAGCCGTTCCAACCGAACGAGGTTAGCCGAGGTTGCGCCTCCGTATTGTCATCCTGAGCCTAGCCTGCCCTGAGCTTGTCGAAGGGTCGAAGGATGACCGGGAGGTCTACGCTGCTAGAACGCTTGTTCGGCGTGATAGGAGCTGCGGGAGAGCGGACTGGAGACGACCTGATGAAAGCCCTTGCGTGCGGCTACCTCGCCGAGTCTCTTGAAGGTATCGGGCGTGATGAACTCGACGACCGGCAGGTGCTTCTTGGAGGGCTGCAAGTATTGGCCCATCGTGAAGATGTCGACGCCGGCGATGCGCGCGTCGTCCATCGCCGTTTCGATCTCAGCTTCGGTCTCGCCCAATCCGAGCATCAACGACGTCTTGGTGTAGCGATTCGGAGCGCGCCCTTTAGCGTGCGCTAAGACCTTGAGCGACTGATCGTAGCCTGCCCGCTTGTCACGCACGTGCGGGGTCAGGCGGCGTACGGTCTCCAGATTGTGCGCGAAGACGTCGGGCCGTGCGTCTACGACGATGTCGACCGCGGTGAGGTCGCCGCGGTAATCGCCGCTGAGAATCTCGACTCGAGCTCCGGGCACGCGCTCGTGAATCGCTCGCACGGTATTCGCGAAGATCAATGCGCCGCCGTCGGGGAGATCGTCGCGGTCGACGGCCGTGACGACGAGATACTTCCAGCCTAAGTCGCGCACGGCTTCGGCAACCCGCAGCGGTTCGAGCCAATCGACCGTTCCACGCGGATTACCGGTTTTAACGTTACAAAAACGGCAGCCGCGCGTACAGAGATCGCCCAAGATCATGATCGTGGCCGTCCCCGCGCCCCAGCATTCGGCCATATTCGGGCAGGCGGCCTCTCTGCATACCGTATGCAAGGAGAGCGCATTCACGCGGGCCTTCACCCGCTCGAACTCCGGCCCGCTCGGCAATGAAACCCGCAACCACGGCGGCTTTCTCGTAGCTCGCGGTGACAAGAGATCAATCTCAATCACGCGACAGCGACCTTTTCGTTAGCGAAGAACGTAACGTCGAACGTGCGTGCCAGTTCGTCGAGAAGCACGCGTTTGGCCTCGGAAACCGCAACGCGCCGCCCGATCTCCGCCGAGAGCGACGTTATCCCGCGATCCCGCAACCCGCACGGATTGATGAGGCGATCGTAGTCGAGGCTGGTCGAAACGTTGAGGGCGATGCCGTGCATCGAAACCATACGCCGCACCGCGAGTCCGATCGCGCAGATTTGATTGAGGCCGACCCAGACGCCAGCGTGATCGCTCCAGCGCTCGCCGGCGACGCCGAAGCGTGCGCAGCAGTCGATGACCGCGGCTTCCAAAGATCTTACGAGCGGCACTACTTCCCGGAACCGCTCGAGCCTTCGAATTGGATACACGACGAGCTGCCCGGGCCCGTGATAGGTGACGTCGCCCCCGCGTTCGACCTCGACGACGTCGACGCCGCGCGCGGCGAGCTCTTCCTTCGAAAGCAACAGGTTTTCGCGCTTGGCTTGGCGGCCGAGGGTGATCACCGGTTCGTGCTCGACCACGATCCAGGTATCGGGCGCGCGCCCTTCGCGCACGTGATCATGCAGCAGCCGCTGAAGCTCCCACACTTCGCGATACGGCCGCGAGCCGAGATCCAAAATCCGCGCGCTAACGCTCAAGCACTCACCGGAGCCTTCGGCTTGGGATTGATGATGTGGATCGCCTTGCCGTGCGCGGCTTCCGCGGCATCCATGATTCCTTCGGTCAGCGTGGGATGGGGATGGATGGAGAGGCCGATATCCTCGAGCGTTGCTCCCATCTCGAGCGCGATCACGCCTTCGCCGATCATCGACTCGGCTTGCGGCGCGACGATGTGCATGCCCAGCAGCAAATCGGTCTTCGCGTCACCAACGAGCTTGAGCAAGCCTTCGGACTCGTTCATTGTTCTGGCGCGGCCGCTCGCGGCCAGCGGAAACTTGCCGATGCGCACCTCGTGCCCGGCCGCTTTCGCCTCCTCTTCGGATAGGCCGACGGTCGCCACCTCGGGATCGGTGTAGACGCAGTTCGGTACGGCGACCGGATCGAAGGCTGCCGACTTGTCGCCCGAGATCACTTCCGCCGCGATGACGCCCTGCTTCATCGCACGATGCGCGAGCAACGGCGCGCCGGTGACGTCGCCGATCGCGAAAATGTTCGCGACCTTCGTACGTTGCTGAAGATCGGTCGAAATAAAACCGTGCTCGTCGACCTGTAGTCCCGCCGCCTTTAGATTGAGAGCGTCGGTGACCGGGCGGCGACCGACGGCCACGAGCGCCATATCGAACTCGCGCACCTCGTCGGAGCCAGCCCTGAGCGCAGTCGAAGGGCCGCCCGTTCCTTCGCCGTTGAGCGTTGCCCGCACGGTATCGCCTTTCTTTTCGAGGGCGCCGACTTTCGTGTTGAGCATGAACTCGACACCTTGTTTCTTTAGAATCCGTCCCAGCGTCTTGCCGATCTCGAGATCCGTGCCGGTGAGAATCTGCGGCATCATCTCGACGACCAAGACTTCCGCGCCCAGCCGCCCGTAGACGGTTGCGAACTCCAAGCCGATCACGCCGCCGCCGATGACCAACAGCTTCTTTGGAATCCGTTCCAGCTTGACGGCGTCGTCGGAGTTGATGATGATCTTCCCATCGCGCGGCCACGCCTTGACGTCCACCGGCGCCGAGCCGGTTGCAATGACGACGTTCTGTGCCTTGATCGTCGTTTCGCCGCCTTCGCTTTTCGCAACGATCTCCGTCGGCGATTTAAACGAGGCCTCCGCGCGCATGAACTCCACGCCGTTGGCTTTGAAGAGTGTCTTGACGCCGTTGACGTTCGCGCTGACGACCTCGTTCTTGAACTTCGCAACGCTCTCGCGCTGGACTTCGGCTTTGGGAACCTTCAGTCCGATCGCGTCCGCGCGCTCGATGTGACGGACGACCTCGCCGACGTGCAGCAGCGCCTTCGTCGGGATGCATCCCCAGTTCAAGCAGACGCCGCCGACCTCGTCCCGATCGACGCAGAGAACCTTCTTACCCAACTGACCAAGCCGAATCGCGACGTGATACCCGCCGGGCCCCGCGCCGATAACGACGACGTCAAACTGCTGCTCATTGCTCATACCCGTGGCTTCGCCTAATCGGGAGCGTTCCCCACGAAAAGGGCGAAGCGGCTCGCTCTATGGTCAGAACGGGACGGGGCGGCTCGGCTGGTTTCGCGGGAATGCAGCGCAGCCTTCTCCGCTGGTACCGCGCCCATGGCCGCGCCGCGCTGCCATGGCGCAAGGAGCGCAGCCCCTACCGGACCGTGGTGAGCGAGTTCATGCTGGCCCAAACGCAAGTCGACCGCGTCGTGCCGAAGTTCGAAGCATTCGTCGAACGTTTTCCCGATTTCGCGGCGCTCTCGCGGGCCTCGCTGGCGGGGGTGCTGCGAGAGTGGAAGGGGTTAGGGTATAACTCGCGCGCCGTGCGTTTACACGGCTTGGCTCGAGCGGTCGTCGCGAGCCATCGCGGGAGGCTGCCCTCGGATCCGCTCTCATTGCGATCCTTGCCCGGCATCGGGCCGTACACCGTTGCGGCGATTCGGGCCTTCGCATTCAATGAAGACGATGCGCCAGTTGATACCAACGTCCGGCGCATCGTGCACCGCCTCTTTTTCGGTATCGAGCACCCAAACGCAGCCGGCGCCCGGACGTTGGACGAACGCGCTCGCGCGCTCGTGCCGCCAGGACGCGCGCACGACTGGAACTCGGCAATGATGGATCTCGGGGCCGCCCTCTGTACGGCGCGCGCGCCTAAGTGTCTGCTCTGTCCGCTGCGAGCCGATTGCGCGGCCGCACCCGTCGATGCCGCGAGCCTCGAATCCGCCCGGATCGCCAGTGCGAGACGCGCTTCGCCGCAGAGCGCGATTCCGTTCGAGCAAAGCCGGCGCTACGCGCGCGGGCGAATCATCGACCGTCTGCGCGAGTTGCCTCCCGGCGAGCGCATTTCACTGCTCGATCTGCATTCCGGCGTCGCGGCCTTCGCCGCGCGGACGGTTGAGGATCTTCGCAAGCTCGTTGCGGCGCTGGAAAAAGACGGCCTGATCACGCACGACGGAGAGTGCGTTGCGCTAAGAGAATGAGGCGGAGTGCCGCGCATTCCGTTTCCGGCAAAGAAGGTACCGCGTAAGGTCGCGCTCGAGGAGCTGGCGATTCTGGAACGGACATACCCGCACGCGGTGACGGCGCTCGAATACCACGACGAGTTCCAGCTGCTCGTCGCAGTGATATTATCCGCTCAATGCACCGATGCGCGCGTCAACATGACCACACCCACGCTCTTCGCGAAGTATCCGACGCCGGAGAAGCTAGCACGCGCGAAGCCCGCCGACGTCGAGAAGATCATTAAGTCGTGCGGGTTTTTCCGAATGAAAACCAAGAACATCATCGCCTGCGCTCGCGACTTGGTCGAGCGATTCGGCGGTCGCGTGCCGCACGAGCGCGAAGAGCTCGAATCGCTCGCAGGGGTCGGCCGAAAGACCGCCAGCGTCGTGATGGCGGCGGGCTTCAACGAAGCCGCACTGGCGGTCGACACGCACGTCTTTCGAGTCTCGCATCGCCTGGGGCTCACGGCCGGCACGACGCCGCGACAGGTGGAAGAAGACGTGACGAAGCTCGTGCCGCAGAACAAGTGGGGCGACGCCTCGCATTGGCTGATTCTCCACGGCCGTCAAATCTGCAAAGCGCCGACACCGCTCTGCGACCGCTGCCCCGTTAACCACCTCTGCCCTACTCCTGGGATCATCAAGCGCCTCAAAGCGCGGTCATAGCACAGCTCTCGAACGCTAACTAGGGCGTGTTAACACAAATACATTTCTATGTGATATAATTCAAGTGTGGAAATCAGCGCAGAACAGTATGAACGAATCAAACATTGCTTGCCAAGGCAGCGCGGCAACGTCGAGCTCGAGAATCTGGATGTCCTGAACGCCGTTCTTTTCGTCGCCGAGAACGGTTGCAAGTGGCGCAGCCTCCCGAAGCGATTTGGGAATTGGCATACGATCTACACGCGGCTGAGCCGCTGGGCCAAGAAGGGCGTGCTGGAAAAGGTCTTTGAGGAGTTGCAACGGGCCCAACTCGTACGCATCAAGATCGAAGCGATTTCCATGGACAGCACGATCGTCAAGGTACATCCAGATGGTACCGGTGCTTTAAAAAAAACGGCCCGCAAGCCATTGGGAAATCGCGCGGAGGATGGACAACCAAAATTCATATGGTTGCCGCAGATGCAAGAACTGCGATGACGTTCTCGCTTTCTCCAGGGCAGGCACACGATGCGGCCGAGGGTCGAGGCCTACTCTTCCAAATGACTCTACCGCTGGAGCCGATAGCGCTGCTCATGGATAAAGCCTACGAAGGCGAGGAAACGCGACAACTGGCGATGACTCTGGGTTACACTCCGGTCGTTCCACCGAAAGAGAATCGCCGTGAGCCGTGGGAGTACGACAGAGCGCTCTACAAGCGTCGTAACGAGGTTGAGCGGCTGTTCCGTAGGCTAAAAGGCTTCCGGCGCATCTTTGCACGGTTCGAGAAGCTCGATGTGATGTTCATCGGGTTCATCCACTTCGCGCTAATCGTGGAAGGATTGCGCTTCTTGTGTTAACACGCCCTAGTCGTCGTCGTCCGGACTTTCGGTGCCTGGCGGCTCCTTCAAAAAGTACTGGCGACCGAGTGGAGCGGTAATCGGCGTGAAGGTACGCGGGCTGCGTTCAAAGTTGAAGCAGTCGGCGAAGTCGTCGGAACGAACGTCGGTCGTGCCGAGCGATCCCAAATCGAAGGTCTTTTCGGCGAACTTCAAGATGCTGCCGAACTCGTGTTGACGATGCGAAACGTAGCCGCGCGGCGTGTAGGCGGAGATCACGACCGTGGGAACGCGGAAGCCGAGTTCGTACGAGTTATAGACCACGGGCGCGGCGTGATCGTACCAGCCGCCCCAGTCGTCCCACGTGAGAAAGATCGCGCTGCTGTCCCAATAGGAGCTCTGGCCGATACCGTTAACGACCGAGGCAACCCAGGAGGGTCCGGTGCCGTTCGTAATATGCGCGTGATCGGATTCCTTTGCCGTCGGCGTAACCCAGACGACGCTGGCCAGACTTCCACTCGAGATATCGGCGAGCACCTTCGACGGCGGCGCCACGACTTCGGTCGAGAACTGAGAGCCTTCCTGGAGGTGGAGGATTGCGTCGGGCGCGTTCCACAGGCCGGGGCCGGTCTTCCACTCGTAGTAGCGCCACGTCAATCCCTTAGCCGTTAGCAGATCCATCAGCGTCGGGCGATCGTAGCACGGATAGGTTTCCTGAAGCTCTTCGCCGTTCTGATCGATGAGCAGCGCCAAGGATCCCTTCGGTGAGTCGCAGCCGCCGGTGTAATTTTGGTCAGCCGTGAATGGGTTCTCGGCAGCGCGCAGCGTCGAGCCTTGGCTGATCGTGGACGTGCCGCTGATCAGGTACTGGTGCGCGGGGAAGCTCGGTCCTTCGTTGGTCTCGAACATGCGATCTGCAAACGCGTATTGCTGGGCCATCTCGAAGTAGGGCGCCACCTCCGTGCGGGGGACGTAACCGTAGGCGGCGAGATCCGCCGCCGGGCATCCCTTGCCGCTGCAATCAGAATCGCGCTCCATACTGAAGCCGTCCATCTTGCCGCTGTCGCTTTCGGTTGCGTATGCATTATGCGTGTGTGAAAGATCGTACGGTGCGGTCAAAGGCTCGGGCATTAAGTTGATGCGCATTCCAGCGGAGTTGGTGCCGTACGCCTGGGTATCGGCTCCCTTCAACCCCTGGAAAAGGTCGTCGGGCGTACGATTCTCCTGAATAATAATTACGATGTGACTGATCTTGCCGTTCGTAAAAGTACCCGGGCCGACCGCGCGGAGCGCCGGCGCCGCGGCCTCGAAGGCTCGCGGGCCTTGCGAGGGGGGCGACGCGACGTTGCATCCCGCCGCTGCGACGAGAAGTAGTGCAAGCAAAAACCGCACGATTATCCTCTTCCTACGAGTCCCCGCGAAATCACAAGCCGTTGTATCTGCTGCGTGCCTTCATATATCTGCGTTATTTTAGCGTCGCGCATCATGCGTTCGACCGGATAATCGGAGGAGTATCCGAAGCCGCCGAGCACCTGGACCGCGTCGGTCGTGACCGACATCGCAACGTCGCCGCATTTGAGTTTCGCCATCGCCGCCCAGAGCGTGACGTCGGGGGCACCCGCGTCGCAACGGCGCGCGGCTTCGTAGAGCATCAAGCGTGCCGACTCCACTTCGGTCTTCATATCGGCGAGCATGAAGCCGACGCCTTGATGCTGGCCGATCGGCTTTCCGAACGCGACGCGTTCCTTGGCATAGGCGGTCGCGTACTCGAGCGCCCCCGCGGCGATTCCCAGCGCTTGCGCCGCGATGCCGGGCCGCGACTTGTCGAGGACTCGCATCGCGATCTTAAAGCCTTCACCCTCTTCGCCCAGCCGATTCGCCGCCGGCACTTCGCACTCGGAAAAGATGAGCTCGACCGTCGGGGACCCGCGAATGCCCATCTTTTTTTCCAGTTTGCCGACGGAGAAGCCCGGCGTTCCCTTCTCGACGACGAAGGCTGAGACGCCGCGCGACCCGGCCTCGGGATTGGTAACCGCGAAGACGCAGACGATGTCGGCAACGCTGCCGTTGGTGATCCAAATTTTTTGACCGTCGAGCACGTAGCTATCGCCTCGCCGAACGGCTCGCGTTTTCATCGAGCCCAGCGCGTCGGAGCCGCTGGAGACTTCGGTCAGCGCGTACGCGACGATGTGTTCGCCCGAAGCGATCTTCGGAAGAAGGCGCCGCTTCTGCTCCTCGTTGCCGCCGATCATGATCGGAAGCATGCCCAGCTCTTGTACGGCGACGATGAGCGCGCTGGACGCGCAGGCCTTCGCGATCTCTTCGACCACCTTCACGTACGTCGCAAAGGTGCCTCCGAGGCCGCCATACTCTGACGGAATGGGAATGCCGAGCAGGTCGTTCTGCGCGAAGAGCTCTTTGACGTCCCAAGGGAACTCGCCGGAAGCATCGATCTCGGCGGCGCGCGGAGCGATCTTTTCGGCGACGAGCTCGCGCACCATCTCCAGAATCATCGCCTCTTCGTCGTTGCTTGCAATTTCGGTTGGTGCCGTTGTCATGGTCATACTATCTTCCACGAAGGCAGGGCCCGTTCCGTCGGCGCAATAGGCGGCATGGAGAAGGTCTATGCGTCCTGCCCCGAGGCGGTGGCCGATATTCCCAGCGGCAGCTCCATTGCCGTGGGCGGATTTGGGCTCAACGGGATTCCGCACAATCTCATCGAGGCATTGCTCGAACAAGGAGCATCCGCTCTCGTGACCGTCTCGAACAACTGCGGCGTGGACGGCTGGGGACTCGGAGTCCTGCTGGACAACCGCCGGATTGCGCGCACGACCGGATCGTACGTTGGCGAAAACCGTGAGTTCGAACGCCAATACCTTAGCGGCGAACTCGAAGTCGAGCTCGTCCCCCAGGGGACCTTGGCCGAACGTCTGCGTGCGGGAGGCTGCGGCATTCCGGCCTTTTACACGCCCGCTGGGGACGGCACGCTGATTGCCGACGGTGGCTTGCCCTGGCGCTACCGCGCCGACGGCAGCGTAGCGGTCGCTTCACCGAAGAAGGAGACGCGCGTCTTTAACGGACGGGAGTACGTGATGGAAACGGGGATCGTCTGCGATTACGCGCTGGTTCGCGCGTCGGTGGGCGATCGTACGGGTAATCTCGTCTTTCACAAGGCGACGCGTAACTTCAATCCGCTGTGCGCGATGGCGGGGAAGATCACGATCGCCGAAGTAGAGGAGCTCGTCGAGCCGGGTGCGATCGATCCGGAGAGCGTGCACCTTCCCGGCGTGTTCGTGCAGCGCATCGTGCACGTCGGGCCCCAAGGCAAGCGCATCGAGCGCGTCACAACCCGCAAACTCCCCGTGCCATCCTGACCCTGTCGAAGTTGTCACCCTGAGCCTGTCGAAGGATGGTTAAAAATAAACCGTGGCATTAACGCGAACGCAACTCGCCGCCCGCGTCGCGCAGGAGCTGCGCGACGGGCAGTATGTCAATCTCGGCATCGGGCTCCCGACGCTGGTGCCAAACTACGTGCCGCCGGACGTCACCGTGACGTTGCAGAGCGAGAACGGCATACTGGGAATGGGCCCGTACCCAATTGAAGGCGAAGAGGATGCCGATTTGATCAATGCCGGCAAAGAGACCGTGACGGTGCTCGCGGGCGCGTCGTTCTTCGACTCGGCGCTTTCGTTCGGCATGATTCGAGGCGGACACATCGATCTGGCCGTGCTCGGGGCGATGCAAGTCTCAGAGCGCGGCGACCTCGCAAACTGGATGATTCCCGGCAAGATGGTCAAAGGCATGGGCGGCGCGATGGACCTCGTTCACGGCGCGAAGCGCGTGATCGTGATGATGGAACACGTTGCCAAAGGCGACGTTCACAAGATCGTTCGGAGTTGCTCGCTGCCGCTCACCGGCAGACACGTCGTTAACCGGATCATTACCGACCTCGGAATGATCGATGTCGGCGCTCACGGGCTCATTCTGCGCGAACTGGCTCCCGGCGTCAGCGTCGACGAGATCCAAGCAGCGACGGAGCCGCAGTTGGAAGTTCCGGTCCAGCCGATGATCATGGAGATTCCGCCGGCTTAAGTTAAGACTAGGCCGATAACCCGGCGAACTGCGTGCGATAGAGTCGAGAATAGAGGCCGCCGCGCGCAAGCAACGTTGCGTGACGCCCGGACTCGACGATCCGGCCACGGTCCACCACGAAGATGACGTCGGCGGTCAGGACCGTGGAAAGCCGATGTGCGATGACCAGGCTCGTGCGGCCGCGCATCACGACGTCCAGCGCCTTTTGAATCGCCGCTTCGTTCTCGTAGTCGAGCGAGCTGGTCGCTTCGTCGAGAATCAGAATCCGCGGATCCTTGAGCAGGACGCGCGCGATCGCCAAACGCTGGCGCTCCCCGCCCGATAGCTTGTGCCCGCGCTCGCCGACGACCGTCTGGTAGCCATTGGGCAATGCGGCGATGAAGTCGGCGATGTTCGCGGCGCGCACGGAAGCGTCGAGCTCGGCATCGCTCGCATCGGGCTTGCCGTAGCGAAGATTATTTGCGATCGTGTCGTGGAAGAGATAGGTCTCCTGCGTAACGATTCCGATGTCGCGCCGCAGCGAGTCGAGCGTCACGCCGCGCAGGTCGTAACCGTCGATCAGCACGCGGCCGCTCTGGGGATCGTAGAAGCGCGGCACGAGCTGCGTGATCGTCGTCTTACCGGCTCCGGACGGTCCGACGAACGCCGCGACCTCGCCCGGCCGCACGTGGAAGGAGATGTCGTCGAGCACCTCGCGCGTTCCGTCGTAAGAGAACTCCACGTTCTCGAAGGCGATCTCCCCGGTAACCTCGGGCAGCGCGATCGCTCCCGGCGGATCGTACTCCTCCGTCGTCATGTCGAGGTACTCGAAGATACGCTCGAAGACCGCGAGCGCGCTGACGATCTGTACTTGAATCCCCGCAAGTGCGGCGGCGGGACCGTACAGCCGGCCCTGAATGAACGAGACGAACGCCACGATCACGCCGACTTGCAGGCCCGTCGCGATCGCGAGCCAGCCCCCACCGAACCAGACCAGCGCCGGCCCGACCACGACCATAGCGGTAACCGACGCGATGAACCAGCGGCCGACCATCGCTAGATCGATCTCGAGCTGCATCAGCCGCGTTCCGACGGTATAGAAGCGAGCGCGCTCGAACGCCTCGCGCGCGAACGATTTGATCAGCGTGATGCCCGAGATCGAGAGCGTCTCCTGAGTGATGGATTCGATCTCGTCGCGCTTCTCGCGGGTTTTCTTGCGGATCGCGTACATCCGCCGGCCGACCGGCCCCAACGGAAGGATCATCAGCGGAACGATGATCACCGAGATGAGGGCCAGCCGCCAGTTCCAGACGAACATCGCGACGAGCGTCGTCGCGATCGTCACGACGTTCGTCACGATCGTAGTCAGCGTTCCGGTCACAACGTTGTCGACGTTGTCGACGTCGTTGCTGACGCGGTTCATGATCTCGCCGGTCTTCGTGCCGGTAAAGAAGTTCAGCGGCATGCGGTGGAGATGTCCGACGAGGCTCGTGCGAATGTCGCGCATGATGCCTTCGCCGACGACCGAGTTGAGATAGCCCTGCAAGACGCCAATTCCGGCCGCGATCAGCGCGGAAGCGAGGATGATCCCGACGTCGATTGCCAGCTCGGCGAGGTTGTGGTGCGGGATCGCCGCATCGATGATGTGTGCGATGATGAAACCAGGTACGAGGCCAATCGCCGAAACCGCGACGATGCAGGCGAGTACCGTGGCTTGCTGACGCCAATAGGGAGCGAAGAGCGCGCCCATTCGCTTCCAATTAACGCGCCGCTTCACTTTCGGTGTCTCGGGCTGATAGATGTTCGACCACATCAGCCCGTGGCCGGCCATCATCGGCTAATGTGGGACCGTCACCTGGTGGAGGGAGACTTTGTTGCCCTCAGGATCGTCGAACGACGCAATCTTGCAAACCGGCGTCGCGTAAGGATCGTCGATTTCCACGCCCTTGCCGCGCAGATCCGCGACGGTCTTGTCGATATCGTCCACTTCGAAAACGACGCCCGATGCGCTTCCCGGATCGCGCTCGATCCACTCGTGCGTCATGAGGCTGAAATAGCCGCCGCCGATGTTGGCTTCGTTATACTTTTCGACGCCTTCCTCGACGTAGGGCCCGCTGAACTTGATTCCGAGCGTGTCCTCGTACCATTTGCGCAGTTTGGCGACATCGGCCGCCGGATACGCAGTAAATGCAATCTCTTTGATCATTTGTCCCTCAATACAGTGGGTAAGGTGATGTGGTGCTCCGGTAAACCGTCCGCCGTCGCCCGGGGTTGCCGCCGTACCGCCTGGAACGATTCCGCACGCGGAACGCTTTCGCCGTTTTCGCAGCCGTCGCCCTAGCCGTTTCGGCGAGCGGCTGAGACCAGTGATCGGTCGGCCATCGATAGCGAGCCCTGCTTTAAATGAGGTTCGCCGAGACTCGCGTTAAGAGGAGCTCTTGCCGTTCCTCAGCGCCGAGAGCTCCTGAAAGAGTTTTTTCTCTTTATCGCTCAAGTTTTGCGGAAGCTGACCGATTAGCCGCACGTATTGGTCGCCGCTGCCTTTGCTTTTTACTCTTGGGATTCCGCGCCCGGCAAGGCGCAGGAGCCGATTGTTTTGCGTTCCGGCGGGAATCGTCATCGCGACCTGCCCGCTGAGCGTGGGAACGTTGACGTCGCCGCCCAGCAGCAGATCGTAGATGCTCACAGGAAGATCGACGTAAAGATCGTCGCCTTTGCGCTTGTAGGTTGGATCGTCTTGAAGTTGCACGATGAGGTACAGGTCGCCGTTCGGTCCGCCGTTGATTCCGACGCCCCCTTGTCCGGCCAAACGAATACGCTGCTTATCGCCGATGCCGCGCGGAATCGAAACGTCAAAGCGCTTGTTGAGCAGAACGCGCCCAGTGCCATGGCATTGGGGACAAAGGTGTCCGTTCTCGGTGCCGGTGCCTTGACAACGCGGGCAGAGGTCCTCGATTTGCAGCGAGACCGCTTTCGTTCCGCCTTCGTAGATGTCGCGAAGAGTTAGCTCGATCGTGGTCTCCAAGTCTTGACCGCGTCGTGCCCGGCCCGGACCGCGCGGCGCCTGGGCGGCTTGGCGGCGCCCGATTCCCGAGAAGAACGTTTCGAAGAAGTCGGAGAATCCGCTCGGGGCGCCCTCGCCGCCTAAATCGAACTCGAACTCTTCACCGTTGACGTTGGTGCGATAGCGGCGTTGCTGCTCCGCCTGTTGTGCGGCTTGCTGCCAGTTCGGCCCGAGAACGTCGTACTTCTTGCGCTTCTCGGGGTCGCCTAAGACTTCGTACGCCTCGGAGATCTCCTTGAACTTTTCCTCGGCCTCTTTAGGGTTCTTGAGATTTGCATCGGGGTGCCACTTTCGCGCGAGCTTCCGATAGGCGGACTTGATATCTTTCTCGGCGGCGTTCTTGGGCACGCCCAAGACCGAGTAATAGTCCTTAAAATTCATCGGCGTCCGAGGCGCACTTTCATTGTCACCCTGACCCTTCGACCCAGCCCGTCCTGAGCTTGTCGAAGGGCTCAGGACTGCGCTTCGCGCAGGCGTTGAGGTGGGTCATTCGTCGGAGTTTTTGGCGACGATTACCTTCGCGGGCCGCAGCAACTCGTCGCCCAGGGTGTAGCCCTTCTCGGCGACGGCGACGACGGTATCCTCGGCCTCGCCGCTCGAGGGCGACGTGCCGATGGCCTCAGCGACGCGCGGGTCGAACGGCTTGCCCTTGACCTCAACGGCTCGTACGCCTTCCCCGGCGAGCAGCGCCTCGAAGCCGCGCAGAGTCTGTTCGATTCCGCCGCGCAACGTCTCGCCATCGGCATTGGATTTCAGCGCGCGCTCGAGGTTATCGAGCACCGGAAGAAAGCGTTCGAGCAACATGCGCCGGCGCGAGGAAACGAGCGAGTCGAAGTCGCGCTGCATGCGTTTCTTGTAGTTGTCGAAGTCGGCCACGGCCAACAAGAACTTGGCGTAGTTCTCGTCGGCGCGAGCGTTGGCCGCGGCAACCTCCCCTTCGAGAGATTGCTGCGGCGCTTGCTCGTCGATCGTGGCCTCTCCGGCCTCGGTTCTTAGGACTGAGGGATCGTCAAACATGGGTCATTCAACGATGCGACGCCTACTGCGCTTCCTTGAACTCGGCGTCGATGACGTCGTCGCCGGCCGCGCCGGCTGCGGCCCCGTTCGAAGTCGTCGCGCCGTCGCCGGCGCCGGGCTGCTCGCCTTGCGGCGTGGCGGCCTTGTAGAGCACCTCGGCCATTTTGTAGCTGGCCTGCTGGAGCGCATCGATCGCCGGCTTGATCTGTTCCACCGTACCGTTTTCGCTGACGCGCTTGAGCTCTTCGAGCGCTCGCTCGACGTCGCCGCGCGGGCCCGCTTCGAGCTTGTCGCCCACTTCTTTGAGCGATTTCTCCGTCGAATAGATCAGGCTCGACGCGTTATTGCGCACTTCGGCCTCTTCGCGTTTGGCTTTGTCGGCGGCCGACTGCAGCTCGGCGTCGCGGACCATGCGCTCGACTTCGTCTTTGTTGAGGTTGGTCGAAGCGGTGATCGTAATCGCCTGCTCTTTGCCGGTCCCGAGATCTTTCGCGCTGACGTTCACGATGCCGTTGGCATCGATGTTGAACGCCACCTCGATCTGCGGCACGCCGCGCGGTGCCGGAGGAATGCCTTCCAGCCGGAAGCGCCCGAGCGTCTTATTATCCTGTGCCATAGGGCGTTCGCCTTGCAACACGTGGATGTCGACCGAGGTCTGGCCGTCCTCGGCCGTCGTGAAGATTTGCGATTTCTTCGTTGGAATCGTCGTATTCCGGTCGATCAGCTTGGTCATCACGCCGCCGAGCGTTTCGAGCCCCAGCGAGAGCGGGGTCACGTCGAGCAATACGACGTCGCGCACTTCGCCGGAAAGCACGCCGGCTTGGATGGCCGCCCCGACTGCCACGACTTCATCGGGATTGACGGTTAGATTCGGTTCCTTGCCCGTGAGCTTGCGAACGAGTTCCTGAATGACCGGCATGCGCGTCGCGCCGCCGACCATGATCACTTCGTCGATCTTGGAGACGTCGAGCTTCGCATCGGAGATCGCGTTGTGGAACGGTCCGACGCAGCGATCGGTGAGATCGCCGGTCAGCTCCTCGAACTTCGCGCGGGTGAGCGTGTAGTCGAGATGCTTTGGCCCCTCTTGATCGGCCGTAACGAAGGGCAGATTGATGCTCGTTTGCACGACCGAGGAAAGCTCGATCTTGGCCTTTTCGGCGGCTTCGGTGAGCCGCTGCATCGCCTGCTTGTCTTTGCTCAGGTCGATTCCCTGATCGCGACGGAACTGATCGACGAGCCACTCGACCACGCGATGGTCGTAGTCGTCGCCGCCGAGATGCGTGTCGCCGTTGGTTGCCTTGACTTCGAACACGCCGTCGCCAACCTCGAGGATCGAAACGTCGTACGTGCCGCCGCCGAGGTCCCAGACGAGGATCGTCTCGTTACCCTTTTTCTCCAGACCGTACGCGAGTGCCGCAGCCGTCGGCTCGTTGATGATGCGCAGCACGTCGAGACCGGCAATTTTACCGGCGTCTTTGGTCGCCTGTCGCTGCGAGTCGTTGAAATAGGCGGGCACGGTGATGACCGCTTTGGTCACGCGCTCACCGAGATAGTTGCTCGCGTCGTTAACGAGCTTCTGCAGGATCATCGCCGAAATTTCTTGCGGCGTGTAATCCTTGCCGTCGATCTTGACGTGGTAATCCGCCTCGCCCATGTGTCGCTTGATCGAGCTGATCGTGCGATCGGGATTGGTGATTGCCTGACGTTTTGCGAGTTGCCCGACGAGACGCTCGCCGGTCTTTGTAAATGCCACAACCGAAGGCGTCGTACGTGAGCCTTCCGCGTTGGGGATAACGGTGGGTTGTGTTCCCTCCATTACGGCGACGACCGAATTGGTCGTGCCGAGGTCGATGCCGACCGTCTTAGCCATGAAATTTCTTACCTCGTTTTGTGAATTTCCGTCCCGCCTGGACCAGCTAAGCCGGCAACTGCGCTCGCGGCCGAGGTTACGAGCCCTGCGCGCTGCCGGCGGCGCCTTGCCGCTTACGGACAGTTCGGATTGGAACTACCGCACCATGATACACGATGCGGTAGTAAAGTTGTTTCGCTATTTTTGACCCGCCCCGTGGGCCAAGAGTTGCAGGTCTCCCCTCCCTGGGCGTTACGGCTGCTGCTCTTCCTCGGGTTGCTGCTCTTGCGGCTGCGGCTGCGCGGCCGGGGTTTCGCTCAGCTTGATCGCCACCAACTTCTTGAGGCCTCGCGACCAAACGTTCAGTCGAATGGTATCGCCGGGCTTCTTCGACGAGATGTAGTTGTGGAGGTCCTTGATATTGTCGAAGTCCTTGCCGTCCGCCTGAAGGATGACGTCGCCCGGTTGGATGCCGGACTGGTCGGCAGGCGATCCCGAGAAGACCTGTTGGACGGCCACGCCGCCGCTGCCGCTGTAGCCGATCTGGTTCTTGACACCGGCGCTCAGGTCGGCCATGTAGATCCCCAGGAAACCGGTGTCGGTGCCTTGATGGGCGCCGGGATTCTTCTCCAGCGCCGCCACGACGTTGCGCACGGTATTCGACGGAATCGCGAAACCGATTCCCTGCGCGTATGCCGACTTGACGGTAGACTGGTTCATGCCGATGACTTGGCCGTCGATGTCGATGAGCGGGCCACCGGAGTTACCCGGATTGATCGGAGCCGACGTTTGTAGTAAGCCTTTGAAGTCGATCTCGGAGCCGTTTTCCGTCGGGATCGGTTCGGAGCGATCGAAGGCCGAGACGACGCCGACGGTCACCGTTTGCTCGAGCTGGAGCGGTTCGCCGATTGCGATAGCCCATTGACCCTGCTCGAGCCGGCTGGAATCGGCGAGTTCCAGCGGTGGAGGAAGCTTCGAATAGTTATCCACGCGCAGAATGCCCACATCCGCCGAGAGGTTGTAGGCGATAACGTGCGCCGGCATATGGTCGCCATTGGCAAAGACGACCGTCAGCTTGGTGATCCTTCCGCCGGAGGGCGGCTGCAAGACGTGCGCGTTGGTGACGATTGCGCCGCGCGAGTCGATCACGAAGCCGGAGCCGGAGGCCTCACCGTGATACGGCTGCACGATGCCGGGGCCGCCTTGGCCGCCGCCAAAAAACTGTTGGAAGAACGGATCGGCCGGGATGACTTGCTGGCCGTTCACCTCTTCGGTGATCGCGACCACCGACGATTTGGTCCGCTTGACCGCACTTACGATGCGGTCTTGATCGCTGACTCCGCTCAACGGAACGGCCGCGATGGCCGGCGGCGTGCGATCGGGACCCGTCGCACCGCCGAAATGGCTGCTCGCATAAAGCATCATAAGGAAGCTGCCGATAACGGCGCCCACGAGCCCAACCATGAGCGTGGGTAAAACGCGATTCTTCATGGAGCCATGTACCCGATCTAAGTGAAAAAGTTACCAAGTGAGCCGGACGTCTTCGCACCGTGCGACGGCCGTGCGCGCGTTCGGGGTTCCGCGCGACGGCGTGGGCTCCTCGGGCCAAAGTGAATCGGGCAGTTGGCGCCGCAGCGCCGCGCGGATGCATTCCAAGCGCTCTTCGTGGAACTGCAACACCCGCATCTGGATCAGGAGCCGCGCTCGCCTCAGTGCCCGGCGCGAGAAGAGTTCCTCGGGAGGCGGCGGGGCGGGGGAAGGCCGCGCGGTGGCTCGGCTTGGCGCGACCGGGCTCGGCATCGGCGCCGCCGAGGCAAGCAAGAGCGAGACAAGAAGGAAAAGTCGCATCGTTCAATTACCCCCGCGGCGCAATTCACGGCCTGGGCGCGGGGGAGCAAGGACGGGGGGCAAAAGCACAGCTCGTGACCGCAAACACGCTGACCCTGGCCGAACCACCCTCCGAGCCGTACCTGCGGATCGTTCCGCTGGGGGGCTGCGGCGAGATCGGGCGCAACATGACCGTGATCGAGACCAACGACGACCTGGTCGTCGTCGACTGCGGCTTGATGTTTCCCGACGACGAGATGTACGGCGTCGATATCGTGATCAACGATTTCACGTACGTTCGCGAGCGCGCCCACAAGTTGCGCGGGCTGCTCGTTACCCACGGCCACGAAGACCACATCGGCGGAATTCCCTACTTCGTGCGAGAGTTTCCGAAGATCCCGATTGCCGCGACGGCGCTCACGATCGCGCTGATTAAAGCGAAATCCCGCGAGCAGAAGCTCGGAGACGTCGAGTTCACGCAAGTCAAGCCGGGCAGCCGCGTTCGTCACGGCGCGATCGAAACCGAGTTCGTCCACGTGAACCATTCGGTCGCGGGAGCCTGCGCGCTTGCGCTGCGGACGCCGGTCGGAACGATCTTCCATACCGGCGACTTCAAGTTCGATCAGACGCCGATCGACGGCAAGCCCGCCGATTTTTCCCGAATCGCGGCGATCGGCGACGAGGGCGTCCTCTGCATGCTCTCCGATTCCACCAATGCCGAGCGCCCCGGCTACACCCGCTCCGAACGCGCCGTCGGCGAGGCTTTCACGTCGATCTTTTCCCACGCGAAAGGCCGCGTTGTCGTCGCTTCGTTTGCCTCCAACGTTCCGCGCATCCAGCAGACCGTCGACCACGCGGTACGCTTCAACCGGAAGGTGGCGTTCTTAGGGCGGTCGATGCGCAACGTCGTTCATTTTGCCACCGAGCTCGGCTATCTGCGGGTGCCGGCCGACACGATGGTTCGCAGCGAAGACATCGACGGATATCCGCCCGAGCGCGTCGTGGTGATGACGACGGGTTCGCAAGGCGAACCCATGAGCGGGCTCGCCCGCATGTCGGTGCGCGACTACAAACACTTCAAGATCGTACCCGGTGACACGGTGGTGATCAGCGCGACGCCGATTCCCGGCAACGAGAAGAGCGTGCACAAGACGATCAACAATCTCTCGAAGCTGGGCGCGATCGTGATTCACGGCACCGACGGGCGCTCGCACGTGTCGGGTCATGCCTCCCAAGAGGAGCTGCTGCTGATGCTCAACCTCGTGCGTCCGGAGTTCTTCGTTCCCGTGCACGGCGAATACCGGATGCTGGCGGCCCACGCGCAGCTCGCGATTCAAACCGGGGTCGAGCCCGGCAACGCCTTCATCGTGGAGAACGGTGACGTTTTGGAGTTCACGCACGAGTACGGCGATAAGGTCGGCAGGACGTACGGGGGCAACGTCTTCGTCGACGGCTCCGGCATCGGGGATATCGGCGAAGCGGTACTGCGCGACCGTAAGGCGCTGTCGATTGACGGAATCATCATGGTTGTCGTCGCGATCGACAGTGAGGAAGCGCGCGTGATCGGCGGTCCGGATCTGATTTCGAAAGGCGTCTTCTATCTACCGGAAGCCGGCGGTGTGCTGGACGAACTGCGCGCCGAGCTAAAGACGGTGCTCGAAGGAATCTCGGTCGACGCGATGCGCGACGTTACCGCGGTCAAGGAGCACATCCGCAGCGAATTAGCCGGCGCCGTCTGGACGCGCACCAAACGCCGCCCGGTAGTGATCCCGGTGGTAATGGAGGTCTAGCTCCTCCCGTCCGTTGTCAGAATGACATTTCCTTCGACGGGCTCAGGATGACATAGTGCACAGGCGGGAGATGACGGCGTCGGTGAACTCCGTCGTACTTGCATGGCCGCCCAAATCCGCGGTGGCGATTCCCGCCGCGACGGTATCGAGCGCCGCCGCGTAGATCGCGTGCGATGCCTTGCGCGCAAGCGGGTCATCGATGTACGAGAGCACTGCGGCGCCGGCGAGGATCATCGCGAGGGGGTTGGCGACGTTCTTTCCTTCTAATCGCGGTGCGGTGCCGTGCGGCGCCTCCGCCATCACCGCCGACGGGTCGAGGTTCTCATCGAATGCGAGCAGGATCGATTCGGCGCCGGCAATCGAACCGAAGAGCTGCATCACGAGATCCGAAAGGCAATCGCCGTCGCGGTTGAGCGATGGAATCACAAGCGGTTTGTCGCCCGCGGCGGAGAGCAGCAGCGCATACGTGGCGTCGATGAGCTGCGGATCGTACGGCGTGTTGGGGTGGCGCTGCGCCGCGGCGTCCATCTCTTCTTTGAGCATACCCTCGTAAACCGGGCTGACGGTGAACTTCGGCCCGCCGAAGACCGTCGCCCCCATCTTTTCGGCATGAACGAAGGCGTACTCGGAAACGTACCGGCATACGCGGCGTGAAATCCGTTCCGTGCGAAACGCAACCTCGTCCATGCCCTCGCCTTCGCGCCACTCCTTTGCGCCGTACGCGTCGCCGACGGCCATTCGAACGACGGAGATCGGCGCGTGAATGCCGCCGACGGGACGCACGCGTGGAAGTTTGCGCCCGGTGCGAACGATCACGCTGCCGCCGATGGCTTCGCGCAGGATACGGTTGGGCGAACCGACGTCGCCTTGGCCTTCGGGTGTGATCGTCGCAGCTTTGAGGCCGAGATGCCGGCGTTTTATCGCCGCCGCCGCGTCGAGCACGACGCGATTTGCGGTCGCGCGACGATTTGATAGCGACAGATCGAAGCTCTCAAACGTCAGCTCGACGCCGGTAACGCCTGGATCGAGAACGCGCAGCGCTTCGAGCAGTAACTCCTGTCCGGTTTGATCGCCCTCGAGGACGACGAGCGTGGCCAAAATGAACTCCCGTAGTAACGAAGAAGAGATAGCTTCCATGGCGCGTAATCGCCGCAGGGCGAATGCCAGGACCCGGCTCAACCTCGAGATCGTTGGGCTCGCCGCGATCGCACTCGCCGTACTTTGCGGCATCGCCTTGGCGTTTCCGAATCATGCCGGCAGCATCGGCGGTTGGGCCGCCACGGAGCTTCGCGCTCTCTTTGGAGATGCCGCTCCGCTTTTCCCCGTGCTCGTCGCTTTAATCGGCGGGATCATCTTTCTCGAAATCAACGTTCCCCGCATGATTGCCGGACTGGGCAGCAGCGCGCTTGCGTATTTCTTGATTCTCGACGCGCTCTTCGGTGCCCGCGGCTGGAAGCATGGCGGAATCGTCGGAACGAACATCTGGTGGGCGCTCCACGCGCTCGTCGGTGGTGTCGGGGCGACGATCCTCCTCTCCGTTGCGGCACTCTCGCTCACGCTCTGGCTTACCAATGCGAGCCTAAAGAAAACGATTGGCCGAGCGGCACTGCTCGTGAGAGGCATTCGCCTTCCCGCGCTTCCGCGCGCGGAACGCGAAGTGGTGCAGCCGCAGCTCGAGCCGATCGTCTCGGTTTCGGCCGTGGTGAGTGCCGCATCATCCTTCGACCTGGAAGCCGAGCCCGACGAGGAAGCCGAACCGCCGCTCGTCATCACAAGGCCTATCGCGCCGGTCATCCTTCGACAGGCTCAGGATGACAAAGTCGGCAGTCGCGCCTATCGTCTTCCGGATCTCGCGCTCTTCGACGCTCCACCAAAGTCGCCGGTTGACGAATCCAGCCGCGCGCACGTGCTCGAAGATACGCTGGCGAGCTTTGGGGTCGGCGCGAAGGTGTCGCACATCGAACGAGGCCCCTCGGTCACGCGCTACGAGCTCAAGCCCGAGCGCGGCGTCAAGATTTCGCGGATCGCATCGCTTTCGGACGATCTGGCGCTCGCGCTAGCCGCGACCAGCGTGCGCATCGAAGCGCCGATTCCCGGAAAATCCGCGATCGGAATCGAGGTGCCGAATAAGACGGTCTCGATCGTCGCGATTCGCGAGATTCTCGATGCGCTTCCCGATCGCGGCCAGGTCCCGCCGTTGTGGATGGCGCTCGGCAAAGACATCACCGGCCGGCCCGTCTTCGGCGATCTCTGCAAGATGCCGCATCTCTTGATCGCCGGCGCGACGGGCGCCGGCAAATCGGTCTGTTTGAACACGATCGTCGCATCGCTGCTGGTCAGCGCGACGCCCGATCAGGTGCAGATGCTGATGATCGACCCCAAGCGCGTGGAGCTGACCGTCTACAACGGCATCCCTCATCTCATAAAAGACGTGATTGCCGACCCGAGGCTCGCCGCGGGGGCGCTCTTCGAGATGACCAAGGAGATGGAGGCGCGCTACGAACGGTTTGCCAAAGCCGGCGTTCGAAAGATCGAGGAGTACAACGCGAAATATCCCGACGAGCGGCTGCCTTACGTCGTCATCGCCATTGACGAACTCGCCGACCTGATGCTCGTCGCTCCTAGCAAAGTCGAAACGACGATCATGCGGCTCGCCCAGCTCGCACGCGCGACCGGCATCCATCTCGTGGTCGCGACGCAACGTCCGTCGGTCGACGTCATCACCGGACTCATCAAAGCCAACGTGCCCTCACGGATCGCCTTTGCGGTAAGCTCGCAAACCGACTCGCGCGTGATCCTCGATATGAACGGCGCGGAACGGCTGCTCGGCCGCGGCGACATGCTCTACCTGCCGATCGACGCGCCGAAACCGATTCGCGCACAGGGCGCGCTCATCACCGGCGCCGAGGTCAACCGGCTCGTGGAGTTTTGGGCGCGCCAAGCGCGCCCGGACAATTTGCTCGACGTCGAAGTCGTGCCCCTCAGCGACGACGAAGCGGCGCGAAAAGAGACCGATCCGCTCTGCTATGAGGCCGCGAAGTTTCTCATCGAAACGAACTATGCGTCGACCGCCGCGCTGCAATCGCGCTTTTCGATCGGCCATCCGCGCGCGATGCGATTAATGAAGCAGCTCGAAGATTTCAAAGTCGTCGGCCAGCACGAAGGAACCAAACCCCGCAAGATTCTCCTTGGGCTTACCGATCTGGAAGTCGTCGCACCGCGATTGGGCAAAACCGAAGACGCCCAGCAAGACCTCTTTGCGAGCAGTGAATAGCGTGAGTCGCCTTTTAACCGTCGCGTTCTGCTTCGCGCTCGCGCTCGTTGTGTTCGTTGCGTTCGTCGAGCTGGGTAACTCCGTGGTGGCGCACGGCGAGCCGGGTGTTTTTGTTCCGTGGGAGCGCTCGTTATTCGACCATTCGACTCTTGTCGCATGGTGGCTGACCTGGGCGTGTTACCCTGCTGTCCTGGCACCCATCAGCATCGCCGTCTTGGCCCTGGCATGGCGCTTTTCGGAATGGAGAGTACGCCTGATCCTCAGCGTCGCTTCATTGCTGATCTCGTGGCGGGCCGCCGACTACTTTCAGCATGTCTTCGAACGCGCTCGGCCGGTCGACTGGGTCGTGAAGCACGAAACGACGTTCTCGTATCCGAGCTCGCACGCCGCGATCGCAACGGGATTCTACGCGCTCTTAGCGCTGATGATCCTCACTTCCGATTTGCCAAAGACGACTCGTAACGTCGGCGGCTCCCTGCTTGTGCTCTTGGCGCTAGCGATCTGCTGGTCGCGACTCGCGCTCGGCGCGCACTACATCACCGATCTGGTCGGCGGCACGCTGCTCGGATTCGTCGTCGCATGTCTCGTGCTCGGCGTCCTGGCTGGGGGCGCCCTCGGTGGCGTTGGGGGTCGCGTCTCCAGCGCGGCAGAATAGGGGCTCGATGGCATTCGCCGATCCCATAATGGTTGAAATCGAGCGCAAGCTCGATGCCGGCATCCCGCTCTTGATGGACGACGGGCTCGCGCTCTATCGCACCTGGGACATCCACACGCTCGGGCGGCTCGCCCGCAAGCAGAAGGAGCGCAAGAGCGGCAAGAAAGTTTTTTACGTTCTCAACCGTTATATCAACTCGACCAACGTCTGCTTTGCCGCATGCACGTTCTGCTCGTTCGCCGCCGACGAGTTCAAGGAACCGCAACGCGTCTTCCGCATGACCGCCGATCAGGTCTTCGCCAAGGCCGTCGAGACCGGCACGAACTTCAACCAGATCCACATCGTCGGCGGCCACGACCCGCGCCAGCTCTCGCTCGACTATTGGCTCCCTTTGATGCGCCGGTTCAAGGCTGCGCTCCCGCACGTTCAACTCTCGCTCTTTACCGCAGCCGAGATCGAATACATGGCCAAGCGCCATCGAATGTCGTTCCCGCAGATCGTTACGGAGCTGAAGAGCGCCGGACTCGATAACGTCAACGGCGGCGCCGCGGAGATCTTCGCCGAAGCGACCCGCGCCAAGATTTGTCCCAACAAGGTCTCGGCATCGAACTGGCTGCTCTTGCACGAGGAGCTTCACCGCCAAGGCATCGCCAGCAATGCGACGATGCTTTACGGACATATCGAGTCGATCGAAGACCGCGTCGATCACCTAATCCGACTGCGCGAATCGCAAGAGCGCTCGCCCGGATTCAACGCCTTCATTCCGCTCGCGTTTCATCCCGACGGCAACGAGCTTTCGTACTGCGGCTGGACCACCGGCCTCGACGATATTCGCACGTTTGCCGTCGCCCGGCTGATGCTCAACAACTTCGATCACATCAAAGCCTACTGGATGATTCAAGGCCTTAAGGTCTGTCAGGTCGCGCTCGAGTTTGGCGCCGACGACATGGACGGCACGCACGGATCGACCGATGAAGAGATGATCTATCATTCGGCGGGAACCCAATCGGGGCAGTACGTGGACGACCGCGAGTTTCGCCGCTTGATCGAAGAGGCCGGCTACGTTCCGGTCCGCCGGAACTCGACCTACGAGGAGTTCCCCTGGAACTGGTCGCCCGCCGAGCCCGTCGAAGCATGACGCTGCGCTGCGGCCGGATCAAGTACACCAACGATCTTCCGATTTACGCCGCGTTTGACGCGGGCGTGATCGAGTACCCGGGAACGCTGCACGCCGACGTTCCGGCACGCTTGAACGCGATGCTGTTGCGTGACGAGCTCGACTTGAGCCCGATCAGCGCCTTCACGTGGGCGCAGAACTGGGAGCGGCTCGTGCTCTTGCCCGATCTCTGCATCGGCGCGCGCGACGAGGTAATCTCGGTCGTTCTCATCTCCGCGGTGCCGCCCCAACAGCTCGACGGCGTGCCGGTCTACGTTTCCGAAGAGTCCGCGAGCGGCCGCTACCTGCTGCGCGTGATCCTGGAGCGCCGTTTCGGCTTGCGGCCGCGCTACTTTCCCGAACCCGAGCCGCTGCAGCGGGCGAGTTTTGGCGAGCCGACACTGCTGATCGGCGACTCCGCGATCGACGCGATCGAGCGATTTCCCGCCGAGCACGTGTACGATCTCGGAAAGCTTTGGCACGAGTGGACCGGACTGCAGACGGTCTTCGCCGTCTGGGCCGCGCGCCGCGACGTTTACCAACGCGATCCCGCCGCCGTCGCCGCCTGCATGCACGCGCTGACCGATGCGCACACTTGGTCGCGCGCGCATCCGCGCGACGTCGTCGCCCGCGCTCAAGCGATCATCGCGCGTCCGGCGGGCTTCTATGAAAACTACTACGCTAAACTGAACTTCTCGTTTCACGTCGCCGCGCAGAACGGCCTCGCCTCGTTCTGTCGCGAGTTGTTGGAAATCGGCGCAATCCCGACGCTCCCCCCTGTCATGCTGAGCCAGCCAGCCCTGAGCGGAGTCGAAAGGAAGCATGCGGAGGGCGCCTATGTCTCTCGCTAGTTTGCTCGATCGCGCCGCGGCCGGCGGCCGCCTCTCGTTCGACGAGGGCGTACGCCTTTACAATGAGGCCGACATTCACGAGCTCGGTGCGGCCGCGCATGCGCGACGCATGGGAATGCACCCGCACGACGTCGTGACCTACGTCGTCGATACCACGATCAACTACACCAACGTCTGTAACGTGCACTGCACGTTCTGCGCCTTCTTTCGGCCGGAACACCATAAAGAAGGCTACACGATGTCGCACGACGTGGTGCTGGAGCGCGTGAAGTACGCGGCCGACCAAGGCGCGACGCAGATCATGATTCAGGGCGGAGTCAATCCGGAGTTGGGGATCGAGTGGTTTGAAACGCTTTTCGATCGCGTGCGCCGCGAATACCCGCACGTGGATATCCATTCGCTCTCGGTCTCCGAGATCGTGGGACTTGCGTACGTCGAAGGCATCTCGACGCGAGATGTGCTGTCGCGCCTCAAGGGGGCCGGCATGAAGTCGCTGCCGGGCGCCGGCGCCGAAATTCTCGTGGAGCGCGTGCGCAAGCGGATCTCCGCGCGCAAGGTCAAGCCGCACGAATGGCTGGGCGTCATGCGTGAAGCGCAGCAGCTCGGCATGCCGACGACGGCCACCATGATGTTCGGGTCGATCGAAACCCACGAGGAGCGCATCGAACATATGCACGTGCTGCGCGAGCTGCAAGACGAGACCGGCGGCTTTACGGCCTTTATTCCGTGGTATTACGTGCCGTTCAAAACGCCGCTGCGCGGAAAAGAATCGACCGGCCTCGAGTACTTGCGCGTGCTCGCGATCTCGCGGCTCTATCTCGACAACTTCGCGCACTTACAAGCTTCGTGGCTCACGCCCGGGTTGAAGATGGGCCAGCTCGCGCTCTTCTACGGCTGCGACGATATGGGTGGAACGATTCTCGAGGAGCGCGTCGTCCACGATGCCGGAAGCACCAATGAAGCCACGCGCGCCGATCTGGAAAATCTGATCGTGTCAGCCGGGTTCAAACCGGTCGTACGCGACACATACTGGAACCAAGCCAGCCCGGCGCGCCGAACCGGCGCGCTTCTTTAGGAGGTGCCTCATGCGATCTCGGCTCGTTTTACTCGCTGGTGCGCTCGTCGTCGCTTTCTCGGCAGCATGTGCGTCTCAGTCGACGCCGACGTCTCCGCAAGCGCCGGGGGGCGCGCCCGTGCAATCGGTCCGCGCGGACGTCCGATTCGGCTTGACTCCAAAACAAATCGAGTCAGCCGATGCGCGACGCGGTATGGGATATCTCCATCGCGGCAAACACAAGGCGACCCTGTTCGTTTCTGACATCGACGCCGACTCGATTCGCCTCTTCCCGGCGAACAAGAAGAATCCGAAGCAAACCGGCAGCATTACCACCGGCATCGATTTGCCGGTCAACGCCGCAGTGGATCTCCATGGCACGCTCTACGTCGCCAATAACGGGAACGGCAGCGTTACCGAATACCCCTCCGGTGCGACGAGCCCGAGCGTGACGCTGAGCGGAGGGCAGCTCATCTATCCCAACGGCATCGCCGTCGACAACAACGGCACGGTGTACGTGACGAGCGGCGCGACCGCCGGGTCGTGCTACGTGCTGGTCTATCCAAAAGGCTCCTCGACGCCGAGCGAGCAGATCAACGGATTCGATCTCCCGGTTGGCCTCGCGATCGACAAGAGCGGCAATCTCTATGTCGGCGACGCTCTTCAAGATGTCGTTTGGGAAGTGCCCAGCGGTTCGACGACGCCCACGAAGCTCAGCCTGGACGGTTTGGACGATCCGGTCGGCCTCGCGATCGATCCCAGCAATAATCTCTGGGTAGCGAACGACGCAAACAACACCGTGCTCGGCTTCCATCTCGGCGACAGTTCGGCGTTTGCTACGATCACCAACGGGCTGTCGGGGCCCTACTCGATCGCATTCGAGAAAACCGGAACGCTCTTCGTGGGCAGCAGCCTCCACTATCCAGGAGATGTCACGGCCTACAAAAGCGGCTCGACCTCACCGTTCGAATCGATTACCGTCGGGAACCCGGCCGGCCTCGCGGTCTACCCCAAACCTAAGGACTAGCCGCGCGGAGCGTGAGCGGTAAGTCATCCTTCGACGGGTTCAGGATGACACGACAGGCTCAGGATGACACGACAGGCTCAGGATGACACAGGGAGGATCGTTGCCGCTCCCAGGACTTCGTCGCTCGCCGGGTCTAGCAGCGCGACCAGCTGACCCGGCGAGACCGCGCGCTGCGGCTCGTCGAAGCGCAAACGAAGCCGCCCATCAGCAGCGATCGTTGCAACCGCGGCCGTAGGCGTCGCGCGATAGCGAATCATCGCCCGCACCGGCACGCGGCCACGCGCGAATCGTTCGGGCCGGATCAAGTTGACCTCGTCGCCGGCCAGCTCGTCTGAAAGTAGTTCGTCGTCGCGGCCGATGACGATCGTGTTGCTCGCAGCGTGAATGCGGGTGACGAAGCGCGCTCCGTCGCCGCTCGCCGGAAGGCGCGCGCGTTGACCGATCGTGTAGTTGACGACGCCCTCGTGCTCGCCAACGACTTCGCCGCTCGTCGTGACGACGGTACCGGCGGCTTTGACCTCGGGGCGCAACCGTCCGAGGATTTCGCGGTAATCGCCGCCCTCCACGAAGCAAATGTCCTGCGACTCGGTTTTGTCGTGCACCGGAAGCCCCAGACGCAGCGCGTGAGAACGCGTCGTCGCTTTATCGAAGTCACTCAGCGGCAGCAGCAGCCGGTTCAACTGCTCGGGCGCGAGCTGTGCGAGCGCGTACGCCTGATCTTTTGCGTGACGGCTTCGGAAGAGATGCGGCCCGTCGTCGTGCCGTTCGACGCGCGCGTAATGACCGGTTGCGATAAAGCGCGCGCCCAATCGATCGGCGTACTGCGCGAGCGTTCCGAGTTTGACGAAGTTATTGCACGCCACGCACGGGTTGGGCGTTCGCCCGGCCACGTAGTCGCCCACGAAACGCTCGACGACCGTGCGCCGAAAAGCCTCTTGAAAATCCAGCACATAATGCGGGATTCCCAGCGTGGCCGCGCTCCGGCGGGCGTCGTCGAAGTCGCTGCTGCCGCAACAGCTCTTGGCGTGGGCGGGACGTGATGGCGCATACATTTTCATGGTGATGCCGACGACGTCGTAGCCGCTTTCGACCAATAAACCGGCGGCGACGGCGGAATCCACTCCCCCGCTCATCGCCGCAATTACGCGTTCCCTTGCCATCTAATCGAACAGGATAACACTTAGACGGGGCCAACTCAAACCTGACCGATGAGCGATGCTGGGCCTCGACCACTGGGTGAACGGTTCCGTGCCGCCCGCGAAGCCCGAGGCGCCTCGCTCTCCGATGTGGCCGACCAGATACGCATTCGGTCAGTTTATCTCTCCGCCATGGAGCAAGAGAACTGGGATGCAATCGGTGCGCCGGTCTATATTCGCGGGTTTCTGCGCACCTACGCCCGCTATCTCAAGCTCGATCCCGAGGAAGCGGTCGCCGAGTTCAACGCGACGCTGCCCGAACCGCCCGCGCCGAGCAGCGTCGAGCCGGAGCGCAGCCCCGCGTCGCGGAGCCGCGGCCTTCTGTTAATTTGGATCGCAGGGACGGTCGCGGTGCTGCTGGTCGCCTTCGTCGTCTATAACGAGCTGACGCTGCGCAGCGAGGGCGGCGCCGTTGCGACGACCACCGCGACGCCCGCGCCTCCTTTGGCGGCATCGCCGTCGCCGCCGCCCCCGGCCTCGTCGCCGACCCCGGGCGTCGGCGGCCCCAGCTCGCTGGCCTTGGTGATCTCGGCGCCTTCGTGGCTGCGGGTCACAGTTGACGGAAATGTTAGCATGGAGGGTACGTTTCCGGCCGGCACATCGAGGACGTTTCACGGAAAGAACGCCCTGGTGCGCATCGGTAACGCCGGCGGCGTGGAAATCTTCGTCGACGGCAAGGACCGGGGAAAGCTCGGCAAGGCGGGTGACGTCGTCGAGCAAGCCTTCACGCTTTGAGAGGAGCAACGATTGGCGAGCGACTCTTCGTTCGACGTGGTCTCGCGCGTAGATCCGCAAGAACTCGACAACGCACTCAATCAGACGCGTAAGGAGATCGAGAATCGTTTCGACTTCAAACACAGCAAGACGAGTATCGAATACGATGGCAAGAAGATCACCCTCATCTCCGACGACGAGCTGAAGATGCGCAACGTCGTGGATATGTTTCAAGCCAAGGCCGTCCGGCGCAGCATCGATCTCAAAGCCTTCGAATATGGCGAAGTGGAGCCGGCCGCCGGCGGAACCGTCAGACAGATCGTCACTCCGCGCAGCGGCATCTCAAAAGATCAGAGCAGAGCGCTAATGGCGCACATCAAGAACCTCAAGCTAAAAGTCACCGCGCAGTTTCAAGACGAGCAGATTCGCATCTCCGGCAAGAACAAGGACGATCTGCAAAAGGTGATCGCGTCGCTCCGGGCGATGGAGTTCGAGCTGCCGTTGCAGTTCGTCAACTACCGTTAGCGCGAGACTGCCTGTGCGAAGCGTTGCGTTCGTAAGCCTAGGCTGTGCGAAGAACCTCGTGGATACCGAGGTGATGATCGCCAAACTCTCGAGCGCCGGGTGGCGCTTGGAATCCGAAACCGGACGCGCCGATACGGTCGTCATCAACACCTGCGCCTTCATCGATCCGGCGAAGGAAGAATCCACCGAAGTCATCCTCGAGCATGCCTCCCGAAAGCGTCGCGGTCAGCAGTTGATCGTCGCCGGCTGTCTCGCGCAGCGATACGGTGCCCAGTTGCAGAGTCTGGTTCCGGAGATCGACGGCGTGGTTGGGACGGGGGCGTACGCCGGCATCGTCGAGCTGCTCGAAGACGTCGAGGCGGGCCGAAAACCCGTCCGGCTTCATTTGGAAGCCGAGCCCGAGCACGATTTCCTTCCCCGTCTGGTCACGACTCCGCGCGCGACCGCCTATCTGAAGATCGCCGAAGGATGCGATCACCCGTGCACGTTTTGCATCATTCCGGCCCTTCGGGGAAAGTTCAGGAGTCGCAGTCTGGAATCGATTCTTCTCGAGGCCGAAGCGCTCGTGAACGGCGGAGCCAAAGAGCTGATCTTGATCGCGCAAGACACCTCAATGTGGGGCCGCGACCGCGGCCTGCGCCGTGGGGGCCTCGCGCAGCTGCTCGAGCGGTTGCACGCGATCGACGCTCTTCAATGGATCCGTTTGCTCTACTTATATCCGGCGACGATCGATCGCGAGCTCATCGACGCCATCGCCGAGCTTCCGAAGGTTTGCAAATACATGGATATGCCGTTGCAGCACGCGCACCCTGAAGTGTTGCGGGCGATGCGCCGGCCAGCCAACGGCGAGCGATATCTCGAGATCCTCGACGATTTTCGTTCTCGCATTCCGGGAATCACGATGCGCTCGACCTTCATCGTCGGTTTTCCCGGCGAGACCGACGAGCACGTGGAGTATCTCGAGCGCTGGATCGAGCGCGCGCAGCTCGACCGCGTCGGCTTCTTCGAGTATAGCGCGGAAGAAGGAACGCCGGCGGCCGAGTTATCGGCTCGCGTCGGCGGTGCGCGCCGCCGGCGGCGGCTCATCCGCTTGCGCGAGGCGCAACGAGTCGCCTCGGAGCGCGCGCGCGCGGCGCGCTGCGGCACGACGGTGCGCGTCCTCGCAGAAGAGTTTCTTAATGCAAAACGAGCATGGTTCGGACGTTCCGAAGGTGAAGCGCCCGGTGTCGATGGTGGCATTTACTTCACAGGAAACGCTCAGGTTGGCGAGTTCCTCGACGTACGTTTGGAAGAGCACGGGCCGTTCGATTTCTTCGGCCACGCCGTATCGCCGGAGCCTTGCGCGATTTGATTAGAAGCAAGGTCGCGATGCTGCTCGCCATCGTCGCACTCGGCATCGTTTCGGCCGCTGCCGGTTATACAGTCGTCGAGCGCAGAAATCCCGTGACCGCGCTTGCGCAAATGTTCGTGCCCTCGCCGCAACAGGTCTTCGGAAAGTCGAACCTCCTGGTGCTCGTCGAGGGACTGGACTACGATTATAACGAGAAGGACGAAGAGTATTCGACCAATTCGCGCAGTGACGTGATTTGGGCGGTCAATCTCGACTTCGCCAACAAGCGCATCTACCAGCTATCGATCCCGCGCGACATGGTCGCGACGATGCCCAACGGCACGCAGGCCAAGATCAATCAGGCGCAATCCGAAGGAGGCGTCAAGGAGGCGAAGAGCGTCATCGCTCGGTGGCTCGGAATCCCACCGTTCAATCGGTACGTGATCTTGCGCATCGACGCCACAAAGGAGTTTATCGGCGCCATCGGCGGCGTCAACGTAGACGTCAAGTCGTCGAATTGTCTGCAATATAAAACCGGCTGCACCGGCGATACTCTCGATTACGACGACACCTGGGGGCACCTGCACATCCATTTGAAAGAGGGCTTGCAGCATCTCGACGGCGAGCATGCCGTCGCGTACATGCGATTCCGCCACGATTGGTGCAGCGATCCCTGCCGGATTATGCGCCAGCAGCAAGTCCTGCAAGCGGTAGCCGCCAAGATCAAGAGCGACCGCGTCAACACGCTGCTTCACCTCGGCGATCTCTTGGCCGTCTTCCGCAAGTACGTGCAGACCGATTTCACGGACCAGGAGCTTTTTTCCATCGCTACTTATTTTCAGGGCGTGCCGAATCTCGCGATCGTGAGCAAGCAAGTACCGTTCACGGGCGACGTCGATTTGCCGAGCTACGGTGATTCGCTCGTGCCCGACACGCAAGCGCGAGCGCATTTGGTTGCCTCGATGCTCGTCGCGCCGCCGGTTCCAGTGCCGTCCCCGGATGCGTTGGCGCTTGCGGCGATTCCCGCCGCGACGCTGCGCGTTGACATCGAGAACGGGAGCACGGTCGCCGGCGCAGCACACCGCGTCGCCGCCGAGCTCAAGCATGCCGGATTCAGTATCGGTGAAGTCGGTAATGCGGATCGGTCCGATTACACCGCAACCGAGATTCACGAGCATTCGAGCGTGACGTTTGCCGGAGCAAAAGTGCGTGCGGCGCTTGCGGGCGGGCGCGGCGCGATCGTCGTCCCCGATCCATCGCCTAGCCCTTCTCCGGGGCAAGCGAATGTTACGCCAAGCGACGTAACGGTCATTATCGGAAACGACCTTTCCAGTAATCAGGCGCCGAATCCGTGACGACCAAAAGCATCATCGCGGTCATCGCGGCCGCCGGACTCATCGTTACCGGGGGTTGGCGGGTGGTCGTACACAAGAGCAATCTGACGCCGGCGCTCGTGACGCCCGCGACAAACGTGCATCTGGAGATCTCAGACGATCTCGCGGCCCGGCTATATCGCGCGACGCACGAACTGCCGACCGAGGATCGCTCCGGGCGGCCACGCTTGATCGCGCTCACGTTCGACGATGGACCATACCCAATCTATACGCCGATGCTGCTCGACGTGCTGCACGATCTGCACGTGCCCGCGACGTTTTTCTTGATCGGACAGGATGCGCGACAGTGGCCGGAACTCACGCAACGCATCGAAGCCGACGGCAACGAAATCGGCGATCACACCTACACGCATCCGAACCTCGATCAAGAGAGCGCGGATCAAGTCCGAAAGGAAATTCTCGAGGGGCGTGACGCGCTCTGGCAGCTCAGTCACGATCCGGCGGTGCGGGTACTGATGCGACCGCCCCACGGTCGTTACACCGAGGGAACGTTGCGCGTCGCTCAAGCCCTCGGTTATTCCGTCGTGCTGTGGACTGACGACGGTGGCGATTGGCGCACGGTGACGGTTGCGGCCCTCGAGCATCACCTGCTGGAGCATGCAACGGCACCGGAGATCGTGCTGCTCCATAGCGGCAAACTCGCTACGATCGAGGCGCTGCCGTACGTCGTAGACCGGTTCAAGAGGGCGGGCTACCGATTCGTTACCGTCGGCGAGCTTCTCAAGCTCGTGCAGACCGGCGACCTCAACCATCCTCTGCGGAGAGCGGTTTAGGAGTTTGCCCCGGCAAATTATCGACGTCGAGTCGGGGCGTCCGGCCTATCAGCGCCGCCGCATCCGCCGTTTCATCGTGGTTTTTCTGGTCATTGTGATATTTGTAGCCGCCTTCTGGTTCCTTACCAACCGAGCCCGTGGCGAGGAAAGTTACGCCCCTGCGGGAACCCCTGGGAAAGCATGCTGTCTAAGCTTACCGTAGGTTTTCTCTTGCTCGCCACGACTGCCGCAATCGTCGCGTGCAGCAATCTTGGCATGACCACCGGCGTGAACGTCGGACCGAACTTTCCGTCCAAGACGCTCTACGCTACCAACACGAACCAGAATGCCGTAAGCGTCTATTCGAACGGTACGGCGGAGTCGAAGCTCGGCGGGGGGCCCGCGTATGAAATCGGCGGCGGCAACACCACGCTCGACGGCCCCCAGTATGTCGCCTTCGATCGCGGGCGAAACCTATGGGTGACTAACTACAACTTTAGCACGCAGAAAGCGCTCTTGATCGAGTTCGCGGCGCTGGCGACCGGCAACGTCGATCCGCTCAACTCGGGGGTTCTGCCGGGCCGTCCGCGCGGCATCGCGTTTACACCACGAGGTCCAAGCCCCTTACCGTCGAGCTCCGTACCGCCCGCGCCGGCGATCATGGCAGTTGCCGACGTCGATCCCACAGACGTATATCCGAACCGGATCTTGCTCTTCACCTCGGGTGCCGTGTCGCCGTACCAATCCATCGGCGGCCCCAAGCCTCGTTTGAACTTGCCCGGTGGCATCGCGATCGACCGGAGCGGTCACGTTTACGTCGCCAACATTCAAGGCGCGACGGTCGAGCAGTTCGCTCTGCCGACGCCGACGGCGAGTCCCAAACCTACGCCGACTCCCAAGCCGACGCCAACGCCAAAACCAACGCCGACGCCATCGACCAAACCCACCGCCTCGCCGTCACCCACGCCGTCGCCGACGCCGACGCCCGTGAACATCTCGCCGCGATTTACGATCAGCGCGAAGAACGGCATGATCACACCTATCGGCGTCGCGCTTGATTCTTCCGGCAACATTTATATCGTCGACCAAGGGCGACGCGGCGTAAAGTGTAACTCCCCAGCGGCGCCCGCGATTCTCGTCTTTCCGCCGTACAACAAGCGGATTCCGTATACCAAGCCGATTCGCGAGATTCAAGGCTGTAAAACGATGCTCTACCAGCCGACGGATATCAAACTTAACTCGGCCGGAGTTACGTACGTTGCGGATTCGACTCCCGCAGGAAAGGGCATCATCCTCATCTTCGCGGCCGGCGCCAGCGGCTCGCCAAAGCCGACGTATTACACGTCGCCGGGCGCCGTCACCGGAATAGGCATCATTCCGTAGGGCCTCTCGGCGTATGTCATTTCTCAAAACGCTAGTTGACGGTAACGAACGGGACGTGGCGCGCTTACGGCGCACCGCGCGAGCCGTCAATGAGTTCGATGCCGCCTTTTCTGCGCTACCCGACGCGGAGCTGCAAGCGAAGACGGCCGAGTTCAAGAATCGTTTAGAACAAGGAGAATCGCTCGACGCGATGTTGCCGGAGATCTTCGCCGTCGTGCGCGAGGCCGGCAAACGCACGCTGGGAATGCGTCATTTCGACGTGCAGATCATGGGCGGTCAAGTCCTCTTCGAAGGACGGATCGCCGAGATGAAGACCGGCGAAGGCAAGACGCTCGTCGCGACGCTACCGGTCTACGCACGGGCGTTAGAAGGCCGCGGCGTGCACGTCGTCACCGTCAACGATTATCTCGCTCGCCGCGACGCCGACTGGATGGCGCCGATCTACCAGTACCTCGGCCTAAGCGTCGGCGTCATTCAGCACGGACTCGATCCGGCCGAGCGCCGCGCGGCCTACAACTGCGACGTCATCTACGTCACCAACAACGAAGTTGGCTTCGATTATCTGCGCGACAACATGGCGTGGCAGGTTGAAGACTTGGTCCAGCGCGAGCTGTACTTCGCGCTGGTCGATGAAGTCGACTCGATTCTCGTTGACGAAGCGCGGACGCCGCTGATCATCAGCGGGCCCTCTCAAGAGGCGACCGAGCTCTATGAGAAGTTCGCGCAGATCATCCCGCGGCTGAAGAAGGGCGAGGATTACACGGTCGATGAGAAGGCGCACGCGGTGCCCATCACCGAAGCCGGCGTCGCTCGGGTCGAGAAGATGCTGGGCATTGGGAATCTGTACGAGCAGCGCAATATCGAGCTGACGCATCAGCTCAATGCCGCGCTCAAGGCGTGGAATCTCTTCCATCGCGATCAGCAGTACATCGAAAAGGATGGCGAGATTGTCATCGTCGACGAGTTCACCGGAAGACTGATGTACGGCCGGCGCTATTCCGACGGCATCCACCAAGCGATCGAAGCGAAGGAAGGCATCAAAGTTCGCGGCGAGGATCAGACGCTCGCCACGATCACCTTTCAAAATCTTTTCCGGCTTTACGAGCACCTCGCCGGCATGACGGGCACCGCGAAGACCGAAGAGCGCGAGTTCCGCGACATCTACGGACTGGACGTCGTCGTCGTACCAACGAACATGCCGATGGTCCGTAAAGATAACTCCGACATCGTTTATAAGTCGGAGAGGGCGAAGTTCGAAGCCGTCGTCGACGAGATCATCGCCGAGCATCAGAAAGGGCGCCCGGTGCTGGTTGGCACGCGCTCGATTGAGAAAAGCGAGTCGCTGGCGGCGATGCTGCGCCGGCGGGGCGTCGAGTGTAACGTTCTCAACGCGAAGTATCACGAGCAAGAAGCCGAGATCATCAAAGACGCCGGGCAAGACGGCCAAGTCACGATCGCCACGAACATGGCGGGTCGCGGAACCGACATCAAGCTGGGAGAGGGCGTCGCCCGCAATGGCGGTCTGCACATCATCGGAACCGAGCGCCACGAGTCGCGGCGCATCGATAACCAGTTGCGGGGACGGTCGGGCCGCCAAGGCGATCCGGGTTCGTCACGTTTCTACGTCTCGCTGGAAGATGAAGTGATGCGGCTCTTCGGCGGCGATCGCATGACGTCGATTATGGAGCGCGTCGGTTTTACCGACGAACAGCCGATCGAGTCGGGATTGGTCAGCAAGTCGATCCAACGGGCGCAAAGTAAGGTTGAGGCTCACAACTACGAGATTCGCAAGCACGTGCTCGAGTACGACGACGTTATGAACAAACAGCGTTCGGTTATTTATGCCGACCGCCGCGCGAATTTGGAAGGGAAATTCGATTCGCGCACATTCATGCTTCAGACGCTCGAGGCGAAGGTTGATGAAGCCGTCGAAGAAAACGCGCCGGAGAATGCGCATCCGAGCGAATGGGATCTCGAAGAGATCCTCAACGCACTCGAGCTCGTGTTTCCGATCAAGCGAGCCTTGACGGTTACGGACTTAGAGGCTAAGGATCGCGAGGAGATTCGCCGGCTGCTTCAGGCGAAAGCGATCGAGGCCTACGAGACTAAAGAGCAAGAAGTTACGCCGGAGATCCTGCGCGTCGTCGAGCAGCGTTACCTCTTGCTGCCGATCATCGACCGCCAGTGGGTCGATCACCTGTACGTGATGGACCACCTTAAGACCGGCATCGGCTTGCGCGGCTACGGCCAAAAAGATCCCCGCGTGGAGTACGAGAAGGAAGCGTTCGAAATTTTCGAGTCGCTGAAAAACAACATCTCGGACGAAGCAGTCAAAGGCGTCTTCCGAGTCGTCATCGAGCACGGTCCGCCGCAACAGGAACTGAGGCCATACCCAACCGGCCCGCAGTTCGAGCCGATTCCGTCCGGCGAGCTCGTTCCGCAGCCCGTCGCCGCGGGCGGCCGCGTCCCGGCCGAACAAGTGGAGCAGCTCCTCGGCCCGATGCCCGGTACGGGCCGCAGCGTCCAACAATTCCACACGAACAAAGACGACGAGGAACCAGCAAAGCCGATCCATCGCGATCAACCAAAGGTTGGGAGAAACGAACTATGCCCGTGCGGCAGCGGCAAGAAATTTAAACGCTGCCATGGAGCCGCAGCGTAAGGGGTAAGGAGTTAGGGCCTCAAAATTGTGCGCCCCCCCGGCTCCCGATCTGCAAAGCTCAAAGCGATTCGAAGCGCCGCGATCTAAGCTGCGAGGCTGCTGCGAGCTAGGCATCCGCGCTGCGAGGCATGCGAAGCTGCAACGCGAGCTACGCGCGCCGATCTAACCCGCTAAGCCCTAATGCGACGCCGCCTCGCGAGCGCGAAGCCGTGCATAGGGGCAGAGGCGCGGGGGTGAGGCTTTGGATGGGAATGGCTCAAACCGCAAGCGCGTATGAATCGCTGACTGTTGCACCTTAATCCATCCGCGGAGGCAAGAGCAGTCTTGCTATGGCGTCGAGTTCCTTTTCGGACACAAGGCGCGGCTTCCAGCGAGCGCTCTTGTCTCGAGAAAAAATGTAGCCGGTCTTCGGGAAAAACAGAACGGAACTGCCTCGTTCGTAAGCGGTCGGTGGGCCGTAAACGTTGACCACGACATAGACCGCGCCATGTGGTAAGCGCCGTTCGTTCTTGAAAACCGCCAAATAAGCATTTCGCGCAGCCTGCGTACTAGATAGATCCTCATCTGTACTCATCTGAATTACAACCAAGGCATGATCGAGGACGCGCGACTTGCTGGTAAGGACCGAAAACGGCATATTCGGCGGTAAAGCGCTGACAACACCGTGGTAGTCCGCATTTGCATTGAACGGAATTGGATAATGCTCGGCCGCTGCGGTTGCTTTCGAAGGCTCTGGCGGCTGCTGCAAGGCCGACAGTATTGCTGCAACGTCGCTTTTAGCAACGGGCCGCGGCTCCCAGCCATTACCTAAATCGTGATGAAACACAAACCCAAATTCAGATATGCTGCCGCGAAGGTCAGGGCGTCCATAGATGACCATAGCGACAAATGATCCTGAACCGGGTGAACGTGCTCCATTCGCAACAAAAAGTTCGTCATATGCCATGCGGGCTGCTTCTTCCGCAGTCATTGTCTCGCTCTTTCCGAGCAGACGAATCAATATGAGCGAACCTTTAAGCTTCGCATTAGGTACAAGTTGTGCGACTGGGCCAGTTGGATATTGATGTACGTCTGTCTGCCAATCCGGCTCACTCTGAAACGGGATTGGGTAAGTTTGGCCTTTCGCAAGCGAAGTAAGGCTAAGAAATGCAAGGGATGCCGCGAGCATCGCTACAGCTGCGCTGCAGATGAGCGAGTAACGGGCAGAACTGAGACGCATCGTGCCGTTACTGCTAGTCACTAACGCGATCCGCCACGATCTGCGTGCATTGCGATCGCGGAGGTTTGTGGCATCGAACCCGGCGCGCCGATCGGCGGCTGCGATCCGCCGCACCCGACGACTGGCGCAAGGCTCAAGCCGAGCCATCCCTCTGGCTTTTCCGTCCTGGCCAGAACAGAGCCGCGGCGGTAAACATTCTTATTGGAGCCGCCGTAAGACACAGTACAATCATTCCTATATTGAAGGCATCGCTCAACTTTCGATCGCCAATTATTGGAAAGGCGAGAGAGCACGCCAGTAAAACACCCCACAAAGCCCAAAGGCTTTTTTCTAGTAAGCCGAGGAGCTCGTACCGCGTCGTAAGGGGTATCGTTGTAGTCCTACCGTCGCGAGGCGGCAGCTCCTGATAGCGTGCAATCACGCGATCCTCCGCACGCTTACCCGAAAACATGGCGACAGCGAAAACTATTGAAAGCATCGCTGGAAATAAATTGAGGAATGTAACGCCGCGGACAACCATGTCGGCACCGATCATGGCTGCACTTGCCGTCGCCCATATCCCTATATACCAGCCATTTGATGAGCGAGCTAAGGTCTTTTCGGATCTGGGCAAAGGCATTTCGAGGCGGATTATTCCGGCATCGCGCCCTGCGCGCCGATCGGCTGCATTTCATTGCAGGCGGCATCTCCATCGATTCGCGACGGCGCTGCGCCTTTTGATTTCGTCATCGAGCTTGTCCAAGGTTCAGCAAAGCAACCACGACCTTCGCTCGATTCTCAGAATCGCGGGCTGCCTCACCCAATATGTTGGTTTCGCTGCGAGCAAGGTATGTCTTGAGCTCCGATGAGCTACAATGTCGCAAAAGCATATGGGTTATCGTAAGGGCGTAGCTATCGTACTCATCACGCGGCACGGTACACCCGATTGGGTGCCAATCGCGTAAGAGAAGCTCATTCACGCGTTCGAATAAGTCTCGCCAAATCAGGCTCTGCTCTTTACCAAGTTGAGGTTCGCCGTAGACCGAACCATCGGAAATATGCTGCTGGATCGGGTATGGCTGGACTGAAACGATTCGGATGGTGTCGCATAAGAATGTTGCGTCGAACCCATTGCTGGCCGGCATATCGACGGTAAAGCGCTTGGTCGCGCCGTCAGCGCTGCTCTCTATCTTTAGATCATATAAAACGTTCTGATGATTGAAGTCGACCAAGCGCTCCAGATCTAAGTCCCCAAAGCGTAAGGTGACCAGAGTGTGAGGGTTAAAGATATGGATCACACATTCCAAGAATGCCGAGCCCTTCTCGCGCTGGAGTGTTACACGCAGAAGCTCGGCGTCATGAAAGCATGGCCACTCGCCAAACAGCGACGTAATGAGCGCGATGTTCTGAACGTCTTGCTCTGGTACAAAGGTCACGCAGGCTCTCTTGCCGCCGCAATCTTAGCGCCCCTGCTATCGGCCCGCAAGTCTCTGCAAGGCCCTCCAATGCCGTGGATGCGGTACTCTTGCACCGGCCCGTGTTTTTTGCATGACGCTTTTTTTAAGATGAACACTCCCATCAGTCCAGCCGGCGCTACGTGCCCGTCACCCAGTTCTGCTACATCTCCCGTGACGCCGCAGTAGATACAGTGTCCAACAAAGTTTACGCGTTCCTCGGGCGCCGACTCAGGATTAAGGATCACACTGCCACGTCTCTGACAGTTCGCGAGTTGGCCGGGATGTTGGGGCGTAGCACCTACGCCGGGAGGGCGACTAATTCAGCGAGCTTGGCCGCTACATTCGCCATTGTATTTTCTGCTGTGTTCAGCCCATTTCGCGAAGCGAGCATGGGGCTAACATCGCGGAGAGCTTCATACGTCGTGTTGTGCACAACGGGGATGAGTTGATCGCGAGCTAGCAGTGCCGAAAGCTCTTTGTCGGCGATGCTCCGTGCTTCTGCTTTAAGGCGTTCCAGTAGCGCAGGCGTCACCAACACGATCCCTATTTTCGACTTCGCCAGTCCCTTGTCTATTTCGCGGAGGAACGGTGTACCGAGCGGGATATCTTTATCGCTGAACCAGACGGAGACACCGACTGACTCAAGCTGATCGTGCAAGTCCTTAGCCGGCCCTCTGCGGTCGTCCCACGCGTGACAGAGAAAGAAGTCGCGAAGGTCGCCGTAGGTCCCTCGCTTTTCGAAGCTCTCCCGGAACGGTGTGAGGGCCGTCACCTCGGCAGGCGTGTAGATCACGGTCGAACCGGCTGGCGACCACGTCGGCCTTGCGCTGCTTCCGTTGCTGCTGGAGCCGCCGCCACCGCCGCTCCGAACGCTCCCGCTACTTCCCGTAGAGTAATAAGACGGAGGGGAATACGAACGGTACCCGTAGCCGCCATAGCCGCGGCCCCCGCATGCAGGGCAGTTGGCTCGAGCACTCGATGTGCGGTGGCCATATACGGGTGCTGTGCATCTAGCCATGTGGCCAATAATACCGTAGTACTATCGTCGTTCTCAAGCTCTGGCGCAAAACCAGGCCTCCTCGCGCCGACCTGGATAGTGACACGCGCGCTACTCTGGTTTCGAGGAGGGGCCTATCGGGTTGATCCACGTTACATCCGGAAGTGACGCAGCCGCACGCATAGTTCCGTCACTCATAACCAGATCGTCTGCGGGAACGTCGTTTAAGCTCGCCAGGGCATGGTAGGCCGTTACGGTAACGCCGATGGGGGCCGATGACAGCCCACTTCGCTCAATCAGTTCCTGTCCGATCCGAAGCAGGTGAAACTCAAGTTGCAGGTAGTTGCCCGCGCTGTTCGAGGTAGCTACGAGGCACTGAAGGGCCTCGAATGCGACATTCTCAGTAATGGGCGCAGCGTGGCCGAACACAGCTGCCAGCGGCTCGATCGAAGCTCTCTGCTTATCGCGCAAACGACGCTCCGCGGCATTGCCCGGTGCCCCTGAAGCGTCCTTAGAGCCATGCCACTCATCCACGTGACGGACGCTATTAGCGGCGGCCCACAAGAACGTAGATACTTTGATCGGTGGATTTGCGGGGCCCGGCATCTCATCCCCGGCTTGCATCGATGCTCCGGAAGGCTGTCCCAGTTCGATCGCCAGCTGTTGAATCGAAGAATCGAGCCAAAGAATTACAGTACTCGCAGCCATGGCGCTCATGGTACGTTGGGTGTATGTATCGCCGCACGCAACCGACAACGCGTCGGGGATTCCGTTCGGCGCGCCGACGGTTGCACCCATGACTGCTTGCACAGCTTTTCCACGAGGAGCGCCGTCAGGAAAGAACGTGTGCTCTTTTCGCGCGTTGAATGCGATGTTGCACATTGCCCCGAGCGCCGGACGCAGACCGGCTATGTCCAGTTGAAACTTTACCCATCGCTGCTCAAGCTGTTTTCTTGTCATAGGCAACCTCTGATCGGTTTAGTAAATCACCACTTCACAACACGCGCTAGCACTAGCCGGTTCCGTGGAGAAGGTCGACGCCCTGCGCGAATCATTTGCAGCGCTCTTTCGGACAGACCGCTCTTTTCCATTAGCTCCCGGATCGACGTGACCTTGAGTTTAGGGAGGATCATCGTCGCCCACTCGTCGCGCCGCGGATCGGGATACTCTGTATACACGTCGCCGGCATCGGCGACGGCGCCCTCCTCGACAGCTTCGAGCTTATTCGATTCCTTGCCGATGAAGCGCGGCGGCCACGCGATCGTCACGTGGCGCCGCTGCAACAGCCCCACAGTTTGCTTGTCGCATGGCGTGCCGCTCGCATCGGCGCACTTGGCTTCGGGATGGAACTCGTACTCTTCGAGCACGTCGCCGTAGCTCTTCACGCGCGCGAGCCGTCGCGTCGCGCTCGGCAACGAGGCGCTGATCCCGTACTGCTTCCCAGAATACTGGTCAATCCACGGCAGCTTTGCCCATTTGCGCGGATCGCTCTCGTACGGCGCGATGAGATGGAAGTGCTCGGGATCGGCACCGACCGGATGGCCGAACGGCGCGACGTGGGAACTCAGGATGAAGTTGAACGGCTTGATCTGCTGCGCATACGGCTTGCCCGCGTTGAGCGTTGCCAGCGGCTTGAGCACCTCGGGGCCGCTCACGGTGATCTGTCCCGCGGCGACGGTAGTTGCAAAGGGTAGCGGCCTAGTGGCTAAGCCGAGCGATCGGCGCACGATGCCCAGCCAAGCCTGCGCAATCCAGCTGCGATCATCGTCGGTCGGATCGCTCGGATTGAGCAGATGCCCAAGGCCATGCTCGGACCAGCGATCCTCGCCGTCGTCGCCGTTGTTCACTTTCTTGCGCAGCAGCGCGGGTTCGCCGTCGCGGCCGCGCAGGAAGAGCGCGTAACGCTTGGCGGAAATCGCCAGGCACCAGAGCTGCCGCTGGCGCTCGGTCTTTGGGTCAAAGTTGTCGCTCTCGATCTTCAGGATCGTTCCTTCGACGGCGTTCCGATCGTAGGGATTCAAGCGGTCGAGCAGCTCCACGATCTCGTCGACGTCCGTCCATTTCAATGCGCGAATCGCCTCGCGCCCATCCTTCGTCCGGTACGGACCGCCTGCGCATGAAACGAGGCCGCCGCGTTTGCTCGCGACGATCGCCATGGAGTCGGTGTCTTCCATCGCGTATGTGCCGCCGCGGTCGGTCACCAGGCGCTCCAACAGCGCGAGCAGCAGATGACTACCGCCGGTAATGAGCGAGGCCAGCGGCGGGAAGCAGAACTCGCCGGGCGACTCCGGGTGCTTGACCGTGCACTCGTACGGCTCAGCTTCGATACTGTAGCAGGTCAGCGTGACCTTCTTGGTGCTCTCCCTGCGGTCCATCTGCGCGAAGATGCCGTAGCTGGTCGCGCTGCCGAAGGTTTTCAGGGACCGCTTGAGCCGGTCGCGTTCGCTCTTTTCCAGATCGGTGCGGCTCGCGAGGCGATTGCGCTCCTCGATCACCGCCTTGAAGAAGTCCTGCGAGCGCGGATCAATCGGAACTTGACCGCGAAACGCAATCGGCTGCCCCTCGGCCTTCCCAACCGGTTCGATCGTGAACGCCTCGACAACGCGCGGTTGTTTTCCACTTAAGAGCACCGAGGCGACGAGATCGGGCCACGAATACCAGAGCGCATCGTCCGGATCGTCGCTGCTCGCATGGATATAGTTGACGCCGATCTGCCAATCGTTACCGCCGTACTTGGCCCGCACCGGCAACACGTCGCCATCTGGAATGATGCGCGCGAAGCCCGCGAGGCGCTTCCAGTTGCTTTGATCCAGTAACCATCCCGGCGTCACCTCTTGCAGCAGCGCTGCGAGCCCCTCGCGGGCATCTTCGACCACGCGAATCTCACTTGCCGTCACGAAGTTCCACAGCCCCATGAGCACGTTCACGGTGGAATACTGGCTGAGAAAATCCGTGTAGACGACGGGAACGGGAACCTTGCGCACGTGCGCGCTCGCACGACCGCCGAAGAACGCGGATTCCGCGTAACCGAGATACCGCTTCGGGAAATCCGGCATCCGCGCGAGGATCGGGACGATGCCCATAGCCTCCAGATACGCCTTGCCGATCGAGGCGGGCGAATAGGCCTTGGTCACTTGCAGCGGGATCGGATGTAGTCCGTACTCCGCGAGCAGCTTCTCGGTCAGCTCGCATGTTGCGAGCACGTCGCGCCGGTTGTATTCAATATACTTGGGCGTGACGAGGCCATGACGTTTGACCTTCTGCTTACCGTGCTCGACGCCGAAGAGTTCGCAGGCCCCTTCGAGATTGAGCCCGCGATCGGTCAGCGCAAAGGCCAGGGTCTTAGCATCGAGCATATGTCCGCGGAAAATGTAACGGTCGTCCGGCTTCGGGCTTGCGGCACCCTCGGGAATCCGATCCTCTTTGTCGCGGTCAATCGCGGCGGTGAAGCGTTTGAAGGCGCGCTTACTGTCCATGTGCTTGACCGTGATCGCTGGGCGGTAGGGGTTCGGGCGCATCGCGCCGGCCGCGTTTTGGTACTGGAAAAACTGGAAGCTGAAGCCGCCGAGGAAGCGTCCCCGCGAGGGTGAGTAGCCCAGCGCCAAGCGCGAGACATCGAACGGGAAATTGAACGCGACGAGCAGCCCGCGCCCTTTGTACACGACTTTATAGAGCAGCGCGCGGAACTCCGCGGCCGAGAGCAGCTGCAAGTCGGGATTGCTCACAAGGTCGCGTTCCGGGAGACCGCGCGGGTCGGTGTCGGCCGGATGGCTGCGCGCGTAGCGTTCCAAGACGCCGCGCTCCCGCGCGGTCAGATCGTCGCCGCAGAAGAGGCCCTCTTCCAGGCAACGCCCTTTCACCAAGAAGCGGTAACTGCCGAAGGTGAGGGCCTGCGCGCGGTCGGTCCGGGTTTCGCAGTCGAAGACGAGCTCGCGTCAATTTGCGGGGGCGGATCTCGCTGCGGTTGCGTACCTTTCAGATCGGGGTAGACGCGAACCGCAATCGGCAGATCAGTCGTCATCGGCGGCTCTTCTTCGCCGGTTTGCGCGCGGCTCGCCTCGCGGCCGCCTCCAGACTAGGGAGCCAGTCCGGTCCGTAGATCGTGACAAGCAGCTCTTGGACATGTTTGAGCCGCGGTGCAAACGCGATGCAGTCGGCGAGCATCTGCGCTGTATTGTTGTCGAGCCCATGAAAACGTGCGATGCTTCCGAGCAGCACGTCGCCGGTCGGATTTTCCAGCGTCTCGGGCGTCCAGTCGAGCTGCTTCACACTAAAGACCGCCCGGTGGTCGTTGACGGGATAGCGGATCGTCAGGTCGCTGTTGTGTTTGCCGAAGACATGGTTGAGCTCGTAGGGCGGCCGTCCACGAGCGACGCGCTCGCAACAAAAGCACATCGGCGGCGACCGACCGGCGATCAACGCAAAGGGGCGCGCCTCGCCGCAAGCACAGGCTGCACTCCCGACGCGGCGCTGCGCCCGCGTCGCGCGCAGCCAGCCGCCGATCATATTGCGTCGGCGCATCAGCCGCGCTGCGGGTAGATGCTCTCATAGGAAAGCAGGCCGAGGTCGCCCTGGCGTTCGAGTTCATCCAGATCGGTGAGGAACGGGACCTCGCGCCCCTCGGCATCGAGCACCGTGGTCGTACTCATCAACTCCCGCACCTTGCTATCGTCGCCGGTGTGGATGAACTCGCGCTACGCTGTGTTTCGCTTCGCCAGCGCCGTCGCAGCGCGTGAACCACGGACGGCGACCTCGACCGGCTCGCCGCCATGGACCGGCACCAAAAGGACGCGCAGGAGATTATCGCTTTTCTTGGCTGCGTAGCGGCCACTGGCGTCCTTATGCAACGCCGAGCCGCCCAAACGTACGACGGTGCGCGGGGAGACACCGTACTCGGATGCCGCACTTCTGAGCGAGACGCCCTCGCGAATGCGCGTGATCGTGTGGGCGACGTTCTCGATCGCGTGCTGCGAGCGGCGCGGCAGGGCGTCGTATCGCGCGAGCGTCTTAGGCAGCCGCGTGCGTTGACCGCGGCGCGGGTGCTTTGGTATCTTTGGCATAGTTCAAGATGAGAAAAGGGCCGAGACGGAAGAGGTCTCGGCCCTTAGCTTTTAGCGATCTCCGTCCACGAGGTAGTACGCGTTGCCCGACATGCGGAGGCGCTTGTTCTTGATCGTGACGCCACCGTCGAGGTACGCTTGCGCGGGACGCAGCTGCTCGTCGCGGTTCGGGTTCGAGCCGAGTGTGAGAATCTCGGTCTCGCGATCCGCCGCCTTAACCGTCAGCGCCCAGCGGTCGCCTCCCTCGTATCCGCGCCCGGCCTCGAACGCGATTGCGAGAATGTCGAACGTGCGATTCTCGCTGATGTAGTCCGCGACGTCTCCGTAGACGCTCCCGGAACCGAAGGAGAAGTTCTCCGCGGACTCCGCAGAGCTGGTGTTTCCACCGGTGGATTTGGGTTTGTTAGCCGTAGTCTGTTTCAAGGTGTCTCCTTATGTAATTGGTTAGGTGAAGAAAAATGAGAGAAAAAGTCTCACGCTTCGGGCGGTCGTATCCAGCGCGCACCGGCCCAGGTCGCGAGCGCGAGGAAGCCGATGACGCCACCGAAGACGAGCCAGCCGGTCCATGGAGAAATCTCCTCGGCCGGTAGCTCGTCCGATTGCGAGCGTCGCTGTTTCATCGGGCGCGGATCACCGTCGAGTTGACGCGCGACACGGCGGATCGTCCAATCGGAATATCCGGTCGCGCGCGATACGGCTCGGTACGAGCGCGGTGGATTTTCGAGTAGTATCTCCACGATGCGCTCGCGATCGGCGGGCGTCACGACGGCTCCGCCTTCTTAGCGATGCAGCCCTTGACGCGGTAGCTGGCGCTACACCAGCGCGCCTCGACCTTCGAGCGGCGCGCCGCCGCAACACGGTGATCTGGAATGAGCTTGCCGCAGCGCTGGCATTGCGGTGCTAAGGCATTAAGCGCAGCCGTGTAACGCGTTAATGGCTCGCCGGTGAGTATCTTGGCCCCCGCGACTGACTCTGCGGGGCTCACAGCGCCCGCATCGCCACTTTCAGGATTCGCGCAGGGTAGCGCTCGTGTCAACATGATCCCGCGCTAGCGGAGTTATTCTGCCGCTCTGCCAGAAGTACGTCTTCGATCAGTTTCCGCACGATCGCGGAGGGTGTCACGCCAAGCGTGGCGGCGGCGCGATCAAGGTATTCCAGGTGGGTGCGGCCGAGGACGACCCACTCGCGCCGCCAGCGGGGTCCGGCCGGATGCTCTGTGCGATCCATACGGGCAGTAACCCGAGACCCGGAAGGCGCTCGTGCCACCTAATCCCTAAGAAGCCAGGTTGACGGTGAGTAGCGCTAAAACGCGTCCGCCAGCGGGCAACCGCAAGACCTTACACCGTGAACGCGTGGTGAAATAGTGACTAACTCTTCAGACGAGATCCCCGAACGAGAGTTTATCGAGAAGCTGCGTCAACGCGATGTGCTTGCAACGCGAGCACAGTTGCGACATCTCAAGCGAAAAGGGGAGATTCGCGGCAGCGTACAGCGTCGCGTCTCCGGTCAACGCGGATCCGTCTCGATGTATCTCCTCTCCGAGTTCGATCGTGTCGCGGCGCTGTTAACGGTGGAGGTTCATGGGCGAAAGACCGTTGAGCGGGCATCTCGGGAAGTGTGGCTGCAGATCGGCGAGTCCGCGCTGCCTCCCGGAATGACCTCACGCGCGTACATTGTTGCGGAGATTGATGAAAAGCGGGCGGCTCTTGCGGCCGAACCCCGCGGCGTCGAGTTTCTCAACCTTGTTCGTAGTCCGATCGACCTCGATGCAGACGAAGACGGCTCGCAAAGTGAGAAAGGGTTTAATCTCATCGAGTCGTTGATTGCGGGAAACGAACGATCGCCGGATCAACCTGTGGTCGAACTCGCGATGCACGCCGCGGTCATTAAAGGCTACGCTGAGGAGAGCGAGCTCCAAGAAGTTGACTCGGTCGCGCAAGTCCTGGGGGCGATCTCAACTCCTGAAATCAACCGGCAAGTCTGGGGCGAGGACGAGTTTCGGCGGCCTGTAGCGGAAATAATACTCAGTCCAGGCGAGTATCTCGCCGACGTTAGCGATGAAACCATAGAGCGCGCTCGGCAAATGGTCTCCCCTTTTATGGAATCGTTGCGCGCTTTTGTAGACTTGCCAGAGCGACTCGAACGATTGAAACAGCCGGCAGGCCCGAATGCGGAGAGCCTCGCCGCGCTTGGCAAACTATTCTCCGGTCGACTTGAGACCGATCCGGCCTTCGCGGTGGCGTATCTCGCGAAACAGCTTTCGACTAACTCCGAAGCGTCGCAAAGCTTTCTCAGGAGCTTGGACACAATCACAACTGGCCTAGCCAACTACAAGAAGGTCGAAGAGCTCGTTGCAGCCGACCCATCGGTCTTGAAGAGACTCGAAGAATTCGCGGCCTCGCAGCGAAACAAACCTTAATAACTAAAGGTGCCCCCGGCCCGCGGGAACGGACCGGAGGCGTCGCACCCGGAGGAGTTAGCTCCAGATGCAACAGCAGAACTTTACGCCCTTATATCCGCCGCTGCAAGTCCGCGCAGGCGTCCTGGTCGTAGACGGCTATGGCATTGCGCTGCGCGTCCTGAACCGCGGCAAGCTGCGCGTGGAGGATGGAATCGGTAGGCAGCGCCGATCGCTGACGCTCGATCGCGCGGGCTGCGGCCTCGAACGCCTCGTTCTGATTGGCCATGCAGGCTACGTAACGCTAGAGGCCCTGGCGTGGCTGCGTGCGATCGGCGCCGCGCTGGTGCAGATTGGCCGCGACGGCGAGGTGCTCGCGCACTCAGTTCCTTACGGGTACGACGGTCATCCCATCCGTCGTGCGCAGGCGCTCGCGGTCACAAACGGCTTAGACTTGGCGATCGCGCGCGACTTGATCGCTCGCAAGTTTGACGGCCAGCGCCAGGTTCTCACACGCTTGGCGAGCGCTGATCTGCGGGCTTTCGATGCGCTGCGAGCCTCACTTGTATCGGCCGATTCGATCGAGCGCGTGCGCGTGATCGAGGCTAATGCCGCGGCGCTGTACTTCCCGGCGTGGCGTGACGTGCGGATTCGCTTCCGCGAGCGTGACCGCGCTCGAATACCGGCGCGCTGGCTTCGCTGCGATTCTCGTGCCTCGGTACTCACGGGCGCACCTCGCGCGGCGACCTCGCCGATCAATGCCATGCGAAACTATCTTTTCGCGTGCTTGGAGTCGGAGGCGCGCCTCGCGTTGCTCGCACAGGGCTGCGATCCCACGATGGGCGCCTTGCATGCGGATCAACGCAACCGCGATTCGCTCGCGCTCGATGCCATGGAGCCGGTGCGTGCGGACGTGGATGCCTTTCTGCTCGACCTCTTGGAGGATCGCGAGTTCACGGCTCGCGACTTTGGCGAGCTTCCTAACGGCATTTGCCGGATCGCTGCGCCGCTGACGCACGAGCTCGCACCCACGCTGCCGCACTGGCGCGAATGCCTGCGGCCGATCGCCGCGCGCCTCGCGCAAACCTTCCGCGAGTCGCTGGTCAATAAGAATGCAACGCCTCACACGCTCTCGGCTAAATCCGGGAACAACCGACGCAGCATTCCCGGCCCGGAGCGATCCCCGCTGCTCGCAACGCCTCGTAAGACCTCGCAGCCGCGACCATATGCAACGCGAGCATGGCGCGCGCCAACCATCGAGGCGCGCCCGACAAACCCATCCGCGTGCTCGATGTGCGGCGAGCCGGTCCTCAAGCGCAGGCGCCGTCATTGCGAGGCGTGCATGCCGAAAGCGCGCCGCGAGCATGGACTGCGCGCGATCGAAGCCGCGCGCAAAGCGCTGGCAGCGCAGACCGCCGCGGGCAACGATCCACGGCGCAGCGCCGACGTGAACCGCTCGCGAGGTGAGGCGATCAGCGAGGGGCATCGCCACAATCGCAGCTGGGCGCGCGAGCATCCGGGCCAGCGCGACGAGGCGTGGTTCAAGCGCGAGATCGCGCCGAAGCTCGATGCATTCTCGCTCAAGGAGATCGCGAAGGCGACGGGCTTGTCGCTCGCGGCATGTTCGCGCATCCGTAGCGGCGCGAAGGTGCCGCACCCGAGTCATCGGGACAGTCTCCGAGCGTTGGCCGAACGCGACCGGCTGGATTAAAAGACTTTGGGAAGTCCGCAGTTAACAGGCCGGAGTGATAGGCCTTCTTCTTGCCGCACTGATTAGCGCCCCTGGACAGGCGCCACCGCAAGCGACTGCTCAAGTGGCCGTTACTATGTTCGAGTGCTTGCACGATGCGAAAACCGCTCCGGAACTTAGAATAGAAGACATCGATAGAACCTTTGCGCCGATCGCGGTAGTCCCACAATGGACCTTTGAAGACCCGGTCTGGCAAACGACGCTCTCCATACCTGGTGGTCACTATATTTTTGAATCCCATACGAGGCGGTGCACAGGAGAGAGTGAACAACTGGTAGCGATTCCCGGCCAAGTGCACCATGTCACGATGACGCTCGATGAGAAACATGAGGCTAGCGCAAAGGCAATCACCGTCAGAGTTGACGAGAACATGTATGCGGCGGCCGTCTACGGTCTTCTACCCAGCTTAGCTGCGCGAGTCGAGCTCATGTCGGGAGATAGCCTTGTTGGCGAGCAGACGCGGCAAACGGCCAAGGTAGATGGCGCGATCTACGAATTCGATCACCTAAGGTCTGGGCTCTACGTTTTGCGAGTTCGCTATGGCGGCATCGCCGTGAGTCGTGAGGTTGTTATTCCACCCAACAAGTATGGTGCGACGGCGCGAACCGACTTAACCTCCGAAGACGCCAGCCAGATCGTACAGATGCAGGCGGCGGGCAGCCATTTCGTTCCCGTCGATAACTACATGCACGAGTCGATCACAGCATTCCAGCGAGGCCCCGCAACGGTTGATGGCTGGACGAACGAGCTTATTTCACCAAGCGATTATTCCATCGCAGAGCAACGGATTAGTGTGCCGGCAACTCGCGCCTTGGACACAGCTGAACGATTTATTAGATCTGATGCGCACATTCCAAAAGGTTTTAGGAATCTATCGGCCTGGTCTCTTCAGGTCGAGAAAAGTGGACATGAGCACGAGATTTTGGTTAACCTTTTCCCCACCAATCTGCAAGCCTGGCTACGAGACGGCCCCAAGGCGTCGCAGAAGTGTTATATTCCTCGATGGAAACACTACGTCGGACTTGCTGTGAACGATCAGACCTGGAGCGTTGATGAAACGTGGATTTGTCCGTAGGGATTGGATGTCTTGGTTCCAGTCCGCGGCAGATCGCAGCCGCCGATCAGGGCGCCGGGCGCGACGCCGGAATCTGATGAAAAGCTTTGCGGCTGGCCTCATCGCAGTGACCCTCGCAGGTACGACCGTTTCGGCGCTAGCCGATGATTCGGCACATTCGACCATGCCCCCGGTGACGAGTGTACGTCGAATCGACATCGTCGCGAGTTGGGGTGGATTAGGTCCAGCGGAGTATGAGCACACCGTAATTCAACGGACCGGCGGTACGCTGGTCGTTGATGATCAGCCCGTGGATGGCAACAAGTTAGAAGCGCTAATGATAGCACTCTTTGCTGAACCTCCTGGGGAGCCATCTCCCAACCTCATCGCAAGGCAAGCGCAGGCATACAGCATCGAGTATTTCGTGAACTCAGGTCTTCGGCGGTGCGCTGGTGACGGCGCCGATCTAGATGGACCAATGGTCCTGTTCAGCCGTCTCTTTGACAACGCTCAGAACCAACGCCACTGGTTCAGCAACGAGTATAGCGCCCAGAACTTTCATACAGACGATTATCCGACCGAGAAAGTTACCTTGACGCTCGAAGACGGCGCGACAATCATTGCTTCCTCGCAGAGCCAAAAGGCGCTTATGCTTCCATTCACTGTTGCGCGAAACGGAAGGACCTATGCGACGTTCGATGATCGGCTCCCCCGAGCAATAGCGGCGCTTACGGTTGGCGGCGTTAACAGCGAGCGGCTTGACGGTGGAGAATCTCTCTTCTCAGCGTATAGCGATTGGCTCTGCGACGCATTTCGGAATGAAATCGACCTCGCGGTGATCACTGCTTGGGCGCCGCGGATCGCTCAGGTTATCACGTCAGAGCGAATCGTTACGGATAACCTACGGCTGAATGACGACTTAAGCGGTCTGTACGGCAGACTTCGTTTCCCAGAATGGCCTAAAGAGGTTACCTATCAAGTCACTGTTAAAGGTAGGCCGCTGGACCCGGCGTCGGTCACAAATGCCGGGCTACGGTCGCTGCGCGAGACAAAAGAACGCGGGGATGCAATCACTTCGCTTCCTTGGGTTCACCGTTGGTTCGACAACGTTCAAAACCCGCAGATGTTCCTGGAGTCCTTCGTTGGTGGAGCAAACTCTCTAGGCTGGCGGACTGCAGTGGCCGATTTAAAGTCCCGGTCTCCAGCCGCCTACCGCGCGGTGACCCATAATCTTCGCTCAGTCGTTCAGGGGATGATGTCGGAGGGCAAGGGCGACCAACCGCCGGGCATCGCGCTGTTCTTACCAAATGGCCAGACCGTTGATTTGGGCCGCGGCACTTTAATAGATCGGCAGGGCCGCACGGTGACTCAATAGCCGCACGCTCTGCCCCTCTGCACGGCTTCGCGATCGCGAGGCTGCATCGCGCGCGGCTTAGCTTTGCACGCAGCCTAGCTCGCATTGCAGCAGCGGATGCCTCGCAGTGCGGCGCTTAGCTCGCAGCAGCGTAGCGGCCTAGATCAGGCCAGGCTTCGATCGGCTTAGCGGCGTGGCCGGTGGGCTGCCGGGAGGGGGCGCACAATTTTCGGGGCCTAACTCCTTACCAGACGCAGCGTAAGGGGTTAGGGGTTGGCGAAGCCAAGACGAGACAAGCCAGGGGCTTAGCTGCGCGGCTTTCTTAGGTCAAGGCTGCAACGCGTTAAGCGCCGCGATCTAAACTGCGAGGCTGCTGCGAGCTAAACCGCAACACTGCGAGGCATGCGCCTCTGCAATTCGAGCTAGGCTGCGTGCAAAGCTAAGCTGCTACGCGCGACGCAGCATCGCATTCGCGAACGTCGTGCAGAGGGGTAGAGACGTGGGGGGAGGCTGGCTACTTAGCTACGCTAATCGCAACGCCAAGAAACGCGGCACCCTTGACGTGAAGAGTCTTTGTGGGTTTCCCACCTTTGGGGTAGCGCCAAAAGTTTATAAGGTCCATTTCACCATGGTTCCAGTCGGGTCCAATCATAGTGTTGGCCTGAAGCCAGTTGCCGATACCGCCGCCGGGATTGCGATCCTTTAGACTCCAAAGCGAAACCGGTCCGCTGACGGTTCCGCTCGTTCCAGACACCTTGATCTGATAAACGTTTTCTTCGCCGTGCATGTCACTAGGTGTACCCACCGTAATCAGGGAGCCCTCATTCCATTGAAGGCTTTGCGGCCCGATCGACTCGCTCAGCGTGATGTTCGTGAAGATACCGCTGCCGCTTGGAAGTTCGCCGATCATGCTGTCGGGCCCGCCGTAGCTGCCGTCGATAAAGAGATTGCCGGAGTCGTCGTACGTGCAGAATGTTGGGTTCTCGTCGTCCGAATCGTTGTAGGTTTTAGCGGGACCTTGGGCATCTTGGAACACGGCAACAAAGCCATCGTGGCTAAGGGTAGCAATGTTTGCGACGGCCAGATTTCCAGTTGTGGGATCGACAGAGCAACCGTATGGCGCTCCCGGATCGCTTAAGGTCGCAATTGGTTGGGTTCCCGCATGCGCGTATTCGTAGACGTACCCCTGACTGTAGGTGTCGGCTGCGGTGACAAACACATTTCCAGCCCCGTCCGCGCACAATCCAGACGGACTGCCAGAGAACGTCAATTGGCCGACTACGTTCCCTTTCGGGTACGCAAATACCACGACAGAGCCGCCATAGGACGCGTGCTGATTCGCTGCGTACAGGAGCTCCTCGTTCTTCGCTTCTGGCAACATCCACGACTTGCCACCATCGGCGTGCGTTGCGATCCCTGAGGTCTGCGGCATCGCGCCCGACGCGCCGATCGGCGGCTGCGATCCGCCGCACCCTCCCAGCATTGCCGCAGCTACGCAAGTGCCTAACGCAAAGCGGCCAAAATCTACGATCTTCATCTTGCGTGGTCGCGGTTGGAGCTAAAAGTCACGGCCTGAAAATCAATGGTCTTCTGATATACCCCGGTGACGCGGATGCTCGTCGTTGGCTTTCCGCCCTTAGGGTACTTCCATACGCCAACTCTGTCTGGATGGCCAGAGTGTCCCTTGTAAACGTACGGAATGAAAATCTTGTCTCCATATATCCAGGACTGCAGCGCCTCTCCAACTTTTTCGAACCTGGTTGTGCTTACAATAGTGGCCTCGGAGCCAGAAATCTCTAAGCGAGAGACTGTAATTTGATGCCTTGCCCGACTTTCGTAGGTGACGTAGTTCCCATCCCATTGCATCTGGCCAGGGGTACCGACTGACTGACTAACCGAGATTGGTGAAAAGCCGCTTCCTCCGTTTGGTAGCTCGCCTATCGAAAAGGCGTTCTCACTCCCGTAACCATTCACGAACAAATTTCCATTGTTGTCGTAACCGCAATACGCCGAGTCGATGTCCGAGTCGTACAGCGCGGGCGTCCCCGTTGCGCCTGGGAAAATGGCGACATTCTTACCGCTTCCGCTAAACACAACCGCTAAGTTGCCCGTCGTAGGGTCTACAGAACAGCCAATCGCGTTGCTGCCGGGTAAATCAAGCGTCGCAATCGGCTCCGTGCCGCCGTGCGCATATTCAAAAATATTATCGTTATTGGAGATGAAGACGTTACCATTCGCGTCCGTAAAGTCTCCACTGCTAGCGTAACTACCGCCGAAGCCGACATCAAGGGTTCCGACAAGCTTGCCACCCGGGTACGCAAAGACACAGGTGCCCAGGCAGCCCCCGGTCGCGTAGATCAGACTCTCACTTTTCGCTTCCCGCAGCATCCACGGCTTGCCACGCTTGGCGCGCGTTGCGATCGCGGAGGTTTGCGGCATCGCGCCCGGCGCACCGATCGGCGGCTGCGAGCCACCGCAGCCCGCGAGCAACGCAACCGCAACGCCTCCGCTTAGGGCGTACGTGCCAAGACCAAAGCTCTTCATTCTCCAGGCTCCCCCGATCCACGTAACGGATCGACGGCTAAGGACGTTCGGCGCTGAGGCTCAGTTTCCGGCTTCGACCAGCGTGAGCAAGCGATCCCACTGCCTCCGGTGCGGCACCCGCGCACCGGCCCGGATGCGCGAGCACGCCGCGAGCGATAAACCCGTCACGGCCGCGATCTCTGCGAGCGTAAAAGCGTCGAGCTTAGGCGCGACCTCGCGCTTGAACCATGCCTCGTCACGCTGGCCCGCATGCTCGCGCGCCCACCTGCGATTGCGCTGGTGTGCCTCGGCAATCGCCTCGCCTCGCGCGCGGTTCACTTCGGCGCTGCGTCGTGGATCGTGGCCCGCAGCGGTCTGCGCTGCGAGCGCCATGCGAGCCGCTTCGATCGCTTGCAGCGGGGGCCCCGAGATCGATGCGCTTCCACCCGTCAGTATTTTGGATCGATGGCGAGAGTTACTGGATTATGGATTCCGATTGTAGTTTGCAGTGACGGTTCGTCACTGTTCGGTGCGTAGACTGAAATCGAGCCGTGATTGCACTTTAAGGTTGGGGGAAAAGATGCCTTTTGTGATCGTTCTCAGGAGTCGGCTGCTGCCGGCCTCATAAACCGTAACAGAATTGTTCCCGTAGTTTGCAACATAAAGTTCTCCGGAGCGGTCAAGAGTCACGTAATCAGGCTCGGATATGCCATCGCTGATAGTCCGAATCAGTCTTCCGGTGCGCGGGTTATATACTGTCACATCCCCGGGCTGCTTGGTTGAACCGTTATTCGCAATGTAGAGGTCTCCATTGCTGTCGAATGCCGAGCCATTCGGCGCTCTCATCCCAGCAGAGATCGTCCGAATCGGGCTCTTTTTCCCTTGTGCAAATATCGCGATGTCACCGTTGCCATGATTCCAGTTGTCGTTTCCAACCGAGAGAAATGAAGCTGATGCCGCGACTGGGCTCACTTCTACCATCCACGACTTGCCGCGATCGGCGTGCGTTGCGATCGCGGAGGTTTGCGGTATCGTGCCCAGCGCACCGATCGGCGGCTGCGATCCACCGCACCCCGCGAGCAACGCAACCGAAACACCTCCGGTTAGGGCGTACGTGCCAAGACCAAAGCTCTTCATTCTCCAGGCTCCCCTGATCCAGGTAACGGATCGACGGCTAAGGACGTTCGGTGGTGAGTCTCACTTCCCACCTTCGACTAGTGCGAGCAGGCCATCCCAATGCCGCGCGTGTGGGACTTTCGCACCGGCCCGTGAATCGATGGTAAACGGCTGCGCACCGACTCCCGCACTCGCGGTTAAACCCGGGAATAAGCGCCGCAGCGTTCCGGGTCCGGAGCGATCGCCACTGCTCGCAACGCCTCGCAGAGCCTCGCAGCCGCGGCCGTACGCAACGCGCGCATGGCGTACGCCAACCGTCGACGGGTTCTCGCTCAAAGAGATCGCGGTCGCGACGGGCTTATCGCTTGCAGCTTGCTCTCGGGTCACGGCTGGTGTGAGGGTGCCGCATTCCCGGCACTAGAAGAAGCTCTTCTCGCTTGTCGCCGTGTAACGGTGCTGGGACTTGGGAGAAGGGTGCAGAATCCCGCTTCTCAATGGAAGATATCGTCGCGGCTAGAGCACGGGACAACTCCGGCAAATGGTATGGCTTCATGACCTGGGGGCGCATCGTTGACCGCATCGACGACGCATGGGTTGAGGAAATCGTTCTCGCCAACGCTAGGCAGTGCACCATTCCCCCGATTGTCGAGGTCCACGTGTGTGACTCGCTCAGCGAGGTGGCAACCTGCGAATACTTTTATGAGGGCCTCTTCCACTTCGCGAATTCTGGGATTCCTTTCGGCGCGTCCTACGAACCATGGCGGCAAGATCGACTCGCCGAGTTCAAGCAAGGTACATCCCGCGTTTATTTTCTCGGAGCAGAACGTGAAGCAATACGTACAACTTAGCCTCATGGGTATCGATCCGAAGACCCTAACCGAACGTCTCGGAATTCAACCGACCGCATTCGCTGTAGCTGGTCAGGAGCGAAGGCCTGGGGTGTTTTGGCGGCACCATCGCTGGGAGCTAAGGACCGATGCTGCTGAGACTGAGTTCGACACTGAAGCGCATTTTCGGAAACTGTTGGAGCAGATTAGGCCTCACATAAACGCGATTCGGGAGCTCAAAGACGTAGAGAAGGCTGTATCTTGGGTTGTCGAGGTTGGCCCTGATGAACAAACGCCGATCGGAGTGATCTCGCCAGGAACACTTGCGGCACTTCACGAGATTGGCGTTCACCTCAATGTTTCGCTCTACTTTGACGCTGGAAGCGGCTTTGTGGAGACCGTCATACCTTTTCCAGCATGAAGGCCTTTGGCAAAGCGACTTCTGATCCGCTTAACGGAAACGTGCTGTTCTAAAGTGGACTTAGCAGAACACCGCGGTGTGCGAATCAGAAGTTTCCTTTTGGTTCTGATCGTCGTAGCCCACTTAGCCGCCGGCAATTCTAGAGCGTCCGCGAGCGCGCACGTACTCTCTGGAAAAAGGGCTTGGTGGCAGCAAGTCGTCGGATTCTGGAGCTGCGAAGTCAATCTGGACCCGAGTCCAGGCAACTACCCTCAGAAGGGATTTACCATTGCTGAAGGGTCGGTTGCACCGGATGATGTCTTCCACTGGAGCGAAAGAGCTTCTGGCTGGCGGCGTTCGCGGCGCGTGTCCGCGCTCAAACGTGTTGACATCGCGGAGCGGGAACGAGCCTTACGGCGCGACGACGTTTGGCGGCTACAGGGGTGCGGGCGCAGTCTTTCAGCTCCCGTTATAGGCAAAGAACGCGATAAACGCGATTCAGGAAAAACCTGCGCCGAGATCAGTCCGCCCCCGCCGCCGCCGTGCCCGCGAGGCCGCATCGCGCTAGCCGGCGACGTAGCTTAGCGGCTTAGACTCTCGTAGCTGGGTAGCCCGGCGCCGATCGCACGGGGCGTTGCGGCTCGCAGCATGGCTTAGGGATGCCTGTGCCGAGGTTCTTAGTGCACTCGCGCCCAAGACGACCGATATGCTAATGCGACGTCGAGCGACATAGCCAGATGACGCTCAGCACTTGGACGGCATACCTCTGCGATGAGCTGTCCCAACAAATCGCTCAGCGCGTTACACCGCAGCCAGCCGCGGACGGCTGCCTCCGCGTGGACCTTGGGACGTACGGTCTTCTGGTGATGGACGAAGACAGCGCGGAGGCCTCGCTATGGTTCCTAAACGCGGAAGGACGCACCAGTGGCCCCGTGTGGCTGGGCATGATGACCAGGGAAACTGCAGCGACGGCGGCCCTGGAGGCCGCCAAAGCCGTCAAAGCGGCTCCCGACGCAGCCGCATTCTTTGCATGGGCGCCGACCCGCGGTAGGGACGCGGACCGAGAAAATACCGTCAACGCGCTTTGGGCGACAGTCCGAGGGCGAATCGAGCAAGTTCAAGCTCCATTGCGAGACGAAATCGATATCGAAGTGGCGATAGCTACATTGGAGAGTTACATCGACGAGCTGGCTGGCTCTGACGACGGCCGTGCGATCGCGGAGTTTGCCTATCCCTTCAAAGTTGAAGCTGCAAAAGCGATCCGTCGCCACGCGGCTGAGGATAAGTGAGGCGTATATGGGACGCTCGCGTCCTGACCCCGCGCGTGCTCGGCATCACCGCAGCCGTCTCGTGGCTTTCAGGTTACGGCGGATCGCAGCCGCCGATCGGCGCGTCAGGCGCGATGCCGCGTAAGGCAAGTGGTCCATCATGACTGAACACTTGCACTCGCGTGCCGCCGACCTAATCCCCGAGCTGCGCGAATGGAACGACGGTGAAGGGACTAGCCTAGCACACTGGGCTAACGCCGTAGGTAGGTACGACCACGCCGTTGCGTACGCATCGATATTCTGGCCAGATTTCTTTCTACGCGATGACTGCGTATTTCGTCTGGATCCGACAAGTGAAAACTATGCAACGTGGATGTCGTCGTTACATGGTGACCGGTCCAAGGTCGAGGCGGTAATTAACCACCTTCATATCTTGGACATGTTTGCGAGCGGAGACTTCGAACCGACGCCGCAAGTGGTTCTACATGTTGCTAAGCTCCTGAAGGATATGTGGACGTGCAAGCTACAACGCGACTTCCCTGAGCGTCAGTTTAAGGTAGAGATTTCCGACGGTACGCTGGATGATCTCCTAACCTACGAGGTCACGTTCTTTCAAGACAGGGTTGGGCCGCAAACGCGCTTCGTACGGCTTCATCCTGAGATTTCGCTTACAACCCCTGAGTTCGATGAGGTTTGCGACTTCACGTCTCTCCTCATACGTCTGCGAGACTGCGCTGACAAAGGCGTCAACGTCGAGTTTCCAAGCTACTTGTCATACAGCAAAGAAGATGAAAGCTTCTTTTTTATAGGACGGGACCTTGCTAGCAAGCTTATCGCTAGTGAAAACCGTGGACACTGGCTCTACGATGTGCGGGAGTCCCCGCTGCTCCGAGACTTCCTAGAACGTAATCCGCACGTTAACCCGAGCTGGGACGTCAGGCACTATCTCGTCGTCGCTAGCAATGACGTAATCGATGTTATTAGCGGTGAGCAGCCGATAATCTCGACACGCACCGATGGCGTTCGCGGATGGATTCGACCCGGAGAGAAGCGCTCAGCGCCGCCTGGGTGGGATGGAACCCCGCGATCAGATGATCCGTTTTGAAAACGGTTCCAGTCTGGCGAGTGATTATGTCACCCGTCCACATCTACCAGCGTCGGCCACCATGTAACGGGTGGAAGCGATCACACCGTGCGAGGTAGAGCAGCAATTATCACCGAAGCGATCGTCGTAGCCGTGATGGCCGCTGGCTTCATCTGGGTTAAGACTCACAGGACTCGAGCCTGGTGGATTACGTGGACGACGGCGCGAGAAATGGTTAAACTCATTGCAACCCCAGGACCATTCGACTCGTTACCGAGGGCTTGCGCGAGCGACTCCCCTGAAACGCTTCCGAGTAGAGAAAGAATCTCTCCGCCACGAGCTCCCTGCTGACTACCAATCGTTCGAAATAGTCTCGCCGCACAACAGCGCACTCCGGGTTATCGTGCCGTTCCAAACGACCGCAGCAGTCCAAGAACACGTTCCCGTCAATCACATAACCGATACTTGGGAGGCCGTGCTTAGCTCGCAGCGTCGAGATTGTTATCACTACGGGCTATCCGTCGAGTTTGTTTGTCACAGAACGCGGGAAAGAGTTACTTACGACCCATGTAAGCCGCGACCCGATCACTCCCTAAGCCCCCCGCGCCTCTGCCCCTCTGCACGGCTTCGCGAAAGCGAGGTCGTGTTTGCGTTGCAGGCTTTGCAGCATTGCGGGCATTGCAGCCTGGATCGGCGTTGCAGGTGCGCCAGCATAGCGGCGTCGATATCGCATAGTGGTATAGCCCTGGCTTTGAGACCTCGCCAGCTGAGCAAGCCGGGGTAGGTGGCTTGCCGTCTAGGCCGCTAGGCTACAACGCCGGCGAGCGCGATGCGGCCTCGCGGGCGCGGCGGAGCTTAAACTTTCAGCGCTTCCTCGACGGCCTGATCTTCCGACCACGCCGCGCCTTCGGCTGCGAGCTTCTCGATCAGCGCGTCGCTCAGCCGTTCGTGCAGTGCGGCCATGAGTTTCTCGTAGCCCCACTTCTCCGTGGCGTCACGCTCGCTCCCGAGTTCTTTGCATTGCACATTGAGGTAGCCGATGAGCTGCGCGGCCTCGTTCACTTCTCCACGCAGCGCCCCGAGCAGCGCGAGATGCTGCAACGCGACCGCGATGCGTAGTCCGTCCTGTGCCTGCCGCGCCCAGCGCAGCCCCTCGCGAGCACTCTCACGTGCTCCATCCACGTCTCCCAGCGCAATGCGATAGGCGGCGATGTTGTTGTAGCAGCTCGCCAAGAGCCGCGCGTTCTTCCCACGTGAGTGGATCTCCAGGGCGTCGCCCGCCAAGCGTAGTGCCTGCTCAACCTGACCTTCTCCGAACTCCAGTTCCGCGAGATTTCCCAGCACTACAGCTGCGCTGGACTCGTTTCCTAGGGCCTTGTATGCCGCCAGCGCCTGCGCATACAACTCGCGCGCCGCCGCGACATCGCCGCAATACTGCTGGATGGCCGCCTGTACGTTCAGGCAGTCAGCCACTCCCAGTTTATTCCCTAATGTGCGCATCGCCGCAAGCGCGCGTGCGTTCACGTCACCGGCCTCTTCAAGGCGGCCCATTTGAAAGAGACTCCACGCAAGACGTGCGAGCGCCCAAGCCTGCCCTTTCTCGTCGCCCACCGATTGAGAGAGCGCGAGGGCGCGTTGCGCACAGTCGTGCCTGCGCTTGCCGGAGGAAAGCATACCAAGCGCACGCCACAGCCGGGCCGCGTCCTGCGGGTGCATCGACTCGTCAAGGTCCGCTTGCGCAAGGCCGATCCAATAGCGCCCCTCCACCGCGAGTCCACCATTAGACCAAAGCCGTCCCAGCGCTCCAGCCACGGCACCAGCCAGCGCCAGATCGTGTCCGTCTGTGAGCGCCCAGTCCAACACCGCGCGGTAGTTGTCCAGTTCCAGGTCTACACTCGTCAGCCACGCCGCCGTCGAGCCCGTGCCCCAGCGTTCGTCGGCCTCGTGCGCCTGGTCACGAAAGTACTCGGCGTGACGGCGAGCCAGCCGTTCGTGTGCGCCGACTGCGGTGAGTTTCTCCAGCGCATAGGCGCGCGTGCTTTCCAGCAAATGGTAGCGTTCTTGCTCGCCGGCGGTGTCGGCCACCACCAACGACTTGTCGGTCAGCGATGCGAGCAGGTCTAAGATGTCGATCTCATCGAGGTCATCGCCGCTGCAGACCGCGCTGGCCGCATCCAGGCTGAAGCCTCCGGCGAAGATCCCCACCCGGCTGAACAGCATCTGCTCTTGGGCAGTGAGCAGGTCGTAGCTCCAGTCGTGAGCGCGGTCAGCGTCTTTTGGCGCGGCAACGCATCTCGGCTGCCGCCGGTGAGAATGCGAAAGCGTTCGTCCAGCCGCTGCGCGAGGTTCGGGATGGCGAGCACTTTGACGCGCGCGGCGGCCAGTTCAATTGCCAGGGCAATGCCATCGAGACGGCGGCAGATCTCGGCAACAATCGGTGCGGTCGTGTCGGAGAGTGCAAAGCGTGTATCGACGGCCGTCGCACGATCGACGAAGAGCGCAATGGCTCCGTAGCCCAGGGCCTCGTCCGGGTTGATGTGAGAGACGGAAACGTTGTCGGAATAAAAGTTGGTCACATAGGCCAACTTGCCGAAGGGACCGATCGTCATTTCCCACGGCTCGGTACCCCCCGATGCAAAGGGCGATCCCTTCACCTGCGTTAAGGCGCCACTGCGCGCGTTGATAACATAGGCGGAGACACTCCCGGAGGAACTAGGGGACGTGACGTTCGTCGCTTGGGCGAACTTGCGAGCGTCCGTGACGTTCGTCACGTAGGCGAACTTGCCAGTGGGATCGACGGCTACTCCCCATGGGTCGGGGCCTGCCGCAAACGGTGATCCTTTCACCTGCGTCAACGTACCGGTACTCGCGTTGATCGCGAAGGCGGAAACACTGGCGGACGTATCGTCGGTCACGTAGACGTAGTGAACGGGGGCGTCAGCGCGGCTCGGGCTTTGCGCCCGGCTCTTCTGCGTGTAGGCCGTGGAGGGCGGTAAAGTGGCCGCCTGTCGAGGGGCGCCGCATCCGGCGAGCAATGCCGCCGCGATCCAGACGCTTAGCGCAAGGCGGCTTACACATACCATTCGCATAATCCATTCTCCAAGAAGATGAGCCCACTCAAGCCCTAAGTCTTCGCCGCGCTTTTGCGCGCTCCCAGGAAACCGGTTACGAGTCCTGCGTCCGCTTTGGTGGGATAGCCCCCTGATCGGCGTGAGCGGCGCGGACGCGGATCGCTTCCAGCGCCTGGCAGACATGAACTATACGGGCGTAAGCAGCGAGGAGCATCGCGGCAATCACCGTCGCGCCCGCACGCTTGTCCGGAAAATGGCGGGGCCTCGCTCGCAACGCCGAAGCTTCTCCCGCTGTGGAATCATGCTTGGCCCAAGCGGGAATTGTCTACCTAAGACATCACCACCCCCAGACGTGGCGTGATGCATGCGGATTCCGGACCGGATGGCTCGCAGAGCAGAGCGCGGCAGAATTCAGCGGAAGAGGCTCGTGACCAGGGCCATTACCAAAGAACGTCTCGCTGCTTTCTCGGACGGAATATTCGCAGTGATCATTACGATTATGGTTCTGCAACTGCGGATGCCGCAGAAGCCGACTTTCGGTGAACTCCTTGCGACGTGGCCGACGGCAGCGAGCTATCTGGTCAGCTACTTCCTTATCGTCATCATGTGGATCAACCACCACTTCCTATGGAGTTTTGCGAAGGAAACGACGCCTCGGTACATTTTCTGGAACTTCGCGCACATGTTCGCAGCGTCGCTCGTACCCTTCGCGACGGCTTGGGTCGCGGGGACAAGCATGGCATCGGTTCCCGTGTTCGTGTACGCGGCTGTCGTGGTCTTGGTCAATCTGTCATACCACGGTTTTGCCTATGCGGTCGTGCCACGCGACGAGAACCCGGCGAACCGTCGCGCGGCGCTTGTCCGTTCCACCGTCACCATAGGCATCTTCATCGCGGCAATGTTCGTGTCGTTGAAGTTCCCTCGTGCGGGCTTCGCCGTCGTAACTTGCGTGCTGATCACGTACGCGCACCCGGAAACAAGGCTACCCGGCACAAGGCTTAGCCGGAAGGGGAGCACGCGAATAAGTCCGTCGTAGAACGTATCGCGGCTCGGCGTCTTCGGATTCCACTTCAAGCGGCTACGCGATACCGCACGAGCTAAGAGGTGAGCCACTCCGATTCGACGTAACCCCTACAGCCCATTGCAGAGCGCTCATGAAAGGTTGATGCATTGAATCTTCCACGATTAACCGCCATTGCGGTTTTTTCCGTTGCCTTATCGGCGTGTTCCAACTCCTCGCAATCTTTACCGGCGACCGGAACCGTCGCGAATCCCGGTGCCGGCGTTGCTAGCAGCATGGCGTCGTGGCGCAATTCGCTTGCACAAAACAAACTGCCCGGCGCGGGGTGCTTTAAGGCAATATTTCCGTCGACTCAGTGGCAGCGGGTTGCGTGTACGACTCCTCCGCGCACTTGGTTTCCGGTTCCGCGCTCGCGCCACCCGAAGTTAAGGCAGGCTGTTGGCGACGGCAACGATTTTACGGCGGACACGAACCCGCACCTGATTTCAACGGCGATCGGCGCGTTCCCGAAAGTCAAGGGCGTGGAGACCGTCCAGAGCGGGGGTAGCTTGGACGCTTACTCGCTGCAACTAAACTCGAATTTCTTCGATACGTCAGCATGCGGGACTCTTCAGGACTGCGTCGGCTGGTCACAGTTCGTCTATGAAAATCCGCCGGGCTCGAGTGAAGGCACGCTGTTCATTCAGGATTGGCTGGTTGCCACGAATTCGTCCGGCTTTAGCAGTTGTCCGCCGGGCAAAGGCTGGGAAGACCTCGGAATCGGTTGCGTGCAGAACAGCCCGTACGCCGTAGGTCTTCCCAACGTTGATGTTACGGAATTAGGCAGCGTAATTGAGACGGGGGATGCCGACTCGAGCGGTGACAGTATCTATATTGAGGTCGGCACTACGGAATACGGCATGAAAAACGTGCAAGGCGACGGCATAACGGATCTGTCGCAGCACTGGGAAGGCGCCGAGTTCAACATCCTGGGCGACGGCGGCGGGGATCAAGCGAACTTTAACTCAGGATCGAAGATCACTGTGAGTATCCAGGCGGACGACGGCGTCAAGACAAAACCCACCTGTCCGGCAGATAGCGGAACGACCGCAGAGACGAACAACCTGTTCTTCGTGAAGGCGCCGGCGCGGGCGCCGAGGTTACAGTATCCCTCGATCGAGTTCACGATGAGCTCGAAAGCGGGCGGCAAAGCGACCTGCGACACCGAGAGGGGCACCTAGTCGGCACGCTTCCTTCTCGCGAACACCGTGACGCTTACCCTTCCGACGCCCCCGCGCCCGTGCGCGGGGGCAGCAACTATCTGGAATAGGAGCGCGGCCTGTGGTTATGAAGGTTTGGTACGGTCCAGAACGCCCTTGAGCCAAAGGACGCATGAGACGGAGACCGCCGTTATTGCCATCTGCTCGAAGAGCCATTGCCAGGGCTCATGGTCGGCGTAGTGTGCCTTAGCGAATAAGAATCCCAAGAGACCCGACGAGATCATGAAAAGCGTAAGCGTCCCCGCGCTCCACCTGATCCGCTCTCGGGGATGTGTCGAGGGTCTCATGTAGGCCGGCTTCTCATGCCGTTTCCGCTTTACCCCCTCGCGGGCTGCGCAGTTGCGAGGCCGTCTAGGCCTTATTTAGGGATGGTTTGAGGAATTTATAATTTCCGGTTTCATCCCTCTGGCGTCCGAGAGGAGTAAATCCTCGCAGTAATAGCTAGTTGGGTAACCGCTTGTCCAGGCGGATCTCAGTTGTACCTCGCAGACGGCCGCGGTCCTGAACGGGCCTGCAACGATTGAATCGCGTTGCCACGCGTGACCGCCTCCCCGGCCGGTGGCAACGTAGCCGGATTGCGACGAGACAACGAAATACGCGTGTAGCCCCGATCTCAGACGGAGATCGCGGAAAGTGAACTCCATAACGACGCCAACAATCACCACAATCACAATTGCCGCTAGGGCTTTAAGCAAAAACCACTTGCCGAGCATGATTTACTGCCTACCAGTAAACGTGACGCGGTGCCTGATGCAAGGCGGCGACCCGCCGCAGCCGCGTCGTTCCAAAATAGCTTGCGACTTATTTGAGACTGAGAGCCTCCCCGCCAGGATAGCTGTATGTGGAGATGGTCCTAACAGGAGCGCCCCCGCTCGGGAAGCGCCAAGAGCCAATCCCCTGTGCCGAGTTGTAGGACAGCGGACCAATGACGGTGCTTCCGTGTATCAGAAATTGCCCATCGCCCTCCGAATCCGCCAGAGTCGAAGCGCTCACCTTATGTCCATGGTGTCCATTTATAGCAAACCTGTAGATCACAGCCGTACTTGAACGTGACGCGCCGGCGTCCTCAACGGCGAGATCCTTACCATCCCACTGCACGGAGCCCGGGCTGTGTATGACCTGATCCAAAGTGATAACAGTAAACGTCGAACTCCCTTTGGGCAGTTCTAAAAGAATGAACGAGCCACTTGTGCTGTACCCATCAAGAAAAAGATTGCCTTTGGGATCGTACGTGCAATAGACGCTCACGCGCATGTTCGGATCGTTGTACTGGCGGGCTAGCCGCCAGCGATGCTTGCGGTCATACGGAAAGATGACCATTGAACTCGAACCTGAATCGGCGACGGCAACGTTTTCGCTGCTCTCGTCTACAGAACATCCTCCAGGACTTTGCGGGTTGTACAATGTCGCTATAGGCTTGCCGCTTCCATGCGGAAAAACCCAGACGTAGCTTATGCCTTCGGCTCCCGCGACAAAGACATTCCCGAACCTGTCCGAGCAGAGATAGCCTCCGACCCCGAGCGAACCAATCGGCTTGGCGCGCGGATAGGTGAAAACCTCAACCGAAAGTGAGCCAACGGCGACGTACAGAAGGCTACGCGCATCGGAGCCTGCCGCCATCGACGCTTGCGCCGTTCTAGGGGCGTCGAAAGATGATTGCGACGACGTCGCGCAGCCAGCGAGCGATACTGCAGTTGCGCTGATGGTAAGCGCGTAGCGAGTGAAGGTTCTCATGTGCCATGTCTCCCAGGGGCCGAGCGGACGAGCGCCAAGGAGCATTCGGCGCAGCGGGGCCTTGGTCCCAGCCAATCTATGTTCGAACGAGGATGAGGAGCGGCATTGGGATGCCCTGACCGCTTATCGCAATATAACGCCTCCTGAGCCTATGGAGGAAGCGTCGGCTCCCGCTAAGTACCGCTAGCCATGATCGTGCGACTGTTAACTCTCTCGATCGGCCTGTTCTGCGTCTTGGTGCCTGTCGGCGCACGCGCCGATGACTCTTCCGTCCGAGCAGGTCTTCAGGCCCGGTATGCGGCCATGAATTGCCGCACTTCTGGCTCCGGACTTTATAAGTATCGACTCGTCCGGGCAGAGCGAGAATGCCTCGGAAATGATCCAAGAGGTGGACGGCCTGCCAAAGGACCCATCGAAAGTCAGCACGACGACCTTACTCTCCATAAAGGTCGCGGGGAACGTTGCTGTAGCTGACCAGCGCTACGAAATGAGGACAACCAAGATTGCCGCCGATGGCAGTAGAGACAGCATTCGACTGATCACGCTTTCGACAGACACTTGGATGAACAGCAATGGCGCGTGCTGCTGCAGAAGCCGGTAACGAACCAGCTAGATTATTACAAGAATGGCCAGCTCGTCATGCACAGGGCCAATCCACAAGTGTGAGGCCTTAACACCCGATGACAACCTCTACGTTGCAAACGGCCGTGACGTTGAGGTCTACGCTCCTGGCGCGACGAAGCTTCTCTACAGGATCAACGAGCGCAAGTACGGCGCGGCAGTGCTTGCCATTGGGTCTCAGTGAGCCAACGCCCACGCCGCACCGCCCGGCGCCCGACTAGTGGATGGTGTTCGCAGCCCTTATGATCGTTTCGAAAACAACGTCGGGGTGCGAAAGCATCGCGACGTGGCTGGAGTCGATCTCGATCGTGGCAGCGCCCATGCGCTTGGCGAGAAACCGCTCAAGATCGGGATGCACCGTGCGGTCTTGTTTGCAGACGATGTACCAACTCGGCTTTGTTTTCCATGCCGGTTTCACACCGAGGGGGTCCTCGCTGAACAAGGTTGCAGAGGGAGGATAGTGCGTCGCCCACACAACGTTCTGTTCTGCCCCGGGAAGATCGCCGGCGAAGTCCGACACGCCGTCCGGAAGCATCCACACGAGACCGTCAGCCACCGCGATCTTTGTGAAAATATCGGTTTTTGGGAATTGATCTTGCTGGTACTGCGCGGTCTCGCCTTTCTCAGGGCCAAGTGCGGCGATATACACGAGCCCGCGGACGCGATTGTCGGTACCGGCTCCGGTGATGACCTGCCCTCCGTACGAATGGCCGACGAGAATGGCGGGGCTGCTGACGCGTCCCAAAGTTTTTTTGACCGTAGCGATATCATCATCAGTCGTCTTGAGCGCATACTGCGCCGCGATCGCTTCGTAGCCGGCGGCTTGCAGTCGTGGAATCACCTTACTAAAGCATGAGCCGTCTGCCCAGATTCCGTGGCAGAAAACGATGCTTGGTTTTGAAGAATTACTCATTGTCAAAAATCTCCTCGGCTTTAGCCGTTCGCAGCTTGCAGGATCATGTCGACGACGGCGCGCGGTTGTGAGAGCATCGGGCAGTGGCTGGAGTCCAGCTCAATCGTGTGCGCGCCCATCCGTTTTGACACAAACCGCTCGAGGTCGGGAGGCACGGCCCTGTCATTCTTGCCGACGATGTACCAACTCGGCTTCGTCTTCCACGCCGGGGTACCCATAGGGGCGTTGAACAGGTCTGCCGCGGGCGGATAGTTCGTCGCCCAGACCACTTTCTGCTCGGCTTCGGGAAGGTCGCCACAGAAGTCCGCGATGCCCGCGGGCTTCATCCATATGCGACCGTCGGCCACTTCGATTTGCTTGAAGACGGGGGTCGTCGGAAACTTACCGAGTTGCTCTTGCGCGGTCTCGCCTTCGTCGGGACCGAGTGCGCAGATGTACACAAGCCCGCGAACGCGGTCGTCGATGCCGGCTCCGGTGATGACCTGGCCCCCGTACGAATGTCCGACGAGGACGGAGGGACTGCCGACACGGCTCAGTGTCTTCTTGACGATGGCGATGTCGTCGGCAGTTGCGTCGAGGGGGTACTGCGCCGAGATGCACTCGTAGCCTGCGGCTTGAAGCAGCGTGATGACCTTGCTGAAGCACGAGCCGTCTGCCCAGATTCCATGGCAGAATACGATACTCGGTTTTCCTGAACTACTCACATTCGAAACCTCCCCGGCTTTCGCAGCCGGAATGAATTCAGCGGTGTACTCGCGATGAGCCAAGTTTGCACGCAACTGGCGCCCCTGACCACCCACGTCCCTATTTGTCGGAGGATTTGTAGGAGTTGTTAGTGGCAGCCCGACTGGCCGCCACATATCGTTACTGCATAGTCACCGACTCTGGAGGGAACTCCATGTCACCGTCGATGTCACGAAGGGCGATAGAGGTCACGCACGTCGTCATAGAGTCGCAAAAGGCGGCCGCCGATGTCCGGGCGTCTCTGGAAACCTTGATCCCCTCGATCGACGAGGAGATCCCATTGCTCCTAAGCGATGGAGTCACGGACAGGCTTAAGCAGCGCCTTGAGGCCGCGCCCGAGCTCTCCATCTTTCTTAAGCGCGATCACGGCGTATTAGTCGGCCTGTATAGCAAGATTCGAAACGCCGTACAATATGAAATTGGGAATCCGCTCACCGCTTCGAGGATGACGCGTTGCCAACTAGCAGCCGGTTTGTACGCGCCCTTACGCGTGATTATTTTTGAGAAAGACGATGGAGATTCGTGCATCGAGTACGATCTTCCATCGTCGTTGTTCGGTCAGTTTGGCGACGATCGAGTCACGGAGGTTGCCCTCGGACTCGACATCGCGCTCGGCCGCGCGCTATCGTCCGCTGCCGGTTGAGCGAGATACTCCTCGAGAAGCTCGTACAGGTCTTCCGCAGCGCCCCTGCGACGTAGAGCATCGGCTCGCTTAGGCTCGAGGCTTTCGTAGATTGCTTTCACAGCAAGCTCTCGAGACGCGGCGTCATCCTCCAGAGAATCCGGGTTGCTGCCTTGATCGCACGCGCCGAGTAGTCGAGCAGCAAGATTGACGTTTCCGGAAGTCGCGGCAAAAAATGCGGTGTACCGCCCCAGAATGGCAATACCGGTCGTAAGCCAAAGGTCGCGTATATCCACTGCAGCCGCCAGCGCTTCGCGAAGCTCGTCTTCTGCGGCTCGCGTGTTGTCGAGGGTCAGGTAATAACCCGCGAGATTTCCGCAGACGAGGACAATGAGGTGCTTTGCGTTAGGGTGGCTCTCTAAGCCGGGCTTAGCGTTCTTCAATATATCGATGGCGTTCTCTAAACGTCCCTCGCCAGACTCGATCAAGGCAAACAAAACCTGGACGTCGACTTCAAACGGCTCACCCGGAGGCACCTCTAACCGATCGAGTAATGCCTTTGCTCCCTGAAAGTTCTTAAGCAGACAGCGCACATAGGCGCCGTGTGAGGCGAAGGAAAAGCCCGCACGGGTGCGTCGGCTGTTGGTGTCGAGGAGGGTCTCTCCTCGGGCGAGATGGCTTTCGGCGGACGCAGCATTGCCGCGCATGCATTCAGCAGAAGCACAGCGCGCGTGAAGGTCGGCGGCACGGGCATGGTATCCCGCTGCGACGAGCAGCGGTATCGCGCGCTCACATTGCGTTAACAGTTCAGGGCCAGTGAGAAATCCGGCCATCGCGTGAACGAGCAGTCCGACGAGTTCGGGCCGTTCGCTCTCGTCTAGTCGAGCGAGCAGCCCGAACGCAAGGGTGCGGAACTCCATCTGGCGCCCCGCCCCGAACCACACATTACGAAAGCCGATCAGGACTTCGGCAGCAGAGAGGAGCGCCGGAAATTGTATAATCGACTCTGCCCAACGAACGGCGAACCGGACGTTGTCTAACTCGATACGCTCATCCGCCAGCAATTGCGGTGGGGGATCAGAGTCAAGAACAATGGCCTTTTGCTTGAGCCATTCAAGGAAGCGCCACATCGCAGTTTCGAGCTCGCCGCTCTGCACCAAGAGCTCCCATGCAAAAGCCCTAACTGGTTCCAAGAATCGATACCGAATCGAGGTTCCGGCGTGCTCGCTATTGATCAACGACTTACTAACAAGTTGCGACAGCGCTTCGGCAATCATGTCGACCGGAAGCGCTTCATCAGCGCTGCTCTCCTCCGCAGCCTGCAACGTAAAGCCGCCCATAAAGACGCTCAAGCGACGGAACAGCAACCGAGCATGGTCGCTTAAGAGATCGTAGCTCCAGCCTATCGTAGCTGCCATTGTCTGATGTCGGTTCGCGGAATCCCGTCCCCCTGAAAGATTGATCCCTCCCCTGAGTCTGGAGCGAACGGCTTCGAGTCCAAGGGTCGAAACCCGGGACGCGGCAAGCTCGATTGCGAGGGGGATGCCGTCGAGCTCCGTGCAGATCTCAGCGACAACGGCTAGTCGCTGCACATCAGCGTACCATCGAAGATCGGCCGCCCGCGCGCGCGCAACGAACAGATCGGAGGCATTTCTTGGGTTCATCGGTGGAAGATGAAAGGCCAGTTCGCCGGAAAGCCCAAGCGCCTCACGGCTTGTCGCGAGAACGGTGAGAACGCTACACTGGTGGAGAAGCTTCTCGATATTGACCGCGACCTCGTCGACGACGTGCTCGCAGTTGTCGACAACGAGCAGGACGGTGCGCGAACGAAGGTACTGAACGGTCGCCGACAAGCCGCCTTCACCGTCAACCGGAATGTTCAGTCGCGAGGCGACCTGTGCTGGAACCTGCGCGCCGTCGCGCACCGGCAATAGATCAACAAACCACACTTCGTCGTATAGCCCTTCCACGCGCCGCGCCACCTCAATTGCGACCCGCGTCTTCCCGATTCCACCGGGACCGATGATCGTTAGCAGTCGATGGTCCGCCAAGAGCCCTTCGATTTCGTTCACTTCGTCGCGTGTGACGAACGAAGTCAGCGAGGCCGGCAGGTTGGAAACGTCACGCGGCTTGCGTCCGCGCGCCCGCGCGGCTGCCTCTTCAAACGGTTGGCGCTTCGATCGTGGCATGTCAAGGGCATCGGCAAGTGCCTTGACCGTGTTGCGGTGCGGGGCGCGCCGTAAGCCTTGTTCGAGGGAGCCTATGGCGCCAACACTAAGGCCAGCGCGTTCGGCCAGGTCTTCCTGCGAGTACCCGGCCGCGCGCCGTTGCTGACGGAGAAGTTCAGAAAATGGAACCTCGCTCGACATGACGATGACTTCGCTGCACGCCGTATGGGCCCTCGACCACCTCTATTCGGGTGGAGTTTTCAAATATATTCGGCGTCGAGTTCTGGACTTCGTTCGCCGAAACATCATTGTCCTCGCTGAGCTAGTGCCAGGTTACAAGCATTCCATGCTGTCGAGGCGTAGCAGGGCATGCACCGAACAACGCGGTATGGTTTCTTCTGAGATGAGCATATCGAAAGGCGCAGCTCTCGCTTTCGGTGCGATGCTCTCGCTCTGCACCTTAGCCGCATACAACGAAAACCCGTACGCCGTCGGTTCGGAGCGGCTCGTGCCCGGCGACTACCGCCTCGGCGGAAAGGGCGTGTACAGTCGCATCATCGTCGCCCAAAGCCCGAAGCTCTCGTACGACATTTGGCGCGCCGATCCGCATGGAGGCTTCACTCACCTTCAGTACACGCTCGTTTCGCCCGCGAAATACCCGGTGGAATCGACAGAGTATAAGGTGCTCGCACCGGGTAAGAGGCGCGATAATCTCACCGTTCGTTTGTATCGCGACGATCAAGGCAAAGCCGAGCCATGGATCGTAGTCGTGCGATTCGGTGATTACGAGCAGCCGTTCGGATCAGCCGGACAGCCGCTAACGACAAAGAACTATTCCGACGATCGTGTCTGGGTCGCAGAGCTCCGTCGCGAAGCGAGCAGCACCCACTTTTACGATTCCATCCCGCTCGGCCAGCGGGCTACGATGATCGAAGGCATTCCGAACTGTCGCTAGCGCCATACCATGTCACCCCCATAGGTGTTTACCTGCGCCACAAGCATCTGCGTCTCAGCGTTACTCGGCGGACAGGGGACCGCAGCCTCATGCATCTCGCAGAGAAATGGAGGCGTCCAATGAGTTGGCAGCAGCGCAACATGGCGATGTGCTTCATGCTTGCGCTTGTGCTGATCTCAACACGGGCGGCCGTTGCAGTGCCCGGAGATCTCGTTTCGGCCGACCCAATAGAGGCGCCGGCGCATGCCAAGGCGTGGAGGGTCGTTTATGAAACCACCGGGTTGAACGGTCGGCTTCGTCAGGTCTCCGGAATAGTCGTCGTTTCCCAGGCTAGGGCTCCGTCGACCGGGCGGGCGATCGTGTCATGGGCGCACCCGACGACGGGAATCGCCGAGGCATGCGCACCCTCGAGAAGCCGGAATCGGTATACACTCATTCCCGGACTCTCGTCGATGATCGCCCGCGGGTACATCGTCGCGGCGACGGATTATCCCGGATTGGGAACGCTTGGCCCACATCCCTATCTCGTTGGCCTCTCCGAGGCACGCTCCGTCATCGACATCGTGCGCGCGTCGCGAAGACTTCCTTCCGCCGACGCCTCAAACCATTACATTGCTTGGGGTCACTCGCAGGGCGGCCAGGCCGTGCTCTTTGCCGGTCAGATCGCCGCATCGTATGCGCCGGAACTGCGATTATCAGGCGTCGTCGCCGTCGCGCCGCCAACGGCCCTCAAAGGAAATCTACACGACGTCATTGCGATAACGTCGGGCCGCCTGCTCGCGGCGTACACGCTCGCGTCATGGTCGCAAATCTACGACACGCCGATGGATGAGGTCGCCAGCACACTTGCAAGGCCGATCGTGCGGCTCGTCGCGCGGCAGTGCGCTCTCACGCGGCTCACCTCGTCGCGCGTGATGCTCACTGCGAAGCTGCTGCCTTCGAACATGCTGCTTCCCACGTTCTGGTCGTCGAAGGTCTGGGTTGCTGCGGCGCTCGAAAACTCGGCCGAACCGCACCGCATTTCCGCGCCGCTGCTCGTCGTGCAAGGAACGAACGATCGCGTCGTACCACCTCACCTCACGACGGAGTTTGTGCGCGCGGCCTGCGCGGCGGGAGCGCGGATCGAGCTGCTGCGCGTCGATGGCGGCAGTCATTTCTGGGCCGGGATGGACAGCGCGAGCTTCGCGAGTGACTGGATTGCGCAGCGCTTCGCGTCGCAAGCGCCCAACGGTTGCACGACGCGCGATATCCCGGCGCCGCCGCACTCGAGCCCCTAGCCGCTCCGCGGGCATCTACGTACGGTAGCCGCGGCGTCTCCGTACAGCTACGGATATTGGCTTCCGCCGCGCCGAGCTATGCTCAAAGTGAAGCGTCCATGCGTCACAACGGCCGAGCTGCCACGTGGCTACGCATTCGCTAAACTAAGAAAGGAGCAGTTTGTCCTTATGAAATCCAGTCTGGTCGCCTACGCCCTACGCTTCACCGCGTCGGCTGCCTTGATGGCGGCCTGAAGCAGCAACGATAGTTCGTCGTTTGGCACGCCCCTTGGCGTGGCCCCGAACGGCATCACAGCGGCGTACCCCAACCTGCACATGCGAAATCCCGTCGGTCCGATGACGCCCGACAGGCGTCACGAGATGAGAGGCCTGTATCAATACGTTTCGAACTATTACAATAGTGAGCTGCTGGAGTTCGACTATCCAAAAGGAGACTCGTCAATTGGGGCGATCTCGGGTGCTCAAGGCAGCGAGTGCGGCGACGCCTTGTATGGCGCCGCGAAACGCGACTTTTGGGTAGTGGCGTCAGGCGCGGATGAGGTCGTAGAGTACGCCCTCGGCGGCACTGGCCCGATCAAAACCCTCAGCGAATCGGCCGGCGAGGCCGCGAGCTGCGCGATGGATCCGTCGACGGGCAATCTCGCGGTTACAATCCTCGCTACTGGCGACGTCGTGATCTTCGCGGGCGCTAGCGGCACCGGCGCCACCGTGGCCGATGGCCTCGACTCAACGTACTTCGACGGTTATGACAACAAGGGCGACCTCTTCGTCGATGGTTTCACTGAGAGCGACACCTTTGGCGTCGTTGAAATGGCCGCAGGCAGCTCGAGCTTCAAGGCAGTTACGCTATCCAACACGATCGGGTTCCCAGGCGGCATGCAGTGGGACGGCAAATATATCACGATTAACGATCAGGAAGAGCATGTAATCTACGGCTATGCTTGCAGCGGCACGAGTTGCACGCTCAAGCGGACGGTATCGCTCTCCGGTTCAAGCGATTGCGTTCAGACGTGGATCGGCAAGGGCGATGTCTTCTGTCCGGATGCCGGCAACGAGAATGTCGAGGTCTACAAGTATCCCGCCGGCGGCTCGCCCATCGCGACCCTGTCGGGGCCATTTGATCTCCCGATTGGCGTCGTCGAGGTCACCAAATAGCTTCTATCCTTGGACGCATCGTAGTAAAATCAAGCGAGGCTCGCACGTGTTGCAGGATGATCGGCCATGGTCCGTCGCCTTTTTGTCTCTGCCTTCTCGTCCGTCGTCGCGGTAACCGCGTCGACGCTTTATTCGGCTGGCGCTGCCTGACGTGGGTCGTCGGTATCGACCCCGCAAATCGAATTACCCTGCTCGACCTTAGGCGTGGTCCCAACAACCACATTTTTGACGTCGCCTGGCGTGACATCCAATATTAACGTGGCCCGCGCCTACGCGACGGCATCGCACTTCACAGCCGGCTAGCCCGTTTTTGTTTTGACTCGTCGCGGGATTAATGCCGCCTATTTGCTGACTTGGATGACGCCAGTCGGGACCACTCCTGTCAGGGTCGCAATCGGCGAACCACCGGCCGGATATTTGTAGACCTCGAGTGTCTCGTTGCCGGCATCCGGGCAGAAGACGTCGTCCTCGCCGATCCACGTCTGAACGCAGTCGCCGGAACCGGAGAGCTTGACCGTCCGCTTCAGCGTGCAACTCTTGCCGCTGCAAGCATAGCCATAGATTACATGCGCTTCCTGGTCGTTGATTGTCATGTACTTGCCGTCCCACTGCATGCCGCCTGGGAACTCGATTGTGTTGGACAGCGTGACTGCCTTGAAGCTCGAGCTACCTGAGGCCATTTCAACGACGCCAAAGGTGTCGTTCTCGGTGATACCATCGACGAAGAGGTCGCCCTTATCGTCATAGCCGGCGAAGTACGATGATTCGAGGCCATCGGCCACGATGTTGCCGGACCCACTGGCGTCCGTGAAGATTACGACGACGCTACCGCCCAGGACTGTAACCGCGAGATTGTGCGTCGATGGATCCATCGCGCAGCCCGCGGCCTCGCCGGCCGATTCGCTGAGGATCTTGATTGGGCCGGTTCCTCCGAGGGCGAACTCTTCGACCTGATCCGTGCCTGACGACACGACCCAAAAGTCGCGTTTAGCAGCGCCAAACAGGGCATTGCCGCATTCGCCTTGGGCGTCGCTGACACCCGAGATCTCCCCAATTGGCGAGTCTCCCTTTGGATAGTCGAACTCCAGCAGCTCACTGTTGTAGAAGTCCGAAACGTACTGGTACGGGCCTCTCTTCTTGCGATACCTGTCGGGCGTCATCGGACCAACGTGACCTCGCATGCGCAGGTTTGGGTGCGCCGCCGCCACTAGCGGACCGTCGATCGAAACGGCCCGCAGAGAATGGAAGTCGCTCGGCGTCACGCCCGTGGGCGTGTCAAACGACGAACCACCGTTGCTGCAGCCCGCCATCAGGACCGCCGATGCGGTGAAGCCGAGGGCGTAGGTGGCCAAACTTAATCTCATAATGAAAACTGCTCCTTTTCTGGCTGTGCCCGTCATCAGCGTCAGGCGCCGGGGATGTGCGTGCGCGGACTCCAGCATTTCGTCTGAGCCCGCGGTTACGACCCAGCAGTGCGCAAAGGGGCGACCTGATGGGGCCATCGCTAGTCCTGCTAGCCCTAGATAAGGTGACCGCCCAACACGAACGGCAGTATCCGTGGATGTACGGACCCGGGGTCCTCCTGTACGTAGTCCACGCAGAAGCGGCACCGACATCCCTGGAAACTCCCGTAACGAAGCTCGGTGGAGGTCTAGTGGTCTCTACTCGTGGTGTGGGAGTACACTAGATAGGCCGGCCGGTGAAGAAGTGCCACGGCGCACGCTCGACGAGCGCTTTAGCCGACACACCAGCCGCGAGACTGCATGTACGAGCTTCATACTGATGGGAAGATCGTGTTCCAGTCGCGTTGCATATCGACTACAACCCAGCCCCTCGACTTCGCCTCATCGAGCGCCTTGCTGAGCTTACCAAAGGGCGAGTGAGCATCGTATGCGTATTCGCGCTCTGAATCGGTGTGGTGGACGAGCAAGACTAGCCGCGGTCCGGTTCCGGCTGCGGTCCATTGCAGCATCTCCAAGTCACCATCGGAGTTCCCGAAGGCCGCGATCGGCTGCTGTCCGATGTATTCATGGATTCCGACCGGCTTACCGTTACCATCGTTGAGGAGGTTTATCTCCGGGGTACGGATCAAAACCGGCTGGTCGCCCCGCATTTCAAACTTTGTCTTCAGCGAACTGCCGACAACGCGCCGTAACGGGATGCCATAGACGCGCTCTGCCCACGGACGTACGAACTCGACGCCGCCACCAGTAACGATATAGACGTCAAAATCGTTCGCCCTTAGGAATTTGATCAGCTCCAACATCGGCTGGTAGACACATTCCGTGTAGAGGCGGTTAAAGCGAGGGTGACGCGCGGTTTCAATCCAATCCTTGGCCGTTCTTGCAAACTCCTCGGTTGACATTCCGCATTGGGTCGCGGCGAGAAGCTGCATGAGACCTGGAACTCCAGCCGCCGCTAACTCTGCAAAGTTGTTTTCCAAGACGAACTTGAAGGGCTCCGTCGTCTTCCACTCGGGATGCTGGGGAGCCAGCTTCCTGACGTCATCGAGCACGAATGCGAGTTGCGTATACATCGGCTGTTCGACCCACAGCGTTCCGTCGTTATCGAACAGCGCGACGCGGTCGGGCACGCGCACGTAGTCCGGGCTTCCTTCGGTCGTCGTGCGGCTTACGAAATCGACGATCGCGCGCTTTGTCGTGCCGTCGTTCCATGAGGGCAGTGGATCCGTCATCCGCTGTTCCGCAAGCCGGGGAATATATCGAAGGACATATTGCGAATGGTTTCCTCCGCTTGGGCGCCGGTGATGCTGCTATCTGGCGAAATCTCGGGCACCTTCGCGCCGAGGCTTTTCTCAAAGGCGAGAATTCCGAGGAACATGCTCTTGCCGAGAACGGAGAGTGGCAGGTTTGGCGGGAGCAGCGCCCTGTTGAACTGTGGCACCGGCTGCGGCGTAACGTCCGGCCATTGCTCGGGCGGCCTCGGCGTGTCGAGTGAGAGGATCGGTGCGATGTCCGGCGCTATGGCATCGCGAGCGGTCAGCGGGGGTCCAAGTGACCATCGCTCCCGCAATGTGCGTATCAGCGATGTGTGACGGTACTCTTCCGTAACCACGCGGCGTTCGGGGATCCACGCGGAAATCGCGATCGCGGGCACGCGTTGGCCCGAGCGGTCGAACGTAAATCCCATCTGCCCCGGCGGGGCCGAAGGATCGGGAGGCGGAGCCGAGGGCGGTGCGACGTGATCGTACGTACCGCCCGCTTCGTCGAAGGCAACCAGCAGCAAGGTGTTCAGATAGTTTGATCCGCGCGACGATGACGAGGTTCTGACCGCGTCGTAAACCTTTGCAAGTAACGCTTCGCCGCCCAGGAGCGAAGACGGCGGATCCCACGGTAAGCCATGGAGTAATGCGGAGATCGGCGGATGCATGTCGTTATGGCCGTGCCACAGATTCGGCTCGATAAATGCGTAGTTGGGGAGCTGCCCGCTTTGCGCGTGTTCCAAAAAATCTGCGACCGTGAGGAAGTTCTTCGCAAAGCGGCTACGGAGCCGCGACGCGTGGATGATACCGGTCATCGAGGCGGGACTGGGCGCATCGCAATAAACGCACCACGTGAGGCCTTTTAATTCAAGGCGCTCGAAGATCGTCTCTGCCGTATTGTGAAGCGGGAACGCGTCGGCCGGTGGAAAGTTGATCACGTAACCCGAGGCTGTAGCCGCGTGAAAGAACGAACGATTGGTAAACGTCTGCGACGGCACCTCGCAGAACCAATGGTCGAAGGTGGCGAATCCACGTGCGAGCGCGGAGGTTACGGGCAGCTGCTCGGGCGTGTAGCCCGTCATGATTTGGGCGTACTCTTCGTAGGTTGGCTGGCGCCCCATCTCGGCTGTAAACGCGCTGATGTAATCGGCGATAAAGCCGGCCATCGTAGGTTGCTGTCCCGGACTCGGGGCGTTGAACGGGGCAACCATCTTCGACAGCGGCACGAACCGATTCTTCGGATCCGCAACGCCGAAGAGATCGGTGTTTATATGGGGATACTCTTCGCCCGGGTCCGGCTTGGGCGTGTTCATGTTCGCGGCGACGCCATACGGCACGAACTTGCGATCGGCGCCATTTGCGGCCCACTCCGGAATCGGATTCTTGAGATCCTTACCGATGACGCCCTCGAACGACGCGACTTCTCCTGGGCCGTAGAGCCGGCCGAGGACGTTGTCGAACGAGCGGTTTTCGAACATGATAACGACGATGTGATCGAGCGCGTTCTTGCGCTCGCCGAGCGGCTTCGTGGTCTGAGCTCCCGCGAGACGCGGCAGGAGGGCGCCGACGGCCGCTATCCCGATGCCTTCCGTAAACCGGCGGCGTGTGATTTCGCCTTGAGACATTCCGTCAGACATCGTATTCTTGCCTTTCAAGGAGTGTTTTGGGTTTTCAACGCAGGAGCGAAAATCCTGCGTCCGCCGGTAGACACCATGGGGGAACAAACATTGAGCGATATCACCGCAATCGATATTTTACTTGAGCCGGATGCTTCGATGTTGGAACATGCGAAGGTCGCTAATGCGCGTCTTCTGAAGGCATTCCCAAAAGGTTATGCGCTGGACGCGGCGCATCAGCCCCACATCTCGTGCTTGCAACGGTATGTAAGGACCGGTGCTCTTGACGATGTCTTCGCCGCGGTGAGCGAAGTCCTGGCGACTGCGGATCCCGCGACGTGGAAGTTGACGGCCTTTAAATACTATTACATACCGTGGAAGGGTTTGGGCCTAGCCGGGATCGTGATCCACCCGACCGACGATTTGCTTGCATATCAGCAAAAACTGATTAACGCCGTCGCGCCGTTCACCGAGCCGTCGGGTACAGCGGCCGCCTACTTTACGACGCCGGAAAATCCGGAAATCGTGCAGCCGCTGATCGAGTACGTCGCCGGCTTCGTCCCGAATCGGACTGGAAAGAACTTCAGCCCGCACGTGACGATCGGTCTTGCACCCGAGGATTACCTCAAAGGAATGCTTGCCGAGCCATTCGACGACCTTACGTTCTCGCCGGCGGCCGTCTCCGTCTATCAGCTCGGGAATTACGGAGTGGCGGCAAAAAAGCTTAACGGTTGGGGATTGAGCTGCTGACCTGCATGCTCCTTACAAAGCGGTCTACGAGTACGCTCAAAGAGGCACGGCCCGGATGCCGGTCGAAACCCCTCACGTTGCAAGAAGCCGAGCGCGACGCTTGATGTCTACTTCAAAGGAGCAAGGTTAATGAACACCCCTGGTTTACTTAAGTGCGCCGGCGCTGTCGTTGCACTCGCGATAGTTTCTGCGTGCGGGAGCGCCCTTCGACAGGGTCAGGGCGACATGGCGGTCGCGCCGTCAGCCACTATGCTCAATGAGGCCTACGTAGGTAGGACGCTGTTCGTGAATGGGCGGCCGGTAACGGCGGCGAGGCTGAATCCACTGCCGCGTTACGCAGAGCTCGTACCGGACAAATCGAAGGCAAAGAACTACGAATACATCTTCAACTTCTACGGCACTTATGCCGGCATTTTCGACTATCCAAAAAGCTCGGGGATGATCGGCCAGATTAATGGCGCCGGCGGCCAAGGGTGCACCAACGTTTTATATGGCTATGGGAAGAAGATTTTTTGGAACCCCGGGCGTACGAACGACTTGATTAACGAATATAAGGTTCCAAAGAAGCTGGTCAGGTCTTTGTCTCTTGACTATACGTACACGTCAAGCTGCGCCATGAACTCTAGCGGCGATCTTGCAGTCGGAATCCTAATAGGTAATTCATACACTCGCGGCGGTCAGGTCGTGATCTTCAAGAATGCGACCGGCTCCGGTACGGTGTACGATACGCCGTTGACCAAAGAGTACTTCGACGGCTACGATTCCAGCGGCAATCTCTTTGCCGATGGTTTCGGCTCGTCGAGCTATAACTTCACACTCGTCGAGCTTCCGAAGGGCAGCAGCAAATTCGTTACGATCAAAACGAGCAACTCTCCGTCGTTTCCGGGTTCGGTGCAGTGGGATGGCACCTACGTGACCGTGTTCGATCAGGAGGAGAGTAAGATGTATCAGTACACGGTTAGTGGAACGACGGCCACGCTGAAGAACACAATACAGTTCACCGGGGCTGGCGACTGCGCGCAGACCTGGATCGTTCCGGGCCTTGTCTATTGCGGAGATGCGGGTAACGAGGACGGCTCCGTTTACAACTACCCGGCCGGCGGTTCGCCGATCGCGGTCTTCACGGGCAGTTTCGACGAACCGCTCGGCGTAGTGGCAGCTGAGAAATAGTCTACTGTAGAAACGAAACTGCGGAGGCCCTTCAATAGTATCGGGCCTCCGCCTCAGATTGTAATGCGTGAGCGCTTACTACCACACCCCGGTGGCCGGTCGTTCGCGGGTAGGTCGGTGCAGGGGAAGGCTGCCGGCTGTCCCGCCAACACGATAATTTCCATGACGCTGTGGTTTAGTGCCACGGAGGGTTGCGTCGCCCCCGAACCAATCCAACTTGCCGGGCAAGCGACATCGCCCGAAACCCAGCCATGCCACGTCACATGAATCGTCGAGTCGAATGGCGCATGTTTTGCGCACACGACGCCGGTCGAGGGGTTGTTCTGCGACGCCGCAAGCGCCGCGAAGAATTGCGTCACGGTTTCCTCCGGAATCGTAAACGCCCTAGGAGCAGACGCGGCAGCGGCGATTGAAGCGGAACCGTCGGAGTATACGACGATTCGATAGTCGCGAGAATCGCGGGAACCGTCGATGACGGCCATATCGAGTGGCGCCGCCGCCATGATGAAGATCGCAGCCCAGGCCGTGGCACACAGCGAGATAACCTTCATGGCGTAAGCCCAAGAACCGATCAGAGCGATTCGTAGCCGCATTACTTCTTAGCGGCCACCACGCCGAGCGGGAGATTGACGTTGCCCGTAAGGACTGCAATCGCTGAACCCCCCGCCGGGTACTTGAAAACCGCGGCGTCGTTGTTGCCCGCGTCCGCGCAATAGACGACGCCCGTCGCGATCCAGGTCTGCGCGCAGTCGCCCGCACCTGCGAGCGACACGGTGCCCTTCAACGTCGCCTTGGTTCCGCTGACGGTGTATTGATACAGCGAGGCCGTTTCCTGATCGCTGACGGTTAGGTACGTGCCGTCCCACTGCACGGAGCCAGGGAACTCCACGCTGTTGCTCGTTGTGATCGTTTGGAACGTACTGCTGCCCTTCGGAAGCTCGACGAGTTCGAAACCATCGCTGCTGTTAAAGCCGTCGGCGAAAAGATTTCCCCGGTTGTCGTAGCCGTCGAAGTACTCTCTGGCCAACGGCGTGGTCATGACGGTGCCCGAGCCGCTCGCGTGCGGGAAGATCACGATGTCGCCGTTACTCAACGCCCCGAGCGCAAGGTCGCCGCTGGTATCCATGGCGCAGCTGGATGGCTGAGCAACCGAGACGGAGAGCGTCTTGATCGGCTTCTTAAGGACCTTGAACTCGCTGATCTGGCTTTCGCCCGTGACGATCCAGAAGGTCTTCTTTCCGTAACCGTAGAGGGCGTTGGTACACCCTTGGCCGCCGTTGGTCGTGATCTGACCGATCTGCTGATCGCTCTTCGGATAGTCGAAGATGCTGGTTTCGTAGTCGTTGATGATGTACTCAAAGCTCTTCGACTTCGCATGCCGATCAGGAACGATTGTCGCATAACGGGGCTGCGGGCTTAGGCGCGCTGCCGTTACCGGCCTTCCGTTCACGAAGAGCGTCCTACCGACGTAGGTCTCGTTGAGCGAAGCGGTCGATGGGGCGCCCGCGATGTCACCCTGAGCCTGTCGAAGGGCGCTGCACGCCGCACATATCGCGAGTGCAACCAGAGCACCGGCATATTTCACGAAACCAGTTGTATTCACTGCGTTGCTCCCTTTTTCTGATCGACACGATTGGTTCGCGGCTCGAGTCACAACGCCTCGGGTTCGCGCGTTGCAGGGGCACGTCCCCGAAACGGAGGTACTGGGTCGTGGCGATTTCCTCATTCCGTCGAGCGCTCGTGCTGTTCCTCGCCGCCTCGGCGCTGCCATTTGTGGCGCGAGCCGCCACCGGCGAAGGATTGCCGGCGAGGGGCCCAATCGCTCCATACCTTATGCCCAATCGTCAAGCTGAAGTTGCCTTGGCGCGGAGCGCAGCTCCGCCGGCGATCGCCGCGAACGCCGAAGTGCTCGTGCTTACGTCCCACGGCTTCGAGACGGCGGTGAAAGGAACGAATGGCTTCGTGTGTCTCGTCGAACGTTCGTGGACTGCGCCATTTAACGATACCGAGTTTTGGAATCCGGAAGAGCGCGGGCCCGATTGTTACAACCCTCCTGCGGCGCGCACCGAAATACCGCAGCTGCTTCAGGAGGCGCAATGGGCCTTGGCCGGGCTCAGCAGGCAGCAAATGGCGGAAAGAACGAGAGTCGCCTTCGCCGATCACAGCTTCAGGCCACCTGAGCCCGGTGCATTTGGCTTTATGCTCTCGAAGCAGGGGTATCTTAACCATGCCCACGGACCGTGGTATCCCCACATTATGTTTTTCGTTCCACGAGATCAAGTCGCTAGTTGGGGCTCCAACGTCGACAATTCGCCGACGCAGTCCGTCGATCGTGGTCCCTATCTATCGACGGTGATCATGGTACCGGTGCTCAGCTGGTCCGACGGATCGCCGGCACCGCACGCTCCCTAGCCGCTCCCGATCCCGCCTCGCGCCGCTGCCGTCTCCCCTGGGCAGCAGGACAATCGGCCTCCTCCGCGTGGATGAGGCCTGATGTGGTTTCAGACTTTCTTTAGGGGTATTTACTAACTTGATAACCGTCTGTTTACTCGCACGAGTGAAAAGGGGAAACGTAATGAATACGGCTGGTTTCGTGAAGTGCGCCGGCGCTCTGCTTGCACTCGCGATATGCTCGGCGTGCGGCGGCGCTGCGCTCAATGGCACGTATGTCGGCAGCGCGCTCTCGGCGAATGAAAGGCCGGTAACGGCTGAGCGCGTGAGCCCGCTGCCGCGTTATGCGACGATCGTTCCCGACCGGCATGCGAAGTCGAAGACGTTCGAGTACGTTATCAACGACTACGGCAGCTACGCCAGCATTTTCGACTATCCGAAGAGCGTTCAACAGATCGGCACGCTCAACGGCGTCGGCGGCCAAGGGTGTACGAACGTCCTCTACGGCTACGGAAAGAAGACCTTCTGGATCGTCGCGGGTCCCGACCAGATCGAGGAGTTCAGCGTCCCCCAGAAACGGCTCAAGACGCTGTCTATCCCGGACTCTTTCCCAACCAGTTGCGCCATGGATACGAGCGGCGACCTTGCAGTCGGAGTCTATGATGGCTCGGCGAGTGTCAGTGGCGGTGACGTCGTCATCTTCAAGAACGCGAGCGGCTCGGGTACCGTTTACAGTACGCCGTTGGACGAAGAGTTCTTCGACGGCTACGACACCCAGGGGAACCTCTTCGCCGACGGCTTTACCGGCTACCGCTCCGGCTTCGCGCTCGTCGAGCTCCCGAAGGGCAGCACGAAATTCGAAACGATCAAGACGAGCAACACGGTGGATTTTCCTGGCTCCGTGCAGTGGGACGGTACCTACTTCACCGTCTTCGATCAGGATGCGAACGCGACATATCGATACACCGTGAGCGGAACGAAGGCGACGTTGAAGGGCACGGTATTGTTCTCGGGTGCGGCCGACTGTGCACAGACCTGGCTCGTCCAGGGCCTCATGTATTGCGGAGATGCGGGTAACGGCGACGGCGAGGTTTTTAAGTACCCGGCCGGTGGTTCGCCGGCTGCGATCCTCACGGGTAGTTTCGACGTCCCGCTCGGCGTGGTGGCAGCTAAGAAATAGCGTCGCTACGAGCCGTATGCAAAGCCGAACTGAAGAAGTCTTTCGCCGTCGGGCTGTTTGCATATACCGTAGGTAACGATGCCTTTGAACGTTTTCACCACGGCGTCCAACGCCTCGTCCACCGTAATCTTTTGCATCAGCCTTGGGAGATGGGGCGCTCCCGCGATTGGTCCGGACACAATGATGTTGATGGTTCCCAGGTTGCTGTAGGCATCGAGCCTACGCTCGGCGGCATGGAGTTCCGGCGCCTCATTGATTGCGACGACCGCTGACGGCGCGCTGTACCGATCGATCGGACTGAGTGTTAACTTTTGTATTCTAGTCTGCAGTATTCGGGTCGATGGGCTTCCGATCGTAATCCGTAGGATTCCGAATCGATCCTGCACCACCGCGACATTCGGATCGTCGCGAAAGATCTGCCGGACCGCCGATAGACCCGTCACTCCCGGTCGTGGCGGCTGGAGGTATACTGCAGGGAAAAGAAGCTGCCACACCCCGGACGTGTCTTTTTCCGGCGCTTCGCACTCGCCGGCATAGTATATTCGGGCGGCTCCCCCGACATGTCCTAAGACCGGCCGCAGGTAAGCGAGAACCGCGCCCATGTGTCCGACAGGTGAGGGATTTAAATCAGAGCGCCGATACCAGATGGCCTCAATAAGCTCACCATCGCCTAGTTGACCATAGCCTGGGCCCTTAAAGCGCACCTCGACGACGGAACGATCGGGCAAGCCGTAGGTCGCGCCATTAAACGCGCTACATGCCGTCTTATCCAGAGCGAACTCGAGATTCGCATGCGAGCCTCGAACCGGAAACGCTCCAACACAAGGAAGGTCGACGCTGTCGTCTTGCCCTTTGCTCACTACGAAATCAACCCTGGTGATGTTGCCAAGGTCATCGGCGGTAACCGTAACCGTACCGCCTGCGCGCCGTTTCCAAAACCACCGCTGGCCGGGATTGGCGGCTCGTTGGGCACCGGGATGCTCCGAAAGAACCTGCGTGAGGTTGCTGCCGAGCGTCACGCCCGCAAGCGTCGACGCCTGCAGTTCGTTTCCCGAGGCTAGAACAGCCGCCAGCACGAGCGGTATCATCGCTTCGTGCTCGCTATTGCGGCGCTAACTTGAAGACCACACCGCAACCCTTGGCGCCGCCGGGACCGCCGTCGGTACAGCTCGTCTCCGTTCCACCCGAGCGTGTCGCTCCGTAGATCGCGCCGCTTTCGTCGGAAAGCAGGTTGGTCTGTTGGGGTTCCGCGCCGTGAATCGGTCGACGGAAGTCGTAAACGACGTGGAAGGAATACTGCGTGCCCGATGGCGCCAGCTCGAAGACGACGCCGCAGCCGATGCCGTGGCAGCCTCCGCCGCCGAGCGCGGCGGTTCCGTACAAAGTGCCGTCGGGTTCGAGTAAGGGCGTGCCTTCCGGTAAGAAGCCATCCGATTTACCCTTGAAACTATGGAGGACTCGTTCGGTATAGTACGAGCCGTTCGGTGTGAGCTTGAAGAACGTGCCAACGCGTTTCGTGCCGCCCCAGTACGTCGTTCCGAAAACGGCTCCGGAGCGCTCGTCGATGGTAACCGCTCCGTATGGGAGGTCGCCGTTCAAACCGTCAAACGTGAAGATCACGCTCTCGGAGTAGGCGGACTTTCCGAGCGTCAATTTATAGACCGTGCCGCAGCCGCCGTCGCAGAAGCCCGCAGAGCTGCCGCCGTACATCGTCGTGCCGTAAATCGAATCATGCTTGTCGATCGTCACGCCGGCTTCGGGCAAAATCCCGCGCGAGCCGCCCGGAAACGAGTAGAGTAAACTTTCGGTGTAGCCGGACGTGCCCGGCGCCAATTTGAAGACGGCACCGTCATTCCGCGCGCCGCCGAACGCCGAAGCGCCGTAAATGTTTCCCGCTTTGTCGAGGGCGATCGGGCCGAGCGGTTCCCACGCATCGAGGCCGCCGCGGAAACGGTAGAGTACGCTTTCGGTGTACGCCGATTTTCCCGGCGACAGCTTGAAGATCGTTCCCCACCCGAGACCGCCGTTGCCGGATGGGTCTCCGCCGGCGAACGTTACGCCGTATAACGCGCCGTTGCGTAGCACGATACCCTCCGGCGTCGACCCGTCGTAGCCGCCCTTGAAAGTGTAGAGAACGCTCTCGGTATATCCCGAAGCTTGCGGCGCGAGTTTGAAGATCGTTCCGTCGCCGCCGCTACCGCCGCCGCCGAAGAGCGTCGTGCCGTAGAAGACGCGCCCTTTGCCTGCGATTAGGCCGTCGCTGGCGGCGGCTCCATCGAGCCCGTCGAGGCTGTGCAAAACGGTCTCTTGCCAAGCGAGCTCGTTGTCTGAACGCACCGCACCGTTAGGAAATGCCGGCAGCGTCGTGCTCGACGAAACGCCGCCGCACCCAGCCAGTATCGCCGCAGCCACGCCGATGCTTAGCGCCCGACAGGTAAGTCCTGGAATTCTCAGCGCCTGCCTCCTGAAGCCTGCGTAGTGCTAAGTACGTTCGCTTACGGGCGCGGCGCTACCCAGCACGCTTCAGACTTTTTTTATCAACCTGGCCTAAACTCGGCCGCATTGCCCCCACGGCCGTACAAAGGAGAACCGCCTATGCGCTCCACGAAACGGATTCTAATGGCCGCCGTCGCAACCGTCGCAGTGGTCATCTCAGCCGGTCCCGCTATGGCGCACATCAACGGCAACACGATGAATATGTTCGCTCGAGGATCGCACAACTACAGCGGCGCGTGGCCAGTGACCGTGAGCCATTCGCAGTTCAGCAACGGCACGGACTGCCTAACGCTGACGCAAAATGGGGGCAATGGCGGCTCGGCGTCGCTTGTCGCCGGCGGTCAGAAATATCCTTACGGCTCATTCCGAGTCAGCGACGACATCCTGGTGGTGACTATCACAGAACCACTCTATGGTCAGAACGGCGCCCTGCTGTTCATCGCTCACGCCAACAACGGCCGCATCGGCCAGGGCGTCTTCGAAGATGACCGAGGCGGGTCGGATTTTGACACCGGTGAGTTGGCGTTCGGCACGAAGAACGGTTGCTGACGGAGTCCAGCTTCTCTCCGAGTGCGTCGCGAAGCGACAGCTTGATCCGGGTCGTATTCTTGCTGTTCGGGTAGATTCTCTCCGTCCTCTTGCGCGCGTTGCAACGCAGCCCCGACGTCGCCGGCAGCGTTCTCGGGAAGAAGCTTTTTGGCAACGGTAGGGGTCAGGGCGAAGCCTAGCACGGCAAAACCGAGCAGTAATCATCACAATCCGGGGTGTGTCGGAAACTGTGTGATACTCTGTGCGGGATACCCGCAGCGCCCCGCGTACTACTCCTCCGTAACCGACCATCAATCTCGCAAGCCGATGCACAATCATTCTGGAGGCCTACGATGTCGAGTTCAAACGGTTCACCGAGTTCCTCGAAGCGCGTGCAAAGGGAAGTGCTCCCCATTCCGGACCAGCCGTACGCCGGCTTCATAGCCTACGACGCTAAGGATCCCGACTCGAAGTTTCCACCAATCGAGCCCTTGCGTCCGCCGAAGGACGCTCCGAACGTGCTCATCGTGCTGATCGACGACGTCGGTTTTGGTGCATCGAGCGTCTTCGGCGGCCCGTGCCAGGCGCCCACCGCCGAACGAGTCGCGACGGACGGGTTACGGTACACTCGCTTTCACACCACGGCTCTCTGCTCGCCGTCGCGTGCGGCGCTGTTGAGCGGGCGCAATCATCATACGGTGGCGATGGGCGGCATCACGGAAATCGCTACCTCGGCGCCGGGTTACAGTTCGGTGCGGCCTAACTCGATGGCGCCGCTCCCCGAGATTCTTCGGCTCAACGGCTATTCGACCGCACAGTTCGGCAAGTGTCACGAGGTCCCGGTGTGGGAAGCAAGTCCCGTGGGACCGTTCGATCGCTGGCCGACGGGCTCCGGTTTTGAATACTTTTACGGTTTCGTTGCGGGCGAGACCAACCAATGGTATCCCGCGATTCACGAGGGCACCAAAGCCGTGGAACCGCCGAAGACGCCCGAGGAGGGCTACCATTTCATGGAGGACATGACGGATCGCGCGATCGCGTGGGTGCGTCAGCAGCGACTGCTCGCGGGAGACAAGCCGTTCTTCATGTATTTCGCTCCGGGCGCCACGCACGCGCCGCATCACGTACCAAAAGAATGGGCGGACAAATATAAAGGCAAATTCGATCAAGGTTGGGACAAACTCCGCGAGGAGACGTTTGCGCGTCAGAAACAGCTCGGAGTGATTCCGCAGGACTGCGAACTCACCGCTCGTCCGAAGGAGATTCCGTCGTGGGATTCTCAAACGCCCGAATTCCAACGCGTCCTCGCGCGTGAGATGGAAGTGTACGCCGGGTTCTTTTCATTCGCGGATTATCACGTCGGGCGACTCATCGATGCGCTCGATCAGGTCGAGGCTCTCGACGACACCCTGATTTACTATATCATCGGCGACAATGGCGCGTCGGCCGAAGGCACGCCACAAGGCACGTTCAGTGAGATGATTCCTTTTAACGGCATGAATGCGCTCGAAACCGCCGACTTTCTCACAGAGCGCATCGACAAACTTGGCGGTCCTGAAGCCTACAATCACTACGCGGTCGGGTGGGCGCACGCCATGGATACCCCGTATCAATGGACGAAGCAGGTCGCGTCGCACTGGGGCGGCACGCGGAACGGCACGATCGTGCGCTGGCCCAAAGGCATCAAGGCGAAAGGCGACGTGCGCCATCAGTTTCATCACGTCATCGACGTGGCCCCCACGATCCTGGAAGTCGCTCAACTTCCCGAGCCCTACATGGTCAATGGCGTAGGACAGGTTCCGATGCAGGGCGTCAGCATGCTCTACAGTTTTGACGACCCTGCGGCAGCGGAACGTCACGAAACGCAATACTTCGAGATGTTCGGCAATCGCGGAATCTACCACAAGGGTTGGACGGCGGTCACGCGCCACCGGACGCCATGGATTATGACGGCGGAAACGGTACCTTTCGACGACGATGTGTGGGAGCTGTACGACACGACGAAGGATTGGTCGCAGTCGCGCGACCTCTCGCAAGAGATGCCCGATAAACTCCATGACCTTCAACGCCTCTGGATCATCGAAGCGACGCGTAACGGCGTCTTACCGATGGACGATCGCCAGGCGGAACGAATGAACTCCGACACGGCGGGACGACCGGTACTCGTTCGCGGCACATCACAAGTTCTCGCTACGGGAATGGGCGGCCTCAACGAAAACGGGCTCATCAATGTCAAAAACAAGAGCCATTCGATTACCGCTCAGATCGTCGCTCCCGAAGGAACGCCTGCCAACGGCGTGATCCTATCGCAAGGTGGGGTCGGCGGTGGATGGATGTTCTATGTCAAAGACGGAAAGGTCACCTACATCTACAACTTCCTCGGGCTGCAAAAGTTCGTCGTAACTTCCACGCAAGTGCTTTCTCCGGGCACGCATCAGATACGAATGGAGTTCGCCTACGACGGCGGCGGTCTCGCCAAAGGTGGAAACGTGACGCTCTACGTCGATGGGAAAGCCGTGGGTGAGGGCCGCGTCGACCGGACCGTTCCAGCGGTTTTCTCTGCCGACGAGACGTCCGATGTCGGCGTCAAGCGCGGCTCTCCGATAACGCAGGAGATGCCCCCGGAAAAGAGTGCATTTAATGGAACGGTCGACGCTGTCGTTATTGAAACGAGCGGTGAAAACACCGACCACCTCCTGAATCGAGAAGAAGTGCTAAACATGATCATGGCGAGACAGTGAGGCGGAGTGGCGGTCACATCGATGGATTCATACCTTTGGGTCTCCGCATGGCCGGAGCGAGTGGCAGCCTGTCGTTCTTGGCGTCGAGCGGGTGCGCGACGATGCGATAATCGAACTCGACCCGCGAACGGCCGCCCCCATTTTCGCGCACCTGGAACGCCGACGCCGTCTTCATGCTCACGTAGAGACCACGCGTGTCTCCCAGCGGCGTAAGGAAGACGTAGTACCATTTTCGATCCATCACGGAAGCAAAGGCCGGATCGATCTGCACGTTGGCGACACCCGCGGCCATCCGCGAGGTGCCAACGTCTTCGATCGTTGCCGTCGCCGATTCCGCCGCGTAGGCGAGAACGTGCTCGCCGTTGGCATTCGTATGCCGCGTTCGCACGTTCTTTACGACGGTGCCCCCAGTACACGCGAGGGCTGCGTCGTAGTCGATCGTACATAGGCCGTTGGTCGAAGCGTTGTAAGCCTCGAAGATGTACGTATTAGAGCTGTCGGCCTTCGCTTCGAGGGCTTCATAAAGATTCGTGGTGTCTGCCGACTCTGAGTACACGCCGTCGCCGCTTCCGGTCGACTTGCCCTGTTGAATCCCGGCAGCCCCCGAAGCGCCGGTCCCGGTAGAATGGCCTTCGACGCCGTTGCTGCTCGAGGAGGTTCCATACACGCCCTGTCCGTTCGAAGAGCGGCCGTACACCCCGTGCGCCGAGCCGCTCGTCCCGGTGCTGATGCCCGACGTACCGGAGTTTCCGTTGGTCGAGGTCGTCACCCCGTGAACGCCGTCGGCAATCGTGCCCGTCCCGTAGACGCCCCACGTGCTGCTGCCCGTCGAGTTGCCCTCGACGCACGCCGTCCCGCTGCTGCAATTGTAGGTCTTGCTCTTGTTCGGCGTCACATGTTCTGCCCGCACGATGCCTAAGCTGGAGACTGCGATGACCATGCCAACCGCGATCGTGCCTGCGACGGCGATCCGACTCGGGCGAAAAGTGGATGGAATCATGTCCTACCTTTCCGGAGCACAGAGTGCGGTGCTCTCGTCCGGATACGATAGCGCGGGACGCACCGAAGACCCTCCACGCGCTCCCGAACGCTTTTGTACGCCCGAGTTGTTAGAGTGCCCAGGAACGGCGCTTCCGCCGAATGCCTTCAGCCGGGAGCGACCGGTACAGCCCTGGCGGTTCCCCATCGGCCCGCTCTCTATGATTAAGGATCAAGCACTCCTCATGAAAACCTCGATGATGCTAAAGTATGTCGTCCGCAGCGTTACGGCTGCTGCTATCTTCACCGGCTGCAGCTCCGGCGGCGCGCAGTCGGCATTCGCACCCCCTGCAGCAGCGCAGAACGCTGCACGCAGTCCCGGGTCGCCGTCTCTAGACGACGTCATGATGCCAGCGATGCCGGGCAAGCCTCCGATGACCGTGCAGCCCGACCATCAACCTTCGTGGATGTCTCCCGACGCCAAGGAGCAACAGTTGCTCTACGTCTCGGACCAGAAGACCGATGACGTTTACGTCTACTCGTATCCGACTGGCAAGCTTGTGGGTACGCTGACCGGCTTTGCTGCGCCGTACGGCCAGTGTACCGACAAATCCGGGAATGTCTTCATCACGCAGTTCGACGCGTCTGACGTCACGGAGTACGCGCACGGCGGCACGAACCCGATCAAGACGCTCGACACTGCCGGCGAATATCCCGTTGGCTGCTCGGTCGACCCGAAGACGGGAAATCTCGCCGTCGCCACGTTCATCTCGGACAATTACCCGGGCGGCATCTTCGTTCTTGCGCATGCCACGGGCACGCCGACGGAATACCAAGCGCTGGGGGGATGTACTACTACTTCCCGCCGGCCTACGACGATCGGGGCAACCTCTTTGTCGAGGCTGAAGGGCCGAGTTCGGGCGGAACGGTCGTCGTCGAACTTCCGCGCGGCAGCGGCGCACTTAAGGCGCTTTACCTTAACGTGACCATCCACTTCCCAGGCGGCGTTCAGTGGGACGGAAAGCATGTGGATCTCATCGATCAGTCGTTCAGTCCTTCGGTTGGCTCCGGCATCTATCAAGTCAAAGTCAAAGGCAAATTCGGTACGATGACCGGGGAGTTCGCACTACCTGGCTCGTGCGGTTTCAGCGATGTCGTTCAACCCTGGGTGCAAGGCTCCAAGATCGTCGCGCCGGATACGTACTGCGGAACGGTCGGTATCGATTCGTTTCCGAACGGAGAGAGTCAGGAATACTTGACCGGCACCCAGTATCCCATCGGCGCTACGGTTAGCGAAGCCAAGATCTAGTTTCGAGCTTCGCTCGATCGGAGATAACAATAAGGGCCCGCTTCGGCGGGCCCTTAGCCGAGTACCGTGCGCAATTCTGGCCGCCTTTGGCCTGCGTGATCGGCGGCAATGCGAGCTACTCGCGCTAAATTCCGCTCGCTCGCAGCGCGGCTACCAGACCGGCGGCGTCTGGCGAGGGGTAATCTGCGATGAGAAGCCAGAGCTGACCATACCGCTGAGGCGTTCCGCTCGCGCCGACAACTTTCGCCTCACGCTCGACTTCATCGTAAGAGCCCACCGCCGCCCACCGCACCGGCGAATGGCTGAGCTTGCCACCATAATCGAAGCAGTCCGCGGCAGGCACCTTGGGAACCGCCGTGACGCGCTCGTGCGTATCGAAGTTCAAATCATAGACCCACGTGTAGTCCCCGTAGACGAGTTGCACGTTGTGCTGAACGAGCGCTCGTTCCAAACGCATGTAGTCGGAGAGTTCCGCTGTAAGTTGAGACCGTAGCTGGCTACCCGGCAAGCCATAGCACAGAAGATTTGGGATCAGCAACGCAGCCGCGGTAACGATTGAAAGCGCCCTGGCAGCGGACCATAGTTCTTCGAGCCCAATGCCTAAGAAAACAGGCACGACAACGTAGAGCGGCGCAACATATCGAACGGTCCATCCGCGAACCGTTCCCGCTTGTGAGGCGCTGAAGATTCCAATCGTTGCAACGAGAACAAGTAGCAACAGCATTCCAAGGTTTCGCGGGGAACAGGGTTGCGTCGAGTTTGAGACGGTGCGACGGAGGCTTAGCGCAAAACCCACGGCAGCTATTGAATACGCGATGACGAGGACCGTGGTTTCCGACCACCAGCCCGACGCTCGAAATAGCAGGTGCGGAATCAGCGAGCCGACGACCCAAACGAAATCGTCGCGTGCGATGGCCATGCTCGGCGCGGCTCGAACAGCCCAATTCTGAGTGAAGGTTGGAAAACCGTGGCTAACGTTTGCCAGCACAAGGGGCAGCGCGCCCGCCACCGCGGCGACGATACTCGGTGCCGACTCTTTCAGCATGGACGCTCGGCGCCGTGACGCAATCCATATAATTGCCGGCAATACGATCATCAGCGTTTGGAACGAAAACCAAAGGCCTATTCCGACGCTCAATCCAAAGCACACCCGTTGCCAGAGCAGTCCTTCCCGGCGCCAAAGTGTAGCGAGCCACAGCGTTGCGGCGCAGGAGGCCATGATTTCGCCGTATCCCCATGGCGGATAGGTAACTGTCATAAATTGTTCCGGCGGCACGATCGCAAACAGAAAAGCTACGCAGGCAGATTTCGGTCCAAGGCATGCCCGCAGGAAAAGCAGCGTAAAAACGAGATACAGCACTCCCCACGTTAGGCCGGTTAATGCTAAACTGGTCCTCCCTGGTCCGAACAGATGGAAGTATGCGGCGGTCAGATAGCAGCTGGCGGCGCTCAAACGGTTGCCCCCCGGGAAAAAAAGGGGGTATTGGCCGTGCTCGATGCGGAACGCGCAGATGCCGGCGATGACGGCATCCGGGTCGATTTGAAACATCGCGGGCGGATAGTAAAGCGCAGCCCGTATCACTATGCCTATTGCCAATAGAATGATCGAGAGCACCTTCATATCGTCAGACTGCGCTTCGGGGCCGGCGAGGCTAGCTCCGGCTCGCAGCTACTTCCCTACTTACAGCGAATAGGTAAACGTCGAGCTGCGACAGCCCCTACAGCGGTAGCGCACGTTGCTCGTGCCCGCCTTGAGGTCGAAGACCAAGACCGTAGCGGCGCGCCCGGCGCGGATCTCCCCGGGCCCGATAATCTTTAGTTGCGACGGATCGCTCCAGATCGCCACTCCAAAACGCAGCGCTCGCGGCGCTGCGAACGCGAACTTCAGCCACCCGTTCTTAACGCTCGCGCGCAGAAGCGACGGCATCTCCCGAGCAGGCACTTCGGGTAACGGGCGATTGAAACGCGAGACCGGATAATCCGAGTATCGGAACACCCGGCTCGGCAACGTGTGCCCCGAAAGAAATGTCATGCCGACGCGCGAGTCGTGATAGTCGATCGTCGCCGGATACAGCGTGTCGCCGTGAAGCATTTCCGACTCGACTTCCCTACCCCCAAATATATACGGGAAAGCAACCGCGCGCGGCGCAGCAGAGAACGTGCGAGCGTCGCGGGCCGCCTGACTTAGGGTTTCGAGTTTCATTCCGTCCCGCACGGCCTCGTCGAGCAAAGCATTCATGACCACGGCGTTGGCCGCAATAAGGCCGTCAATCGACTCTTCCTGCACGATCATGACAATCGGCTGGGTCTGCCCAGCCGCAGCATATGCATCGACAATTCTTCGCGCATACGCGGCAGCGCTCTTCGGAGAAAATCCAGCGCGCCGCAACAGATCGTCGGGGTCGGTCGAGAAGGCCGCTTCACGCCCGCTAAGGTACGCACGCGTCAGATCACGCGCCGTCCACTCAAACGCTAGGAAGGCGCAGCCGCCATCCGGCTGCGGCCGCTTGTAAGAATGAACGTCGGCGCAATAGGTCCCCCATGGCGCGCCGTAGTCGAACGTCCCGTCGGTACCATGACTGTTCCAGGTAATCCCCCAGAACGCATGCTCGCCGAATGAAAGAGCGCGCCGGACGTCGCGTTCTACGCCCGCGGTTAGAATACTTACACTCGGAGCGTACCACGGAAGCTTCGCCGACATTGCGACGTGCAGGTTACCCCAAAACTGAGCCTGGGCATCGTCGCCGTTGGTGCGGTGAAACGCGTTGTAATCAGCGGCATAGGCCATGTGACGAATATCACCTACCATCCAAGATACGGGCACGTGGTGCGCGGCGGCCATTCGCTCGATGTTACGCGTGCCTTTTACCGAGATCACCTCATCTAGAGAAGTAAAGACGAAGCGCGTCTGCGTCGCTGCGGATGGTATCGACCAATACGGACGATGCGGCGACGGGTTTCTGCCCAGCACTTTGAAGCCACATGTCGCCAAGCGCACATCGATCGGCGGAAACTCGCGCGCAGGGATTCGATACCAAATCACTCCGTCGTAACTTACCGTACACGGAGCAGCGCTTCCGTCGACGACAGTGCTCGCGGCGTGAGAGGCCGGGGGCGCGGTAACGCGCGCGCAAGCTGCAACCGGGATGACAATGGCCGTGATCAGCCGTCTAAGGATCAGCTTAGCAATTGTCGACCGAAAGATCGGCTTGCCGGAATCGTAAGATGTTTCAAGGTCAATGGCCGGAAAGACGGCTACACCTCGGCGACTAATGTCAGAAAGCTTGATGGATCTGTTCCTTCGGCAGGCGAACACGCGGACTCATTTTCGCAATCCGCTCGGCGTTGCTGTTCGCTGGGTGCGGGAGCCCGGCCTAGGTCTCGCCGGCCACAAGCCGGAGCAAGGCCTCCCAGTGTCTCGGATGCGTTATCTTGGTGCCAGCCCGGATGCGCCGCTTACCCTGAGGTCTCGACGGCGTGTGTGCAGAAGCGCACTTCCATGGACGACGCAAAGCGGCTGGCTTCCGCTCTGAATGCGCTGGTAAACTTGCGGCAGTTCTCCAACAGCAAGGCGCGTGCTGCGGCGCGTCAAGAACCTGCCGTGAATTGGCCCGCGACCAAACTGCACAACGCGGAGTTTAACCCCGAAGTCGATGGCTTCGAATCATTCGTCATGAACGATGGGAGCCTGTGCGAGTGGATGCCTGGGCGCTTCCGCTATGCTGCGCAGGCGCGGCGTAGGTAATCGGCCAGGATCCACGCGACTGCGGCAATCGCCAGATTTTCCGTGCTTTCGGCCCAGTTGAAGTGACTGTGGGGATTTGCCAGAAGCGCCGGAAGCCATATCAGGAACCCGAAGAGCACCAGCATCGCGGTGAGGAGTCGAGAGGCCAGAAGTGCTTGGCGCCCCGACACAACGGCGATGGCCGCGAGCGCGAAGGCGATCGTCGTAGCGATCGCCCAGAACATTTGCCCCGGAGGGAGCCACTTTGGAACAAAGCCGGCCGTGGCGTCTAAATAGAATACCTGCTCGAGCGTGAATGAGATAACGCAGATGCCAAAAAGCACACGCCCGATCCCGGCTGCGCGCGCCGCCGAAGGCAGGCGGCCCGAGGCTAAGCTTGCATACGCGATCATCGCTCCCGAGGCGATCGAAAACTGCTCGAAGAAGTTGCCCCAGTTATTGTAGATCTGCGGAGCCGCAACGATGCCCGGTATACAGAGCACCGCGACCAGGAGGAAGAAGGCCCCCAGCACGGCCGCACCGAGCTGCGCCACCCGGCGCCATTGAATGGCAATTCCGCCCGCAATCAGGAGCGCTGCAACAATATCGACGACCGGCTCGCGGTAGGGGGTTTTTGCTAGCGCCGCGAGCTGCGGCCAGGTGTTGAGATCGTGCCAGTATAGCGTCAGCGCCCCATAGATAATGGCTGCCGCGCCGTACGCATGACGCCCGAAATCGCGTGCCACTCGTCTCGGCCTCCAGTCGCATAAGAGAAACCCTCCAGCCCGTAGCGTTTCGCAACCCGCGAATGTGACGGCCGGGATCGGGCGAGGCTAACAGGGGCCGCTGAAAAAACTCTGAATCGCTAGGCGTACCAAGGGGAGGGACCATGAAACGCTTACCACACATCGCCGGAATCTTCGTCACCGCGGCGCTCTTTGGTTGCGCCGCCAACAATGTTGTTTCTACGTCGCCGCCGACCGTGGTTACGCAGCAGCGCCCGATGCACAGCGACTACAAGTCGCTCTACAGCTTCGGGGGCACGCCCGATGGCGCAAGCCCGCTGGCGGGCTTGACCGCGGTAAGCGGCGTCTTTTACGGGACGACGCTCAATGGTTCGGTTAACTATTGCTCTTCCAGTTGCGGAAGCAACTTCTGCTACCTCGGCTGCGGCACGGTTTACAAGGTGAGCGCCTCCGGTGCCGAGGACGTCATCTACAACTTCTCCGGTGGATTCAATGGCGGCTCAGACGGCGCGTGGCCGTATGCGGGTCTGCTGGCGTACAAGGGTATGCTCTACGGCACGACGGGCGGCGGCGGCACGGGCGACCATGGGACCGTTTTCGCAGTGAGTACATCAGGCACCGAAAGTGTGGTGTACCGGTTTGCCGGTGGTAGCGACGGCGGTTTTCCGGCTGCGGGATTGACAGCGGCGAGCGGCAAGCTGTACGGCACAACCGTGGTCGGCGGCGGCTCGGGATGCGGCGGTGCCGGCTGCGGGACCGTTTTTGAGGTCGGCACGTCCGGCGAGGAGCGCGTCGTCTACGCGTTCAAGGGCGGCTCAGACGGCTCGCGATTATACGCGGGCCTAACGCTCCTCAACGGAAAGCTTTACGGCACCACCTTAGAAGGCGGCGCGGGTTGTGGCACCACTGGGTGCGGAACGATCTTTGAGATCGGTAAATCGGGTAAGAAGCGTACGCTCTACACGTTCGCGGGGGGCGCCACGGACGGTTCCTTTCCCAACGGCTTGACCGCCGATAACGGCGTGCTTTTTGGTACGACGGAGGGCGGCGGCACGAAAAGTTCCGGCACGTTCTTTGCAGTGACCACAGCGGGCAAAGAAAGCCTGCTCTACAGCTTCCAGGACATTCCCGACGGAAACCTACCCGGAGCTAATCTCTTGCTTTCGAAGGGCGCCTTTTACGGCACGACCGTCGGCGGAGGCACGCACGGCCTCGGTAGCATTTTCAAGGTGACGCCGAAAGGTGACGAGAGCGTGCTCTACAGCTTCGCGGGAGGCGCCGACGGGTCGGATCCAGAGGCGCCGGTCGTTGCGCTCAAACACAAAATCTACGGCACGACTTATCAGGGAGGCAGCGGAGATTGCTCCGGCAGCCAAGGAGGATGCGGAACCGTCTTTGATTTGAAGCTGTGACTTTGGGGCGAAGCTACTGCGTGGAACGAATGTAGGTGACGGCCGAACGGCCGTTGGTATCTTTTACTTGGATCTGCTCGGTATCGAGCTTGCTGCACGTGAGCCCTTGCGGAACCACGATCCACGCCCCACTGGTTACAACCGGCGTTTGCACGACCCAACATTTTCCGACGATCGTCTGGGCGGTAAATAGACCTGTGTAGCCGTCTTCGACCGCGATCAACGTGAACGACGACTTGATCGATTCTGTCGCTGGGCTCGATGCCGTTCCGTTGGGGGTTATCCGGATCAGGTTAGGCATGTAATAGTTGGGCGTGCAGGACCCCACGCCGAGAGCCATGGCGAGCGTTAGGAACCGGCGATCGACCCTACTCATAAGAAAACACTTCCGTCTTTAAAGAGGGCTCGCTACGCCGAAATCGCTTTTTTGGCCTTCAAAACTCGAGGGTTTGAGCATTATTTTTCGGTGAGCGCACCGCGCTCTTGTCAGAGTTCGAACGTCGACCAGTCGTATGGGGTGAACCCGCGTTGGACGTCGAGCCAGCCGGTACGGTAGGTCTTACCGATGCCCTCTTCATCCTGGAAACCGGCGACGGTCACCGGCAGAGTCTCCGCCGGCCGAATATAGCGCAGGTCGGTCACGGGAAGCGTACGGACGAACTTTTCGAGAAGTTTGTTGCCACCGGCCGCGCGCGTAAACTCTGCGCTCGTCAGGCGGGCAATTGCTCGCCTGGCCAACGATTGAAAATACACGTTGTGCATCTCGGTCTCGAGAATCTTGCGCTGCATCGTTCCGAACACGCTGTATGCAATCGCGATAGCGTCTCGGATGTCTGGTTCCGGTTGGAACGGCGGGTCCAGCAAGACGACGTCGGCCGCCTTTGAAACCGCATGCGCGATGCCTACCGGCGAGTTGCTTGCGACGCCGCCGTCGCAGTATTCGTTGATCGTACCGTCCGGTCCCGGGATAAGTACCGGATCGAACACGATTGGAAGCGCCGCCGAGGCGAAGATCGCGCGATGCAATAGCTCCGGCGTAGCCTCGCGCACGACGGTTTGCGACCCCAGGGAGAGCTGCAGCGCGTGGACGACCTTCTCGGGCAGTTCCGAGCCTGCGCCGCGCGGCCGCAGAAAAAAATACTCGGGCCGCTGCAACGTGAGGTTCGTTACAGCCCATACCATCAGCATTACGAGCGGCGTCGTGGGATCGACGTTGCGAACGATCCAGTCGTAGGCCGGTTCGCTTTGCATGAGCCCGGTCTGATTTCTTGCGAGCCGCGTCAACTGAACGACCGACGCCGCGCGGTCGGCAAGTCCGCTCTGCGAGTCGCGCAAGGCTTCATACTCCGGCTTCAGACGCATGATGTTATCGGCGCTGATGCCGTACCAAAGGTCATGAAGCTTGGTGTATTGGCCGGTTGCAACGAACCAGCCGTTGAGGGCACCGATCGATGTCCCGCAGACGATCTCGTACGGCAGGAGCGGTGACCCGTCGTTCACGCCACCGCCGGCCGCCAATGCGCCGACGAGACCGGCCTCGTAAGCGCCGCGCGCGCCGCCGCCGCTAAGCACGAGGGCACGATCGAACGGTTCTACTGCTGGCGAGTCGCTGTCTGAGATCCCCAGCAAGGATGGTGCGAGTCCCGATGCGCCAAGAGCAAATAAGAACTTACGCCGTTCTATCGTGGCCATCGAGCCTTCTTGGTTAAGGGCCAGACGATATCCCACCAGCTTGCGATCGTTGGAGGCATTCCAGTGCAGCTATTGCATCTATAGCCGGCGATGCGTTACACGCGCAATGCGTTCCTCGCCGGCGCTGCGAGCGCCCTTGCGGCATGCACGGAACTTCCGGGAGTGCATCAGGTACCGGGAGCCTTTCTTCCGGCTGGCCTGAAGAAAGGGCGTGTAATTATCGTGGGGGCCGGTGCTGCCGGGCTCACCTGTGCCTACCGTCTGCGACAAGCCGGCGTCGCGAGCCGAGTCTTCGAGGCGAGCGATCGCGTCGGCGGACGGACGTGGACGCTGCGCAACTACTTCGCGGAGGGTCAGATTGCCGAACATGGCGGAGACGGCACGCCGGCATCGCCGCCGAAAGGCGCCGTCGTCCTGTTGAGCGGCGATCCTACGGGCGTTCCTTTCATCAACTCCCAACGCTGGCTCGAACGGCTCGTCAGCGATGAGATCGTCATCTTGCTAACCGTAAAGAGAGTTGCGCGGCCGTATGTGCCGGAGGATCAACGCGTAACGATCGACGCAATCTCGGAGAGCTTCGTTCGAATTCGCGCCGACTTCGGCTACATGGAGACGCAACGATTGGCGCCGATTCTCAACGCTTGTGGCGTCGCGGATTTGAACCTCGATAAGGATTCGACGTCGTTCGTCTTCGCCAATCCCGTCATCGTCGGTAAGAGCGATGGCGGACTGCCGAGTTGGCAACGGCGATTCTTCGAAGTGTTGCAGCGCAACTCACGCACGCTGGCTGCCGAGCTCGAAATCAAGGCGAACCGGCAAATCGAGCTCGGCGTCGAAGTCGCCGTCTAAACGCGGCAAGCGCGCTACGCGAGGACGGGTTCGCCCTCGTAACCGTTGACCAGCGCGCCGCCGAGTTCAACGTCGTGCGCGGTTGCATCCACGTCGACACCGTTACCGCGCGCGGAGAGCGTCGTCGATATCTGGCCGCCCTGGGCGTTTTGAGCCGTGACCCGCAACGCGCCGTTCTGTTCGCATTTGACGGACTCTCCGTCGCCGAGCTTGAGCGTCTGGCCGCGATCGATGGAAAGAGCCTGACCGTAGCTCGTGATCGATGGTTCTCCGTTGTTGTTCATCGTGATCGTCGTCGCTCCGTTGTTTAAGGAGACCGTGGCCGATTGGTTCCACGTGATCCCTTTGGCGTTCGGCGGCGTCGCCTGCGTCGAGACTCGATATCCGCCTGGAAAAGACCGGGAGTTGAGCAAGTCGGGCTGAGAGGCCATATTGTTCCACTGTGCTCCGTTGAAAGACAAATGAGGATCGCCGTCGCTGGAGCCGGCGGCATTTTGAAAAAAACGCCCACCGTTGCCCGGCTGACAGCTTCCGTACCCGCCATTGCCCATCAGCGACTGCAGCATCTGCATCAGCTGCTGCAGCATGCCCATAAGCGGGCCGAAAAGACCCTGCAGTGAGGGGTTGTCGTAGCCTGCCTCACCGTAGGCAGGGTTGGCGGTCCCGTTGTTGAGCCACGGGGGAACGAATCGGGAAATGTTATCGCCGGCGGCCGGCACGACGCCGCCTTCGAACAGGGATCCCTCTTGCGCGTTTCCGGCGAGAGCCGAGAGAGAGTCGGGGCCGAGCGAGCCTTCGAGCGGCGCTACGTACATGGAAACCTCCGTCGTAAAGTGCGATTCGTTCACGACTGAGGTGCGAGGCGACAAGAGGCCCGCATCGTCGCGGCAAGAAACGAATGCAGCTCATGAGCGAAACGCAACGAACGACGATCGCCCGCCTCGAAGAGCGCCTGGAGTCGCTCAAGGAGCGCCTTTGACGACGCCGCCGCCCGCCGCCGTTTAGCCGAGCTCGACGAGCGGTCGCGCTCGAACGAGTTCTGGAGCGATCCCGATTCGGCGCAGCGCGTGATGAAGGAACTCTCCGAGCTGCGCGATCGAGCGGCTGCGTTCGACGGGATCGCCACCTTGCTGCGTGACGCTCGCGAGATGCTCGTGCTTTTCGACGGCGATCCCGCCGCCGAGGCCGAAGCCGATCGCAGCATCGTCGCTGCCGAGGCGTCGGTGAATGATTTCGAAATGGCGGCAAGTTTCAGCGGCGAGTTCGACGCACATAACGCGATCGTGAGCATCTTTGCCGGCGCCGGCGGCGTCGACGCGGCGGACTGGACGGAGATGCTCGCGCGCATGTACGTGCGCTGGGCCGAATCGAAGGGGTTCGCTACGCAGATCGCCGACGAGTCGCCCGCCGAAGAGGCCGGTCTGAAGTCGGTGACGTTTTTCGTACGCGGGCGCAATGCGTATGGAATGCTCGAAAGCGAGCGCGGCGTGCACCGGCTCGTCCGGCTCTCGCCGTTCGATGCAGCGCATCGCCGTCACACCTCCTTTGCAGCGGTCGACGTCATTCCCGAAGTGGACGCCGCCGAAAGCGACGTGGAGATTAAACCCGACGATTTGCGCGTCGAGACGTTCAAGTCGGGCGGAGCGGGCGGCCAGTACGTAAACAAAACCGAATCCGCGGTGCGGATCGTCCACGTGCCGACCGGAATCGTCGTGGCGTCGCAGCAAGAGCGCTCGCAAGCCCAGAATCGAGAGGTCGCATTGACGATTCTTCGCGCGAAGCTCGCCGTGTTGGCGGCGCAAGAACGCAGCCGCCGGCTCGACGACTTGCGCGGGGAGCGCCAGGCCAACGAGTGGGGCTCGCAAATTCGTTCGTACGTTCTTCAACCGTACCAGCTCGTGAAGGATCATCGCACCGGCGTAGAGACCGGCAACGTGGCCGGCGTGCTCGACGGCAACATCGATCCATTCATCTGGCCCTATCTGCAGCAGCGCAACGCGGTGCGGCCCGCGTAACGCGTGCGCGATCGCTTTCTCTGGTTCGGGTGCGTCGCGTATGCGGTAGCGTTCACGTGCTTAGGTGCGCTCAGATATGACGTCCACCGCAATTTGGTCGATTTTGGAATCTTCGCGCAGACGGCCGCGAGCGCGTTCGGTTGCTTTTGCAATCCGATCGAAGGCAGCCACTGGGCCTTTCACTTTTCGCCGATCCTTTACGTCGTGGGAGCGGCGATAGCGGCGTTTCATTCACCGCTGACGTTGGTTGCGCTGCAGGCGATCGCCGGCGCCGCCGTGGCGCCCCCGATCTACGCCCTCGTGCGGCGTTCGAGCGGCGACGCTGGGATCGCGCGGCTTAGCGCGCTGACGGTCTGGCTCTACCCTCCGCTGGCCGGCTTGATCTTCGGCGATTTCCATGAAAACGGGTTCGCGCCGGCCGCAGTCGCGTGGACCCTATACGCGTTCGATTCCGGCTCGCTGGCTGGGGCGATCGGCGGTTCCGCGGCGGTGTTGGCTATAAAGGAAGATCAGGCGATCTTTCTGGCGATCGCCGGCGCGCTCGGAGCGTGGTGGTTTCGGGGAACGACGCGAGGTCGCGTCGCGGCGGGCATCGCCGTCGCCAGCGCGCTGGTTTGCGTAACGTACTTTGCAATGATTGCGCCGCACGCCGCCGCGGCTGTCGGTGCGCCATGGCAACCGAGCCGATTCTATGCATGGAGCGCGCAGGACGTTCGCGGCATCGGGAGCGCGCTGCCGGCGCGGATCGGCTTCCTCGTGCTGGCGTTCGGACCACTGCTCTTTGTACCGCTGCTCTCTCCCGCCATTCTGCTTGCGGTCGCGCCGCTGGGGGAAGTGCTTTCGTCGCGCATGCCGACGACGTTTACGATGGGCACGCACTACGCGGGCGCCTGGATCGGTTACGCGCTTTTCGCCTTTGCCATTGCGTTGCGCCGCATCCCGCGATCCCGCCTCCGCATCGTGCTCGGCGCGTGCATCGCACTCTGCGTCGTCGAGTTCCTCGTGGCCGATCCGCTGCATCCGGGCTTGAACTTGCGAAGAGTCGAGACTCGCGACCTTCTGCTCGACCATTTCTTGACGACGCTGCCGGAGGGCGCGGGAGTCGCGACGCAGGAGGAAGCCTACACGCATCTCGCGCTGACCGATCCAAATGCGCGCCTGTTGCCGGAGCTTCCCAGCGTGCCGACCAGCGCATGTTTCGTGTTGCTCGATCGTGATTTCCCCGATTCTGCCCGTCTGCAAGAGTACGGCAACGCCTTCGCGGCGTTGGTCAACGGCCGGCGTTATCTGCTCGTCGCGCGCAGCGGTCGCATCCTCTTGTATCGCCGCGCCGGGCCGTGTAGTTAGGTCGAGAGGAGGAGCGCGAGCGCGTCGGCCGCGCGCGCAGGCCAGCCTTCATCGGCGCGCACGATACGATGCACCGCCGCCCACGGCGCCCAGCGCGCGACCCACGCATCGTAAAGACGCATCGGAGGAAAGACCGCGACGACCGCTGTGCCGGTCATTCCCGCGACGTGCACCGCCCCCGAATCGGGAGCAACGAGCGCAACGGCAGAGGCGATTGCCCCTTTCCAGGATGGGAGATCGTCGAAATAGCTGACGGCGATTCCCGTCGCACGTTCCACTGCTTGTGCGTAGGCGGATTCGTCGCGCGACGACAGCAGATGAAGCTCGCTGCCCGCAGCGAGGTGACGCACCAAATTCACGACGGACGCTAGCGGAATGCCGAGCCGCTCCCACTTATCGGTGATTTGAACGGCGACGCGATCGTCGGGAGCGGGTTCGGATTCGAGCACCAGCTGGCGGAGCCGCATGAGGTCGCGAGTCGGCTTTTCGTCGCCCACCAGCGGTTCGACCAGTTTGAAGAGCGTTTCGCATTCGTGCGGCGAGCGCGCGGTCAGGCGAGCGCTGCGATAAACGCGCGTCGTCACAAGGCGGCGCGACCAAAGTGCTTTGAGCGGTTTGCTCCACGGATCCTCAAAGCCGATTCGCACCGGAGCGCCGATCGCCGCGGCGAGCCGATAACCGCCTGGATCTTCGGTCGCGATTACAACGTGGGTATAACGGCGTTCGCGAAGGCCGCGCCCGAGGCGTTCGATTGCGTCCACATTCGATCGCGTACCGTCTCGAAGCTCGAAGTCGGCGACGATGACGTCGCGGAAGGCGCGCGGGGCAAACGCCTTCGCGTTGGAGTGCCGCAAGACAACATCGACGGCGATGGCCCGCCGTCGTAGCTCCGCAATCGAAGGCGTCAAGGCCAACGCGTCGCCGATTGCGTCCAGGCGGATGATCAGGACCGACGGTGAAACCTTCGGCATGTCGCTCTCTTCGGATTGCCGGAACCTCGTGACCTTCGAGGAGCTTGTGGGCTATCGAACGGTGCGGAGTTTTGGTTACATTTCGGGGAGCGCTTCGCGCACTCGCAACCGCCTGCGTTCGACCTTTCGCAGCCTCGGGATGCTGATCGGGCTGGCGGGGAGCGAGCTTTTGAGCGATGCGGAGCAGTTGCGCGCCGAGGCGCTCGAGGCGCTGCGCCGTCGCGCGAATTCGCTGGGAGCCGACGCCGTGATCGGCCTGCAGTTCTATGTCACCGAAGGCGGCGACGGTTCGTGCCAGGTCGTGGCTTCCGGCAAGGCCGTCTCCCTGACCAAAGAGGATCCGGCCTAAAATGGAAGAGAGCGAGCGCGAGCGCCGCCGCGAGCTTCTGATGCGAGCCGCGATTGCGGCCGATGAGTGTCGCAGGTGCGCGATCGGATACGAACGCCGCAACAACGTCTACGGTGAGGGCGATCCCTGCGCGCGTTTAATGGTTATTGGTGAGGGCCCCGGCGAAACCGAAGACGAGCTGGGGCGCCCGTTCGTTGGTCGAGCCGGACAACTTCTGGATCGAATGCTCGCCGCGATTGGGCTGCCGCGCGCCGATGTGTACATTTGCAACACCGTGAAGTGCCGGCCGACGGTGGAGGGCCCGAGCGGTCCGCGCAACCGCGCGCCCGAGCCGCTGGAAATGGAGAACTGCCGGCCCTTTCTCGACGAACAGATCGCGATCGTCGCACCGGAGGTAATCCTGGCCCTCGGTGCGCCTGCGGCTAAATCGTTCCTCGGACGCGATTTCCAAATTACCAAGATGCGCGGCCGCTGGTACATCGGGCCGCGGGAAACGCCGCTGATGGTGACCTTTCATCCGGCCTATATCTTGCGACAGACGGGCGGCGAAATCGAGGCCGTCAAGCGGATGGTATGGGACGATCTCAAAGCCGTGCGTGACAAACTTCTCGTCAACCTGAGCCCTCCCAGTGTCACCCTGAGCCTGTCGAAGGGTGACGAAGAAGAAGCCCTTCAAGCGAGTCTCTTCGAGTGACTCGCGAGCCGTTAGAAATCTGGCTGCGCGACGTCGTAACGCGCGCCGGCTTTCCGAACGTCGAAGAGTTTATCGCGCACTACGAGCTCAAGCCGTACCGCTTGCGTCAACTCTATCGCGCGGCCACCAAAGAGCTGCTCGGCGGGCCCGGCGAGGTGACGCCGCTGCCGAAGGAGTTGCGCGAATCGCTCGTCGCGCGTGGCGTTGCATTCTCCGCCATCGAGCCGGTCTTGCTGCAGCGATCGCAGGACGCGCAGACCACCAAAGGTCTCTTTCGCTTGCACGACGGCAAAGAAATCGAAGCCGTGTTGATGGAGCACTACGGCGGCCGCACGACGCTCTGCCTTTCCTCGCAGGCGGGATGCGCATTTGCATGTGCGTTTTGTTCGACCGGACAGGCTGGGTTCAATCGCAATCTCACCGCCGGCGAAATCTTCGATCAAGCGTGGTTCTTCGCGCGCGAGCTTAAACCGCGCGACAAACGCATCACTAATGTGGTCTTCATGGGAATGGGCGAGCCGTTTCATAACTACTATGCCGTGATGGAGGCGGTCGCGTTGCTCAACGATCCGCAGGGCTTTGGACTCGGGCATCGCCACATCACGATTTCGACCGTCGGTTTGGTCGACAAGATCGATGCCTTCGCGGGCGAGCATTGCCAAGTCAACCTCGCGATCTCGCTGCACGCGCCCAACGACAAGCTGCGCTCGTCGTTCATGCCGGTGAACCGCCGCTTCCCGCTTGCGGAACTGATGGCCGCCTGCGAACGGTACGTCGAAAAGACGCGGCGCAAAGTCTTCTTCGAGTACGTGATGCTGGCGGGAGTGAACGATAGCCCCGAATCGGCGCGCGAGTTGGCGGCGCTCATGCGCGGCCACCTGTACCACGTCAATCTGATTCCTTATAATTCGACGCCCGACGCGCCGTTTGCCGCCACGTCCGATTCGCGGATTTGGGAGTTCGCAGAGATCCTCGACGATGCCGGCGTTCCGGTTACTGTGCGCCAGAACATGGGCCGCGACATCGCCGCCGCCTGCGGCCAGTTACAAGTGGAGAGTCAGCCGAGAGCGCACAGCGTCACCACTCATGTGTCACAGTGAGCTTGGCGACGCAGTCCAGTTTAGCGGTCGTAAATCGGCGCTCGGAGTCGGCAGACGTGGTAAAAGCCAGTTGTGCCTCACTACTGTCCGGTTAGATCCGGCGACCTCGTCGAAAAAGCCTGTGTTTTAGCGCTTTTAGGCGCAAAGTTTTTGGTGTCGATTTGAAACGCCGGGCGGCTCTTTTGCCTAATGCCCCTGCAGTGGCGCTGCGGGGGATATGGCATGAACATCGGCAAGACGATCTTTGCTCAGGTAATGGATTTCGTCCCGTGGACGAGCTTTGGCCGGGCCGTGGACCGGCATCGCGGGAACAGCGGCGTTCGGCGCTTGAACTGCGCCGAACAGTTTCGTGTCATGGCATTTGCTCAGTTGACCTGGCGCGAAAGTTTGCGCGACATCGAGGTCACGCTGTCCGCAAACCGCAGCAAGCTCTACGCGATGGGGCTGCGCCATGAGATTCACCGCTCCACCCTGGCCGACGCAAACGAATCTCGGGACTGGCGCATTTGGTCTGATTTTGCCGCGGTACTCATTCGTCGTGCTCGCAAGCTGTATAGCGACAGCGACCTTGGTGTGGAACTGAGCAACACGGTATACGCGTTGGACTCGACCACCATCGACCTATGCCTGAGCCTGTTCGACTGGGCAGCGTTTCGTTCAACGAAGGCCGCCATCAAGCTTCACACGCTTCTTGATCTGCGAGGAAGTATTCCGGCCTTTATCCATATTAGCGACGGGAAAATGGGCGATGTTAGCGTCTTGGATCTCCTGCCCGTAGACGCAGGCTCCTTCTACGTCATGGATCGCGGCTATCTGGACTTCGCCAGGTTATACAAGATGCATCAGGCAGGCGCGTTCTTCATCACGCGCGCCAAACGCGGCATGGATGCGCGCCGCGTCTATTCAGCCGCGCGCGATAGGAGCAACGGTGTCCTGTGCGATCAAACCATCGCCTTGAACGGCCTCTACGCGTCGAAGCATTACCCCACGTATATGCGGCGCATCCGGTTCAAAGATCCGGGGTTGGACAAGACGCTGGTATTTCTCACGAACAACACAGCCCTGTCACCATTGACGATTGCCGCGTTGTACAAAGGCCGCTGGGAGGTCGAGTTGTTCTTCAAATGGATCAAACAGCATCTCCGAATCAAGAAGTTTTTGGGCACGAGCGAAAATGCCGTAAAGACCCAGATCTGGTGCGCCGTGTCAACCTACGTGCTCATCGCCATCATCAAGAAGCAGCTGGGGCTCGAGGCGTCGCTCTACACGATATTACAGATCCTGTCCGTTTCCGTCTTCGAAAAAGTGCCTATTCTACAGGCTTTACAGCCTGATGGCGTGGATCGCGGGTCATCCGATGTCGAAAACCAGTTGCCGTTGTTGACTTTTTAACCGGACAGTAGTGGTTGTGCCTAAGCACTCAAAAACCTTAAGGGAAAGATTGGTCTCGAATCTGGCTCGGTTGATTTCCCGGGCCGCCGGACCGCGTCGGCCGCCACGAGTGACCGATGACGATGATGGGCTAGCAGGCGCACCGGTTCCCAAAAAGCCGCATCCACCTGTGCTGTCCGGAGCAGCGGCGAAAGCGCTGCCCGAGGAGGAGAAAGGTGTCTAAGACGCGTCAAAAGCGACGCGCGTCTCGACGCTCTCGCATCACAGATCTAACGAAATAACGAGGCGCCGCATTACTGCGACGCCTCGCGCGTTTCGATGTGCCTGTCGGTCTGATACCCCAAGCGTTCCGACAATATCACATTCGTTACGGCTTCGCAACAGCGCAAGCGTTGCGGCTGGAGCGCCCGGGAATCGAACCCGGAACCGCTTGGGGTATCAAACCAGCGGTCGACACCATCGAAGCGCCCCAGCGTCACACTACTCACTGGCCTCGGCCCAACGACAAGGGATCGACGTTCGCTTAATCCGCGCACTTGCGGCCAACTGCGGGCAGAGACGCAGCCCAAAGCTCTATCCGCATTGTCACCGTGAGCGACTCACACCAGGCAGTGTCACCTGAGCCTGTCGAAGGGCGACCGCACGATCATTCCAAGGACCGACAAGGCAGATAAACTGGCCCGCCTCGCACTCGCCGTAATTACGAGACTTGACCACAGGCACGCGTTGGCTACAATAAGAGAGTACGAGGCTGGCCGTTTACCAGCCTCGCTCCACCGCTATCTGAAAGGAATCGTTGTGATGGGAGTTAGAAGCGCGGTCGGCGCCTTCACGCTGGCTTCACTGACCGGCTGTTTCTCCGGCGGCCTCGCCGGTCTAGCGCCGAGCACGACCTCGTCGTCTCAGTTCACTTTGCCGTTAGACGGATTCGACGCATACGACACGACTTTGAAATACGTCGTGAACTTTTATCCGATCTGGTTCACGTCCGAGCAGTGGAAGGTTTCGTCGGTCAACAAGCTGATCGGACCCGCGCGCATGACGCCGATCTATCACGCCGTGGTTGCGCCCAATGACGATACGCTCTATGGCAACACCGTCGTGAACCTCTCGGATGAACCGCTCATCGTAACTATTCCGTCCACGAAAGACGTCTACTCCGTTCTCTCCACCGACGCGTTCGGCGACGTCAACGACACGGGGATCGAAAGCGCTGGGGTCTACGGCCTTTACGGGCCCAACTGGAACGGATCGCTCCCCAAGGACGTCACCCCGGTCGCGATCCCCAGTAAATATAGCGGCCTGATCATCCGCGTCGATAAGTACTCGAGCAGCGGGGAAAACGAGAAGGCCGAGGCCGAACTCTTCCGCCGCGAGCTGCGAGCCGCGCCGCTTTCGATGTGGAAGAGAAACCATGATGCCCAGCCGACGCGGATCCTTCCAGTGCTCTTCTTCGGCATTCCGTTTAAAACGATCGCCGATACGTTAGCGACGACGCAGCCCACGGAGTTCCTTACCCAGCTCCAGGCCGGCGTCGACTCCGATATCGTTCCGACGCTGACGCCGGCGCAAAAGGCGCTCGCCAACCATTTCGACCAGCTCTTCAAAGCACGTACGAACGACAGGCCCTTTGTCGAAGGTACTCGCAAAGCGCACGATGCGATCCTCGAGAAGTACCTGGATCACACGGGTAAGACAAACTGGATCACGTTCGACACGATAGGCACGACTTGGACGCCGCTTGTCCGTTCATCGATCAGTGAGTTCATCCAATACGGCAACTCCCACGCGACCGCGGCCTACTACCAGGCGTTCAAAGATGCAAAGGGATTCGCGCTTGATGGCAAGACGCACAGTTACGTCCTCACTTTCGCAAAGAACAATATCCCGGAGGCTAAGCGATTTTGGTCGGTGACCGCGTATACCACTCAATCGATCACGCTGATCCGCAATCCGCTGCATAAGTACCTGGTTGGCAGCTACACGCCGGGATTGCGCAAGAACGCCAACGGATCGATCTCCATCGTTGTGGGCCGGCAGCAGCCCAAAGGTGTTCCAAGGGCCAACTGGCTTCCCGTCGACGACCGGGCGTTTACCCTGATGCTTCGCGTCTATGGACCGGAGGGCAAGGTCAAGGCGGGGGTGTACGTTCCGCCGGCAGTAAACGTCCGCTGACCGCCCACTCCCTGATGGCTACATGGCGTGACGTGCGCCGGATCGCACTCAAGTTGCCCGGTACGAGCGAAGAGGTTCGCTCGAGCGGCATGTCGGCGTGGATCGTCAATAAGAAGTTTTTTGCGTGGGAACGACCGTTGCGACGCGCCGATCTCGAGGCGCTGGGCGAGCGCGCACCGACTGGCCCGATTTTGGGCGTGCGTACGGCCGATCTCGAGATGAAAGACGTCTTATTGGCGAGCGATCCGAAGGTTTTTTTCACGACGCCCCATTTCGACGGCTACCCCGCGGTGCTGATACGACTCGCTACGATTTCGACCAGCCAACTGAAGGACGTGATCGTCGAGGCGTGGCTCTCGCGCGCCCGGAAACGCGCGGTCGGCGCTTACCTCGCGGACAACCAACGCCGTTGATCGTGGTAGCGCTCCTGCTGGGCGCCGCCAACCTGGTCTTCGCTCTGCGGGCACTCGACGTCGTCCTGCGCTCGCGAGCCAGAATCGAGCCGCGCGAATTGCAAAGCGACCTCCCGAGCCTCTCCATCATCGTGCCGGCTCGCAACGAAGGGCAGAACATCGCGCGCTGCGTACACTCGCTGCTTTCGACGCGCCACTGCGACTTCGAGGTGATCGTCGTCGACGATCGGTCCTCCGACGCCACGCGCAGCATCGTCGATGCGATCGCCACGCGCGATCCGCGCCTGAAGGCCGTCGACGGCGAGCCGCTTCCGGACGGATGGGTTGGAAAGCCGTGGGCCCTCGCGCAAGGTGCGGGCATTGCCGGCGGAGCGTGGCTGCTCTTCACCGATGCCGACACCGAGCACGAGCCGCTTGCCGCGACCTCGGTCCTTCAATCCGCGCTGGAGAACGGCTACGGCGTCGTGAGCCTGCTGACCGATCAGCAGACGATCGGCCTCGCCGAACGTCTGCTCTTACCGACGATCCTTTTCGTCATCATGCTCGGCGTAGGAGCGACGGACGACGTCAACGACCCGAAAAACCCGATGTGGCGATCTTCAACGGACAATATATCCTCATCTCGCGGGTAGCATACGACACAATCGGCGGACACGAAGCCGTTCGCGCCGAGATCGCCGAGGATCTGGAGCTGGCGCGCCGCTTCAAGCGTGACGGCCGGTTTCGAATCTTGCTCGCCGGGGCCGGCGGGCTCGTCCGCACGCGGATGTATTCGTCCTTCCCCCAGATATGGCAAGGTTTCGTCAAGAACTTTGCAATCGGGGCGCGGGGGCGTCCGTTCGGAGCAATCGCCGGCACGGCGCTTCTGGCTTGCGTTTCGGTGATCTCTCCGATCGTCGGACTCGTCGCTCTGCTGCAGCGCCAATGGCTTGCCGTCGCGGTTCTCGCGCTGAGCGGCGCGGTAATCATCGCAATCGCCGAGTTGGGGATGCGGCGCGCTCGTTTCCGGCCCGGCTCGGGTTTGGCGCTGCCGTTGGGGCTCGTGGTTACGCTGGCCGTCTTTGCGACGTCGATGTATCGCACGTTCGTCGGCCGAGGTGTCGAGTGGCGAGGCCGGCGCTACGGCGGGGGTTTGCGACGGGAGCGATAAACCTAGCGACCCAGTGGAAACTGCAGCCTCGGCTCGCCGCGTCACGATGGAAGAGATCACCGCCCTCGCCAAGAGGCGAGGTTTCATCTTTCAATCCAGCGAGATCTACGGCGGCATCAACGGGTTCTGGGATTACGGGCCGCTCGGGGCCGTGCTCAAGCAGAATGTCAAACGCGCCTGGTGGCGAGACACCGTCGAGCTGCGCGACGACGTCGTCGCTTTCGATTCGTCCATCATCATGCATCCGCTCGTATGGAAAGCATCGGGGCACATCGACGCCTTTCACGACGTGATGATCGACTGCAAGGTCTGTAAGCATCGTTTTCGCGCCGACCACCTCAAAGATCGCTCGCAGTGCCCCGACTGCGGCAGCAAAGACTCGTTCACCGAACCGCGCAACTTCAATCTCATGATGCGCACTTCGATCGGGCCGATGGAAGATACGTCGTCGGTGGCGTATCTGCGTCCGGAGACCGCGCAAGGCATCTTCGTGAACTTCAAAAACATCTACCAAAGCGCGCGTAAACGGCCGCCGTTCGGCGTGGCGCAGATCGGCAAATCGTTCCGCAACGAGATCACGCCCGGAAACTTCACGTTTCGGGTTCGCGAGTTCGAACAGGCGGAGCTGGAATATTTCGTTCCCGACGACGGCACCGACATGGACTGCTTTCGTGCGTGGGTAGAGCGCCGCAAGAACTGGTATGCGAGCTACGGCGTCGCCTCCGAGCGGCTGCGTTTCTACGAGCTGAGCGATTCGGAGCGCCCGCATTATGCCAAGGCCGGCATCGACGTCGAGTATCTCTTCCCGTGGGGCTGGGGAGAGCTCGAGTCGATCGCACACCGCGGCACCTACGACCTCGACGCGCATATGCGCCTCTCAGGTAAAGACCTCCGATTCTTCGACGAAGCGACTAAGACACATTACACGCCGCTACTGATCGAGAGCTCCGCCGGGATGGACCGCACCGCCCTCACCTTCCTCATCGACGCGTACGAACGCGAACGTAGCGTCGATCCCAACGGGAAGGAGACGGAGCGCACGGTCCTGCGATTCCATCCTTTTATCGCTCCCGTGCAAGTCGCGGTCTTCTCGCTGGCACGCAACAAGCCCGAACTCGTCGAGCGCGCTTCGAGCATCGAGGCGGCGCTGCGACCGGAGTTTCGGACGCAGTACGACGAAGGAAACATCGGTCAGCTCTACCGGCGTCAGGACGAGATCGGCACGCCGTTCTGCGTCACCGTGGACTACGAAACGATGGCCGACGGAAGCGTGACGCTGCGTTCGCGCGATTCGATGCAGCAGGAGCGCATCGCCGGCGATCGACTAGCCGAGCATCTGCGGGAACGCTTGCGGTGACGAAGTTCGTTTATTTCTTCGACGAGAGCGGCGCACTCGCGTCGAACTCGGATCCCAAAGCCGCGCGCAATTTGCTCGGCGGCAAGGGTGCAGGCCTGGCGGAGATGACGGCTGCCGGTCTGCCCGTGCCCAGCGGGTTTACGATCACGACCGAGGCGTGCCTGCGCTTCTATGACGCCGGGCGCGCATATCCCGAAGGGCTGCAAGAGCAAGTCGATGTCGCGATGCGCGAGCTCGAGAAGCGCACCGGCAAGCGGTTCGGCGTCGCGGAAGATCCGCTGCTCGTTTCGGTTCGCAGCGGCGCACGCGTCTCGATGCCCGGCATGATGGATACGATCCTCAACCTCGGCTTGAACGACGACACGGTCGCCGGGCTCGCGCGCCTGACCAACAACGAACGCTTCGCTTGGGACGCGTACCGCCGCTTCATCATGATGTTTTCGAACGTCGTGCTCGGCATCGGCAAGGATCGTTTCGAAGAACTTATCGACGCCGCTCGCACGGCGCTCGGCGTTCGGACCGATGCCGAGATCGACGCCGCATCTTGGAAGGCGCTCGTCGATCGTTTCAAGGCCATCGTGCGCGAGCACGGCAAAGAGTTTCCGCAGGACGTGCACACGCAACTGTACGGCGCGATTCAAGCGGTCTTCGATTCCTGGCATTCCAAACGTGCCGTGGACTACCGGCGCTTCAACAAGATTCCGGACGACTGGGGCACCGCCGTCAACGTCATGGAGATGGTTTTTGGAAATATGGGTGACGATTCCGGGACCGGCGTCGCATTTACGCGCGATCCGAACACCGGCGAGCGGAAGCTCTTCGGCGAGTATCTCACCAACGCCCAGGGTGAGGACGTCGTTGCGGGTATCCGCACACCGGAGAAGATCTCCGACCTCGCCCGGCTTCAGCCCAAGGTCTACGCGCAGTTCGCAGAGATTGCCAAGCGTCTGGAACGCCACTATCGCGACGTTCAAGACCTGGAGTTTACCGTCGAGCGTGGGAAGCTCTTCATGCTTCAGACCCGCAACGCGAAGCGAACCGCGGAAGCTGCGGTAAAAATCGCACGCGATCTGGTTGAAGAAGGACTCATCGATAAGCGGCGCGCCGTCGGCATGGTCAGCGCGCAATCGCTCGACCAGCTCTTCCACGCGCGCATCGATCCCAACGAGCGCATCGCCGTGGCGTGCAAGGGACTCAACGCCGCGCCGGGCGCGGCGGCCGGGCAGATCGTTTTCTCGGCGGAAGATGCGGTTGACTGGAAGGAGCAGGGCCGTAAGACAATCCTGGTGCGAACCGAGACTACGCCCGACGACGTCCACGGAATGATCGCCGCCGAGGGAGTGCTAACCCAAAAGGGCGGTGCGACCTCGCATGCGGCGGTCGTCGCGCGCGGGATGGGTAAACCGTGCGTCGCAGGTTGCGAGGCCATTCGAATCGATCTGCGCAACAAACGCGCCAGCTTCGGCGGCCGCGAGCTGCGCGAAGGAGATTGGCTGACGATCGACGGCACGACCGGCAATGTGGTGATCGGCGAACTGCGATTGATTCCACCGCCGTCGCAGTTGCCGGACTGGCTCGCGACGTTTCTGTCGTGGGCCGACGAACTGCGGCGCATGCAGGTCTGGGCGAATGCCGATACCCCCGAGGACGCAGTGAAGGCGCGCGAGCTCGGCGCGCAGGGCATCGGTCTCTGTCGCACCGAGCACATGTTTATGCAGCCGGCGCGCCTGCCGATCGTCCACGAAATGATCTTGGCGACCACCGTCACTGGGCGGGCGAAAGCGCTTGAAAAACTCCTGCCCTTTCAACGTGACGATTTTCTCGGCATCTTGGAAGCGATGCAGGGTTTACCGGTGACGATCCGGCTGCTCGATCCGCCACTGCACGAGTTTCTGCCGTCGCTCGAAGAGCTGCTCGTCGAAACGACGGAGCTGCGCCTCACCAAAGGCGTCGAGTCGGCGCAGTATCGCGAGAAGGAGGCCCTGCTACGGCGCGTCCAGCAGTTGCACGAACAGAATCCGATGCTCGGCCTGCGCGTCTGCCGCTTGGGAATCGTCTTTCCCGAGATCTACGAGATGCAGGTACGCGCCATCTTTGAAGCGGCCTGCGAGCTGCGGCGCCGGGGCGTCGATGCGCGGCCCGACGTCATGATTCCGGGCGTCGGAACGAAGGAAGAGATGAAGACGACGCGCGAGGCCGCCAAGCGCGTCGCCGACGAAATCTTAAAGAAAGAGAACGTCGACGTGCCCTATCGCATCGGCACGATGATCGAGCTCCCCCGAGCCTGCATCGTCGCCGACGAGCTCGCCGCCGATGCCGAATTCTTCTCGTTCGGAACCAACGATCTCACGCAGACGACCTACGGCTACAGCCGCGACGATGCGGAGGCGTCCTTCATTCCCGTCTACCTCGATAAGCGAATCCTCAAAGAGGATCCCTTTCAAGTGCTCGACCGGCGCGGCGTCGGCGCGCTGATGCAGCAAGCGGTGACGCTCGGGCGCTCGGCGCGCGCTGCTCTCAAGATCGGCATCTGCGGCGAGCATGGCGGCGAACCCAGCAGCGTCGCCTTCTGCGACGGCTTGGGCTTGGACTACGTTTCCTGTTCGCCTTATCGCGTTCCGATCGCGCGCCTAGCCGCCGCGCAAGCGGCAATCGGCGTTATCAGCTAAGACTCTCGAAAGTGGTGTTTCCACGCATATACGCGGGGCCTCCCCGCGCGCATGCTCGATAGGAATCAATCCCTCAACCACTTCCGGAGGTTTATGCCAATGAAACGATTTCTCGCACTCGGGTGCTGCGTCGCCGTCGCCGGCTGCGCGACGGGGAGCGGAGGCGCCCTGCCCGTAGCTTCGGGCCCGAACGTCAACGCGGCCCGATACGCCCATCCGCTCTCCGCCCGCCCGGATACGTCCTCGGGCAATCCAGCCATCTACGTGTTCCAAGGGCAACCGGACGGCGATTTGCCGTACGACGGTCCCGTCAACGTAAAAGGCACCCTCTATGGGACGACCTACGCGGGTGGAGCGAATAACGTTGGAGCGGTCTTCTCAACCAGTACAGGCGGGTCCGAAAAGATCGTGTACAGCTTTTCGGGCAGCGACGGCGAGTACCCATACGCGAGTTTGATCTACGTCAAAGGCAAGCTCTACGGAACTACCTACCAGGGTGGAGCGAAAGGGGCCGGCACCGTTTTCTCGCTCACAACGGCAGGTAAGGAGAAGGTGCTCTACAGTTTCACGGGGGGCACCGACGGCAGTCTGCCCGATGCCGTTTTGTATTATCACAAAGGCGCGCTTTACGGCACGACGTATAGCGGCGGCACGAGCGGCCTGGGGACTGTTTTCAAGATCACACTCTCGGGTAAGGAGAGCGTCCTCTATAGCTTAAAAGGTCAGCCGTCGGACGGCCAGGGCCCCGAAGCGGGAGTCATCTACTACAAAGGCGCGTTCTACGGTACGGCCGTCGGCGGCGGCACGAGCTCCGGAGGGGAAGGAACGGTCTTCAAAGTGACGCCTTCGGGCAAAGGAACCGTTCTGCACACCTTCACGGGCACTCCCGACGGTTCGGAGCCGGTCGGGGACCTGTTGGCGTACGGCGGTAACCTGTACGGAACGACATCGAAGGGCGGCGCCTACGATGGTGGGACGGTTTTTAAGATCACGCCCACCGGCAAGTTCAGCATCATCTGCAGCTTCGGCGCGCCCGGCTCCGGCGATGACGAGGTCGGCCCGCAGGCGGGCTTGATCAATGTCGGCGGAACGTTTTACGGCACCGTGGAGGGCGCTAACGTCGGGGGAGCGGTCTTTTCGATCACGCCCGGCGGTGCGGAATCGTTCGTGTACGAGTTCAACACGAACGGTCCGAAGGGTACCCCGATTGCGCCGTTAGGGAGACTGGTGAACGTTAAAGGCACGCTCTACGGCACGAGCCTATCCAACGTAGGGCCAGGCAGTTCCGGCACGGTGTTCGCGGTTCCGTTGTAGCCTCTACACCGATCGATTGAAGGACGCGATCACTCGCGCGCAAATGTCGCGTGCCTCGTGTACCGCGTCCTCGCGATCGGGAGCTCTTCGAACGAAGAGTTTTCGCCAATACGCCTTGCCGCTGAGCTTGGCGATGACGTCGGAGGCCTGGCGCGCGTCAACCGGACCGCTCGGGCCGTCGACCAAGACGGTCGAGGCTTGATCGATGCCCAGCGGAAGACGGTGCAGCAACTGCGATTGCGAATCGGCCCAGACGTTAGCTTCGCCGAAGCGCTCGCAAAGAGCCGCCTCGCAGGCATCGAAGGCGCGCAGGTCCCGTTCGGCGTTGAACTCCGCGGCCAAAGCGTAGACCCTCACGCGGTTACGCAAAGCGTAAGCCGCCTCGCTCTGCGAATCGTCGAGTGAGTTGAGCACGCGGAAGTCATCCCAGCGAAGAAACTCGTCGATCTCGTCGAGAGCGCGCGGGTTTGGCCAGAGCTCGCGCAGCACGTCGTGCAGCACGTGCTCGAACGTTCGCGTCGTGTGATGGAAGTAGACCGACGCGAACATCATGTAGCGTGCCATTACGAAGGATTCGAGCGCAACGACGCCGCGCCGGTCGATGCCGACTGTCGCGCGCCCTTCGTGACGGACGATGCGCAGCGACGCCAACAACTGCTCGGCGTCGTAACGGCCCGTAGCGACGCCGGTGAAGTACGCGTCGCGCTGAAGGTAGTCCATCCGGTCGGCGTCGAGGTTGGGTCCGCTGACCAGCTCGCGCAGCTCCGGGTAGCGGCCCGCAGAATCCGCCACGATTAGGGCGAGCACGTCACCCGAGTCGACATCGAGCGCCGCGACTGCCCTCGGCGATGTCCGGCAACGCAAGCATGTCGGCCGTGCGCCGCTCGTGACGAACTTCGAGAACATCCTCGCACGCGTGGCTGAAGGGCCCGTGGCCGACGTCGTGCAGCAGCAGCGCCGCGCGCACGAGACGCCGCTGGTACGCGACGTCGCTTTTCGCTGCCGAAAAAATCTCGGCCGTGGCGCACCAGCTCGTCGAATGCGCGCGTCCCCATTGCGAGCGCGCCGAGCGCGTGCGTGAAGCGGGAATGCTCGGCGGACGGAAACGCGAGGTACGCCAGGCCCAGCTGCCGCAACCGGCGCAAACGTTGCATCGCCGGAAGGTCGAGCAGTCGCGCTTCCGCTGTGGATAACTCGATGAAGTGATGAATCGGGTCGAAGATGCGTTTCATGCCACGCGCGACGGAATACGTGGGCGAACCGAAGAACTCCCGTCGGCATTGAGATACGACCAGGGCGCTCTCGGGAAATTCGCGCGCGAATCGACATCGCGAGCTTCATCGGACAGTACGTGCCGCTTCGCAAGCGCGGCAACGACTTGGTTGGTCTCTGCCCGTTTCATTCCGAGAAAACGCCGTCGTTTCACGTGCATCCCGATCGCGGGTTCTTCAAATGCTTCGGCTGCGGGGCCGGCGGCGACGTCATCACCTTCGTCCAGAAGTTGGAGAACGCCGGTTTTGGTGACGCGGTTCGGATGCTCGCCGCCAAAGCCGGCATCGAGCTGGAGCCTGAGGATCCGCGAACGCAGCGGCGTGCGCAGCGAGCGCGAAGCGATCTACGAAGCCAACCGCATCGCGGCCGCCTACTTTGCGCGCATGTTTGCCGCCGAGCGAGGCGCGACGGCGCGAGCCTATTGCGCGAAGCGCGGTTTTTTGGTCGCAACCATCGAGCGATTCGGCCTTGGCTACGCGCCCGATTCGTGGAGCGGTCTCGTTGGCGAGCTCGAGCGCAACGGCGTGGATTTGGGGTTAGCCGCTAAGGCCGGCTTGGTCAAGAGCGGTCAACGCGGCTATTACGACTTCTATCGCGATCGTCTGATGGTGCCGACCTACGCGACGACGGGCGAAGTTATGGCCTTCGGCGGCCGCGCGATCGGCGACGGCGAGCCGAAGTATCTCAATACGTCGACAACCCCGGTCTACACCAAAGGCCATCATCTCTTCGCGCTCAATCTCGCGCGCCGCGCCGCGCAGAGCGATCGCACTCTGATCGTCGTCGAGGGCTACCTCGACTGCATCGCTTTGCATCAAGCCGGCATCGAAAACACGGTCGCCGCGCTCGGAACCTCGTTTACGGCCGAGCAAGCGGCCGAACTGCGAAAGTACGCCGACTACATCTATCTTTGCTTCGACGGCGATGCAGCCGGGAGCGGCGCCGCAACCAAAGCCATCGACATCGCGTCTAACACGCTAGAGAGCACCGGCTCCCCGGTGCGCATCGTCATGCTCCCTTCCGGAGACGACCCAGATAGTTTCGTTCGTGTCCACGGCGCCGGCGAGTTTCGCCGGTTGCTCGATGCTGCAAAGCCGGCAATCGAATTCAAAATCGACGCGGAAATCGAGCAGCTTCGCGCCGGGTTCGATTCTCCCGCGCGCATTATGCCCAAGGCTGCGGGGCTGATTCGAAGATTAGCGCCGCGTGAGGAATGGGACCGCTGGGTCGTCTACGTCGCAAACCGTCTGCAGGTGAGCGTGGACGATCTTCGGAATAGCCGCTTCCTCGCCGATAGCGCAAACTTCGCGCCGCGCGCGCGAAATGGGTTGCCGGAAAGCCGCCACGTCAGTACTTCCCTCGAGCCGCTCTCCTTCGAACGCGAAGTCGTGAGCATACTGCTCGAGGAGCCGCTCCTGGCGGTAGAGTACGGCGAGCGCATCGGTGCATCACGTTTCTCGAACGAGGTGTATCGGCGGATCTACGAGCGGATCGTGGGGGCGGCCGGTGCGCTCCGTACTACGGCAGACGTCTTCGGGCTCTTTGCCGAGGATCAGGGGATTCTCGACGTGGTGGTCGATCTGGGACGTCGGGACCGGAGCTCGGCCATACGGTACGGCGATTCCGAGGAGCGGCGCGCACACCTGGAACGGGTGGTCGAGCGGTTGCGACTCAACGACGAACGGGAGCGGTACCGAGAGTTATCGCATCTCATCGACGAGCGGCTCGCCTGCGGTGAGGCGGTCCCGGAGGAACTCCGCGGAGAGTTCGAAACGCTTGTCGCCAAATTAAAGCGTTAAGGGCCAAAGCGGGCATCAAAGCAAAACAGAGAGGGGGTGAACGAAAAAGATAATGGCACGTAAAAAGAACGCACCGGTCGCGGACGCGGCTCCGCCGGCGACGCTGGACGAGCTGAAGAAAAAGCTCCTCGCGCGCGGCAAAGTCGCGGGATCGCTGACCTACGAAGAGATCAACAGCGCTTTTGATGTGCTCGAGGAGATCACTCCCGAGCAGCTTGATGAGTTTTTTGAAGAGATCACCGCCGCCGGGATCGAGCTCGTCGACGAGCAAAAAGAAGAGAAACCCGAGGCCGAGCGCGAGGAAGAAGCGGAGCAGACGATTCCGGACGGGCTCTCGCTCGACGATCCGGTCCGCATGTATCTCAAAGAGATCGGGCGCGTTCCGCTGCTCTCGATGGAGCAAGAGAAGTCGCTGGCCATGCGCATCGAGGCCGGCGAGCTCGAAGGGCGTCGCAACGGCGCCGCGGATTCGAAGACCGTCGATGCCGGTGAAGAGGCGAAGCGTCAGTTGACCGAAGCCAATCTGCGGCTCGTCGTTTCGATCGCCAAGAAATACGTGGGCCGCGGGCATGCTCTTCTTAGACCTCATTCAAGAAGGCAATCTCGGCTTGATTCGCGCCGTCGAAAAGTTCGATTACCGCAAGGGCTATAAGTTCTCGACCTACGCGACCTGGTGGATTCGCCAAGCGATTACGCGCGCACTCGCCGATCAGGCTCGGACGATCCGGATCCCCGTGCACATGGTCGAAACGATCAACCGTCTGATCAAAGTCTCCCGCCAGCTCTTGCAAGAGCTTGGCCGCGAGCCCTCGGTCGAAGAGATCGCCGAGTCGATGGGGCTGACCCCCGAAAAGGTGCGCGAGGTCATGAAGATTTCGCAAGAACCGATCTCGCTCGAAACGCCGATCGGCGAAGAGGAAGATTCGCACTTGGGCGACTTCATCGAGGATCAGGAGGCGGTCGCCCCGGCCGAGGCGGCATCCGTCATGCTGCTCAAAGAGAAGATGCAGGACGTGCTGCAGAATCTCACCGACCGCGAACGCAAGGTGCTCGTCTTACGATTCGGCTTGGAAGACGGCCATCAGCGAACGCTCGAGGAAGTCGGCCAGGAATTCGGCGTCACCCGCGAGCGAATCCGGCAGATCGAAGCGAAGGCCTTGCGCAAGCTCCGTCACCCCTCGCGCGGTAAAGCGCTCAAGGATTACTGGACGAACGAGTAGCTCTCCCACCCTCAGGTTTTCGAAGAATGGTAATGCTGAATTTATTGACCGCCCTTCTCGCCGTCGTAATAGCGAGCCCGTCGCCACCCGCATCACCGGCCGAGCGCCAGCTCCCAACCATCGTGACGGTGATCTCATCGCCATACTGCAACTCGCTTGCCGATCACTTTAACGGTGCGATGCTGCCCATGCTGGCCAACGATCGCGTTCTCGACGGAACGAGCGTGCAGCTCGATACGCTCAACACGGTCTTTCACCAGACCAACTACGTCCAGCAGTATTTACACGTGCGCGATGCGATCGAACGCCAGGAAACGACGCTCAACAACTCGCTAGCCGGCATTTCGACGAACATCGGCCAGTTACAAGACGGCGCCGCGCTCACAGCCGACCCGAAGGCAAAGGCGCAGGTCGTCCATGCCGTGTGGGACTTGCAAACCGCCTACGATCACCAGCGCCAACTCGCCATCGACCTCATGCACTTATATCAGGCAATGCTCAACTACAACATCGCGCGCGCCAATCCGGCGATGGGCGGCTTTAGCGAACGCGAGATGACGGAGGCGCCCGCCATGCGCGACAGCAAGAGCTGGTTGCACTTCGACAACCAGCGCGCCGTGATCGAGCGCTCGGAAGACCAGGCCGTCGACGTCGCCTACAACGCCGCGCAAACCTACTGCGTTCCCAAGAAATAATCGGGAAACAGGAGTTTCCTGGCGCTGGCCGGCGAAGATTCGAGGCCACGAATTTCGCCTATGGAGCGAGGAGCAAAAGACAATGAAGACTTCGACTTTTAGCGCGCTAGTATTCAGCTGCGTCGCTTTCGTTTTACTGCCGGCGTGCGGAGGGTCGCAGCCGCCGATCGGCGCGCCCGGGGCGACGACGCAGGGCGTCGCACCGTCTATCCACGCCGTGCCGCAGTGGCAGGCAAAGCATCTCGCGCATGCCGCCTGCCCGCAAGTCGTCGGCAAGCCGAGCTGTTTTGCGCTCATCTCCAATGAGCACGGAATATCCCCCGCCTCCGGCTGCAGTCCGTCGGCTTGTGGTTGGACGCCGGCCCAACTCCAGGCGGCCTACGGTCTTACCAAGTCTTTAGGAAAAGGATCGGGACAGATCGTCGCCGTCATCGAGGCCGGCGATGACCCGGACGCCGCTACGACGTTCGCGACGTACCGCAGCCAGTTCGGGCTCGGAACGGGAACCCTCGTGAAGTACAACCAGGACGGACAACAGAGTAACTATCCTCCCAGCTGCGAGGATTACGGCTGGTGTGTCGAGACGGACCTCGACATCGAGATGGTCTCGGCCGCGTGTCCCAAATGCACGGTGTATCTCATGGAGGCCAGTGATGGCTCCTCGATCAGCGGCTTCGAACAAGCCGAAGCCGAAGCCGTTACGCTAGGCGCGACGATCCTCAGCAACAGCTGGGGCTGCACCGGCACCGATGACTGCGGCGATTCGAACTTCCAGAATTACTTTGACACGCCGGGCATCGCGTATCTTGCCTCAACCGGCGATAGCGGTTACGAGCAAATCGGCGCACCGGCGGTACTCGACAGCGTCATCGCGGTCGGCGGCACTCAGCTTGCCGTAAGCGGTTCAAAGTACTCCGAATCAATCTGGGATGGCGCCGGCGGCGGCTGCGCAACCGGCGTCGCGAAGCCCCCGTGGCAGCATGACCCGGACTGCTCGTACCGAACCGTCGGTGACGTCTCGGCAGAGGCCGGCTGCTCGCCCGGCGTTTCTGAATATAGCGACCTTTACGGCGGCTGGTTCGGCGTGTGCGGGACCAGCGTATCCTCACCGTTCAGCGCCGGCGTCATCGGGCTCGCAGGCAATGCGACGAGTCAGGATGGCGGCAAGAACTTCTGGACGCTGGCGCAAAAAAAGCACAAGAGGTACTTCCATCATCCGACCGGCGGCGGTGGTTGCCCGAACTACCTCTGCGGGAACGGGAGGTACAAAAAATACTATTCCGGTCCCGGCGGCTGGGGCTCGCCAAACGGCATTCGCGGCTACTGACGAACCGCACAGGCATCAGGGAAGCTCTGATTTAGTTCAGACCGAACTAATATCAGAGCTTCCCTAGTCGGGTTTTTCGGCGTTGGCGCTGGGAATAACGTCCGGGTTCTTGTCGGCGAACGCGCCGTTGGGATTCGGTTTGATCCAGACGATGAGATCCCAGATCGAAGGGAAGAGGAAGACGTGCGTCACGGTGGCGACGTCCTTGGCTTTGCCCATCTTGACGACCGTCTCGGGCTGGGGATTATCGACGTTGCCGCCCGCCGCGGCGAACTTCTTCACGCTGGTCGCGCCGTAGGTCTCCGTACCATTCGGGCCGGCGAGAACGTAATGGACGTGCTCGCGAAACGAGGTCCAACGGCGGTAGTTGACGCCCCAGACTTGGGGCGGCGCCGGCGAGGCGCTCTGCAGTACCGAGAAATCGGCGCCGAGCAAGTTTCCGTGCACGTCGTACCAGAGCTGACTGGGCGACTTGGGATTTCCGCTCTGCCACTGCAGGTTTGCATAACTGATTGCGCCGTCTTCGTCTTCGTTGGTATACCGGAAGTAGCCGGCCTTCACGGCGTCCGCCGGCGTCGGGAAGCGAGCCGTCAGGTCTTTTTGGATCATCTGGACGAAGGCCACTTCGGTGCCCTGGGGCACGGGCGAGAGCGACGGGCCAGGTGACGGCGTAGCCGCGAACCCGGGGATCGCGGTCAGTGCGACGGCTGCGAGCGCGCAGGTTAGGCGAATCAACACGAGCAGAACCTCCCTTTCTTGGCCCTCTTTTCCCGAAGCACGGCCAAAAACATCGTGCTTTCTAAGGCGTTGGCGTCGACGTCGCGATTGGGGAGGGCGAAGGTGACGGTGTATACCTGACCTTCGGAACGGGGACGGCCGTCGGGAGCGGCGTCGCCAGCGGCGACAGCGGAAAGGTCGCGTCGGGAACCTCAGAACCCTGCGGCAAGGGGCGCGGCGTGACGATCGCGATCGTTCCATTGGCTTCGGAAGTGATCGTCGCTTGGGTTCGCGCCGGAAGTTCGGAACCGGCACTCAACACGAAATTCTTCCCGTGACGGAAGATCTGCCATAGCGTGTAGTACGGCACAAAGATGTCGCCGACGGTGTCCTCGGCCTCGACCGTACTTTCGTGTCCGGCTGTATCGTGCGGCTCGAGACGCGCCACCGGAGCACGCAGCGGCAAGACTCGGCCATCGGGCAGCGCGAGCGGTTCGAAGAAAATGTCCACGAAGCCGTACTTGTCCTCAATGTCCGATCCCGACACGGCCACGATGCGGATTTGACCGGGCGCGCCCGCCGGGGCGACGGTCCGACCGTTGACGACGATCGCGCTCTTAAGGTGAGCGCGCACATTTTCGCCGGGCTTCGACGACTTCGACGAAATCGGATCGTCCAATACGAAGAGCAACGTCGAGTCAAAAGGCAAGGCGTTTGCTGGGGGAGCCGTCGGACTCGGCGACGGTTTCGGCATGGGCCTAAGGGGCATTGGATAGGCCCCTACGCTTCCCGCGCCGATCGCTACGACTGCAAAGACGACAAGGCTTAGGCGTATCCCAAGCCGGGATACCTTAGCTCGCGCGCTTCTGAGCTTTTGCTGCGCGCTTGCCTTCTTCGATGAGCTGCTTGACTTTTTGCCCACCTTTTTGTCCGATGCGTTCGTAGAAATTGGGCCCATACCGGTCTCGCGTGGCTTCGCCGCCCTTCTTGCCACCCTTCTTACCGATCTGCTCGTAGAATTCGTGGCCGTGTGCGAGCTTCGTCGCTAAGCCGCCCTTGCGTCCGATCTGCTCGTAAAACTGAGCGCCGTACTTGTTCTTCACGGTCTCGCCGCCTTTTTGCCCGGCCTCGCGGACGGACATTCCGCCGGTGCGGGCTTTCTGTTCCTTGTTCTCTGCCATGATTTTTGCTGTTCACCTGTCCGTCTGCCGCCAAGCAAGGGCGGCAAACTCTTTCTAACTACTACAACGTCATTATCGGGAGAAAAGTTTGACGCCAAGGTTGGGGCTCGATGAGAGCGTGCGGTAGAAGCGCGCTCCGGCAGGGAGCTCCTGCTTGGTTAGAAGAGTCTTTTTGTGTCGACGAGGATCGTAACGGGGCCGTCGTTGACGAGCTCGACGGCCATGTGGGCCCCGAACTCGCCGAAGGCCACCTGGACGCCGCGCGACGCCAGCGTCGTTCCCAGCAACTCGTAGAGGCTGCGTGCCCGCGCCGGGGGCGCGGCCGCAACGAATGAAGGCCGCCGCCCGCGCCGCACATCGCCGTGCAGGGTGAACTGAGAAACTAGGAGGAGCGCCCCGCCGGTCGTCCGTCAGCGAGTGATTCATCGATCCGCCGGCATCGGGAAAGATCCGCAGCTCGGCGAGCTTTTCGGCCATCGACCGGACGTCGCGTTCGTCGTCGTCGGTGCCGACGCTGACGAGCACCAATAGACCGTTCCCAATTTCGCCCACGTTGCGATCCGCTACGCGCACGCAGGCGCGGCTGACTCTTTGAACGACGGCGCGCACTATCGTGAAAAGATGGACGAGATTGCAAACAGCGCGTTCTCGCGCCGCTCTAAGACGCGCCGGTAGAAATAGCCCGCCCAATGCGTTCCGAACGGAACGTAAATCCGCAAGCGGTATCCTTGCGCGACGATTTCCCGCTGCACGCTCGGACGACAGCCGTAGAGCATTTGGAACTCGAAGCTCTCGCGCGGGAGCCGTTCGGCAGCAACGAACTCCTTAACTGCGGCAATCAGTCGGCGATCGTGGGTTGCGATGCCCGGATAGTTTCCATGCAACAGGAGCCGCCGCGCCTGCTCCAGGTATTGCGCGCGGATCTTCGGCATCGACTTATAGGCGATCTCGGGACTCTCGTTGTACGCGCCCTTGACCAGCCGTACGCGAGCGCGCAGCGCGATCGCGTTCTCGACGTCTGCGGGCGTACGCTTCAAGTACGACTGCAGCACGGGGCCGACGTTCGGATGTGCTGCGAAGGCTTTCCGGAAAACGCGAAGCGTGGCCTCGACGACCGCAGAGCCCTCCATATCGATACGCACGAACGGATCGCGGTTTTGCGCCGCGCGCTCGAGGATTGCGACGAGGTTGTTCAGCGCAAAATCTTCGTCGAAGAGTAGGCCCATCGCAGTCAGTTTGACGGAGACGTTCGAGTCGACGCCGCTCTTGGCTATCGCATCGAGTATCTCTTCGTAGACCTCTCGCGTGCGCCGTGCCGCGTCGGCAACGTGGACGTCTTCACCCAAAAAGTCGAGCGTCGCCGACATCCCCTCGCCGTTGAGCGCGCGCACGGCCGCAATCGCGTCGCCGATATTGTCGCCGGCGACGAAACGACGAGCGACGAAATAGAAGTTCCGCTGGACCGCGTCCCTCATCAACGATCGCTAGCTAAAACCTAATGAAGACAAGGCTTACCAGCCTGTTACACGCCAACGGCTATGAACTGAAAGCTGGCGTCAACCCGGCCGCCGTTGCTGGGATCGTAGAGGCGCACTTGGACGATCGGCGGTCCAATGGTATGGCAGTTGGCATCAACGGCCGTGCTCAGAACCGATCCCGAGACCTCTCCGTTAACGACGACGGCCGCGCAGCCCGTTGGGAAGACTCCCTTGTTAAAGGTGATTCGGTAGAGACCGAATTCTTCGCGGTCGACGGCAAAACCGCGACCACGTTCGATCGTTCCGTTGGCGCGTATGATGCCTCCTACGGGCGTCGAGACGGCCGGCGTGAGATCGCGGTAGTAACTTCCGGCGGAAGCAGGCCCTGCGAGCGCGATACCGAGGACGACGCCGGGGATAAGGAAACGATTCATGATCGGGACCTTTCTAAGAGCCCGCAAGTAGTAGTGAAATCCCTCGCCATGATTGGCGGCGCGGGGCACGCGCCCCTGGGCGAGCGCGCAACGACGTGGCTGCCCCAAAGGTCTGGCGCGAGGTAGCGCGAAACCGCGCGCTACCCATTTCCTAAGGAGAATAACATGTTGCATCGTAATGCTTCGTTTACTCGGCGCGCGGCAACGATATCGGTATTTGGAATATTTGGCGCCCTCGCCGCTGGTTGCTCGAACTCCGGGGTGCCTACTGCTAATCTAGCGAGTAATCCAGCAAGTAATCTAGCGAGTGATTTCCGGGCGCTCGCGAACGGCCACGGCGTAGGCGCGCACCGGCCACAAGCGAACGGCGGAGGCTGGTTGTCCCCCGACGCCAAGAAGGGCAAGAACCTGATCTATTGGGGCGATTACAACAACAACACGATCACGATCTACTCGTCCAAAGGCGTTAACGGCAAGGAGAAAGGCCAGATCACGACGGGCCTTTCGGAGCCCGAGCGTCTCTTCGTCGACAAAAAGGGTAACGTGTATGCCACCAACATCGGTAACGACACGATAACCGCCTATAAGCCGGGGGCGACCTCGCCGTTCCTCACCATCAGCACCGGCGTCGTTTCGCCTACGGGTCTGACGGTGGATGCAGCCGGCACGGTCTACTGCGCCAACGTCGGCAACGACACGATTACGGTCTACCCGAAGGGGCAAACGTCTCCGTCGCTCACCATCCCCACGTCGGGCAGCGCCGAGAGTCTCGCGACGGATGCGAAAGATAACCTGTACGCGTCCGTAGGAGATGAAGTCGAAGAGTTCGCTCCTGGATCCACCACCGGCGTCAACCTCGGCCTCCCCGGCTATCCGGGCGCGCTCGAAGTCGATAGCTCGGGCAATCTCATCGTGATCTACGGCAGCGCGGTCGAATATTTTCCGGCGGGCCAAACGGCGCCGTCAAAAGAGATCGACGTAACTGCCGGCTCGCCGTTCGAGCTGTCGCTCAGCGGTAACGAGAAAACGCTGTACGTCAGCGTCGACGCTGGAACGCCGTTCGTTATTCAAAGCGTCGCCTATCCGAACGGCACGACGTTTAGCAACAAGCTCTCGACCAACGGCGGCCAGTGGCCGATCGCGGTGAGTCCCGACAGCGCATTGGGCAAGTAGTGGTTTAGCGAAACCGGTTTGGGCCTGGCGAGTCGATTGCCGGGCCCTCGACTTTCATGACGAATGTTCGACGCCGCGGCGCAGAAGCCAGGCTACGGCGAGCACGGCCGCTGCCAAGACGATGAAGCCGTAGCAGATTGCGAGCGCTTCGCGAACGCCCGAAGCGGAAAGCGCTACGTAAAGTGCGACCGGCAGCGACGTGGGATGGAAAGCCACGATGCTCGTCGCCCCGTATTCGCCGATTGCGCGAAGCCACGCGAACGCGATTCCGGCGCCGATGCTGCCCGACGCCGCCGGCAACGCGATGCGAGCGAAGATCCGCCACTCGCTCGAACCCAACGTCCGCGCGGCATCGGCATACATTGGATTGAGGGCGCTAAACGCCGCGGTTGCGGCAATGGCAACGAAGGAGCCGGAGACGAAGAACTCCGCGATCCCGACGCCGAGCAGCGAATCCGGCACCGTCAATCCGTGGGCTGCGAGCCAGGACCCGGCGGGCGAGTTTGTGCCCAGCGCGTAGATCAGCATCAAACCCGAGGCGACCGGCGGAAAGGCCAGCGGCAGAGCCAGCAAAAAGAGCGCGGCGGCGCGTAGACTGGGCGCCATGCGAGCGAGGTAATAACCAGCAGGCACTCCCAAGAGCGTCGCGACCAGCGTTGCCCCGGCCGACGCAATCAACGAAACGCGCGCCGCGTCGCCGCCGATCTTGGCGAAGATCGCAAACGCTTGCGTAGGCGGCATTGCCGTAATGACGACCGCGACCGGCGCAACGAGCGCAACGAGCAGCAGCAGCGTCGCGAAGAGAAAGATCGGGCCTGCAGACCGGCGCCTCATGCAGGAACCTTCACCAACCGACCGCACAAAACGTGCCGATGGGCGCAGCACTGCTCAAGATCTTCATCATCGCCCTCGCTCTGGCGCTCGACGTCTTCGCGGTGGGGGTCGGCGTCGGCGTTCGCGGCGTCGCGCGCCGGCACAAAATTCGCATCGGCATCGCCTTTGCTTGCGCCGAAGTCGGGATGAATGTCCTTGGAGCCTGCCTCGGCTTGTTGGCCGGCCGGCTCATTGGGGACGTTGCAGGCTACTTCGGATTCGCCGCGCTCGTGGGCCTGGGCGTTTACATGATGAACGAGAGCCGCACCGATCTGAGGGGCGCACCGGTCGACCTGTCGCGCGGGTCGGGGTTGATAGTCGCGTCGCTGGCAATTAGCCTCGACTCGCTCGGCATCGGATTCTCCATCCTGTACGTCGGCGTTCCGATGCCGATCTCGCTCATCGTTATCGCTGCCGTGTCGATCGCATCGACGACCCTGGGTCTCACGCTGGGATCTCGGCTGGGACGATACGCCGAACGCAACGCCGCGTTCGTCGGCGGCCTTTTGCTTTCGCTCACCGGCATCGCTTTTGCAACCCTCAAGGCACTCCACGCCGGATAGCTGAAGTCGGACGCGTGCGAGTTGGGCGCAGACTCTTGGAACTTGCGCGCGAAAAGCGTGCGCGCGCGATCTTCGTCGTCGGAACCGGAAAGAACGTCGGGAAAACCACCGCGCTCTTGGCGATCTACGAAGCGGCCTGCACGTCGGGGCTGCGCGTCGGCCTGGCGTCGATTGGCCCCAAGCCTCGTTTGCGGCTATATCCGAACACCGTTTTCATCACGGCGCGGCCGCTGCTGCGCCCCTCGCCCGCCGTCGAAGTTCTCGCTATCTCGCAGCTCGAGAGCGCCTCGGGCCCGCTGCTGTACGCGCGAACGGCCCACGGCGGCGTGTACGATTTGGCCGGCCCGTCGAGCGCCTCGGGACTTCGAGCGGCCCTCGAGGAGATCGCGGCGCGCAGCGACGTCGTTTTGATCGATGGGGCGATCGATCGGATCTCGACGCTGGCAAGCGCTAACGGGGCGATCGTGGTCTCCTGTGGCGCGGCGGCAGCGAAGACGGAGTCGGAAGCGGTTTGCGACGTCGCGAGCCTAATCGCGCGTCTGCGCGTGCCGGCGTTCGATCCGCATGCCGCCGTCCTCGAGTTGGAAGGGGCGCTTACGGCAACGATGGCCGCGGACTTCATTGCGGGGCGGGAAGACCGGCAGATCGTCGTCGGCGACTCGACGCAGATCGTCATGAACGGAAGATCGCTTGCGGAAGCGCTGGTGCGGTTGCGCATTCGTTGCCGCCGCGCGTTCGACGTGATCGCGGCGACGGTTTGCGCGGTTGCACCGGAGCGCAGCTTCGATCCGGCGGCGTTTCTTGGCGCCGTGGCCGATGCAACGAAGTTGCCGGCGTTCGACGTCTTCGCCGGTAAAGAGGTCGTGTGAAGGCGCTGGATCTGCTCGACGACGCGAGTGCAGAGCTGTTGGGTTTTGACTGGCTCGTCAATGCGGTTGCGCCCGTCTCAGCGTACGGGGCACGCCTGTTCTCCGACCTCGTACCGTTTCATCCCGGCAGTGAGGCAGCCGCAGAATCCCGCGCGCGCCGGCTCGCGCAGATCGCCGACGGACTTCATCCGGATCGGGTAGCGGCGGCGCGCTCGCTGCTCCAGCAGCTTCCCGATATCGTGGGCGTCGTCGCCAATGCCTCGATGGGAGAGACGCTCGACGATCCCGCGTTCTTGGAGCTGCGCCAGTTTTGCGAGATGCTCGAACGCATCGACGCATCGCTCGCGGCGAGCGCGCTCGTACAACCGATCGGCAACGAAGCGACGCTTGCGGTTTCGAAGACACTCGCACCGGGCCGCAACGAGACCGAAGGGTTTTATCTTGCCGATGCCTTCGATGCCGAGCTGGGGGCGGCGCGCGCGGCGTATGCACAGGCGCAGGCCGAACTGAATGCGGCGCGCGGCCGAGAGAATGAAAGCGTCGCGCGCGAACTGAGCCGCGACGAGATCGCCGGCAATGAGTTCATGGTGATGCGATCGGATCTGCGCGGCGCGCTCCCGGCCGGAGTGCGCGTCGTGCGGGAAGCGGCGACCTACCTTCTCTGTGCGATTGAGTACGGCGACAGCTCCCGGAGTGCACTCGAGCGCCGTGAGGCGGCCTTCAGCCGCGTGGCCGCTCTCGAAGAACGCGCGCGGCTCGGGCTTTCCGCAATCGTTCGCGAACACGCCGCGGGTCTCGGGGCCGCGGCGGGCGCGTTGGGCGAACTCGACGTCACCATCGGCGCAGTGCACTTCGCGCAGGGTCATCGGTGCGCGGCCCCCGTCGTGACCGGCGAGCCGGTGTTGTCGTTTGAGCGGGCACGTTTTCTTCCGTTAGAGGCCGAGCTGACAGTCGCCGGCCGCCGGTACGTTCCGATCGATCTCGACCTGCGCGGCGCGGCGGTTTTGACCGGACCAAACATGGGCGGAAAGAGCCTCACGTTGCAGACCTGCGGCTTGCTCGCGCTCTGCACGGCTTTCGGGTTGCCGGTACCCGCCGCCCGAGCGCGAGTCGGGCTCTTCGATCAAATCGCTTGGCTCGGGACGGGACTCCAAGAGCGCACCGGCGGTCTGCTCTCCTCGTTCGCCCGAGAGCTTACGGCGCTCCAGGAGATCCTGGCGCGATCCGCTTCGCGCTTGTTGATCTTCGTCGACGAGTTCGCGCGCACGACCACGCCGCACGAAGGGAAGGCGCTCGTCGTCGCGCTGACCGAACGCTTGCGGGAAAGAAATGCGTGCGCTTTGGTGGCGACGCATTTGCAAGGCGTCGCCGCCGCTGCCGGAGTCGCGCACTTCGCGGTTCGCGGGCTTAAGGGAATCCGCACGCCTCCGGCCGCGCGCAACCTGCGCGACGCGCTCGAGGCATTGGCGGCCTCGATGGATTATACGATCGCCAAGGTTAGCGATGATGACGTTCCGGACGCCGACGCCATCGCGCTGGCCGAGCTGCTCGGCCTCGATTCAGAGTTTGTAAAGGCCGCCTACCGCGCGCTGTCACAATGAGCGCTATGGACCCTCTGATCATTACCTGCGCGCCCGTCGGAGCGGAGATACGGCCGGAACAGACGCCGTATCTGCCGTATACGCCGCAGCTACTCGGGGAGACGGCCCGAGCGGTGCGCGAGGCGGGCGCCTCGATACTCCACGTGCATTGTCGCAACGACGACGGCACCAATACGCATAGCGTCGAACGCTTCGATCAGGCTTGCCAGGCGATTCGCGCGCAGAGCGATCTGATCGTGCAGTTCTCAACCGGTGGCGCAGTTGGGATGACGCCGCAGGAGCGCGCCGCCGTGCTCGAACTGCACCCGGAGATGGCAACGCTGACCTGTGGGAGCGTGAACTTCGGCGACGACATTTTCGAGAACAGTTTCCCGATCATGCGCGGCCTTTTGAAGAAAATGAATGAGTTCGGAGTGCGCCCCGAGCTCGAGATCTTCGATAAAGGCCACCTTGCGAACGCGCGCCGTCTCGCCAAAGAGCGACTGCTGGTATTTCCGCAGCACGTGGATTTCGTACTGGGGGTGCCCGGCGGGTTGGAAGCGACGGTCCAGAATCTCTGCGATTTGGTCGACGATCTGCCCGCGGGCTGCACGTGGTCGGTCGCGGGCATCGGCAAACGGCAACTTCCGATGGCGATGGCGGCCATCGCGATGGGCGGTCACGTCCGCGTGGGCCTGGAGGACAATCTCTTTTACAGCCGCGGACGGCTGGCCAGAAATGAGGAGCTCGTGGCGCGCGTCGCTCGTCTCGCCGCGGAGGCCGGCCGGAGCGTCGCTACGCCCGAGCGCGCTCGGAAGGTCCTCGGTCTGCCGATGCCGCAATAACGCCGCCCATTGTTCACCTACGTCGTGCGCCGGACGCTCCAGTCAATTCCGTTGCTGCTGGCCATCTCCGTCATCCTCTACGGCATCCTGTACAACATGCCGGGTGGACCCCTCGCGCCTTACTTACAGAATCCTCATATCACGGCGGCGGATATCGCGCGTCTCAAACACAACCTTGGACTCGATCAGCCGGTTCCGATCCAGTATCTCAAGTGGCTCGGGCACATTCTCGTCGGCGACATGGGGTACTCCACCAGTAATTCCGGAGCCCGTTTTTCAAGCGCTTATCGAGCGTTTTCCCGCGACGGTCGAGCTCATGGGAGCCTCGCTGTTCATCGCAATCGCGGTGGGGATAACGGCAGGGATCGTTTCGGCGGTGTACCGTTACTCGGCCCTCGACTACGCGATCACGACGTTTGCGTTTTTCGGACAATCGATGCCGGTCTTCTGGTTCGCGCTGATGATGCAGCTCGCGTTCGCGGTGCACGGCATCCCGCTTCCGGGCGGTTATCAAATCCAGCTTCCCTCGGCCGGCATTTCGAGCTCCGATACGTTCGATTTCGGCGACCGGCTCGAGCACTTGATTCTGCCGGCGATCGTCCTCTCATTGCTGCAGATCGCGCTCTTTAGCCGGTTCATGCGGTCGTCGCTCTTGGAGGTTCTGGGTACCGACTATATGCGCACGGCGGCGGCCAAGGGACTCTCGTTTCGAACCATCCTCTACAAGCACGGCTTGAAGAATGCGCTGATTCCGGTCGTCACGGTCATCGCGCTTTCTCTCCCGAGCTTGCTCGCCGGTGCCATCGTCACCGAGACGATCTTCGCTTGGCCCGGGATGGGCCGCCTCTTCATCAATGCGCTCACGCAAAGCGACCTCGCGCTGCTCATGGGATATCTGTTGCTGGTCGCATTTCTCGTCGTGTTCTCCAACCTTCTCGCCGACGTCGTCTACGCGTGGCTCGATCCGAGGGTGAAGTACGACTAATGGCCGTCGCATCGATCGCTGAGGAAGAACTTCCCCTTTCCAAAGTAACTTTTTGGACGCGCTTTCGCCGGCACAAGCTCGCGATCATCGGCGCTGTGGTGCTCACCCTGATGGTGCTCGCGGCCGTTTTTGCGGGACAGCTCTCTCCATTCGACCCCAATTCCATCGACAACGGAACCTCGGCGGTGCCGCATTGGAACGGCACGCCGCTCCCGCCCTGCTTTCAAGACAAATCGCTGTGCTGGGGACACGCGCTCGGAACCGACGAGGTCGGGCGCGACTTGCTATCGCGTTTGCTCTTCGGCGCGCGCATTTCGTTAACCGTCGGTCTCTTTGCCGTGATCATGGAAGTGCTCATCGGCACCACGCTGGGTGCGATTGCCGGGTATTACGGCGGATGGGTCGACTATGCGCTGATGCGCCTGACCGACGTCTTCCTTTCGATTCCCCTGCTGCCGCTGTTGCTCGTGCTGACGGCGATCGTGGCAGCCACATCGTCGAAGGCGGCGTTGAGTTTCGGGGTCATCGTCATCATCATCGGAGCGCTCTCGTGGCCCAACGTCGCTCGCCTGGTACGGGCCTCGTTCCTGAGCCTGCGCGAGCGTGAGTTCGCCGAGGCGGCGCGAGCGGTCGGGAACAACGACGCCCGCATCATCTTTCGCCATCTGCTGCCCAACGCGGTGGCGCCGATCATCGTGCAGGCGACGCTCGACGTCGCGGGCGTCATCATCCTGGAGTCGACGCTCTCGTTCTTGGGGCTCGGCATTCAGCCGCCGACGGCTTCCTGGGGCAATATGCTGGCCAACGCCCAAAGCGATCTCCAGACCGCCTGGTGGGCCGCGGTCTTTCCGGGCCTGTGCATCCTGGTTACCGTGCTGGCGATCAACTACATCGGCGACGGACTGCGAGACGCCCTCGATCCCAACATGAGATAGGGACGGCCTTCGAGAATCGTCCCTCCTCGCGCGCAAGTGGCGAAATTGGTAGACGCACTAGCTTGAGGGGCTAGCGGGAGCAATCTCGTGCTGGTTCGAGTCCAGTCTTGCGCAGATTGACGTGTGACTTCGATGGTCGAAGCAGGCAGTCAGTGCTTCGTTAAGCATCTTTGCAGTAGCGCAACGATAGCGGGTGCCACGTCATTTTCTACCTGCCGCTCTGAATCCACTTCGTTGGCTAGGGCCTTCGGCAAGGATAGGCGCTGCGGCGTCCGACCGCCTGCCGGGCAATCGACAGGATCGCACTTGGACATCAGATCAGTTGCCTGGTTTGTCTGCAGCGTCGTCGCCAAGAGATTTAGGATGTTACGCTGATGCTCTGCGACCGTTTCGAGGCGCAACTTCGCCACAGTCAATGCGCGTTCGTCTTCGGTAGCCGCCCGTTCCGGAAAGGTTGCAGCGTCGTTAAGAAGAGCCTCTATCCTACGAAGGTTATTCGTGAGCGCTTGGACGAGCAGGCTCATTTGCAGGTCGTCCATTTCAGATGAAGCTCCAGCTCCGCCCGTTGCGGACGTGCTCCGAGGGTCGGCAAGCGCGTCGGCCCGTATCTTAGCCATCATTGACTGGCCCTGCGAGATGATTTGGTCGTTAATTCGCAACCCCGAAACAGAAGGAGCGATCTTGTCGCGGAGCCCGGAGCACAACAAAGTGGCGGTCACGTGCCCAATTGTTTTGAGCGGTGTTGCTGGAGACGAGGGGGAAGCTGCAGGCGACGGACAGATGAATGTGGCTGCGACAACTGCGAGGAGCACGGCCTCCTCCTTTCCGTTCGGTCACAGGCCTACGTCAACGCGTCTCCGGTTCGTTGGCTCTCCCCGAAGAAAACTACGAGGTACGCCCACCCCACATTTGGAACCATCGATCGAGTTCTGAGCGATTGGGAACTACCTTTGGTCTGAGTCCAGCCTTGCGCAGATTCGCGATTGTTGGTGGTTTCGAGAGGCACCGCGCCTTAACCGCACGGCCGAAAGTACCGAGGCTCCAAGACTTAGGAGGATCTAGCGTGAGCGCTCCAGACCCGACTCGAACCGATCCGGACAAGTACAAAGTCATCTTCGAGAACGATCGAGTCAGGGTTCTCGAGTACCGCGATAAGCCGGGAGCAAAGACTCAGGCGCATCAGCATCCTAACGGCGTCCTCTTAATGCTTTCTGCTTCCAGCGTCGCCTGACCGTGGGAAATGACGTTCCGGAGGTGACCGTGAAGGCAGGTCAAGCGTTGTGGTCGCCAGCCCAAGTCCACGTCGGCGAGAACATCGGGAACACCGACTCTCACGTGGTCTTCGTGGAGCTGAAAGATTTGACCTTAGAGGTCCGCAAGGCTCTGAAGCGCTAGCGGATGCAGCCCCGCTTAGACGTTTCGGAACAGCCTTCAGGTGATGGGAACGTGCCGTCCGTATCGCCCTGTGATGCTGAGCTTGTCGAAGCATGAGGTTCTCGATGGGTCGCCCTTCGACAGGCTCAGGGTGACAGAGCGACGCTCAGGGTAACAGAAGTGGGCATAACGGTGCGCAAGGAACGGCCAACCGATGTCGACGCGATCGGTCACCTTACCGAAGCCGCCTTCCGGGATCATCCACTCTCAAACCATACGGAACAATTCATTATCGCCGCGCTTCGGCGATGCGATCGCTTGACGCTCTCGTTGGTGGCAGTTGACGATGACATAGTCGTCGCCCACCTCGCGCTCTCGCCGGTTACCATTTCCTCCGGTGCAACGGGGTGGTACGGACTCGGCCCGATCTCCACATTGCCGAGCCGCCAGCGCGAAGGCATCGGTTCGATGCTGATCGACTCCGCGCTCGCTGAATTGAAGCGCATCGGAGCTGCCGGCTGCGTCGTGCTTGGCGACCACGGTTTTTATGGCCGCTTCGGGTTCGAGGTCCGCCCTGGCCTGGAGGTACCCGGCGTTCCAGCGGAACACTTCCAGGCGATTTCCTTTGGTGCCGAATCGCCGATCGGCAGCGTTCGCTACGACGAGGCGTTTGAGGCCACGAGCTAAGTGGCTATTTCCAGGTTCTTCCGAGCCCTTCTAGATTCGCGCGTCCTAGATCTTCAGGCGTCATCGCGACCCGAAATTCCACTTCGGCATTGAAGGTGAGAAACCACGGTTCGGCCAGGCGCGGGACATCCGCCGGTTCGTTGACGTTCACGATCAGGATGCCGCCGCGATGGCCGTCCTGCTCTGAGAAGTAAGAGGCTTCGGGTTTGGTCACCTCGAGAATCCGCTGGATTTTCGGCCCCGCGCTTCCATCGCGAACCGCGCTATTGAACGGCTCAATCGGCAGCTTAATATACATTAGCATACGCATAGTGTTGCTCCTGAAGATTGGCTCCTCGGTACGAGGCTAACGGACGCGTGCCCCGATTTAGAGGCTAAATCCTTCCGCGACAGCTCCGAACCGGGTCGCGTTCGAAGGTCTTAGCGAGTTCTCTTGCCTTCGAAAGCACGAACGAGCTAAACGCACGCGGCGCTACTTCGGATATCGTTAGCCGACGGTCGTTGAACGTTTGGCTCGTGAGGCTATTAAGCTTGCAGGAGACGAACACGTTCCCCTCGCGTTGGAATCCAAAGGCAAACCTGGGATATTTCACGCCAAAGAAAACGAAACCGTCGGTTGCAGCGAATCCGCCGTGCCGATCATCGAAAACGAACAGGACCTCTCCGAAGACGGGGTGCTCTACAACGAACGTCGCTGAAAAGGCCCGCGACTTCACGACGCGACTACGCCGCCTGTTTTGATTCAGGCTCCTCGGTCTGTACCGCGCGAACCGGAAACACAAAGGCGATCGCGAGGTCGCCTAGTTGAATCCAGCCCGTCTGTTGCCCAAAGCCTGCGCCCACTTCCGCCTCCTCAACTTTTGAGGACTCCCCGGCGAAGCAGTCAACGCGCGCCGGGGGAGCCACAGCGGCCCTGATTCAAGAAAGGTGACTAAAGTCATTTTTACTTGGCCAAGAAAATTTCGCGAGGCTTACTGGGATCGCCGCTCACTCGGTAGGTATCCTACCAAGCGTCAGGCCTACCAGCGTGCCAGCTGCGTGATCTGGACCAGGTTGCCGCAGGTGTCGTTGAGCATGGCGATGGTCGAGCCGGTCACCTCGGTGGGCGGCATCGTGAACTCGGCGCCGCGGCTCTTGATGCGCTCGTAGTCGCCCTTCACGTCGTCGGTAAGGAACATGACGGCGGGCTGCTCTTGTGCAAATCTGGCCTCCTGGTAGGCCTTGGCCGCGGGGTTGTCGTTGAGCGCGAGCTGCAGCTCGGTCCCGTCCGGGTCCTCAGGCGAGGCCACGGTCAGCCAGCGAAACGGCCCGTTGCTGAAATCGGCCTTCTTGATAAAGCCCAGCGCTTCGGTGTAGAAGCGCAGGGCCTTTTCCTGGTCGTCCACGTAGATGCTGGTCAACTTGATTCTCATCTTTTTCTCCTCTGCGTACGGTTACGGCCGCGGTGTCGGCGTCTCATTTCGTTGACGGAACACGACGGGAAAATGTGACCGAAGACGGCGGCAGAACAGAAGGCCGCGTACCGGTCCGACGAAAAGACGTGCCGAGTCGACCTCGGGCCTGAAACAGAGGGCAGGCTCTCGGCGTAGAGTTAAGCAGCAATGGATTTCGCATCATGTGGCTGACGCGTTTCGCGCTTTCCCGTCCCACGATTACCATCGCGATTTTTGGCGCGCTGGTTATCTTTGGCATTATCTCGTTCGTTCAGCTCGGGCGCAGCTCGAGTCCGCCCAACACCGACTTCCCGGTCGTCGCGGTCTACGCTAGCTATCCCGGAGCCTCGCCCCAAGACATGGAGCGCATGGTCATCAAGCCAATCGAAGACCAGATGTCCGGCATCGACCATCTCGACCAGTTGACGGCGAATGCCCAGGAAGGCACGGCGATCGTCGTCGTCCAGTTTAAGATGGGCACGGATCTCAATCTGGCTGCAGTAGACGTGCAGCGGCGCGTGGACATCGCGCGGGTCTACATGCCCACCGACCTCGATCCGCCCGTCGTGACGAAGGCCGGACAGGCCGAGCCGCCGCTGTTGGACGTGGCCGTCAGCTCGACGAGCCTCTCTCAGCCGCAGATCGCAGACCTCATCAATAGCGAGATTACGCCGTTGATCGAGCAGATACCCAACGTTCAGTCGGTGGATGTCTACGGTTCTGCCACTCGCGAGTTCCATGTCGAGCCCGATCCGGTCAAGCTCGATGGCACCAACGCCACGCTCGAAGACATCTTCAACGCCGTCGCGATCAACAACCTCAACGTGCCGGGCGGAATCATGACGCAGCCGACGCGCGAGGGCAGCGTCGCGATCCACGATTACGTCGAGAAGGCGGACGATCTGCTGGGCATTCCGCTATCGCCGCTGAGCGTCCTGCAATATCCCGTCAAGTCGTTGAAGATCGGCGACGTCGCCAATGCCTACGACAGCCACATCGCGATGCGGACGATCTCGTCGTACAACGCGCACCCGCGCGTCTACATGGAGATCAACCCGACGCTAGACGCCGACCAGATCAAAGCGACTGCCTCCTTGCGCGCCGAGCTCGCGAAAATTCAAACGCAGTTTCCGCAGCTGCAGTTCCACGAGATCGACGCGCCGGCCGACTACACGCAAAAGATGCTCGTCGGCGTGGGGCAGTCGCTGATCGAGGGGATCGTCTTAACGGCGATCGTCATGCTGCTCTTTCTCCATGCCTGGCGCAACGCCGTCGTCGTTTTTCTCGCGATTCCCACCTCGATTCTCGCGACCTTCATCGTGATGCGGCTCTTTGGATTCCACATCGACTCGATGTCGATGATGGGACTGGCGCTGATCATCGGCATCCTCGTCGACGACTCGATCGTCGTTCTCGAGAATATTACGCGTCATCGAGATATGGGGCTGGATCCGATGAGCGCAGCCATCACGGGCCGAACGGAAATCGGCGGCGCCGCCGTGGCAATCACGATGGTGGACGTCGTGGTCTTTCTTCCGATCGCCTTCATGTCCGGAATCGTCGGTGCGTACTTGCGCGAGTACGGCGCGGTCGTCGTGACGGCAACGCTCTTCTCGCTCTTCGTCTCCTTTACGCTGACGCCGTTGCTGGCGGCAAAGTGGAGCGTTCTTACCCGCTCCGAAGCGCCTCCGGCCTGGTTGCGACTGCTCGACGACCGGCGCGTCGACATCGGGCTGCTGCTGGTGGCGGCGGCGATGTTCGCGATCGGAACGATGACGGGCTGGTTCCTGCTCAACGCGCTCGGCATTTTCGTCGCGGCGCTCCTGTTGCTCAACGCCTTCGTCCACCGGTACGAATCGATACTGCAGCTCTATCGCTCGAAGTTCTTACCATTCGCGCTGCGGCACGGCGCTTTCGTGGTCTTCGTCTGCCTTGCGCTCCTCCTTAATTCGATCACGCTGGTTGCAGGCGGCGGCATGGTTACCGTGGCTGTCGACGTTCTGTTGTTGGTTGTCTGCGCGCTCGCCCACGGCGCCGGGATGCTGTTGCGCAGGCCGCGCGCTTCGCGCCGGGTCGAACGCATCGGACCATTGCGTTTCCTCCGCTCGATCGGCACGACGAAATCCACGACGGTAGCCACGTTCGCGATTCCGGTCGTGCTGGCGCTCCTGATGCTCCCGCTGGGAGCTGTGAGCTTTGACTTCATGCCGGCACAGCAGACGGGCGAAGTGAGCATGACGGTCTCCTATCCGCCCGGGACGCCGATTGCCGTGACCAACGGTTACGTCTCCCACTTAGAGGATGCGATCCTCAAGATCGACGGCATCAAATCGGTCAGCGCCACCACCGGCCGCAAGCCCGCGGGCTGGAGCAGCGTGACCGGCGGCAACTACGCTCAGCTCAGCGCGCAGATGAAAGACGGCCGCATCAAGGATACGAACAACGCAATCAAATTAATTCGTAAGCTTGGGTATTTGGTACCCGGCGCCGAGTTCGACGTCGCCGGCGATAACGGCAACGGACCCGCGATCTACTACTCTTTGACCGGCCCCGACGACGAGATCGGTCCCGCGGCCGAAAAGGTCGCGCAGTTCTTACGAACGGTGCCGGGTGCGGTCAACGTGCAGACCAGCGCTGAAAATGGCGCTCCCCGAATGAACGTCGACGTCGATCGCGCCAAGTGCGAGCTGCTCGGAATCAATCCGTCGGACGTCGCGACGGTGGCCCGCATCGCAGTTGATGGCGCGGTTGCGACCAAGGTGCGTACGCCCACCGGTCTCGTCGACGTGCGCGTGCAGTTTCCCGCCGCCGACCGGACGACGGAAGACGCATTGAAGTTCGTGAAGGTTCGCGCAAACGACGGTTCGCTGGTTCCCATCGGCGACGTGGCTAGCTTTAGCTGGACGACCGCGCCCACGAAGATCGAACGCCTCAATCGCGAACGCGTGGTCAACGTGTACGGCGACGTGCTTCCCGGCTATTCGCTGGGTCAAGTCGTGGGGCCGTTGCAGAAGAAGATGCAAGCGCCGGGCTTTCTTCCCCAAGGCGTCGGCCTCAAATCGCAAGGCAACTCCCAGTTCATGGAAGAGACCTTCGCGAACATGGGCATTGCGCTGATTACGTCGTTCATGCTGGTCTACATTTTGATGGTGATCCTTTACGGGTCATTCCTCGAGCCGCTGATCGTCATGTTCTCGGTGCCGCTGGCAATAATCGGAGCGCTGATCCTGCTGGCATTGATGGGGCGCGTGCAGCCCGAGCAAGGCCAATCGCTCAACATCATTTCGATGCTCGGCGTCATCATGCTCTTCGGGCTCGTCGCGAAGAACGGAATTCTGCTCGTAGATTATTCCAACACGCTCGTAAAACGCGGCATGCGCGTGCACGATGCCGTGCTGCAGGCCTCGGCCACGCGCTTCCGGCCGATCATCATGACGACCGCCGCCATGATCTTCGGCATGCTGCCGCTCGCGCTGGGTTACGCCGAAGGAGGAGAGTGGCGCCAAGCGATGGGAACGGTCATCATCGGTGGACTCTTGAGCTCTCTGATCCTGACGCTGTTCCTCGTACCGATGATTTACGAGACGTGGATCGGCTATTTCGAGCGGCGCGCGGATCGCCGCGCCATCGAAGCGGAGATGTCGCAGCCATTGGAGAGGGCGCCTGCCTAAGCGGCGAGCACTCGTAACCGGGGCTGCGGCCGGCCTTGCCGCCGGAATCGCCCCGGCATTGGCGCGCGACGGCTTTAGTAGTATTTCGATTACGTATCGCGACACGGCGCCAGGCGCGACGCTCGCCGCGATCGAAGCCGCCGGCGCGATTGCTTCCGCCGTAAAGATCGACTTTCTCGAAGATCCAACTCTCGTGGAACAGCGTCTCGACTCACTCGTGCGGGAACACGGTCCCTTCGATACGCTCGTGCACGCCGTCGGTCCGCTCGTCGTCAAGCGCTTCGCTCGCTCGACGCTGGAAGAGTACGTAGAGACGTTCGACGGTAACGTGCGCAGCGCGGTACTGGCGGCGCGCGCGACGCTGCCGGCGATGCGCGACGCAAAGTTCGGCCGAGTTGTATTTTTCGGGATGCTCGGTTCCGAGCAGACGAGACCCTTCCGCGGCTTCTCACTCTATCAATCGGCAAAGAGCGCGCTGGTTGCATTTGCGCGCTGCCTGGCCCTCGAAGAAGCGTCCAACCACATAACCATCAACGTGGTATCTCCCGGCGACATTCGTGAAAAGACGCTCGCACGCACACAGGCCTACGAACGGAGTGCCAACAATCCGCGCGGGCGGCCGGGCAGTTACGAAGACGTCGCCGATGCGGTCCGTTTCTTCGTCGCCGCGGAGCGCGACTTTATCACCGGTGCGGTGATTGAAGTGGGCGGCGGCCTGCAAACCGCCGCGGAGTGACGAGAGCACAGGACAAACCTACGCTCGGCTCGTAAGCCGGGCTTGGTGCTGCGCGACGACCGAGACGAACATCAGGCATTCGCCTTACCCGGTGCGCGCCCGCACTATGGGCCCGATAAGATCGTATCAGTCGAACATATCGATCTCCACGTAACCCCAGACTTCGAAAACGAATCGCTCGCCGGCGTTTGCACGCTGACCGTTCGTGCGCTCGACGAGCCGGTTTCCCGCTTGACGCTCGACGCCGTCGATCTCGAAATCCTTGGGGTCGAGCCGGCCTCCAAGTTTCACGCGCGCGACGGTAAGCTCGAGATCGAGTTGCCGAAGCCGATTGCGCCGGGCGAACGCGCGCCAATCGCCGTTACCTATCGCGTCGTAAAACCCCGAGCGGGGCTGTTCTTTATCAAGCCCACGCGGGAGCATCCCGAAAAAATCACCCACCTCTGGACGCAAAGCCAAGACCAATACGCGCGTTATTGGTTCCCCTGCTTCGATTACCCGACCGAGAAGCAGCGCTCGACGACGACGATCGTCGTGCCCAAGGGCATGTTCGCGCTCGGCAACGGCGAGCTCGTGGAGCGCAGAGACGAGGGCGACCGCACCATCTTTCGCTACCACCAAGAGGTGCCTCACAGCACTTATCTGATGACGGTGGTCGCCGGCCCCTTCGTCGAGGTCGCGCAGGGGAAGGCGGGACGCAACGGCGTTCCGGTCTTTTACTACGTGCTTCCCGGCCGCGAAGACGACGGGGAACGGGCGTTCGGCAAGACACCGCGGATGATCGAAGACTTCGAAAAGCGGGTCGGCGTACCGTATCCATACGCTCGCTACTCGCAGATTGCCGTTTCCGACTTTATCTTCGGCGGCATGGAAAATACCGCAGCGACGACGCAGACCGATCGAACCCTGCACGATGCAATCGCGCATCTGGATTTCTCGAGCGATCCCTTAGTTTCTCACGAACTCGCGCATCAATGGTTCGGCGACCTCTTGACCTGCCGCGATTGGGCGCACGCATGGCTCAACGAGGGATTTGCGACATTTATGGAGGCCGTCTGGCGCGAGGCCGATCTTGGTTCCGACGAGTACCTCTACGATATTTTCGAATGTCTGACGGCCTACCTTCGGGAAGACGCACATCGTTATCGGCGCCCGATCGTCTGCAACGTCTATCGCGATCCGATCGAAATCTTCGACCGCCACCTTTATCAGAAAGGCGCCACGGTCTTACACATGTTGCGCGGCGAGTTGGGCGAGGGGCGGTTTTGGCGTTCGATTGCGCGCTATGTCGAGGATAACGCGCAGCGTTCGGTTGAGACAATCGATCTGATTCGCGCGATCGAAGTCGCCACGGGTCGAAACATGCGGCAATTCTTCAACCAGTGGGTCTTTCGCGAAGGCCATCCGCAACTCGAAGTCTCCATCGCGTGGGATGCCGCGCGCCGGGTCGCCACATTGACGATCGATCAGAATCAAACGGTCGATACGGAGCATCCCGCCTATGCGTTCGATGTCGAGATCGGCTTCGCGCCTGAAGCAACGGCGTTGCCGGTACAACCGGCGCACGAGCCGGTGAGCGGCGAACGTCGGGTGCGCGCGAGGGTCGAGCGGCGGCACCAGACGATCGCCGTGCCGCTCGACTTCGAACCGAAACTCGTTCGCTTCGATCCTGGCTCGTTTCTCTTGGCCGACGTGCGCTACCGTTTGGGCGCCGACCTGGCGGCGGGGACCCTGGCTGCCGATCCGGACGTCATTGCCCGCATCCGCGCCGCGCGCGAACTTGCGAAAGACGGCGGTCGCGTCGCGCGCGAGGCCATCGTAACCGCGTTTGCGCAGGAGCCGTTTTGGGGCGTGCTTGCAGAGACCGCCTTCGCCATCGGCGCGACGCGCGCGCCATGGGCTCGTACGATTCTTATTTCGGCCCTCACGCATCGGCACCCAAAAGTCGCCCGCGCGGCGGCGTCGGCGTTGGGTGGGTTCCGCGAGCCCGATGCGGCGACCGCGCTCATCGAGACCGCCGCGAATCACGCCTCGTATTTCGTGCGCGCGGCCGCGCTGGCTGCGTTGGGAAAGACGCGCGATGCGCGAGCCTTCGACGTTCTGAGCGCGGCCGTCAAGAAGACGACGTGGAATGGAACGGTGGAGGCCGGCGCGGTTCTCGGACTCGCCGAGTTAGCCGACGCGCGAGCGATGGCACCAATCGTCGACGCATCGCGCCCGGAACGCAGCGAGGGCCTGCGCCGAGCGGCGACCACGGCATTGGGTCGACTCGGCGCGTTGGTCGAAGAGGAGCGCACGCGCGTCGTCGACGAACTCGAAGAACGACTTGGCGATCCCAGTTTCATGGTAGCGCTCGACGCGATCATCGCCTCCGAGTCGCTCTCCGACGTACGCTTGTTGCCGGGCCTCGACCGTCTCGCCCAACAGGCCGTCGATGGACGCATGCGCCGCGACGCGATGGAGGCGGCCATCCGAATTCGCCAGGCGGCCAAGATACCGGCGCAGGTCAGAGGTTTGCGCGAGGATATTGATGAGTTACGTGAAGACCAGCGTAGGCTACAGGAGAAGATCGAAGCGCTCGCGCGTGCGTAAGCGCCGCGTCTTCGCCTTCGTCCTCATCGTCACGCTGGCGACGCTGGCGGCTTGGCTTTGGAACGACGGACGAGGCGGAGCAATCGGTCATGGCGTTTCGGCGAAGGCCCTGACGAGGAGAGCGCCGCTCGCGGCCGCCGCGCCGCGCTGGAGCAACGCGCAGCGGCTTGGGCTCACAGCCGCTCTGCGCGGAGCGTTCGCGCCGGCGCTCGACGGCGCGGGCAGCTGGAGTCTGGCCGTTCTTACGCCTGATGGCCGAACGATTTACGACGATCGCTCCGGCCGAGCCGTGGCTCCGGCATCCGTTCAGAAGCTAATCGTTGCGGCCAGCGCTCTCGATGCGCTCGGTCCGAACTACCGCTATCACACGATTTTTGCCGCTCGGGATCCGGCCGGCGACGGCGTGCTCGACGGAAATCTTTGGCTCGTCGGGTCCGGCGATCCGTCGCTGCAGTCGTCGGACGTGCGCAACGGTATCGCCGTGCTGTTGCGGTCGGGATTACGCCGCATCGACGGCAGCGTCGTGGTCGATGCGACCGCAATGCGCGGACCGGCGTACAATCCGCACTGGGACGCAGAAGATGACGGTCAAGATTACGCTGCGCCAACGAGCGCAATATCGCTGGATGGCGACACCGTGGAATCCTCCGGCGACGACGGGCAACCGGTCTGGACGCCGATGCAAGATGTCGAACGCTACGTCGCGGGCCAGACGCAGACGATGCTGCGCGCGCGCGGAATCCTCGTCTCGACGTCGCCCGACCTGGGCATCGCGCCGCTGGGAACGGTGGTCCTTTGGGACCACAAATCCGTTCCCTTGAGCGATCTCGAAGCGCACATGCTATTTCTCTCGGACAACCATTACGCCGAGCAGCTCTTGCGAACGGTCGGCGGCGAGGCGATGGGCGAGCCCAGCGACGATGGTGGAGTCGACGCCGAACGCCACTTTTTAACGCGTCTCGGAGTTCCGTCGCCCGGCTTGCGGCTCGTCGACGGCAGCGGCCTCTCGCGCAACAATCGCGTCGCGGCCATCACGATCGCGCGTCTTCTCGTTGCCGAAGAGCCGTCGCTCTATCGATTACTGCCGCGCGGAGGGCGCGAAGGAACCCTTGCCGATTACGATTTCACGACCGCGCTCGGCCGGGTTCGAGCTAAGAGCGGCCACCTTTCGAATGTTGCGTCGCTCGCCGGCTACGCCGCGACCATGCACCACGGCCGCGTCGCATTCGCATTTCTGATCGACGGCTCGCCCGCCGATCCCGATGCCGCCATCGTTCGCGCCGTCGACCGTCTCGTCGAGTTCTAGGAAAGGCTGCATTCGAGTGTTCGACGAGTCTCTGCTTTCACGATTGCTCGATCGTGCGTTGCAGCACGGCGGCGAATATGCCGACGTCTTCTGCGAGCGGCGGCGAACGGTGAGCTACCGGCTGCAAGACGGGCGCGTCCACGACGCCACCTACGGCGTGACGCTCGGCGTCGGCGTTCGCGTGGTCGTCGGCGAATCGGCCGGCTTCGCAAGCTCCGACGATCTCAGCGCAGAGACGTTGATGGAGGCCGCCGACTCGGCTGCGTTGATCGCTCGGACCGCAGCCTCGGGGAAAACCGCGGCTACCGGCCTTCGCAGCGAGAACATGCCGAAACTCTACGATTGCGACCCGGTGACGGCAATCGAGGGCGCACGCTATGCCGCGCTGCTGGAACGGGCGGACCGCACGGCGCGTCGCTACGATCCTCGCATCGTCGCCGTGAACGCGCAGGTCGTCGACGAGCTGCAAGAAGTATGGATTGCGACGAGCGACGGGCGGATGGTACGGGATTGCCGTCCGCTCGTGACGCTCGGCATTCAGGCGGTGGCGAGCGCCAAGAAAGAGCGCAGCTCCGGATACGTCGGCGACGGCGGCCGCACCTCGATTGCCTATTTCGATCGTCAGACCCCCGAGATGCTTGCCGAAGACGCCGCGCGCATAGCGACCGTCAATCTGTCGGCGATCCCCGCTCCAGCGGGCGAGATGGAGATGATCGTCGGTGCCGGCGGCGGCGGCGTACTCCTGCACGAAGCCGTCGGCCACGGCCTCGAGAGCGATTTCAACCGGCGTGGCACGTCACTCTACAGCGGACGAGTCGGGGAACGCGTCGCGAGCGAGTTGGTGACGATTTACGATGATGGAAACTTGCACGAGGAACGCGGCAGCCTCAACGTCGACGACGAGGGCGTGCCGGGGCAGCATAAAGTCTTAGTCGAAAACGGCGTGCTTCGCGGATACATGCAAGATACGCTCAACGCGCGCTTGATGAGCACGCAGTCGACGGGCAGCGGGCGGCGGCAATCATTCCGGTTCGCTCCGCAGCCGCGCATGTGCAACACGTACATGCCCAACGGCGACTCGACGGTCGAGGAGATCGTCGCTTCGACCCGGCGCGGAATCTTCGCGAAATCCTTTGCCGGAGGGCAGGTCGAGATCGCCAAGGGAGACTTCGTTTTTATGGTTGGCGAAGGCTATCTGGTGGAGAATGGAAAGATCACCGCACCGCTTCGAAACGCGACGATCGTGGGAAATGGCCCCGACGCTATGCAAAAGGTCGTGGCGGTCGGCAACGACAGTCGCCTCGCGCGCGGCCATTACACCTGCGGTAAGGGAGGGCAGAGCGTCCCAGTGGGCGTCGGGATGCCGACCGTGAAGATTTCATCGATTACCGTCGGCGGAACGCAACATGAATGATGCCAGAGCGATCGAGCTAGCCTGCGAAGCGCTCGAGCTCGCGAGCGCAGCGGGCGCGCAAACCGCCGAGGCATCCGTCTCCATCGCGCGGCGTTTCCACGCCGAAGCGCGCGACAATGCGATCTCCAAGCTCGAAGCCTCGACCGGTAAGGCGCTCTTTATGCGCGTCTTCCGGGGGGGACGCAAGGCGACGCTGACGACGTCAGATTTTTCGCCCGAGGGAATGCGCGACGCAATTCGCCGCGCGGTTGCGCAGGCGGAGCAAGTCGCCGTGGACGAGTTTGCGGGCCTGCCCGATGTCGTCGCCACGGAAGCGGTCGATCTGGCCCTTTTCGATTCCCGTATCGCCGACCGCGACGGCGCCGAGAAGCTCGACGACGCGATCAAACTCGAGCGGTTGATTCGCGAAGCCGACGCGCGCGTCGTCAACTCGAGCGGCTCTAACTACACGGACGCGATTGCGGTCACCGCGATCGCGAATACTTCGGGATTTTCGGCCGTTTATAACTGGACGCGCGCGGGGCGCTCGACCGGCCCCGTCGCGCTCGACGGCGGCGTCAAACGGATCGCTCACTATGGAACCGCCGGCCGATATCTCGGCGACTTGGAAGCGCCGGCGAGCGTAGCGACCACGGCCGTGCGCCGAGCCGTCGACCTCTTTGGCGCCCGAAAGCCGCCAACGATGCGCGTGCCGGTGATTTTCGAACGCGATGTGGCTGCCACGTTCCTCGACGACATCTTTGCGGCGGCTTCCGCCGGCAATGTTGCCATCGATAACTCCTGGTTGACGGAGCGGACGGGAAGCCGCGTGGGCAGCGACCTGGTGACGATCGTCGATGACGGGCGACTGGTCGGAAAGCTCGGAAGCTCGCCGTTCGATGGTGAAGGGGTCCCGACGCAGCGTACGCCGGTTTTTGAGCGCGGAACGCTGCGAACGTTCCTCTACGACACCTACTACGGGCGTAAACTCGGTGCTGCCAGCACGGGCAACTCGACCGGCGGGGGAATCGGGCCGAACAATTTTTACCTCGAACCGGGAGCGATATCGCTCGCGGAGCTGATCGCGGCGACCCCGCTTGGGGTCCTGGTGCTCGATACGATCGGCTTTGCGACCGAGCATGCCTCGGGCACGTATAGCCGCGGCGCGCGGGGCTTCTTCATCGAGAACGGCGAACTCGCCTATCCCATCGATGAGTTCACCGTCGCCGGACAATACGTGGACATGCTTGCGAACATCGATTCGGTCGCGAACGACTTGCAGTTCGACGCGGCCGTCGTTTCGCCGTCATTTCGCATCGCCGAGCTGATGGTTAGCGGTAACTAAGATAGCATGACGCAAGCGATCAGTTTAACGCTCGTCTTACGGATCGAGACGCCCAATGAGCCGGGCGCGTTCGGTATGCTCGCCAATGCGATCGGCGATGCCGGGGGAGCCATCAGCGCGGTCGACATGCACACGGTCGCCCGGTCGCGTGTCGTTCGCGACGTCACCATCGGCGTTCCCTCCGATAGCGTTGCCGACGAGGTGCGCAAGGCGGTCGAGGCGATCGACGGCGCGCGCATCATCTTCGCGGCCGACTCGACGTTTCTGGCACATATTGGCGGCAAGATTCGCATCGAGCCGAAGATCGCGATCAAGACGCGGCAGGACCTTTCGACGGTCTATACACCCGGCGTCGCGCGCGTCTCGATGGCCATCGCCGCCGATCCCAGCAAAGCTTTCCAACTGACGATCAAGCGCAACACCGTGGCGATCGTCACCGACGGCACGGCGGTGCTCGGCTTGGGCGATATCGGGCCGCTCGGAGCACTTCCGGTCATGGAAGGCAAGGCGATGCTCTTTAAGCAGTTCGCCGACATCGATGCTTTTCCAATCTGTCTCGACACCAAGAACATCGACGAAATCGTTGAAACGATCGAGCGTATCGCGCCGGTGTTCGGTGGAATCAACCTCGAAGACATCAGCGCTCCGCGCTGTTTTGAGATCGAAAACCGCTTGATCGAAGCCCTCGATATTCCCGTCATGCACGACGACCAGCACGGCACGGCGGTCGTCATTCTTGCCGCTCTGATCAACTCGGCGCGTGTCGTTGGCAAGCGCTTAGAGGATCTGCAAGTCGTCGTTTCGGGAAGCGGCGCCGCGGGAACCGCAACGATCAAAATGCTGCTCGGCGCCGGCGTGCGCGACGTGATCCCGGTCGATCGCAGCGGTGCGCTCAATCGCACCGACCGCTACGAGAATCCCCACTGGCGTTGGCTGGCCGAGCATTGCAATCTGGAGAACCGCCGGGGTTCGCTGCGCGATGTATTGGCGGGCGTGGACGTCTTCATCGGAGTCTCCGCCCCAGGCATCTTACAGCCCGAGCACATCGCGAGCATGGGACGCGATCCGATCGTCTTCGCGATGGCCAATCCAAATCCGGAGATCATGCCCGACGTCGCGGCTCCGGTGGCGGCGGTCATTGCGACTGGTCGCTCGGATTTCCCCAATCAGGTGAACAATCTGCTCGCCTTTCCGGGAATCTTTCGCGGTGCGCTCGACGTTCGTGCCTCGCGCATCACCGAGCGAATGAAGCTCGCTGCCGCCTACGCGATCGCCGAGATCGTTACCGACGAAGAACGCAACCCCGAGTACGTGATTCCGAGCGTCTTCGACGTGCGCGTCGTGGACGCGGTCGCCAAAGCCGTCGCAAACGCCGCGCAAGAAGAGGGCGTCGCGCGCCGCGCGCCCGGCAAGATCGAAGGAGAGGACGCTATCGATCGCGCCTCGCGATGAACACGCGAAATGGAAGCCTACGCCTCCCAAGCAATGCGTCGTCCGCTATCCTAGGGCGCGGTCACCGTGGGATAGTCAGAGCCGCCAAGACGAGACAAGCCCGGCGCCTCTACGCGATCCATGCGGCTATGTTGGCGCAGCGGCAGTGCCGATCCACGCTGCAATGCCCGCAACGCAACGCGGCTTCGCATTCGCGAACCTCGTGCAGAGGGGCAGAGGCGCGGAGGTGGGGGCTCAGCGCGATGGGGCGAGGCTGACCGATTGTCCGTATGGATTGAGAGGTGAATCAAAGAGATTATACTGGGCTCCGCCGCCGGCCGGATATAACCAATCTGAAAACGCGAAACCGGTCTGCTGAAAACCACACAGGTAATTCGAGGCGACAACGGCGTTGCCTTGCTCGTTGTTCGAGGGCGTGTTTTTGCTTCCCACGATGAAAGGCTGAATTAGGTCGGTATACCCGCAGTTGCCGATCCCTTGAAAATCCGTCTGGCTGACAACGTCCAAGCTGCCCGAACTAGTGGGCTTTGCCTGATAGATAGCGGTGTAGTCGAAGGCGTACAAACCATCCGTAAAGGTAATGTATTTTCCGTCCCACATCACACCTGCCGGCCTGACAATCGTCTTGTTTATCGGAACCGTAACAAGGCTGTTGCTGCCATGAGGCAGCTCGCACACGTAGTTGGAGGATTCCTGCGACGTCGCGGAGACGTAGAGATTGCCGGCATTGTCATAGCCCACTTGCACGATGTTTTGACAAGCCGACCCTTCATAGGCTTTTCGGCTGCCTTTTAGGTCGAAAATCTCGATGTTGCTCACCCCCTTAGGTGTGAGACTGTTCGAGACTGCCAGGTTCCCGGAAGTCGGATCGATCGAACAACTATTGGCAAGACCTGTTGTCCGGATTCGCTTGATGCGACGTGCGATTCCGTGCTGGAACTCATCAACCGCTTCGCCCGAGGAATCGGTAATCCAGACATCTCCACTGCTATCGACGCACTGACCCGACGGCTGATAGAAGCCGCCCAATCTTCCGAGAAGTCGCCGAGTCTTGTAGTTGTAAACATAGACGTGATCGGTGTACTGATCCGAGATGTATAGCAAGTCCCTAGTCCGCAGCGCTTCCGGCAGCATCCACGACGTGCCACGATCAGCGTGCGCTGCGGTCGCGGCGGTTTGCGGCACCGCACCCCGAGCGCCGATCGGCGACTGCGATCCACCGCATCCCGTCAGCATTGCAGCGGCCACGCAGCTGAACGCATATCGGCTGAAGCATAATCTATTCATTGCCAACTAATGACCACGAGCCCGTTACCCGTCGCATTTCTCCATCCCAACCACATCTTAGAGCTGATCGCGCTTGACTCAACGTACGAAGAGCCGCCGCCGCCGCCACCACCATCGCCACCACTCCCGAAGCCCGTCCCGCCGGCTCCGCCGGCCCCGCCGCCTCCGCCGAAGTAGCCGCCTCCGCCACCACCGCCAGCGCCGCCTGCAGTAAAAATGGAATCGCCGACCGTACCGTTGCCGCCCGCGCCACCCATGCGGCGTGTTCCAGAGTAGCCGCGATGCCCGCGCGCGTATCGCGGACCATGCTTAGCAATCTTGCCGCCCCTCCCGCCGTGGTTCTGCGTGCCGCCGCCCCCTCCGCCACCGCTGCCAGGGTGGTACAGGCCGCTACCGCCTGCACCGCCTAGGAGACCCCCGCCCCGACCACCGTCGCCGCCGCAGCATATGTAACCGCCCTCGCCGCCGCCACCGCCCGCGACCAAAATGCGGTCGTTAAGTCCTTGGCCACGACGGCGAATATCCGACGCACCACCGCCTCCAAAGGCATACCCGCCGCCTATTCCCGGGTCTCCACCGCCGTTGAAACCGCCCGTAAAGTCCTTGTTCGCTCCACCCACGAAAACGTACAGCGTTTCACCTGGATTAACGGGGATCACAGCATGAACGCGCCCGCCACGGCCGCTGCTATCATCGTAATACGTGAGCCCTCCTCCGGCGCCGCCTCGCGCGACGACATCAATTCTAGTGACGCCCGTAGGCACTTTGAACGACTGCGCCGCGCCGGTGTAATAAAACGATTTATGGTTCGGGAGATGGTCAGGCGCACCGCTCTTCGGCGCACCGCTCGTCGGCACAACGCTCAACGAGGGTTGCGATCCGCCGCAGCCCGCAAGGATTGCCGCACCCACGCAACTCAAAAGCGCGAAGCGACCAAAACCTGAAATACTCATTCTCCACGCCTCCTGAAGCTCCGGCGGCTGGGGACGTTCGACGCCTGGGTTCAGTTCCACCGCAACAGCCAGAATTCCAGGACCGAGGCCGCCTCGGCTAGGACTACGCAGCCACGGCGCCGATCGGCGGGCACTGGCATAATACTGAATCGGTTAATCTTGCCATCAGAGTTGATGGCATAATGGATCTCCGCGTAGATTCGGGCGCCCCGGCCAAAGCACGGACCATCGCAATAGGAGCCGTCGTTATAGCCGCCCCCGCGGCGCCGCGCGCCACCACCTTCAGGCTCGTGACGCTGTTGGGACGACGAATCGCTGCTTGCGCACCGTGTAATCGAAGGTCTTGCTTCCAGCCGTCGGTTGAACGGCATTACTTCCACGACTGCCTATTGTTGCGCGACAATCCGCCGCAAGCCGACTCCAATGCTTTGGCCTCTTTAGTAGCCTCTGATTCCGTTCGGCGTGCCCCAGCCGCCGGGACCAGTATAATACTTCTTGTATTCGCCGTTCCCGCACAGGTAGTTGCCGCAGGTTCCTACGTTGCCGGTAGACGGATGATGGAAATATTTTTTGTGTTGCTTGCTACTGAACGTCCAGAAGTTCTCGCCACCATTCTGTTTGGCGGCGTTGCCGGCGAGCCCGATGACGCCTGCGGTAAACGGCGATGCCACGCTCGTGCCGCAGACGTCGGTCCAGCCGCCGTATTGACTCACGTACTCAGCAACGCCAGGCGAGCAACCGGATTCGGCCGAGACGTCACCCACGGTTCGATACGAGCAATCCGGATCGTGCTGCCACGAGGGCTTCGGAACGCCGGGACTCCCGACGACGGAAGGGCTCGAGCAACCGGCGCTCGCGTCATTCCAGAGGGTTTCGGAGTACTTCGAGCCGCTCAGCGAGAGCTGCGTGCCGCCGACAGCGACGACGGTCGCGAGGTCCGCCGGGCCGCCGATGGTGTCATAGCCGTCGTCGCCGGTGGAGGCGAGATACGCGATTCCGGGTGTATCGAAGTAGTTCGGGAAGTTAGGATCTTCGCAATCCCAGTCCTCAGGGCAGCTCCAGCTGTTGCTGAGGATCTTGGCGCCGAGCTTGACGGCTTCGGCTTCAGCTGCTTCGAAGTCGTTGATACCGCCCTTGGCTTCCATAAGATAGATCGTGCACTTCGGGCACGAAGCGGAGACCATCTCGATGTCGAGATCGGTCTCGAGACACCAGCCGTAGTTCTGACAGCTGGGAGGATAGTTCGACTCTTGTCCGGTCTCGTTGTATTTAGCGAACGTGGCCGTTCCAAGCCCGTACTCGGCGCGGTACGTTGCGAGGTCGGAAGCGGCGGTCGACTCATCGCCGGCCTCGATGACGGCGACGATCTGTCCCGATCCTTTTCCTAAAGAACCGGTAAGGTTGTAGTACGTCTCGAGTTGCGCTGGCGTCCAGCCGCAGTTCGTCGACGGCGAGCAGAACGGGTTGGCACCCGTGTGCTCGAGCAGCACCTGACAGACCGGCTTGCCCACGGCTTGCGGACAGACGGCGCGTGCGAGATGCCGTGCCTGCCATTGTGGTACAACGTTGCTCATGCGGCTTTGCGCCATCGCGCCTGGCGCGCCAATCGGCGGCTGCATGTCATCCTGACCCTTCGACTGGCTCCGGGGAAGGACGCCGCACCCTGCAAGCATTGCCGCTGCTACGCAAGCACTGAGTTCGTAGCGGCCAAAATTTAAGTCCTCCATCTCCCGCCTCCGGAAACGTGATCGCCTCAACGCCGTGTGCATTCGACGCAAGGCCTGGCCGACCCCATTGTCCCGAGCCAAGCCGATAGCTGCGACTACGACCGCGAAATTCTACAAGCACCTTCGAATCACGAGCATACTTTGCAACCCTAGTGCAGCGCCACCGGCGAGCGATGCGTGGCGCAGTTCTGAATCAGGGGGGTCGATCGCAACTGGCGAACCTCGAGATGATGCCTGCGCGGCGCGTTGTCTTATTACTGGTGCGACTCCATATTTGGGTGGCCCGTCCACGTGGCGTCCTTTGCGTCAGGCGGCGCCGGATCGCGTTTTCGTTGAAATAGACCCGTTAGACTTTGCTGACGCCTCAGACGTAGCCGAAGCTTTTCGACAGTCGGTTTTGTACGCGGCGCACGATGCAGATGCTGTCGTCGCTCACAATACCGCAGCCAAACCGGTGATCGAAGCGTTGGCCCAAATGTCACGCGCCGTGCCGCTCTTATTGCTTTCTCCGATGCTCTTCCATCGTAGCACGCCTCTCCTAAGGGCCTTGCGATTCACTATCAACACGCGTGCGGGTAGGCACGCGTTGACGTCGCTGGTCCGTTCGAAGAAAAACCGCCTCTTGACCGATCGGCAGTTCCTTAAGAGGCAGATTTTGCTGTTGGTCGACGAGGCCCGCATTAGCGATGCACTGTTCGAAGAGGCCGTGGAGCGCGTGGCCGATCCGCGCACCGCCCGCTCGGTCGAGAGAACCGCGGAGATCATTCTTGAGATCACCAACCCGATTGATCCGGTAATCGATGCCAAGGTGCAGCGCCGAATCGTCCTTTTGGGAACGTCACGTTTGGATCGGAAAATGGCGGCGCGCATGCCGGGCACCGTCGTTCCTGATGTCCGCGGCGCTGCCATGATTGAGGCCCCGCAAGCCGTAGCGCAAGCTCTGCGGGAGATGCTTTGAGTCGGATATCCACGCGATGGCCTGTTAAGGGAGCGGAATTCCCCTCCAACCATGAAGCCTGCCGTACGTCACAATAATCACGTTTAGGATCGCGACGAGAAATAGTATTTTAAATAATCGTTCGTAGAAGCGGTTGCCTATCTGACGTGCATCCATGGCGAAGGCCGCGGCAAGCATCGGCACGCTCACCTTTGTGATCCACCAAAGCATCTCGCTAATTGCACGGGGCGGCATCGATGCGAGGTGATGATGATGCGCGATCCAAAGCCCGGTAATCGCCAGTTTGAGAGCGAAGAGGCCGACGCCCACGATCAGCCACCATCGCAATCCCAAGTGACGTTTCACCGCCGCAACGCAGCTAAGAGCGGATTTCTACCAGGAGATCACGATCTGGCCGTTCCCTGAAGGCGCCGCTCCCTGCTCGTTCTTGACGTGCGTCGCACTTCGCTCGACGAACGACGAAGCGCCACCGCCGCCCCCGCCGCCGCCAACCCCGCTCGTGCTCAGCGAGCCGGAACCGCCGCCGCCGCCGCCATAGTAGCCGCCGCCCCCGCCACCACCACCGCCGCCCGTATCGGTGCCGCCTGCGCCATCGCCACCGCGGCCGCGCTTGCCGGGATCACCGGGGTTGCCTTGCTCGGTTTCGCCGCGGTTACCGCCGGCGCCGCCGATTCCAGCCGTCTGAGAGCCGCCGGTACCGCCGCAACCGTCGGGCCCGTTTTGGTAACATTGACCGCCTCCGGTGACGCCGGTATTGCCGCCGCCCGATCCGCCGTCGCCGGTGCCGTAAAAAATACTGGGGCCACCGCCGCCGCCCCCGCCGCCAGCGACGACGACGCGGTCGGCCAATTTACCGCCACCCTGGCGCACGTCCGAGGCGCCCCCGCCACCGCCACCGACTCCGCCGCTCCCACTGGTGCGCCCGCCGGCCGCGCCGCCGTTAAACGCGCTGCTAGTTCCGCCTTGGCCCCCGACGAAGACCGCGAGTTTTTCGTCCGGCGTAACCGGGATCGTCGCTTTCACAAGGCCGCCGTTGCCACCGACGCCGCCGGTGCCGTAGCCGCCGCTTGAGGCGCCGCCGCTGGCGCCCGATACGGTAACCTTAATCGTCGTCACTCCGGACGGCACGGTGAAGGTCTGCATGTGTCCGGTGTAACTGAAGGTCTTCGTCTTTGATGCAGGGTTCGGCATTATCGCGTTCTGCGCACCAATCGGCGGTTGCGATGTGCCGCAGCCGGTTAGTATTGCGGTCACGCAAATGCACAGCGCGTAGCGGCTAAGTCCCGAAACTCTCATCGCGCTTCCTCCTGAAGTTGAGCAACTTTGCGGTTTAGGAGGGTTCGGCGCCGCGCGCTAAGCGCCCCGCGTCTTTGACGCGTTATCTGCAGCATTACGACGGTTCCCGCCGGCCGGCCGGCGAGCCGTCGATCTATGGCGAACTCCGGCGCAACAGCACGCGTTCCTCGACGCGAATGCGCCACGACAGCAGCGCCGCGTTCAGAATGGAAAAGACGATCGCGATCTCCACGGCGCCGAACGCGAGCGGCAGAATCGCGATCTCGGCGCAAACGACGATATAGTTGGGGTGGCGAAAGAAGCGATAGGGGCCGCGACGCGCGAGCGGCGCTCCCGGTACCGTGATGATGCGCGTCGTCCAATACTCGCCGAGGCTCGCAATGATCCAAACGCGCACGGGCTGCAGTAACGCGTAGACTCCGAGCAGCCACCAGTCCGGAGCGCGGGACGCCGGAATCAGCACCGCCATGCTTACCAGCCATCCGCCGTGCAGCAGCACGAAGAACGGATACTGCGCGGCGCCGATTTCGATGCCGCCGCGTTCGAGAAGCCGTCGTGTGTTGCGCGCCGAGTAGAGCAGCTCGGCAACGCGTTGAAGAGCTACAAGTGCAAGAACAACGTAGAGAACGCTCATTCTTTGTCGGTCATCCTTCGACAAGCTCAGGATGACATTACTGCGCTCAGCATGGCGGAGGGTGGCGGTTTTCGAGTAGTGTGAAGCCGGCAGTGAAGCCCGGCCCTAACGAGCTCAGCAGTGCTCGCCTCCACGGCGTTGTCGATGCGAGCGTCCGCTCGAGCACGAACATCACCGTCGCCGCCGACATGTTACCATAATCGCGCAGCACTCCCCGCGACTCATTAAGCCGCTCCGGTTCGATCTCGAAGGCAACCGCCAAAGCGTCGAGCACTTTTGCACCGCCCGGATGGCAGACGAAGCGATCGATATCGCCTAATGCAAGACCCCGCCCGGAAAGAAAATCGACGGTCACATCGCGCAGCCTCGTCGTCACCAGTTCGGGGATATCGCGCGAAAAGATCGCCTTAAGCCCTTCACCGGTCACATCCCAGCCCATCACGTCGAGCGACTCCGGCCACGTGAACTCACCGCCGCCTAGAACTACCGGTCCCTGGCCGTCGCCGGAGATCAGCGCCGCCGCGGCGCCGTCGCCGAAAAGAGCGGTCGCGACGATGTTGCTCTTCGAGAAGTCGTCCCGTCGAAAGCAGAGCGCGCAGAGTTCCACGACCAGGAAAAGGACGAGAGCGCCGGGTTTCGCGCGGGCCATCATCGCGGCGCGCTCCAATCCAATAACGCCGCCCACGCAGCCCAGGCCGAAGATCGGCAAGCGGCGCACCGTTGGCCGCAGCCGCATGCGTTCGATCAAGAGCGCGTCCAGGCTGGGCGTCGCAATTCCGGTCGTCGAAACTACGACGATGCCATCGATTTCGTCCGCTTGGCGCCCCGCGCGCCGGAGCGCCTCATCGGTTGCCGTCTCGAGAAGATCGACCGCCGAATCGAGATAGACTGCGTTGCGGTCGGGCCAATCGTGCGTGTCCTCGTACCACTCCATCGGAACGCAGGAGTAGCGGCGCTCGATGCCGGTGTTGCCGAACATCGGAAGGAGCCGGACGATTTCGCGAGAGCGCGGACCGAGCGCTAAATCGATCCTCCGAACGACCTCGGCCTGCCCGAGCACGAACGGCGGGACGGCAGTGGCTACGGCTAAGATGGCAGGGTCCTCGCGACCCGCGATGGTAATGGCATCCTCCCGTGTCTTTTAGGCAAATCGCAGCGGCGCTTTTGGCCGCCGCCTTGTTGGGTGCGGGGAGTCGCCCGACTCCTCTCATCATTTACTCCGCACCCGCAGGCGACCGTCCAGCCGGAGCCGACCGAATAAACCCCGTCGATGCCGTTCTTCCCGATGGACGAACTGCGGCACCCGCGGGCACTACTCTACTAGTCGGCAGCGGCGCACTCGGTATGACGCTTTCGCCGGATGGCCGGTACGCCATTCTGTCCGAACCCTCGTCGCTGGCGATCGTGAACGTCGCGACGATGAAGGTCGCGAGCATCTATCAGAATCCCTCGGCGTCGTTCTTTATGGGAGTGGCGGCAACACGCGATCCGCGCGACCCCGCTCGTACGATCGTGCTCGCCTCCGATGCCGCCGCCGGCGCGATCGACGTTTTCGGCCTCGACGCGAGCGGAACGCTAAGCGCGCAAGCGGCCGTCGCACTCTCTTTAACGCACGCCGGTCGCGTGTTTCCCGCGCAGATCGCCGTTTCGCCCGACGGTCGAAACGCGTACGTCGCCGATAATCTCGGCGATGAAGCGATTGAAATAAATCTCACCGATCGAACGGTCGCGCAGACGATTCCCGCGGGCGATTTCCCACTTTATATTGCCGCCGGCCGCGAGACGGTGCTTGCAAGCAGCAGCGGACTCTCCGCGTATACCCCGCTCGCGACGCCCGCGCCTGAACCCAACTTTGCCGCACCGGCATTCGATCCGGGCAAATCGTCGGCGCTCTCGGTTTTCGAGCTCTCACCGGGAAGTACGAGCATCGATCCCGCGACGGTTCCAATGGATCCGGCGCCCGACGGGATGCAGGTTATCGGCGGGGCCGCGCCGGGCGCCACGGTACTCAGCAAAGATGGCCGGTTCGCATACGTCGCGCTTTCCAACGTGGATCGCGTCGCGGTCGTCAGCCTCTCCGGCACGCCTCGCGTGGTACGCGGACTCGACCTTCGTTTGTATCCCGGCGCTCCATATGGCGCTGCGCCCAGTGCCGAAGCACTGAGTTCGAACGGCAAGCGGCTGTACGTTGCATTGGCCGGATTGAACGCGGTGGCGGTGCTGGACGCGCGCCGTCCGACACGGTACCGCTTCGGGCTGATTCCGACCGGCTGGTTTCCGACGGCGATCGCACTTTCGGCCAACGGCCGCTACCTGTACGTGGCGAATGCCAAGGGCGATGGCGGTCAGGGGATGCTGCAACGCGTGGATCTCAGGCACACGTCGCTGGTGAAGGAGACGTTGGCGACGCTGCGCTACACTCGGACGCCAGGCGTCGCAAAGTTCAATCCGGTGATTCCGCCCCTTCGTTCGAGCAAGCGTAGCGACGTCATCGATCACGTCGTCTACATCGCGGTCGGCACCCGCGGTTACGACGCGATGCTCGGCGACCTCAAAGACGATTCGGGCAACTCGCACGGCAACGGCGATGCCGCGCTGAATATCTACCCGCAGAGTTTGACGCCAAATCTGCACGCACTCGCCCGCAGCTACGCGCTCGCGGACAACTTTTACGCAGCCGATGCGGATTTAAACGTTGCCAAACAGTCTGCGACGGCCTCCGCGGCGACGCTCTATCAGCAGCTCGTGGACGCTGCAGGCACCGCCCGTTCTCCGATGGACGACCACGGTGACGACCCGGAAGATTACGATCGCGGCGGATACCTGTTCAATGCGTTTGCGCGAGCCGGATTGACCTATCGCGACTACGGCGGCCTCCTGCGTCTCTCCGGCTACGACGGAGCCGTCTATCATCTCGACGTTCCCGCGCTTGCCGCCCTGGCGGGCAATGTGGATCTCGATTATGCCGGCTTCAGCCCGAAAGTCGGCGACGCGGCGCGCGGACACGAGTTCGTTCGCGATATGCAGGCGTTCGTGCGGGGCGATCGAGTGCCGAGTTTTACTTACGTCTGGATTCCGACGCAGGACAGTACGGCCGGCGTTAAGGATGCCGACGCGGCGCTGGGCGAAATCGTGGATTTTATCTCTCACACGCCGCACTGGAGCTCGACGGTGATCTTCGTCGTTCCGGAGGGCGTCAGCTCCCCGGCCGATCACGTCAACGGGATGCGCAGCTACGCGCTGGTCGTTTCACCGCTCGCCCGGCGCGGCTACGTCGGCGACCAGCATCTCAGCGTGGCCAGCGTCGTGAAGACCGAAGAGGAAATCTTCGGGATGCCGCCGCTTTCGCTCAACGATCTTCTCGCCTCCGATATGGCCGCATTTTTCACCGACGCGCCCGACCCCGAAACGTATCAAGCGCAATGACGCGCACCGCCGTTGGTTTCGGCCCGCGTTTGGTGGCGACACCGACGGGGCGCCTGCGTTGCGCGGTCTTGGTGCGCCCGAACGCCGGCATCGAGCGCACCGGCGCGCGAATCGGCGAGCCGGGAGCGATTTATGCCCGCGCGCTGGAGCAGCACGACGTCTTGCGTTCGACGCTGGAGTATCTCGGCGTCGAAACGATCGTACTCGGGTCGCACGCGAGCGACGCGTACGAAGTGAGTGCGGGCGATGCTGCCGTCGTCTTTGAAGACGGCGCCGTCGTGATGCGTCCGACCCGAATGTCGCGGCGTGCGGAAGCCGATCGGATGCAGGCGGAGTTCGCCGTGCTCGACGTGCCGCTGGCCGGTCATATTGCCAGTCCCGGATTGCTCGACGGCAACGACGTCATCCTTGCGGGCGAGACCGCCTTCATCGGCGTCGGCTCGCGAGGAAACGAAGCCGGGCGCGCCGGCTTCGCGAAGCTGGCACAGTCGCATGGGTATCGCGTCGTCGAGGTCAAGCTCGCTGCGGACGTGCTCGCGCTGCGCTCGGTCGCGAGTGCCGTCGCCAGCGACACGATCGTCGTCGGGGCCGATAAGGCCGATGTCGCCGCGTTCGCCGGTTTTCGGACGATCGTGCTGGAACGTGGAGAAGAGTTGGCCGCGGGTGTGCTCTGTTTGGGTGAACGGCACGTGCTCGCCGACGTCCGCTACCGCACGGCTCTGGGACAGATGCGACGCGCGGGTGTCGCCGTCGAGTCGATCGATCTCTACGAGTTCGCGAAGCTAGGAGTTGCTCCGTCGATGCTGGCACTGGTTCTCAAGCGCGAGTGAGCGGTAGGACCGATGCGATTTGCCGTCTTTTCTGACGTTCATGGAAACCTCTTAGCGCTCGACGCTTGTCTGGCAGATCTCGAATCGCAAGGGGGTGCCGACGGCATCGCCGTGGCGGGCGATCTCTGCTTGGACGGACCAAAACCGAAAAAGGTGCTGCTGCGTCTGGAAGAGATCGGCGCGGCATGCATCCGCGGGAACAAGGACCGCTACGTGTTCGATGAAGCGGTAGCCGAAACGTTGGCGCCGGCCGAACGCGCGAGGATTGCCTGGACCAGGCGGGAGATCGGCGAACAGTGGCTATCGTGGCTGCGGGAGCTACCCTTTGCGCTGCGCATCGGTGAAGACGACAACCAATTGTTGATCGTGCATGCGAATCCAAAGAACGACGACGAGCACATCTGGCCGGATGCTGACGAAAGCGTGCTCGAGCGCCTGGTAGGAGACGAGCCGGCAACGGCGATTGCCTTTGGGCATCTGCACTTGCCCTACGTGAGAATGTGGCGCGGACGGCTGCTGGTTAACGTGGCGGCCGTCGGTTTACCGAAAGACGGCGATCCGCGAGCCTGCTATGCGATTTTCACCGAGCGTGACGGTGGCTGGGAGGTCAAGCACCGGCGCGTGGCCTTCGACGTCAAGAAGGTCGCAACCCAATTGAGCGACTGCGGGATTCCGGAGAGTACCGAACTGATTGCCACTCTTCGCCGCCACCGGTACAAACGATTAAAGAACTCGATACCCTAGGCCCTTCCTCCGCTCCGGCCATCGAAGTGAATGGCCTCGTGAAGCGGTATGGCAGTTTCACGGCGGTCGATGGAATCTCGCTGAGCGTGGAATCGGGCGAGTTCTTCGGTTTTCTCGGGCCCAACGGCGCCGGCAAAACGACGACGATCAATGCGATCGTCGGTTTGGCTCGCACCAGCGGCGGCAGCATCCGGATCTTCGGCTACGACAACGAACGCCAATGGCGTGAGGCTCGGCGTCTCATCGGCCTTTCGCCGCAGGAGTTCAACTTCGACCGGTATCTGTCGCTGCGCGACGTCCTCATTTATGCCGCCGGTTATTACGGCCTGCGCGGAAAGCGGGTGGCCGAGCGTGCCGACATGCTGCTGGAGCGCTTTGGTCTGGCCTCGCACGCGCATCTCGAGTACACGAAGATCTCGGGTGGCCAGAAGCGCCGGCTTTCGTTAGCGCGCGCCTTGATCCACGAGCCGAAGCTCTTGATTCTCGACGAACCCACCGCCGGCGTCGACGTCGAGCTTCGCTTAGCGCTTTGGGAGTGGCTGCAAAAACTCAACGCCGAGGGCCTGACGATTTTTTTGACGACGCACTACTTGGAAGAAGCCGAAGAGCTCTGCCGGCGCATTGCGATCGTGCGAGCCGGCCGGATCGTCGCAGAAAAGCCGACCGCAGAGCTCGTCGCGCTCGGTGCGTCCTTACAAGACGTATTCTTGGAGCTGACGCGCAATTAATACCGTCGCCTTATGGACGCTCGTCAAACGCGAGATCGTTCGCAGCCTCAAGATCATCAATCAGGTGATCTGGCCGCCGATCATCACGACGCTGCTGTACGTTTTCGTCTTCGGCCTCGCACTGGGCAGCCGCATACCGGTCGTCGACGGCGTCAGCTATGCGCAGTTCTTGATCCCGGGGCTCATCATGCTCCAAGTGATCGACTCGTCGTACGGCGAGTGCTCGAGCTCGCTGTTCCAGGGGCGCTTCATGAACTCGATCCAGGAGCTGCTGATCGCGCCGATGTCGGCGTACGAACTCGTCGGTGGATACGTGATCGGCAGTTTGGCGCGTTCGATGCTGATCGCCGGGCTCATTACCGTGCTTGGCCTCATCCTCGTCCACAGCGTTCCTCACGACTGGCTGACCTATTTCGCGGTGATCGCGCTCGTCTCGATCTTATTCTCGGCCCTCGGTCTGATCTTCGGCTTGCTCGCCGACAAGTTCGACCACATCGCGATCCTTACAACGTTCGTCATCACGCCGCTCACGTTCGTCGGCGGGGTCTTCACCTCGGCAAAGATGCTCCCGCCGGCGCTGCAGACCTTGGAGCTTTTCAACCCCATTTTTTATACGATCGACGCCTTTCGGCGCAGTTACACCGGGCAGAGTTATCTCGCGCCGGCGTTCTCGATTGGGATGGTCGTGTTGCTTACCGCGATTTCACTCGGCATTATCTTGCGCCTGATGGCGATCGGCTATAAGCTGCGTACATGAGCATTTCGCTTTCCGCTATCGGGATGATGCTCGCGTTGTCGCAGCCTGCCACACAGCTCTCGATCCAGCCGTGGACGGCTGGCGAGCTTCAGACGACGAGCGCGGCCGCCGCAAAGTACCGTTTGAAAGTTACCGCCACGCCGGAATCCGTCGTCCATTTGCAGGCCTCCGGCGTGGCGGACGGCTGGCTCGCCGCCTTTTGCACGCCGAAGTTCTGTTCGCCGCAACGCGTTGACGTCACGATCCCGTCTTCGGGCGAAGCCGTCTTGCAGTTCGAGCTCATCCGCGAGTCGGATCGCGCCCCGAAGCGCAGCGGCGCGACGATCAGCGAGAACGGCGGCGCCAGCGTTCGCGTTCCGGCCGCCTACCACGTTTAGCGCCGGGGGAGGAAGTATGAGAGAGAGATCGGCCGCACTGCGCGGTCTCGCGGGCATTGTTGTTGCGACGATTTTTGCCGGCTGCTCAAGCAACGGCGGCGTGTACGATCCGGCACACGCGGTTATCGTCGCAGGCAGCCGCTCTACGGAAGGCTCCGAACAGGTTCTCTATAGTTTCACCGGCGACAACGATGGCGGCGATGCCGCAACTGGGCTGGTTTTCGATGGCGACGGAAGTCTCTATGGCACGACCGTCACCGGCGGAACGTCGCAGTGCGGCACGGTCTTCAAGTTGATGCCGCCGGCGAGTCCGCCGTGGCAGGAAAGCGTGCTGCATAGCTTCAGCTGCTACAGCGACGGCAAGAATCCGCACGGCGGCGTCAGCTTCGATCGGTGCGGAAACCTCGACGGTACGACCGTCGCCGGCGGCTCCGGCGGATCGTGCAGCAGCGACGGCTGCGGGGTCCTCTTCCAGTTGACCCCGCAGACCGAGAACGTGCTGCACGACTTTACTGCGGGTCGCGACGGATTCGGACCGGGCGGCGGCGTCGTTTTCGATCCGAGCGGCAACATATACGGAATGACTCCCGACGGCGGTGCGCATTCCGAGGGCACCATCTACGAGGCTTGGCGCGCCGGGCGGCAATGGCACGAAAAGATCATTCACGCCTTTACCGGAGGGGCCGACGGAGGCGTCGGGTCACTCGGTCTCTTGCTGCGCGATGCTGCGGGCAATCTGTATGGCGTCGCGGAGATCGGTGGTGCTCACGGTGCCGGTACGGTGTTCAAACTGCGTGCGACGTCAAAGAAGCGGTGGAAGCTTACGACGCTCTACGCCTTCAAGGGTAGCCCGATAGCGCTTCGCCCTACGGCGGTTTGGTTGCCGATGCGGCCGGCGATCTATTTGGAACCACGTACTACGGCGGCGCGCAGGGGTTGGGCAGCGTCTTCGAGCTCGCGCGCCGTACGCACGGACGCTACCGGGAGCGCGTGCTCTACAGTTTCCAAGGAGGCAGCGACGGAAGCTCTCCGACCGCTACGCTGATTTTGCAAGGCGGCGAACTTTATGGAACGACATCCGCGGGCGGCGGAAGCTGCGGCTGCGGCACGATCTTCAACGTCAGTGTAAGATCCGGAAGTGAAACCGTCCTGCACGCGTTTGGCAACGGTACCGATGGCGCGTACCCCTACTATGGATTGACACTCGATGCGCGCGGCAACTTCTACGGGGCGACCGTGGCTGGCGGTTCTTTCGGCCAAGGCGCCGTCTACGAGTTCACCCCGTAGAAGCGGCCGGCTCTTTACATCTTTACTTTGGCGGTCGTGATCATCGTCTTGTTGCCCGAGACGGTAATCGTTACCGAGGTCTGCCCGGAGCCCGGATCGCCGACCATGAAAACCGCGCTCTCTACCGGTGCCGTGGTGTGGGACTTCTCGGAGCCGCTCGGCATGTTTTTTTGATACCAGGCGTAGACTTTGTCGAAGGAGTCGTCGGTCGTCATGACCGTACCTGCCGCGCTCTGGCCCATGCTGGTATTGCTTCCGGATGCTTGCGTGGTGGCTCCGGGGTAGGCGGGCGCTTCGCCCGCGGGCGCCGTGCTCGCGGCGGTGTTGTCGGTGGTGGTCGCGGCCGACGAGGCGGCACTCGTGGCTTCCGCGCTCGATTGACTCTGATCGTTCGATGAGGACTTGCTCGCGCAGGCCGTGATGACGAGGGTTGCGGCGATGAGGACGAGCGACATCTTGAGAAAACGCATTCCGACTCTCCTTAAGTACGTAACAAGGGGTGGCTCAAAAACCCGACCGGCGGGCGAACGCCTGGTATCTACGCTATAGCGGAGATGCGGGAGCTTCTCCTGCCCCGCCCAAGCGAGGGACCGGTCCGAACGGGTGGAGTCATCGTACCCGAAGCGGCGTACGGAGAGATCCGCTCAGGCGTAGTCCGCCGGCACGGTGCGGTCGACCCCAGGCGCGATACCCGTCGCGTTAAAGAGCAACGTCAAACCGGCGGCGACCGCGAGATTGAGCGCGAGACCGTAGAAGCCGATATATCCGACCAAACCGTTTCCACCGAGGGCGAACGTCGATTTGAAACCGGTCTCGACCGCCATGACCGTCGTGCACACGATTCCACAGCCCCAGCCGGCCAGCAACGCAGCCGGGTTGAACCAGCGCGTGTAGAGGCCCATCGCCGCTACCGGGAAGATCTGCATCATCCAGGCGCCGCCGAGCAGTTGAAAGTTGATCGCGAACGGCACGGGAACCATGAGTACGAGGACGAGCGCCGCTGCGAGGACTGCGAGGCAAAGGAGTTTTGCATGCCGGGTTTCGGCTGCGGGGCGTTCTTGGGTGAACTCCGCGAGCACGTTGCTGGCAAATAGGTTCGCCGAGCCGATCGCCATAACCGCGGCGGGAACGAGCGCGCCCGTGACGATTGCGGCAAAAGCCACTCCGGCGAGCCAACCCGGGAAGAGCGCCTCGAGCAGAAGGGGAACGGCGAGGCTGGTGTGCTTGGCATCCAGATGGATCCCGGCGGCCAACGCACAGTAGCCCATGAGTGCGAGCATGGCCAGCAAGATCGAATAGAGCGGTAAGAAAACGGCGTTGCGCTGAATGACCGACTTGCTCTTCGCGCTGAGCGCGCTCGTGATCGAATGGGGATACAAAAAGAGCGTGCATGCCGAACCGAGCGCCAGCGTCCCATAGGCGAAATACATGTTTGGCGGGACGAGGAGCGCGCCCGGCGGTGAATGCGTCCGCAGCGCGACGCTCGCGGTGCTGAAAACGTGTCCCCAGCCACCGAGTTTCGCCGGGATGATCACGACTGCGGCGACGATCGTTACGTACATCAGTGCGTCTTTGACGAAGGCGACCAACGCCGGCCCGCGCAAGCCGCAAATATACGTATATGCCGCGACGATCGCGAATGACACGAAGAGCGCGGAACCCTGCACGAGCCGGGACCCCGCGCCAAATTGTGTGAGAACGGCTTGCATGCCGACGAGCTGCAAGGCGATGTACGGCATCGCTGCGGCAAAGCAGGTGAGTGCCACGGCGATCTCCAGGCGCCGGTCCCCATAGCGGTCGCGAATGAAATCGGCCAGCGTCACGTAGCCGCGATTTCGCGCTACCACCCAAAAGCGCGTCACGACCACGAAAAAAAAGATGAACGCGAGCGTCGTGTAGGGGACCGCGAAGAATCCGATCGCGCCGGCCCCGTAAAGAAAGGCCGGAAGCGCGACGAACGTGTAGGCCGTATAGAGATCGCCGCCGAGCAGAAACCAGCTCACGATCGTACCGAAGCCACGTCCGGCGAGACCCCACTCCTCGAGTGACGTGCGATCGCCCGAACCCCACCGCGACGCCGCGAATCCCAGCACGCTCACGCCGGCGAAGATGATCGAGAAAACGACGATCCTAGACGTCGCGTCGACCCCGGGTTAGCAGCAGCACCGCCCCGATGAGAATCGAGCCGAGCACGATCCACACGATCTGGTACCAATAGAAGAATGGAATCCCGAAGAGCGCGGGTTCCAGCCTAGCGTAAAACGGCATCCAGAGCGTCCCGACGAAGGGAATCAACAGGAGCAAGTACCACGCTTCCCGCTTAAAAAAACGGATTGTGTTGTTTCTCCAATGCGATGGTGCTCGGCGGCCCGTGGCCAGGCATAACGACCGTATCGTCGGGGAGCGTGAAAAACTTGCTGCGCACGCTGTTGAGAATGTCGCCGTACGTGCTGTTGTCGCCGTACGCACCGCCAACGCTGGCGGCGAAGAGCGTATCGCCCGAAAAGAGCGATCCCCGAAAAAGGAACGCGGAAGATCCGTCCGTGTGGCCGGGCGTATGCAGCATGCGGATCGCCGCGTCGTCCCCGAATGGGAGCGTTTCGCCATCGCGTAACAGCACTGCGCTCTTTGCCAGCGGCCCGATCGCATGGACGTCGAGCGAGTGCATCACGATCTGCGCTTGCGGAAAAGCTCTCGCAACATCGGCCGTCGCATCGCAATGATCGGCGTGCTTGTGCGTGATCAGCACGTACTGCAGATGATAATCGCCCTCGCGCAGCATTCGAAGCAGGTTCTCCGGAACGCCCGCCGGATCGACGAGCGCCGCGCGGCGACCCTGATCCAGAAAGAAGACGTAGCCGTTGCTGGGTTGGGGTTCTTGGGAGTGGCGGCGCACGTCGGGAAGCTCGATCGCCGGCGGATACCATCGTTGGGCGGCGCTGTCGGCAAGTTTTCCGCCGTCGAGTTCCAAGACGGCGGCGAGTGCCCGCGCCTGCTCGTCGGTCGCCGTGCCTTCGTCCTTGAGCCACTGCTCGATCGTCTCGGTGGGGATACCGGTTGCGCGGGCAAGTTGCGCGCTTCCGCCGCCGGTGCCGCGCATCGCCTTTTTCAGGATGTTCCCGAAGGTGTCTTCCAGTGGCAGCGCGTTGGGCATGGCCGCACTTTCGACGTCTCGCTCCCAAGCGGCTGCAACCGGGCATGCATTAGGCGGAGTCGAAGAGGCCCGGAATGGAACGCGTGATCGTAATCGGCTCGGGGCCGGCGGGACTGACCGCCGCCGTCTATGCGGCGCGAGCGAATCTTCGGCCGCTCGTCCTCGCCGGCGGACTCTATGGCGGGCAACTCATGCTGACGACCGACGTCGAAAACTATCCCGGCTTCCCCGAGGGCATCATGGGACCGGATTTGATGATCCGCTTTCGCGAACAGGCCGAACGCTTCGGCGCCCGCATCGAAAACGTCGACGTCACCGCCGTCGACTTCGCAAGGCATCCGCTCTTGGTACGCACCTGCGACGAGCAGTACGAAGCCGAGACGGTCATCGTCGCGACCGGCGCGAGCGCGCTTTGGCTGGACATTCCGGGCGAAGAACGTTTACGCGGCCGGGGCGTTTCGACGTGCGCGACTTGCGACGGCGCTTTCTTTCGCGACAAACACATCGTCGTCGTCGGCGGCGGCGATTCGGCCCTCGAAGAGGCGCTTTTTCTTACCCGCTTCGGCCGGCGCGTGACCTTGATTCATCGCCGCGATCGCTTGCGTGCGAGCAAGATCATGTCCGACCGCGCGCGCTCCAACGAGAAGATCGATATGCTTTGGAACACCGTCGTCGAGGAAGTCCAGGGCGACGATCGCGTAAGGGCGCTCCGCCTTCGCAACGTGACCGACGGCAGTACCTATGAGTTCGAAGCCGACGCGCTCTTCGTTGCAATCGGCCACACGCCGAACACCGGCGTTTTTGCGGGCCAGCTCGATCTCGACGAACGCGGTTACATCGCCTCGCCCGACGGTTCGCTGACGAACGTCGAAGGGGTTTTCGTTGCGGGCGACGTCAACGACCAGCGTTACCGTCAGGCCGTGACGGCTGCCGGTGCCGGGTGCCGCGCCGCCATGGATGCCGAGAGGTATCTGGAGGCGCTCGAGTTCAAGATGGATTTGCTGGCTCGATCATCGATTTAGATTCCGCCGACAAAGCGGCCGGGATTGAGGGTACGATTCGGATCGAACCGCGTTTTGAGCGCTCGCATTTGGGCGACGGCCGGCGGCGGTTCGCCCCACACCCGCAGATAGATACGGTTCGGATGCTCGCTCGCAATCACTTGAGCGCGCGGCTCGATTTCGTGCAGGGCGTCGTCGAAAGCTTCGATCTTTGCTCCCAGCGCGCGAGCATCGAGGTCGCTTACGCGCAGGACGATGTCGCCGTTGAGCACGTCGACGATCGTCTCCACGCGCAGCTCGAAGCGGCGTGCAAGTTCGTTGGCGCGCCGCGCGTGCGGCTCGGCGGCTTGTGGGAACGAAGCGATACGATAGGTGACCGAGCGTTCGCCCAGGCATGCGACGTAGGCATCGACAACGCGTTGAAATGATTCCCTCGCGCCCGCGTCGAGCACGCGCGTCTCGGGCACGCCGGCGCGTCCCAGCGCGGAGCGCAGCTCGCGCGTCGCGCGCTCGAGCAGCGCCTCACTCCCCTCGAGGAGGACGGCGAGGCGCCCCTCCGGGCCATCGTCGCCGTCCACCGCGTTGTGAAAACCATCGATCCAGAAGGCCGCGGCCGGACGCATCGGTACCGCTGCGAGCTGCGCACAGGCTCGGGCGCGAGTCCCATCCGGAAGACGCGCGAGAAAGAGCCGCGCCTGCTTCGGCAGCGGCAGGGTCTTGAAGTTCGCTTGCACGATGACGCCGAGCGTGCCGAACGAGCCGACATAGAAGCGGCTCATGTCATAGCCCGAGACGTTTTTCACAACCATGCCGCCGGCTTGCGCGATCGTGCCATCGGCGAGAACGATCGTCGAGCCGATGAGGTAGTCGCGCACACGACCGTAGAGATGCCGGCGCGGGCCGAGCCATCCGGCGGCGAGAGTGCCGCCGACGGTGGCGTACTGCGGTCGCGGCGCGTCGAAGGGAATGAACTGTCCCGCAGTGCTGAGCAACGCGGTAAGATTTTGAATCGGCGTGCCCGCGCGCGCGGCAATCGTGAGATCAGCCGGCTCGTTTGCGACGATGCCGGAAAGCCGCTGCGTCGACAGGCTAATGTCCGATCGCTCCGGCGGAAAGCCCATACCGGAGAGCGTCGCTCCACCGACAATCGAGACTTTTTCGCCGGCGCTATTGCAGCGAGCGAGTATCTCGCCGGCCTCCGCCGCCGTCTTCGGCGCGACGGACTCGGTGCGCGCCGTCATGGCGGCGCGACCTCCGGGCAGCGGGCTCCGCTGGGGAAGATCTTCTCCGGATTGAGCAGGCGGCGCGGATCGAATACGTCGCGAACACGGCCCATCGTTGCGAGGTCGGCGGTCGAATAGACGCGCGTCATCGCCTCACGCTTTTCCCAGCCGATCCCGTGTTCGCCGCTGATCGTACCGCCAAGCTCGATCGCCGACTGCAAGATAACGTTACCCGTTTCAATGACGGCCGCGACTTGGCGAACGTCGCTCTTGTCGTACATCAGAAGCGGGTGTAAGTTTCCGTCGCCCGCGTGGAAGACGTTGCCCACCGTAATCTGGTTCGAGCGCGCCGCCGCCTCTACCGCGCGAAGCGCTCGAGGAAGCTTGCTGCGCGGCACGCAGACGTCCTGCGTGTAGTAGTTCGGTGCGATGCGTCCCGTCGCGCCCGCCGCGCCTTTGCGTCCCGCCCAAAGCGCGTTGCGCTCGGCGAGCGTGCGAGCGCTCTTCCAATAACGCGCACCGTGCGCTTTGACGATTGCGTGAATCGCCGCCTCGCTGGCCGCGACGTCTTCCTCGAAACCCGCGCTTTCGACGAGGAGCAGCGCCGCAGCGTCGGTCGGATATCCGGCGTGAAAGGCGGCTTCAACCGCAGCAACGATCACGGCGTCCATCATCTCGAGCGCGGTCGGCACGATGCCGGCCGCGATAATTGCCGAGACGGCCTCCGACGCCGCTTCCATCTCGTCGAAGGTCGTGACCCAAACGCGCACGGCTTCCGGCAGGGTGCGCAGCCCGAGCCAAGCCGAGGTTACGAGGCCTAGCGTTCCTTCGCTGCCTACCAATGCAGCCGTCAGATCGTATCCGGCGTCGTCGATGCTCGTCGTGAAGACCTCGCCGTCGTCGTCGACGACCTCGAGGCCGAGCACGTGATTGACCGTCGTACCATACGAGAGACAGTGGGGTCCGCCCGCATTGGTTGCGACGTTGCCGCCGATCGTCGAAATCTGCTGCGACGACGGGTCGGGAGCATAAAAAAGACCCTCAGGCGCGACCTGCCGGGATACGTCCAGATTCATGACGCCGGGCTGAACTCGAACGCGGCGATTCTGCAGGTCAAGCTCGAGGATTCGGTTCATCCGCATCAGCGAAACGATTACGCCTCCGGCCGTGGGGACGGCACCTCCACAGAGCCCGGTGCCCGCGCCCCGGGCGATGATGGGTTCGCCGGAGTCGCGCGCGATCTTGACGATCGCGCTGACTTCTTGCGTCGATTTCGGGAGGACGACCGCCGCGGGCCGTCCGCCGTCGGTGTAGGCATCGAACGAATAGACCGCGAGGTCTTCGGGCTCGGTCTTAACGGCATCCGATCCAAGTGCCGCGATTAACCGCTCGCGCAGCATGCTTACTCGCCTTCAACGGGAACCGGCACGGACCTTGACAATTAAGAGGCCTTATGATTGCATAGTTGAACATCATGTGGAGGTGCTATCTCTCGTTCTGTCATCGCCACACTCGAAGTTGGTGAGGGAACGTGTTACGCAAGCCCCCGTCGATTCGGCGGGGGTTCGCGTTTTCCGAGGAATCCGTGGGGCCATCACGGTCGATGCCGACGATAACGCCGCGATAACTCGTGCGACGGAGCGCCTTCTTCGTGAGCTCGTCGGTCGCAATGAGATCGACCTCGACGACATCGCCTCGGTCCTCTTTACGCTAACGCCCGACTTGCACGCCTGTTTTCCCGCTCTGGCCGCACGCGACATGGGTTGGGTCACCGTGCCGATGCTTCACGCAGTGGAGATCGCCGTTCCCGGCGCGCTCGGCAAATGCATCCGCGTCCTGATGCACGTCAATACCACGCGAACGGCCGCCGAGGTGGAGCACGTCTATCTGGACGGCGCCGCGGTGTTGCGCCCCGACTTGGTGCGCACCAAGTCTTGACCCCGAAGGTTCTGGGAATCTTCGGCGTCGGGTTGATCGGCGGCTCGATCGGGCTTCGCGCGCGACGCGACGGACTCCACGTGATCGGTTACGATTCCGACCCGTCCGCGCTGGAAGGAGCGCGCGTTGCCGGCGCCATCGATGCCGTCGAGAGTTTCGACGAACTGCCGCTGCGGACCGACGTGCTGGTGCTCGCGGCGCCCCTCACCGCAACGCTGAGTGAAATCGAACGGCTGCGCGAGCAACGCGATACGGTTTGCATGCTGATGCTCGACGTCGCGTCGGTGAAGACTCCCGTGGTAGCGGCTGCGCATGGATTGAAAAACTTCGTGGCGACGCATCCAATGGCCGGGAGCGAGCGCAGCGGCGCGAGCAACGCGCGCGGCGATCTTTTCGATGGACGTCCCTGGGCTTACGTGCCGACGCGCGACGCGCAGCTCGATGCACGCGCTTGCAATTTCATCGAATCGCTCGGCGCGCTGCCGCTGGCGATCGGCGCGGAAGATCACGATCGGATTGTGGCGATCACGTCCCACGCTCCGCAGATCGTCGCCTATCGCTATACGCGCTTACTGCAGGAGGAACGCGGCGCCGAACGGCTCTGCGGCCCGGTTGCTCGCGAGCTGCTACGGATCGCGAGCATGGATCCGGTGATGTGGCGCGAGATCCTTTCGGCCAACGCTACGAACGTAGAGCGCGACTTGCGCCGTCTCGCCGCCGAGCTGGAACTTGCGGCGGACGAACTGGCGGCGCGATCGGAATGAATGTCATCGTTCATAAGGTGAGCGCGGCGCTGCGTTGAACGTAGCCGGCTGAGCCATTCGTGCTCCAGGAGGCTGGCCTAATGAAGACTTCAGATTTTTGCCGCTTCGCTTTAGGCATTAGCGCGGTCGCCGCGATGCTCGCAGGCTGCGGGAGCCGCTCGAACAACGGCGCGGTGCTGCCGTCCAACGGCGCAGTGCCGCCCATCGGCGCCGACAAGGGCACTTCGCACCATCGAAGTTTTTATTATACCGGCAGCGAGCAGCGCTTCCGGGTGCCGGCCGGCGTCAAGTGGATAGGAGTCGTCGCTCGAGGCGGCGGCGGCGCCGGCAGTGGTAGCAACGGCGCTTCGGGCGGCCGCGGCGGCCGCGTACACGCCTATATCCCCGTCACGCCGGGGGAGATGCTGGCAATCTACGTCGGCGGGGAAGGGCTAGGAATAACCGGCGGCTTCAACGGCGGCGGCGCCGGCGGACAGAAATACTACTGCGACTGTCCCGGTGCCGGCGGCGGCGGTGCGTCGGACGTGCGTCAAGGCGGTGATGCGTTGGGCGACCGCGTGCTGGTGGTCGGCGGTGGCGGGGGCGCCGGTGGCGGCTTTAATAGGGGCGCCCTTGGCGGCAGCGGCGGAAGAGGAGGCGGCAGCACCGCCGGCTCGGGCGGTAACGGCGGCGGCGGCTACAGCAGCTACCGGAGCGGCGGCGGAGGAGCCGGCGGCACACAGGGCGCCGGCGGGTCGGGTGGGATCGGCAGCGACTGTGACTACTACAGCGGCTACCCCGGCGCCAACGGAACGCTTCTCAACGGCGGAGCCGGTGGTCAGGGCGGACCGTCCTATGGCACCGGTCCTGGTGGTGGCGGTGGCGGCGGCGGCTACTACGGCGGCGGAGGCGGCGGCGCCGGCTCCGCGTTTGAAAGTTACTGCTACGTCGCCGGCGGAGGCGGCGGTGGTGGCTCGTCGTATATCGAGCCGAGCGCTAAGAGTTTCCGAGGGTGGCAAGGCTGGAAGAATGCGGATGGCAACGGTCTCGTCGTTATCAGTTGGTAGTATGGATTTCGGCCGCCGTGCGTTAGCCGGTTGCGTGGCCGCTGCGATGCTCGCAGGTTGCGCTGCCGTTCCCCTAAGTCCGTCGAATAGTGGGGCTGACGTGCAGTCGCCGCTGATCGCGGCCGGCCGCGGGAAGATCACACACGTCGTTTTCATCGTCCAAGAACAGCGCAGCTTCGACAACCTCTTCTGCGGCTATACGGGCACGGATGCAGTGAAATGCTCGCGTGCCTCGCAAGGAATTCCGCTCGCGGCGAATTGCACGCTCTCCGACACCTACCAGGATTTCGAACGCGCCAGAAAGACCGGCAATTTCTCGCACGAGAAGATCGACTGCCCAGGTTACACGCGGCCGGAGTATCGGACCGTCCCCCCGAGCGAGACGAAGCCGTATCGCAGCATTGCAGCGAGCTACGTGCTCGGCGACCGAACGTTCGACTCGACGGGGAATCCGACGTTCGAATCGCACCAATTCGATATCGCTGCAGAGGCAGACAACACGGTGGATCAACCATTCGGGAGCACTCCGCCCGATGGTTGCGTTTATCGAGCCAAAGTTCGGCAGTTCACGGGTCCCGCGCAGCCGGCTTGCGAGAGTTATAAGACGCTCGCGGACGAGCTAACCGCAGCGGGCCTCACGTGGGCCTACTATGCCGCCGGCGCTTCTGAGGCGACATGGGACGCGTTCGGATGGGTCCACGGTTATCCAGCCGGTACGTCGCCGCCGACCCAGTTTCTGACAGACATTGCGAACGGTCACCTAAACACGGTGACGTGGGTGACGCCGGAGCTTAAAGACTCCGATCGTTCGGGTTCCCGGTCAGCGACGGGACCGGCATGGGTCGCAGCGGTCGTCAACGCGGTCGGCAAGAGTAAGTTCTGGGACTCGACCGCAATCTTTATCACGTGGAGCGGCTATGGCGGTTGGGCCGACCATGTGCTGCCCCCCTACCAGAACCACGAGGGACTCGGCTTTCGCGTACCGCTGCTGGTGATCTCACCATACGCCAAGGAGAACTACGTTTCGCACGTGCAATACGAGAGCGTCAGCGTTTTGCGCTTTATAGAAGATCTTTTCGGCCTCGAACCGCTCGCCGAGGCCGACAGCCGCGCACAATCACCAGGTCCGGATTGCTTCGACTTTTCGCAGAAGCCGCGAGCGTTCGTTCCGATCTCATCGTAAGGATCGATCGCTATTCGTTGGGATGAAACCCCTTCGCAACGCGTGCTGAGAGCGGCGACGGCTCTCGCGTTTGCTGCCGGCTGTTCGGGCAACTCAACGCCCGTAGCGCTCGGCGACCCAACGCGGCTCCTGCCCGGCCCGACCGTGACCGGCTCGATCGTCGTGCCGGCCGTGCCGCATCAAAGCGATCTTCGGCGCGTCTGGCCTGCCGAGAAGCATCGTCCCATTCTCTTCGTTGCGAATCTTCCGGACAACGAGGTCGAGATGTACGACCCGAAAACGCCAAACCCGTCGCCGGAGGGGGCGATTTCCAATGGCATGAATTATCCGGTCGGATTGGCCGTTGATAAGAAGGGCAAGCTTTACGTTTCGAACGAAGGCAATAGCACGATTACCATCTATCCGGTCGGTCAGAGCTCGCCGAGCTTGACGATCAGTACGGGCTTGGACTCGAACTATGGCGTGGCGGTCGACTCGAGCGGCGATGTTTTCGCCACCAACCTCGGCAACGACACGGTGGTGGGCTACAAGGCCGGAGCGACCTCGCCGTTCGAGACGATTGACTTCACGAGTTTCGGCCAACCCGTCGGTCTCGCCGCGGACAGCAAGGATAACGTTTGGGTGGCTTGCGACTCCACCAATGCCATTTACACGATTCCCGCTGGATCTTCGAAGCCGCAGAACGCGAATTTTAGCGATGTGGCCGGGCCAATCGGCATCTCATTCGGTGAGCACGACGTGACCTACGTTGCCAACTTCGGCGCCAAGCCGTCGACCGTTGAAATCTATACGTATGGCTCGACGTCGCCGTCCGGCTCGATTAGCAACGGAATCGAACAAAACGGCCCGACGTTCAATGCATTCACGCGATCCGAGATGTTCTTTCAAGTGAACCAGTTTGACAACGTGGTCGGATATAAGAAGGGTCAGACTTCACCCTTCTCGACGATCACTAGCATCGCCAACCCCGTCGGCATCGCCTCTTCGCCCGAAATCAAGGAATAGCAACGGGAGAGAACGATTGCGGTATGCGCTAGTAAGGATCTGGGCCGTACTCACCGTCGGCCTGCTGGCCGGCGTGCTAGGCGATGCCGGCACCGAGCTTTTCGGCTTGCTTGGCTGGCTCGGTGGCGCGACGCGCGACGTCGATCATCAGGGTCTCCTTCCAGCGCTCGCCATCACCTTGACGCTGGCCCTCGGCCTCGCAGCGTACGTTGTGGGCTCGCGCATCGCGCCGAGCGATCCGCTTTTGCGGCGGCTCGACGATGCCGGCGCTCGCGTCGTCGATGCGATTGGCGCATTTGTCGTAAGCGGCGTTGCCGTTGTCGCGATCGAATGCTACGAGACGCATTTTGGAGGGCTGGCGCCCTTCGACGCGCGCTCGGTCGTGATTGCGCACGCCCCGATGCTCGTATTGTCGGTCCTAACGATCGCCCTCGGGGCTCGAATGACGCTCGGCGCCGCGATTCGATGCGCGGTCCGTGGCGGTGCGGTAGCCGCGGCTCTATTGACGTCATTCTTGCGAATCTTGCGCTCGTACGCGGCGACGCCGAAGCACTCGAAGGTGCGTCATTCTAAAACGAGTCGCTCTCGCGCCGTTTCTGAAATAGTCAGTTCGCGCGGCCTTCGCGCTCCGCCGCGCCTGCTCCCAACGCCGGTCTAACTTACTCGACGAACCGCGGCGCGCACACTTTGTGCGCGCGCCTTGGGAGCAAACTCCTTGCGAACTATCGGCCGCATCCTGTCCGTTCTTTTCATATTGGTCATTTCAATCGATCGCGCCGGCGCTGCCGAGCTCGTGACCGGCGCGATCTTAGGAACCGTTGCTTCGACGACCGGATCCCCGATCGCAAACGCGCACATCTTGGCGTTTGCGCCATCGGGACGTTACACCGGCACGAGCGATGCCGGCGGCCACTTTACGATTCTCGGGGTCGCCCCGGATACATACGCCGTTCGCATCGAAGCCGACGGTTTCGAGCCGGCCGATGCGACGGTGATCGTCCTGCCCGGCGACCACGAGCGCCTGACCGTCGTACTGCTCGCCAAGCTCAAAGAGATCGCTAAAGTTGAAGCCAAGAATCAGGCGTTTGCGGTCGGCAACACGAGCGATGTCTTCACGGTGCAGGGGCAGCAGGCCCAGTCGGGTACGCCGCAAGCCTCCTCATCTGGGCTCGCCAACTACTCGCGTGACTCAGTGCAGGGCGCAATCTCGAACGCCCCCGGCGTGCAACAAGACTCATTCGCGAACGTGATCGTGCGCGGCGGAAAGGTGCAAGATACCGTCTACGACTACGACTCCGTTCCCGTGCCGCAGGGCCTTATCGCCGAACCCGGCGGAAATATCGTTGGCGCGCAGCTGGGCACGGCCGGCGTCGGTTCCGAAACTCTCACCCTCGGCGGGTACAACGACGTCAGCCAGAACGCGCTGGGCGGGGTCGTCAACGAAGTGCCGCTCACCGGCACGTATCCCGGAATCGAAAACCTCGAAGTCGCCGACGGAATCGGCGCGCAACTCGGCGAGGTAAAGTTTACGTTGCAGGACGCCACACCCGACCTGCGCTGGCGGTACGCGCTTTCCGCGACGAGCGGCAGCGAATATTTCTCGTACGGCGACGGGCATACGTTCTATCCGGCAGAGAGCGGCACGTACGGTCTCGGCTTTCAGACGCGGGCGCAGTACGCGGTCGCCGGCAACGTCCATTTCGCCGCGACTTCCAAGGACGATCTCTCGGCGGTCTTTCTCACCGGGGCGGCCGCCTATCAGCAATACGATTCACCGTATCAGGGGCTGCAGTGGTCGACCTTCAACAGCCCGACCGCTGCGTTTCCGGGCCAACCGGCAGATCCGAATGAACAAGTCGACACGCCTTCGATCGCGCGAGGAACCTACAGCGTCGAGAAACTCCAGTGGGTCCACGATTGGCAGCACTCGCTGGGCCGCCTTCAGTTCTTTCAATCTCAGATCGGTGCCGTCGCCGACGGTCCCGAATGGGACGACCTCTCCTTCCCCGACGGCGTCATCTCGCTCTACTCGACGCAGTACCAGCGAGAGGACGGCGTCGGCTACGACTTCGAAGACCAAGCCAACGCTCAAACTGATTTTCGCGCCGGCGCACAATACGACGTTAATACGAGCGGTATCTATCAGATCGTTCCCACGGTACCGCAGATCGTTACCGCGGCTCCGCGCTTGAATCAATATCTCGTCTACAGCAGCGATACCTGGAGCGTAACGCCCGATTTCTCCGTAATGGGCTCCCTGCGGTACGTCGGTCAGCACGCCCAGACGAGCGACAATCCGCCCGTCATCTATGGCGATGGCGCCCTCGATCCGCACCTGGCGCTCGCGTACACGTTTGCCGGACTCAACGGACTGCGTGCGACCTTCGACCACAACTCGGTTCCCCCGCTGCCGCTCGAGGTCCAGCGGACGTGCGTACCGGCGAGCGCTTGCAGTAACGATTCGGGAGGCAACGCCAATGGCGCGGTGCCGAGCTTTCCCCTCGCGCCCGAGACCTCCGACGACTACGCCTTCTCGTACGAACGCGGCGGCAGAACCCAAGTTCGCCTCACCTACTTTGCGGAGTTAGAGCAGAACGTCATCGACGTCTTGCCGACCAACTATCGCGACGCCCTCAACGCCGGCGAAAATCCCAATGCGATCGGCGTGCCTACCAATGCCGGCCAGTTGCGCTCGCACGGAATGGAGCTGTGGGTGCGCAACGGCGGCTTTACGCTCAACGCTAACTACAATCACACGCTCTCTTCAAGCATCTACCAGTTCGCGTTTAACGATCTCAACGCGCCGGCGATTCTCGCGGGGCATCTCTTCCCGGCCAACTACATTCCGAACTTCACGGCGACGGCTTCGTACGAACTCGATTTCCTGCGCCATCGCCTGCGCGTAACGCCGTTGCTCTCGTACGAGAGCGGTTATCCCTATGGAAACGGCACGAAGGTTTGGGAGATCGTCAACGGCACGCCCGAGCAAGTTCCCAACGACAACTACGTCAATCCCGGGTACAACTATTACTTCCTGAAGAACCCAGCGCTTCCGTTCAATGCCGCGACGAACCCCTATATCGCAAATCTAGGCACGGGCGAAGGCGCGGATCCGAACACGCTTCACAGCGTGCCGCAAACGCTCGTCTCGCTGCACCTGGAAGACGATCTCTCGCCGCGCGTAACCGCGATGCTCGACGTCGTTAATCTGCTCGCGACGGCAACGCCGACGCAGCTTCAGGGCAATCCTTACCTCGTCGGGCCGCCGGGGTATACCGGCGGCAACCCGTTCTACGAGAAAGCCTACGGCGCGCAGTACTGCAAGAAGTGTCTCTACACGCTGGGCAACGGCATCCCGACCAACGACGGCGAGTCGCCGGCCGTACCGTGGCAATACGGTCTTGGGGGATACGTACCCGAAGCCTATCCGATGGCTCGCACCGCGCTGATCCGTCTACGTTTCCGGCTATGATCGTTTAGTACAGGATGTACCTTCGCCGCAGCGAGTCGAACCGCGCGACGTTCTCGGACCATTGATCGAGAATCTCTGTGGGATTCTTGTCCGCCAACAGGCTCTGCCGGATCGAGTCGGTTCCCCAATCGCGATCCATTTGCGAAACGCTTGCGACGTCGATCGCGTGGGGAAAAAGATCGCGGACGGCGACGAGAATCTCGACGGCGGTTCGCACGGCGACGAAGCGACGCGGATCGAAAATCATTAGCTCGACCCCGGTCAGCTCTTTGTCCTTCCAGAAGCCGACCATAGGCGCCCACGCCGCCGGCCTGAACCAGATTCCGGGCAGGTTGCGTGAGTTCAAGTGCGCGGCCAGCTTCGTTCCTTCGATGCCGGGAGCTCCCGCGAGCAAGAAAGGCTTGGTGAACCCGCTGCCGTTATTGATGCCTGCGCTGTCGAGCAGTCCGGTGCCGACGTAAGCAAAGGTCGTTAGCCAATCCGGAATGTTCGGCGAGGTTTGCACCCACTGCAGGCCCGTGTCGGGCCAGATCATCGAGCGCTGCCAGCCGTTCATTCTTATGACGCGAAGCCGCGCGCCGATACCGAAGTGATCGTTGAAGAGCGTGGCCAACTCGCCGACGGTCATTCCATGGCGCATCGGAATGGGATAGAGGCCGATGAACGATTCGAAGGCGGGTTCCAGCACGGGTCCCTCGATCGCTCCGCCGATCGGATTGGGCCGGTCGAAAACCCAAAACTCTTTGTCGTATTGCTTCGCGCTCTGCATCGCGAATGCCATCGTCGAGACGTAGGTGTAGGCGCGCGAGCCGACGTCTTGGATGTCGAAGGCGAGCACGTCGATTCCGTCGAGCATTGCGGCGCCGGGGTGACGGGATGCGCCATAAAGGCTGTACACGGGAAGGTGCGTCTCGGGATCGACGTAGGAACCGACGGAGGCGCCGGCATTTCGGTCTCCGCGAAAGCCGTGCTCGGGCGAATAGATCGCCTTCACGCGAATACCTCCGTGACGGATGCTCGCGTCCACGATCGATTCGAGCCGCGACGTGACCCCGCTTTGATTGGCAATCAAGCCGACCGTCCGTCCGTCGAGCTCGCGCCACGTGCGGCGTAAGAAGACTTCGTCGCCCAGCTCGATCCGCGCCGGCGGCAGCGTTTCGGCCGTTACCCGCGCCGTGCTTGCGGCAGCGAGCGCGGCCGTTCCCGCGAGAAATCGTTTACGTCGCAAAGACCGGCTCCGCTTGGCGGTGCAGAACTCCGGCATCGTGCGCGCGCCCAAAGAGCGCGTGCACCGCTTCCCTGCCCTCACGTCCGAGATCGGCGCTGAATCCGTTGACGTAAAGCTCGATGTGCGCCTTCATCACTTCGTCGCTCATCTCGACGGCGTGCTCGCGCACGAAGGGCATGATCGCCTCTTCGTTTTCGCGCGCGAAGGCGAGGCTGCGGCGAATCGCTGAATTCATCCGCTGCGCCTCGTCGTCGCCGATATCGTTGCGCACCAAGATCGCGCCGAGCGGCACCGGCAAGAGCGTCATCGTCTCCCACCATTCGCCCAAATCCGCGATCGAGATCAAGCCGGCGTCCCGGTAGGTGAAGCGGGATTCGTGAATGATGAGTCCGGCATCGACTTCACCGTTTGCGACGGCGTCCACGATGCGATCGAAGCGCATCGCAACGCTCTTGGGTCGCGAACCGAGCGCGAGTTGAAGCAACATAAAGGCGGTTGTGCGCTCGCCGGGAATCGCGATTCGTTTCCGCGCGAAGTCGCTGAAGAGTTGCGGGGATCCCGCCGGACGCGCGACCAGCAGCGGCCCGCACCCTCGCCCCAGAGCGCCACCCGACGGAAGAATGCGATAGCGATCCATCAGAAACGGGATCGCGCCGTAACTGACCTTCGTCAGCTCGAACTGCGAATTTGCGGCTGCACTATTGAGCTCCTCGATGTCGGCCAGGTGCGCGCTGACCTGCGGCGCATCGGTGAGTAAGCCATTGGTGAGGGCGCCGAAGATATAGGTATCGTTCGGACAGGGCGAATAGGCGAGCGTGTAGGGAGCCATCAGAGCTCGTTTATACCATCGCAGAGCTCGAATAAAGCGTTGGAGACGCGTGCGAGGCCGGCCATGCCGGCGGCAAAATCCCAGCCGCTCGATTCCCGCGCGCCGCAGCGGTTCGAGATGCCGCGCACTTCGATCGCCCGCACGCCCGCACGTTCGGCCGCACGCAGCACGGCAAAGCCTTCCATCGATTCGACCTTCGAGCCGCGGCCGGCGAGTCGCGAAGCAGTTTCGTCGGTGGCCGTTACGCTCGAAACGGTAATACCGTTCAATACCGCAAAGCCGCGCGCGCGCAACTTTTCGGTTATCGTTGCGTCGGAGCGTGCGCGGTCGACGACGCGATCGCCGGGCGGCAGCGAGATCGGCTCGCCGCTTTCGAGTCCGAGGTTCATCATCTCTTCGCCAACGATCACGCCATCGCCGATCTGCGCGGCGCCGTCGAAGGCGCCGCCGAGTCCCGCGTTTACGACGAGGCCGTACCGGCGTGCGGCGAGCGCCGCAGCGATCGCCGACGCGGCCTCAACCGGCCCGACGCCCATGATCAGCGTTTCGACGCCCGCGCGAGGCTGCCAAAACGCGAGCTCCTTTTCGACGGCGCAGGCGAGCAGAATCACGGAACCCCGATAAGTTTGTGCGTTTGTAGCGAGAGACGGAAGCGCCGCGGATGCGCCTTCACATACTCGAGCGCGATCGCGACGTTCGCGGGCCGGTTGCCTTCGGGCTGCAGCAGGATCGTCGGCTTGTCGGCAAAGAGCGGCAAGTGTTCCTCGGGCACGCGTTGGTCGACGATTAACTTGGCCTCATTTGCGCGCGTCGCCATGCGAGGATCCACGCGCTCCTTTGGCGAGACGCAAAGCCAAACGTCGTCCGGCAGGTCGGAGTAGATCGTTCCGTTCGATTCGATATGCACGCGACGTCCATCTTTTCGCAGCGCCTCAATCAAAGCATGCGTCTCGGCTTGCGCGAGCGGCTCGCCGCCGGTGAGGATCACCATCGGGCAATCCGCACCGGTTTCACGCACCTTCTCGACGACGTCATCCACGCTCGCAAAAAACTTCGTCGAGTAATCCGTATCGCAGAAATCGCACGCAAGGTTGCAGCCCGCCAGCCGCACGAAGACCGCCGGCGTCCCCGTCCACATCCCCTCACCCTGAATGCTGTAGAAGATCTCAGCTAGTTGAAGCATGCTTAGTGCGGTGCGGGGCAACGTGATGTCGAGGAAGCTCGGACCGACGAGCGCAGCCATGGATGGCGGAGCGAGGAGGCCGCGCAGCAGGAGCGGAGCTGGAGGCGGAGCGACGAGCGTTTCCGAGACGTCACGTTGCCCCGCACCGCACGCGCACTAGGCATGCTTCAACTAGCTGCTTTTGCGGAGGACGGCGCAGGCGGTTGTCGTTTCCCACAACACCAGTTCGTCTAATCCAGGCAAATCGTTCGCAAGATGCTGCCAGATCCAAATAAGCAGGTTCTCCGCAGTCGGATTTTCGACGAAGTCGTTGAGGTTTTGATGGTCGAGTCGGTCGACGATGCGTTCGGCGACGATGCGCTCGATTTCGTCGAAATCCTCGACCATGCCGCGCGACGGCCCTTCGGTTTGAACGGGCCCGCTGATGGCGACTTCCAGACGGTACGAGTGCCCGTGCATGCGCGCGCACTTTCCGGGATGGAACGGCAGAACGTGCGCGGCTTCGAAGCGGAACTGCTTGCGGAGTTGCAGGTAGGCTACAGATCCCCTTGCGGGCCCATGCGCTCCAAGCGCTGCTTGAGGTCGGCGAGGAAACCGCTGGCGACGTAACCATCGACGACCCGATGGTCGAGCGACAGGCACGAGTTCATCATACGCCGGATTGCGAGCGAGTCGTCGTCGCGCACGACGACCTTCTTGACGACGGCCTCCATAGTGACGATCCCGGCTTGACCGGCATTGATGATTGGCGCCGAGGCCCAGGAGCCATTCGCGCCGTTGTTGTTGACCGTGAACGTACCGCCGGCGAGATCGTCGACGCCGAGCTTTCCTTTGCGCGCCTTCTCGATGAGCTCGCCCGCCGCGAGCGCAATGCCCTTGATCGAGAGCTTGTCGGCGCGCGTGATAACCGGAACGACGAGATTGGTAGCCAGGCCGATCGCAATGCCGATGTTTACTTCGTCGTTGACATAGATGCTCGCTTGAGCCGAACCGCTCGCGGGCACGAAGCGGGCGTTCATCAACGGGAAGGCCGCCAGCGACTCGACGACGGCGCGGATGAAGAAGGGCAGCAGCGTGAGCTTGTAGCCGCTCTCGCGTTCGAAGCGGTCCTTTTCGCGCACGCGCCAGCTCCAAACGTCGGTGACGTCGATCTCGACCATCGACCATGCGTGCGGCGCCGTATGCTTGCTCTCGACCATGCGCTCGGCGATGATCCGGCGTGCCTGCGTCAGCGTAACGGTGCTTCCCGGGATCGGTTGCGCGTAGGTTGAGGTCCTCGCCGCCGCCGGCGGGGGGGCAGCCGTGACCGCCGCGAGCACGTCGTCGGCGGTGACGCGTCCGTTCGAACCGCTCCCTTTGATTGCGCGGATGTCGACGCGATGCTCGCGCGCCAGTCGCCGAACCGCCGGCGAGGCACCGCGCAACGCGCTCTCACTCTCGACGCTCTCGGAACCGGACCCGGCCGGCGCGCCGTTAGGCGAGGAGACCGCCGGCGTAGCGGGCGCAGCAGGAACGGGCGCGGCAGCTGCAGCGGGTGCGGCAGTTGCCGCGGGTGCCTGGCGCGCGGCGGTTTTCGCCGCTCCGGCTTCGTCGATGACGGCAATCGGCGTGCCGGTAGCGACCGTCTCACCCTCCTTGACCAAGAGCTCGCGAATGGTTCCCGTCACCGGTGACGGAACGCCGGCGTTGACTTTATCGGTCGAAACCTCGACGAAGTCTTCGTATTTGTCGACCGAGTCGCCGACGCTTTTGAGCCACTGTGCCACGGTGCCTTCGGTCACGGTTTCACCCAGCTGCGGCATCGTTATCGTCGTTGCCATGCTTAAAACTTCACCATTGCGCGCATTGTGTCAGCCATTTCAGCAGGCGACGACATGAACTCTTCTTCGAGCGGGAGGGCGTAACCCATTGAGGGTACGTCGGGACCGCACAGGCGCCGGATCGGCGCATCGAGTGCGAAGAGTGCCTCTTCGGCCACCATGGCGCTGATCTCCGCGCCGATGCCGCCAAACTTGTTGTCCTCGTGGATGATGAGCAGCTTGCGCGTCTTCTCGACGCTATCGAGAATCGCCGTCTTGTCCATCGGGCGAATCGATCGCAGGTCGATAACCTCGACCGATAGGTTCTCTTCCTGTAGGCGCTGCGCCGCTTCGAGCGCCCAGTGGAGGTACAGGCCGTAGGAGACGACGGTCAACTGCGTGCCGGCCTTGCGAACGTTGGCCTTCCCGAGCGGAATCGTGTAATGGCCGTCGGGCACCTCGCCTTTGATCAGTCGATAGGTCTTCTTGTGCTCTAAAAAGAGCACGGGATCGGGATCGTCGATCGCGGCATTGAGCAGACCCTTGACGTCGTCGGGAAACGACGGCGCGACGATCTTTAGGCCGGGAACGTGATAGAAGAGCGCTTCGATCGAAACCGAGTGAGAGAGGGCTCCGCGAACGCCGCCGCCGTAGGGCGTGCGAATCACGAGCGGACAAGTATACTCTCCGTTCGAGCGATACCGGATTTTCGCGGCCTCGCCCACGATCTGATTGAACGACGGGTAGATGAAGTCGGCGAACTGAATCTCCGCGATCGGACGCAAGCCTTCCATCGCCATTCCGACCGCGATCCCGACGATCGAAGCCTCGGCGATCGGCGTATCGATGACCCGTCGCTCGCCGAACTCCCCGATGAAGTCCTTGGTGATCAAAAAGACGTTGCCGCGCGCGCCGACGTCCTCGCCGAGGATCACCGTCCGCTCGTCGTTCTTCATCGCTTCGTAGAGCGTCGCGCGAACCGCCTCGACGTTGCTCATCACCGTCGAGTTTGTGCTGCTTACGACTGCCACGGTTCCCACGCTCCTTCGTAGACGTGTTTGTAAAGATCGGTGGGTTCGGGATAGGGCAGCGCCTCCGCCGCATCCGTCGCTTCGTTTGTTTCACGCAGGACGTCTTTGCGCATCGCCGCCACGCCCTCGGGCGTCACGATGCCATGCTCGAGCAGCACCGCTTCGAAGGCCGGCACCGGATCGTCTTTGCGCCGTTCGTGCACGGCCTCGCGCGTGCGATATGTGAGGTCGTTATCGTCGGTCGAATGCGCGAGGTAGCGGTAGCAGGTGCCCTCGACGAGCGTCGGGCCTCCTCCGGCGCGCGCACGGTCCATCGCTTCTTTTACGGCCGCATAGGTTTCGATCGGATCGAAGCCGTTGAAGCGCCGGCCGGGCATGCCGTATCCGGCCGCGCGCTTCCAGATCTCGGGCTGCGCCATTTGTTTTTCAAGCGGCGTCGAGATCGCCCACTCGTTGTTCTCGACAAGCATCACGAACGGCAGCTTGTGCACGGCGGCGAAGTTCATCGATTCGTGCCACTCGCCTTCGCTCGTCGTTCCGTCGCCGCAGGTTGCCAGGACGGCGCGCCCCGTCTCTCCGCGATACTGAATTGCGAACGCGGCACCGACGGCATGCGGCAGATGTGCCGCGAGAATCGACGAGAACGACATCAGGCCGGCAGCCTTGGAAGAGTAGTGATTGGGGAACTGTCGTCCGCCGTTGTGATCTTCGGCCCGCGCGAAGATCGAGAGCAAGATTTCGAACGGCGAGAGTCCGATGCCCAAGCAGAGCCCGAGATCGCGATAGTAGGGAGCGAGAATGTCGCGCCCGCGGTTGAAGGCCATCGCGGCGCCGGCTTGCAGCGCTTCGTGCCCTTCGCTGCCGAGTGCAAAGGGAACCTTGCCTTGCCGGTTGAGCTGAAATCCGCGATTGTCGAGCTGCCGCTGCAGAAGCATGTTGCGGAACATGTCGCGCAACTGCTCGTCGCTCAACCCGTGGCGCTCGAGGCTTCCCGTTCGTAAATCCGTCGTAGCCATCGTTCTTCCTATTGCGTGCTGGTTATACGGCCCACGGTTCCCAGCCCTCGGCATAGACCTTCTCGTACAGGTCGGTTGCGTCAGGATAGGCCATCGCTTCGGCCCGGTCCGTGGCGTCGTTGGTCTCTTCGAGGACGGAACGCTTCAATGCTTCCACCTCTTCCACGCTCAGGACGGCGTGTCCGACCAGCAGGCGCTCGAAGCACGGGACGGGGTCGTCTTTGCGGCGTGCCTGGACCTCATCGGGCGAGCGGTACGTGCGATCGTCGTCGTCCGTGGTGTGCGATAGAAAGCGATAGCACTTGGCTTCCACCAAGGTTGGGCCGCCGCCGGCGCGAGCCCGCTGCATCGCTGCGTCGACCGCGGCATAGCAGGCGATGGGATCCATTCCATCCACGGCGGCGCCGGGCAATCCGTAGCCCTCGGCGCGTTTGAAGACGTCTGGCTGACCCATCTGCTTTGAGAGGGGGGTTGAGATCGCCCACTCGTTGTTCTCGCAGAGAAAAACGATCGGAAGTTTATGGACGGCGGCAAAGTTGAGCGATTCGTGCCACTCACCTTCGCTCGTCGCTCCGTCGCCAAAGGTGGTGAGGACAGCTCGGCCAGTCTCACCGCGATACTGCAACGCGAACGCGGCGCCAACGGCATGCGGGAGCTGCGCCGCGATTATCGAGCTGATCGTGTGAAAGCCCAGGCGACGGCTCGCGTAGTGGTGTGGAAACTGCCGCCCGGCCGAATGATCGGCGGCGCGCGCGAAGAGCGAGAGGAGCACTTCGTATGGGGTGACGCCGATTCCCAACGCGAGTCCGAGATCGCGATAGTAGGGCACGAGGATGTCCTTGCCGCGCCCGAAGGCCATCGCGGCTCCGGCTTGCACCGCCTCATGGCCTTCGCTCGCGGATGCAAACGGAATCTTCCCTTGGCGATTGAGTTGAAAGCCCCGGTTCTCGAGGGTGCGCTGCATGAGCATCGTGCGGAAGATCGCGACGAGCTGCTCGTCCGTCAATCCGTGACGCTCCAGGGAGAGCTTCGATTGCGTTTTCGGCTTAATGGCCACTGCCGCTCCTACTCGGCTACGTCCGGCAAAATCCTGCGGGTGGAAGTAGCTGGAGCCTAAAGGATTGAAATGGGGCGTGCCATGATTCGTGCAGGCGTCGCGACGATTACGCTTCTCCTGGCGTGCGGGGCGCAGGCCGAGGCGCGAACCGAGTTCTGTCCGGCCTCGGTTTTATACGCGCCCGCGGCGCCGGCCGATCCGACCGGCAAGTCGGCAAGCCTCGTCTTCGCCTTAAATTCTGAGTCCCCCAGAACGATCGTCTCTGCGACGATCGTCGCCGATACCGACGGCGGCTGGTACTCGTGGGATGTCGCAAATCTGCCACTGACGGGCACCATACCGCGAATTCGATCGGCGCCGTTGGTTGTCGACTTTGCGAAAGCCGTCTTCGTCCGGCACGCGTGGATTTTGCACGCGCGTGTCGCCGGCGATGCGTTCGGCTGGCAAACCTTAGGGGAAGTCTCTTGCGGCGTACCGGCATTCGCCGCACCGGCCGATCGCCCCCGGAAACCGGGGACCGGCGACGGCTTGCGGCACGTAGCGGCCACGCCGATTGCGCCGCTCTTTTCGACCGAATGTCCGCATCCATTTACGCACGCAACCGTCACGCATGCGGTACAACCGCCCTTTCCGCGATTCGCGCCGCGGCTAATCGGCGCCTCATACACGTCGGAGATCGAGGTTGCCGTGGGCCAAACCGACGCCATACTCGACGCTTGGGTCTACAAGACATCAGGCGTTGCCGCCCTGGACGCAAGCGCCCTGTCGGCAGCCCGAGCATCGTCGTTTTCCTCGGCGATCTCCTACTGCCAAAAAGCCGAAGGATACTATCTCTTCCGAGCGGATTTCGAGCCGCAATGAGTTCCACGGCCGAGACCCTCGCTCCGCAGGAAGAACTCGTCCGCTATCGCCGCCACTTTCACGCGCATCCCGAACTTTCGCTGATCGAGTTTCAGACGGCAAAGTTCATCGAGCGCGAACTGCGCGAGGCGGGCTACGAGCAGATTCGCACCGGCATCGGAAGGACGGGTATTCTGGCGACGCTGCACGGCTCGAAGCCGGGTCCCGTGACGCTGCTGCGCGCCGATATGGACGCGCTGCCGATTGAGGAGCGCAACGACGAACCGTATCGCTCGCTGACGCCGGGCGTCATGCACGCCTGCGGTCACGACGGGCACATGGCGATCCTGTTGGCTGCCGCGCGCGCGTTGCGGCGGCGCACCGAGGAGATCTCCGGGACGATTGTGTTCTGCTTTCAACCGGGCGAGGAGGGACACTCCGGCAACAAACTCATGATCGAAGATGGAGCGCTCGAGAACCCGCACGTCGATCGCACCTTTGCGTTGCATCTCTATAGCGGGCTGGACGTTGGGAAGGTCGGAGTTCGCGACGGGGCGTTCTTCGCGTCCTCGGATCGTTTCGACATCGAGTTGACCGGCAAAGGCGGGCATGGTGCGCTGCCGCAGAGCGCGATCGATCCGATCGTCGCGGCTTCACAGTTCGTTACGATGCTGCAAACCATTGCAAGCCGGGAGATCGCCGCGAATCAACCGGTCGTCGTGACGATCGGTGCCCTGCACTCCGGCACGACCTTCAACGTCATCCCGGAGCTGGCGACGTTACAGGGAAGCGTTCGAGCCTTCGACGAGCGAATTCGCGCGGAGCTTCCCGTGCGCATCGAACGTCTGCTCGCGGGCGTTTGCGATGCGATGCGCCTGACCTATCGCTTCGACTACCATTGGATCTATCCGCCGACGGTGAACGATCCCGCAACCAATGAGGTCGTGCGCGAAGTCGCGCGCGAGGCCGTCGGCGAGCAGAACCTCGTCGACCCGCACGAGATCGTCATGTGGTCGGAGGATATGTCGTTCATGCAAGAGCTGCGGCCCGGCGCCTATTTTTTGATCGGCGCCCGCGGGCCGCGCAAGGGAGTCGAACCGCAGCATAGCGCGCGGTTCGATATTGACGAGCGCGCGCTGGAGGTCGGGTTCCGGATGATGATGGGCTTGGCGCTCCAAGGCACTCGCTAGCGGCCCGTGTCGGCCTTTATCTCAAACTTGTTGCCGTCGGGGTCTTCGAAGAAGACCGCATAGTAATCACCATATTCGGGGTGCAGGCCTGGGCCCTCAATTGCTCTCGCGCCATGCTCGCGCGCGATAGCCGCGGCGGCGTCGACCTGCTCGCGCGTTTCGACGCCGAAGGCAAGCCTCGTCGATCCCGGCAGTGACGCGGTATCAGGAATCAGGCCGAATCGCGGACGGCCTCCGGCCGCGGTCTCATAACCGACGAACCCGGGCTCCTCGGGCTCGTCCGAGCCGGTGATCCGGCGGTAACCGATGTGCTCGGCCAACGCATCGAGCAACGTTTGAGCGGCGTCAGTATTTCGTACGTGGATATCCACGTGGTGCAGCATGGATGGCTCCGATCCTCAGAGGTCGTAGTTGCTCTCGGTGATCGTGAGCACCCAGCGCACCGCGCGCGCGGATCGGTCCAATTCACGCAAAGAGCGCGCGAAGGTTCGAAAGGCGCGGTCGGCGACGCGCCGGCGGCGCCGAGAGCGTTCGAGCCGATCCGTGAAGGCGATCGCCGTTTCGAGCTGCGCTTCGATTTGAGGCCAGTCCGCGCGCAACGCGCCTTCGCCGGGATCGGCGAAGCACGTCACGAGCGGCGGCGCGGGCTTGGCCGGATGATGCAGCGCATACTCTAGGCGCGCCAACGCATATTGCTCGTACGCCACGGTAAAAGCACCCAAAAGCTGCGTCAACCGGAGGTCCATCGGAATGACGACTTCTCCCGACGGCGAAGCTCGGCCTGGTCATGAACTCTGATGTTCGCAGGTATGTCATTGTCGGCAACGGCTTCGCCGGAACCACAGCTGCCGAGCAGCTTCGCAAGCACGACCCCGCCTGCGAGATAACGCTTTTCGGCGACGAGCCCTACACGCTCTATAACCGCATTTCCCTGCCGCCCATGCTGCGCAAGCAGATTCCCGAAGCGAAGGTCATGATCCGCAACCTCGCCTGGCACGAAGAGCATCGCATCGACCTGCACCTGCGCACGCACGTGGATCGAATCGTTCCACAGGAACGCGTCGTCGTAGTGGATGGCACGTCCTATCCGTACGACGCGTTGCTGATCGCGACCGGCGGCCGCCCAAACCCTACCGGCAAGCCGGGGGCCGAGGGAGCGGCAAACCTCTTTCCGTTTCAGTATCTGGATGATACGCGTGCGATCTCGCAGCAGATCGACGAGAGCCAAGCCGCGGTCGCAATCGGCGGATCGTTTATCGCCTACGAGTTGGCCGAAGCCTTCTCGTCGCGCGGACTGGAAACGCATTGGCTGATGCGCGGCCCGCGCGGCCTGCACCGGATCATCGACGAAGAGGCCGGCGCTTTGCTGCACGAGGCCGCAGCGGCCGACGGCGTTCACATGCACTATGGTGAAGAGGTCGAGGCGTTTGTGCGTTCCAACGGCGCGATAACGAAGGTCCGTACGACCGCGGGACGCGAGATCGAGGCGCAGTGTTACGCGTATGGATTTGGGCTAGCCATGAATACGGAAATCTGCGACGGCTCGGGAATCGAGACGAGCAAGAACGGCATCGTGTGCGACGATCACCTCGAGACCAACGTGAAAGACGTCTACGCCGCCGGCGACGTCGCCGACTTCTACGATCCCATCCTCGAGATCAGATATCGGATGGGGACCTGGAATAACGCCGGGGCGCACGGAAAGGTCGTTGCGCTCAATATGATGGGAGGCAGCGAGAAATACCATGACGTGCCGGAGTATTCGTCGCTGCTCTTCAAGGGTCAAACGATCACCCAGTTCGGCCTCGGGACGGACCTGCGCCAAGATCTGGAGATCGCGCGCAAGATCGATCGCGAAAAAAAGTGGTACCGCGCGTTGTTCTTCTGGGAGGATCGCCTAGTCGGCGGCTTGATGCTGGGTAAGGGCAATCGTGCGGGAAAGCGCAAATACGTAGAGGCGATTAAGAGCAAAGAGCGTTTCCCAAAGCCCGAGTGGAACGCCATGCTCGATTGGACGGCCTGACGCGCCTGATGCTTCAAGTGACGACGATCCCCGGCATCTTCTGGTACGCGCAACGCACGCCGGGCGCACTTTCCGAGGATTGCTACCTTTTTGTCACCGGCGCGGGAAACGTATTGGTCGATCCGCTCCCGTTCGACGACGCGACGTGCGCTCAGCTGGAACATTTGGGCGGCGTCGAACGCGTCATCGTCCTATCCGCCGATCGCGATGCTGCTGCGCGTGAGATCGCGGAGCGCTACGGCGTACCGCTGATCGACGCGCCGGCGCATCGCGAAACACTCTTTGAAGGCGCGAAGGCCATCGTGCTGCGCGACCAGCGGCGCGAAGGCGAATTCGCGATCGGCATTCCGGCGCAGAAGGTAGTCGTCGCCGGCTCGGTGGTCGGATCGCCGGCCGGCGCGCTTTCGCTGCCGGAAGAGAGCGGGTACCCCAACGTGCGCAACGCGGCTCTGGGTTTGCGCCGAATTCTTCGCGAGGACCCGCAGACGCTCTTAGTCACCGTCGGCGAGCCAATGTTTTCCGGCGCGTACGACGCGCTCTACCACACGCTCTACGCCCGCGCCGGCGCCGAAATTCATCGGATCAACCTCGATGAGCTGGAATTTTGCGACGAACGTGCCGAACACGTGCAGCAGCCCGAGCGTTATCACAACTTTGATGCCGAAGTTGGCTTCGTCATCGGCGCGCGCAAACTCGGCTATCGCGTAAGCACGCTGCCGCCTGGTCATTACTTCTGTCCGCTGCACGGTCACGCACGCGAAGAGGAGATGTTCTTCGTCCTCGACGGCGAGCCGAGCATCCGGACGCTAACGGGAACGCTGCGCTGCCGCAAAGGCGATTTTATCGCATTCCCGGTTGGGGAGAGCGGGACGCACCAGTTGCTCAACGAGAGCGACGCGCCGGCGACCGTGCTGCTCTTAGGGCGCACCGAAGCGTTCGAAGCCTGCTATTATCCCGATTCGGATAAACTGCTCGTCGATATGGAGACGCCGCTCAAGGGCGACCTCCGCTCCTTTCTGTTACGCGCGACGCCGGAGCTGGATTATTTCGATGGCGAGGAGTAGACCGTTACCAATGGCGGGCGCTGAGGTGGCTGTCGGAGTCGGCGCCACGCGGTACCAGAAAGTAGACGACTACCAGTAAGTAGGCCGCGAAGCTCACGATCGGCAGTACGAGCGCGACGAGCGTGGCGCCGACGTAGACGAACCATCCGGTTCGATATCCCCCTATCGTCGACGCGATCGTCGCTTGCGACACCTCGGGCACGAAGGCGTTCGAACGCGCGAGATGCAGGAGCAACAGATTATAGAACGTGGCGCAGACCGATAGAACGGCGCCGTAGAAAAACGTCGAGGCGGAGAGTGTTGGGTACGAGCCCAGCGTGGTGGTCGCGAACGGAATCAAAACGGCTCCAGCCAGGAGCAAGAGGTTCCAGAAAACGGTTTTGCGGTCGACGCGCTGCACGAGGCGGAAGAGCGCGTGGTGATTCTGCCACATGATCCCGATGACGGAGAAGCTCAGGAAGTAGGCGATCAGATTGGGCCAGAGGCGAAGAAGGGCGGCACTCAGCTCCCGGTTCGACGGCACGTGCAGCTCCGGTAGAACGAAGCCGAGCGCGAGCAACGTGAACGCGAAGGCAAAAACGCCGTCCGAGAATGCTTCGAATCGAGCCTTGTTCACGCGGTCCCCCGTTCGATGCGGTCCGCGAACTCATCCACGTCGGTCTCGGTCGTCGCCCAGTGCGTCATCCAGCGCACCTCCGGCAACGCTTCGTCGAAGATGTAGAAGAAGAAGTCGCGTTGAATTGCGTCGACGGCGCGGCGGTCGAGTGTCGCGAAGATCGCGTTGCACCGCACGGGTCGCGTCACACGAACGCCTTCGATCGCCCGCACGCGTTCGAACAAGCGCTGCGCCATCGCGTTGGCGTGCGCCGCATAGCGACGCCATCGGTCATCGGTTAATAGCGCGACGAACTGGGCGGCGATGTAGCGCATCTTGGAAGCCAACTGCATCGATTGCTTCTGCACGAACGGCGCCGCTTCGCGGTGCAGATCGGGCTTGAAAAAGCAGATCGCTTCGCCGAGCATCAAGCCGTTCTTCGTGCCGCCGAAGCTGAGCACGTCGACGCCGGCGCCGCGGCTCGCGGCTCGCAAATCCGTGCCGAGCGCGGCGGCGGCATTGGCGAGCCGAGCGCCGTCGAGATGGACGATCAACCCGCGATCGTGCGCGAAGTCACACAGCTTCCGCAGCTCCTCGATTTCATAGAGGCCGCCGAACTCCGGCGCTTGCGAGATCGAAAGCGCTCGCGGCTGCGAGAAATGGACGTCGTGCCCGGTACGCAAATACGGTTCGATGTCGCTTGGGCGAAGTTTGCCGTCGCTCGTGGCGATCGGGACGACTTTCGAGCCGCTAAACCGCTCCAGCGCGCCGCACTCGTCGGTCTGCAGATGCGCCGTCGCGGGCGCGAGCACGGACTCCCACGGCTGCAGCAGCGAGCTCAGCGCCGCTACGTTCGCGCCCGTGCCGTTAAACGTGAAATAAATATCGGCGTCGTCGCCGAACTGCTCTCGCAAGCAAGCGACGGCGCGTGCCGTCCAGGGATCGGCTCCGTAGGCGTTTGCATCCCCGGCATTCGCGTCGAGGATTGCCTGAAGTATCTCGGGCGCGATCGGCGCGGCGTTATCGCTGGCGAAGCTGCGACGGGGCATTGGGTCCACAGCGCTGACGTTGCGCGAGCGCAAGGGGCAAGCCCTACCGTTGCGCGTAAGTAGTTTGCCATGCCGCAACGCGATCAACTGGAAGTCGACGTCCTTTTCGTCGGAGCGGGTCCGGCGAGTCTTGCCGGCGCGATTCGCCTGGGTCAGCTCGCGCAACAGGCGGGACGCGCGCTTGAGATTCTGGTGATCGAGAAGGCCGCCGAGGTCGGAAATCACGGAATCTCGGGAGCGGTGATGGACCCACGCGCCATCGAGGAACTGCTTCCGGCCTGGCGCGAGAGCGCGCCCGTAGAGTCGCCCGTCACCAGTGACGAGCTCTGGTTTCTCACGACGCGCGGGAAGATCAAAGCGCCGCTCACGCCGGCGCCGCTGCGTAACGCCGGCAAGTATGTGACGTCGCTGCAGAAACTCTGCGTGTGGCTGGGCGAACGAGCCGAAGAGGCGGGAGCGCAAGTCTTTCCGGCCTTTCCGGGCCAAGAGCTATTGTGGGACGGCGAGCGCGTCACCGGCGTGCGCACCGGCGACAAGGGTCTCGATCACAACGGTCAGCCAAAGTCGAACTACGAGCCCGGCGCAGATATTCTCGCCAAAGTCGTCGTGCTTGGTGAAGGTCCGCGGGGAACGCTTGCAAAGCAGGCCGAGGCGCGGCTCGGCTTGACGCAAGAGCGCGAGCCGCAAGTCTACGCGGCCGGCGTCAAAGAGCTCTGGCAGTTACCCGACGATCGCTTCAAGGCCGGCTCCGTCATCCACACCCTCGGATATCCACTTCCGCCGGAAACCTTCGGCGGCGGATTCATCTACGGCATGGCGGGCAACGTGCTCGACATCGGCATGGTCACGGGGCTCGACTACAAGAATCCGACAACCGATCCGCACAACGAGCTACAGCGGATGAAAGAGCATCCGGCGGTCGCGCGCATGCTCGACGGTGCCCGGTTGATCCGTTACGGAGCAAAAGCGATCCCCGAAGGCGGCCTGTTCGCGATGCCGCGTCCGTATGCCGACGGTCTTCTGATTGTCGGCGACTCGGCCGGCTTCTTGAACGGCATGCGCCTCAAAGGCATCCATCTGGGCATGAAGTCCGGCATGCTCGCGGCGGAAACGCTCTGGGAAGCGCTGCAAGCCGAAGCGTTCGATCGCGAGACGCTTGCGTCGTACGAACGCCGGTTCAAGGAATCGTGGGCTTACGCCGAGCTTCGGACGGCGCGCAACTTTCACCAAGGATTCCACAACGGTCTCCTGCCCGGTTTGATCAACGCGGGGCTCGCGACGTTCACCGGCGGCGCCGGATTCGGATTCATCAATAAACTGCCCGGCGAGCCGGGATATGCGCGGATGCTGAAGCTGGGCTGGCAACCCAAGGAGACGCCGCGAGCCAAAATCGACAACGTGCTGACCTTCGACAAGTTGACCGACGTGTACAACAGCGGCACGATGCACGAGGAGAATCAGCCTTCTCATCTGATCGTCGCCGATACGAATATTTGCCGAGACCGCTGTACGGTCGAATATGGCAACCCGTGCCGGAGTTTCTGTCCGGCGGCGGTCTACGAGCCGCTGTTCGAAAAGACCGACGGCAAGTTCGAAGGGCGCTTACAGATTAACTTCACCAACTGCGTGCACTGCAAGACCTGCGACATCGCCGATCCCTATCAGATCATTACTTGGGTTCCGCCGCAAGGCGGCGAAGGACCCGTCTATACGGCGATGTAGCTAAGCGGGCGACATCCGTCAGCTAGGGACCAACCACGCGCACGAGCACAGCCTGTGAGTCAAGATCTAGGCGCGTCCAAGGCCAGGAGGGGCGCGCCTGAAGGGCCGGCTGCCCCCGCGTGACGCGGATGCGGTACGTTCCTGCGGCTTTGATCGGATAGATGTGGTTAACGTCGATCCAGCCGAAGAGCGACTGGCCGGGCGGCACCGCCTCGGTGGTCGGCATGCGCGTGATGGTAATCAGCCGCGCCAACGGGTCGGCTGGAACGATCTTCCCGGTAACCGCGTCGCGGACTTCGAAATCGTAGTCGGCAATCCGAAATCCAAAGAACACAGTCTTCACGTCGCGGCTCACGTTTCGCACCTCGACGATCGTGGGCAGCGGCGCGCCGAGGCGGACCACGGCGTTCGGGGCCGTGAGTGACAATGCGAGTCCGTCGACCGCGCTGCCGGCCGGCGTCCGTCGCGAATGGCCCGCGCACACGCCGTACTGTTCCACGACCGCATCGGTACACGGCGTCGGGGCGCGTGTGGGCGTCGGGACGAAGCGGTTTCCCGGCAGTGCCGAAAAAATGGTGACGACCACTTCGTTAGAGCTAAGCGTTGCCGACCTTCCCCCCACGAGCACCAGCGTCGAGAGACGCAGCGCGTACGTGCCTGGGACCGGAAAAAACTCGTAATCTTCAAACCACCGAAGCCCAGCTCGATCAGCCCTGCCTGGCGGCACTTCGAAGCGTGAGAACTCTATTCCGAAACGATCCATCAACGGCCAAAGGGGCCAAACGCGCACAGCACGTCCGGGTCCGGCGATCGTCAACTCAAGTGCGGCACCGGCTGCCGCCGGAAGCTTCCGGGTTCGCGCGGCGACGTTTTGTATCTCGACTTGCATTGCGAGCGGGCCGGCTACATGTCCGGTCGGGGGAGTGGCCAGCGAAAGCGTAAATCCGCCCACGACCGGCCCCGATTGCGGATTTTTCGCTCGGTGGCAACACGTCCACCAAGTGGCCATCTGCGCCGATTGATCCGGAGGCATCGTTCCGAACCCAACCGGAGCGACTCCAGAAAGCGCGACCAGCGCCGCGAGCGATCCCGCGCGAATCATCAGGCGACCGCTAATGAACGAGTCGCGAACCCGCAATCTTCCCGCCGGGCGTTATCGAGACGTCCCATTCGTGCTCGGCTCCGTTCGCGAAGATGAGCGTGTAGCGGTAGGTCGCGAGATCGTTCGCCGTGCTCTTGCCCGCGAAGATAAACGATTTAAGTTGGCCGAGCAGGACGACGCTCTGCCGTACTTGCGCAAGAAACTGGGGCGTCAATGCCGTCGAGAATTCGCTCGTAAGTTTACTGCGATCGAGATTGCCCATCGCGAGTTGATTCCAAAACGCCCGCACCAGCCTATCGATAGCGGGAACGTCGTCCGGAGCGACGGTTGGCACCGTCGTAGGCTGCGGCGGCGTGCCGATGCCATAAGCGGCCGCAACTTCCTGAGTCATGCGCTCCGGAAGCCCGTTGGCTGCGAATCCGTTCGTTAGTATGGCGACTGCGAGGCCGTCGTCGGGGAAGATTGCGTTGTAGCAATATCCGCCGGTGCCAGGCGTGAGGCCGTTGTGCCAGAACTCGCGGTGGCCGGCGACCGTCGCGAGCACCCATCCCATCGTATAGCGTTGCGTACTCGGCCCGGCGGATGTGCCATCCCGCCATACCTGCGCTAAATAAGACGGGGACGGGAAAGTGCCGCTCGTGAGGGCTAGATCCCATAGTGCCATGTCGTGCACGGAGGAGACAAGGCCGCCTGCTCCGCTGTAGAGGTCGAGGCTGAGCGGCGGCGTTTCGGATTTGCCGTTATTGTAGCCAATGGCGACGGCTCCGCTTTGCTGCGCCGCATAACCGAAGTCACTCGCCGTCATATGAAGCGGCTCGAATATCTGCGAGCGAAGAAACGTTCCGAATGGGACGCCGCTTACTTTTTCCACAACCGCCGCCAGCGCCGCGTAGTTGGCGTTGCTGTATTCCCACTTTGTTCCGGGCGAAAAGTCCAGCTTATCGGTGGAGAGGATCGCGAGGATGCTCGCCAGCGGGATGGCGCCCTGCGTCGGCCACGCATGTTCGCTCAGACGCGGATAGTTGTGCAAGCCGCTGTTCTGATCGAGGAGCATCCGAAGCGTGATCTGCCCCGAACCCGGCAGCGACGGCACGTAGTTCGAAAGATCGTCGCTCAGGGATATCTTGCGTTCCCGGACGAGTAACACGATCGCTGCCGCCGTCAGCTGCTTCGTGAGCGAGCCGATCGCGAAGCGGGTGTTCGCCGTGACGGGATCGTTCGCAGCAACGTCGGCGAACCCGAAGCCGCCTTCATAAACGATGCGCCCTTTGTGCGCGACCGCGAGCGCGATGCCCGGGGCCGCACCCGTCGCTAACGCCCGGCTCCCGATGCCTTGAAGAAACGAGGCGTCCGGCAGCGCCGCGGCGCTCAGGGGAACGCCGCGAGCCCAAATAGGGCGAGGCAACACAGAGTGCGCTTCATCGTCTAAACGATACCATGGCGTGGCAGGACGGCAAAAGCTGGACTCGATGCAGTTGCGTCAAAGCTTCGTTCTCCTGATGAATGAGCGTGGCGGCGACGTCGTTGTAATCGGTGCCGGGCTCATCGGCCTCGCAACTGCCTTCGAGCTTGGCGAGCGCGGCGCGACGGTTCGCGTGTACGATCGCGGCGAGCCGGGACGCGCGGCCTCATGGGCCGGCGCCGGAATGCTGGCGCCGTACACGGAGCGCGTGGGCGATGAAGCGCTGCTCGAGTTCTGCGCTTCCGCGTTGCGCGAGTACCCCGCATTCGTCGAGCGAGTGCACGCAGCGAGCGGCATCGATCCACATTTGCGCCTGAACGGCGTCGTCCATGCCGCGTTCAGCGATGCGGATCTGGAGCGGTTACGACGCCACGCGCAGGAGCTCGCAGCGCGCAACGTCCCCACGGAGATGCTCGACCGATCGACGCTGCTTTCCGCCGAACCATGGCTGGGTTCGCACGTCACCGGCGGCCTGATCGTAAGCGGCGAAGGCTGCGTGGACAATCGCCGTTTCGGACGCGCACTGGTCAGCGCGTGCCAAACGCGCGGCGTGCTCATCGAGCGAAGCGCCGCGCTGCGCGTGGAATGTGATGAGCGGCGCGTGCTCGGCCTTCGCACCGACTTTGGTTTCGTAACGGCCGATGCAATCGTCAACGCCTGCGGCGCCTGGGCCTCCCAGCTGCACGGTGTGCCTCCATCGTGCGTACCGCCGATCGAGCCGATCAAGGGAGAGATGCTCGCCCTGACGGTGCCCGAAGGTTTCGTGCGCCACGCGACGTGGGTGCCGGGTGTCTATCTCGTTCCACGGGACGACGGACGGTTGCTCGTTGGCGCAACCGTCGAGCGGGCGGGTTTCGACGAGCGCGTCACGGCCCAAGGGATGCACGAGCTACTGCACGCAGCACTTTCGGCGGCACCCTCGCTCGGTTCGTTTGCCGTGACCGAGAGTTGGGCCGGCCTTCGCCCGGGCACGCCTGACGGGCTCCCTTTCCTCGGTCCCACGCCGGTCGCGGGCTTTTATCTCGCATGCGGGCATTACCGGAACGGCATTCTGCTCGCGCCGGCAACCGCGCGCCTGATGGCCGACGCCATCGAAACCAAAGCGGATGCCGAACTGCGGCCCTTCTCGATCGAACGCCGGCGCACGGAAGAATCGTCGCTGGGCCGAACCATTCACGTGTGAAGGCAACGATCAACGGCCATCTGCGCGATCTGCCCGACGAGCTCACGGTCAGCGCCTTGCTCGAGCTGCTGGGCTCGCCGCGCGCAGGGATAGCCGTCGCTCGCAACGATCGCGTCGTCCGGCGGAGCGAGTATGACACCGATCGTCTGCGCGACGGCGACCGTGTCGAAATTATCACCGCAGTGGCGGGAGGTTAGCGTGGAAAAGGATTCGTTGCGCATCGGCGAGCTGGAACTCGCGTCGCGCCTCATCGTGGGAACCGGAAAGTATCCGTCGATGGAGGTCATGCAGGCGGCGCATGCGGCAAGCGGCGCCGCGATGGTGACGGTGGCGATCCGGCGCATCAGCCTCGACGACCGGCAAGGGCGAACGATGCTCGATTACATCGACCGCAACCGGTTGACGATTCTGCCGAATACCGCCGGTTGTTACACGGCCAAAGACGCGATCTTGACCGCACACCTGGCGCGTGAGCTGCTCTCGACGGATCTGATCAAACTCGAAGTGATCGGCGATGCGCAGACGCTGTATCCCGAGACCCGCGGGACGCTAGCCGCGGCCGAGCAGCTCGTCGGCGACGGCTTCACGGTTCTGCCGTACATCGGCGACGATCCGATTGCGTGCAGGCAGCTCGAAGAGCTGGGCTGTGCCGCGGTTATGCCGCTGGCGGCTCCGATCGGCAGCGGCCTAGGGGTCTGCAACCCCTATTCGATCCGGATCATCAAAGAGCGCGCAGGCGTTCCCGTCATCGTCGATGCCGGCGTCGGCACCGCCTCCGACGCGGCATTGGCCATGGAACTCGGCGTCGACGCGCTGCTGATGAACACCGGAACTGCTGCAGCCAGCGATCCGGTGCGGATGGCGCGCGCCATGAAGCATGCCGTGATCGCGGGCCGCGAAGCCTTTCTCGCCGGACGGATACCCAAGCGCCTCTACGCCAACGCGTCGAGCCCGATGCAGGACCTCATCGCCTCGCAAGCGACTTAAAGTTCCCTAGCAACCGTGTACCATCAGATACTGCGCTGGGTCGTTCCCCTGCTGCTGCTCGCGGCGATCCTCTTCGTCTGGCTCGACCACCGTCGTCGTGTCGCGGCAGGGCGCGAGAGCCCGCACCATCCCGTCCATCATTCGCGCAATCACATCACGGTGGCGGGTGCACTGGCGTGCCTGCTGATCGTTTCGTTTATCGTTTCATTTCTGATACCGTAGCAACCGCGAACCAGTGAACGGCACCGGAGAGCGGTCGCTCTCGGTGGGCCCACGATCCCGCGATTTCATCGGCATCGCGTTCCTCCAACGATTCGATTGCGAAATAGGGAGCGAGCAATGCTCGCACCTGCTCGCGGCTGAAGAAACCGTGCGCTACGCCGCGCTCGTCGCCGTCGGCCGGCGCGAAGGTCGAAGCGTCGATGCGCTCTCCTTGACCGAACCGTGCGTCGCGGTTGGATCCGAAGGTTGCGTAGAGCACTCCGTTCTCGGCAAGGAGCCGGGCGATCTGCGACACGTGTCCGGCGATTATCGCCGGCGTGCCATGGAGCAGGCCGTGAGTCGAGATCGCCGCCGCGAATCCGCCACGGACGCCGGCAAACGGCGCGCCCGACGCGGCGGCGCGGTCGTCGATCGCGACGACGTCGAATCCCGCCGCGCGCAGGGCCCTGGTGTTCCGCCCGCCGCCGCACGCGAACTCGAGGACACGGATTTCCGGCGCGCCTCGCAGGTGCTCGATGAGGCTCTCGGCCAACGGATGAGCGGTCACACCACTATCTTCGAGAAAGGGCGAAATCTTGCTTGGTGAAGGCGACCGGCTTCCCGCCGTCACGCTACTGGACGATCGAGGCGCGCAGCTGACGACGACCGACCTCCTCGGCGGCCCTCTGATCCTCTATTTCTATCCCAAGGACGACACGCCGGGCTGCACCAGCGAAGCCTCGCAGTTTCGCGATCTCTATTCGCAGTTTCAAGCGAAGAAAGCGCGGATCGTGGGCGTAAGCCGGGATTCGGCCGAGTCGCATCGGCGCTTCAAGGAGAAGTTCTCGATTCCGTTCGAGCTGTTGGCCGATACCGAATCGAAGCTCTGCGATGCCTTCGGTGTAATCGTCGAAAAGAATATGTACGGCAAGAAGAGCAAAGGCATCGCGCGTTCGACCTTCTTAATCGACGGCAGCGGCAAGATCGTCAAGGTTTGGCCGAAGGTCAACGTCGACGAACATGCCGACGAAGTCCTGGCTTCGCTGTAGATGACGATGCGCGTTTGGAATGGCGGCCGGCTCATTCTCGTTGCGGCAGCCCTTGGAATCGCGGGTTGCACCTTCGCAGGCTCGGCAAATAGCCCGTACGCGCCGATGCCCGCGAAGCGCATGTCCGGCGGCACGAGCAGCCCGATCAAGCACGTCATCGTCGTGATTCAAGAGAACCGCACGTTCGATAACCTGTTCGCAACCTTCCCCGGAGCCGATGGGACGACGACCGGGGAAGCCGAGGCCGTTCCGCCCTCAGAGCAAAGTCAGTGCCCAATCGATCACAAAGAGACGGTTAAGCTGACCGAAGGAAATCTGGCGGTAGGCGACGATTTCGGTCACAAGTACAGCGACGTTCAAATCGATTACCACGCTGGGAACATGGACGGCTTCGACGTCGATCCCATTCCGGCCGGCCACGGCAAGATCGCCTGTCTCCACCCCTATCAGTACGTGAATCCGTCGCAGATCGCACCCTACTGGGACATCGCGGAACAGTACGTGCTCGCCGACCACATGTTCCAAACGCAAGGCAGCGGGAGCTTTACCGCGCATCAGGATCTGATTGCCGGCGGCACGGCGATCGACTCGTCCGAAAGCGTCATCGACGACCCATCGGGCTTTCCATGGGGTTGTGACTCCCCGAGCAATACTACGACCTCGCTCTTTACGACCGCCGGGCAATACGAGCCCGGTCAAGGACCGTTCCCCTGCTTTACGCAGTACGAGACGTTGCGCGATCGGCTCGACGCCGCCAACATTTCGTGGAAGTACTATACCGAGAAGGTGGTGCCTCCGCCCAAAGGCGATACCGCCGGCATCTGGAACGCGTTCGACGCGATCTCGGCGGTTCGCTACGGTTCGGAGTGGGGAAAGAAGGTCACTTTCAGCGACACGCTCATCTTCAAAGACATTTCGGCCGGTCGCCTTCCGGCGGTCTCGTGGGTGACGCCCGACGCCCTCGAGTCCGATCACCCGCAGGAACTCAAAGGGGGCAAGGACGTCGACTACGGACCCGCGTGGGTGGCGTCGATCGTTAATGCGATCGGCAAGAGCAAATATTGGAAGAGCAGCGCGATCGTTATCCTTTGGGACGACTTTGGCGGATTTTACGACCATGAGTCGCCGGCGTTCTTCGACGACCAAGGCGGCTTGGGTTTCCGCGTACCGATGCTGATCGTCTCGCCGTACGCGCGCGAGACCTCGTCGAGCCAGGCGGGTTATATTTCGCATACCCAGTACGAGACCGCCAGCATTTTGAGGTTCATCGAAGTAAACTGGGGCTTAAAGCCGCTGCAGCTGCCCGACATGCGTGCCACGAGCATCGGCGACTCGTTCGATTTTTCTCAGAAGCCGCGCTCGTTCGGCACGATCCCCTCGGAGCACTCGCAGTCGTTCTTCCTGAATCAAAAGCCGTCCGGTCTTCCGGTAGACACCGAATAAAAAAAAGAGCTTCCCTAGTTTTCGAGTTTGGGCTCGCTGCGAGGAAGCGAAAAGGCGATCAGCGCTCGCACGGGGGAGAGTCCGCGGCTGACGACGGCATACGGCGTGACGATCAAGCCCAGCTCTTGCAAGCGCGACGCGGCCGAGAGCAGTTCGTTGCCGCTGGTGACGACGTCCTCGAGCAGCAGGGCTCGTTGGCCGGCATGATACGGTCCCTCGACGTACTCGTTCGCGAAGGCGCCGTAGCCCTTGGGTTTCTTGCGCACTGCGATCATCGGGATTCCCGACATCTGCGAGACGGCGGTCGCGATGACGACACCGCCCAGTTCGGTTCCGGCGATCAGGTCGGGACTAACCTCGGCGATGACCGGTGTGAAGAGCCGAGCGATTTTCCGCAGGACGTGCGGGTCGGAGAAGAGCCGAAATTTGTCGATGTAGTAGTCGCTGGGGCTGCCGCCGGCGAGAACGTAATCGCCCTGAGTTAACGCGCGCTCGACGATGATCTTGCGGAGCCACGCGATTTCCTGCATTCCTAAATGCTCCACTGCCAGGCATTCCACGACTCGACGACCGGATTCGGAGCGAAGCCTTTGAAATCCACACTGATCGGCTCCATTTGGCGCAACCACATCGTGAAGATGGCCGGATTGTCTCGCGCCAGCAGCTCTTGAATGCGATAGTAGGCTGCCGTGCGCGTCCGCCGATCGTAGTGCGTCAGGGCAGCCTGCTGAGCGGCTTGCATGTCGGGGCTGCAATAGCGTGAATAGTTATAGCCGCTGGGCGGGAAGTTCTGACACTGCAGCTGCGTGCTGTCGTCGGGATCGATGCCCGCGAACCATCCTGAGACGGTCATGTCGAAGCGGCCGAGCTGCAGGATACCGCCCATGCCGGCCGGCGCGTAGAGCATATCGCCGGGATAGAACTTGATCTCCGACTCGATCCCGGTTTGCCGTAACATCGCCTGCACTTCGACCGCCTCGCGCCGGCGCGTCGCGCTGGAGTTATTCGTCACCATGAGGAGATCCAACCGCTGGCCGTTCTTGCGCACGATTCCGTCGGGGCCAGGTGACCAGCCCGCTTCGCCCAGCAGCTTTCGCGCCATTGCGGGATCGTGCGGATAGGAACGCACGTGCGGGTTAAAGGCCCACATCCAGTCGGGAATGTCTTCCGTCGCGACAGTTTGCATGTTGTACGCGAGTTTTTGCGCGAGCTCTTGCTTGTCGATCGCGTAGGCTACGGCCAGTCGCACGCGCGGATCGCGCAGGAACGGAGTCGCGCAGTTCATCTGCAGGTAGTAGTAGCCGTTGATGTTTACCCAGACGATCCGCACGTCGGGCGCGTCGCGCAGGGACAGGTACGTTTCGATCGACGCCTGGAACATATAGTCGATCGCATGCGTGCGCAACAGGTTGACCGACGTCTCCTCGTCGGGAACGATCTTGATGTCGATCCGCTGTAGGCCGGGTCTTCCCATGAAGAAAGCATCGTTGCGCTCGAGCGCGATGTGATCGCCGCGTGCCCACTCGACGAACTTGAAGGGGCCGTCGGTCACGTCCGGATTGTTGTTGAACGATACCTGATTGAGGTTGGGGTATTGCGCCAAAACGTGCGCCGGAGCGATCATATACGGCTGATCGCTCTCGGCGAAGAAGGTGTTGACGAACGGTGAGAACTTCTGTTTGAGATGCACGACCACGGTGGAGGAGTCGGGCGTGTCGATGCTCGAGATGACGTCGTAGCCGTGGCGCGATACGACGTTGTTATCCGGGTTCATGATCGCTTGCCACGACCACTTGACGTCGCGCGACGTCAACGGCACGCCGTCGGACCAGCGAATACCGCGCCGCAAATGGTAGGTGACCCGTAGGCCGTCCGGGCTGATTCCGCCGTTTTCGAGCGTCGGGACGGCTGCGGCCAGCATCGGGACGGGATTCCCTTTCGGATCGGCGCTCAAGAGCGGCTCGAACATCAACCGGTCGACGAAAACGTCGGTCGTATTTGAGTTGAGCAGCGGATTGAGATTCTTGAGATCGCTTTGAACGGCGACGCGCAGCACGCCGGGCTTGCTCCACGAATGCCTCCCGGCAGCAACCTCGCCCCCCGTCTTCGTGCACGCCACCAACGCAAGTGCCAACGCACCCGCCAGGAGGATCGAAGCCGCTCGGGATCTCACGGTTTTTCCAACGGGTTCGGGCGGCTCGAGAGCGGGTCCAAACCGATCTCGAGAGGGCTCGGCACGACGAGCGAAGACAGGATGTCGAGAGCGAGGAGGCCGGCAGCAGGAGCGCCGCATGGATGCGGCGCGACGAGCGTCCTCGCGAGATTGGTTTGGACCCGCTCTCGAGCTGCCTGAAACCCCCGGAGAATCAAAATCTAGACCGCGGCTTTCGGTCCGACTTTATTTCCTGGAACCGGGTCGTACCGTTCGTGGCGCCACGAATACGTTCCCAACCCTTGCGTCGCGGTGCGCAGCTCGGTGATGTAGCGCGAAAGCTCGACGGCCGGCACGTAGGCCTCGACGATGTCGAATCCGGGGCGCTCGTCGGGGTTCATGCCGAGGATCTGTCCTCGCTTGCCGGTGAGCTGCTGAATGACAGCCGACGTGTAACTCGTCGGTACGATGGCGCGCACGTGTGCGATTGGTTCGAGCACGACCGGATTGCACTTCGGCAACGCTTCGCGCACGCCCATGCTCGCCGCGGTTTTGAACGATTGTTCGCTCGAATCCACATCGTGATACTGACCGTCGAAGAGGGTCACGTGCATGTCGGTGACCGGGTTGCCGTTCGGACCGTGGGCGAGCGCTTCGCGGACGCCCTTCTCTACGGCTGGGATGAACTGTCGCGGCACGACGCCGCCGACGATCTTGTCTTCGAAGGTGACGCCGGCGCCCCGCTCGCGCGGTTCGAAGCGCAGCCACACGTCGCCGAACTGCCCGTGGCCGCCGGTCTGATGTTTGTAGCGCGAATGAACCTCGGTGCCGCCGGTGATCGTTTCCAGGTAGGGAATCGTCGGTGCGGCCGTCTCAACTTCGACCTTGTATTTGCGAGCTAGCCGCTCGACCGCGATCGAAACGTGCTGTTCCCCGCGGCCGAGCAGAAGCAGCTCGTGGGTAACATCGGCCCGCTCCAATCGCAGCGCCGGATCCTCATCGACGATCCGGGCCATCATCTGCGACATCTTTGCTTCGTCAATTCGTTCCTTGGGCTTCACGGCAACCGCGAAGACGGGATCGGCGACCGGCACGCGGGCCAACAGCACTTTGTGTCCGTTCGACGTGAGCGTATCGCCCGTCGAGACCGATTCCAGGCGCGCGAGCGCGACGATCATTCCGGCGACCGCTTCCGAAAGCGGCTCCTGCTTCTTGCCCTGGAGCCGATAGAGACCGCCGAGCCTAACTTTTTCGTCGCGTTTAGCGATGTTGGTAAGCGTTGCGTCGGCTTTGATCGTTCCCGAGAGAATTCGAACGATCGACAGCTTTCCGCTCTGCGGGTGAATGCTGGTCTTGATGACGCGTGCGACGACCGGCGCGCCGGGGTCCGATTCGATTGGCCGTCCTTCGGCATCCACTTGCGACGCGTTGGCCGGCGACGGCAGCCAGGTTTCGATCGCTCGCACGAGGGCGGCGACGCCGGCACCCGAGAGTCCGGCGGCGACGAGCACGGGAACGACTTGATCGTGCGAGCATTCGGCGCAAAGATCGCGCTCGATCTCTTCGAGCGGCGGCTCGACGCCTTCGAGCAACTCCTCCATTAAATGATCGTCGAAGTCCGCCATCGCTTCGAGGAGCTCGGCGTGCATGCGAGCGGCGTGATCTTGTAGATCGGCGGGAATGGGTTCTTCACCCGCATCGAAGCGATAGGCTTTCATTTGCGCCAGGTCCACGTAGCCGGAGAACTGTTCGGCACTTCCGATCGGCAACTGTTCGGCCACGACGTGCCGTCCGTAGGCGCTCTGCAGAGCGGCCAGCGTTCCTGCGAAATCCGCGCCCGGGCGATCCATCTTATTGACCACGAAGACGTGCGGCATCCGCACCGACTCGAGGTAATCGACGACCGCTTGCGTCTGCACGACGCGGCCGGGATCCGCCTCGACGACCACGATCGCTGCATCGACGCCCGCAAGTGCCTGTTTGGTCTCTTCGAAGAAGTCGATGAACCCGGGCGCATCGACGATGGTGATGTCCACATCGTCGGCCGTCGTATGCGCGAAGCCCACCGTCGTTGATTGGAGGTGCTTGTGGTCCTCCGGCTCGTGATCGGTGACGGTCGTCCCGTCGGCAATCGATCCGCGTCGTCCGATGGCGGCGCAATGGGCCAGGATCGCTTCGACCAGCGTCGTCTTCCCCGCATGATGGGGTCCAACGAATGCGATATTTCTAAGGCGCACGATATCCGCCACTGCTCAGTCCCCTATATATAAAAATGGATGCTAGCGGCGCTTTGCCGCGGTTTTTTTCTTTTTGACGCTCTTCTTCGCGGCTCCGGCGGCGCTCCGCTTCGGTTTTGCCGGGCGGCGCGGTGGGGCGGTCTTTGCCGCCGGTTTCTTACGAACCGGCTTCTTGCTGGAGACTTTTTTCGTAACCTTCTTTGCGCCGCCGCTCTTGCTGGTGCTCTTCTTGGCAACGCTCTTGCGCGCCGGCGCTGCCTTTTTTGCGGCGGCCCGCGACGGTTTTACGGCGGGTTTCTTTGTTTTGGCCGCCGGCGCCGGCGCTCGCGCGGGCTTTTTCTTTTCGGGAACGACGGGTTTGGCTACGCGCGCGGCCTTTGCTTTGGTCGCCGACGATGTTGAGTCGGCGCTGCGACGAGATGTGCTCGAGGCCGGCGGGGTTGCGACGGCGGGGCGCTTCGACGTGCGAGCCGAGTCGCCGGCGCGCTTCTTTGGCCCGCTTTCGCGCGCGGCGCGGCCACCTTCGCGATGTCCCGCGCCAACCGGCTCCTCTTCGGGCAATCCAAGCTCGGCGCGGCCGTAACCCGTGATGCTGCTGCCCGGCACCGTCGGCTGACGGCCCGCTTGGGCCTGCGCCTCCAGATGTTCGCGCGTCGCGCGCAACGCAACCCGAGCCAGCCTCCCCGCCACGGGAAAGACCAACTCGTTGATGTGCGCGTCGTCGAGCAACCCGAGAATGACGTCGAAGGCGTTGCCCTGATCCTTCGGGCTGTGCGCGTCTGATCCGATCGCGATTCCGACTCCGCGGGCCTTGGCCTTGCGGATCAGTCTCGCATTGGCGTCGAGGTACTTTTTCTTCCGATCGTCGGGATGGTCGCGGTAGAGGAAGCGCGTGTTGATCTCGACGGCAATGCCTCGCTGATGGCAGATATCGAGCAGGCGATCCTCGTAGTGCTCGAGCGTCTTTTGGGCCGGCCATCGCCCGAGCGTCGCCGGAACGTAGAAGTGCCCGGCGATGTGCGTCGGCAGTTTCTCGAGATCGTCGAACAACTTGGCGGTGTAGAGTTCCCAGAGCGTCTCGGTGCTAACCGCTTCGTAAAGGTCGACGAACTCCTCACTGTCAAAGGGCCACGGCCAGTCGGCCCCTTTTTCCGGATGTTGGATCGGAACGAAATGCACCGAGCGAATAATTCCGTCGGGGCGCAGTGCGTCAACGATATTCTGTGCGTCGGGGCGCGCGCGCGGATCGTTGTCCATCTCAGCGCCGATCGCAAATCGCATGCCCCGGCGCAGCCCCTCCGAGACGATCGCGGCGTGCGGAGGGTCGACGCCGGCCGTTTCGGCCGCACCGATCAGGTCGCCCGCCTGTGCCAGCTTGAGCGCCCGGCGAACCGTGGCGACCGCTCCGGGATCCTCGAATGTCAAATAGTTGGCGTGGTCCGCGACCATCAGAAAGCGTGGAGATAAGCGGCGGCAGGCGTGGTAAAACCAGAGGAAGAGCATGCGCGCGGAATACGCGAGCGGCCGTTCCTCTGTAAAAGGCCGGTGTTCGCCCTTGGCGTGACCATGAATGTCGGGGATGGCGGCGATCCGAGGATCGGTCATCTGTCGAAAAGTACGCGAATCGCCACCTTCGCTAGGGTTGGCTTCTAGCCGCGGTAGCCCTCCATTTGAAGAAGGCGCGCCTTCATTTCCAGCCCATAATAATAGTCGTGCAGGTCTCCCGACGAGTCGACGACGCGGTGGCACGGAAAGAGCAGCGGAAGCGGATTGCGCGCCATTACGCGGCCGACTGCGCGCGCGGCTTTGGGCCGTCCGATCTGCGTCGCGACCCATGCGTACGAACGAACCTCGCCGGGCGGGATGCGAGCCGCCGCTCGAAGCGCGGCTTGTTCGAACGGCGTGAGATTGCTGATATCGACGACCGAGTCGTCGACCTTCCAGGTACTGAAGAATCGTTCGATGGCGCTCACGAGCCAGGGCGGCGCCTGTCCTTGCACGACGCGGCGGCGCAAACGGCGCTCGGCGCGCGCTGCAACTTCTTCGGGTGAATCGCCGGTGTCGAGGCTAAGGTAGGCGATGCGGTTGTCTTTGAATCCGGCATAGAGTCGTCCGAGCGGCGTCGAGATCGCGGAGAGCACGATCGGCGCGGCCATCGCGCCCTTGAGCGCCGCGAGGTGCTGGATGACCTTTTTCGCGAGGTCGCACGAAGGTTCGGGAAGCGGCAGACAGGAGAGGCAGTAAGCGACCCCCGCGTATTGTTCGTAAACCGCCTGACAGGAGGGACAGGCTCGCAGATGAGTATGGACGGTCTCTTTTAGCGAGGCTTGGCACTCGCCGCGAAGCTCGTCCCATAATGCATCGACGTCACGACAACGCATGAGCGGGAACTCCTTCCGGGTTGAATCTTCCGATCTGCGGGCCGAGAATGCGTCGCAGGATGCGGACGGCTCGGTGAACGTGCGACTTCACCGTTCCGATCGGCTGGTTAAGAATTTCGGCGATCTCGGGATGGCTGCGGCCTTCGATGAAGCGTAGCGTGGCCGCCGCGCGCAAATGCATCGGCAGCTGGAGCAGCGCACGCTCGACCAGCGCGATCTCCGTGTTTTGCTCGACGATTCTCTCGGGCTGAGGCGGCCCCTCGTTCGATTCGCGTAACAGAGCGTCGGGGTCGGCGAGCGCATCGAGGGCTACGTTGACGGGGCGCTTGCTGCGGAGCCGATTGCGGGTGACGTTCAGCGTAATCGTGTAGAGCCAGGGCTGCAGCCGCAGATCCGCGCGCTGTTCGAGCGACATTTTTCCCAGGGCACGATAGGCCCGCACGAAGGCGTCCTGAACGATCTCTTCAGCGTCTTCTCGGTTCCCCGTCATTCGGAGTGCAAACCCGTAGAGCCGGCGCTGGTAGTCGTCGACGATTCTCTCAAACTTTTCGACGCTCGGAATCGAGGCCGCTGCCTGCGCGACCGCAGCCGTGCGCGCGGCCGCCGTCCGGCCCGATGGAGTCGCTGATGGCACGTATACTCCCACGAAGGAGTGGTGCGGGTGCGCTCATACAGTGACCCCGACACCACCGCTAGGGCCGGTGGTTTCACATCGTGGGAGAAAACTCCTCAAAACCGCGGTCGTGCGCTGCCCGCGACCGCAGGGAAATTTCCCCTCCTTTCTAAAAGGTCGCCATGCCGATTTCGCTCGGGCCGCGGCCCGAACCCCGTAGGAAACCGCTTCGCTCCCTTTACAGAGACGAAGCGGTTTTTTGTTTACCTGGAGCCTCTCCCAAGCTAGAGGTTGAAGCTGAATGCAACAAACCGAGATCGACCCCACGGAAATATCGCTGGATGCCTACACGATGTGCAGTTTCGTGCCGAACCTGACATCTGCAAGAGCGATTCCCTTAGTGCTGATCGGGTACCGGCAGAGCGAGGATCCGTGGTTCGTGTGGCTCGTTCCCAAAGAGGGCGTGGATTCCACGGGCTTGACCGACGACCCGTACTACGCCAAGGTCTTACGCGATCCGCGGGCCTACTTCAAGAAAAAGTTAGCGAAATACGTTGAAGAGAGCGGTTCGGTCAAGCGTGCGATCGAGATGCTGATCGACTGTCATCAAAACCATCTGGCTTTGACGCCGCTAACGGAGCTACGCGAGCAGCCGTTCCGTCATCCGCTGCAGGTCGAGCTCATCGGAGCATTTTGATGGCCTGACCGACGTCACCCGCGCGTTGCGCCACGCGGATGACTCGGCTATAGGTAATATGCACCGGTATGAAGACGGCCGGATGACTTTGACGCAGATGCGCGTCGATTGTTAGCCTCGCACTGAGCGCCAGAAGCATCGCGTCGTCGAGCGCGTAATATGCCGTGCCCTCCATCCGCATCGTGCCCGAAATGCCGGCGTCCGCGCCTTGGGGCAACGTCCCGGTCATTGGTCCAACGGCTTGGAAACGGACGGCCACGCTGGGACGTCCGTCGATCGGGCCATTCGCACCGGGCCGCAAGGAACCGTGGAGCACCGAGTCTCCGCCGAGCGGGGAGCTCGCCGAAAAGGGAACGGCACCCCGAAGCTCGCGCAGATCTCGGAGCGTTGCCGGGTCGAGCTGCACGGCAAATGGTTGGTTGAGGATCGTCAGAAAGTCCGGATCGTCGTCAACGTGGCCTTCGAACGAGCCGTTCGGCAGAAGTTCGGTTACGAATCGGGCGTCGACGCTGCTCTTGCCGTCGGGGGAGTAGCGAAAATATCGCGCTCGCGCTTCGAAACGCGTGCGCTTGCCATCTTGCTTGATCGATAAGTTTTCGGTACCGGCGTAGGAGACTCTCGAAACCGTCCCCGTCGACTCGATGCGATATACGTCCTCGCCTGCCAAATCGTACCGAACATCCGGAAGCGCCGGTCGTAGCACCGCCAGGAGTGCGGTAACCAAGACGAGGCCGAGTTTGATTGTGTGCTCCGTTTCTGCCGTGAAGAGCTTTTCTTCTACAGTATCACCCGATGCAAGAGCAACCGGCGGCTGTCTACTTTCGGTTCGGAGCTATCCTCCGTCGCTGGCTCAGGAAGAAACGAATATCAACGCTGCCCTCGCAGACGACGACCGCGTCCGGATCGGCAAACGTGCGTCCATTGACATCGACCGTAAAGTCGCCGGCGCAAAGGCCGGCCAACGTGCGATGAACGGTCCGCGAGAACTTGTCGCCGGGGGCGCGCGTCCCGATTGCTTCTCGAACGGCAAATCCAAGCAGGTCGCGAACGCGCAGCGGCGTCGCGAGCGCGAAGGCACCAGAGCCGCCTTGGGCGACGGCGTGGAGATCGAGCGGTACCTTCACTCGGATCATGGTAATGCAATTTCTGCCGCATCGAGGAGCTGCCTGCTGCCAAGGATAAATGAATCGACGGATGTCCTTCGGGAACGTGCCGGCCGAGATGCTGGCAGGTACAGTCGAGAAGCTTCTCGCGAAGATTGACGAGGCCGATCTCGCCGCTTTCTACGAACGCGGGATTTCGACGATGCCTTCGGAAGCGTATCCGGCGTTCGTCGAATCGGTCTTTACCGCGTTTCGAGAACGCGGGGAGAGCTCCGAAGATGCGGCCGAGGGTGCCGGCACGACGTTGGAGAGCATCGCGCGCCGCGAAAACGGAGCCGCCGGCGCATTGTTGGCGTACGCGCGAAGTAATCCCGACCTACTCAAGGAAGCGACGGTGCTCTTCGTTTCGGAGCGCCCGGAGCTCGTTACGGCGTTGCCCGCTGCGCTTCGCGACGCGCTGTCCGAACGGCTGACGCCCTGAACGGAAGGGAACCGCCTCGCCGGCGACGCGGCGACGACGAACCCTCCGGCAGAGGACTCCCGGTTTTCCCGCTCATCGTCGTCGTAATTCTGGCCGGCCTTCTGTTAGGAGGCGTGCTCGCGCACTTCTTCGGCGGCTCCAGCGCACCGCAGCGCCCCGCGCAAACTCCGCTGGCCGAAGCGTCCGTGCCGCCGGTGACGCCGTTGCCCTCGGCAGCGCCCATAGCATCTGCAACGCCTTCGCCGCTGACCACTGCAACGCCGACACCGCCGCCGACTAAATCGCCCGCGCCCACAAAGAAGCCGGCGAAGCCAACGCCAAGCTCGACGCCGAGCGCGGCGCCGGTTCCGAGCGCGACGCCGACGCGAGCGCCGGCGCCGATTGCGACGGTCGCGAGGAAGGCGATCGTCGCGACGGCGAGACCGATCGCGGTCGCAACGTCCGTAGCGGCCGCGCCCCCGAAAGCGCCCAACGCGGACCCTGCCGCGTCACTCGTGCGCTCCTATCTCGAAGCGCTCGAGCGCGGCGATCGCGCGACGGCTAGCACCTATCTCGCGGGCGGAAGCGCAAGCGAAACGTTCATGAACGGCGAGGCACAGATCGAGTCCATTCGTTCGACGCCGCAGAGCAACTCGAACTATCTCGTGACGGCCGACGTCAAGTCGGGCGGAGTTGAGTACTACGCGACGTTCACGGTAGCGCCGGGCCCGGGTGGTTTACAAATAACCGACCACTATTGGATAAAACCGCAGTAGGAAGCCCTTATTTAGCCTATGTCGTTGTCGCCGAGGTCCTCGATTACGATAGTAAACTTCGGACCTCGGCTCCTAGACCTAGGCTAATCAGGGCTTCCTACGGAAATTGTGATTTGGTGGAGTTAGTTACTCTTCGTCGGGCCAATCGGCGAGTTTGCCGATCGCCGCGCTCTTGAGCACGCGCAAGCCGAGCATCGCACACTTCATGCGGGTTGGGCTGATTCCGATTCCCACGTTTTCCAAGACGGCGTCCTTGGGCAACTGCGCAACGTCGCTGAGCTTCATGCCCTTGACGGTTTCCAGGAGCATCGAGGTCGATGCCTGGCTGATGGCGCAGCCCTTTCCGGAGAAGCGCACGTCGCTGACCTTGCCGTCGTCGAGCTTGAGATCTACGCGGATTTGGTCGCCGCAGAGCGGATTAACGTCTTCGGCGGTTACATCGGGCTGCTCGAGAGTTCCAAAGTTGCGCGGACTGCGGTAGTGATCGAGGATGTAATCCCGGTAGAAATCATCCATCAGATGTGAAAGACGCGCGCGGCCTTCTCGAGGCCTTCATAAAGCGAGTCGACGTCGGCCTCCGTGTTGTAAATGTAGAATGAGGCGCGAGCGGTGGCGCTCCAGCCGGATTTCTCCATCAGCGGCATCGTGCAGTGATGCCCTGCCCGTATGCAGATGCCTTCGGTGTCCAGAATCGAGGCAAGGTCGTGCGGGTGGATATCGGCAAAGTTGAACGATATGACGCCGGAGCTGCGTTCCGGATCCCGAGGCCCGTAGATCGCAAGGCCGCGCGGCTCGAGCTTGGCAAGGCGTTCGAGCGCGTAACCGGTCAACGTACGCTCGTGCTCGCGAACCCACGGCATCCCGAGCGCCGTTAGATAGTCGGCGGCAACGCCGAATGCAATGGCATCGGCGATGTTGCCCGTCCCGGCCTCGAACCGGCGCGGCGGATCGTTAAACGTGGTCTGCGTGTATTCGACCTTGCGAATCATGTCGCCGCCGGAGAGAAACGGCGGCATCGCTTCCAAGAGCTCGCGCTTCCCGTAGAGACATCCGATTCCGGTCGGTCCGAGCATCTTGTGTCCACTAAAAGCGTAAAAGTCGGCATCGAGCGCCTTGACGTCGAGAGGGAGATGCGGCGCACTTTGCGCCCCATCCACGAGCACGACCGCGCCGGCCGCGTGCGCGCGGGGGATGATGGTTTCCAGCGGAGCGATGGTCCCCAACGTATTGCTGACGTGCGAGATCGCAACGAGTTTGCAGCCGTCGAGCAGCCGGTCGAGGTCGTCGAGAACGTGGATGCCGCGAGCGTCGACCGGAATGAAGCGCAGCTGGGCGCCGGTTCGTTGTGCGAGAAGCTGCCAGGGGACGAGGTCCGAATGATGCTCGAGCTCGGTGAGCAGGATCGCGTCGCCCGCGGTTATGTTGTGGTCGCCCCAGGAGTAGGCGACTAAGTTTATTGCTTCGGTGGTGTTGCGGACCCAGACGACCTCGGAGGTCTGGGCACCGATAAAACGCGCGAGCTTGACGCGAGCGTGCTCGTACTCGTCGGTGGCGCGTTGAGCGATCTCGTAGACTCCGCGGTGGATGTTCGCATTATATTGCTCGTAATAGTCCACGAGCGCCTGGATGACGGCTCGCGGTTTCTGCGACGTTGCTGCGGAGTCGAGATAGACCAGCCGCTTTCCGCGCGACGTGGGCCGCGCCAGAATCGGAAAATCGGCAATGATGCGTTCCACACTCTTGTCACCCTGCGCCCTTCGATTTCGCTCAGGACAGGCTCCGTCGAAGGGAGCGTGCAGCGTTTGAGTCATGAAAGCTTTGCGGCCAGCGCAGCGCGAATTTCATCGCGCAGCCCTACGGTTGGAAAGCGCTCGATGGCCGGCTCGAAAAAACCCAGCGCGATCATTCGCTCTGCGGCGGCGCGTTCGAGGCCGCGGCTCTCCATGTAAAAGATTTGCTCGGCATCGATCGCGCCGACGGTGGCGCCGTGGTAGGCTTTGACGACGTTCGCGCCGATTTCGAGCGCGGGCACCGAATCGACGTGAGCGGTTGGCGAAAGCAGCAGCGCATCGTCGCGTAAACGTGCATCGCTTCCCTGCGCATGGGGCGCGATGCGGATGTTGCCGAGAAACCGCGCCTGTCCGCGGTCGCGAGCGGCGGTCTTCACGATCGTTTCGGAGGTTGCCTCACCGGCACGGTGCTCGACGGTGCTCACCACATCGACGTGCTGCGAACCGCGTGGAAAGAAGATCGCCGTGAGATTTGCCTCGGCTCCGGGCGCTTCGATCGAAACGGAGAGGTCGCTCGCGGCAAGCGCTCCCCCGAGCTCGGCCGATGCCCATGACATCCGCGCCTCGGGCCCCGGACGCGCGGCTCGGCTCCAGATAACTCGCGCGCCGTCGTCGACTTGCTGAAAAGCGGCGAAATGGACGTCCGCGCGCTCTTTCGTAACGACTTCGGTGGCGCCGCAGAGAAAGGCTCCGGCGCCGCCTTCGAGACGTTCGACGATCGTGACGCGCGCGCCGCGATCGGCGAGCACGACGCTCCACGGAAAGATTGCCGCTCCGGCGGGCGCGGTATAGCGGATGACGATCGGGTCGTCGCAGGCATGGTCGGCTCGCACGTGCACGAAGACGCCGCACTGCGCGAACGCCGCTGCAAGCGAGCCGAACTTCGTCGCTGCGATGCCGGTCGTTCCGAAGGCACGTGCGAAAAGCTCGGGCGATTCGCGCGCGGCGGTCGCGAGGTCGCAAACGAAGACTGCCGGATCGTGATTTTCAACGCGTACGTTTGCGGCGCTCAGATCGATCGCGCCGGCCTCGGGTACAATCGATTCGAAATCGACGCGCCAGAAGCGCCCCGGCTTTTCACGACCGCTGCGCAGCGAAACGAAGCGATCCAGCGCACGCGTCCGCTGCTCGGTGGAGAACGGTGAGGTTCCTAGCGTGGCGACCTGCTCGTAGAGTTTTTGGGTCGTATCGTCGCGGCCGGCGACCAGCGGACTCGGACTAGGCAACGACGGCGCTCTCCTCACGCAATTTGTCGTAGCCTTCCCGCTCGATGCGATGCGCCAGGTCGTGGCCGCCCGTCTTGACGATGCGCCCATCGATCATGACGTGCACCACATCGGGAACGACGTACGAGAGTATCCGCGGATAGTGTGTGATGATCAAAAAACCGGTGTTGCGTCCCTCTTCGCTCGCGCGTAATGCGGCGATGGAGCTGCCGACGTCCTTGAGGGCATCGATGTCGAGACCCGAATCGGTTTCGTCGAGAATCGCGTACTTGGGTGCTAAGACGGCCAACTGCAGCATTTCGATCCGCTTTTTTTCGCCGCCGGAAAAGCCGTCGTTGAGATAGCGGCCCATGAACGAGGGATCGATGCCGAGCTGTTCCATCTTTTCGATCAGAAGTGCGCGGAACTTGGCGGGCGGCAGATCGCCGGGCCGTTCGGCCTGCCGTGCCGCGTGAAGAAAGTTTGCAACCTTCACCCCCGGGATCGCGGCCGGATATTGGAAGGAGAGGAAGAGCCCGGCGCGAGCCCGCTTATCCGGAGGAAGCGCCAGCATGTCCTCGCCATCGAGCTCGACGCTTCCGCCGGTCACGTCATATTGAGGGTGGCCGGTAACCGAGAAGGCGAGCGTCGACTTGCCGCTCCCGTTGGGGCCCATGAGCGCGTGAATTTTCCCCGAATCGACGGTGAGATCGATCCCTTTGAGGATTTCCTTACCGGCTACGTTGCACCGGAGGTTCGTGATACGAAGAGCGTGGTCGGGCATGGAATTTATCGTAGCCGAGGCTCTCTTAGAAAGTCAAGGAAAAACTTTACTATCTAGGTCGCTTCGTGCTAGGATAGCGCCAGAAAATGCAATCGGACCGCTTTTTTCAGAGCACTCGCGGAAAGATCGTCAGCGAACTCCGCCGGCGAGGCTCGGCTTCGGCCGCCGACTTGGCGCAAGTCTTCGGGCTCTCGCCCAACGCCGTGCGCCAGCAACTCATGGTTCTCGAGCGCGATGGCCTGGTGGCCGAGACGTCGGTGCGCCGCGGTCCGACAAAACCCACATACGAGTTTTCATTGACCCCCGAGGCGGACCGGCTCTTCCCGCAGTCCTACGATAAAATGCTCACGGCCGTTCTGCGCGAGGTCAAGGATCAGTTTGGCGCCCCGGCGATCGCGCAGATTTTCGACGGACTCTCGCGCCGCGCCGTTGCGCGCGCGCACCTTAGCGTAACTTCCGACGAGCCCGAGCAGCGGGTCGCGCAACTTACCGAAATGCTGCGCAAGAGCGGCGTCGTTGCCGAATACAGTTTGCTCGGCGACGGATTCGTTCTGCACGAGCGGAGCTGCCCGTATTCGACCGCGGCCAAAGAGCATCCGGAAGTCTGCCAGGTCATCCATCACGTCATCGACGAAACGCTCGGCGGAGAGCACACACAAACGGAATCTTTAGCGCATGGCGGAAAAGAGTGCCGCTTCGAGCTGCATCCCAAGGAGATGGTAAGTTGAACTTCCCCAAGTTCCAGCAACTCGTCGAAGAGCGCACCGGCTTTCGCACGATGGAGAACCCCACCGCCAGCGGCGAGTACTTCAGTGACTCGTGCGGCGACATGTATAACTTTTTCTTGAAGATCGGTCCCGGGGCCGTGATCGAGGACATCTCGTATTTCACAACCGGATGCGGCTTCGGTACCGCGACGTGCAGCCTCGTCGTCGAGATCGCGAAGGGCAAGACGGTTGACGAAGCGGCGGCGATCACCGCGGAGGAGATCGAATCGCAACTCGACGGGTATCCCGAAAAGAAGAAGGATTACCCCGAGCGCGCGCTCGAGGCGCTGCACGTCACCATCGCCGACTACCGCGAAAAAGTTTCGTCCGGAGCGCTTCCGGACTACGCCGCAATGCCGCGGCTGCCATCTGCGACGCAACACGAACCCGTTGCCGCAGCGCCCTCAAGCAACGGCAACGGCAGCGACACCGGCAAGGTCCTCATCAAACTCCGCTGACGGCTCCCAACGTCCTCCTGACCCTTCGACTCAGCCTGTCCTGAGCGAGCGAAGCGAGTCGAAGGGCTCAGGACTGCGCTTCGCGCAGGCGCTAAGGATGACGGTGCCGACCAGCACGCCTCAGGGTGACAATGCGCCTCTGAGCGCCGCGACGAGAGTAACCTCGTAGCGCGAGGTGTTGGCCTTGGGTTCGAAGACGGACTGGAAGAGCGATAGCGAGCGTACGTTAAAATTGATCGGGGTGAACTCGACCGATCGGAGCGGCGCGCGAGGATCCTTGATTCGCGCGATCGTGACGTGCGCGACGGAATCGTCGTCGAATTGAAAGCCAAGCGGCGCATAGGCGCTTCGCACGGATCGCGCCAGCGCTCGAAAGGGCGCACCTTGCTCGCGGGCTCCAATATACACGACGCGCGGCTTACGCTCGTGAGGAAAGGCGCCGATCTTATCGAGCGTCAGTGCGAACGGTGCATTCTGAGCGGAAACGCCGTCGAGCGCCGAGGCGACTGCCTCGTATTGAGTCGCGGCGACGTTGCCCAAGAAGGCGAGCGTAACGTGAAACTTTTCGGCGGCCTCATACTTTGCGGCGAAGCCAGCTCGTTGCAGTCCCGCGGAGATACTCGCACAGGCCGCGCGCGACGCTTCGTCGAGCGCAATGCCTACGAAAAGCCGGCGCTTTTCCTCACGATCATCCACGCAAGTACGGGTTCGAGCGGCGCTCGATACCGATCGTAGAAAATGGGCCGTGCCCCGGAACGACCGTCGTCGCGTCGTTGAAATCCATCAGCTTGGTTTGAATCGACGCAACGATATCTTCCATCGACGTCCCGCCGAGATCCCAGCGCCCGATCGAGCCCGCAAAGAGCGTATCGCCGGTCAACAACGTCGTCTCGGCGTCGTCGCGTAGCGCGAAGGAGACGCTTCCGGGCGTATGCCCAGGCGTGTGCAGCACTTCGAGGCGCACGGCTCCCGACTGGAGCACGTCGCCGTCGTGTAGGTCGCCGTCGAGAGTTACGATTGTGGGAACGTCGACCAGACCGACCCAGCGCGCCTGCAACGCGAGCGTATGATAGAGCGGCAGATCCGCCGGATGAAGCAAGGCGCTCCCCGCGGTCAGCTCGCGGAGCCGCCCCACGTTGCCGATGTGATCGATGTGAGCGTGGGTGTGCACGAGGAGCTTCGCATGCCAGTTGTTTTTGCGCAGACGCGCAACGACTTCGTCAACGCCGTCGCCTCCATCCACCACGATCGCGTCGCCGGTGCGCTCGTCGGCGACGATCGTGCAGTTACACGCGAGTGGACCGACCTCGAAAGTCTCCCGTCGCAGCACTATCAGGGTTCCTTTAGTCCACGTGGATGCCGAAGTCGTGGAAGCCGCCGTCGAAGTACCCCAGCGGCGAACCGGCACGCGACTTGCACGAGAGGACGTTTCCGATCAGAATCGAGTGCGAGCCGACGCTGTACTCCTGCGCGACCTCGCAGTCGAAGTGCGCGATCGCGCCGTCGAGCACGGGCGCGCCCGTGGCGTCGACAGCGTACCCGATATCGGCAAACTGAAGCTCTCGGACCTTTCCCGAAAAATGCTCGGCGAGGCTGCGCTGGCTGCCCTCCAACACGTTGACGCAGAAGATGCGAGACGTTGAAATGAATAAGTAGCTTCGCGCCTCCCGGTTGACGCAGATCAAGAGCGAAGGCGGATCGAGCGAAACGCTTGCAAACGAATTGACGGTGATTCCACGCGGTTCGCCGTCCTTGAGGCTGGTAACCACGGTGACGCCCGTCGGCACGTGGCGCATCGCGTGCTTGAAAGCCTCTGGGTTCGTCATTTCCGGCGCGCGCCGATTGCGATCCCATCGTCGAGGGCAAGCATCGTTGCGTCCAGGTCGGGGTGGCGCAGGAACGCTTCGTCGAAGTCGGTTGGGGCGCGTAGAGCATGGTCGAAAATGAGGAGTCCGGAGAGTTTGAGCATGGGAATCAGCAGCTCGAGATAGGCGCGATATTCCCCCTCGTTGGCGGCGACGAACGCGATATCCAGGTTGCGATGCGGAAAGTTTTCCAGCAGTTCCAGCGCCGGAGTATTGAATACCTCGATGAAGTCGTCTTCGCCGGCACGCTGGAAATACGAGCGAGCGACGTCCGTACGCCCTGCGTCCGAGTCGACCGTCCAAATCCTTCCCATCCGCGGCTGTGCGAGTGCCATCCACAGCGTCGCATAGCCGTAGGCCGTGCCGACCTCCAGAATCCGGCTGGCTTGCATCGCCGTGACGAGCGTCGAAAGAAGGCGTCCCGATTCGCGCGAAACGACGGGCACGCCGTCCGTGCGGCTATGCTGCTCGACTTCGAGCAGAAGCGGGTGGGGTGCGGCATGGAGAGCGTCGAGATCGTGCGCGGACGGCTTCACCGTCACGCGCTTTGGGCGCTCAGTAACTACCGACCTGCCGCCGCGTATTCCGTTGCCTTGACGACGTTGCGGAGCAGCGCAATGTTTGTAACCGGGCCCACGCCGCCGGGAACCGGCGTGATTGCGCCGGCGACGGCTTCGGCGCTTTCAAAGTCAACGTCGCCGCGTAGAACGCCGTTAACGAGCGTCGTACCGACATCGATAACCGTAGCGCCAGGCATCAGGTCTTCGCCGCGTATCAATCCCGGCACGCCGGTGGCGACTATCACGATCTCGGCGAGCTTGACATAGGGCTGCAGCGCTGATGATTCCTTATGCAAGACGGTAACCGTCGCATTTTGCGCGAGCATCAGCATCGCGACCGGCGCCCCGACGACAATGGAGCGCCCGACGATCGCGGCGCGGCGTCCTCGCAGAGGCCAATGCGGGCTCCGCTCGAGCAGCAGCATCACGGCGGCCGGCGTTGCGGGCACGTACTCCGTTCCGCTTCCGAAAGCCAAGTGCCCTTGGCTGGTGGGGTGCGCACCGTCGACGTCCTTATGGGGCGGAATTGCGTCGGCGATTTCGCGGATGGAAAGATGCGGCGGCAGCGGCTGCTGAAGCATGACGCCGTGCGCGGTGGGATCGTCACGAAGCTCTTCGAGCTCGGCGCGCACTTCCTCGACCGACGCGTTTGCCGGAAGGTGTGAGACCACGACGCCAATGCCGGCGTGCTCCCCCGTTCGCGCGAGATTGCGCACGTACGCGAGGCTGGACTCATTCTCTCCGACGAAGACGATGGCGAGCTTGGGCGAAAGCCCGCGCTCGCGCAGCACGTTCGTGCGCGCGACGAGTTCCGTGCGCAAATCGGCGGCGAGCGCGCGTCCGTCAAGAATCTTGGCAGGCACGCCGTCGCCGTTCGTCTGGAGGAGGCAGGCTCCTAGCACAGGCTCCCCGCGCCGCGTGCCGGAAGAATCGCGCTGACCCATGCATCGCTATATCATTTGGCCGGCCGTCGCGCTGGCGCTTGCTCTCGCCGTTTACGTAGCGGAGCCATACGTCGTTACCCAGCGAGCGGCGCCCGGCGGTCCGAGCGGCCTGGCCGGCCGGCCCGCGCCGATCTTTGATCTACGCGACGATCGCGGGCGAGCCGTTTCGCTGCGGGAGTATCGCGGATCCCTGGTCGTGATGAACCTGTGGGCATCGTGGTGTCCGCCCTGCCGCGCCGAGATGCCCGATCTTCAGCGCTTGGCGGAAGCCGAGACGGGGCGTCGCATCGCAATCGTCGGCGTTAACGAAGGTGAATCGCCGCAACGAGCGCGAGCGTTTGCCGGCTCGTTAGGGCTCCGCTTCCCGATCTGGATCGACGGCACTCAGCAGTACGGACGCACGTATAATGCGCTCGGCTTACCGACGACCGTGATTCTCGATCGTCAAGGCGTCGTGATCCGCGCATTCGACGGGCCCTTGACGCTGGACGAAATGCGGGCGGCGGTGGCGGCGGTGCGCGCGCATTGATTTGGTTTCTGTCGCTGGCGGTGGTCGTTATCGCCGGCGTCGTCGTGGAGATTTGGCTGCCGGGCCGCCCCGCGTATCACGCCGGCTGGTACAACGTCGCGCTGACGGCGCTCGCGATCGTCGTCGTCGCGAACGGGCGAAAGCAGTGGAAGGCCGCGCGGAGCTCGCGCTCGCGACTGGCAATTCTCGCCGTCGCGTTTGGGGCCGCCGCGACGGGAGTGGCGGGCGTCGCTTCGGGGCTCTTTGCGCCGGACAATCGCGATGTCGTGGGCGCGCCGGGCGAACGAGTTCGCCTTGAGGAGCTGGGCACGCTCGCCTTTCCGCTTGCCGGCGAAGATCGAAGCGCGCCCGTCTTCGTGACGCTCGAACGAACTTTGCATGCGCCGTTAGAAATCGGCGCGCGGGCGCGAAGTGCCGGCAGCTTCATCTTGCGTGCGCTGCCGCGCGACGTCGTCGATGTCGAGGTTCGCGATCTTCTCGGCAATCGGCTGACGGTAACCCAACCGAGCGGGAGCGTCTTTCTGTCGCCGGTGCTGTTGATGCAAGCGCGGCAAACGATCGCCGGAATGAATCTGCCGTTCGATTCTTTCAACGTTCCAGCCGCGCGGCGCGTCGTCAAGGCGATCCTGTTCACTCCCGCGGAGGCGGCCGTCGTGCTGCACGATCCGAGCGCCGTCGGCCAAGCCGCGGTTCTCTTCGCCGTAGACGACGAAAGCGATCGGCCGTTACCGCACCATGCCATTGCATTCAGCGCAGGCGGCGCAGCGGTGCACGCCGGCGACCTCTGGTTGCGTGGGGAAGTTACGAGCTATCCCGAGATCGAGGTGATCGCGATCCCCAACATCGCGGTCGTCACGGTCGGCACCCTGCTCGTGCTCGGTGGACTCGTGGGACTGGGGATCCGGCGGACTTAGTGCCCCGCCACAATCGCGCGAACGTTTCTTAGCACCACACCGCCCTCGGAAAGCTCGATGCCTTTAGATGGAAGCACGTAGATCGCGATCAGGCGCAGCGCTTGTGAATCGACGGGGAAACGCACGACGACTTTCCTCCATCCGGCCTCGCCGAGCTGGGTTGCATCGAGCAAGACGTCCTCGTTGATTTCATTACGTAACGCGATACGCAGCCGCGCGGCGCTGCCGTCGTCTTGAAGATCGAACGTGATCCCGATCGTGCCGTTGGGAAGCGGTAGGTCGGCCATCGCATAGGCGGCGCGCTCGTTTCCGGAAAACGAGAACCGCAGCTCGACGCAAGTGCCGCAACCGGCATCCTTGTCGAGTTCGCCCTGGCCGCCACGCGGAATCGTTACGAAGTGGGCGAGCTGTGCAAACGGCAACGCTTCGTCATGCGAACCCACCGTGACCCTCGCGACCGCCAATGCGTCCCCGATTCGAACGCTCACATCGGCATCGTGCGATCCCGCGTGGAACAAACCGCGGGTGTCGATCGACCCCGCGGTGGCTTTCCACGCCAGCGAGGCGGCCAGCTCGAGCGGATAGCCCTGCGCGTCATAGGCATGCGGCAGCAACGCGATCATCGAATCGGGATCGACGTTCGGGCGCGCAGGTGTAATTCGCGTGCGGGCCGGCGTGGCATCGACCTCAACCGCGACGTCGCCCTTTAAATTATCGTCGCGCAAGAGAAGATGACCGAAGCCGGGATGGAACGCAACGAACTCGCCACTTCGGTACTCTCCCAGCGACGAAGGAGAGACGCTAACTCGAATCGGCGTATTCCCGGCCGCGACGTGATTTGCCGCGTCGACCGCCGCAATACGCAGCGAAACCTGGGCTCCCGGAACCGCCCGCACGACAGTTGGTCGAGCGACTAAACGCACTGCGGGTCCAACCGGCGCGGTGCTGTAGACAAAGAGGCCGTCGCCGACGGGACGCTCGATGCCGTCCGAGGGCGAGTTCGTTACGCCAGCTTCGCTCTCACCTAAGCGCCTGATCGCAATCGTCGAAGAGCCGCCGCCGTCGAACGCGAGCCCCTCGGTTGCCCCGAGCGAGCGCATCAATGCGGCGAACTCGGGCCGCTTCAAACCGACGCTGAACTCGGGCTGCCGTCCGTCCACCTCGATAAGAAACAGCCGGCCGTCCGGGGCGACTGCCGCGCCCGAGCACGGGATACGTTTGGAAAACTCCCTGCCGTTCGGTCCGTCGTCGTCGTCGTACCATTCGCCGTCGTGTAGGATCAGCGGGCCGCCGCCGATTGCCGTTGCGATCGAGCCGAGGTCGATCGGCTCCAGGGTTCCACCGGCTTCGACAACGGTACCGACGTCAAAGCTGTCGACGGCACTGTACTCGCTCGGTCCGATCGCGACGTAATAGCCCGGCGGTTGGGTCGTGAGATTGTCGGCCATCCCCGTCACGCGATAGCGCGCAAGCGGCGGAGTTCCCGAGAGCGGCTCGAGGTTCACGAGCGTCAGGTTATCCTGCGGACGAACGTGGCCGTATTCCGGCGTCAGCAGCGAGACGCCGCCGTTGGGCGGTGGGAGCTCGTCGATGCCGTTGAGCGACAAGGTGCGCTCGTTGGCTTGCAGCTCGCCTGAAAACGAAAACTCGGCGATATGTGCGGACCCGTCACGGTCGATTGCGAGCGAATACCGCTTATATGGAATCTGCAAGAGCGCACCGTTTCGAACGACGATGTTCTCCGGCCGATTGGTATTCCCGATATCGAAGTAGTCGCCGTTGATTCCGGCGACGGCTCGCGTTCGTTTCGCCATCGAACCGACCGTCTCGCCCCGCGATTCGAGCGCGTCGGCGGCGAGCACGTTTTCGACGCGCACGTCGCCGCGATGCGGGTCGACCGCGACGACGTGAATCGAGAGAGGGCCGATCGACGTCAAGAGCTGGTAATCGCCGTACTCGACGCCGGGCGCAACGCTTTCAATCGTCGGAGCTTGCTCGAGGATGTGAGGAAAGGGCGACTGCGGCTCGATACGCGCCGGCAAGAGTGCGACGGCGACGAGGAGGGCCAGGATCATGGTCGCCATACTGCGATGGCGAGGGGATAGGCGCCTGTCGCAAACGGCGCATGCGCGACTCGCCGCAGCGAGCGCGCGTCGAAGACGTCGATCGCATTGTCGCCCGCACAAGGAACGTAGAGCCGCTCGCTCACCGAATCCAGCGTCAGCTTCCACGGGATCGCGCACGTCGTCAGCGCGGCGCGCTTTGGATGCAGGGTCCGAGCGTCGAGTACGTCGATGGCACCGCGCTCCTCGTCGCCGACGAAGAGCGTATTCGTGCGGTCGTCGAGCGCTACCCCAAGCGGGAACGAAAGCTTTTCGCTGCGGGCGACGATTCGCGGGAAGCGGCCGTCCAGCGAGATCGCGATCGCTTCACCAGCCTTTCCAAACGGTGAATCCGCGGCTTGGTTCGAGATCGCATAGAGTCGCGTGCCGTCGGGAGAGAGCGCGAGTGAGAAGACGCGATCCACCGCGGGAAAGCGCCGGATGACGTGCATCGAACGCGCATCGACGAAGGCGATCGTTCCGTCGTTGGTGTTGGCAACGTAGATAATCTGGCGGCGCTCGTCCACCGCCAGACCCTCCGCCGTTTCGCCCGTGCTGACGCGCGTGACGCTCGAATCGAGGCCGACTCGCGTCAGCGCGCCGGCACCGTTCCAATCTCGATCGGTGACAAAGACGGCGTGCGTGGTCTCGTCGATGGCCACCTCATCGCCCGTAACCACGCCGCGGGCTCGCGTGACGCTCCACGGCGAGAGGGTCGCGAGCGTTAGCTCCGTGCCTTGGGTATCGGTAACGGCGATGCGGCCGCGCCGGTCGATCGCGACGTCGCTCGGAACTCCACCGGTGGCGAGCACCCCGACGACCGAAAAGTCTCGTCCGTCGTGAACGACGAGTCCGTCGTCGTACGATGCCACCAGGAGCAACGGACGGTTGGCGGCCGGCGGCGCTGCGATACGCAGATGCGTCGCGCCGAGTCCGCTCGCACTTCCGACGGCGAGCAGTGCCGTTCCGCCGCGGCTTGTAATCGGGACTTCGTACATGTTGCCGTCGAGCAACCGCCCGGGCCCCAGAATCGATACCGAATACGGCGGCGCGATTCCCTCGACTTGGAGCGGGAGAAGGCTGCCGGGCAAATACGGCCAGCGCGACAGGACGATCGTCGCCGTGGCGAGCTGCAATCGCTGGGTTTTCGCGGCCGCGCCGGCGAGCGTCAACGCCCCAAGCGCGAGCACGGCGATCGCGCGCAGCGAGGAGCCGGTCCGCGACGTAATCAAACGTCTGCGACGAGGGCTTCGATGCGATCGAGGCCTTCAGCTACGTCGGTGCCGGGCGCCACGATCGTTTCAGCGGTCTTTCGCGGGTCGAACGTAAAGCTGGCCAACCGATACTCGTCGAACGTGCCGGCAACGATGGTCCCGTCGGGATCGACGGCGAACGCGCGCCGCGCCGGACGATCGAAGACGACGAGATATACGCGCAACTCGACTGCCCGCGCCCGCGCGACCCGTTCCAGCCACGGCGGCCGGAGTGCGGTGCTCCAACAGAATAAAACGCAACCGGCGCGACGATAGGGCACGAGTCCTCCCGGATCGAGAACGGTTTCGTCGACCACGGAAGCCAGCGGAACCGTTTGGTCGAGGAGCTCGCGGCGCGCGGGATCGGCACTCGAAAGTGCAAACGCATCGTCGAGAAGATCCAGCCGCTCGTCGATGTCGTCGGGAAGCGATTCGTAGGCAATCGCGAGCCGAAGCGGAGCGCTCGCGAGGTTTTGGCGAACGGGCGGACGTGAGGCCGCGGCCCTAACGGGCCGTCCCTCGGCCAACGCTACGGTAGCGTGCAATGTTTCGGGCGCGCGTTCGTTCGCAAGCGCGACGATCTCACCGGCGCTGTCGACGATCTGGCTCTTACCGCAATACGCGACCATGGCGAGCTCGCTGCCGCATTTGTTGGCCGCGACGAACGGCACGCCGTTTTCGTAGGCGCGAACGCGCGCCAACAGATCCGCTTGCACGTTCTCCAGGGCTTCCGGATTACGGCCGCTCGTTACCCAGGCCGTCGGCATAACGAGCGCCTCCGCGCCGCGGTCGACCAACGCGCGAGAAATCGTCGGAAGCCGGCCGTCGGCACAGATCAGCACGCCGAGGATGCCGATCTTGGTCTGGACGGGAGCCAGTCGTTGGCCGCTTTCGAACCATTGCCGATCGAAGTGCCAGAGAAAAAGCTTGTCGGCATGACCGGCGAGCGAGCCGTCCGCATCGATCACGAGGGCGGCATTCTGTGCACGTCCATCGCGCAAGATGGCGGCGCCGGCGACGATTACCGTGTGCGTCTCACTGGCAATAGCGCGTAGGCCTTCGATGGCATCCTGCGTTTCGTGTGCGGCGAGCGGCGCTTTGCCGAGTACGTAGGCCGGGAACGTCGCTTCCGGAAGGACGAGCAAGTCGGCCTCGCGCGACGCCAGACGGGCTGCATCGAGGGCGCGTTTGCGCCCCATGAGGAAGTCGCCGCGATCGTGCGCGGCGAGCTGCAGCGCTGCGACCGCAATGGAGCGAGCCATGTCGCGTCGTTCGCGGCGGCGAAGGAACGCCCCTCACGCAGTCGGCCTGGGAAGGGCGTCTCGGCGGCCCCGGGAAAACAATCCCTGTGAGACCTACGCTATCAACGTTCTCATTATCGACGTTGTCGTTGACGCTTGCCCTCGCGAGCTCGATCCTCGCGTTTGCTTTTCCTGCGTCGGCGACGCCTGCCGTCGTTGCGACGCCGAAGCCGTCGGCCACGCCCGGCAAGGCTTCCACAAAGAACGCTTGCGGCGCGACCAAGAGCAAATGGGCGCACCTAAAGTGCGAAGAGTTCAATAGCTCGGCGCCAGGCGACGAGTACTTCGGCCGAATGAAGATGAGTTATCTCGGCATCGACAATACCTATAAGGATGGTGTGATTAGCGCCGGCGCCTACACGACCGACCCGCATTTGATCGCGAAGCTCGATTTTGCGACCGAAGCACTGCGTAAGTGGGCCGCCAAGTATCCAAACGATCCCGAACTGGCGCGCTCGTACTACCTCGCCGTCCAGGTGTTACGCAAGGTGTACACTCAGCCCGAGCAACAGGTGACCTGGGAGTTCATGCATCTGCTCGTCGTGAAGTACGGCAACACGTATTTTGGCAAGACTGAGAAGGCCGTCATCGCGCAAGGTTATACGGAACACTGGTTTGCGCTGGCACAACTCTGCCCCACGCCGCTTCCGCTCGGCGTCCTGTCGGAGGCCACACCGAACGCTACGCCGGAGGCTTCGCCCCAGCCCGGTCACCCCGCCGTCGAACTGATTACGCCGCCGTGCGTCCAAGCATCGCCGGTCCCCGATCAAACAGATAATCTGTCACCGCTCGGGCCCTCACCGATACCGGCCGGTCCCTCGGCGATGCCGCCTGTGCCGTCGCCAATGCTCAGTCCTTCGCCAAGCCCAACGCCCACAAAAACGCCGAACGCACCCTAACGTAAGCGACGCTGATGGAAGGTCTGATGTAGTTCAAATCGACGACGAGTTGGGCTTCGATACAGCCTGCCCTGAGCGCAGTCGAGGGGCTCAGGATGACAGGCAACTGTAAGAAAAAAGCCTCCGCGGTGAGCGGAGGCTTCTCCCTTTGCTGTAGTGGCGCGAGGCTTAGATCTTCAGGCCAATACCAGCGTACGGGCCGCTCTCCGAAAAACCGATCGGTGCGGCATTGAGGTTGTAACCGCGATCGCCCTGGAAGCCGCCTTCGAAGAAGAGCGGGAACCCTGGGAACGTGTAGGTGAAGCCGATATCGTACTTCAGGACATTGTATCCGACGTTATACGTGCAAGGAGACGTCGGTGGGGAACAGGCCCCCGCTACGCTGTTGTAGTTGCCTTTAACGTCGAAGAAGTAGTAGGCGCTTCCCTGGAACGAGAAGGGCCGATCGAGATCGGGTAGTTTCTGGAGACCGACGCCTGCGCCGTCTTGCGTCGGATAGCCGTAGTTGGTCATACGTGACATGTACGCGCCTGCGAGATAGATGCGCGGTTTCAGGATGCGAAGACCTAACGCGGCTGTGAAGTCGTAGTCGTGTCCGTTAAACGCCGGAACGGACGATTGGCCGAGTCCGCCGATCGTCGTAACGAAGCAGTCGGCCCCACCGCAAGGGTGGTTCCAGTTCCACTGACGGTAATCGATTGCCACCATCCAGGGAAGGTTCATGACGGGAATCTCGATGGCGCCTTGGAGCCGGTACGAGAAGCCGTTGTTGTTGTTGTCGCTGGATACGCCCGGAACGAATTCGTTGTAGACCTTCGGCGAAATGATGTAATCGCCGGCTACGTAGAAGTCGTAGTACGGTTTCTGCGTTGGCGTCGGTGTGGGCGGCGGCGGCGGCGGTGGCGCCGGCGGGGGCGGTGCCGGGGTCGGCGGCGGGGTCGGCGGTATATACCGCACGACGACCAGACGCTTATCGGCAACCCAAAGAACGTACGCGCCCATGCCTTCCGAGATCACTCGGACCGGAACGAGAACGACGCCCTGATACATCATCGGTGGCACGTCCAGCGGACGAGACTCACCGTTGATGATGACCTCCGGCTTGCCGACGGTCACTTTAACCTCAGCCCCGGCTTTGCTGACCGTCACGGTCTTCGTGCTCGCGTCGAATGACACGGTTGCGCCCATTTGCTCGAACATCGAGCGAAGTGGAATTAAGAGCGTTCCGCCCCGCACCAGTGCGGCAAGGACGCGGCCTTGTTTCAGAATATCTGGCTTAGAGTAGACGTGATGGTCGTTATAGAGAATAGGATACTGCCCCGACGGGGGGGAACCGAAGTTCGCCGGCGGAGCAGGGTTCGCGCCCATATCTTGCGCGATCGCGTTGGTTCCAATGTTGCCATGCGATGCGCTAGTCTGGGCTGCGACCGCGTTGAGTCCGAGTCCGGCTACCATTAGCGCGGCCAGGACTCCAGTGCTCAGTCGCTTCAATGTGTCCTCCTAGCTGTTATGAGACCTGTGGGATGCCTTTGACCGGCCCTAGGGACGGGCTCCAGCGCTCCCCGTTCGACCCTTTTTCGGGAAACGGGCGATTGCCTCCCCTGCACGGAGAGGCCGGGTCCTCTGTAGCTTCGGTCGCTAGGCGAGCTTCTCGCGAAGCTTCGCGAGGAACTTGGCCTTGTCGATGATATAACGCTCGTGCGTGCCCTCTGCGACGGCTTCCTGCTCGTCGAAAACCTGGACAGCAAAGCCGACACGCGGTCCGTCGAGCATTACGACTTCGACCTCCGTTCTAACGATAAAACCGACCGGAACCAACTTACTGTGCTCCAGAGCGATATGCGTGCCGAGGGTGACTTGTCCGGTGCTCAAAATGGGTTCGATGCAGTGGATGGCCGCGGTCTCGACCATCTGAACCAGCACCGACGTGGAGAGCACGTCGACGCCCTTGTTGCCGGTTTTTTCGGCCGTCATCCACTCCTCGACGCGGCTTTGGAGACTGTACGAGCGGCCGATGTCGAGTTTCGCGCTCATCCCACCGGGAGATACGCCCTGCAGCCGATTACCTCATGCCGCGGTTCTAGCACAGGGCGGAATAAGGCTTGAATCAAATGGCACCGCTCGCCGTATATGAGACCATGAAGGATCGGGTTGAGAAGCAGATGCTTAGAACGACGCTGTTGACGCTCGCCGTGGCTCTGGCCGCACCGGCGCTCGTCGCGTGTGGCAAAAAGCCGCCTCCAGGACCGATGCCGCTGAGCGTCGATGTTGCTGCGGCCACACGTCAGACGATCGCGAACTACATCACGCTCGACGGACAGATCGCTCCCCTCGACCAGTCAACCCTCGCCTTTCAGCAGAGCGGCACGATTACGAAGATCACCGTGAATATCGGCGATATGGTAAGAAGAGGCACGTTGCTGGCGACGATCGATCCCTCGACCCTCCAGGCGCAGCTCCAGCAAGCGCAGGCGCAGGCGGCGCAGGCCTCGGCTTCGGCGCAGGGTGCGGTCGTCGGCTATCCGGTTCAGACGCAGACCAACGCGGCAACCCTGCAGACGGCGAAGGCGTCGCTGGCGAACGCCAAGCTGGTCTTCAATCAAAATCAGCAGCTGTATAAACAAGGCTACGTCTCCGAAACGCAGTTGCAGCAGTCGCAGGCGAACTACATTCAAGCGCAGCAAGCATATAACAATGCCGTCGTCGGACTGCGCAACAACGTCGTGAGCCTTCAGAGCGTACGTTCGCAACAGGCTCAGGCAGCGGCGGCCGCGGCCCAAGCGCGCGTCTTAGGAGCGCAATTGTCCCAAACGTACCTGTACGCGCCGTACGACGCGGTCGTGGCGAACCGCTTGCTCGATCCCGGCGCGTACGCCTCACCCTCTCAACCGGTACTCCAGGTCGCGCGCATCGATCGCGTTTGGATCAACGTCAACGTGCCCGATGACGATCTCCCCTACGTTCGTGCGGGAAGCGTCGTTTCGTTCGATTCGTCCTCGTTGCCCGGACGGCGCTTCAGCGCTCCGATCGGTACCGTCAACGCGGTGCCGACCTCGGGGACGCTCTCGTACCTCGCTCGCCTCGAACTGCAAAATCCCGGCTACGTGCTGCGCGGCGGGATGCTGGTCTCGGTGACGGTGACGAAGGAACGAGCGGTGGGCGCGACCGTCGTTCCCCGCAGCGCCGTGGCGCAGACGCCCAGCGGCAACGTCGTCTACGTCGTCTCCGACAACAAAGCGCAGGCAGTTCCCGTTCGCGTCGGAGTCCAGACCGACACGCTCGCGCAAGTGATCGCTCCTCGGCTGCAGCCCGGGATGATGGTGATAACGACGCGTCCCGACGCTCTTAAGGATGGGAGCCTCGTCGCCGTCGCCAACGCGCCCGCGCCGGCGCCGTCGGGCGCAGGTGCGGTGCACTGAGCATGAAGCGACGCACACTTTCCGCGCGAGCGCTCGGCGCCGCACTCGTGCTCGGCAGTCTCGTGACCGGAGTCGGGTTGGCGCAGAGCGCGCCGAAGCAGAGCGACAACGAGGTCGTCCCGGGCGTCGCGATGCCCTCGCCGATGCCGCAGCCGACCGTCAGCGGAACCCCGATTCCCTATCCAGCCTATGGAACACCGGCCCCCGATGTCGAGCAGTTGACGCCGAAGAAGGGCGTTCCCCAAACGATATCGCTCAGCGACGCGGTCCGGATCGGCGTTGCGCTCTCGCCGGTATTCGCAAACGACAACGCGCAATGGGCTGCGATTCACGCGAAATATACGTCGGAGCTGCAAGCGCTCTATCCGGCGGTGAGCGGTAATGCCCAGGCGGCGAAGTCGTATACGAACGGTTCGTCGGGGTCGATAAGCAGCCCGAGCCCACCCCCGGGCTCCCTCGTGCCACTCAGTACGCCGACGAAGGCGCCGTTCGGGGTCTATAGTGCGAGCACGGTTTCGAGCGAGTCGGCTACGATCTCGATTACGCAGCTGATTTTCGACGGCGGCCGCACGATCGCGGCGATCCGTTCGGCCAAGGAGGCCGATATCGCGGGGCGGGCGACGCTGCTGCGCGATCTCCAGACGCTGGCGCTCAATATCGCCAACGCCTACTATACGGTGCTCGAGGATAACGCGACGGTAACCGCGGACGCGCAGCTCGTGCACGAGTTCGAGGTCAACGAAGCTTCGGTCGCGGCGCAGATTCGCAACGGCGCCGCCCCGCGCTCCGACATCGCCGCGGCGCAGTTTCAGACCGCCCAAGCCAAGGGAAACCTGGTGACCGCGCAAGGCGTCGCGATCGGCGCTCAGGGAACCTTTGCAACGACGCTGGGGCTCGACGCCGATGCCATGGTCGTGCCGAAGTCGCTACGGGCACAGCCGCCCGTTCCCAATCCGACATACGCGGCTTCGTTGAAGCGCGCGCTGATTATGCGCCCGGATTACATTTCGGCGGCGTACACCGTCCAATCGGATCAGGAGGGCGTTCGTTATGCAAAGCTGGCCCGATTTCCAGTCCTGACGGCCTCCGGTAACGACGGCTTCGGGAGGACGTTCATCAACTGCTATTCGACCACCCAAACCATAAAGGGAATCGTATATCCGGTTTCGGAGTGTCCCGGACCGCCGGCGTGGTCGAACGACAAATCGATCGCCGTGAACCTAACGGTGCCGCTGTACGATCAAGGTATTACCAACTACAACGTCGCCGTCGCGGCATCGCAGCTCGATCAAGCGCTGGCGACGCTCAACACGACGAAGCTCACGGTCGAGTCGGACGTGCGCTCGGCCTTAGCGACGCTGATTTCGTCGCGGGCGTCGCTCGTGCAAGCGCGGTCAGAACTTACTTCCGCGCAAGTCTCGCTCGATGCGACGCAGGCACAATACCGGGTCGGAGCGTCGACGATCCTCAACGTCGTCACCGCCGAGGCAAATCTGAGTACCGCGCAATCGACATACATTACGGCCCTCTACGGCGTTTACACGGCCGAGCAAAACTACTTGTACGCCACCGGTGTCAGCGACGTTCAGCTCTAAGAAACCTAAATGATGCCGGCAGCTTCGCAAGCGCCGGCGACGATATCGGATCCAATCAACGCAGCGATCCTGGCGATCTCCGAAGATCGCCTGGTGGGCTTTCAAACCGATCCTTTCGGTGAAATCGCCGCGCGCAGCGGCATCGGCGTGCAGACCGTTATCGACCGCATCGTTACGATGCTGCACGCCGGCACGATTCGGCGCGTGCGGCAAACGCTGCTTTCTACGAGCCTGGCGCGGGGAGCGCTCTGTGCGTGGGAAGTTGCGCCGGAGAAGCTCGATGCAGCCTTCGAATTCATGTTTGCCGAAGATCCGTTCTCCGGCCACGTCGTTATCAGGTCCACGGATTCCGTTTCGGCCGGAAGCAGTTACCGGCTTTGGACGACGCTGAAGATCCCGCAAGGATTCTCGCTGCGCAAGCACGCGCAATGGCTGAGCCGCCAAGTCGGTGCGCAGCGTTTTGCGATCATGCCCGCCAAGATGCTCTTCGCGCTGGGAGTCGGCCACGTTCGCCGGCGGGGGCTCGAACCCGGCGCGCGCGCCGACGAGGTCGCCCGGCCGCTCGACACGTCGATCGTCGAGCTCTCCGAGCAGCAATGGAAAGTGCTCGTCGCTCTGAAGCGAGAGTTCGCGCCCGAGGAACTGCTTCGCGATCTTTGGGCGGCGCGCGCTCGAGAGGCCGGCGTGGATCTCCAAACGTTCGTCGATGTCGCTCGAGAGCTCGAGCAGCGGGGTGTGATCGGCCGGTTCTCGACCTTTCTGGAACACGTCAAAGCGATTGCCGGCGACGAACGCGTGACTCGCTATAACGCGCTCTTTCATTGGGCCGTGCCGCCGGGCTCGGAGGTCCGCGCCGGTTGCGAGGTCGCGCGCCATTTCGTTATCACCCACGCCTATTGGCGGGAGGGCGGTCCCGAGTTTCACGACGTCAACATCATGGCCGTCGCGCATGGGATGGAGAAGCCGGTCGTGCTCGCCCATAAAGCGGCGATCGACCGGCACTTACGCGAGGGCGGCGTGGAGTTTGCCTATACCAACGTCTTCTGGGGCGGTCGCAGCGAGATCAAACCGTCGGAGATTGCTCCGAGCGCCTATCGCGACTTTTGCGCGCAGCACGGCCTCGATGCCAATTCGATGCTTGCCGCGCCCGATGACGAAGTAACCCCCGCATGAGCATTAGGATCAAGCCGTTCCTCGCCGCGTTGTTGGCGGCGGTTGCGCTGGCCGGCTGTACGAAGGTCTCCGGTTCGGGTGGGGCCGCCTCAGCCGTCCATCCGTGGACTCAGCCCGGAGTCTTTCGCTGGTCCGAAGGGACCGATCCCAAGGGTCTCAATCCGGTTCTGGATTCGGCCTCGCCGACACTGGATCTCTCGATGTTCATCTTCTCGTGGGCGATCCGCTACGACGCAAAAGCGCGACCCGTGCCCGATGCACTGCGCGAAATCCCCACCATTGCCAACGGCGATGTTAGCAAGGATGGCTTGCGGCTGACTTACAAGCTGCGTCCCAACATCAAGTGGCAAGACGGCGTGCCGCTGACCTGTAACGACCTCAAGTTTACGTGGCAAGTCGTGATGAATCCACATAACAACGTTGTCACCACCGATGGCTACAAGAGCATCGGCAGCATCGACTGTTCGAATCCGCTGGTCGCCGTGATTCATATGAAGAAACTCTACGCGCCGTATTTACAACAGCTCTGGAGCTTGAATGGGAACGCACCCATCCTTCCGGCACATATCTTGGCGAAATACAACGACGATAAGGGCTCGTTCAACACAGCTCCTTTTAACTCGCTGCCGATTGGAAGCGGCCCTTTCAAGGTCGTCGCATGGAATCGCGGCCAAGACGTTCGAATGGTCGCTAATCCTGATTTCTATCTCGGTAAGCCCAAGCTCAACGAAGTGATCTACAGGATTCTGCCCGACGAAAACACGGAAGAGACCCAGCTCCAGACCCACGAAATCGACATGCTCGCGGTCGGGACGGGGATGAAGTGGCCGCAATACGCGTCGCTAGCCGCCGACCCAGCAAACGGACTGATCGCGATACGGGTAGACTCCTTTCTCTTTTCACACGTGGATTTCAATCTTAGGCACCCAATCGTGAGCGACCGGAACGTTCGCATTGCGCTGGCCTATGCCACCAACCGCGCGGACATTATCAGTAAACTCCTACATGGATCGGCGAGAGTCGCCGAGACCGATCAAAGCCCGGTGCTCTCGTGGGCTTTTACCAACGACATCACTCATTACCCGTACGACCCGCAGAAGTCCCGTGCGATTCTCGATGCGGATGGTTGGAAGGTGGGCCCCGACGGCGTGCGCGTCAAGAACGGTCAACGATTGGAGTTTACCCTTAGCACGCAAACCGAGTCCAACTACGGGAAAGCGCTGCAAACGTACTTGCAACGCGAGTGGCGCGATGTCGGCGTGCAAGCCGACATCAAAAACTATCCCTCGAGTCAGTTCTTCGAGAACTCCTCCAGCGGGATTCTGCAAGGAGGCCATTACGACGTGGCCGGCTTTTCATGGTATGCCGCGGCCGATCCCGACGATAGCGCGATTTACTCGTCGGAGAACATGGCGCCGCACGGACAGAATGCAATGTTCTGGGATAATCCGGTCGCGACTGCTGCGATGAACGATGCGCTCTCGACCGTCGATCAAGCTCGGCGGAAGCGGGATTACATCATCGTCCAGCAGCAGCTCACGAAGGACGTTCCGACTATAATCATCAGCTTCACTCGAGCCCCGTTCGTATACAACAGCGACTTTAAGGGTTTCGACCCGTCCCCCGTCATCTCGGCATTTTGGGATCCCTGGAACTACTCGATCTAAGGAGCGTGAGGCTATGTTGAGGATTTCTCGCTATGCGGCCGCCTTTGCGGCGGGACTCCTACTCTGTTCGTGCACCAAAGCGGGGCAGACCGTTGCCACGCATTATCTGCGTATCGCGGACGGAACCGGCGACATTCCCACGCTGAACCCGCACCTGTTCACCGAAGCGCCGATCGGCTACATCGCGGAGATGACGCAAGCCTATCTGGTGAAGTACGACGCGCAGAACAAGCCGTATCCCGAGCTGCTGACCTCGGTTCCGACGCAGGTCAACGGCGGCATCAGCAAAGACGGGGATACCATCACGTGGCACCTCCGCAAGGGCGTGCGCTGGTCGGACGGCGCGCCGTTTACGGCCGACGATCTCGTTTTCTCCACGCACGTCGTCCTCAACCCGGCGAATAACGAGGTCGGGCGGGACGGTTGGAATCTCATCACCAAGATCGACGAACCCGATAAATATACCGTCGTCTATCACCTGCGACATCCGTACGCCTCGTACGAGCCGACGTTCTTCGGGAGTGCCGGCGCGAATCCGACCGTGCTGCCCAAGCATCTCTTAGGGGGCCTCCCGAATATCAACCACGCGACCTATAATGCCAAACCCGTCGGCATCGGTCCGTTTCGCATCGTCGACTGGCGGCGCGGCGAAGGCGTCGATATGGAGCCGAATCCCTACTATTTCCGCGGCATGCCGAAGCTCAAGCGCGTAACGTACAAATTCATCCCGTCGCGCGACACGCTCGTGACGTCTATGCAGACCGGCGACGTGGACCTATGGCCTCAGGCGCCCGCATCCTTCATCACGCGGCTCCTCGGCCTTGCCAACTTTACGACCGACGTCATAATTGTGCCGTGGTACTCGCACCTCGACTTTAACGTTACCCGGCCGCTCGTTAACGACGTACGCGTTCGTCAAGCCATACGCTACGCGATTGACCGCCCCACGCTGGTCGCCAAGGTCGTGCGCGGTTACGGAGTCATCCAAGAGAGCACGGTCTCGCCGAACGTCCCAATCGCCCCGAACATTCCCTTCGTCTCCTACGATCCCGCGAAGGCAACGCAGCTTCTGGACGCGGCGGGCTGGCGCGTCGGACCCGACGGCATTCGAGTCAAGAACGGAGCTCGATTATCGCTCCAGTTCCCTTACTATACCGGCTCGTCGGCGGCGGACCAAACGGTCGAGTTCATCAGGTCGGAGCTCAAGGCAATCGGGATCGAGATTCAGACGCGACAGTACTCCCCGGCCATGTTCTTTGCGGCCTATCAAGATAACGGAATCGTGTATGGCGGCAAGTGGGATATGACGATGTTCTCTTGGCAGACGGATCCGATCGGTGAAATTTCAAACATCTGGGAATGCGACCAAATCCCACCCAACGGTCAAAACGTCACGCGTTTTTGCAACAAGCGGCTCGATACGCTCTTAGAGCAGTTTAAGCTCACGTACGATACCGAGGCGCATCGCAAGATCCTCGAGCAAGAAGAGAAGATCATTTCCGCCAACGTGCCGAGCATCGTTCTTTACATTTGGAAAGCGGGCAACTCGTATAGCAAGAATCTCACGGGCTGGAAGCCGGGCGCGTGGACGCCGTTCGACAATATGGGAAATGTCGATATATAGCACAGGCGAGGAGCGCGCAGCCTAGCAACGGAAGCGCGCGCAGGAAGGCCCACGCCGGCGCGACGGCCAGTAGACCGCCGGCGCGTTGTTCGGCCAACCAAACCTCGGCAATGCTGGCGCTTGAAGTCGCGTGGAAATTGCCCAAAGAATCGGGCCACACGGGCGCAGGATGATGCGCGGCAAGCAACGCCGCTCCCGCAAAAAGCGCCGCGACGGGCAACGCCGCGCGCCAAGCGATGCGCGCCTCGACGGCATCACCGAGTGCGACGAACGCTGCGAACGCGGCGATTGCGAGCAGCCCGCTTTGAGGGATGCCGGTCGGCCGCTGCGCCAAACCGAGCCAATCGATCGAGACGAGCAGCGCGCCGGCCAGCGCGAGGGTGCGCGCCGCCGCGCGCGTGCGCAACGCGCACCACAGCGCGGCCGGATAGGCGATCAGAAGGTCGTGCTCGTGCATAAACATGGCAACGAACGGCACGAGTGCTGACCACGCTGCAAATCGAAGAAATACGTCGCGAATGCGCAGCGCAAAAAGCACCGCAGCGGCCAGCGCGAGCACTGCCGCGACGACTGCGATCAGCTGCGCGTTATGCGGCGTGGCGCCAAAACCGTAGGCGATCGCGACCGGGGCGAATTGGATCGTGACGAATCTTTCCGCCGCAGCGTGAGCGGCCGCGGCCGCGGCATAGGCAGCGGGCCAACTCCAGCCGGCGGCGACGACGCCTGCGGCGTAGGTAACGGCCGCTGCTGCGGCGATCGCAACGGCCGCGCGGACGCGTCCGAGCTGCGACGCTAATCCGAGCGCGACGTTGGGTGCGGCCAGCGCCAAGGTCGCGGCAGCCGCGGCCGCCGGTATCGAACGACCGGCGAGCACGACGAGCAGCACCGCCCCGACGAATGCCGGCAACGCGAGTTGCCCCAGCGCGAGGTCGCTCGTGATCGGTCCAAATGCAATTGCGAGTGCCAGTGCGGCACAGAGCACGAACGCGCCGCGCGGTGCGCCGCTCGCGCGGAGCACCGTGGTAATCAGCGCGAGAAGCGCGCCCGCGAGAACGACCAGCCAGAGTCCGGCGGCCGCGCGGTACGGCAGTCGCGCGAAGAGGCTCCAGAGCAGCAGCGCCGGCGGCGGATTGATGAAGGGTAAGAGCTCGTCATGTCGGGCTTCAACGCCGGGGACGCTCCGTTCGGGCCGCCAGATTGCTTTAGAGTATGGATCGACGTGGGCGTTCCACGCCGATCCGGCCGACCAATAGGCCTCGAAGTCGCGCAAGGGCGGCCCCGGCGTCGGCAACGGCCGCGCCGCGAGGAGGGCGATCGCAATTGCAACGAACGCGAGCCCGAGCGGCCACGCGCGATTCACCAGCCGAACGCGCTTGTCGAGCCGGGGGTCGCGATCGCGTGCGATTGCGACATGACGAGGAGCAGCCCCAGCACCGTTGCGAGATACCAGACGCTCACGCGGCCTCGCGCGGCAAACGTCATCTTTGCGGCTCGCGGATCCACGTGACCCCGCCATGCGGCGATGATCGAGGGCAGTCCGAGCACGCCGATGATTATGATGAAGAGCGGCGGGATGTGCCAAAAAAATGCAAGGCCGATGAAGAGAACGAAACCGGCGATCCAGAGCGGCGGCCACACGGCGCCGATGATTCGTCCGCCGTCGAACGGCGGTACGGGAAGCATGTTGAAGAGGTTGAGGAACGCCGAAAGATCGGCGCATGCAAACCAGAAGCGATCCTGCGTTACATCGCCCACCGCGTAGCAGGCCGCAGCGAGGCCGAGGCCGGTCAGCGGCCCCGCCAGCGCGATGTAGGCATCCTGCTCCAGATCCTCGGGAGCGGCGCCCGCCGTAAACGCACCCAATAACGGAATGAAGGCCGGCAGGCGCACCGGCAAGCCGTACGCGCGAAACGCGAAGTAGTGCCCGAGTTCGTGCGCGAGCAAGAGCAGCATCACGACGACCGCGAGCTTCCAGCCGAAGATGACGACGTAGATCCAGAGCGAGAGCAAAAAGGTCCAGCTGAGGCCGAAAAGTTTACCGCCGATCAGAAAGAGAAACTTGAACTTGACGAGGAACGCGACGACGGCCGCGACGATCGCACCGATCCCTCGGTTACGCCGCTGGACCGGCTTCGGAGCTTCGCGCCGCTCTTGGGACGGCGGCAGGGCGGGGGGCGGGAGGTAATCCACGCAGTGGTCTTCAACCGCGACTCGTGCCGGTCATCGTAATCCTTGGCGGGGGCTTTGCCGGAATGGCCGTGGCCCGCCGGCTCGAGCGGCGTTTGCGCCCCGACGAAGCCGAGATCGTCGTGCTCAGCCGCGACAACTACACGCTCTTCACCCCGATGCTGCCCGAGGTGACGTCCGGTGAGCTCGAAGTACGTCACGTCGTCACGCCGATCCGCGAGCAGTTGCGGCGCAGCCGCTTCGTTCTCGCCGACGTCGACGAAATCGACGTCGGAGCGAGTATGGTGCGCTATCATCACGTTCTGACCGGCATGAGCGTGCTCCAGCCTTTCGACCACCTCGTGCTGGCGCTCGGAGCCTCGACTTCGACTTTCGGTCTGCCCGGCGTCGCGGAGCACACGTGGGCGCTCAAGACGCTCGACGACGCCGATGCGCTGCGCAATCACCTGGTTTGGCTCTTAGAACTCGCCGACACAATCGCCGATGACGCGCGGCGCAAACGCCTGCTGACCCTCGTCGTCGTCGGCGGCGGTTTTACCGGCGTAGAAACGGCGGGTGAGATCGTGGAGCTATTTCGGAGCGTATTGCGCTTTTACAAGCGCTTGCATCCGAAACAAGTCGAGATGCTTTTGGTCGAAGCGGGACCGACCTTGCTCGCCGGCCTTCCCGCGAAGATGGGTGAGTATTCGCGCCGCGTGCTCGAGCGCCGCGGCGTTGACGTGCTCACGGGCGATGGCGTGACGGGCGCGGACTCGAGCGGACTCAACCTTCAGAGCGGACGCCGCATCGAGACCGAAACCATCATCTGGAGCGCCGGCGTGCAACCCTCTCGCACGGTTGCGAGAGCCACTCTGCCGAAAACGAAACGCGGCGCCGTCGAGACGCAGCGCGACATGCGCGTAGCCGGGATGGCCGGAGTCTGGGCGCTCGGGGACTGCGCGTCGATTCCCGACGGAGAGGGCGGCGCCTATCCGGCGACGGCGCAACACGCAATTCGTGAAGGGCCGTGCCTGGCCGACAATATCGTGGCCGTGTTGCGCGGCCAACCGACGAAACCGTTTCGCTATAACTCGCTCGGGATGATGGCGGCATTGGGCGGGCGCAAGGCCGTCGCGCAGCTTCCGGGCAACTACGTTATTACCGGCTTCATCGCGTGGTTTCTTTGGCGCACCTATTATTTGTTGCGGTTGCCGGGCCTCGACCGCAAACTTCGCGTCGCCTTCGACTGGACGCTCGAGTTGCTTTTCCCACGGGATACGGCCGAACTGCGCCTCGGCGAACGCGAACCTGAAGTGCGACACGAAGAGATGGCCTCGCGCTCGTAGAAGGCCCAAAGATGCTCCGCGAGCCGATCGAACGCCTCATTCGAGATCCAAAAGAGTTCACCCGCGACGTCAAATTCCCCGATCCCGGGGAGATTCGCGTTTATGACGAGACGCTGCGCGATGGCGAACAGATGCCGGGCGTTTGCTACACGCCGGGACAGAAACTCGAGATCGCCAAAGAGCTGGCCGCCATTGGCGTGCACATTATGAGCGTGGGATTTCCGGCAGCCTCGGCGGGCGATCGCCGCACGCTGCAACTCGTGATGGAGGCCAAGCGCCGCGGCGAGTTGGGGGAGGTCGAGATCGTGGTGATGTGCCGCAGCAACCGCAGCGACATCGACGTTACGGTCAAAACCTTGCGTGAGGTTGGAATCGAACCGCGAGAAGTGACGTTCTTCGTCTTTACCAGCGGCAGCGATCTGCATCTGAAGTATAAGATCGGCAAGACGCTGCTGCGTTACGAAGGACGCGACGAGCGCGAATGGCTCGATCTGCCGTTGGCCTTCTACCGCGAGGCGAATATCCGTTTGCAGTGTGACGCGATCCGGCACGCGCGCGATTGCGGCGTGGAACGTATCGAATTTGGGGCCGAGGATGGCAGTCGCGGTGACGTCGACTACTTCATCGAGTATTTCAAGGCTGGGTTGGATGCCGGCGGGACGCGCCCGGCGTGGCCCGATACGGTGGGGGCGCTGACGCCCGAAGCGACGCGCTGGTACTGTTCGCGGATCGTCGCCGGCTTACCGCAAGGGCTGCCGCTCGTCGCACATCTTCACAACGACTACGGCCTGGGAACCGTCAATGCGATCGTGGCCGTTTCGAGCGGCTTCAAGGTCGTATCGGTGACGGCTAACGGCTACGGCGAGCGGGCGGGCAACGTGAAGCTCCACGAGTTCGTCGTCGCGCTTCGCGTTCTCTACGGTATCGAGCTGCCCGGCTTCAAGTATGGGAAGCTGCGCGAGCTGGCACGCTTCATGGAACGCATGAGCGGCATTCCGCTGCAGCAGCACGAGCCGATCGTCGGCTCTAAAGTCTTCGCACACGAGTCCGGCATCCACACCCAGGCGATGCTGATCGATCACCGGATGTACGAGGCCGTCCCGGCCGAGCTGGTCGGTGCAGACACGAGCTGGGTTTTTGGAAAGCACACCGGCGCGGCGCTCGTCGAGGATACGCTGCGCCGTCACGCCCAGGATCTGGCGCGCGCGGCCGTCGAGCCCTCCTCCGAGCTGGCGCATCGCGTAACCGACGAAGTCAAACGTTTGCGCGAAGAGCGCGCCGCCTCGAGCAAGAGCGAAGAGACGATCGAGCTCTACGAGGTGGCGATGCGCCGGCTTTCGCTGAGCGAAGAAGACGTCGTCGATATTGCGATCGCCTTAGGAGCCCCCGCAAAAGCATCCTGATTCATTGTTTGATCAGTTCGATTCGGTTTCCAAACGGGTCGGTACTGTAGCAATGGGGCTTTCCATCAAACAAGAAGTCGTCTTCGACGACGTGCCCTCCGTGAGATCGAACGCGCTGCAAGAGCGCTTCATAGTCGGCGCATCGGAAGGCCGGATGAGCTTTCGTTGCAGCGCGAAAATCGTCATCGACGCCGAGGTGCAGCTTCACCGCGCCGACGCGCAGCCATAGTCCGCCACGATCGATCAGTTCGGCCGGTTTTGGCCGTTCCGTGAACCCAAGGACGTCGAGGTAGAATACCCGCGCTTCGTCCTCCTTGCCGCGCGGCATCGCGAGCGCGACGTGGTCGATGCGCCGAAGTGGCGTCGGCGGGCTCATGGGAAAATACCGGCTTTACGCGTCTTCGCGACTAAGCATGTCGTAGAGGCTGTACCCGCGTCGCGCTGGTGACACACGTGCAGGATGTTTTGGGCCAAATCGGGCAGTCAGACTTTGGCACCGGCACCCTCTGAACGCCCTCCGACCTGGTTCGAGCGGGAGCGTCGTTCCGTCGGCTCCAACAGCCAGACTTCTCGTCAGTCCAAGGAGACTCTTCTGATGCGTTACTTTACTTCGGCGCTCTGTACCGTGGTTGGCGTGGGGCTTCTCGCCGCTTGCGCCGGCAATCTGTCCGGGCAGAGCGGCTCTGTTCCGAACCTTTCGCCATCACGCGTTGAGCAAGCCAACAAGCGCGTGCCGATCAGCTTGGTAGCGCCATGGATGCTGCGCGCTACCGGGATACAGCGCTTGCATCTTGGGACGGCCTTCCCGGATAAAAAGAAGAAGCCGGCAGGCGGGCTTTATGGCAGCGAATTCTACAGCAACCTTTCGGAGGCGGAAGGCCTCATCAACGGATATCCAAATCCGAACAGTAAGAATCGCGCGCCAACCTGTACGATCAATGGCTACGCAATAAATGGGTGGGGCATCGATCTCGAACAGAACCTGATCCTTCCGTCAGCAAGCGACGGAAGCTCGGAACCCTCAATCAACGTTTATGCCGGTCCAAAGCTATGCGGAAAGCTTCTCGGATCGATCCCCGACACGACCGGTCAAGCGGCCGACGCCACGAGCTTCGACGCTATGAAGGACTCGATCTACGTCGGTGAGATCCTAAACAGCACGACCGACGTTGGCGACGTTTTGGTTTGCTCGCTCAAGACGAGCAGCTGCGGCGCACCGGTGACGAACTCGTCCATCACGGGATACGGCGCCGGCGTCGCCGCGGACACAAAAGGTGACTGTTGGATGTCGGCGGCCACGGAGACGACGAGTGGTTTTGTCATGGTCTATTGGAAAGGCTGCAAAGGTAGCGGCGTAGTTGCGACCGGGACGAAGAACGCGGGGTTTGGCGGTCTTTTCTTCGACGCGAAGGGCAACCTCGTCTCCATCGACGTGACGGGCGCGTTGTACGTGTACAGTGGCTGCAATCCGAAGTGCAAGGTCGTAAGCTCTTCGACCCTCAAGGGTGACTCAATTTTCGGCAATCTCAACGAGAAGGGCAATGAGCTAGCCGTCGGTGACGTTACGAACAGCGTAATTGACGTTTACAAGTATGCGTCGACGGGCGTCAAATATCTCTATAGTTTCAGTAACGGCCTCGACGGCACGACGTACACCGAATCTGGTGGCTTCTCGCCCACGAACAAGGACCTATCAGGCGCGCCTTAGTTAAGGAGAGAGAAACGACAAGGGGATCGCCGTTCCGGCATTCCCCTTGTCCCGTCCCGACTTAAGGGCCCGGCTCGACGAGCGTCGTCTCTTGCACGTCGGGCTCGATGAGCGGCACGTCATAGATCGTAGCGTCTGGTTCGCGGACATCTTCAAACGCAATCGTCGCATTCCGGACTACGCGACGATGAGGCAAGTAAAGAGTATCGCCGGTGCTTTCGCGCGTGATGTACGGAGCGCCGTCGAGTATCGAGAAATCGACCGTCCACGGTACGTCCACGAGTGGGGCCAGCGTGAAGTTTCCCGCGACGATCGCCCTTCTCGGTAAGTAAGTAATCGTTGGTGTCGATCCAGAGCTCGCGCAAGCGATTATCCTTCGGCTTGCGAAGCGGTGTAAGCCCGAGGTGATACGTGGGCACGCCGTCGAGCAACGGCGTATCGATCAACGAAACTTTATAGTCGGGTGACCCTGACGATACAATTGCAATGACCCGCAGCGAGCCGTCGGCTTGGGGCGACGTCGGCGTCGAGCGCGCCGCCTTGTAGCGCAGCCCAAACATATACGTTGGTTCCAATAGCGGCTCGCCCAATAGGTCCTGATAGGGCGCCGGGTGCCCCGCGGGGATTTGCTTGCTGGTGCATCCGCTTTTCGCAATGCAGAGCTCGAGGACGATGTTTAGGTTGACGCCGTGGGGCACCGGCGGCGGTTTTGCGAGCTGCTCGTCGCTGATGGGAAATATCCGAATCGCTCCGTCACCCGGATCGGCGGTGGCACGATAATGATCGGCGACCGGTTTTTCTCCGTCGAAGCCGCTGACGGCAATCGTGTAGGCGAGGCGGCTGGGATAGCGCGCGCTCGTCACGGCAGATCGGGCATGAAGCCAGATCGAGTAGGCATCGATTGTCGCCGGCATCTGATCGACTGGTATCAGATTAACCTCCGCGCTTACCCGCTATACTCACTTCCAGGCCGGGACGCTGATCATCCTTCGACAGGCTCAGGATGACACCGAAAGTCCAAATTCCTAAGCGCCTGCGCGAAGCGCAGTCCTGAGCCCTTCGACTCGCTCCGCTCGCTCATGACAGGCTGAGTCGAAGGGTCAGGATGACATTGCGCCGAGGCGCCAGGTCGCGACGAACGCTTTGAAGACGACCGGATAGGAATCGTGCACGAAGCGAACGCTGCGGGAGCCGGTGCGTTCGAAGCTTGGGATCGTTGCGACGAGATCCGCTTGCGCCGCGGTGACGAACTGCACGTCGAGCATGATCGGCGGCTCGAAGCGAAAGAGCTTCGCGGTCGCCGCCTCGGCAATTGCCACTTCGGCTCCCCGGCGAATCGCGCGTTGCGCCGCGGCCGGCAGCATCGAATCGGCCGCGAAGCTGCCGATGGATTCTTTCACGATGACGCCGCGCACCCAGGGCATCTGCTCGGCAATGCCCTCGACCGTCGTGCGATCGCCCGTCGCCAGTAGGAGTGGAACGCCGTAAAAACCGAGCAAGGCGGCATTGAGCGTCGCCTCGCTGCAGCGAATGCCGTTGACGCGAACCTCGTAGATGACCGAGGGCGTATACGTATGGCACAACACCGCGTCGGCATCGCCTGCGGCCCCGTGGTAACCGATAAAGAATGCTCCGCCGAAACCGCCGTCGGCGTCCTGCACCATCGAAAAAGGCTTGCGGTTCCCGAAGATCACGCGGACGTCGGCGGGCAGCTCGTCGAGCAAGAGATTGCGCATCGGTCCGTGCGAGTCGTTGACGAGGACTTCGGCGGCGCCACCTGCGCGCGCTCCCTCGATTGCGCCGGCCACTTCTTGCGTATAGTAGCGGCGATAGATGGCGTACTCGGGGTGCGGCGCGCGGGCATCGACCTGCTGCCAAGCGCAAACGCCTGCCACCCCCTCCATATCGCTGGATATATAGAGCCTCATTCCGTCATCCTTCGACTGAGCTCAGGATGACAAGGGCCCTCATCAGATGGTGTTCGCGGCGGCGGCGATACGCGTCGCGGCGAGAAATGCCGCGAACAGCGTCGGATAATCGCCGCTGGTAAACAGCACGGCGCGCCCGCCAATTCGCGTGAAGCCCGGCATGAGCTCGATGAAATCGGCCTGCTCGACGGCGGCGGTTTCGATCGTCAGCTCGAACGGCGCGTCAAAAATGAACGGCTTGGCGCCTGTGATGCGCCCGATCGCCTCGCGAGCCCCGGCGCGAATGGCCTCCCGCGCTGCCTCCGGCGTCAGCGAGTTCACGGCAGAGAAGCCGATCGCGTCCTTTACCGCGACGCCGATCGCCCACGGCATGGCGGCAACGCTCTCTTCGACGGTCGTGCGATCTCCGGTGATGAGGACGACCGGAACGCCGTAGCTCCCAGCCAGCGCTGCATTGAGCAATGCTTCGCTGCACGGCGTGCCGTTGACGGTCACGCGGTAAACGTCGTCGGAGTAGGTGTGGGCGAGCGTCGCGGCGTCGCCCGCCTTGGCGTGATAGCCCGTGAAAAAGACCGCGTCGATTGCCGCGTCCAAGCCCTGCGTCATGCTCCAAGGTTTGGGCGCACCCGAGATTACCCGCACGTCGTCATCCGCCGGAAGCTCGTCAAGTAAGAGATTGCGCATGGACCAGTGTGAGTCGTTGACGACGATTCGCCGCGCGCCGCGTTCGCGCGCGCCGTCGATGGCCGCGCGCACCTCTCGCGTCATGTGCGAGCGAAAAAGCGGATACTCGTGAAGGTCGCTGGGATCGCACTGCTTCCAGGAGCCGATGCCCGCCGTGCCCTCCATGTCGCATGAAATGTAGATATTCATTGGCGCAACGCTTGCCGGGCTTGTGCGAGGCCCTCCTGCGCCGCGACGTTTCGCGGGTTGGCGCGCAAGGCGCGCTCGTAGAACGGAATCGCCTGTTCGAAATGGTTCGAGGCAAGATACATATCGCCGAGCTGTGCCAGAGCGACGTCGTCGCCCGGGTGCGCCGCGATGCGCGCGCGCAGATTCCGCAACTCCGCAACCACGGGCGCTGGCGGACCGCCCTCGACGTCGTTCTGCGAGCCCTGTTGCGAGGTCTGTCCGGTGCTGCGTGCGGTGACGGACTTACCGAAGACCGAACCGGTCACGCCGAATCCGTCGGCCACCAAATACGCCATGATGCCGAGAAACACCGCGGCGATGACGATGAAGATCGGTAGGTAAGTTCGAGGCGGAAGCCCACCCGAATCGTTTGGCGGCACGAAGAATCGGTTGGACGCATCGCGAAGAAAACCATCCCATGCTGGCCGCCGAAGCCGACCTTCAGCTCCTTTTCGCGCGTTTGAACTATGAGTTTTTCAATGGCACGGTCCCCGGCTGCCGAATTCGGTATAACGCACGCTTTTCAAACTCGGCAGGGCGCATCAGCTACAGCGGTCAGCCGATGCTCATCGAGCTCTCGTCAAAGCAACTCGGGCGCCGGCCGGACGCATTGCAAGAGACCCTTCTTCACGAGATGATTCACGCGTGGTGCTTCGCGCATTATAAGGAGATGGGACACGGCGCGCGCTTCAAGCGCAAGCTGCGCGAATGCGGGCTGACCTCCATCTATCACGATCTCGGGAACGCCCCAGCGCTACGGGAATCGACCAAACGCTACATTCTCCGATGCGAGCATTGCGGGCTCGAAGCGCTCCGCCGAAGCCGGCCGAGCAAGCCGTCGAGTTGCGCGCGCTGCAACAAACGTCGCTTTGATCCGCGCTTTCCGCTGACGGTCTACGAGATCGTCGAGATGCACGCGGTTGGAAGCACGCTCGAGCGCACCGCCGCCCGGAAAGGTCGCGACTGACGCCGAAGTTCCCCGGCCATGACGACGAAGATGCATAACGGTGTGCCGGTCCGCATCGAAAGCGACTCGATGGGGAAGATCGAGGTTCCGGCCGACAAGTATTACGGCGCGCAATCGGCGCGCTCGCTCGTACACTTCGACATTGGGGACGGGACCTGGCCTCGAGACGTTATGCCGAAGCAGGTCATCCGGGCGATGGCGTTGCTCAAGAAGGCCGCGGCGACGGTCAATCACGACCTCGGTAAGCTCGACGCGGAAAACACGCGGCTGATCGTCGCGGCGGCCGACGAAGTGATCGCCGGTAGGCTCGATGCACAGTTTCCGCTGCGCGTATGGCAGACCGGCTCCGGAACGCAGACGAACATGAACGTGAACGAGGTCATCTCGAACCGGGCGATCGAGCTTGCCGGAGGCGAGCTGGGGTCGAAAAAACCGATCCATCCCAACGATCACGTCAATATGTCGCAATCATCGAACGATACGTTTCCGACGGCGATGCACGTCGCCGCCGCGCAATCGATGTCGCAGATGCTGCCGGCCGTGCAAGCGCTGCGCGACGCGTTGCATGCCAAGTCCCAGGAATGGTCGCACGTCGTCAAAGTGGGTCGAACGCACTTGCAAGATGCGACGCCGCTCACGCTGGGCCAAGAGTTTTCCGGCTACGTCACCCAACTCGATCGTGCGATGCGCGCATGCAGAGAGGCATTGGACCCGCTTTTCGACCTCGCGATTGGCGGAACGGCGGTCGGCACCGGCCTCAACGCGCATCCCGAGTTCGGCGAACGCACGGCGCGAAAGATTGCGGAGGTGACCGGGCTGCCGTTCCGCTCGCATCCCAACAAGTTCACGGCCCTGGCGTCGCACGACGATTTCGTCTTTGCTTCGGGCGCACTCAAAATGCTGGCAGCGGCCCTCATGAAGATTGCCAACGACATCCGCTGGCTGGCCTCCGGACCCCGCGCGGGAATCGGAGAGCTCGTCCTACCGGAAAACGAGCCCGGCAGCTCGATTATGCCGGGCAAAGTCAATCCGACCCAATCCGAGGCGATGACGATGGTCTGCGTGCAAGTCTTCGGCAACGACCTGGCGATTAGCTTCGGGGCGTCACAAGGCAACTTCGAACTCAACGTCTTCAATCCGGTGATGATCTACAACTTCTTGCATTCCACCACGCTGCTGCGCGACGCGTGCACGATGTTCCGCGAACACGCCGTCGAGGGTCTGCAAGCCAACGAGGAGCAGATCAAGAAGTATCTAGACGAATCGTTGATGGTGGTAACCGCGCTCAACCCGCACATCGGCTACGACAAATCGGCCGAAATCGCCAAAAAGGCGCATCGCGACAAGACGACGCTCAAGAAAGCCGCCCTCGCGCTCGGCCACATCTCCGAAGAGGAGTACGACCGCATCGTCGTGCCCAAAGACATGACATCACCGCGTTAGAGCGGCAGCGTTACGTTTTCGAGCCGCTAAAGTTGCTCTTCGTCCCTTTGATGGTGACGCTGCCTTGTATCGTCGTCCGCGCCTTGTTGACCTGAGCCGTTCCCTTGCCGGTACCCAGGCCCTTCGCAGTGACCACCAGGGTGAGCTTATTCTTGCGGATGGTGCCTTTGATGGTCCCCTTGGTGGTGACCGATTCTATGGTAATCGCAACGGGGCCGGAGAATTTCTTGCCATTTTGCGTGAGGTGCATCGTGAAGGTTCCCGAAGCGCTGAGCGTGTCCCATTTGCCCTTCCAGCTTCCGGTCAGTTTCGGCTTTGCCAGCTCGACCGCTCCGGACGCGGGGGCGATGGCAGTGGTGGACGGGAGGCTCCCGACCGAACACGACGAGAGCATCGGCGCAACGGCGATCGCGAGCACGAAACAAAGGGATTGTATACGCGTCATAGCTCCCCAACTCTACTCCCGGACGCGAGTCTTGACTAGAGGCGCCTTCTAAAGCTGGCGCCAAACCAACGTGCCGGCGGCGATTACCAGAGCGACCGCTACGACGATCAGAAGCTGCGGGGATTTGAGCCGCAGCGAGAGGCGCGCGCCGATGGGGCCGCCCAGCAGGCCGCCCGCTACGAGCGGCACGACGTCACGTGCGACGATGTCGTGCTGTAATGCGTGAACCGCGAGGCCGACCGGTGAGGTGAGAAGGATTGCGAAGTGCGACGTCGCGCTTATCGCGTGCGCCGGCAGCTCCGAGAAGTAAAGGAACGTCGGGACCAACACGATGCCGCCGCCCAAACCGAAGAGGCTGGAGAAAATCCCCACGACAAATCCGAGGCCGAGCGCGGCGCGATACGACATGCCCTTGAGCTTCGCGACGCGGTCGTGCTCGATTCTCCCCGACATGCGGCGCTCCGCGTTCCACGCCATGTCGATCGCCACGGCGACGAGCAGCACTGCGAGGATCGTATCGAAGAGCCGCGCCGAGATGTGAACGGAGGCGATCGCTCCGAGAATGCTGCCCGGCAGGCCGCCGGCAGCGATCAGCAGGCCGATCTTAAGGTGGACGCGCTTTTGCAGCAGATAGGTGAAGGCGCCGCTCGCGCTGTTGGCGACGATGAGGACCAGCGACGTGCCCGCCGCATAGGCGGGCGAAAATCCCAGGAAGAGCCGCAGTATGGGGACGAGGATAAAACCGCCGCCGAGCCCTACCATCGAGCCGAAAATGCTCGCGACGAAGGCAGCGGCGAAGAGCTCTAGCGCAAAACGCAGGTCGTCAGGCCACTAACTCGAGCGGCCGATGTAGCGGCGATCGCGTGTATCGATCTTAATGACGTCGCCTTCTCCGACAAAGAGCGGAACGTTGACCGTGGCGCCGGTCTCGAGTTTGGCCGGCTTCTGCACGTTGGTCGCGCTGTCGCCTTTAAAGCCCGGATCCGTCTCGACGATCCGCAGCTCGACGTGGGCCGGAAGGTCGACGCCGATCGCCACGCCGTCGTGAAACTGCATGTCGACGACCATGCCGTCTTTCAAGAAATCCGCTGGATCGCCGATGAGATCGCGCTGCAGGGTGACGTTTTCGAAGCTCTCCTGATCCATGAAGTGGTAGCCGTCGGCATCGTTGTAAAGCATCTGCATTTGCCGGTTGTCGACCGTGGCGCGCTCCAGCTTTTCGCCCGCGCGAAAGGTACGTTCCAAGGTCGTTCCGGTCTTGACGTTTTTCATGCGGGTGCGAACGAAGGCCGATCCTTTCCCCGGTTTGACGTGCAGAAACTCGATGACGGTCCAGAGTTGGCCGTCCACGACGATGGTCACGCCGTTGCGAAGATCGTTTGACGAAATCATGAGCTAGGCTTCGAAAGGCGAATCGGACTCTCCGCTCCGGCTCGCAAGCGCGCGATATTCTCGCGGTGCGTGAATACGATCAGTACGGCCGCGAAGAGACCATAGGCCGTCTCGGGGAGCGATCCCGTGAAAATCCAAAGCGCTACGGGGGCCAGGACGCTTCCCAGCATGGAACCGACCGACGAATAGCGAGTTATTGCGGCGCCGGCCACCCAACCGCCGGCCGCAACCAAACCCGCGGGCCAACAGAGCGCGAAAATTGCTCCGAAGGAGGTCGCGACGCCCTTCCCTCCGCGAAAGCGTAACCACGGCGAGTAGCAGTGGCCGAGTATTGTGCCGGTCGCGACGAGTGCGGCGATGATCTCTCCCCCCGGTGGGAAACCCGGAGTGTCCAAGAACCCATTGAAAGCGTGGAGCGCCCAGAGTGTCGGAACGAATCCTTTGAGAGCGTCGAGCAGCAGCACGACTGCCGCTCCGCGCTTTCCTAGCGCTCGCAGCGCATTCATCGCGCCAATGTTGCCCGAGCCCTGCCTGCGGATATCCGTGCGGAAGAAGAGGCGGCCCACGAGGTATCCGAACGGAATCGAGCCGATGAGATACGCACCGTTGAAGATGCCGATGACAATCGCGATGACTATTACGAGCATGCCGATCGCCGTGGACTCGGGAATGCCTACGTCCACTATTCGAGCTCCTCTCGCTCCCGGCGCGGACGAAACTCGAGCGTGAGTGGAATCCCTTCGAAGTTAAAGTGTTGGCGGATGACGTTCTCCAAGAAGCGCTTATAGTGCCCTTGCACGAGATCGGGGTCGTTGCAGTGAAACACGAAGACCGGCGGATGGGTTCCGGGCTGGGATGCGTAATAAATTCGCAACACTCTGCCCGAGGAGACGGCCGGCGGGTGCGTCAGGATGGCATCGCGGACGACGACGTTGAGCTGCGGGGTTGGAATACGCCGGTCGAGATTCTCGGCAAGCTCGACCACGATCGGCATGAGGCTTCCTAAGCGCCGCTCGGTTTTTGCGGAGAGAAACGTGATTGGAGCGAAGGGCGCAAATGGAATCTGTTCTCGAACGGCGCCGGTCAGATCGCTGCGCGTGTAGTCGCCGCCTTGTTCGCGAACGAGGTCCCACTTGTTGCCCACGACGATTAGGCCTTTGCGCTCCTCGATGGCAATGCCGGCCAGGCGGCGCTCCTGCGTCATGATTCCGACCATGGCATCGAAGACGAGTATCGCGATGTCGCAGCGAGCGATTGCGCCCAGCGACCGAAGTGCGGCGTAATATTCGATCGCACCGTGCGCGTGCTGTTTCTTGTGCACGCCCGCCGTGTCTACGAGCCGATAGGCTCGATCGCCCCAGTGAAAGGGCGTGTCGATCGCATCCCGCGTGGTGCCGGGCGTCTGCGAAACCAGCGTGCGTTCTTCTCCGAGCAGGGCGTTGACCAGCGAGCTCTTCCCGACATTCGGGCGCCCGATGACGGCCAAGGCGAGCTCTCCGTCGGCCGGTGCTTCGTCCGTTCGCGCCGGCAAGAGGTCGACGATCCGATCGAGCAGGTCGCCTGTCCCCTCACCGTGGATCGCCGAAACGGCGACCGGCTCGCCGAAGCCGAGCCGAGCAAACTCCGCATGAACCGCTGCCGCAGCGTTGGGCGATTCGGCCTTGTTTGCAACCAGAACCATCGGGCGCCGCTTGCGCCGAAGGATCGCCGCCACGTCATCGTCGAGCGGATGAAGGCCGGTCTGGGCGTCGACAACCATGACGACGACGTCGGCGGCATCGGCGGCGGCCTCGGCCTGGCGGCGAGTCGCGTCGGCGAGTTCGAGGCCGTGCGCAACATCGGCGCCGGGGTCGATCCCCGCCGTATCGACGAGGCTGAACGTTCGTCCGCGCCAGTCGGCGAGTGCGTAGAGGCGATCCCGCGTGACGCCGGGCGTGTCCTCGACGATCGCCAGCCGGCGGCCGATCAGGCGGTTGAAGAGGGCGCTCTTGCCGACGTTCGGACGTCCGACGATCGCCACGGTGGCTGGGTTTAGCACGGCACCTCATTTCTCAATGCGACCGAGCGACACCCACAGGGGCCGGAATGGCCCAGGCGCCACGCGAAGTGCGAAAAAGACGGATGCCTAGTATTTACATTGAGACTTTCGGCTGTCAGATGAATGAGGCCGATTCCCGGTATATCGCAGAACGCGCGACCTCGGCCGGCTATAGCGTCGTTGCGGCCGCCGAGGAAGCGAACGTGATCGTGCTCAACACTTGCACGGTTCGCGACAACGCCGAGCGCCGCGCGTACGGCCGCATGAACCATCTCAACGCGCTCAAACGCGTCGACCCCAGCTTGCGTCTGATCGTCACCGGCTGCTTGGCCGAACAGGATCGTGACCGCATGAAGAAGCTTGCACCGCACGTTGACGCGATCTTCGGCACGCGGGAGCTCGCGCGAGCTCGGCGAGCAGCTCGCCATGCTGGCAACCCAACTTCGACGCCGTGGACTTCAGCGACGATCGCGCCCTTCTTACGTCGCTCGGGGGCACGGGCGACGCGATAAGCGACGACATTTTCGCGGCTGCGCGCCTTCGTCACGGTGCAGCGCGGTTGTTCGTACTACTGCACGTTCTGCATCGTGCCGCACGTTCGGGGCCGCTTCGATCACCGGCCCGCAACCGCGATCCTCGACGAGACGCGTGAACGGATTGCGCAGGGCGCGCGCGAAATCGTCTTGGTCGGCCAAACGGTCAACGCGTGGAACGATCCGGCGAGCGGCGAGGATTTTGGCGACCTCTGCCGGTCGATCGCGGCGCTGCCCGGCATCGAGCGGCTCGCCTTCATCTCCCCGCATCCCAAGGATTTCACGGAAAAGATTCTCGACGACCTCTGCAGTCTCGAACAGCTCAATCCGCGCATTCACCTTCCGCTGCAATCCGGCAGCGACGCGCTTCTGCGCCGCATGAATCGAAAGTATACGCTGGCGCAGTTCGACGCGATCGTACAATCGATCCGGCGGCGTCGGCCGGAGTGCGCGATCACGACCGATTTGATCGTCGGCTTTCCGGGCGAGACGGCGAGCGACTTCCAAGCGACGCTCGACTACGTGCGCTCGGGCGTTTTCGCCAACGCCTTTAGCTTTATCTATTCGATTCGGCGTGGCACGCCGGCCGCACGCTGGCCGCAAGTTCCCAGGGCACTCGCGCTCGAGCGCTTTGCGGAGCTTCTCGAAGCGCAGAATGCGGTAACGCGTGCGTACCATGACCGGCATGTCGGACGAACGCTGCGCGTTTTGATCGGTGGCGACTCGAAGAAAGACGCCAGCCGGTTGACCTCGAAGGCGCTCGACAACGTGACGGTCGTCGCGCCAAAACCGGCCGATTATCCCTACCCGCAGACGCCCTGGCTCGACGTTGCGATCGAAACTGCCCACGTTTGGGGCTGCACCGGCACCGTGGTCGGGCGCGCAGCGCGTTTTGCCGATGCGGGAATACCGGTTATGCGGCCGCTGCTCGATCTGATCGCTTCGGCGTAACGCGTGCGCGACGTCGAACGCTTGGGCTATCGAGGAATCATGATTTGGGATCCGGCAGGGACCTAACGCTGCCCAAGTACTCGCCGATGCTCGAACAGTACTTTGGGATGAAGACCAAGCATCCCGAAGCGATTCTGCTCTCGCGCGTCGGCGATTTCTACGAAGCGTACGGCGAGGATGCCGAAACCATCGCGCGAGCGCTGCAGATCGCGTTGACGAGCAAAGAGGCCGGCGCCGGTCAGCGCGTGGCAATGGCCGGCGTCCCTCACCACGCGCTCGCGGGCTATCTCGCCAAGCTCGTGAAGCAACGCTTCGTCGTTGCACTTGCCGAACAGCTGGAGGTTCCGCAGCCGAACCGACTGGTGCGGCGGGACGTCGTGCGTTTGGTTACGCCCGGAACGCTGATCGAGGACCAGTTACTCGACGGCAAGACGAACAACTACCTCGCCGCGGTGGCGATCGCCGGCGAAACCTTCGCGCTCGCCTATGCTGATGTCTCGACGAGTTACACTGCGGCGACCGCGCTGGGAGGCGACAACGCCGACGACGAGTTATTCTCCGAGCTCGAGCGCATCGCGCCGGCCGAGGTCGTCGCGGACGTGCCCGCGGCGATGCAGGCGTTCGTAGCCGGCGCGATCGAGGGTTTGGGGGCGCGTCCTGCGACGCTACGGCTCGAAGTGGTCGAGACCCGCGAGCGGCCGAACCTCGACGGCTTTTCGATCGAGGAATCGCAGGCGATCCATCGCGCGCTCGACGCGCTCAACGCGTTCGTCAAGCGCACCGGAATTTTCAACGGCGAGCGCGGCCTGGGAGCGCCGCAGCTGTATCGGCGCCAAGAGTTTCTCGTGCTCGATCCCGCGACGCGCAAGCACTTGGAACTGACGCGCGCGCAGGGCGCCAATCCGCACGCGACGCTGCTGGCCACGCTCGACCTCTGCATGACCGCAATGGGGTCGCGGATGCTGACGCGCTGGATCCTCGCGCCCCTGGTTCGCCAAGACGCTATCGCGCAGCGCCAGGAGATGGTGGGCGCGCTGCTCGTCGAGCATTCACAACGGCAATCGCTGCGCGATATTCTCAGAGGCGCCTTCGACCTCGAGCGAATCGCACAGAAGGTGCGCTTCCGCCGCGCGACGCCACGTGATCTCGCCTCGTTACGGCGGACGCTGGCGCTGTTGAACCCGCTGCGCGCGGCCGCCGTCCCGGCGATCGAACCGCTCTTGGATGAGATCGGCGATTTCGAAGCGCTGCTCGGAGATCTCACGCAAACGCTCGTCGACGAACCACCGGCGCAAATCGCCGACGGCGGCGTCATCCGTCCAGAAGCCGACGCGGAACTGCAGGAATGCGTGGCGCTGCGCAGCGACGCGCGCTCGCGTCTCTCCGAGCTCGAAGAGCGCGAGCGCGAGCGCACCGGTATCAAGACGCTGCGCATCAAGTACGCCAGCACCTTCGGCTACGCAATCGAGGTCGGGAAAAGCCACGCGGGGTCGGTTCCCGCCGATTACGTGCGCAAGCAGACGCTGACGACCGGAGAGCGCTACATCACGCCGGCGCTCAAGGAGCTCGAGCTGGCGATTTCCACGGCGCAGTCGCGGCAAGAGCGCCTCGAACGCGCGCTTTTCGAAGGATTGGTCGAGCGCGTCGCCGCCCTGGCTGAGAGTTTGCTGCGCGCTTCGAGTGCGATCGCGAAGATCGACGTTCTCCTGGCGCTGGCGCAATGCGCCGCCGAGCGCGGTTACGTCCGCCCGGAGTTCGACGAATGCAGCGTCGCGCGGGTCGAGGAGGGGCGTCACCCGGTAATGGAGGCGATGCTGCGCGCGCAGTTCGTTCCCAACGATCTGCGTTTGGGCGATACGGAGCATCGCTTCATTCTGCTGACCGGGCCGAACATGGGCGGCAAATCGACGTATCTCCGCCAGGCGGGTTTGTTGACGATCATGGCGCAGATCGGCTCGTTCGTTCCGGCCAAACGCATGCGCCTTGGCATCGTCGATCGAATCTTCACGCGCATCGGAGCCGGCGACGATCTAGCCTCGGGACAGTCGACGTTTTACATGGAGATGGCCGAAGCTGCGGCGATCCTGCGGCGCTGCACCGCGCGATCGCTTTTGCTGATCGACGAGGTCGGGCGCGGCACCGGAACGCTCGATGGGCTGTCTATCGCGCAGGCGATTTGCGAGTTCTTGCTCGGCCTCGAGGAGCAAGCGCCGATGGTGCTCTTTGCAACGCATTTTCACGAACTGTGTTCGCTCGCCGGCCACTGGGGCAGCGTCGCGAACTATCACATCACGGCGGTCGAGAACCGCGCGCGTGGCGGCGCGCCGGTCTTTTCGCATCGCGTGCAGCCGGGCAGCTCGTCGCGCTCGTTCGGCATCGAGGTCGCGCGCATGGCGGGCTTACCCGACGCCGTGATCGAGCGCGCGCAAGAGATTGCCGACGCACTATCGGGCGAAGCGGATATCGAGACCCGGATTCCATTGCGGAAGAAGATGCCGAAGCGGCAGCCTGCAGAGAGGCAACTTACGTTATTGCCGCCGGCGTAAGCAAGACGGCTCCCGTCGCGGGGAAGGGCTGAACTTCAGGTGCTTGGAAGTGTTGACGTCTTGAATCGTATCTCGCTTCGCCTCGGATTCTGTGCCGCGGTCGCCATCATTGCGGCGGCGCTCGCCGATCCAATCGTGGAGTTCGCATCTAACGCCGGTTGCTTTGGTGCGGGCCGGTTTACCGATCGCAGCAACCTTGATGTCGCGCCGGCGATCGCCGTCGGCGTCGCGCTGCTGGTTTGGTACCTCGTTGCGAAAGCGCACGCGGTGCTGGCGGGGCGGGCACTTCCGCCGCGGATAGCGCCGCTCTTACCGCTCATTTTCAGCTTGCAGATGATTACGCTCTGGGCGATGGAGACTGCCGAACAACTGACGGTCTACGGGCACGTCGTCGCTCCCGGGCTTTGGCTGGGCGGTCCTCCCGCATGCAGCCTCGCGATCCACGCGCTCTTCTGCGTCGCGGTCACGCTCATCGTCGCGCGCTCGCTGCACCGGCTTGCCGCAACCACGCTGCGCGTCATCGCGCTGATCCGTGCCATGGTCTCGCGCCGCGGATGCAACGTGGAATGGCGCCCGGCCCGTCGCTTTCAGGAGCGCTCCTTCAAAGAACAGATCCCCGTGCTTTGCCGTATTGGCGAGCGCGCGCCCCCGTCGTTGCAGACGTAGAGGTTCTTAACTGCAACGACTCCAGGGGGTTTTATGTTTCGCAACACGCCCATTCGCCTTACCATTTTCGTGGTCGCCGCGCTCGCGTCGGCGGCGATTGGCTTCTTCGTCTTTCGAGGTACGATCCACCAGCAGATCGTGACTCAAACGGCAAAGCGCTCGTTCGGCCAACTCAAGTTGAATCTCTTGATTCTTGGCTACCAGGCTGACGAAGCGACGACCGATACGATCATCCTGGCACATCTCGACGTGGGTCGCCGAACCGTTACACTCGTGTCGATTCCGCGCGATACCTGGGTGCCCGTTCCCAAGCAGGGTCCCATGAAGATCAACGCCGCGTACGCCTTCGGCGGCGCGCATATGACCGCCCGCGTCGTGAGCCGGTTGTTAGGGGGCGCGCCGGTCGATGCAATCGTGGCATTGCAGCCCGAAGCCGCGGCCGCGATCGTGGATGCGATGGGCGGGCTCGACGTCAACGTCGACGAGAACATGAACTACGACGACGACAACGGCGACCTCCACATCCACCTGCAAAAAGGAGAGCAGCATCTCAATGGGGCGCAGGTCGCAGGCTACGTGCGATTCCGGCACGATCCCGCCTCCGACTTCGGACGCGTCAAGCGGCAGCAAACGGTGCTCAAACTGCTGATCGATCAGCTGAGCGAACCGCAAAACTGGACAAAACTTCCGAGTATCATGCAGCTCGCGCGAAAAGACATCAACACGACGCTCAACAATCAGCAGCTCGTCTCCCTTTTGACGATCTACCGCAGCGTCCCCGACCAAAACATTCGCTCTTTTACGCTTCCCAGCAAGGCTGGGTGGGTGGGGGATGCGTCGGTGGTCTTCGCCGACCAGCGCTGGGCCAAACTGATCGGCGCGGTACTCTTCGGTAAAGGCGATCCGCCGCAAGACGAGGTGCTGGTCGCCAATGCGACCGGTGATGCGGCGTTCGACGGGACGCTGATCGGTGCGCTGCGCGGCGCCGGCTGGAACGTGCCGACCTTCGTTGACGAGAAAATGAAGCCCGCGAGTATCGTTATCGGTGCGACGCCGGCGGCTACGAGTTTGGCGCACGTCTTCGCGACGACGATTCATCCCGGAAGTAAGACGGCGCTGGTTATCGGCGCCGATCTCGCTCCCGACACCGAATGATGGTTCGAGAGCCGGCCTTATTGCCACGTCATGGTTCGACAGGCTCACCATGACACCGGTAGTCCCTAACTGCCTAAGGCCGGAAAGACGATTTGCACCGTCGAGACCAGCGTGAGCGCGCCCACAATAATGACGGTGGCCCAGGCGATGACGTTGAAGAGCGGCGAGTTCGTCCAGCGGCCCATCAGCCGCTTGTTATTGATCAGCAGAAGCATAAGGACCAAGACGATGGGCAGCAGAACGCCATTGAGCACCTGGGAGTAGAATATGATTCCCAAGAGCGGCGCACCGGGAATGATTACGGTTCCGGCGCCGATGACGATGAGCGCGAGATAGAAGCTGTAGAAGACCGGAGCTTCGAAGAAACGATTGTCGACGCCGCGCTCGAAGCCGAAGGCTTCACAGACGTAATAGGCGGTCGAAAGCGGCAAGATCGAGGCCGTGAAGACCGCCGCGTTAAGCAGCCCCAAGGCAAAGAGCAAGGCGGCGAATTTTCCGGCGAGCGGTGCGAGCGCTACCGCGACGTCGCCGACGTCGTTCACGACGATCGGATGAGCGGCGTGGATATTATGAACGTAGATGGTTGCTGCGCACGAGACGATGATGAAGTACGCAATTACGTCGGTCCATATGCCGCCCGTTACGACGTCGAGGCGGGAATAGCCATAGTCTCCTTCACGAATGCCTTTCTCGACGACCGCGGCCTGAATGTAGAACTGCATCCAAGGCGAGATCGTCGTGCCTATGACGGCGATAACCATCAAGACGTAGGCCTTCGACGCTTGAATATGGGGTACGACGCTCTGGTGCAGGACGTCGTGCCAAGCCGGATGGACGACGAACGCGCTGACGATGTATGCAACGTAGACGAAGCAGAAAAAGAAGAAGACCCGTTCGAGCAGTTTTGCGCTTCCGCGAGTTACCGTCAGGAAGACGAAGATTGCCGCAGCAGCCACCAAGGCGATCTTGAAGGCCTCGGCATTCGGAACGTGCAGGTAGCCGCCGAAGATCGGCGCCGACGAGGCGACGCCGGCGAACTCCGTGGCGGTATTGCCGATGTCGCCAAGGACGAAGAGGAGAAGGCACCAGAAGGTCACCTTCACTCCGAAGTTCTCGCGGATCAGATCGGCTAGGCCTTTGCCGGTGACGGCGCCCATCCGCGCGCACATCTCCTGTACGACGACGAGTGCGACCGTGATGGGCACGAGCAGCCAAAGCATCGAGTAGCCAAACTGCGCGCCGGCTTGCGAGTAGGTGAGGATTCCTCCGACGTCGTTGTCGGCATTGGCCGTGATGATGCCCGGCCCGACGATCGAAAGGAACATGATGACGGAACGAAAGACGTTCGGTCTGACGAAGCGGCCGGCGACGTTTTCGGTGCTCATAAGCTGATCTTCTGATCGACGATGAAAGCGGTCCCGCGCATCGTCGGGGGCGGCCCATAGGGAATTGAAGGCAGGCCCGTCAGCGCGTACCGCCTTCCTTCGACGAGCAGCGCGGTGTTCGTTCCCGTCGCGAGTTGGACACCGGCAAAGCCGACGCCGTAGATTGCATCGACCGGCGTAATCGCCCATCTTCCAATCGTTTCGTAGCGACCGTACCCGCCAACCGCGAGCAGCTTGCGGCTAAAGTGATGCGCCCAGCTCACGACGACTTGCGGCGAGCGTGTGTCGACGACGTCCAGCGGCTGGCCGGGGTCCGCATCGCGATTGAGATAATCCTCGACGCTGTCGAAGGCAACGTCGTCATTGGGAAGATGCCAGGCCACGTAGAGTCCGAGCTGGCGGTCGTGCCCAAACGTGCCGAATCCATTTTGCTGTAAGAGGAAGAAGCCGTCGACGAAGCCCACCTGGGACGCATTCGCTTCGGTTTCGGGTACGAGCTGGCGCCAGTCGCCGTAACTCGCGTGCATCTCCAGGTACTTGCCGTTGTGGTCGTACTTGAAATGAAAGCCTGCCCGGTTGGCGCCGATGACGCTGTTGTCGACGAGCTGGTAGGTCGATTTCAGCCACACGCCGGGCCAAGACCAGGCCACGCTCCAGATGTTCTCGGGAATGCCGTAGGGCAAGATCATCGTTGCGTAGGTCGGGTCGAAATGATGAAACTCCAGCGTCGCCAGATCGCTGCCGAAATGGCGCGCCAGACTAAAGTGTTCGTAGTTCCCAAAATGCGACGTGCCCGGTTCGGTCACTAACCCAGCGTCGTACCAGGCGCGCCCGAGCTCCGCCAGCGCGTCCCACCCTTTGAGCGGATGAAAGAAGGCGCGGGCTCCCGAGATGGTCTGCTCTTGATTTGCCAACTCGCTCGTGTAAAGCCGCCCTTGGGTGCCGTAATGGATGTCCTGGTCGACGCCGAAGAAGGTCGTGGTCGAGATGGGATCGCCGGTCGTCCAGAGATGCGCGACTTGAACGGAAAAGCGTCCGAAGTCTCCACGATCTAAGACGAGCGAGCCCATCGTCAAACGGACGTTCGTATCGGAGAGTGACGGCAGCAGCGCGTCGGTTAACTCGAGCGACAGGCCCCCTCGATGCCAGTATCCGTCGGCGCCGAGCAACGGCAAAGATGACGGTGCGGCCGCCCAATCTTTGATCGACGGCATTCCTGGCCCGAGCGTCTCCGCGGTTTGCACGCCGAGACTCGGCACGGCATCGGTAATTGGCGGTGGTGCGAAGACGAACCGGTCGCTCTGCATCAAATCGAAATAGCCGCCGCGGACCTTCCAACTGGAATCCGCTGCGCCAACCGAAGCGCCGAGCAAGCTCGCGCTAGCGACGCTCGCATCGTCTTGGCCTGCGTGGGTCGGAAAGAGAATTGCATACGGAACGACTCGAGAGAGGCCGTGATCGTTCAGGTTGGGGATCAACGGTTCGCCCCAGTACAACGCATTGGTCGTGCTGCCGCTCAGGCCGCCGATTCCGAACGTCGCGCCGAAATCCAGACCCGTCGCGTGATACGTGCCGGAGATTTCGTACTGCGTGATGCCCGCGACTCCCGGCGTCACCGGCGCGCCGGTGAACCAGTCGTACGGCGACATCGGCGAGATCGGCGAGCCGTTCGCGAACCCGGGCCCCTCCGGAGGGGTGATGCCGCGCCCGCTGGTCGCCTGGTCGACGAAGACGTTGGAGCCGCTAGCCTTCCACTCCAAACGCGGAGTCGGCGCCGGCGAAGGCGACGGCGACACGGCGGCCATCGCTGCAATCGGGATCGTCGCCACCAGAATCGCAGCAAGCACGGCAAATCACCTGTGTCCGTCTAATCGACGAGAGAGCGCCAGTAGCTAAAAGTATAGGCGGAATTGCTACCCTGGTTCGCCCGCAACGTATCGTCGTGGAACCCGGTCTTTACGCGCGGCGCTCGATGGCTCGCAAAATCGAGCAGAAATGCCAGAACTCTTTTCATGACACATACCTCCTATTTTGGTTATGGTCTGCCGCGCCGATCGGACGGGCGCAGCAGGAATACGCGGCTCGTCGCGAGCCGCTGCAATCGACTACTAGGTCCGTCGTCCATGGCCTGACATCACCCCCTTCCGCTGCCAAACAAAAAAACTGCCGCTGCTCCTCGCAGGCCGACAGTTTGAGAAATTCGTGCGGCGTTGACCGCGCATTCTCCCTCACTGTCGAGCTTTAGCACTGCACGACGTAGAGGTCCGGGTGGCCTCAGCCGCATTAGATTCCGCCTTGATTCGGCGGGATCTGGTCACCCGTTGGGGTCTCTCGACCTTTCCGGGTAGCGGCATCTCTCCGTGCAGACGCCTCACCTAACGAGGAATCCTCAACTAGAATACTCGGGTGGGAGGCTTTGTCAACCCCGAATGAACGCACTATCCTGCTGGGACGCAAGTAGGGCGTTCGCGAATCTAGTGGTCGTGCACTCAATTCGCGAGCTCGATGCGGTAACGATCGGTCAGATTGCTGCCGGAGAGATCATCGAACGCCCTGCGTCGATCGTCAAAGAGCTGGTGGAGAACGCCGTCGACGCCGGGGCGACTCGCATCGCCGTGAACATCGAACGAGGGGGCCTCGATCTCATCGAAGTTATCGACGACGGCACCGGTATCCCGAGCGCAGACTTGGCTTTGGCGATTCGACGCCATGCAACCAGCAAACTCAACGTCGCGTCCGAGTTGGAATCCATCGCGACGCTGGGCTTTCGGGGCGAAGGTTTGGCCTCGATTGCCGCCGTTTCGAATCTCGAAATCGTTTCGCGGGAACCGGGCCTCCCGATTGGGGCGCGCGTTAGCGCGCACACCGATGAAGTGAGTGTCGTCGAGCCGGCGGCGGCGCCGGCCGGCACGCAGGTTCGGGTGCGCTCGCTCTTTGAAAGGCTGCCGGTCAGGCGTGAGTATCTTCGCGCGCCGAGCGCGGAGTTCAATCGCAGCTCCTCGTGGCTCTCGAGCTTCGCACTTGCCTATCCGCGGATCACCTTCACGCTGCGTCACGACGGAAAAGACGTTTGGGTCATGCCGGCGACCGAACACGAGCACGAGCGTCTCGCAATGGTCTTCGGAGCGCAGGCCGCGAAATCGCTGCTGCCGCTCGATGGAGCGCCGGCCCGGATGCTCGATGGTTCGCTGCGCGGCTTCGTTAGCGAACCGGGAAACGATCGCCCCGATCGGAGAATGCAGCTGCTTTTCGTCAACGGACGCCTGGTGCGCGGGGTGCTCCTTGCCGGCGCCTGGACGAGCGGCTATTCCACGTTTACGATGCTCGGGCGCCATCCGTACGGCGTACTCTTTCTGGATTTGCCGAGCAACCACGTCGATTCTAACGTCCATCCGACAAAGTACGACGTCCGCTTGCGTTATGCGTCGCAAGTCTTCGACGCGGTGCGGAGAAGCATCGCCGCAACCCTGAAAGAGCACGCGCGCGGCCGGTTTGCCGAACAGACCGGCAGTGCGCCGAGCGTGAGTCTGTCCACGGCCTCGGCGGGCGTGGCCATCTCGCTCTTCGCTCCGGCGGACGATGGCGATCGGCAGGATGTCGATCGCCTGCGCATTCTCGCGCAGCTCCATCGCACGTTCATCCTCGCTAGCGATGGTGAAACGTTGCTGCTGGTCGATCAACACGCGGCGCACGAGCGCGTCGCCTACGAAGCCATCGTCACCGCGGCGGCGCAGCGCACTCCGAGCGAACCGCTGCTGGTGCCGCCGATCGTCGAGCTCGATGCGGCGCGGAGCGCGGCTCTGGACCGGGCGCTCGACGCGCTGCGCGAGGGCGGCCTCGAGATCGAAGCCTTCGGCGAGCGAACCTATCGCATCGTCGCAACGCCCGCAGGCTATGCATCGCGCAACTTCGACCTGGGCGGAATGCTCGACGATCTGAGCGAGGATCCAAAACAACGCGACGTTCGCGAGCGGGTCTGGGCTTCGCTTGCGTGCCACAGCGTTACGGTCGCCGGCGAGCCGCTCGCGCCGCAGGAGATGACCACGCTCGTCGAGCGTCTGCAGCGTTGCGCGAATCCGATGCACTGTCCGCACGGCCGCCCGACGATGGTGCGTTTGAGTCCCGAGGAGATCGCGCGTATGTTCAAGCGTGTCTGACGGCGTCCTGATTCTGGCGGGCGCCACGGCGAGTGGAAAGACGGATATCGCGCTCGAGCTCGCGACGACCTACGGGGCGGAGATCGTCGGAGCGGATTCTCGACAGATCTATCGTGGGATGCCGATCGGCACCGCCGCGCCGACGGCGGAGCAGATGGCGCGCGTGCCGCACCACCTCGTCGCATTTCTCGACCCGAAGGAACGCTATTCGGCGGCACGTTACGCAAGCGATGCGATCGCTGCCATTCGCGACATCCGAAGTCGCGGAAAGCGCGCGATCGTCGCCGGCGGAACCGGTTTCTATATTCGTGCGTTGCTGGGAGGGGTCGATCTCGCGCCCCATTACGACGAAGCGCTGCGAGAACGGCTCGCGCGGGAAGCACAGCTTCACCCGGCGGAGTTTCTGTACGGATGGCTCGAAAAGCGCGACGCGTCGCGCGCGAGAGCGGTTCATCCCGGCGACGGCTATCGGGTGCTCCGCGCTCTCGAGATCGCGCTTGCGCAAAGCTCGGCAGCCTCTTTTCCGGAGCCGGCGAGTACGTTGCGCGACGAGGGGCTCGCATCGCTTCTCGTCTTTCTCGATCTGCCGCAGACCGAAATCGACGGGCGTATCGCGACGCGGACGGAGCGAATGTTGGCTGGAGGATTGCTGGACGAGGCCGAGCGCATCGGCGAAGCTGCGGTCGCCGCCAACGCAGTCGGTTACCCGCAGGCACTTGCCTATCTGCGCGGCTGGAGCACGATCGCCGAGTTGCGCGCATCCCTCGAGCGAGCGACGCGGCGCTACGCTCGGCGCCAGCGCGCGTGGTTTCGCAGCGAGCGCGATACGTTCTGGTGCACGCCGGACGCGCTGCACGAGCAGGTACGGGAAAAGCTCGGCTGGTCTGCGAAGCGCGTTTGAAGTGAAGGTGACCAAGATGCACGGCGCCCAAAACGACTTCGTGATCGTCGATCGGCGCAGCGACGGGCGCGCCAACCTCGCGCGCTTCGCGAAATGGGCTTGCGACCGCCGAGCGGGCATCGGGGCCGACGGCGTTATCGCGATCGAGTCGTCGAGCGTCGCCGATGCACGCATGCGAACGATCAATGCCGACGGAAGCGAAGCCGAGATGTGCGGCAACGGCGTCCGCTGCGCGGCACGCTGGCTCGACGAAGCGGGAGAAGGAGCGGGCCTCACATTCGAAACGGAGGCGGGGTTGATTTCAACCGAGATCGTGTCGCGCGGACCCGAATTTGCGGTTCGCGTCGCGATGGGCCACCCTCGCGTTACCGAGCTGTCATCGCTCATCCTTCGACAAGCTCAGGATGACAATCGTCAGGATGGCAATCGTCAGGATGGCAATCGTCAGGATGACAATCGTCAGGATGACAATGGGGCATGGTTCGTCGATCTTGGGAATCCGCATGTCGTGCTCGTGCGTTCGAGCGTTGAGGGTGTGGATCTCGAAAACATCGCGGAGGATTTTCAAAAAGACTCGCGATTTCCAGAGGGCACGAACGTGCACGTCGTTGCGGTAGAGGGTCCGCGAACGATTCGCGTTGCGCATTGGGAACGCGGGGTCGGCTTGACGATGGCGTGCGGAACCGGCGCCGTTGCGTGCGCTGCCGTGGCGATCGCGGGGAGAACGGCTACTTCCCCGGTTGAGGTTTTCGTGCCGGGTGGACGGCTCTTGGTCGAATGGGACGGCACCGGCAGCGCGTATCTCACCGGGCCGGCCGTGCGCGTTTTCGATACGGAAATCGAACTCGACGATGAACTTGCGTCGTGAACCCTCCGCCGTCGCGCTCGCGTCGTGCGACGCAGGGGGTCGGATTTCGTACGATCCGAGCGTCGTGCCGCTGGCCGACGCCGGCATCGTTCGCGAGGCGCAGCGCGACGAGCTAATTCCGGCGCCGCAGAGCACGCTGGAGATGCTGCTTCCCGGCCGGCGTCCGCTGACGACGATCGGCCCCATCTCCGGCCGCAATGCGCTCGCGGTAGCGCTGCCGGCCGGCTACACGCGGCTGCTCGTGCCCGCCTACGTAACGCAACGCAACGCGCCGGCGTTGCCGCTCTTCGGTTACACATTCGCCTGTGCCGTGGACGAGCGTTTGCACGTGGCTGCGATGAAGACCGACGAGAGCGACGACTGGAAACCGCGCCGGTTTAAGCGCGGCGAACTAGAAGGGCTGATCGAGGGTCGTCTCGCAAGCGGGGCTCGGAACGGCGTGCTCGAGCAAGTGGCGCTCTGCTCGCGTGAGTACGGCTGCTTTACGGCGCAGAACGTTTTCCTCGAAAGGGGCGAAGCCGCGCTGCCGGTTTCGCCGAAATGCAATGCCCGCTGCATCGGCTGCATCTCGGAGCAGGACGCGGACGCGGGTGTACCATCGCCGCAAACGCGCATCGCCGAAGAAGTCGCGGCCGAGGAGCTCGCGGACGTGGCGATTCATCATTTAGAACGAGTCGAAGAGGGAATCGTCTCTTTCGGCCAAGGGTGCGAAGGTGAGCCGCTGCTGCGCTCGATCGCCATCGCCCGCGCCATCGAGCGCATTCGCGCACGCCGCGAGAACGGAACGATCAACCTAAACACGAACGGCAGTCAGCCGGCATCGCTGGCGCGCTGCATCGATGCTGGATTGCAGGCGGTTCGGGTTAGCCTCAACTCGTTTCGGCACAGCGTCTACGCCGCGTATTACCGTCCGCAGGGCTACGGACTCGGGGACGTTTTCGCCTCGATCCGATTGGCGATGGAATGCGGGCTCGCCGTTAGCCTCAACCTGTTGACGCATCCCGGCGTCACCGATGACGAAGAAGAGATTGCCGCTGCGGACGCGTTCTTGCGCGCAACGCCGGTCGCGATGGTCCAGACCCGCACGCTCAACATCGATCCGGCGCTCTACTTTGAAACCGTCGGCCGACCGCGCGCGCCGCTAGGCATGCGCCGAGCAATCGAGGCGATTCGAGCGGTCACGCGCATCGGAAACTTCACGCACACCCACTAGGCCGTGAAGCTCTGGCAGATCATCGCCGTCGTCGGGCTCGGCGTTCTCTACGGTCTGATCGCGCCCGGCAGACTCGCGTACGCCCTCGGCCACGCCACGCTCTACGTTTTTCTCCCACCGCTGCTCTTTGAGGCGGCGTGGAACCTGAACGTTCGCGCGATGCGGCGCCAATGGATAGCAATCGCCGTACTCGCCGGACCAGGCGTCCTGATGACGGCGGCAATCGTCGCGGGAGCGCTCTCGATCGTTCGCGTGCCCTTCGGCCCCGCGCTCTTAGCCGGCGCCATTCTCAGCGCCACCGACCCGATCGCGGTGGTAGCGGTCTTTCGCCAGTTGAAAGTTCCCCGCACACTGGCCACGATCGTCGAATGCGAATCGCTCTTGAACGATGCCGTTGCCGTGGCGCTCTATCGTGGCGTGCTCGTTGCGATCGGCCTCGGGGCGGTAGGCGCCGGCAGCGTTGCCGCCATTACGGCGCGGACGATAGCTGATGCTGCCGGCGGCATCGTATTGGGTGTCGCCCTCGCCTTTGTCGTTGCACGACTTTTGCGCGGCATACATCGTGCGAGGGTTCAGATCGCCGCCACGATTCTCTGTGCCTATGGCGCCTATTTCTTGGGTGACCACCTCAAGCTTTCCGGCATCTTTGCGACCATCGCGTGCGGGATTGCATTCCGTTACTTCGACCGCGCGTGGATCACCCTGAAGATCGCCGACGACGTGAGCCGCTTCTGGGAGATCGCCGCATTGCTTGCCAACGGGCTCGTCTTCTTCATGGTCGGCGCGGGATTGCAGATCGCGCGTGTCGCTTACGAACCCGTATTTGCCGTCACATGTATCGCGGGCGTCGCCGTTGCCCGGGTCGTCGTTGCGGGGATGCTCTTGCCGTTTCCGTATCCGCGCGGTTGGCTCGACGTGGTACGCGTTGCGGGCATGCGTGGGGCACTTTCCCTAGCGCTCGCGCTCGCGCTTCCAGCTTCAACTCCCTATCGCGAAGCGATTATCGACGGCACGCTTGCCGTCGCGTTAGCGACTCTTGCAGCGAGCAGCTTGACGCTCGTGCCGGTCGTGCGGCGAGTGGGGTTGCGTCAGACGCCCAGCGGATAGGCCTCCTCACCGTGCAGTGCCACATCGAGGCCGCGTTCTTCGGCGGCTTCGTCGACTTTGACTGGCGTTACGAGGTTGATCAGCGCGAGCATCGCGTAGGTAAAGACGAAGGCCCAAGCGCTGCAGACCGTCGCTGCAACGAACTGTTTGCCTAAAAACGCGGGGTTGCCGCGCAGCAGACCGTCGGCTCCGTTGGGGTTCCAGAGCGTCGACGCAAAGACGCCGAGCAAACAGATTCCCAAGAATCCTCCCACGCCGTGGACGCCCCAGACGTCGAGCGCGTCGTCCCACCCAAGCCTATTTTTCAGCGTGACGGCGAAATAACAGACGACGCCTGCCGCAAGGCCGATGATCACCGCCGTCGTGGGCGAGACGTAGCCGGCCGCCGGGGTTATCGTTGCGAGCCCCGCGACGGCACCGGTAAGAAGGCCGACGAACTTCGGTTGTCGCCCGCGAGCCCACTCGACGAAGAGCCACGCGACGGCGGCGAACGATGCGGCGATGTCGGTGTTGAGAAATGCCGAGGCGGTTACCGCGTCGACGCGGAGTTCCGACCCGGCGTTGAAGCCGTACCAGCCGAACCACAGCAGCCCGGTTCCCAGTGCGATAAGGGGAACGTTATGCGGCTTGTTGTCGATGATGTGGCGTCGTCCGACGTAGAGCACGGACGCCAAAGCCGCAAAGCCGGCCGAGGCGTGGACCACGATGCCCCCTGCGAAATCGAGACATCCCCACTTTGCCAAGATGCCGTCCGGACTCCAGAGCATATGCACGAATGGGAAGTACACGAAGATCAACCAGCCCGTAAGGAACCAAAAGTACGCCTTGAAGGTCACTCGATTGGCAAATGCGCCGGTGATCAGCGCGGGTGTGATGATTGCGAACATCATCTGATAGGCGATATGCACGACGAGCGGGATGTTCGCGGTGCTGGCAAACATCGTTTGCAGCGTTACGCCGTGAAGGAATGCATACGTCGCGGGATTTCCGATGATGCCGTGCCAATCGGGCCCAAAACTCTCCGAGTAGCCGAAGGCGAACCACAAGACCGTCGTCCATCCCAGCGACATGAAGCTTTGCATCATGATGGTCAGAACGTTCTTGCGCTGCACCAGTCCGCCATAAAAAAAGGCGAGCCCAGGCGTCATCAGCATGACGAGGCTCGCGCAGAGCAGCATAAAGCCGGTATTTCCGATATTTATGGTCGTCGCTGCGGTTCCCATCGGCATTCCCTCCGTTCGGATCCGAGGAAAAAGGCGTTTGGCGGGCGGTTAGGCGGGCCGCTGATTTTTCCCGCCTGAGCGCGGCAGCCTAATGCACGGCGTGCTTAAGGGTTCGCGCGGCGAGCATTCCACCTCCATAACGCTACGAATCCCCATGCGAGTTCAACGACACCGAAGGGCCAGGTTCCGGCCAGCCATCCATAGACTGACGCCGCGAAACATGCGATCGCGAAGAGAAGCGTGAACGCCGCGCTGCGCGGTTCCAAGGCATAGAAGACCATCATCAGCGTTACCGATCCGGCTCCGAATGCTGTCAGCACGCGACAAGATTTTGGAGATCGCGACGATTCGCCCCCTTGGTTACCGCAATCCAAGAGCGGGCTCGCCTTTTCAGAACATAAACGAAATGCCCGCCCCGACATACTGCTGCTTCTGACCATCGACCACGGTTGGCGAGAAACCGTACTCGGTGTCGAGCTGCGCGTGAGGTCCGAAGTCGCGCTGATAGACGAAGTCAATGAGGCTCTTCGAGCCGAGGTTCGGTCCGGCTGCAGAGAAATAGGCGTACTCGGCCGATATCTGCGACGGGCCGCCAGGGAGCCCGGCGGTGAGCTCTAGACTCGGAATAGCGGCAAAGTATGACTGCGGAACTCCACCCGAGTTGTATCCGCTAAGGGCGTTGAAGCTGACCGCTCCAGCCAGGCTGAACTCGGAATTGATCGTGTAGCCCCAGTTGAAGCTGCCGGAAAACTGCGCGTTGCCCGCCGTAAAGGCCCGATTTCCAGTCGGATACGTAACCAGCGCGCTGATTCCCCAGTCGGCGTTCGAGCTGTAGCCGCCTTCGTACTTTACGCCGAGATTGACGTCGCTCGCACCGGTCACCGCCGGCGTGCCGACCGACGACGTTTCATAGCTAGGGGGGCCGAACTCGAGATCGAAGTGCGGATCAGCGGTGCCCACACGGATAAGTGATTGCGGGTAGTTGATACCGCTGCCGCCGCCCAGGCCGGTCGTCGTCGTGTTCGTGTAACCGTTTTCGATGTCGAAGTGGCCGGTCCGCACCGTGCAAACGCCGGTAGTTACCGTCGGCCGGTTGACGATTGACAGGATCGATCCGCAGGGATCGCTCGGAGCGCTCCGCGTCGCTGAGGGTGACGGCGAGGGAGAAGTCGATGGTGCCGGCAACGTCTGCCCTAGGGCGACGCCGCGCATCGCGGCGACGCTCCAGGCGAGGCAAGCCGTCGCGATGAGTCGTGCATAAACCATAAGGCTGCAATTATAGAAGGGGCGCGCCGCCTGCGTAAGCCGCCGTAAGGATCATCCGTGCGGATCGTTCGAGATAGCCAGTTGGATCGTCCGATTGGCGGGTGGTGCGATTATCCCCGCTCGGCTATGCTGAGCCCATGTTGCTCGAGATCGGAATCGTCGCGCTATCGATCGTCTGTTTTGTGCTGCTCGATCTCTACGTAATCGGATGCGAGAGGGTGTAGCGGGATCGTGCAGTTCGACGACGTTTTGGGCCTCATCCTCACCGTAGCCGGCCTAGCGTATCTGATATTCGCGATGCTGCGCCCTGAGAAGTTCTAGGAAGGTCCGATGACGGCGATCGGATGGCTGCAGGCCGTTATCTTCTTCCTGCTCGTCGTGGCGATCACAAAGCCGCTGGGGACATACATGGCCCGCGTCTTCGAGGGCGAGCGCACGTGGCTGACGCCCGTCTTCGCGCCGTTGGAGAGGCTCATCTATCGTCTCTGCGGCGTTCGAGAAGACGAGGAGATGACGTGGTACGCCTACGCGCTCTCATTGCTCGCGTTCTCGCTCGTCGGGCTTGCGTATCTTTACGTGCTGTTGCGCACGCAGAGGTGGCTCCCGTTTAATCCGCAGCACATCGACAATATGGCGCCCGACTTGGCCTGGAACACCGCGGCGAGCTTTACGACCAACACCAATTGGCAGTTCTACTCCGGCGAAACCGCGATGAGCTACCTCTCGCAGATGGCCGGCTTGGCTTGGCACAACTTCGTCTCGGCCGCGGCCGGCATCGCAATCGCCGTCGCGGTCGTGCGCGGCCTGGTGCGGACCAACGTGAAGACGCTCGGAAACTTCTGGGTCGATTTGACGCGCTGCTCGCTTTACGTGCTGCTGCCGATCTCGGTCGTCGTCGGCCTCGCGTTCGTCTCTGCGGGAATCCCTCAGAACCTGCACGCGTATCAAGCGGTGAAGTCGGTCGAGGGTTTCTCGCAGTCCATCACCGGCGGTCCGATGGCGTCCCAAGAAGTCATCAAGGAGCTCGGGACCAACGGGGGCGGATTCGTCAACGCCAACTCGGCTTCTCCCAACGAGAATCCGACGCCGCTCACCAACCTCATCGAACTCCTGCTCATCTTTTCGCTCGGCGCCGGGCTGACGTACATGTACGGCAAGATGGTAAAAGATACGCGTCAGGGCTGGGCGATCTTCACCTCAATGGCGATTCTGTTTTTCGCCGGATTTACGCTGGCGTATTGGGCCGAAGCCGGCGGAAACCCGATCGTGCATCACCTCGGCGTGGCCGGCGGCAATATGGAAGGAAAAGAGTGCCGCTTCGGCGTTTCGGGCTCTGCACTTTTCGCTACGGTGACGACCGACACGTCCTGCGGTGCGGTCAACTCGATGCACGACTCGTTCATGCCGCTGGGAGGTCTCGTGCCGCTCGTCGACATGCAGTTAGGCGAGATCGTCTTCGGCGGCGTCGGCAGCGGGTTGTACGGTATGATCGTCTTCGTCGTCTTGACGGTCTTCATCGCGGGACTCATGGTGGGCCGCACGCCGGAGTACCTCGGTAAGAAGATCGAGCGTCGAGAGGTACAGTTTGCGATCTTAGCAGCGCTCGTGACCCCAGTTCTCTGTTTGGTCCCGACGGCGATCGCGGCGGTGATTCCCGCCGGCCTGGCGACGCTGAACAACGGCGGCCCGCACGGCTTCTCCGAGATCCTTTACGCGTTCACCTCGACCAATGCCAATAACGGTTCGGCCTTCGCCGGCCTTGGAGCCAATCTGTTTTATAACCTGATGACTGGCGTGAACATGCTGTTCGGCCGCTTCGCCGTCGCGGTGCCCGCACTCGCGCTGGCCGGCGCGCTGGCCGGAAAGAAAGCAGTGCCGGAAGGCCCGGGCACGTTCACGACTCATTCGGGCATCTTCGTCGCGCTGCTGATCGGCGTGATCGTGATCCTCGGCGCGCTGACGTTTCTACCCGCCGATTCGCTCGGACCGATCGTGGAACACCTGCTCGTGCTTCAAGGAAAAACGTACTAATGCTTAGCCAACGACGGCTGGAGCGCCGTCCCAAGGCGCTCTCGCTCTTCGACCGGGCGATAATCACGCGCGCGTTCGTAGATTCATTCAAGAAACTGGATCCGCGGTGGCAGGCGCGCAACCCGGTCATGTTCGTCGTCGAAGTCGGAGCCGGGGCGACCTCGATCTTTCTGGTGCGAGACCTCGTCGAGCACGCCGGCATGTCCGGCTTCGATCTCGCCATTGCGGCCTGGCTGTGGTTTACGGTTTTGTTCGCGAACTTCGCCGAAGCCGTTGCCGAAGGACGCGGGAAAGCCCAAGCCGAGGCCCTGAGAAAGACGAAATCCGACACCTACGCGCGCAAGCTGCTCGACGACGGCACGGAAGAGCGCGTCGCGAGTTCGACGCTGCGCAAAGGCGATCGGTACGTCGTCGAGGCCAACGAAGTTATTCCGGCCGACGGCGACGTGCTCGAAGGTGCGGCGACGATCGACGAATCGGCGATTACCGGAGAATCGGCCCCGGTAATTCGAGAATCGGGCGGCGACCGCAGCGCGGTGACCGGAGGAACGCGCGTGCTCTCCGACCGCATCGTCATCCGCGTGACGGCGAACCCGGGCGAGAGCTTCCTCGACCGCATGATCAGTTTAGTCGAAGGCGCGCAGCGTCAAAAGACTCCCAACGAAATCGCGCTTTCGATCTTGCTCGCCGGCTTGACGATCATCTTCTTGATCGCGGTCGCGACGCTCTCCCCGTTTTCGCTCTACGCACACGCTCACCAAAGCGTTACCATTCTCATCGCGCTGCTCGTTTGTCTAATTCCGACGACGATCGGCGGCCTGCTCTCGGCAATCGGCATCGCCGGCATGGACCGCGTGATGCAGCGCAACGTCCTGGCGATGAGCGGACGCGCGGTCGAAGCGGCGGGCGACGTCGACACGTTGCTGCTCGACAAGACGGGCACGATCACCCTGGGAAATCGCCAGGCCGTCGAAATCATTACCGCGCCGGGCATCGACCCAAAGGATGCCGCGCGCATCGCCTACCTCTCGTCGCTTGCCGACGAAACGCCTGAGGGCCGCTCGATCGTTGCCTTGGCGCAGCAGGCCGGCGCGCGCGACGGCGAAGCTCCGGTAGGCGCAACCTTCGTGCCGTTCAGCGCCTACACGCGCATGAGCGGGCTCGACCTTGCCGACGGAACGAAGATTCGCAAAGGCGCGCCGGACTCGGTGCTGGCGTGGATCGGTGAATCCGGCACTCCGGGATCGACCGAGCTCGCGCCGCAGATCGAACGCATCGCACGCAGCGGCGGAACGCCGCTCTTGCTGGCCCGCAACTCGCTCGTGATCGGCGTCATCTATCTGAAGGACATTCTCAAGCCCAATATGACGGAGCGCTTCGCCCGCTTGCGTGCGATGGGGATTCGCACGGTGATGATTACCGGAGACAACCCGTTGACCGCCGCGACGATCGCCAAGGAGGCCGGCGTCGACGATTTTCTGGCCGAAGCGACGCCCGAGACGAAGATGGAACTCATCAAGCGCGAGCAGACCTCGGGGCGACTCGTCGCGATGACCGGCGACGGCACGAACGATGCCCCGGCGCTCGCGCAGTCGGACGTCGGCGTCGCCATGAACTCCGGGACGCAGGCCGCCAAAGAGGCCGCGAATATGGTCGATCTCGATTCCGATCCGACCAAACTGATCGAGATCGTCGAGATTGGCAAGCAGTTGCTGATGACGCGCGGATCGCTGACGACGTTTTCCATCGCCAACGACGTGGCGAAGTACTTCGCGATTCTTCCCGCGATGTTCGCGACGGCCTATCCGGCCATGAGCGTTCTCAACGTAATGCGATTGACGACCTCGCAGAGCGCCATTCTGTCGGCGGTCATCTTCAACGCGCTGATCATCGTCGCGCTGATTCCGCTCGCGTTGCGCGGCGTCCGCTACGTGCCCAAAGGCGCGAACCGCGTTCTCTTCGAGAACGTGATGCTCTACGGCGTCGGGGGTATCATCATACCGTTTATCGGAATCAAGCTGATCGATATGCTTCTCGCTGCGCTGCATCTGACCTAAGGAACCGGCAATGATAAGGCACCTCGGCACATCTCTGCGCATGACGATCGTATCCATCGTGCTGCTGGGATTGATCTACCCGCTGGCGATGACGGCGATCGCGCAAGTGATCTTTCCCCGGCAGGCCAACGGCTCGCTGATCACGGTCAACGGCAAGGTCGTCGGCTCCTCGATCATCGGGCAGCTCTGGACCAAGCCGCAATACTTTCATGGCCGGCCATCGGCCGCCGGCAAGGGCTACGATCCGACGCAGACCGGTGGAACGAACTACGGTCCGACCTCGGCGAAACTCATCACTTCGACGGAAAGCACGATCGCGCAGCTCGAAAAAGAGAATCCCGACGCGAGCGGGCCTCCCCCGATCGATCTCGTGACGTCGAGCGGGAGCGGCATCGACCCCGATATCAGCCCCGAGGCGGCATATTGGGAGGCGTCGCGCGTCGCGAAGGCGCGCGGCATGAGCGTCGCAACGGTCGATGCGCTCGTCGCGCAGCACCTGAGCGGGAGAACCTTCGGCTTTCTCGGCGAACCGCGCGTCAATGTCCTCGAGCTGAATCTCGCACTCGATAACGTCAAACCGCGGTAGAGGGCGGGAGAAGCACGAGCAGTTCGCGTGCGCCGGCGTCGAGAAGGCGCCGCGCGAACGACGGGCGCTGCGGCCAGTGACGCGAGTGCCGCGTTCCGGCGAGCGCTACCGTCGTTTGCGGACGTGCGCGAGCGATTTCGATGAGCCGTTTCGGCACGTCTTCGGCGACCTCGTCGATCCATTCGACGTTGGTTTTGCGCGCCTCGGCACGCAGAGCGTCCACGACGGACTGGTCCATGCGTTGCTTCGGAGCCACGACGTGGGCGATGGCAAACTCAATGGCGAGGCGCGCCGCGATGCGTCCCGCGCGGGCGATCATCGGTAAATCGGTCCCACGCGAACCGATCGAGAGCAGAATCCGATCGAACGGCGAGGCGATGCGTTCGCGCTGTCGCGCACGCAAGGCCTCGCGCAGCGCAAGCTCGCGGAGCGCGAAAAGGTTTTCCGTGCGGAAGAAGTTCGCGAGTGCCGCTTCGCAACGCTCGAGCGGATAGATCCTGCCTTCGCGCAGCCGCTGACGCAGCGTCTCCGGTGTAACGTCCACCAGACTGACCTCGTCGGCGAGCGCGAGGATTCCGTCCGGCAAGGTCTCGCGCACGATCGTTCCGGTTAGGCGCAGGACCGTATCTCCCAGGCCTTCGAGGTGTTGAATGTTGAGCGTCGTGATTACATCGATGCCTGCACGCAGCACGGCGAGAACGTCGTGAAAGCGCTTCGGCGCGACCGAACCGGGAGCGTTGCTGTGCGCGAGCTCGTCGATAAGCGCAACCTGCGGCTTGCGCGCGATTACGGCGTTGCGATCGAGCTCGCGGTAGGTAATGCCGTTCTCGCTCACAAGTTTTTCCGGAATGATTTCGAGCCCCTCGAGCAGCGCCGCGGTCTCCTTGCGGCCGTGCGTCTCGACGAAGCCGACGACGACGTCGATGCCTTCGGCCGCAAGCTGGTGAGCGCGGTCGAGCATCGCATACGTCTTTCCGGCGCCGGCCGCCGCGCCGAGGTAAACGGTTAGCTTACCGTAACCTACGCGCAGGCGGTCGCCGGCGGTCTGCGAGTAGGGCGAGCGTGCCGGATTCTCGCCGACGTACGTCTGGCCCACGCCGACGATGAAGAGGTCGTATGGAAGCGGCGCGTTCGCGAGCTTCGTCGCGATCCGCCCGTGAGGCAACGCGACCAACGCGGCGCGTAACGGCTGACCTGAATTGGCGGACGGATCGATACTCTCGTGCAGTACCTCGCCTCCCAGCTCGCGTGCGACCGGCTCGAGACCGGCACGGTGTACGCCGTGCGTCGGAATGACCTCCAGCCGGAGATCGAGGCCTTCGGCGATCGCCGCTGTGCGCCGCAGAAACGCCGTCGCATCGAAGTTCGGATAGACGAACGCGGCGGCCGTGGAGTTGCGACCCGCCTGCACGACCGGAAGCGCGAGGTTGTCGACGGTGCGCAACAGCAGTTCGCGCAGCATATAGAGCGTCGTCTCCTTGAAGGCCCCGTTGAGCGCGCGTTCGATGTCCTGCTCGTTGACGATCTTGCCCGCGCGCACGCGGCTTTGAAGAAGGCGGGGCGAAACGTCGAGCGCGACGACCTCGTCGGCCCTCTGCAGAAACGATAGCGGAACGATTTCGCGAACCGGATAGCCGAGCAGTGCTTCGGCCGTCGGTGCTACGGTTTCGAGGTGCGCGATGTTGAAGGCCGCAATGACGCCGATCCCATGCTCTTTGAGCGCAACCGCGTCTTGCCAGCGCTTGGCATGAGGCGCATCGCCGAGGTTGTCGTGCGCGAGCTCGTCGAGCACGACGACGTCCGGCTTCTCGCGCAGCGCCGCTTCGTAGTCGAAATCCTCAAAGGTTGCGTCACCGATGGTGACCCGGCGCGGCTGCACGCGAGGCAAACTCTCGGCGAGACGTTCCAAGTCGGGTCGCCCCTTCGTCTCGATCCAGCCAATGAGCACACGCTTGCCGTCGGCCGCGAGGCGTCGAGCGTCCTCCAAGAGCCGGCGCGTTTTGCCCGAGCCGGGCGCACTGGCGACGTAGACGACGAGCCGCGCCCGGCCGCCGAGCTCGCGCAGCAGCTCCTCGGCCTTTGCCGTGCGATCCATCGCCGCAGGCCTTCGCGCTGTGGCAAGGCGCCCCCGCCGCTCTACCCGAAAACGCGCGCAGTGGCCTTACTCTGTTACGGCTTACTCGTCGTCGGCTGGATTATCGATCTCTTTACTCCACAGCTTTTTATCGCGGCGATCCTATTCAACGGCCCAATCGCGCTCAGCAGCCTGGCGCTGCGGAGCCGGCTCACGACGAACTTGGTCATCACGGCCGAGCTGGCAAACGTGGCGGCCGGATATTATAACGGCATCGTTGCCGGCCACCATTGGGATGGAGTAGCGGTTGGCGATCGATTGCTCTTGGCCGCCTCCTACGTTCTCGTCGGCTATATGAGCATAAAGACCCAAGAGTACGCTCGAGAAGCCGGCGTCTCGATGGGGCGGATGCGTCAGATCGACGTGGAGAAAGCGCTGCGCGTCGCGATCGGCCGCGTGCGGGAAACCCTCAACGTCGAGCTGGTACAGCGCGCCGTCGCGCGCGAATCGGTCGCGTTGCTAGGCGCGTCGAAAGCGATATTGATCTTGCGCGAGACGCCGATTGGAACGCCGCTAACGTTTACCTACGCCGAGGGGGACCGGGATATTTCGGTCGAGCGCCGGCCGCTCTCGACCGAGATTGCGTCGCTAGCCGCGCGCGCTGCCGAGGCTCACGACGTGCTCTCCGTGACCGAAAACGACGTCTTGGGCCGGCTCACGCTCGACGCGTTGGGAGCGTCGCAGGCGCTCGTCGCGCTAATTTCCGCCAACGGGTCGTCGGAACATATCCTCATCGAATGCGCCAACGCCGGCAAGCCATTCGTTTCCGACGCGCCCGCGACGCTTCGCGCCTTTGCTGCGCAGGCCGGAATGGCGCTCGAACAGGCCGGGCTCTTTACCCAGCTCGGGGAGCGCAACGACGAGATTGCCCGGCAAAAGGACGAGCTCGCCGACCGCGGCGACGTGATCCGCGACATCGTCTACGCGCTCGCGCACGATCTGCGCACGCCGCTGTCGGCCGCGCACGTCACGATGAACCAAGCGCTAACGGGTGCGTACGGTGAACTCCCCGAGCGCTATCGTGCGATCCTGCGAACCGCGCAGGGAGCGAACGACGACCAGCGGCGGATCGTCGAAACGCTGCTGCTCGTCGCCAGATACGAAGCGGGCGAGACCTCAACCGTCCGAGAGCGAATCTTCTGCGACCAGTTGGTCGAACGCATCGTCGCCGAGCTCGCGCCCGTGGCCGAAATTAAAGGAGTCGAGATGCAAGCCATTAGCGCAGAACTCTTACCGACGATGGGCGACCCGCACGAGATTCGGCGTGCAATCACGAACTTTCTGGCCAATGCGATCGAGGCAACTCCGCACGGCGGTCACGTGACCGCGCGGGGCACTCGCAGCGCGCAGTGGATTGAAATCGCGGTGGAAGATGACGGGTACGGCGTCCCCGAGGAGCGGCGCGAAGGTCTCTTCCAACGTTTCGGCGGAGGCCACGCTGGTGCGGGAACGAGTCTAGGTCTTTACATCGTGCGGCGGATCGCGGAAAAATACGGGGGAAGCGTGCAGTACGCTCCTCGATCGCCGCGCGGCAGCACGTTCACGATGAAGCTTCCGCGGCTGGAGGAGTGAATGGAACCTCATGCGCGCACGCGCGTCGCCATCGTCGAAGATCATGCGCTGACGCGCGCGGGCTTGCGTACGGCGCTCGAGGGCTCGTTCGACGTCGTCGCCGAGGCGGCCGACGGTTTGCTGGGCTGGGAAGCGATCCTGCGCGAACGCCCGGATGTGGCCGTCATCGATATCGGCATTCCGGCGATCGACGGCGTTACGCTGACCAAACGCGTGCGCACGGAGTTGCCCGCGACGCACGTCGTGATCGTTACCATGCTCGATCTCGAGAACGAAGTGTTGGCCGCACTGGCGGCTGGTGCCGACGCGTATTGCCTGAAGAGCTCCGAGCCGGAGCGAATCGTCGAGGCGGTGCGAATCGCCAGTGAAGGCGGCGCCTATTTCGATCCGCAGATCGCGCATATCGTGCTCGCGCGTTTCTCACCCGATGCGCCCGCAGGTCCTCGCTCTTCACCGCTGACGCAGCGCGAAACCGAAGTTCTGCGTGCCATCGCGGAGGGTCGCGCGAACGCGGAGATCGCCGAGAGCTTGCACTTAGGGCTCGGCACGATCAAGGGGCACATTCGCGACATTCTGGAGAAGCTCTCGGCATCCGACCGAACGCAAGCCGCAGTCGTCGCTCTCAAGAAGGGCTATATCTAGCCCTTCGGCGCCGGCGAGCGTCTCGACATACGCTCGCCGGCGAGGACCTCGTGACCGGACCCGTTGGTATCAGATGCCCTTTTGACCGGGGTAGAATGCAACGTCGTCGTTGACTTGGAGGGGCGGCCCGATGCGCGAGCAGCACGTGTAGACTCGCAGTTGCTTGCCGCCGGGGTACGACCAGGAAATCCCAACGGGCCCTTCCTGCGTGGTGTCCGTCGCACCGAGGACGATCAGGCCGTTTCGGCTCACGGCGATGCCTTCTGTCGCCGTTCCGGTCGTGAATGACTGACCGGTCGGCGAACCGTTCTCAGCGTACTCGGTGATCGTGTGGTCAATTAGGTCGGTGACCAGTAAGTTGCCGGCGTTGTCCGGCTTGATGCCGCCGGGAGATTGCAGGACGATACCGAGACTTTTCGCGCCCTTCTGCTTGCCGTGCGGAAACTCGACGACGAGGCCATCACCGGCGTATTCGCCGGTCAAGAGCGCGACAAAGACGTTGCCGGCGGCGTCGCACGTTAGGAACGGGTTTCGGAAGTCTGTCGCATAATCGAGGTTGCCCGTCGGCGTAGTGCTGCCATGCGCGTAGACTTGGGTGCTGGAGTGGTTGCTGCTGCTGTTATCATAAAGGTCAGCTACATAGGCCGTGCCGTCCGGACAGACCGTTACGTCGGTCGGAGGACCAACCGAATCCGTGAGCGTCGTGCTCGGAGATAAACTGCCGCGTGGATACAGCACGACGTTGCTGGAATTTGCCACCCAGAGGCTCCCTTTCGCGTCGACGAATAGTCCCTGGGGCTCCGCTAAGCCACTCGTGATCTGGCCGACCTGGAGCCCCTTCATCGTTAAGACATCGACGACGGAAGCAGTGCCCCAACTGGACATGTACACGAGCTGCGTCCGAGCGTCGATCTTCTGCATGAAACCGTGGCTTTTGTTCGGCGGGAACGGTCGAAGACTCGTCCCTTGCTGGGCAAATGCCTGACCAAGCGAGTTTGCAGAGCCGGATAACGCTGGCGTTTGCGAGCTGCCGCCCGAGCAGCCCACGAGAAATGTTACGAGCGCCGCAACGCCCAAGGCGTTGGGAGTTAACATTGAATGGCGCACTTACTTGTTCTCCTTCGAGAGCGGTGGGGTCACCGCGATGCCGATCGGCTGGCCGCCGACGGCGATGGTGTTTTCGGCCGCGCCGCCGGCTGTGTACTTGTACTCCTCCGCAAGTCCGGAACCGCCGGGGTCGGCAGTATAGATATTCGTACCCGAAGCAAGTATTGCAATGCCCAATGGGGAGGTCGATCCCGTCAGCGGCGTCGTCGACACCGGACTTCCGAAAGCATTGCTCACGGGTGGGGCGAACGTATCGACGACTTGGTTGATCTGGTCGCAAAAGGCGATGTTGCCAGCCTTGTCGATCTGAATGCCACCCGGGAAGCTAACCGTATAGACGTAGTCGAGGTTCGTAATGCTCGTGGCACCGCAACCGCCGGTGACGAGCCCGAACGACGTCTGGTACCCGCTGTTCATGCCGTCGATGTAAAGCACGCCCTTGCTGTCGAACTCCCCGAACATGACGCGCGTGAAGTTGGACCCCGAATAGGAAACGGTGGCACAGCTCTTCGTACTACCCTTCGCGTACAACACAACGTTGCCAGTGTTGAGGCGGCACTTCGGGGCATCGCAGATGTTCGTGATCGCGACTACACCGGCACTGGAGACAGCGACGTCAGCCGGGAACTCGTGGGCGTCGCTAATCGTCATCTTGGGCGCGCCAGTGTAGGGCGGCGCGTACACGAGCACATTCGAGCTATTGGTGTTTGCGACGTACAGGTTGCCCTTTTTGTCGGTCGTGATGCCCTGCGGCTGCGTCAGCCCCGTGATTTGGCCGACCATCTTCTGATTCTTACCGGCCTGGGGATAGATGTCGATGACCCCATCGGCCGCGTCAGATACAAAGGTCAGCGACTTGCCTACTGCACGTGAATCCATGAAGCTCGGCGTCTTGACCGGCGCGTGCGCGACTCGCGTGATGCTCGGAGCGAGCACGCTGTTGTCGGTGCGACCGGCGAGCGCGATTTGCCGCTGTACCGATTGACCACCGGCGCTCGGTCCACCCGGAGAGAACGCTGACGGCGAACTACCGCCAGAGCAGCCCGCTAGCATCGCCAGCGTAGCCCATGCGCCGAGCGCGGCACCGATTGTGCGAAGAATAGCCATAATGTTGGCCTACCATTTCTGCTCCCTTTGGTCTGCTCCCAGGAAAGTATCGGTCATCCAACTGATGAAGCATTCGCACAACGAGGGTCGAAAACGAGGCATCAACAGAAGAAACAAAGGTCTTGAGGGTCGCCTCCAACGAGATTCTAGCCCTGGAATTTTAGCAGGCGCAGAGACCTGCCACAATCGTGGAAACCCCTAGTCTTTATCGCGTACCGATTCGAGCAGCTGGTGACGCGACCTCAGGCCCATTCGCCGTAGGATCGAGGTCATATGACATTCGACCGTTCGCGCCGAGATCATGAGGCGTTCGCCGATCTCGCGATTCGACAGTCCGACGATCGCCAGCTGGGCGACGCTTTGCTCTCGTAGAGTCAGCTCAGAGGGGATCGACGGTACCGGATCCGAGGATCCATCGGCCGCGCTGCGTGCGCGATGGGCAGAGGCTCCAAGCAGGGTCGCGGCCAGCTCGTAACTCGTCCATCGGAGCTTTCGAAATAACGTGGCAGCGGCCGTCGCCTCGCGCATACATGCTTCGGGGTCGCCCTCCCGGTCTAGAACGAGGGCGTCGAAATAGTGTAAGTGCGCGGTCGCCACGTCGGCGTTCGGCAGAAGCGTTCGGCTTCGGAGGACCTCGCGCGCCTGCCCGAAGTAGCGCTCGTCGCCGAATTGGGCGACCGCCAGCGGCAGATCGGACGCTTCGTCTGCGTTCTTCACGTACGCGAGGGCTTTTTCGAGCAGCTCTCGAGCTTTTTGCGGCTGACTCATTCGATGGAAATAGCGGGCGAATGAGGATGCGACGGGTCCGAGGCGCGGCGGTTGACCCGACCTAAATGCGAATGTCAGAGCATCCTCGTTCGCGCATTGGTCGAGAAGATATGGGTCGTTGCACTCGATGGCGATCGGTATCCCGATTTCCGCTAAAGCTTCGAGTAAGACCGGCGGAGGATTCTCGACCGTCGCCGCTTGGTCAACATAGGCATGGGCGAGATGCCTGTTGCCCCGGCGGCTGAGTACGCGCGCGTACTCGAGGGAAATACAGGCAACGTACCACGCGAGATTCCGATCGCGCGCCGCGCTCAACGCTTGTAAAAACAAGTTGCCGGCGAGTTCGGTGCGGCCGAGCATACTGGCGGACATCGCATGCGAGTGGAGTATGCTCGTATACGCGTATGGGTCCGGATCTTGCTCGGCGTAATGGAGCGCTTTTGCAAAGCTGGCGAACGCCATTTCGGCGTTGCCGGAAGATGCGTACACTAATGCGCACACACGGTGGTACTTGGAGATCACTTTGGGATCTTTGGGCAAGGCGTGTATGCTGATGGCGTGCAGGTAGCGCTCCGCTTCACCGTACCGCGACAACAAGTGAAGGACCATGGCCAACGATAGCCGGGTCGCAAGAGCCAGGTCGGCATCGTCGGCCTCAGTTGCGAAATCGAGCAGACGTTCGGAGAGCGGTACGATGTCGGCAGTGCGCGAGCTTGCCCAGAGGGTCCGAATCTGCTGCATGTGTAGGCGGGCGACGCTAGTTCCCGCGCCGGCCACCGTCTTTTCTATCGGAATATTGAACCACCCGTCGGCGTCGGTTGCGATTCCGCGATGGAACGCGGTGTCACCGACCTTGACCGCGAGCCGCGCGTGAGCACAAAGATCGCCCTCGGAGAGATCGAAGGCCCGTTGATAGCTTTTCAGAGCTGCGCGGTAGTCGCCGTCCGAAGAATAAGTATCACCAAGCGCTTCTAGGGCCGAGACATCGCGCTCCATCTCGTTCTTCGTCCGAATTGCCCGTCGTCGTCGAATGGTGCGCGCGGAAGCATCGGCCGAACACTTCGAACACGTGGATCGCCCCGGAGCGACCTTAACGGCGCAGCACGTGTGGCACAGCCCTTCCGCCGCGGCGTGTCGGCGCTGCTCCAGCTTGTACTCGGCTCCCGACCTTGGCACGCCATCTCCGTTTGGACAGAGACACGGCGCGACCTCTGTCAAGGGAAGCGATGCGTTAGGCGCCGAGGATCGAGCGGATGCGCTCCCCTGCGCCGTTCTTGACGATCACGATCATCGCGTCCCCGGCGTGCAGCGTCGTGTCGCCGGTCGGAATCTCCAAATCGCTCTGAGGACGATCGACTGCGACGACGACGGAGTTGTGCGGAAAATCGATCTCGGAGAGCCGCTTGCCGTCGACCGGAGAGCGTTCGGGAATCGCGACCTTGACGAGCTGCATGTCGCCTTTGCCGAAGAGATGCATCGTCTCCAGCATCGAGCGATACTTCGACGCGTTGACGTGCTCGTTGAGCACGTCGAGAATGAGCTCGGTCGACGAGATGACGATGACCGGATCGTCGGTGTCGAGTGAGTTGAAGATCAGTTTGTTGGCCGGATTGTTCACGCGAGCGATGCAGCGCGCCTTCGATTTTTTCTTCGAAAGGAGCACGACGACGAGATTGTCTTCGTCGTCGCCGGTATCGGCGACGACGACGTCGGCACGGCTGACGCCCGCCGCTTCGAGGACCATCGGGTCGCAACCGTCACCGACGACGGTCACCTGCCGATCGATCAGACGCTCGAGCATCTTGGCCTTGCGCTCGACCTTCTCGATGACTACGACCTCATGGCCTTGGTTGATCAGCGCTCGGGTGAGATACGAGCCGACTTTGCCGCCGCCGACGATTAAGATGAACATTGGTTAGGCCGTCACTTTCGGTTGGAGCGGCGTGCTGCGAAAGCGTTGGGCGAAGTCGCCGATCGCGTCGGGCGCGACGACGGCATTGACTTCGTCGCCTTCTTGAAGCGTGAAGTCGCTCGAGGCCACGGTGACGGTCTGTCCTCGCCGCACGGCTGCGATTCGAATCCGATGCTCTTCCTCGATTTCAACGACGCGTTTGCCGGCATCCGCGGCGCCGACGAGCGCGGCCACCGACGTCAGTTTACCGAAGTCGAACGCTTGATTCTCCCAGGGCGCATCGATGAGAACGTCGCGGATCAGCTTGGCGCCGACGGTGGTCGGACAGACCGTTTGAACGCCGAGCTCGCGATACATCTGACCGCGCGGCGGGTCGTAGATCCGAGCCACGATCTTTTTGATCTTAAACATCCGTTGCGCGATGAGCGCCGCCATGATGTTGCGGTTGTCGCCGTTGGTGACCGCGATAAACCCGTCGGCACTCGCGGCGCCGGCTCGCTTGAGCACGTCGTAGTCGATGCCGGTGCCGACGACGACGTGGCCTTTAAATTTTTGCCCGAGACGCCTGAAGGCCGCGGCGTTTTCGTCAACGACGCTGACTTCGTGTCCGTCGGAATCGAGAAGTTTAGCAAGTGCAGAACCGACGCGGCCGCACCCGACGATGAGGTATTTCATGAACGACGAAACTCTTTCAGAGGCCTCTCAGCTTTACCCTGGTCGCGGCAGGCCGTAGCGCAGAGTAAAGGAAGGGAGCACGGTTCTGCAAAATCTTTCGAGGCTCTTCGGGGCGTGGCTCAGCTTGGTAGAGCGCTTCGTTCGGGACGAAGAGGTCGCACGTTCAAATCGTGTCGCCCCGAAATTCTTCTTCCCCGTCGAGGGACGCTTGTTCTCGAACTTTGATCCTGCGGCGCGGCGCGTGCTTCGCGTGGCCGAGCAAGAGTGCCGAAACCACAGCCATTACTTCGTAGGCGCCGATCACTTGCTCGTGGCCTTGCTCGAGGAGCGTGATCCGGCGACGCTGCGAGCCCTCGACGCGGAGGGCATCGACGTCCCGGAGGTCCACTCAGAGGTCCGGCGAGCGCTGGGCACCGGCGAAGACCGTCTTTGGGAGGGCATTCTTATAACGCCCCGGGTTCGGCGGATCGTCGCCCTCGCTCAGGAGCGGGCCGGCGAGCGCGAGATCGGGCCGCTCGACCTATTCGAAGCGTTGCGGCTGGAAGGAGGCAGCTCGGCCGCCGAAATTCTGCGCCGCGCCTCGACTCGAAACAGAACGCCGGCGCTCGAGTAAAGGAGCGGGGTGGAACACCTCCAGCAAGCGATTCTGTGGCTCATCGATACCTACGGCTACGTCGGCCTCTTTGCGGCGCTCGCACTGGGGAACATGGCGGTTCCCATCGGGACCGAGATCGTTCTCCCCGTGGCAGGGGCGTTGACCGCGACCGGACATTTGAGCAATCTCGGGCTGACGATCGCCGTGGCGCTGGCGGGCGAGTTAGCCGGCGGCTCCGTCGGTTATGCGATCGGCCGCTACGGCGGCGTGCCGCTCATCGAACGCTATGGAAAGTACGTTCACTTCACGCACGACCGGTTGCTGGTCGTGCATCGTTTCTTCGAGCGTTGGGGAACCTTCGCAGTCTTCGTTTGCCGTTTTCTGCCGGTCGTGCGGGGCGTCGTCGCGATTGCGGCCGGGATCGCGGAGATGAATCTCGCGCACTTCTATCTCTGGACCTTCCTCGGATCGCTGATCTTCTGTGGTCTCTTGATTCTGCTCGGCAACGCGCTGGGTCCGCACGTAAGCGCGGTGCTTCCGCTGTTGCATCAATGGGCGTATCTCATCCTGGGCTTCGTCGTCGTTGCCGTCATTGCCGGCATCGTCGTCATGCGGGCGCGGTCGCGACCCATTCGCGCTAGGAACCTGTAGGGCTATGGCACGTTTCCGTCTTCGTACCGTCTTTTGTCCGAATAATTCGTTGCTCTTCGGTCACGAAGCTACGGCTTCGCTCCCTCATCGCGCCTCGTCTTCGAACGAAAATTCGGCGACGAATCCGAAAACGGCCATAGCCCTACAGGCTCCCTAGGTGACGCTCCTCACCGATCTTTCGCAGGTCCCGGATGCTCCAGGCGTCTACATGATGATCGGCGCCGGCAACGAGATCCTGTACATCGGCAAAGCGATCTCCTTGCGAAATCGCGTGCGTTCGTATTTCCAAGAGGGCGCCGTGCATCACATTCGGATCGCGGCGATGGCGGAGCGAGTCGTCGACGTTCGAACGATCGTCGTTACCAACGAAATCGAAGCGCTGATTCTCGAAGCGAATCTGATCAAGCGCCATCAACCGCCCTTCAACGTCCGTCTTCGCGATGACAAACGCTATCCATACTTGAAGGTGACCAACGAACCGTTTCCGCGGGTGGTCTTCACGCGAATGGTGCGAAACGACGGCGCGCGATACTTCGGTCCCTATACCAACGCTCATGGTCTGCGCGAGCTGATCGACCTGGTGCGGCTCGTCTTTCCGCTGCGCACGTGCCGAGAACCGATCGACGGACGGCGCAAGCGCCCATGCCTGCAGTATCATATTCACCGCTGCCTCGCGCCCTGCGTCGGCTATCAGAGCGAAGAAGAGTACGATGCAACGATCGACGAGGTCGTGCTCTTCCTGGAAGGCAAACAGGACTCGCTGCTGCGCCGGCTGCAGCACGAAATGACCGAGGCTGCCGAACGCTACAACTTCGAGGCGGCGGCGCGGCTGCGAGACCGCATCGTCCAGGTCCGGCGAGTCACCGAAGGACAGAAGGTCGTGTGGAAGTCGCGCCTCGATATGGATCTGATCGGAGTCGCGCGCGCTCAGGGACAGGCCTGCATGCAAGTCTTCCTGGTGCGCGGCGGCAAGCTGATCGGACAGGAGCATTTCATTCTCGACGGCGTCTACGAACAATCCGATGAAGTATTGATGGGCGAGTTCCTCAAGCAGTTTTATACCGCACGGACGGCGAGTGCGGCGGAGGAGAGTGCCTTTTCGACCGTCCGCGTCGCCCGCGACAATCAAGCCCCGGTGCCGGAGAGGCGGCGCTCGCGTGCCGCGCAGGCGGCCGCCGTGCCGAAGGAACTGCTCGTCTCCGCACTACCAGAAGAACGCGAGACCATCGAAGCGTGGCTCTCGACGATCAAGGGGCAGCGCGTGCGAATCTTGCGCCCGCAGCGCGGCGCGCGCTGCGAATATATGCGCCTGGTCCAGAAGAATGCCGAGCAGAATCTCAAAGCCTTCTTGGCGCATCAGGAAGTCCAAGAGACGGCGCAGGCGACGGCGCTTACCGATCTCGCCGACGCGCTCGAGCTTCCGGAGCCGCCGCATCGCATCGAGTGCTACGATATCTCGAACATCCAGGGGACCAATCCCGTCGCGTCGATGGTCGTCTTCGTCGAAGGCCGGCCGAAGAAGAGCGAGTACCGCAAGTTCAAGATTCAGTACGATCGCGGGCCAAACGATTTTGCGATGATGCAGGAGACGCTGCGCCGGCGCCTGCGCTATCTCCGGCGCGAAACGGATCGCATCGAAACCCCGGTGGAGCGCGAACTGGCCAAGAAAGAGAAATTCAATAAGAAACCCGACCTGTTGTTGATCGACGGAGGAAAGGGTCAGCTAAGCGCCGTCGTCGAGGTGCTCGAGGAGCTCGACATGACCGGTCTTCCTCTCGCCGGGTTAGCGAAGGAACACGAATGGCTCTACCTGCCCAATCAGTCCGATCCCATCGTCTTGCCCGCCAACTCGGCGGCGCTGCACCTCGTCGCGCGAATTCGCGACGAGGCGCACCGCTTCGCCGTGACCTATCACCGGCAGCGGCGCGCCAAAGCCATGACGAGGTCGGCGCTCGACGCCCTCGACGGCGTGGGGCCGGTGCGCAAGAAGCGGCTCTTGACGGCCTTCGGTTCTCCGGCCGGAATTCGGCGTGCCGCACTGGACGAAATAGCGGCCGTGAAAGGGATGAGCCCTTCCTTAGCCGCAAAGGTCAAGCAAGCACTCGAAGGAGGGTCTCGCTTGTGAACTTGCTGCTCCGCTTCATCGTTACCGCTCTGACCTTTTGGCTGATCGCCAAATACGTACCGGGCTTCTACCATAATACGACCCTGGTGAACGCGCTGATTGCGGCGCTGGTCTTCGGGATCGTCAACGCGCTCATCGGGCCCATTCTACGGCTAATCTCGCTTCCGTTGACGATTATAACGCTGGGCCTCTTTACGTTCGTGATAAACTATCTGCTCTTCGTAATCACGGTGCATTTCGTCAACATGTACAATCCGGGCAGCGGCATCAACCCCTGGATAGCGGACCTCTACGGTGCGCTGATCATGATGGTCGTCTCGACGATCATGCACCAGGTCGGAAAGACGGAGGCGCAGGCAAGCTAGGGCGAAACCGCCAACTTGCCGCGCCGTGTTATACTGATGAGCCCTTCGACTAGGCTCAGGGTAGGCTAGTCGGGGCAAGCATGGGGCTGAAATAGGTTCGACAGGAACGCTTCAGTCGGCGTTAGCAGGCGGAGTTGCGAGCTCTCCTAAAACGATCGCAACGGCAATAACTGCCAATCACGAATACGCACTGGCTGCCTAATCTAGGCTAGTCACCGGACGCAGAGAGTCGGCCCGAACCACTCTGCCTTCCGGTCACAAACTCGGGCTGGCACGATCGCGTGATTCGACGCTCGTGCGAGATAAAGAATCTGCAGCGACCGGTAAGCCACGCCTCGAGGCGTACGGTCGAATAAGAAAAATTCGAAGCTGAGCCTGGAGAACGCGCCGGTTAAGTTTCTTGGACTCGGGGGGCAGTACCCCGACAGCTCCACCATCTTTCTAAACGCTACCGTCAGCTTGCGGTTGGGAACCTCCCCTGGAGCGAGATCACGTACGTTAATCCCTTGAGGGGCTCATGCCCGCGCAAGTCGGGCAGAGCGAACGTGGTCTTGCCATCGCCGCCAAACTTGTTTCCTAATAGTGTGTAGAGTGCCACCTCTCGCTCAATCTTCAGAAGCTGGCCGTCGCATGTAGCCCAGCCGGCTGGTGGAGTGTATCTGGGAATGTATGGGACGAGCAAGAGTTGCCCGAGGAGCGGAGGTATTCGGTATTGGTTTGGCACCTTGACTGCTTTACGGCTCGGGTAGATGCCGGCCGTTGCAATCAGATAAGACAGCCCTTTGATCGGTTCTTGCCCGCGCATGTCGGGAAGCCCGAAGGTCTTCGTTCCGTCGCCTCCAAACCGGTCGCCCAGCAGCGTGAAGAGCGCGGCGTTCGATGCTATTGGTAGAATCTGACCGGCAGCCTTTGCGAAGTTTAGCGGAACGAAATCGTAAGGAGTCAACAAGAGCGAGCCGAGCAGCTGCGTGCTGACGGATGTATCACGCCGAATACCTTGGTGCAGCGACGAGGCGACGAGGGAATTGGGAGCCATCGCGGGCGCGGCGCACCCGGCGAGCATTGCGCCGGCGCCGGTTAGGACGAACGTTTGACGCTTCACGAAACCGGTGCGCCTATCGTCGCGATGCAGTACTTCACACCTTTTATCGGCTCGCGGTCACGTAGGTCGGGTAAAGCAAAGTCCGTTGTCCCATTGCCTCCGAACTGAGTTCCGAGCAGCTTGAACAGTTTGCTGGTGTCGATCCCTAAGAGCTGGCCGGCGCAATCGTCAAAGTCCTCGGGTACGAAGTCATACGGCAAGAGAAGCAGCGATCCAAGTAGCCACGGGTATCCGTACATTAAAGAGGCCTCCCTAAGAGCAGTCTCTCAATCTTTCTGAACCGCAGGCGCAATTCGCGGGCCGTCCGGGAGCTTTCCTCCTAAGGATAAACACGGTGCCGTAGCTCCGCTACGGGGTCTCGATGTTACTCGCCCTCCGCCTCGATTTTATCGTGTCCGGTGCTATCGAGCAGACCGATCTCGACCGCCTGCAGATCGAGCAGGCGCAGGACGCGGCGCATGACGGTATTATCGATTTTTCCTTGGGTCCGAAGTTGGATCAGCCGTTTCCGCTGCGTGTCGAGCAGGCGTCGTTCGACGCGACGGAACGCTGCAGTCGTCTCCGCGGCACCTTCGGCGCTCTCGCCGAACTCGGCAAATCGCGCCCGCAGGCGCCTACGTTGCAGCTCTAAGATCGAATGGGGAACACTGCCCTCGCGTTCCAGCTTGTCGAGGCATTCGAGCCCGGCGCGAGCGGTCGCCGCGAGCGCGGTGCGCTCTTCGTCCTGCGCGGCGAGATCGTCTTTGACGCCCAACCACTTGATGATATACGGCAGCGTTCCGCCTTGTCCGACCAGCGTCGCCAATAGCACGACGAAGGTGATGAAGATCAAGAGATCGCGATAGGGAAAGGGTCCCGCGGTGGTTTCGAGCGGAATCGCCAGCGCGGCCGCCAACGAGACGCCGCCGCGCATGCCGGTCCAGGCAAGTATCGAAACGTGAGACCAGTCGGCCTTTCCGCCCACGTGTTCGGGCTCGTTGGTTATCGGCAGTAGCCCTTGCGCGAAGGTCCACGCGAGTCGCGCGAGGATGCACGTTGCCGCGACGGCGCTCCCCCACCAGATGAGCTGACCGGCGGAATAGGCATGGAGCCCCGATACGATGTCGTGAAATCGGATTCCAACCTCGACAAAGATGAAAGCGTTGAGCAGAAAGACGATCGTTACCCAAAAGCCGGTCATCACCACGCGAGTCATTGGAAGCAGTACGTTGGGGGTGAAGCGGCTGATGAAGAGACCTGCGACGACCGTTGCTAAGACGCCCGAGGCGCCGATATAGTATGCCGGAAGATAGGCGACAAACGGGACGACGACCGAAATAACGCCTTGCAGCGTTTCATCTTGCAGCACCCGCCACGCCAGAACCGCAAGGCCGCCTGCCGCAAGTCCGATCGCCACGGCTTCGACGATGGAAAGCGCGAGCGCTCCGAACGCGTGCGAGAGTGAGAACGACGCGCCTACAACTGCGGCGATGGCTGCCCCGTAGAGAATGAGCGACGTCGCGTCGTTGACCAGGCTCTCGCCTTCGATCGTTCCAATGATATGGCGTGGCACGTTCAGTCGGTCGGCGACGGCAACGAACGCCACCTCATCCGTCGACGAAACGATGGCGCCGAGTACGAAGGCAACGCCCCAGCCGATGCCGGGAACGATCGCGTGCGCGACGGCCCCGACCGCGACCGTCGTTAGGATTACCAGGCCGAACGCCATCTGGAAGATCCAGATCGCGTTCGCCCGGAACTCGCTCGTCGGCGCCGTGACGCTTTCCCAATAGAGGAGCGGCGGCAGAAAGACGACGAGCACCAAGGCCGGGGGCAATGCGATGGTGGGAACGTTCGGAATGAAACCAATTGCGATGCCGCCCAGAACCAAGACTATCGGGTACGCAATGTTGATGCGGTTTGCGATCGTCACCAGCACGATGATGGCGGCGAAGACGACGGCGAGCGCGCTCGCGGCGTGAAGATCCATCTAATTAGTTCGGCGACGAAGCGCTTCGAGCTCGTCGAGCGTGCGCGGCCAATCGGATTTCAACAGCCGTGAAAGGCTCCGATCGGCTAAGAGCTTGCCGCCCGTCTGGCAACGCGCGCAGTAGTTCGTCTCGTTGTCGGCATACCGTATTCGCTGCACCTTTTCACCACAAGTGGGGCACGGTTTCCCGTAGCGGCCGTGTACGGCCATATCCTCGCGAAATGCGGTGACGTGCTTTGGGAAGCCACGCTTCGTCTCAGCTTGCAGGCGGTCGATCCAGAGCTGCAGGATCGCCTGCGTCGTGGCGAAGAGCCGTTGCCACTGCTCGCGCGTGAGTTTGTGCGTGAGCGCAACCGGAGAGAGGCGTGCCGCGTGAAGAATCTCGTCGGAGTACGCATTGCCGATTCCGCTAAGAATGCGCGGATCCGTCAGAGCTCGCTTGAGCGTGCGGTTTTCGGCCATCAGTGCGTTACGAAACGTTTCGAAATCGCAGCGAAGGACGTCGATGCCGCCGGGATCGAGGTCGTAGAGCGCCTCCTCGCCCTCGACTATGTGTATCGAGGCGCGTCGCTTGGAGCCGGCCTCCGTCAGCACGAGCGAGCCTCTTGGAAAGTCGAGAACGGCTAACGTCGCGCGGTTCGCGGCGCCTGCGCCTCGTTGCCTCCAATGAAGCCGCCCCGCGATCATCAGGTGAAGTACGAGCCAGTAATCGCCATCGAATCCGATGGCGATGCGCTTTCCGATCCGCCGCAGATGGCGAACGGCGCGGCTCTCCAGGACGGCAGCCGGCGGCTCCTGCGTTCGCAGCACGAACGGATTGACGATGGAGATTCGTTCGAGGGGCCGGCCGACGATACGCTCCTCGAGGGCGGTCATGTAGGCGGCGATGTCGGGCAACTCGGGCACGCAAAATGCTTCGTCCCGGCGGCGGCCTTTCCGCCACCGCACCGCGCCGTGATAGAATGAAGTCGTGAGCGGCCAGCCGCTGGAAGTTCAGATGGCCCACCTCGAAGGGGGCTACGAGCAGCTCGACAAGCGCTTGGGCGACCTCGCGTCGAACATCGACTCGCGGTTCGCGCAGGTCGACTCGCGGTTCGCGCAAATCGACTCGCGGTTCGCGCAGATCGATTTGCGGTTCGCGCAAATCGACTCGCGGTTCGCGCAAGTGGATTCGCGGTTCGTGCAGATTGACGGTCGACTCGGCCAGTGCGACCTTCGGCTGGATGGGCTCAGACGACGGCTGGACGGTTTTCAGTGGAGGATGACGTCACTCATCGTCGTTACTTGGATCACGACGATGCTTGCGATTCTTCTCAAGCATTAGGCGGCGCAACTTTCGCCCGCTAAGCCACCGCATCTATTAAGGCGTCGAGCGATCGATCTATCGCCGCGATGCGCTCGTCCATTCCGGCGACACCGTATCGGGCGGCGATATCGGACATCCTCACGTGGGCAACGTTGACGTCGCCGCCCTCTTGCCACACGAGCACTTTCAATGGAAGGTCGAGGGCGACCAGCGGAAAGGCGTCCATCAACGGAGTTCCACCCTTGGGGTTTCCGAAGATGATGAGCGTGGTTGGGCGCAGGGGCAGCCCGACGCTCTCGGCGGCCGCCGCTTGATCGATCGTCGCAAAGATCGTGTTCCCCCCGTCGGTGATCGCCGTGGATAGCCGCTCGATCGTCTCAGCGTAAGGATAACGGCTTGGTTTCGTCATAAACTTCCCATCCTAAATCACCCGTCGTGGCCTGCGATTCTTCGAAATCGCCCTTACAATCGTTTGGCCGCGTCGCGTACCGTAAAAGGGTGTTATTGCATCCCCGATGGCGACGTTCATCAATGCGTGGATGCTAGGCTTCTCGAGGGTTTCGGCGCTCTCGAGACGGATGTGCCTCACTTGGTTTCCGCTCCCCTGCAGCAGATGCTCGGCATCGGTCAAGTGCGCACCATATAGAAAACAGAGACTTACTTTTTTCGGATAGATAACAAGCGAAAAAACCGCCTCCGATGGCTTCGGCGTCGGCCCGAAACCGACAACGAGCGCGTATGCGTTGTCGTAGACGAGCTCGAACGCTCCCGGAAGCCGTTCGCGCATCGTCGACAAGGCGGCTCGCGCGAGGCTTGCGATCTCCGGAGAAACCGCGAGATGAAGCGTGCGAGTTGTTGTTTTTCCAGCGACTCGGCCGGCGGCTTATTCTTCGGCAATTTCCGCCTCGACCTCGACGGGAAAGTTTACCGACCGTGCGATGAAGCAGAGGCGATGCGCTTCCTCGTGCAGTGCGAACGCACGTGCGCAATCGCCTCCGCGGGCGATCGTTATCTTCGGTCGAAGCTCGGCTCTGACGAACTGCCCGGAGCCCTCGCCTTCCTGCATCGTGCCCGTTGCATCGTCCCGATAATCGAGGACCGTGATTCCGCTGACCGAGCAGAGATGTAGGTACCAAAGCATGTGGCACGACGACAGGCTTGCGACCAGCAGTTCCTCGGGGTTATAACGAGTCGCGTCTCCGCGAAATGCCGGATCGCTCGAACCCGCGATATCGGCCTTACCGTCTCCAGTAATCGTGAAGTTGCGCGAGTAGCTGCGATACGATTCCGTCCCCCGACCGTCGGCAGCCCACCCAACGCAGGTTTCGTATCGGTGAGTCTTCACGCTCGTATGATAGCACGACAGGCCTCCATCAAGCCGTCAAAAAAAGCCCGCTGATGCGGATAATTTCGCTCAATGCCAACGGAATACGGTCGGCGGCACGCCGGGGATTCTTTCAATGGGCCGACTCGGAGGAAGCCGATGTAATTTGCTTGCAAGAGACGCGCGCACAGGAGCATCAGCTGCCGCCCGAGGCGACAAGGCTAGCCGCATTTACGCCGTATTTCGTCGACGCACGCCGCCGCGGCTACAGCGGTGTGGCACTCTACTCGCGCCGGGAGCCGCTCTCCGTGCGGCGCTCGCTGGGCTGGGATGACATGGATTCGGAGGGACGCTTCGTGCAGGCCGACTTCGGCGCCGTGAGCGTTGCGTCGCTATACGTGCCTTCGGGAATCAGCGGTCCCGCCAGGCAGAGCTTCAAGATGACGTTCCTCGAGCGTTTGCTCGCGACGCTCGCGCAGTTGCGGCATTCCGGGGGCGCTCACATCGTCTGCGGCGACTTCAACATCGCGCACAAACCGATCGACACCTATAATTTCGCGCGGAACAGCCAGGTCACGGGTTCGCTTCCCGAAGAGCGCGCCTGGATGGATGCGCTGATCGAACGCCTGGGCTGGGTCGATGCCTTCCGGGTCGTCAACCGGGAGGCAAAGCAGTACACGTGGTGGTCGAACTGGCCCGCTGCCTGGGAACGAAACCTGGGATGGCGGATCGACTATCAGATGATTACGCCGGACCTCGCGCCGCGCGTTCAGCGCGCTTCCATTTACAAAGAGGCACGCTTCAGCGACCACGCGCCGCTCACGATCGATTACGACCTTTCCCCAATTGCGTGAGAACCTTCGGTGGAATCAGGCAGATGAGCGTTCCTCGAGTCGCCGACGCATCCGAGAGTGCGACACCGCCGAGCGCCCCTTTTTTCAGCTCGACACTGGCGTCGCCGACGATCCGGCCGATCGTGGCGCTCATCGTCGGCTCGTGACCGACGAGCAGGATCGCCTCGGCCTTATCGCGCTCTCCGAGGATCGCGGAGAGCCATCTGACATCGAAACCCTCCGCAAGCCGTTTGTCTTCGACGATTTCGTCGCGCAGCTTCAGGCGGTCGGCGACGATCTCGGCGGTCTGGCGAGCGCGCAGCAGCGGACTCGTCACGATGACGTCGAGCCGCAGCGAGAGATCGGCGATCGCACGCGCCTCACATTTCATTCGCTCGATCCCTTCGTGCGTCAGCGGCCGGTCGAAATCGCGCCCGGTCCACTGCTCGGGTTCGACGGCAACTCCGTGCCGCAAGAAGTAACAGTTCACGGAAGCCTGGATTCGCACGCCTCCCAGTCGACGTTGGCGAAAAATGCCTCGACGTACTTACCTTTGTCGGACGGCTTGTAATCCTTGATGAACGCGTGCTCCCAGACGTCCATTACCACCACCGGAACGAAGCCGGCCAGATTTCCATTCTCGTGATCGCTGATCCAGTGATTGGTGATCTGTCCGTTTGTCGTATCGCAATACGCAATCACCCAACCAATACCCCGCATGCCGCCGACGGCCATGAAGTCTTTCTTCCACTCTTCGAAGCCGCCGAAGGCGTCGCCCAGAGCGTTATAGAGCCGGCCGGTCCCGATCTCGCCCGGCGCCTTGGCCATATTGTCGAAGTAGTATTCGTGCAGGCGCATGCCGTTGTACTCGAATCCCAGACGGCGCACCAGCTCGGCATATGCCGGATCTGCCCCGGCGGCTTTACCGGCCTGCCGGATCGCGCCCAGGCGCTCGTTCAACAGGTTGGTGTTCTTGACGTAACCTTCGTAGAGCCCGAAATGCATCTCGAGCGTCGCGTCGGAGATGCCGTTCAGTCCGGAAAGGGCCCATTTCTTCGGCGTATATATCTTCATAGCGAACGCGTACCCATTTAGCTCCGGTTCTTACCGCAGGGCGACCACGCCGACGATCGCTCCGCCGAGAATCAACATCGCGGGGTTGAGGCGCGTGCGCATTGTGGCCGCGAACACGAGGAGCGCGACGGCCACAGTTACCCAATCGGTAACCGCGGTTTTGCCGAAGGTGATGAGGCCGGCGACGGCAAGGCCGATTGCCACCGGTCCAAGCCCTTTTTGAATGGACGCTCGCCACGGCCAGTTCTCGAGCCGCTTCCAGAGGCCGCCGACCGCTAGCGTCAGGATGCCCGTCGGCACAAAGAATGCAAACGCGGCGACCAGCGCGCCGGGAATCCCGGCGACGCGCTCGCCGATCGTCGCAACCATCATCATGTTCGGGCCGGGCGACATTTGGCCAACGCTGTAGATGTGAATCAACTGCGGATAGGTAAGCCAGCGGTGGGTGTCGATCACCAGAACTTTCATTTCCGGAAAAGCCGCCATGCCGCCGCCGATCGTCAGCAGCGACAGGTACGCAAATACCCGTGCTATTGCAGGGATCTGATCCATGCGTGCTCCTCCTTCCTGTGGTCGCCGGGTTTACGCGGCCGGAAGGCAAAGATCGAGAGCGCGCCGACCGAGAGCAGTACGACCGGCACCGAAAGCTTGAAGTAGTTGATGCCGAGGATCGCCGCGAGAATAAAGAATGCTTCGTAGAAGCCTTTCACGGTCTTCTTTCCGATTTGATACCAGGTTGCCGCGATCAGGCCCGTCGCCGCCGCTGCAACGCCGCGGAGCGCCGCCGTGACCAACGGGCGGCTTCCTTCCGCGCCGTACGCGAATCCGGCGGCGGTCATCAGAATCAAGGCCGGCAAACACATCCCGATCATCGCCACGGTCGCGCCAAGCGTTCCGCGCAACCGCTGGCCCGCAAGGATCGCCATGTTCGTTGCGTTCAAACCGGGCAACGTGTTGCTCAACGACATCAGCTCGAGAAACTCGGTATCGGTCAGCCACTTCTTCTTAGTAACCAGCGCGCTGCGCAGATAGGCTACGACTCCGCCGCCGAAGCTCGTCGCCCCGATCTGCAGAAATACGCCGAAGATCGCCGGTATTGAAACCTTACTCATGGCTTTGAGGCGGGTTACCTTTCAATTGGTAGACGAGGCCGGTCTTCGTCGTTCCGAGGAGGAGCCAACCGTCGGCAACCTGCTGCAGCTTGATGAACAGCTCTTCGACGCGTTGCTTGATGACCTGGTGCACGTCCTCGCGCCGGTCGAACCTTGCTTGATACGCGAACTCGCCGCACATCACGTGGTGGTCGCCGAGCGAACGCCAAAGTGAGATGTTCGACTTGGTCGTCATGCCTTTACCGAAGTCGATGGGTCCGAGGTCCATCAAGACCTCTTCGACGAGGGTCGAGTTCACCAGCCCGACCTTTTCTTCCAGGTCGCCAACGAGACCGGCGATCGCAGGAAGCGCTTTTGCGATGACTCGCAGGTTCGTGCGGTCCGCCCCGTGCACGGAGCTCATCGGGAAAATGCAGTTGTGCGAATACAGCAGGCGGAAGCCGCCCGGACCATCCTTGAGGGGCAGCGCTTCGGCCTTGAACTTCGTCCGGTACGGCCCGGCGATTTGCGGCCGCACGTCGATCGAGGAGGTCTTTTGCATATCGATGTTTCGGAATTTGAAGACGACCTCGGGATCGCTCGTGGGGAAGCCGTCTTGGTAGTCGTTCCGTCGCCGCAAAATGAACGAGTTATTGTAAAGCCGGAAGTCGGCCGTATCGAGGAACATGACCTCCCGGATACGGGGCCTTGCTTTGGCGAGGTCGGCCGGTCGGTAGGTGACGCCCTTCACCTTGCCGGCCGCCTCCGCGACGAGATCGCTAAACATTTTGAAGCCGCGGACCGTCGCGAAGAAATCCGGCTTGAGAATTACTTTTGCGTCAAAGAACTGGATGCGATCCTGCGGATTGCCGTCGGCATAGCCCGGGGCTTGCGTTTCCATTGGCCCGGTCGTTCTGCGCCCCATCGCCTCAAGCATCCAAGAGGCTTGCAGCCCGCTCGAATGAAACCGCCGCTTTATGAGCACCTGGCAAACGCGGCTTCTGCACTCCCAAGCGCGTATTCCGCAGGGATATCGTTCGCTTGCGGCGCCGGTCTACCGCGGGTCGACCACGCTCTTCGCCAATGCGGCCAGCGTCACCGACGACTGGGACCAGGAGCGCGCGGGGTATACCTACGGCCTCTACGGAACGCCCACGTCGCTCGAACTTGCCGCACGCATCTGCGAGCTCGAATCGGGGCGGCACACGATTCTCACGCCAGGCGGACAATCTGCGATCGCGCTCGTCGATTTCGCCTTGTTGAAGGCCGGCGATCATATTCTTCTCCCGCAGAGCGTGTATCGTCCAAACCGGCAGCTCACGACGTCGCTGCTCGCGCGATTCGGCGTAGGCTCGACCTTTTACGATCCGACCATTGGCGCCGAAATCGGCGAGCTGTTCAATGAAAGGACGCGTTTGGTTTGGACCGAAAGCCCCGGCTCGGTTACGATGGAAGTGCAGGACCTGCCGGCCATCGTTGCGGCGGCGCATGCGCGCGATGCATTGGTCGCACTTGACAACACGTGGTCGGCGGGAGTGTTGCTCGACGCGTTCGCGCACGGCGTCGACGTCACGATGCAGGCGATCACCAAATATATCGGCGGCCATAGTGACCTGCTGCTCGGGTCGGTAACGGTGCGCGACGAGAGGCTCTATCGCCGCCTGGGGGATGCCCGCCAGGTAATCGGCGCCGCCGTCTCACCCGACGACTGCAGTCTCGCGCTGCGCGGACTGCAAACGCTTGCCGTGCGTCTCGATGCGATCGAACGCTCGACGTTGGCGATCGCCAACTGGCTCGACGAGCGTCCCGAAGTCGAGCGAGTGCTCCATCCGGCGCTCCCGTCGTGCCCGGGGCACGAGTTCTACGCGCGCGACTTCCTCGGCTCGTCGGGCGTCTTTTCGATCGTCTTGCGGCCGGGACCAACGCGCGAAGCGGTCGCGGCCTTCGTTGATGCGTTGCAACTCTTCGAAATCGGCTATAGCTGGGGAGGAACGACCAGCCTTGCGGTCGCGTACACGATCGGGCACGCTTCCGGCCGTCCGACGTACGACCACCGCCTCGTGCGTTTCAGCGTGGGTCTCGAATCCACGAGCGATCTCATCGGCGACCTCGAGAAAGCGTTCTCGCAGCTCGCCGCCTAGGCGCTCGCTGGCGCCGCGGGTTCGAAACGGCCGAAGCCTTTCGCGGCGATACCGCTCGCGGCAAAGGCAAGAAGCGCCGACGCGATCATGGCGGCGCGAAATCCACCGACGTAGGAAGCCGAGGTGCTAACGACGACGCCCAGAAGCGCGACGCCGATCAATCCGGCCGTTCGCGCAACCGCGTTGTTGACGCCCGACGCGACGCCCGAGTGTTCGACTGGAACCGAGTTCATCACCGTCGTGGTCAACGGGGCGACGAAAAGCGCGCCTCCGCATCCCAGGATCGTCGCGGCCGGAAAGAAGGTCGTCCAATAGGAGCCCTCGCTTCCGGGCAATGCAAAGGCCAAGAATCCAAAACCAGCGACGATCGCCCCGAGAATCAGCGGTTTGCGCGCCCCAATCCGCGCGACCAGGCCGCCCGACCAGCGCGATGCGACGACCATGATGAAGATGAACGGCAGGAGTGCGGCGCCCGCCTGCGTGGGTGAATAGTGATGGACGTTGATGAGCACGAACGGGACGAAGTAGAGGCTGCCGCCGATCGCGGTGTAAAGAAAGAACGTGTAGATATTGGCGGCGCTGAAATCTCGTGAAGCGAAGAGATCGCAACGCACCATTGGGTCGGGCGTGCGCCGCTCGAAAAGCACGAAGGCGCAGAGGACCGCAGTTCCAACGATCGTCGTGCCGAGCGCTTCGGCCGTAATGCGTCCGGAGTTCATCGCGATGAGTCCGTAGACCAGCAAACCGAGTCCGAGCGTCGCCAGTGTCGCGCCGACGACGTCGATCCGCCGAACGGCCGAATCATCGCGGCTCTCCGGCACGAAGTGCAACGCCAGCAGCACGAGGATCGCAATCGGGATGTTAATTATGAAGACGTAGCGCCACGAAAATTCCTGCGTGAGCCAGCCGCCGATAATCGGCCCGCAGGCCGACGTCAAGGCCGAGAAACCCGACCAAAGACCGATCGCGCGGCCTCGCGCTTCGCCGGAGTAGGCGGCGCTAATCAACGATAGGCTGCCGGGCGTCAGCAGCGCTCCGCCGATCCCTTGGATGCAGCGCGCCGCGATGAGCGTCTCGATACTGCCGGCGTGCGCGCAGGCGATCGAAGCCGCGGCGAAGAGCACGACGCCGCACGCGAAGATCTTGCGGCGCCCGTAGAGATCCCCTAGCGCTCCGCCCAGCAGAATCAGCGCCGAGAGGAAGAGCGCATAACCTTCGATTACCCACTGCGTTTGGCCGCTTGTGGCGTGAAGCTCGCGCTGAAGTACGGGCAGCGACACGTTGACCGCCGTGCTGTCGACGAAGGACAGCGCCGACCCGAGAATCGCCGCGATAAGTACCCAGGGCAGCTTCACCAGGCGCCCTTCTTCATCCAAGCGGTGCCATCCTGACCCTTCGACTCGGCGCTGCGCGCCTAGCTCAGGACTGCGCTTCGCGCAGGCGCTAAGGTATGTCATCCTGAGGTCGTCGGATGTCATCCCGAGCTTGTCGAAGGATGCCGGCGTGAGCGAACTGCTGGATCGTCCCCTGCGAACGGCAATCTTGGCGGCCGCCGACAATCCGATCGTGCGCCGCGGCGTCACCCGCTACGGCATGCGCTTGGGCGCGCGACGTTTCGTCGCGGGAGAGAGCATCGCAGATTTCTTGCCGGTTGCGCGCGCGGCGAACCGGCGGGGATTCGCGGTCGCGGCGACGCTGCTCGGCGAGAGCATCCGCGATGCCGCGCAAGCACGCGGCGTGACCGACGAGTACTGCCGGCTCTTGGCGGCCTTTGCGCAGGAAGAGCTCGACGCCAACGTCGCCTTTAAGCTAACGCACGTCGGCCTCGATATCAGCCCCGAACTCGCGCTCGAAAACGCATCGCGCATTGCCGCGCAGGCGCGAGCGACAAAGAACACCGTGCGCCTCGACATGGAACAAGCGAGTTATGTCGATGCGACCCTGCGGATTTATCGCGCCCTCCAGGAGCGCTACGGGTGCGCCGGCTTCGTGCTGCAATCGTATCTCTATCGCAGCGAGTCGGATCTGCGCGCGGTGCTGCCGGCGGCGCCGAACGTCCGCATCGTCAAGGGCGCCTATCTCGAACCGCCCTCGCTCGCCTTCCCTCACAAGCGTGACGTCGACGAAAACTACGTCAAGCTCGCGGAGCTCGCGCTTTCACGCGACGGCTACACGGCCATCGCGACGCACGATGCGGCGATCGTCGCCCGCATCGAAGCGTTCGCTGCGGTTCGCGGCTTGCCCAAACGCGGCCGCTTCGAGTTTCAAACCCTCTACGGCATCGCGGAGCCGCTGGCCCGCGGCCTTGTCGAGCGTGGATATCGCGTGCGACTCTCCGTGCCGTACGGCTCGTTTTGGTTTCCATATTTGATGCGCCGCTTGGCCGAGCGCCCCGCAAACGTCGGGTTCTTTCTCAAGAACGTCTTGGCGCCCCGATGAGCGCCATCGGCGGAATCTGGGCCGCGGCGCTCACGCCCTTCACCGCGGATTTTCAACCCGACGCCGCTCGCGCGATCCCGTATTACCGCGAGCTGCTCGAAAACGGCTGCGACGGAATCAACGTTCTCGGAACGACGGGCGAGGCGATGTCGCTAAGCGTCGAGCAACGCGTGCGATACATGCAATCGCTTGCGTGCAGCGGCCTGCCGATGGCACGAATGATGGCCGGGACCGGCGCCGCCGCACTCGACGACGCCGTCGAACTGACGCGCGCCGCGCTGGATTGCGGCTTTGCCGCGGCGTTGATCATGCCGCCCTTCTTTTATCGCGAAGCCTCCGACGACGGGATCGCCGCCTTCTTCCATACTCTCTTCGCGCGCGCGATGCCGCCGCGCAAGAGCGTGCTGCTCTATAACTTTCCCCGGATGGCCGGGGTCGTGCTGCATGCCGATCTCGTCGATCGGCTCGTCGACGCATCGCGCGGCCGCATCTTCGGCATGAAAGACAGTTCCAACGACGCGCGCCTGCAGGCCGAAATCATCGGGCGCCGTCCCGAAATTCTCGATCTTTCCCGGCTCGGAGAGCGATCTGGCGGAGGCAAAAAGCCGCGGCGCCGCCGGATGCATCTCGGGCAGCGTCGCGCTATGGCCGCAGTTGGCGAAGAACGTCTTCGAAGGCGGCGACGAGGCGCACACCTCGGAGCTGCATCGCCGGCGCGCGGCGCTCGAGGGCGTACCGCTCGTCGGCGCGATGCGCTATCTTACCGCAGCGCGGCGCGGCGAGCCCGAGTGGGGACGCTCGATGCCGCCGCAGGAACCGCTCTCGGTCGAGCAACGGGACCGGCTCGATCGCGCGTTAGCCGCGTTCGAGGACGCGGCGACGATCGTTTCCCAATGAGTACCCGGTAAGGTTACCGTTTTCGTCCGAGCAGTAGAGCCAACCATTGACGACGATCGGGCTCTGCCAGTGAATTCCCCCGATCGTGCCGCCGGCGCTGCGGTTGGCGCTGCTCCAAAGCTGGCTTCCGCTCAGTGCGTTGAGCGCGACGAGCGCGCCGTCAAACGCAACGAAGACGATGCCGTTGGCGACAACCGGCGACGAACCCTCACCATAGCTGCTCCCGGGGCTCGCCTGCCAGATGCCGGCGAGTTCGCTAGCGCCGGCCTTGTTCGTCTTGAGGCGATACGCGGTCACTTCGCTGCTAAATCCCAAGAATATCCAGGCGTTGTTCGCTGCATCGGTCCAGACCGCGGGAGCCGAGAAGAGGCCGCCGGGCAGATCGACCAGTTGCAGTTCACCTCCGACGCCGGGCAGCGCGGCGCGATTGAGCAGCTTGAGGATCGCGTCCTTGCCGCCTTCTACGATCATATACGGCGTCTGGCTCCTCGCTTGATCCGGCAAAATTCCCGGCGACGAACTCCCCAAATCGGTGTCGCCTTCTTGGAGTTGTTTATAGTTCGTCGGTGTGTAACTGCCGAGCAGGCTCGAAAGGTCGGCACTCAGCGACAAGAGCGAGTCGCCGTAGTTGTCGCCGCCGTGGGATGCATCGAACTGGCCGTTGCCGGTCGCGGCATAGATGCGCCCGTTCATCGACGGATCGGGATCGACGACCGCGCCGCCGCGCCCCCAAATTCCCGACCGCTGCTGCGCGCAGGTATGCGCTCGGACGAGTTTGCGATACGTGCTGCAAAGGGAGTTGAAGATGGTCGTCTTGCCGGTCCTCAGTTCGACGGCAACGACGTGGCCGTCGTACGGGGGCGCGTCGCCGTTATAACCGGACGTGACTGCATAGAGGTACCCGTTGGCGACGTTGAGCGGCGAGGCGTCCTTCTCGGTTAAGGGCAAGAGTGTGATGCGCACGGGAAATCCCGGTGCGCGTTCCTCGCGGCCCGTCGCCGCGGAGACCTTATGCACCATGCCGTCGATCCCGGGAACGTAGATGCTGGTTCCCGACGGGTCGGCGGCCGGTGTGGAATCGGTGACGGTCGAACCGTGCGTCCGAAAACGCCAGACGATCTTGCCGGTGGTCGCTTCGATGCCGAGCGTTACCCCGTCGACTCTCGTCTGAAAGAGCATCGGCATCACGGCGCGCCCGATGCGAACGTGTTCGAGAAGAATCGGCGTCGAATCGGCGACGGTGCCGAGCGAGATTTGCCAGCGTTTGTGCAAGCGATGGACGTTGCCGATGGTCAACGTGCGTTCGTCCGAGTTGAAGCCGCTGCGCGCCGTATCGAACCCGAAGAGCGGCCAATCCGTCGCGAAGGCGGGACGAAGCGCCGCAACGAGCAGCCCGGCTACGAGGGCCGCCGTTGATAACGCTCTGCTCGTGGAGGCGTAGTCGGAGTGTCGCATCGACGTTACCTCAGAGAGTATGCGGTGAGATTACCGCTCTCATCGGAGCAGTAGACCGAGCCGTTGACCACGATCGGGCTTTGCCAGTGAATCGAACCGATGTTGCCATGCGCGCTCTGGAGCGCGCTGCTCCACAGTTCCTTGCCATTGATCGCGTCGAGCGCCACGAGCGCTTCGTTGAAGGCGACGAAAACGATGCCGTTGGCGACAACCGGCGACGAGCCCTCACCCGAGCTGTTGCCGGGACTCGCCTGCCAGACACTGGCGAGCTGACTGACGCCTGACGAGTTCGTCTGCACCTGATACGACACGACCTCGTTGCTGAAGCCTAAGAATATCCAGGCGCTGTTCGAGCCGTTGCTCCAGATCGCCGGAGCGGAGAAGAGGCCGCCGGGCAGATCGAGCTCTTGCAGCTCGCCGCCGAGGCCGGGCAGCGCAGCGCGGTTGAGCAGCCGCAGGATCGCGTCCTTGCCACCCTGCACAATCATGTACGGAGTCTGGCTCGATGGTTGGTCGGGGAGAATTCCCGGCGACGAACTTCCGAGATCGGTGTCGCCGTTTTCGAGCTGTTGATAATCGGTCGGCGTGTAACTGCCGAGCAGACTCGAGAGATCTTCGCCGAGCGACAAGAGCGAGTCGCCGTAGTTATCGCCGCCGGAACCGGCATCGAATTGGCCGTTTCCGGTAGAGGCGTAGATCCGGCCGTTCATCGATGAGTCCGGATCCACGACGGCGCCCCCGCGCCCCCAAATTCCCGAGCGCTGCTGCGAGCACGTGTTCGCTTTCACGAGCTTCCGGTAGGTGCTGCAGAGCGAGTTGAAAACGGTCGTCTTCCCGGAGCTCAGGTCGACGGCGACGACATGGCCGTCGTACGGCGGTGCGTCGCCGTAATAACCCGACGTGACCGCATAGAGATAGCCGTTGGCGACGTTGAGCGGCGACGCGTCCTTTTCAGTTAAGGGCAGCCGCGTGATCCGCGCCGGGAATCCAGGCGCATGCACTTCGTGGCCGTTTGCCGCGGAAACCTTGTGTACTTTACCGTCGATTCCGGGGACGTAGATGCTCTTGCCCGAGGGGTCCGCGGCCGGCGTCGAATTGGTGACGGTGGACCCGTGCGTCATAAACTGCCAAACGATCCGGCCGTTTCTTGCGTCGATGCCTAGCGTCACGCCGCTCTTCGTGGTTTGAAAGAGCATCGGCATCTCCGCGCGGCCGACCCGGACTTTCTCGAGCAGTATCGGTGTCGAATCCGCGTCGGCGCCGAGCGAAACTTGCCAGCGCTTCCGCAAGCGATGGACGTTTGCGACGGTCAACGTGTGTTCGGCGGTGTTGAATCCGCTGCGCGCGGGGTCGAAGCCGAAGACCGGCCAACTCGTCGCATCGGCGGGCAGAAGCGTCGCGGGAAGCAGGCCGGCGACGGCGGCCAACGTCAAGAGTGATCGGGCCATGGCGAGGACTTCGGCGAGCGGGCCGTCAAGGTCTGCTCATGACGGAGTCGAGCAACGCATCCGATTTGACGCCGCCCGTCCAGAGCGTCGTCGAGGACGTGCCGGGCTGGCAGCAAGTCCAACCGCGCATCCCCGACACGCTGCAGCGCCGGACCCTCGAGAAGCGCCGCAGCATTCGCGAAATTGTTTTCGGGGTGCAGGACGGCATCCTCACGACGCTGGGGATCATTACCGGCGTCGGAGTCGCCGAGGGCGATCGCGGGGCCGTTTTTATCAGCGGATTTCTCGCGCTCCTTGCGGGCGCGCTTTCGATGGGCGTCGGGGAGTATCTCGGGCGCAAGTCCGAACGCGAGGTCGTCCAGGCCACGATCGACATGGAAAAGCGCGAGATGGAGAGCGATCCGCAGGGCGAGTTCACGGAGCAGGTAGCGTACTACAAGCTCAAGGGCTTCAGCGCGGAAGAAGCGGAGATGATCGTCAGGCGCTTGACCCAACACCCGGAGATCTATCTGTACGAGATGGTGCGCGACGAGTTCGGCATCGATCCGCGTGAAGCGGAGAATTCGGATCTGCTGCGGGCGCCGCTCGCGATGAGCGGCTCCTACGCCATCGGGTCGCTCGTTCCGATCCTCGCGTTCATGCTGCCATTGCCGGTTCTCGGATCGACGCTCGTCTCGCTGCTCTTTGCGCTCGGCGCGCTCTTTGGCGTCGGATACTTTGCCGCAACGCTCAGCGAGCGCAATCCGCTGGGCAAGGGCGCCGAAGTCGCGCTGTATGGTTGCGCCGTCTTCGCGCTCTCGTATCTCGTCGGCCATTTTATTCCGCCGCTCTTCGGCCACGCACCGGTTCCCATTGGCGGCTAGTCTGGCCCAGGCGATGGCTGCGGGCATTTTGCAATCGGCGACCTTCTTCTGGGATAGCCTATTTGGCTTGATCTTTGGATTTCTCGTCTCTGCGATCGTCCAAGTGATGCTGACGCCGGCGACGCTAGAACGCTACCTGGGCCCGGGCCTGCGAGGATTGCTCTACGGCGCGGGCTTCGGCGTGATTTCGTCATCCTGTTCGTATGGCGCGGCTGCCGCGGCGCGTGGATTCTATCGCAGCGGGGCCGATATCCGCTCCGTCTTTGCGTTCCTCATCTCGTCGACAAACATGAACCTCGCGATTCTGATTCTCTTTTGGTCGCTGCTGGGCTGGCGATTCGCCTTCGCGGAGTTCTTCGGCGGCGTCATCATCATTGCCGTGGTGACGCTGGGCCTTTCGCTGCTCTTCGGCAACGGGCAGCTCGCGCGGCTCCAGAGGGAGTACATCCTTCGACAGGCTCAGGATGACAACGGGGAAGGCTGCGAGCATCACCGGAGTGGGGCGCCGAAGGAACGCAGCTGGAGCGCGGTCGCAACCACCGCGCTCGCCGACGTGCGAATGCTGCGCACGGAGCTGATCGTGGGCTATCTGATCGCGGGCTTTGCCGCGGCGCTCGTTCCGGCCGGAGCGCTCGCGGCCGCGCTGCGCGCGGTCGGCGCCGTGCCCTTTATCGGCTACGTGCTGCTGCTCGTCGTTGGGCTGTTGATCGCCGTCGCGACCTTCGTCTGTTCGATGGGCAACGTCCCGGTCGCGCGATTTCTGGCCAACGCGGGCATCCCGCTGGGCGCCAACACCACCTTTATCTACGGCGACCTGCTGATTCTGCCGCTGATCGCAATCTACCGCAAATCCTTTCCCGAGCGCATCACCTGGGCTTTCGTCGCCCTCTTCGCCGCCGGCGCGATGCTCGCGGGTGCAATCATGGAGGGGATCATCGGCGGCGGAACCGCGGCCATGACGGCGGCCTCGATGACGCTCAACGACCGCTTTACGCTCGTTTCAAACATCGTGGCGCTGGCAGCGGTCGCCGCACTGGCACTCGCGACGCTGGGGAGCAAGGCGCGAGGAGCGGCTTCATGAGTCGCGGTTGGCGTTTCGCGACGTTGACGCTGCTTGCCGTCGTAACCGGCTGCGGCGGGCAAATGAAGCCCGTTCCAGGACTCTCGACCGCGGCGACGACCGACGCGACGCGCTCGCTGCACCGCTGGCGCAACGACATCGGCCCCCGATATCAGTGGAACCACAACTACGGCTATTGCGGTGAGGTGTCCGAAATCAGCGCGGGCCTGTATTACGGTCAATATCTCTCGCAGTACGATGCGCGCGCCGCGGCCGACGACGCGCCCCAGAACCGTTATCGCAGTCAGTTACTGCTTGGAGTCAACGCGTTGCGGGCAGCCAAGACGATGCACCTGCGCGCGATTGCGCGGACTGGAAGATCCAATCGAAGTTCCGACGACCTTCTGGCGTGGGTGAAGGAGAACGTCCTGCTGGGACATCCGGTTGCCATCGGCATTTACATGGACCAATTTCGATTCTACGGTAACCGCAATCCGAATGCCGGTTCGCCGGAATACGACCATATCGTGCCGGTTACGGGAATCGCGTCCTACCACCCGCGCGCCGAGCGCGGCTATTTTACTGACGATGCGATCACGTTTAGCGACAACGGGGAGTGGAGCTCGAGCCGTCGCGACGCGCAATATTATTTCAGCTATGCGTTCGGGGCATTTCAAAAGACGCGGCGGCAAGCCAACGCTCACGACGGACCGATCTATTCGCTTACCGACGATCACCGGGACTTCGGGATCGCGATCCTCGGCGTGCAAGACGAGGACGACGAGACGCTCCCGGTTCGGGTGACTACGAATCTCAACTACGAGCATCCGCAGATCGTTCAGGGGTCGGCCCGGCGCCCTCCGCCGGAGCCTCTGGAGCTAACGATTACGGTGTCGGGGCTGACGCGGGGAGCGAAATACGACCTCTATCGTTACAATACGCTCGAGTCGATTCCGGACGGCGCCTTCAACCAGTACGCGTCGAAGGCCCATGAGAAGTGGGTCATCGCCGGGCATTCCGACGGCAAGTTCGTCATGACTGAAAAGATCATGTCCGACGACGTGGCCGCCTATCGAGCGGTCCCCGTCGACGCGCCCTAGGAGTCCGACAGACTCCTAGCCGTTACTCGGGATCGCCGTGCGAAACCGCCTCGCGGTGAGTGATGAAGTAGTGCGCGTCGTGCGCCGATGGAATTTCGCTAAATGAGCGCGGCTTCTGATTGTAGTTGAAGCAGTCGAGAATGCTGGTCGCCCGCTTATCAGTCGTTCCCAGCGAGCCCAGACCGAAATTGTTCTCGATGTATTTTAACAGGCTGCCGAACTCGTATTGGGTAGACGAGATATAACCGCCCTCGCTCGACTGACCCAACTTTGCGTACGGCGAGACGACGATCATCGGCACCCGGAGGCCGAGGCCGCCCTGGTCGTCGCGGCATTGCGCTTTGGACAAACACGGGGGCGCCGCGTTATCGTAGAGGCCGCCCCAATCGTCCCAGACGATGACGATCGCCGTCGAGTTCCAATACGAGCTCTGGCCGACGGCGTCGACGACGCTGGCGACCCAGGAGGGGCCGTCGTCGACGTCGCCGTCACCGATATGATCGGAGTTCTGATCCTCCGGAATCACCCACGAAACGGCGGGCAGCGAACCGCTGGAGATGTCACCGAAGATATTCGTCTCCGGCATGGAGACCTTCGTGCCCCACTCGGGACCAGTGCGCACCGCCCAGATCACGTCGAAGGCGTTGAGCAAGTCGCCGGCGCAGCTCGGACACTTCGGGTCCACCGTGCAGCTAACCGTCTTGCTGAAGCATGGCGTGTAGTATTTCCAGGAAACGTTTGCCGCGTCGAGCAGATCGCTCAGCGTCGTGTAGCTGGAACTTCCGTCCGGAAAGTCTTTCGTGCACGGGGCCGGCCCGGCGTCCTCTTCCCACTTGAGCGCGGTCGTGATGAGATCCGTTTTGCTGTTAGCGTTTCCGTCGCAGCCCCAAGGCTCTTGAGTCGGCGTGTCGATCATGCTCGCGCCGCTGCCGTAGGGACCGTCGAGCGCCGAACCGCCGCGGATCAAATCTTGATGCGCGGTGAAGCTGCCGCTGCCTTGGGTCTGGAACATTGCGTCGGCGAGCACGTACTGCTCTGCCATGTCCCAGTACGGCCCGATGTCGGCCGGATTGACGTATTGGTAGGGAAACACGCTCGGCGGTCCCCCACTCCAGCCGCGCGGGCAAGCACCTTCGGGCTCGTAATTGAAACCGTCCATCTTTCCGCCGTCGTACGCTTTAACGAACGAGTAGTAGCAATGGCCGATGTCGTGGTTTGGCGATGGCACTAAGGACTGCTCTTTGAGTTGAACCCACTTGTCGACCCATTTGCCGCCTTTTTTTACCCTCTCTTTGCCGCGCATCGTGCCGTTGGTTCCCGGAAAACCCGCGAAGAGATTGTTGAAGCTGCGGTTCTCCTGGACGATCATGACAACGTGTTTGATCGGCGAGCTTCCCGAGTGTCGCTGAAGGTAGAGATTATTCGGAAGCGCGGCCGGACTGCCGGCGCCGCCGCATGCAGCTAGAACCGAAGTTGCTGCGGCCGCAAGGAATGCAAATCGACCAAACGTTACGACTCTCATAGGCTCCTTCCCAAAAGCACGAGAGGTTGGTTTCGACGCCGGGACGCCTCGGACTTGTTATCTTTTGTCATCCTTCGGGAGGCCCAAGCGGGCCGCCGGTTGCAAATTTCATTTTTTGGGTAATCTGGGGCATGCCGTTGATTGAGATCGTCGTCGTGCTGATCGTCGTGGGGGTTCTCTTGTGGCTGGTCAACACGTACATTCCGATGGCCGCCCCGATAAAGTCGCTCCTGAATGCGGTCGTCGTGATCGTGATGGTCGTCTGGATCCTCAAGGTTTTCGGCCTCTGGCATTACATCGCGCACCTTCGCGCCGGGTAAGGCTGCTCGGCGCCCTTCTCGCCGCGTTCCTGACCGGCGCGACCGCGCGTCACGCGATGGTCGCCACGGCGCACCACGACGCTACGCAGGCCGGCGTCAGCATCTTGCGCGCCGGCGGCAACGCCGTGGATGCTGCGATAGCCGTCGCGTACGCCCTAGCCGTGGTCGACCCGTGCTGCGGAAACATCGGCGGCGGCGGTTTCATGTTGGTCCGCTTGCACGACGGCCGCGAGCGCTTCATCGACTTTCGCGAGACGGCCCCGCTGCGCGCTTCGCCGACGATGTTTCTCGACCGCTACGGCAATGTCCGCACGCAAGCGTCCCGTAAGGGTTGGCTGGCGGTCGGCGTGCCGGGAACGGTGGCCGGAATGGAGACGGCGCGACGCGAGTTCGCAACGATGTCGAGGGCGCGTTTGATGGCGCCGGCCGTCGCGCTCGCCCGCGAATATAACCCGCAGCTCGCAAACACACTTACGCTCATCGCAAGAGACGGCTCCGATGCGTTCTACCGGGGAGCGATTGCGCGCGCGATCGTACGGGCCAGCGATCGCAACGGCGGCATTCTCACGCTGCGCGATCTTTCGGCGTACCGCGTCGAAGAGCCGCAGCCGATTCACTGTACGTTCGGCGGCTACGACCTGATCTCGGCGCCGCCGCCGAGCTCGGGCGGCGTGACGTTGTGCGAGATCCTCAATATTCTAGCGCCGTATCCACTGCAGGCCTGGGGCTGGCACGACCTGCGCTTTCTGCACTATGCGACCGAGGCAGAGCGCCGCGCCTTTGCGGATCGCAACGCCTACCTCGGCGATCCCGATTTCGTTTCGAATCCGGTAGCGCAACTGCTCGCGCCGTCGTATGCTGCCAAACTGCGCTCGGAGATTTCACCGGATCGCGCGACGCCTTCGAGCTTCGTGCGGCCCGGGCTCGGGACCGTGGCCAGGGAAGGAGAGGACACGACGCATTACTCGATCGTCGATCGCTGGGGAAACGCCGTCGCCGTTACCTACACGCTCAACGACTCGTTCGGCGCCGGCGTCGTCGCGGGCGACACCGGATTCCTCTTGAACGACGAGATGGACGATTTCACGTCAAAGCCGGGCGTTGCGAATATGTACGGGCTGGTGCAGGGCGAACGCAATGCGATCGCGCCGGGCAAACGGCCGCTCTCGTCGATGACGCCGACGATCGTAACGCAGCACGGCGTGTTGCGGATGGTCACCGGTAGTCCCGGCGGCCCACGGATCGTTACGACGACGCTCGAAACGCTGCTCGACGTGCTCGTGTACGGCATGGGTGCGCAGGCTGCGGTCGACGCGCCGCGCACGCATATGCAGTGGCTGCCCGACGAGTTGGAGCACGAGCCAGGCGCGTTCGATGCCGAGACGGGGGGTGCACTGCAGCGAATGGGATACACGCTGAGCGAAGTGCCGAAATGGGGCTCGGCGCAGGCCGTCGTCGTAAACGCCCAGAGCGGCTTGCTCGAGGGCGGCAGCGACCGGCGCACGCCGGCGGGCTCCGCCGCCGGGTATTAAGGCCCGGTATTGAGAAGACGGGTGAGAACCTTTTTTCGCGGATAGGAGAAACGGATGAAACGCGGTCTCGTTCTTACAAGCGCGCTCGTTGCGGTCGCGCTCTTCTTGGGGTCCTCACTTTTCGCCGCAGCGGCGCCCAGCGGTTTAGCTTGGGATTCGGTTTCGAAGCTGGCGATGACCGCCGATCCGTCCTCGTTGCAGCCGGGTTCGTTCGATGACGACTATTCCGCGGCGGCGTCGGCCCAGCCGCCGGCCCAGACGGGCGGCGGGCTCTTCGCCCACTTTAAGCAGCAGATCGCGATGGCGCAGAATGCGCAGCAGATGATGCAAAGCGGAATGGCCGAGAAGCACTACGTCGCCGGTTCGAAAGAGCGCACCGACATGGTGGCCATGCAGACGGCAATGATTACCGACTGCGTCGCGCGCACGATTACGACGCTGAATCTTCGCGACAAGACCTATCGCGTCGTATCGATGGACCAGCCGAGCACGCCGTCCTCGGGCGGAGGCAGCGGCGGCGGATCGGCGCCGAAGGACGATGGCTCGAAAATCGCGATCGTCGTTGCCAATACCGCGCTCGGTGCGCGTGCGGTCGGAGGGGAGCAGACTAACGGCTATCGCTCCGACGTGACGTTTACCGAAACGAAGCCGACCGGCGAATCGAATTCGCAGAACGCGAACCTAATCGGGTACTACGCAGCTTTTACACAGCCGTTCCCGCACTGCTCCGGGAGCGGCGCGTTTTCCGGCGACGCGATGTCGCCCGGTCAGGGCTTCGCGATGATGGCTGCCGCGTCAAAGATGATGCGGGAGCTCGCGGCTGCCGGACTCGATAAACGCTTTAGCATCAGCCAGAGCGGCCCGACCTTGCCGTTCGGCAACTTTTCGATGTTCCAAGCCCTCATGTTTAGCGCGAAGAACGGTCAAGGCGGGGCACTGGTCACCGAGCGTGGGCACGTTCATCCCGTCGACGCAAACGATCCGGTCTTTAGCGTTCCGAGCGATTTCACCCAAGAACGATAGCCGAATCTCGCTCAGGGAGCGACTCTGAAGATCGTTCCGATTCCGCCGCTGCCGCCAAGCGAAGCGGTGCCATAGAGCGCACCGTTCGCTAAGACGAGCGTGCCCCAGGGGTGCGCTCCGTCGGAACCGCCGGTAAAACTGTGAAGCACTCGCTCTTTGCCCGCGAGGTCTATTTTGAAGACGGCCCCCTGAGCATATGCGCCGCCTTGGTAGCCGGTGCCGTAAAACGCGCGCTTGTAATAATACAAGCCGTCCGTGGGATCCTCGGCGTCCGAGCCTCCAAAGCTGTGAAGGACGTGTTCTTGGACGGCGGTCGTGATTTTGTAAATCGTTCCTTGACCGTCGGCGCCGCCAAACTCCGTCGTGCCGTAGAGCGCGCCGCCAACGGCAACTGGCGCTCCACGCGGACTTACGCCATCGCCGGAGACGCCGCCGAAACTATACAACGTCGTCTCAGTGCCGGAGGTCGTTAGCGTGAAGAGGGTTCCGCCGCCGTACGCACCGCCGTTGACGGCCGTTCCATAGAGGACGCCCAGATACGCGAACAGCGTCGTGTATGGATTCTGGCCGTCGCCGGAGGCACCAAAGCTATGCAGCACGTGCTCCTTTCCCGACGCGGTTACGGCAAAAATCGTGCCGTCGTCGTACGTTCCCCCGTACAGCGTTGCGCCGTAGAGAATGCCGCGATACTTCATGAGCCCCGCAATCGGGGTCTCGCCGTCCGCGCCGCCCTGAAAACTGTAAAGGACGCGTTCCCCGCCGTTTCGCCCGATCTCGTAAACGGCGCCGAGATTGTCGGCTCCTCCCCCGGCAGTCGTGCCATACATCGCGCCGTCGCGTTTGATCGGTGGCGGCCACGGATCGTCTCCGTCGGGATCGCCGGTAAGAATGTGAACCGGGCTCTCAACGCCCGACGTACTCGATTCATAGATCGTGCCGGCGCCGGTCGGGCCGCCGCCGGCCGTGGTTCCGAAGAGAACGCCGAGGCCTTCAATAAGGCCACCGTTTGGGTATGCGCCATCGCCCGAGCCGCCGCGGAAACTATAGATTGCCGTGAAGGCGTCGCGCGGCGGATGAACCGCTGACGCGGCAGTGAGCGACCCGGGCGGATCGGATGGAATGCTCGTTGCCCGCGAGCAACTCGCGGCGACGAGGCCGCAGAGAACTAAAGCGACGGTGCGTGCGTGCATGTTAGATCTTCCCGCGAAGCATGACGCGCGCGGCATTCCAGCCCGCCGCGCCCATCACGCCGCCGCCGGGATGCGCGGCCGCGCCGCAGAGATAGAGCCCGCGAATCGGCGTCGTGTAATCGGCAAAGCCGGGAACGGGGCGAAAGGCAAAGAGCTGATGCAGCGGCATCGCGCCTTGAAAGATGCTGCCGCCGGTGAGGCCAAACGTGGTCTCGAGATCCACGGGCGTGAGAATCTGACGGTCGATCACGGAGTCCTTGAAGCCCGGCGCGTATTGTTCGACGACGTCAAAACAGCGATCGGCATACTCGTTGCGCAGCGCATCGGTCCACGGACCTTGCGCGAGACGATACGGCGCGTACTGCGTAAACATCGACATCAAGTGCTTGCCCGGCGGCGCGACCGTCGAGTCGAGCGAGGACGGCATCGTGCACTCAACGACCGGCTCGCGCGAAAAGCCGCCGTACTTCGCGTCGTCATACGCGCGCTCGATGAAGTCTTGATCCGGGCAGAGATGCACGGTGCCGAAGTGTTGGGGACCAGGCTCGTGGCCGGGCAGCGCGGTAAAGCTCGGCAGCCGCTCGAGCGCGACGTTGATCTTACACGACGCGCTGCTGTAGGAAATCCGAGCGACGGCATCGCGAAAGTCGTGAGGTAACTCGGCCGGCTCGAGCAGCTGCTCGAAGGTTACGTGGCAATCCACGCCGCTGGCGACGCGCTTGGCGCGAACCTCGTCGCCGTTTGTGAGTGCGACTCCGGTGACGCGTCCGTCCCGGGTTAAAATGCGCGCGACCTCGGCCTCGGTCTTGATCTCGACGCCGAGCGCCCGCGCAGCGCTTGCGAGCGCCTGCGTCAGGCCGCCCATCCCCCCGCGCACGTAACTCCAAACTCCGCGCTTGCCGTTCGTCTCGCCCATGACGTGATGAAAGAGGACGTAGGCGGTCCCCGGCATCGAGGGCGCCATAAATGCGCCGATGATTGCGTCGGTCGCAATCGTTCCTTTGAGCTGCTCCGATTCGAACCAGCGGTCGAGTATCGGACGCGCAGCTCCGGTGAGAACTTCGATCGCTTCGCTCATTCCGGGCCCAAGTCGCTGCAGCGCGCGGCCCATCTTGCCCGCTTCGAGCAGTTGGCCGATATTCGGTCGCAGGACGTTGGGCGGAATTTGCGTGAGCGTCGGCTCGACGACCGACGCGACGCGTTCGAGCATCGCCTCGTAGCGCGGATAGCTTTGCGCGTCGCGAGGGCTGAACTTCGCGATTTCCTCGACGTCGCGCCCCGTACCCGTTCCGAGCATCAGATAGCGTCCGTCTAAGAAAGGCGAAAACGATGCCGGATTGCGCTCGATCGCTTCGAACCCGTACTCGCTCAGACGCAGATCCGCGATGATTTCAGGCCGGAAAAGGCTGTTCACGTAGGCCGCCGTCGAGACTTTGAAGCCGGGGAAGGTTTCTTCGGTCACGCACGCCCCGCCGACGACGTACCGCCGCTCGAGCACGAGCACGCGCCATTTCGCGCGCGCGAGATAGCACGCGGTCACGAGACCGTTGTGGCCGCCGCCGATAACGATGGCGTCGTACTCCGGCTTCAACGGTTCATCGTACGGTTAAGATCCCATAATCGAAAGGTAATGGCGATCGAAGGCACTCAGCAAACCTTCGGCGTTCGAGTACGGCCCGGGCGAATACGCGCGCGAATTCAGGCCCTGCTGCGTCAGCTCGTTGACGTGCCAATCTTGGCGATTGGTGAGGTCCCAAAACTCCACGACGTCGGCCGGATCGAAATCCGGCTTTGCGATCGCGCTCGGAGCGAAAAGCCAGGCGCAGGTAACCTCGGTGCGATCGGCTGCCAGCGGCTTGCAGTAGTGCACCATCGCGTAGTCGGGATGAAGGCTGAGCAGCAGCGACGGAAAGAGCGTGTAGTAGTAGACGCGATCGAGATGGACGCCGCCGACGCTTCCCAACGGTTCGCGCGAACGGCGCCCGCTCGTCGCAAGGCTCGTGCCGTGCTCGCGCAACTCGGAATAGCCGCCCAGGAAGGCGCCTTCGGAAAGATCGTTATGTCCGCTATCCGAGGGCGAGAGCTTATCGAGCTGCGGATGAACGAGCGGACAGTGGTAGCACTCTGAATAGTTGAGAAAGACGAGCTTCCAGTTGCAGGCAAGTTCGTAGGTGATTCGTCGCGCCGTTTGCAGCTTCGCGAGGTCCCAGCGCGAGAACCGGCCGATCAGCGGCGCAAAGACTCGCTCGAAACTCCCATTGTCATCCTGACCCTTCGACTCCGCCTCGACAAGCTCAGCGTCGCCCAGGACTGCGCTTCGCGCAGGCGCTAGGGAATTTGGACTTCCGGTGTCATCCTGAGCTTGTCGGTCCTCCTGAGCTTGTCGGGTGTCATCCTGAGCTTGTCGAAGGATGAGTGAGACAAAAATAAAGCCCTCCCAGAGCGCGACCGCGGCCTCTTTGAGGGGATAAGCCCGCCGGTCGAATCCGGGAACCTCCGCCATGTTGCGTGCGACCTTCAACTCTCCGTTTAACGCGTACGTCCACGCGTGATACGGGCACTGGATCGATCCCGTGAAGCGGCCCGAAGCTTCGCCGCAGAGACGCGTGCCCCGATGGCGGCAGACGTTGTAGAAGGCATGCACCGTGCCGCCGGCGTCACGCGTGACGATCAGGCTTTCTCCGGCACGCTCCACCGTGAAAAAATCGCCCGCGCGTGGCAACGATTCTTCGCGCCCGACGCAGAGCCACTGCGAGCGAAAGATGCGCTCCTCTTCTTGCGCAAAGACGCCGGGTGAGATGTACCACGCGGCGGGGAGCGTTTTGGCGCCGGCGCCGACGCTCGGCCTTGCAAACGTTTCCATTGCGGTTTGGGCACTTTCTCAGCGCGGTGACGGAATCCGCTGTACGCCATTGAAAGGCGACGGAATGGAGCAGTCGCTCGCGCGCGAGTACGACGTCATCGTCTTGGGCCTCGGCGCGCTCGGTAGCGCCGCCGCGTACTGGTCGGCGAAGCGCGGCGCGCGGGTGCTGGGGCTCGAGCAGTTCGAGCTTGGCCATGCGCGCGGCAGTTCGCACGATCGCTCTCGGATCATTCGCTTATCGTATTTCACGCCGGCGTACGTGCAGATGGCAAAGGAAGCCTATGTCGCGTGGGCGTCGCTGGAAGAGGATACCGGCAAACGTCTCGTCGTTAAGACCGGCGGTCTCGATATCGGCCCGCGCGAGAGTCCCGAGCGAATCTCCGAGCACGTCAAGTCGATGCGCGCCTGCGGCGTTCCGTTCGAGGAGCTCGATGCGGCCGAGATTCGCCGGCGCTGGCCGTGCTGGCGCGTTGGCGACGACGTTCAGGGTATCTTTCAAGCCGACGCGGGAATCGTCGCCGCCGAGCGCGCGACCCTTGCGTTGCGCCGCATGGCGATCGGTTTTGGCGCGACGCTGCACGATCGCGCGCCGGTGACGTCGTTGCGCGCCAAAGCTGGAGAGATCGAGGTCGAAGCCGGCGGCCGCCGCTACCGCGCCGGCAGACTGATCGTCGCCGCCGGTGCGTGGACCAACGATGCGCTCGCGCATTTCGGCCGCAGCCTGCCGATCGAGGTGACGAAGGAGCAAGTGATCTACTTCGCGCCGCGCGATCCGGCCGCGTTCGCACTTGGTGAGTTTCCGATTTGGATCTGGTTGGACGAGCCGTCGTTCTACGGGTTTCCGATATTCGGTGAAGCGACAACCGTCAAGATCACGCAAGACTCCGGCGGCAAGCCGGTCGATGTGAGGACGCGCGACTTCGAAGAGGATGCGGAAATTACCGCGCGCGTCAAAGGCTTTCTCGAGCGCTACTTGCCGGCCGCACTCGGTCCCGTGGACCTGGTGAAGACCTGCCTCTACGCGCGCACTCCGGATCGAGATTTCGTGATCGATGCGTTGCCGGGATACGCCAACGTCAGCGTCGCCGTGGGCGATGGCCATGCGTTTAAGTTCGCAAGCCTCATCGGCCGGATCCTCAGCGACGGCGCGGCCGACGGCTGCGATCTGACGCCCTTTACGATCGGGCGCCCGATCCTAGCACACCTTTCTTGAAGCCTGCGTCTCCCTATTTGCTCGTCAGGTGCGCGAACATCGCCGCGGTCCCGTTGGCGGCGCGCTGTTGCGCGATCTGCGCTTTGTGCGCCTCCAGATAGGTCACGAGCGAATCCATCCCATCGGCGAGCCGGGCATTAGCAGCCGGCCAGCGACGGCGATCGATAAACGCGACGTTGGGATAGATCGCCTTCAAATCCCCAATCCGCCGCCCCTCGCGTTGCACTCTGCGGACGGTCGCGATGAGCCGATTCGGATTGCCGAAAGCGTAACCGTTGATCCACGTGCCGGCGGTCTGCATAAAGGCACTCCCGGCCGCTTGCAGCTCGAAGCCGGGATCGCCGACGCTTCCGATCTTGGTTGGGTCGAGGAGCACGCTCACTTGGCGAGCTCGATACTGCGCGGTGTAGAACCAATACACGGCCTCATTCCGATACCCGGCGTCGTAGAGACGAATCGCTCCGACATAGAGTTGCGGAAAGCTCAGCCGTTGCCACTGCCTTTTCATCGCTCCGGTCGTCGCGAAAACTTGCTTCGAGTTGCTTGACGCCAGGCCGGAGCTAAATGCCCCCACGCGTATCGAGGGCCCAGTTGAATCGTAGTACGGCGTGACGTAGGCGTTGATGCGCGCGGGATCCATAGCGGGTTGCGCACCCCCTCGGCAGGTGCGGGCGGCTGCGGCGAGCTCTTTCGTGGTCTCGGCAGCGTCCGACGCCATCTTTATGAGCTGGTCGTCGGTATTTTCGCGCTCGAGCGTGCTTTCGATACAGCCGCAGAGCGCCTCGGTCGTGCCGACTTGCACCGTGCACGACTTCATAAAGCTCGATTTGAACGACGAACGGAAGCCGCTATGAAAACCGGTCGCTGCACTCTGCTGAGCGTTGTGGATCGCGCTGCAACCGGCAAAGACGACGTCGATTGTGCCGAGCATAATTGCGATTCCGACCGTGGTGTTGAGACGCATTTCTCTCCCTCTCACGTCGCCGCCGGAGCTGGGACTCTCCCTAGCGAGTGAGCCAGGGAGTTGGGTCCATCGAGCGTGGTGTAGGGTCCTTCAATCGAGCTGAAGATGACCGGATCAAACCAGCGCGAAGACCCGATCGAGCCCGGTAACCGAGAGTGTCCGCAGAATCTCGTCGCGGCTCGATTGAAGCGCAATCTGGGCGCCCTTGAGGCGCGCGCGGCGCAGCAGCGCGATCAAGCCCCGTAGGGCCTCCGTGTCGAGGACGGCGAGGGTGTCGAGATCCAGGACGACCTGCTCCGCTCGCCGCAGCAACTTTGCGTCGACCGCGGGTTCGATCGCCGGATAGTTCCCGGGAAGATACTCTATCGAGGCGTCTTCGACGCTCCGCTCCGGCGGTCGCGCGTAGTGCGGGAATCGAGCGTAGCGCGGAAAGAGGGTGAACGTGGACATCGAGCGGCTCCTTCGCTGTGTGGGTGATTCGCGCTCATCGTACCGGACCGGCCGTACGAGAACGTACCGCTCAAGGAGCAGGCCGCGCTAAATTTTAACTACGCTCCGAAAAAGCGCAGAACGATGAGGAATCCGGCACCGAATATGAGCGCCCCCAGAAAGACGGTGACCGGGACCGTCAGCACCCACGCGATGACGATATTCCGTAGCGTCCGCGCCTGCAAGCCGGAGCCGTTGGCGGCCATCGTGCCCGCGACGCCCGAAGAGAGAATGTGCGTGGTACTCACCGGCAGTCCAAGCATGTCGGCGCCTTGGATCGTCGCCATGGTGACCAGCTCGGCGGAGGCGCCCTGCGCGTACGTGAGGTGCGACTTTCCGATTCGTTCGCCGATGGTGACCACGATGCGCTTCCAGCCGATCATCGTTCCGATGCCCAAACACAAGGCGACCATGAACTTCACCCAGACGGGAATAAACTTCGTCATTCCGTCGAGCTCTTTTTTGTAGTCGGCTAACGCTTTGGCGTCGCCGGGAGCGGTGAACGCCTTGTTGGGTTTCGTCAGTTTGCCGATCGATTCTCCAACCAAGTAGCTCTTGGTCCGCAAGTCTTTGCGTTGAGCGTCGCTGAGCTTATCGAACGTGGGCGCCGTGCCGACGATCTGAGCGATCGCTCGATTTTCGTACGCGAGCGCGACGAACGTGCTCTGCGCGGCTTTCGCACCGTATTTCAAGAAATCGGAGAGCTCGGTCTCGGCATCTTGCGGGGTAATCGCCGCACTCGAACCGGCCTTGGCATCGAGAATTGGCTGCACGGACTCATTATCGGAGACGAGCCGTGCGACGCCGGCGGTCGTCACCGTGGGGTTGATCGCGTAGACGCCCGGCAAGATCCCGATAAGGATCAGCATGATGAGGCCCATGCCTTTTTGGCCGTCGTTGGACCCGTGCGCGAAGCTGACGCCGGTACACGTGATCACGAGCAGTAAGCGGATCCACCAGACCGGCGGCTTCGTCCCTTCGGGAGCTTCGTAGAGCTGCCTCTGACGGACGATCGCCTTCATTAGGAGCAGCAGGAGCGCCGCGCAGACGAAGCCGATGATCGGTGAGAGGAAGAGTGCCATGAAGGTATCGTGCAGCTTGCCCCAGTTCACGCCGTCGCCGAACGGATGCTTCGAGAGCACGGCATTCATCAGGCCGACGCCGACGATCGATCCGATCAGCGTGTGCGAGCTCGAGGCCGGAATTCCGACATACCAGGTGGCGAAGTTCCAGATCAGCGCGGAGAAAAGCAGCGCGAAGACCATCGCGAATCCCGCCGCCGATCCCGCATGGATCACGAGTTCGACCGGCAACAACGCGACGATGCCGAAGGCGACGGCGCCGCTCGAGACGACGACGCCGGTAAAGTTCCAGAGCCCAGACCAGACGACGGCGTACCACGGCTTGAGCGTGTTGGTGTAGATGACCGTTGCAACGGCGTTGGCCGTGTCGTGAAATCCGTTGATGGCCTCGAACCCGAAGGCTAATAACAGCGCCCCAATGAGGAGTGCCGCCGTGGCCGGGGTCAGGTCCGCAAGAAAGTGTTGCAAAGCTTTAGCGATTTATTCTACGGACGCTTGATTAAGATATGTTTAACTATTGGGGTGCGACAGCATTTTGAGTGCGACGTCAAGGGCGCGCGGATGTCGATCGGTAAATGGCCGCGCGAGGAGGAGAAGGCGTTGAAGACCGTCATCGTCGACCTGCAAGGGCAGCGTTTGGAGTTTACGCTCGATAGCGACACGCACAAATGGGCGCTGGTAGACGCGTCGGCGCGCGGGCTACTGCACGAAGGCGAGTTTCCGCTGATCGCGTTCGCCGGCGGCAAGCGCTACGAACTCTACAGCGACGGAACGTTCGGCGAGGTCGAGCTGTAGGGTTCGACGGTCGAGAACGCCAAAGCTCGGGGGAACCTATGCGAATTCAGAGCGTCGCGTGCCTGTGTATTCTTGTGTTCGCAGGCCTGACGGGGCAGACGCCTCCCCCCGCTGCCGCGCCGAGCGCGCCGCCGGCTGCGGCGCCGCTTCGGCATTTGGAATACACTTTTGTCGTCGACCATCAAGGCATGAGCGAGCGGCACTTCAACGGCATTGGAAACGGCGTCCAGACCAGTAACGGCGTTCGCGGCATCTCGAGCAGCAACGGCGGTCACGGCACGATGGATGTGGACGTACTATCGATTGCTGCGGACGGAGCGCTGGTCGTGAGAATTTCCGAATCGGTATATTTGGAGGCGCGCCCGCGCCAACCGTATACGTGTACCGTCTATGGCGACACCGCCGTGACGTGTCCTTCCGTTCCCGCTCCCAGCGAAGCGGAATGGGTTCTGCTCAGCTACCTCGGGCGTCAGTTCGTCGAAGCGGCGCCCTGGGACGCACAGCACCACTGGCAGCGCAAGGCAGAGACGGCACAGTACTCGCTCCAAGAAGACTTCACCCTCAGCGACACCGGTGACGGAAAGCGCGTGCTGATTCACGAGACGAAGAAGACCGAGATTCATGACGGCGGATTTAGCACGCGAAGCGAGGACCTATCGATCACCTACGATCGCTCGATGGAAGTGCCCGACGCCATTGAGGACGAGTTGGTATCCAGTGGAGGCGGCGGCTCCGGTCACTCGTCCTTCGATTTTCAGCTCAGCAAGGATTCATTCGTCAAGCAGTAGCCATTATGCGAGGGCTTTGCGGCGGCCGCGCGCGTAAATAGCGAGGGCCGGCAGGGAGCGAGCGCCGAAGCCGCATGCGCCCGCGAGGTTCAACGCCGTGATGGAGCTCGCCCACCGGCGCGTGCGATGCCGGTGGGCGATGTCTTTCGGGAGCTTTAGGGTCCTTGGCTGGAAGCTAGTTTAGTAACGGCGTCCCCAGTGGCCGGCGCGCCAGTACCAGCCGCGAGGCCCGCTCACCCAATGGCCCGGGTACCACGCCGCACCGGCGTACGGCCGGTACGCATAGTGACCGCGGACCCAGGCATAGCGGTAACCGTTCCATTGCCAGAACCCGCCGACCCAGAAATATCCCGGTCCCGGCGCTACCGGCACGGCTTCGTAGATCGGCGCCGGCGGCGCAGTTTGAACGTAGACGCCACCGTAGACTTGCGCGGCGGCCGGGAGTGCCGCGCCGAACATCCCTGCGCCGAGCGCGCAGGCGAGTAGGACGTTACGAAGTTTCATCATCATGTTCTACTTAGCGCCGTCCCCAATACGCGCGGCGATACGGGCGCCAATAGGCACGACGTGCCCAGTATCCGCGACGCCAATATCCGGCCGGATAGGCCGCGTAACCGTAGCCGCCGCCGACGTAGCCGTAACCACCGCCAACGTAGCCATAGCCGCCGTAACCGACGCCAACGGTCACGCCGTAGCCGTAAGGGTAGCCGTAGCCATAGCCGCGATAGGGGTAGCCATAGCCGTACCGATAGCCATAGCCGTAGCGATAGGGGTATCCGTAACCGTAGCGATAGCCGTAGCCACGGTAGCCGTAGCCTCGGTATCCGGTTCCGTAATAGCGATTGCCCGGGAGTACCCGCCCCGTCGCTGCCGGTCGCGCGGTTCCAACGGCGACGTGAGCCGCCGAGGCCGGCGCCGCCGCGGCGAGCAGCGATCCTGCGCCCAGCGCGCAGGCGAGTAGGACGTTATGGAGTTTCATCATGCTTTATTTTTAGCATCGTCCGGGCCGAAGCTCTCGCTAGAATGATTAGAAGGTTCTTCGAAAAAGATGAGAGGGCAGTCGAGCAGCAGTTCTTGCGCCTGCGTCCACAGCGCCCCGGCGCGATCGACGAACGCCTCACGCTCGCTGCGAAGGCGGTGCTCGGTCCGCGCCATCGCGGCCGGAAGAATGGAGAGCAGCACGTCGCGATCGTGCGCTTCGCCCAGCGCATCCTGCAAGAGCGCGAAGGACTTCGCCGGTGCTTCCAGCGACGGCTCGAGTTCGCTAAAGCGCTCCAGCGCATAACGAAAGCGCTTGCACGCGATGCGAAAATTATGCAGCCGCAGTTCATCGCGCCGCTCCAAGCCGCCGGCGAGCCGGCGAACCTCACGCACGCGAGTGTGCAACACGCGCCGCGCTAGTTCGGTGCTGTCGGTAACGCCGCGCAGAAGGACCGGCTCGGGTTTCACGTTAGCGAGTTATCCGGTGAAGCGCGTTCGCCGCAGACGTTTATGAGCGAGACGCGTCGCCGCTTTTTCGCGCGTGCTCAGCTCGGCCAAGAGTGGTTCGGCGACGTGGCGTTCGTCGGGCTCCGCGCTGCTCTCGAGAAGCCGCAGGATAATGCTTGCGTCGCGCGCGGCGTCGGTCTGCTCGGCGGCGCGCTTGACGCGTCGCAAGAGCTTGGCGGAGGGCGCGAGCTCGGCGACGTCCTCGAGCAGGGATCGGAAGCGCCGCCCGGCGGTGCGAACCGCGTGCAGACGACTCTCAGTTGGTTTCGAGACGAAACGCCGACGGGCAGCTTCCAGTGCGCGCCGTTCCGTCGCGACGGTCCTTTTCAGCCACTTCACTGCCGGTCGCTCACTGCGCGCCAGCGTTCGACGGAAGTATTTGGAGCGACCTTCGCGAAGAATACGATTCGACGTGAGATCGCCGCGCCTGCCCATCCTCGTCGTGCTCCTTGCAATCGTTGCCGCCGGCACGTGGTACTATCTCTCCCATCGTGCGCCCGGCGCCGGCGAGACCATCCCCATCTACTACACGAAGCTCGACGGAAAGACGTTAGCCGAGATGCGGGTTTCGATGCGCCCGCGTCAAGCCGACGAAAGCGCGGCGGAGCGCCTTCACAACGTCGTGTTGTATGCTGCGGTCCAGGCGATCGCCGGGCCGCCGAACGACGTGCAAGCAATTCGCTTTCCGCCCGGAACGCGAGTTTTGGAAGCGAGCGTCAACGGTTCGACGGCAACGCTCGATCTCTCGAAGAATCTCGAGGGGCAAGCCGGAGGGACCTTCGGAGAGAATGGTGAGTTCAAAGCGCTCGTGTATACGATAACGGGCATCGAAGGCATCGACGCGGTGCAGATACTCGTTGAAGGAAACCGGCTGGAGACGCTGCCGGGAGGCAATTTTGAATTGGATCAACCGCTCCATCGCTCGGACTGGTAAACTCGCGTCGTTGCTCTCGCCGATGCTGGCCGCATTGGCGATCGCGCTTCCGGCGTTCGCCGACTCGCCGCTGACGGCGACGTATCAAGGGCGTGCGATTCGCTTTACGCACCTCTCGTCGCGAGCGGGCGCGCCGGCGATCGGCGTGAACGATCCGGGATTTGCGACGCTGCTGAACGACGCCGGAGCGCTCCTGACGTGGAAGCCCGGCGAGCGTTTCGTGCTGATTACGACCTCGGTTCCCTTGGTGGTCAGTTTTGCAATCGGCGATCGCCGCTACGACGCCGGTCCGATCTCGCTGCAAGCGAGCTTTGCACCCTTCCTCGTGGGCGATGAGGCCTATCTGCCGCTGCGCGAGGTGCTGCGCGCGCTCGATCTGGCTTTGCGCGACGAGAACGGAGTCGCGGTGCTGCAGCCGCAGCTTGCCACGCTCGACGTGCGTCAAGAGGAGTCTCGAGTGACGGTGTTCGCACATGGCGGCGCGACGCTGCATGCGCGGGTCACGCAAGAGAGCCCGGCGTCGATTACGTACGCATTCGACGGCGTCGGCACGACGCTGGCCGGTACGCGACAGGTCGGCACCGGCGGCATCGCAAGCATCACCATCGCCAACGCGGGAACGATTCGCGAGCCGAGCACGCTGGTTACGGTCCAGTTCGCGTCGGGGACGATTGCCGAAGCGCCTCAGAATACCGACGGCCGCGACGTTTTGCTCGCATTCGATACCCCGGCGTCGGCGAATCCGCCGCAAACGGCTGGAGAAGAAGCGTCGCCGACTCCCGAGCCGCCTCCGGATACGACGCCGGTAAGCGGTGAGGCGAACGCTGCAGCGGGCGGCCCCGCGAGCGTGACCGGTGTCACCGTCGAACCGGCGGCCGACGGCGTTGCGGTTGCGATTGCAATCGCCGGCAGCGCGACGTACGAGTGGCATCGTCTGCGTGAGCCCGACAATCGCTTCTGGGTGGATATTGAGAACGCACAGCTGCAAGGGCCGCCGATCGATCAAAGCGCTCCCGCGCCGCTGCTTTCGGTGCGCGTCCGGCAAGTCGATCCGACGACGGTGCGCGTCGCGCTCTCGCTCAGCGGTCCGAAGTCAATCGCGTTCACTACGTTGCCCAACGGCATCGGATTAGCGATCGGCACGCAAGACGTCGCCGACGCGCCGCGTTCGGGAAGCGGTGGCGTCGGTGGCGCGAGTGCTGCCGTGGCCGCGGCGCCGCTCGAGCAATCCGAGCCCGGGACCGGCAGTTCCGACGATACGAGTTGGAAGTTTGGCCCGCGCAGCGGTTACGTCGCGACCGATCCGCGCCTGATCGTGATCGATCCGGGCCACGGCGGGAGCGACGTCGGCACGATGCACGGTGGCCTCTCCGAGAAAGAGTTGACGCTCGACATGGCCAAGCGGCTGCGCGCGATCCTCATCGACCGCGGATGGGAAGTGAAGATGACGCGGGAGAGCGACGTGGACGTGTACGCGCCCAACGATAGCCCGCACGACGAACTTCAGGCCAGAGACGACATCGCCAACAAGGCCGGAGCGCGGCTCTTGGTCAGCATTCATGTCAACGCGTTCATCAACTCCGGGCCCTACGGGACGACCACCTACATCTCCAAACCGGACGACGTGGCCTTCGCGCACTTCGTCGAATCGCACCTCGCGGGGGATGGTACGAAGGACGACGGCATCATCAAGAGCCATCTCTACGTAACGCTGCACGCGCGAATGCCCGCCGTGCTGATCGAGACCGCATTCCTCACCAATCCCAGCGATTATGCGCTGCTCACCTCGGCCGCTTGGCGGCAAAAGGTCGCACAAGAGATCGCCGACGGCATCGGCCAGTACGCCAAAGCCTATCCGGTTCCAAATCAACCGGCCCAGTAGTTGATCGGGCTTTTCGACTCGGGGCTTGGCGGCCTGACGGTCTTGGCGCGGGTTCGCGAACGCATGCCGTCGGCCGACATCGTATTCTTCGCCGATCAAGCCAACGTGCCGTACGGCGACCGAACGCATGCGGAGCTGCTGGAGTTGCTCCAGGTGAATTTGGCGCGGCTCGACGCGCGCTGGGTCGACGCGATCGTGATGGGTTGCAACACGTCGTGTGCCGTGGCGGAGCGTTACGGCTGGCCGAAGACGCGCGCGCCGGTGGTTGACTTGATCGAATCGGCGGCGATCGCGGTCGCTCGCGGCGGCTTCGCGCGCGTCGGCGTCGTCGCGACGGCGGCAACCGTCGGCGCCGGTTCCTACGGACGAACGATTCGGGCGCGCGTCGGCGGCATCGACGTCGTCGAAGTTCCGGCGCCGGCGCTCGTTCCGCTCGTCGAAGCCGGAGCGATCGAAGGCCAGCGGCCGCACGCCGCCGTTGCGGAGGTCTGCGGACACCTGCCGCTCGATCTCGATGCGCTGGTCTTCGGATGCACGCACTACCCCGTGCTCGAATCGCACTTCCGCGACGTCCTCGGCGACGGCATCGCGTTGATCGATCCGGCCTTCACGCAGGCCGAACGAACCGCCGAGTTGCTCGGCAGCCGCGCGCAAGAGAGCGGCTCGACGGAATACACCACGAGCGGCGACGAAGCCGCATTCCTCGCAAACGTCGCGCGCTTCTTATAGTTTCGTGGCCGTCTCGCCGAACAAGCTGTGGCTCTGCGTCGTTGCGATGGCGTCGGTTCCCCTGCTGGCAGACGCGTCGACGGCCATCGAGACGACGATCCCTGAGAGCGTCGCTCCGATAACGATCGATCGCTGTGTCGTCACGCTGCAGAAGACGGCGGATGGGAATGCATTTTCGGATGACGTCGACTTCACGAATGTCAGCCAGCGCGCGGCGACCGAGGTGCGCTTCCGTTTCGAGGTCGTCGACGCGATCGGACGAGCGGCCGGCAATCTAACCGACGATAAGGTGGGGGAGTTCGCGCCCGGCATTCCGGTCAGTCATTCCACCGCGGTGCCCACGGGTTCGAACCAGCCGCAGCAGGCGATCAACGCGATACCCGATTCGTCCAAAGTCGTTTGCATGGTGCAGATGGTGCGTTTCGACGACGGCAGCGTCTGGAATGAGGGCGACGGACCGGTGGGAAGCGGATCGATGATCACGCCCCCGCCGGAACCATCGGCGACACCGTATTGGCAATTCCCCTTCGACTCGCCAACGCCACCGTAGCAAACCGTGGAGAAGACGTTCGATTTTAAAGCTTGAAGGAGTTGTCATGCCAGAGTATCCGCTTGCCGGTAGTGAGCGCCGGCCCATCGCAGGGGCGCACCCAACGGGTCCGGCCGACCCAAACGAAACCGTTGACGTTACCGTTCTCGTCCGTCGCCAGGCCACGGCCGATTTCGAGCGCATGGCCAGCGACGCCACGATCGCGCGCGGCGTGCACCTCAGCCGCGATGAGTTTGCGAAAAGATTCGCCGCCGATCCGGAGGATATCGCGAAGGTCAAGGCCTTTGCACGCCAGTACGGACTTCGCGTCGTCGAAGAGAGCGCGGCGCGACGAATGGTTCGCCTGTCGGGTACGGTGTCGCGCGTAGAAAGCGCGTTCGGCGTAGAGCTCAAAACATTTGTCTTCGAACAGGGGTCGTACCGCGGTAGAACCGGCGCCGTGCACTTGCCCGACGAACTGAGGGGCGTGGTCGAAGCGGTGCTGGGGTTGGACAACCGGCCGCAGGCCGCAGCGCACTTCAGACTGCGAGCGCCGGGACGCGCGGTCGTGGCGCGCGACCAAGCCGCCGCTGCGGCTTTCGATCCGACGCGGGTCGCGTCACTGTACGACTTTCCGAGCGGTCTAGCGACGGGTCAATGCATCGCGCTGATCGAACTCGGCGGCGGCTTTAAGCAGGAAGATATTCAGGCGTACTTTTCGGGACTGCAGCTTGCGGTTCCGACCGTCGTGGCCGTACCCGTGGATGCCGGTTCGAATTCGCCGACAGGCGATCCAAACGGCCCCGACGTCGAAGTGATGCTCGACATTGAAGTCGCCGGTGCGGTTGCAAACGGCGCTCGCATCGCGGTCTATTTCGCACCTAACACCGATGCGGGATTTCTGGATGCCGTTACCGCGGCCACCCACGATACGACCAACAAGCCTACCGTGATCTCGATCAGTTGGGGTTCCTCAGAATCGAATTGGACGCAACAAGCCTTGACCGCCTTCGATGCGGCCTTCAAAGCCGCCACAATCTTAGGCATCACGGTTACGGTTGCCGCCGGCGATAACGGCTCGTCGGACGCCGTTCAAGACGGAGCAAACCACGTCGACTTCCCTGCGTCCAGCTCGTTCGCTCTTGCCTGCGGCGGGACGACACTTCGTGCGTCGGGCAATGCGGTTAGCAGCGAGACGGTCTGGAACGACACGGGGCAGGGGGAGGGAGCCACGGGCGGAGGCGTGAGCACGGTCTTCCCATTGCCGTCGTGGCAGCAGAACCTAAGCACGACGCTCGCGCAGGACCAAAAAACAGCGCTTACCATGCGCGGCGTTCCCGACGTGTCGGGCGATGCGGATCCGGAAACGGGCTATAACGTGAGAGTTGACGGAAGCGATACGGTCGTCGGCGGCACGAGCGCCGTAGCCCCGCTGTGGGCCGGGCTCATCGCTCTTGTCAACGACGCGGGCGCGAGCACGGTTGGATTTCTCAACGCCGCGCTCTACGGCAGTTCCGGCGCCTGTCGAGATATAACGACGGGTAATAACGGCGCCTATTACGCGTCACCGGGGTGGGACGCATGCACCGGATTGGGCAGCCCAATCGGTAAGCAGATCGCGGCGCTTTTTAGCCAGAAGCCCGGCACGTCGCGATGAGCGTTTCCGGACTGTCACGCAAGTCCTCTGGAGTCGCCTTTCTCTTCCTATTTCTGGCAGCGCTCAGTGCGCGCGGCATGGCAAAGACGGACGCCGAGTTTCATTATTTGGATCCCGCGCAAGTCGACCTAACGGTTTGGTTACCCCCGCCACCCGACCTCGGTTCGGCACAGGAGCGTAACGACGAGGAGAAAGTCGCCGACGAAGTGGCCGCGCGGAACCCCTCGCAACTCGCGCGAGAAAAGGCCGCGTCGGAGCGAAGCGTCTTTTTCTTTGCGGGGTCGCTTGGGCCGCAGTTCAATCCATCGCGATTCCCAGTAACGGACCTCTTCTTCGCACGCGTCGAATCGGACGTCGAAAAGCTGGTCGATCTTGCAAAGACGTACTGGAAACGGCCGCGGCCGAACGGTGCCGTAAAGAATCGCGGCTCGTATCCGAGCGGGCACGCCGCCTTCGCAGCATCGGCGGCAATCGTTTTAGCGCAGCTCGTACCCTGTAAGCGGGAACAGATTTTCGCGCAAGCGCGCACCTTCGCCGAGAATCGGATCGTTTTGGGTCTGCACTATCCAAGCGACGTCGCTGCGGGCTGGACCGCCGGAACGCTAGCGGTGTTCGCAATGATGCACGACCCCGCATTCGCGCGGGATTTTTCGGCGACGAAGGCCGAGCTGCAAAAGGAATGTCCGCCCGCGCCTTTCAGCGGAGCAGCGCGATTCCGACCCCGCCGGAGAGCAAAATCAGCAACGGTGCGTTGATTTTCGTGCGAAGCATCAAGCCCACGATCACGGCGCTGGTCACGTAGGCCACAAGCGACGACGGCGCGCCGCGAGCAATCGTCGAGACGCTCGACCAGACGAGGCCGACGATTGCCGGCGCAAGCCCACGCGAGATGATCGCGCGCCAGGGCGAGGCCGCAAAACGCGCCTCGAGCGAATCGAAGCCGATCATGATGAGGCTCGACGGGACGAACATCGCCGCCGTCGCGACCGCGGCGCCCAACAACGGACGTTGCGGCAGCGCCGCGTAGCCGATGAGCGCCGCGAAGATCGTCGTCGGGCCCGGCACGAGCTTGCCGATCGTGTAGAACTGCGTAAACTGTTCGGAGGTGACCCATCGGTAGGTCGTAACGGCGTCGGTATGCATCTGCGGGATGATGCCTTTCCCGCCACCGAAACCAAGAATCGAGAGCTGCGAAAAGACCGAGAGCAGATGGAGCAGCGTATTCATCGGCGCTAGGTTTCCGTTCGCTTGCGCGCGCGCAGCCATTCGCCGAGGACTCCAGCGCCGCCGAAGATGGCCAAGACCGGCAGCAACGGCATGTGCAGTAGCGAGACCGCTAGAGCAGTCGCGCCAACGAGCGCGACGCTCAGCCAGCTCTTACGTTCGTCCCACGTGAGCTCCAGCGCGTTGCCGAGCGTCAGACCCAACGCTCCCGCCGCACAGCCGCGAAGCCCGCCGTGCACGAACGGATTCGACGCGAATTTAAAGTAGAGTGCGCCGGCGGCGAGCACGATTGCAAACGGCGGAATGCTGACACCCGCAAACGCCGCCAGCGCGCCGGGAACGCCGCGCGTCTTCTGCCCGCAATAGATCGCCAAGTTGAGAAGATTTGGCCCGGGAAGGACTTGCGCGATCTCCAATCCCTCGAGAAACCGGTCGGAATCGATCCATCCGCGCGCCAGTACCTGCCTGCGAATCGAGGCCTTCTGGCCGCCGCCGAACGAGGTTGCGGCGATCGTCGCAAAGGTGAGCGCGATGCTCCCGAGAGAGGGGCGCGCCTCAGCCGGCATCCGGCATCGGACCGTCCACGACCGCGCTGCGGTGCTTGCCCGAAAGAATGTGGATGTGCACGTGCTCGGTGTGCTGATAGGGCGGCAGCACGCCCATCCGAATCGTGAATCCTTTTTCGTACAGATCGAGCGCGAGCGCGACCCGTTGAATGCCGCCCAGCAGCCGATGCCAAATCTTCGCGTCGCCGACCGAGAAATCCAAAATCGTCGGAATCCATTTTTTTGGAATGATCACGACGTGAATCTCCCACCACTCCTCTTTGCTCGGATCGATGCGATGGCGAAATGCGAAAACGTCGTCGTCTTCGTAGACGATTTCGTCGGGCGTGGCTCGCGTGCCGTCGAGGCGTCCGCGAAAGGTGTGCTGAGGATCCGGCTTCTCCCAGACGCGCTGTTCGGGCCCGGAGATCCGTTGCGAAATCCAAGACGTCATTGCGGCGCAGGCTTCCGGCGCAGCGTGCAGGCGTCCTTTGCGAGACGCGGAAGCTGCGCGCGATGAGCGCCGATCGAGCGAAGAACCGAGTTGCCGCGGCCGAGGTACTCGGCGCGCCGCCGCAGTGGGCCAAGGGGCGTCGCGCTTGGGAGGGGATCGTCGGCGATAACGAGGTCGTCTACGAAGATCATCTCGTCGTCGTCTTTCACGATCCGGTCGACGAAGAGCACGAGTCGGCGCGCGTCCCTGGCGAGCTCCGCCTCACGCTGCTTTCGAAGCGCGACGGCCTGGATTCGCTGATGGACTTGAGCGTCGCCGACGAAGAGCTGAGCGCCGCGATCCTCCATGGAATCCAGCAAGCCGCGTTGCGGCTCGGGCTTCAAAAAGAGGGGTTCGAGGTGCGCGCCCACGTCTATCCGCCCTTGCAGCACCGGCCCGAGCTGGCGTTCAAGATACGGGCCGGCAAACCGCCGAAGCGAACAGCGGTGCCGTGATATAGCGTTCGGCGGTGTCGGCAAGCAGCACGACGATCACCGTGCCTTCTGCGTTTGGGCGCGAAGCCACAGCGAGGAGCGCGCGATCGAGCACTGTCGGTATGAAGCCGACGCCGATTCCCGGAATCTGATGCGACCCGGCGCGTCTGCCGGAGAGCACCGCGGCGCCCGCCGGTTCGACGGCCACGATTCGCACCTCCGGCTTGCGCGACTTGAGCAGCTCGCCGACGCCGGTGATCGTGCCGCCGGTGCCGACCGCGGAGACGAAGACGTCGACGTTGCCGCCGCAATCGTCCCAGATCTCGACGCCGGTCGTCTCGCGATGCATGCGCGGGTTTGCGGGATTCGAAAACTGATCGAGTTTACCGCGCCGGGAATCGCGGCCGCGATCTCGCTTGCGCGGGCGACCGCGTCGTTCATCAAGATGCCGGGCGTCAACACGACCTCGGCGCCAAGAAAGCGCAGCAGCGCGACGCGCTCGGTCGACATCGTTTCCGGCATCGTCAAGACGAGTCGATAGCCGCGCGTCGCCGCAACGAGATCGACGCGAGTCCCAGGCGATCCTTTACGCTGCCACACGGATTGCGCATCTCGAGCTTGGCGGCGATGCGCCGGTTGCGGTTAGGTCCCTTAGCATTGGCATCAGAGGGACGTAGTGCTCGAAGCCCTGTCGTTCCCGTGCTCGTACGCTACCGCCGTACCTCGCGCATCTCCCAGGTCGCCAACCTTGGATCGAACCGCAAACGATAATGCTGCGACGAGACCCACTCGCTATACTTGGCGAACTCGGGATCGTTCGGATTCCGAAGGATTACGCGCAGCTCCCTGTAAGCTTCCGGGCCGCCGCAATCTTCAGGCGGGCATGGCTCGGCGCCGGCGATGCAAACCGGATACTGCTTGCGAAACTCCGCCGGCTGCACCCCCTCGATCTCGACAACGTGCTCCCAGTGGTCGCCGAAATCGTAGAGATACGTGAAGCGCGCAGGAATCACCGGAAACAGGCGTGCGAGCGTGTAGCGGCGCGCGTCGTAAACTTTCCGATCGAGATCCCAAGCGCGGCTAGGGACGATATACATCTTTCCGTCAATCGTGAATGAAAAGAGGTGGCAATCATGCCAGCCCATTGCCGCTTGGATGTAACGGTGTAGCGTCGAAAGCTTCACCTCGGGCCGCAGGAGTATCGTGCGCCAAACGATCGGCATCACGCCGCTCAAACGAACCGTCAGGCGGAAGACCGGGCGTTCCACCTGCGCCGAGCCCCGCTTTGCGGATGTCATCGACGAGCGAGCTGGGTGACTTCGCTTAACCGCAGCGCGAGAACGGGCGGGGCGGCGGGCTTCCCTCGCGCAGAATTACCTGTACGGTTTGTGGCGTTGGCGGCGGCGGCGGAGGTGCCGGCTGCTTAGATCCCTGAGATGCCATACCGGCAATGCTACCTCTTGTATGCAACCCCGAGCAAGTGCTGCCGTCCGCCGTACCGGTCTAAGCGCTTAAGGCGCGAGGGTCAAAGGCGCCGACGAGGCTGAGGTCATGATCGAGCCCAAAGCGCGTTGCAATCGCAATCGTCTCGTCGTCGGGGCAACGATCTCGATTCCGACGACATCGCCTGCGCCGTCGAAGTCAACAGCGACCTCATCGTTCTCGTCGAGCGTCTGTGTACGAGCTACGGGATCGCGTGGGTAGTAAAGATAGATTGAATGGGGCGCTTGGTCGTCGCGCGTCATCTCTAGCAACGGCTTCATCGCAATGGTACCCCTGCTACGGTGACAACAAAGGACCTGCCGGCGTCTCTGCCAGGGTGACCCGTACAACGCGGCGCTCTCGCCGCTCAGAACGAGGGTGCTGCGACTTCCTTGGTATTGAACACGATGTGAACGACGCCGTCGCCAGGTCCGGCGATCCGATGACCGCGGACCGAGGTGCCGTGCGAAGCGCAAGCGGCGCAGCGATCAGCACGAACGACCACTTGACAAGCGGTGTGTGCCAGGCTCCTGACACTGAGCCGCGTTATGCTCGCAGTTGTGAAACGCATCGAGCGTATTCGCCTCTATCCGACGACGCGTCAAGCCGCCGCAGTACGCCGAGCTGACCGCACTGCGAGCCGAGGATGGTCGGCTGCGGGCGGTCTATCGCGAGGCGGAGGACGCCGTATTGCATCGCCTGGACTTAGCGATGAGAGCGTTCTTTCGTCGCTGCAAGTGCGGCGAGATACCCGGCTATCCCCGCTTCAAAGGCTGGCGGCGTTGGCAGCAGCTGGAGTTCCCGCACGGCAATCGCGCTCTCCGCTTCGATCGAACGCAGCAGCGGGTGAACGTCCCCGGCGTTGGTTCCGTCAAGCTGCGCAAAGGGCGGCAGGTTCCGGCGACCTACGGGCGTGCATGGCTGGTGCGCAAGAACGATCGCTGGTACGCGTGCTTCGAGTGCGAACGCGCGGTACGACCGTTGCCGGCAACGGGCAAGGTGATCGGCGTCGATCGGGGTGTTCACGTGCTGGCGACGCTCTCAGATGGCCGGCTGCTCGCCAATGCGGCGGTGGGCGAAAGGCGCAGAGGCGCGACCGCGCGGCTGCAGCGTGAACTCGAAGCAGCCACGGTGCGCGACGGAGCGGGTCGGGTAGTTAACGCCGTGAGCATCGCCGCATGAAAGCCCGTGAACGCCTAGCACGCGCAAAAGGAGCGGGAACCCAACGCGCGTCGCGACTACGCCCATAAGGTCAGCCGCCGGCTGGTCAACGGTGCCGATGTGATTGCGCTCGAGAAGCTCTCTTTGCGCGCGATGATTCGCAGCGCCAGAAAAAGCGTGGAACGCCCCGGGCGCGACGTGCGCGCCAAGGCGGGTTTGAACCGCCGGTTACTGGACAGTGGATTCGGTCTGCTTTGGCAGATGATCGTGGCGAAAGCGGAGGAGGCTGCGCGCACGGCGGTCGAGATGGAGAGTCGTTTCTCGTCGCAGGAGTGCTCGCACTGCCGGCACGTTGCGAGCGAGAGCCGCCGAAGAAGGTGCTTTGGTTGCGTCGGATGTGGTTATCGTAACCATGCCGACGTCAATGCAGCGCTGGTGATTCGGGGGCGAGCGCAGTTGGCGCTCAAGAGTGAGTCATACCCGGCCGAGGAAGCCGGTCGCCACGGTCAGGACGCCGCGGCGTAGGCACACACAACGAAGGGCCTCGAGAAAATAGCTCATCAGGCGCGGATGAGCGCTTGGTCGAGCATCTCGATCCGATCGCGCTCGGCATCGAGATTCTTTTCTGCCCACTCGACGATCGAGGGCTGCTGCGCAAAAACGACGATCTGGCGCGTCCGGCTCATGCGATGGAGTAAGCCGATGATTGCTGCGGTGCGAACCGGATCGCAGTGGGCGGTGATATCGTCACAGAGAAGCGGGCAGCTCTCCGAGGAGGCCGCGGTTAAGTGGTCGACCATCGCGATGCGAAGCAGCAGGTAGACCTGCTCGGCCGTTCCGTGCGACAGCAGCACCGCGTCGCGCCAGTCGCCGCCGTCGCTGCGTACACGAACCTTCAAGGTTTGCGGATCGACCGTCCCGCGTGTGTACAGACCGTCCGTAACGATGGGCAGCCACTTTTCTAGACTTGCCACCAAGACCGGCGCGATGTTTCGATGGACGCTTTCTTGTGCCCGCTCGAGAAACTCGCGCGCGGTATCGAGGGTGCTGCCCAGGCGCTCGATCCGCTCGAGCTCGCTAGTTGCTTGAAACGCGGCCTCCTTGGCTTCTGCAACGCTCGGCAACGTTCGGACCATCGCGTCGACGTCGCCGGCCTCCTTATCGGCCGCGCTTCTTGCGGTTTTCACCTGGTCGCGAAGCGCTCGCAGATTCTGCGCGGCCGGCGCGCGCTTCGCGCGTTTGAACGTCTCGCGCTCCTCGACCGGCAGAGCCGAGCGCAGCGCATCGAGTTCCGCGGTTTTTGCGAACGCTTCGCTCTCGAGCGCCTCGAGCGTATCACCCTGCAGAAGGTTTCGCAGCTCTTCCCAACCGACGATTGCGCTGTGCAGATTCTTTAGCCGTTGAGTGCGCTGTCGCTGCCAGTCGCGCAAGCCGCTCAGCAGCGCGCCGCCCTTGGCTTCGACGGCGCAGCGACGCGCAAGCTCCTCGAGTTGCGCATTAAGCTCGGCGCGCCGGGTATTATACTCGCGCCGCTGCGTTTCTAAGACTTCGGCAGCCTCGAGACGCCGTACCAAGTCCGGTTTGCGCGAGAGCGCGGCAGCGTTTCTCTCGCGCCCGGCGCAGTCGTCGGTGTATTGCTTGCAGACCGTCGCGAGATTCCCCGTCGCTGTATATCCGCGCGACGAGAGGGCGTCGGCCAGCGAGGCACGCAGGCGCCACATCTGGTCCTCATGATGCTTGGCGCGCGAGCTCCACTCGGCCATCTCCGCGCGGTCCGCGGCATCCGGCGCCGCCTCGGGCGTACTCGAGCCGCCGCGACCGATCAGCCAGACGGCAAAGATAACGAGAAGCAGGGCCGACACGGCAGCAGCGACGGGCTGATGCACCAGAAAGAATGCGATGCCGATTACGATCGCGAGGCCCAGCGCGGCAAAGGCCTCGGCCGGGATCGGCGCGGGGCTCGCCACTGCGACCGCGCTCTCCGGCGCGCCCGCGGGTTTGTGAAGCGCATGTTCGGCGGCGGCTGCCTCGACCTCGGCAAGGTTTTCACTCGTCGCGAGAATCTGCGGATTCGGCCTGGTTTCGCCATCGGTCTCGACCGGCAGCACGGCGAGCTCGGCTCGTAGCGCCGTGGGGTCCTCGCCAACCGCCGGCGGGCGAAGTTCTTCGGAAGCGCTCAGCGCGGCGGCCACGTCGGTTGCGAGTTCTTGATCGTCGCCGAGCGTTGCGGGCGGCTCGGGCCCGAGGTCTGCGCGAAGGCGCTTCGCACGCTGCAACTTCGCATCGAGCTCCTCCGCAACGGCCTGCGTGTGAAGGGCATCGGCAAGCGCGTATTCGCGTTCCAGCTTGCGCGCGTCGTTCTCGAGCCGGTCGCGATCGTTGAGGCGGGCGAGGTAATGCGTGTGGGCCTCCTCCGCAACTATCAGCTGGGCGCTACAGCGCTCGAACGTTTCCCGTGCGGCGCGTAAGGGCTTGGTGCTGTTCTTGCGGTCGAGGCCAACGTTTTCGCTTGCGTAGGTGCCGATGGCACTAATCGCCGCGGCTGCCGTGGCGTCGCGCGCGGTGCTGGCGGCCGCGCTCTGCAGATAGTTCTGGAGGTCGTCTGCCGACTTCACGATATCGAGAATTTCCGTCTGGCCGATGCATGCCGTCCGGGCAAATGCGCGCCGATCGAGTCCGACGAAGCGTGAGCCGTCGGGTGTGCCTTCCGACATGATGTCGCTCGAAAGATCTCGCCCGAGATCGATGTCGGTCGCAGAACAGTTGACGCGGCCGTCGAGGTCGTGGCGCAGCTCTACTCTTTGCTTGTTGTCGAGCTCGATCTCGGTAATGAGCTCCCATCTGTCCTGATCCCACGGCTGGTGGCGCTCCTTGAAAGTGGCATCTTCCGAGCGCGCGCCCATGCCGCGGCGCATGCCGCAGAGGCCCGCATAGAGCGCCGCGTGCCAGGACGACTTCCCCGCGCCATTTGGGCCGGCGACGATCGTCATTCCCGGCGCGAGCTGGATCGTGCGGTCCTTAAATGGTCCGAAGGCGACGGCCGTTAGCGACTTAAAGCGCACTCAGACGGGCTCCAAGTCGGTCCGGCCGTCGAGCGCCCGCAGCCCGACGACGAGCACGCGCTGCGTTTCGTCAACTGCTAAGTCGCTGTTGCGTACATCGCGCACAAACTGACCGCGGACGGTCTGCTCGTCGGCGAGCGCGTCGAAATCGTAATCGGCGATCACGTTGTTCGTGCGAACGACCAGCGCATCGAGCTCCGTGGGAACGGCCCGGATATCATCGAGCTTGAGGTCGACTGCGCTGGCAAGGCACCCAGATACGGTCACCCGCGCGACGCCGTGGAGCTGCGCGACCGCATCGCGCGCCCGCGCAAGGATTTCGCTCGTCGATGCGGCGCCGGAAACGTCCAGGTGGATGTCGTGAAAGGCGATCGATGAGACGTCGACTCGCTTGCGGTGGATTTTTCCGTCGGTGAACTCGACGATGACCGCGCTACCGGAGCTTTTTCCGAACGCCAGCGGCTGCGGGCTGCCGGCGTAGGTCAGCCATTGGCTATTTCGTGGTTGGTGGTAGTGACCTACGAAGGCGTGACGGAGACCCGCCGCGGGAATCTCGTCCTCCCGAAAGGCGGCGTGCGGCACTTTTCCGTTTTCTTGTGCTGCGAGAGAACCGTGCTCCGAACCGTGAAACAGCGCGAGATTCACCGCGGCGCCGTCGACGTGAAAGCCGTGCAAGAAGTCGTCGGTATTCGCGGGAGCGCGGTGGGCCGCGCCCCAAAGCGTCACCTGCCCGTCGAGTGCGACCGCGCTAAGGCGGGCTTCATCGAAGACGTGGACGTTCGGGCTCCAAGGCACTTCCCGATAGAGCGCGGTCGGCCCGTACCAATCGTGATTGCCGGGGGCGACGAACACCCGCAACGGCGCCAGCGCTTCGAAGGCGCTTCGCAGATACTCGGCGGTGTCGGGCGTGAAGTTCTCCTGCTCGTAGAGATCGCCGGCGCACAGCAAGGCGTCCGCGCCCTGGTCGAGGGCCAGGCGACAGATGCGGTCGAGCGTCTCGCGCAGCGCGAGGCGCAGTTTGCGCCCAAGCGACGGGGGCGCCCATTGAAAGGGCGAGTCGAGGTGCAAATCTGAAAAGAGGACGAACTTCATCCGGAGTCTCCCCGGGCACCCTTTCCTGGCCGCTCCGAAAGCCCTGCAGGCGAGCCCTAGGTCCTCGGTTCTTGAGGCCGCGGTCGAGGCGATCGCGCAGCGGTTCGAGAATTAAACTGGCGTTGTGAAGGTTCGACCTACGCGACGCGGCGAGGCGCTGGCGGCCGCCACATTAATTCTTTTCGCATCCGGTTGCGGAGCGGCCACACCGGGCGGACCGGTCCCGCTCATGCCGCCGGCGTCTGCGGGCTTGCGTCATTCGGGCAGTTGGATGTCGCCCGAGGCGAAGAGCGCGACGGCGCTGCTGTACGTCGGCGATCCGACACGCGACCCGTCGTATACCGGCGTCATCGACATCCTGTCGCTCCACGGCCTGCACTATAAGCTCGTCGGCCAGATTCAAGACGACGACATGCCCGAAGGCATGACGACCGACGCCGCCGGCAATCTCTACGTAACGGACTTGGGCGTCGCGACGGAGGGCCCAGCTCCCGGCGACATTAAGGTATATCCGAGAGGCTCGACAAAGTACTCGCGCTTCATCGTGCCCGCGCATTGGGTTCCAAACGATATCGCGGTCGGACGCGACGGGACGATGTACGTTGCGAACATCGCAAAATTCGCGCAGTTCTCCCCGGGCTCGGTCTCGATCTACCCTCCGGGGGGCAGCCAACCCTCGCGCGTGTTGCGCTTGCATAACTTTCAAGTTGACGGCATAACGCTCCACGCGCAAACGAACACGATCTACATTTCGTATCAAACCACCACGGGGCACGGCGATATCGCCGAGTTCGCGCAAGCGCGAGGAAAAGCGATCGACCTCGGCGTGAACTACCCCGAGCCGTGGGGGATCCTCGAGGACGGCAGCAACAACCTCCTGGCGTTAGACGGAGGCGGCACGATCGAAGTCTATTCCGAGGCCACCGGCAAGCTCGTGCAGCAAATTCCGGTTCCCAATGGTGCGGCGTGGGAGGCGTTCAATCAGAAACGCTCCGAGCTGTTCGTTTCGAACTTCGAGCAAGTGGAAGTTCTCAGCTATCCCGCCGGTAAGGTGCTGGGGTCGATCAACGAGGGATGGAGCACATCGAATTATCCGAGCGGCGTCGCCTACTGGCCGCCGCCGTAGGAGCTTAGGGCGTGTTAACACAAATACATTGCTATGTGATATAATTCAAGTGTGGAAATCAGCGCAGAACAGTATGAACGAATCAAACATTGCTTGCCAAGGCAGCGCGGCAACGTCGAGCTCGAGAATCTGGATGTCCTGAACGCCGTTCTTTTCGTCGCCGAGAACGGTTGCAAGTGGCGCAGCCTCCCGAAGCGATTTGGGAATTGGCATACGATCTACACGCGGCTGAGCCGCTGGGCCAAGAAGGGCGTGCTGGAAAAGGTCTTTGAGGAGTTGCAACGGGCCCAACTCGTGCGCATCAAGATCGAAGCGATTTCCATGGACAGCACGATCGTCAAGGTACATCCAGATGGTACCGGTGCTTTAAAAAAAACGGCCCGCAAGCCATTGGGAAATCGCGCGGAGGATGGACAACCAAAATTCATATGGTTGCCGCAGATGCAAGAACTGCGATGACGTTCTCGCTTTCTCCAGGGCAGGCGCACGATGCGGCCGAGGGTCGAGGCCTACTCTTCCAAATGACTCTACCGCTGGAGCCGATAGCGCTGCTCATGGATAAAGCCTACGAAGGCGAGGAAACGCGACAACTGGCGATGACTCTGGGTTACACTCCGGTCGTTCCACCGAAAGAGAATCGCCGTGAGCCGTGGGAGTACGACAGAGCGCTCTACAAGCGTCGTAACGAGGTTGAGCGGCTGTTCCGTAGGCTAAAAGGCTTCCGGCGCATCTTTGCACGGTTCGAGAAGCTCGATGTGATGTTCATCGGGTTCATCCACTTCGCGCTAATCGTGGAAGGATTGCGCTTCTTGTGTTAACACGCCCTAGTACTCCTCAAGCGCTTTTACGATGGGGTCTAATTCGGCAGCGAGTTGCCGCACGCGCGGATCACCTGTGAAGCGATCCCAGACGCCGGGCCCAATGCGATGAAGATCGGCGAGCGTTGCTCGCGCGTTGTGAAGCTTGTCAGCGGCGCTCACCAACAGCACCGATAAATCGGCCGTTTGCCGCGCGTGCTCGTAATAGCGTTCTTTGCAAGCGCGCCACTCCTTTCCGCCCGAGGCTCGACTCCCAAAGAGTCGGAACAGCCCTCGACGATTGCGGCGACGCGGTCTCCAAAGCGGACCCGAATCCGTTCGCTGGTTTCGGTGAACGGCATTTACGTAAGTGAAGGCGTCAGCAAACCGATCGGAGAGGACCACCACCAAGACCTTCCCTTCCTATCAAGGCGTGGGTGTCGACACGGAGAGTGCTTGGGAAAACTCTTCAAAATTTGATGCCTCACGCTCTTTGAGGCTCCAGCGCCTGATAGCAGCGAGGTCCACCGCTCCAGTACGAGCCACGGCCACAGCGGCCGCTAGCGCGCTGCGATCTGCAAAGAAATAGAAATGAGCCAGGCGATCCCGCACGCAGTCCGTCTCCGTTATGACGTACAACACGTCGCTTCCGCGCTTGACAGTGTCGTACGCTCGGACAAGGTCCGCGCCGATCGCCAGGGGCCCAGGAGGAAACTCCACCGTGAACGCATTTCTCTCGTGGTGGTACGTCCCGCCGACTTCTCGATAGCCCAGTTCGCGCATCGCGTCGGCGGCGCGAGCCGGGTCGCTCGAGAACGTGATAACGAAATCGGCGTCTTGCGATTGATAGGCCTGTGGCGCGTAGTAGGTTGCTGCGCTTCCGCCGGTCAGCACGGCTACGGTCCCAGCGCGCTGCAAAGCAGTGCAGACTGCGAAGGAGACGTCCTCGAGTGAAGACGTTTCGGTTATCGACGGCACGCTAGGAGCGTGTAGGGTTTGAACTCGCGGAAATTCAGCCAAGCGAATTCTGTCGCCGACGGAAACTGTCGCGCGAACTCGCAAATCGTGGACATGGCGGAGCTTTTCGGCTCAATATCATCCGGCTTTGACCAGTTTGCCCGTCAGCGTGTGCATCCGTCTAAGATTATAAGCCGCTCCGACGATGTTCCACTCGCCCTGCACTTTTTCGTACCCACGCAGGGAGAACTGTCGAAAGCCCATTGCGCTCTTGATGATCCCGATCGCGGGCTCGATGGTGCTTTTGCGCTCACCATAGATCGAGCGCCCTTGCGGCGTGCGCAATCGATATTTCATCCGTTCATGAGGAGCTGCAGTGCTCGACAGCGGTCGGGGCGTTTGAAAGCGCGCAAGGCCGCCGGCATGGTGTTCACGCCCTGGGCTAATGTATGGGGTGAGCGCCCGCTGCTCACAGATCGCAGCGTTGCGTGCACTGTAGTAACCGGCGTCGGCCAGGATCTCGCTGGCCCTTCCAACTTCTTGGGGCAGCGCCGCAATCCGATCCAACGCAGGTTCAAGCAAGGCCTCGTCGTTGTGGCGTTGACTGACATCTACGTCAACAAGCAATCGAGAAGCGCAGTCGATCGCACTTTGCGCGTTGTACGCCTGCTCGAATCCGCCGGCGCTCGGCATGATCCGCGATTCGTCGTCGGTCAGGTTGACCTGAGCTTTCGGGTTCATCGCTCGCGATGGGCGCTTAGGCTTACGCCCTCTGATCTTTTTCCCGGAGCGTTTCTCGTGAGCGACGCGCCCTGCCGCCCGCTCGTCATACCCCGCTTGCTCTTGAGCGATGCGCTGTTGTTCCCGCTCGCGGATGCGCGCCTTCGCCTCAGCGATGGCCTGCAGACGTGTCTCTCGCCGTGCCAACTCCGCGGGAACATCCATGCCGTCTGGCAGATCGGCCTGATCAGCCTTTTCCGCCATGCACAACAAGCGGCCGATTTCGTTCTCGATATGCCGCTCCAACTTGGTGGCGTGATCATAGCTCATCGCGTGGTGCTTGGACGCATTGGCTTTAACTTTGGTTCCATCGATGCTGACGCGGCCGATCTTGAGCATGCCACTCTCCGCCGCAATCATGAGAATCTGCCGGAAACACGACTGCACCTCGGGCAGAAACCGACGCCGAAAGGTTGCAATCGTGTCGTGCTCGGGATGCTGATTGGCCGTGATAAAGCGAAAGGCAACCGAATCGTAGGTGGCCCGCTCCAGTTTGCGCGACGAGTACACGCCCGTTGCATATCCGTAGAAGAGCAGAGCCACCATCATCTCGGGCTGGTACGCCTCGTGTCCGCGTCCCGCGTACTTCGCGCGAAGCGCTCTGAGGTCAAGTTTCGCGACGATCTCTGCGATAAAACGCGCCAAATGGTTCTCCGGCAGCCAATCCTGAAGGCTCGCTGGAAGCAAGAACAACGTATCCCGATCGAGAGGTCGAAAATGTTCGCTCACCATCAAATTGTAGCACACGCCAGCTCAGATAACCCTACAGGCTCCTAGAGGGCCTTTCCCGCACGCCGCGGACGGCGACGCAAACTAGGGCGTGTTAACACAAGAAGCGCAATCCTTCCACGATTAGCGCGAAGTGGATGAACCCGATGAACATCACATCGAGCTTCTCGAACCGTGCAAAGATGCGCCGGAAGCCTTTTAGCCTACGGAACAGCCGCTCAACCTCGTTACGACGCTTGTAGAGCGCTCTGTCGTACTCCCACGGCTCACGGCGATTCTCTTTCGGTGGAACGACCGGAGTGTAACCCAGAGTCATCGCCAGTTGTCGCGTTTCCTCGCCTTCGTAGGCTTTATCCATGAGCAGCGCTATCGGCTCCAGCGGTAGAGTCATTTGGAAGAGTAGGCCTCGACCCTCGGCCGCATCGTGCGCCTGCCCTGGAGAAAGCGAGAACGTCATCGCAGTTCTTGCATCTGCGGCAACCATATGAATTTTGGTTGTCCATCCTCCGCGCGATTTCCCAATGGCTTGCGGGCCGTTTTTTTTAAAGCACCGGTACCATCTGGATGTACCTTGACGATCGTGCTGTCCATGGAAATCGCTTCGATCTTGATGCGCACGAGTTGGGCCCGTTGCAACTCCTCAAAGACCTTTTCCAGCACGCCCTTCTTGGCCCAGCGGCTCAGCCGCGTGTAGATCGTATGCCAATTCCCAAATCGCTTCGGGAGGCTGCGCCACTTGCAACCGTTCTCGGCGACGAAAAGAACGGCGTTCAGGACATCCAGATTCTCGAGCTCGACGTTGCCGCGCTGCCTTGGCAAGCAATGTTTGATTCGTTCATACTGTTCTGCGCTGATTTCCACACTTGAATTATATCACATAGCAATGTATTTGTGTTAACACGCCCTAGCAACTCTGCGCTCGAGATCAGGATCGCGCTTTGCGTACTTTATTAGGAGGGCGCGCAGCTCGTTTGCCCCGTAGAACCGCGGGTTGAGGCTGACCTGCCGGTTAGCGCCGACAATACGAGTAGTGATGACTCCCTCGCGTTCGAGATCATTGACCATCCGTTGCACGCTCGAAAGCGGAGCGCCGCTCAGTCGCGCAAGCTCCCTCGGATAGGTATCTTCGAGGAGGCCAACGAGAGCTAAGGCCTTGGTCCGTGAGGGACTGCCGAAGAGCTTCATAGGGATCATGACGCCATGGTATCAAAAATGTGGTCAGTTGACCACATTTTTGAGTCACCCGATCGGTGTTGTCGTGGGCCCCCTTCTCTGCCAGGCGCTAAGCACGTCATCCTTCGGCAAGCTCAGGATGACAATGCCGACAAGCTCAGGATGACAATGCGACAAGTTCAGGATGACAATGCCGCTTTAGCCTACGCGCCGTCGATTCTTCGCGCGAGCGCTCGAAGTTCTTCGAGGATGAGCGCTTGTGTCGCTTGCAGCGACGCGATTGCGTCGCCGTTGTGCTTCGAGAGCGTGTCGAGGGCGGTGCCCACGCCACGAGCAAGCGCGAGGAGCGCGTCGGACTCATCGGGCGCGTAGGCCTCGCCGTCGCGTTTCGGACCGCAAACGAGCGCGCCGACGAGATCGCCGCGAGAGATCATCGGGAACGCCAGCTCGCCGCGCAGCTGCGAATCCTCGAGTGAGTGCAGGTTGACCGGTTTGCTCCAAGCCTTGAGGGCCACGATACCTGGATCGTTCGGGTCGACGCGCGTGCGCGCTCCATTGCTACCGGTTACGTATCCCCGGGTTTCATCGCGGACGAGAATCGTCGCGTCGTCGGCATCGGTGTGTTTCAGCACTGCGCGAATCGCCCGGTTCAGTAGGATGTCGCGATCGCTGATGTAGGCCGACTCGCCGGCGAAGCGACGCAGCGCGGCTTCGTCGTCGTGGCGTTTGCGGAAGAAGACGCGATCGACGAAAGCGTCCACGTACCGGTGAATGTAACGCATCGATAGACCGAGCGCGAGCGCGACGATCATCCCGACCACCACGCTGGTCGTATGACTGGCGGTGACGAGCCACTGGCCGGCGGCCCATTCGACCAGGATGAAGGCGCCGATGACGATCGCCGAGACGATGCCGAAGACCGCGGCGCGGTTCAACACGAAGCCAATGTCGATCAGCCGCCGGTTGAGCGCGACGTACGTCACGACCAGCGGCGTGGAGAAGAGCACAAGACTATAGGTGTACGTCATCGTAAGATAGCCGGCATAGGAGTGCAGGCGGATCGCCGCGGTATCCAGCGCATAGCGCGTGAGAACGAGGAGCGCCGGCGGGACGAGCAGCCACGCCGCGCGTCTGCGCTCGATGCCTTGCGCGGCTGCAATTGCAAGCACGCCGCATGCCAGCGCGGCGAGCAGCGCGAGGCCGAACACTGGCCCCCCGGCTAACCACAAGAGTCGCATGGGATCGAACCAGAGGGTGATGACGCCGAGGACGCCCGCGCACCCGAGCACGATCGAGGTCGCGACGAAAAGATAGCACAGCGTTTGGGTCGCGCGCCGAACTTGTGAGGGTGGCGTGCCGAAACACCCGGCGCACGCGGCCCAGAACGCCACCGCCAAAGGCCCGAAAAAGACGGTGCCGATGCGAAAGACGACATAGACCCACGTCCATGGCGCGGCAAACGCAAACGGCGCGGTAACCTGCCACAGCGCGTACGAGACCAGCGCCAAGCACAGGAGCCGCATCTCGCGAACGTGCGATCGGCGCCATGCGATCAACGCCGCAAGGAGCGCGATCCATATTTGACCCGGCCAATTGAAGAACGCATCCCAACGTCGGCGCAAGTTGGGTGGACCCGGCGTCACGATCGCCGTTTGTTGCGCCGAACCACGACGGACCAGGATCGTCACGCGCCGTCCGTTGAGTGGTTGGCCGAGCAGCGAGAACCGGTCGAGGAGATCGTTCGCGCGGAGATCGACTCGATCGCCCGCACGCAAGCCGCCGAGCTCGGCTGCGCCGCCTGGATCGATCGATTGAATCGTGAGATCAAACGGCTGCGAGGAAGCCGAGACCGTCGCGCCCCAGATTCCGAGCCAAGGTGGAGCCCCGCCCAATCCGGTCGCGCCGAAAAGCTCGGCCAGAGCGGCGAGCCCCGTTATACCGCAGAGTACCAGGATTGCCACACGCCACGCACCGGGCTTCATGGAATCCAGGTTATAGCTTCAGGTTGTGCAGCCTCTTTGGTGCAAATTGCGGATCCTTTACGCTACGGCGCGGGATTACGGTTCGCCGCGTTACCGCTCGCGTTCCTGACCGCGTGGTAACCCTTGAGGGCTGGCTTATAGCTTGCCGGCCTGCACACGTGTTTCATCAGTGCGGCGATGTCGCTGATTCGCAGATCACCGTCAATGGTCAGAGGGCTCTCCATCGCTCACGCACCTCCGTTCTTTCAAGCCCGGTGAGGGCGACCATTCGCACAGACGGCAGACCGGAAATCACGACGTTGCACCCTTGCCAGCCCGCTCGGCGAGCCGTTTGCGAGAGCGGCTTCCTAGGGACGACGCGGTCTTCGGTAATGAGTCGGCCCGGTATCGCGTCAACGAAAACTACGGTATTGAAGCGCTTGTCGAACTCGACGAAAATGTGCTCGGGCATTTCGCCTCGGCGAATACAATCGATCGTAGGTTGATAGGCGGCACCCGTAACCCGCAGGCCAAAGCGGCCATCTTTAGCCTTCAGTTGGTAGGATCGGTCACATACGTAGCATTTGAAGTCGGCCACGGGAGCATTGTTCGGAAGCTGATCGAGGGCGTCGCTCTCGCAGTCTAGGCAGAATAGGTTGAACGATGCCCAGGTCTCCAATGCGACCCGCGCGACCTGTGACGGACTGACAAAGGGAGCCGCGATCGAAAAATCGAGCAATGGGCTAAACGCAGGCGGGGCACCTGTTCGTTCATACCGGCCCGGCCGGACGAAACGCAGTAAGCGCTGGTCCCGTAGGACCTGTAGGCTCTGGCGGATCTTCGCATCGATGAAGCGGTTGTTTGGGAACCTTCGCTGGAGTTCATCGTGGTATGCGAGTACGTCAACGAGGGAAAACTCTCGCGGCAGCGTCTGCACGATGTCCCGAACGATCTCCTTCCAAGTCTGCGGTTGCGTCATTTGTCCTCCGAGCTAAGATTCGGTGCGATTACCGTCGTTACGTGGAAGCTGAGCGCAAGCCTGGAACAACCTCGGCGCGCGACGCCACGAACGTAGGACGAGGCAGTTATCGCGCCCCCTTTAATTTGTGGGCAGTCAAAGGCGATGATAAGCCACGATAGGGTCCCTGTAGATGCACTTCTGGCAGATGGTTGCCGAGCTGCCGAACTTAAGGCTCCATTGTACGGTCGGGCCTCCGCGTGCCGAGGGAAAGTATCGGTCGGGTAGGTGCGGCGCAATGCGCCCGCGGAAGAGTGATGTCGAAGCTTATGACGATGCCTCTGCCAGACCGGTTCTACGTTGGCGTGACCGACACGAAGTGGTTCAGGTTCTTGCGTGACGAACGGCTGCTCGACGAGGTGAACTTTTGGAGCCCGGGCGGGCGCAAGTTAAAGGCTGAGCGCGGCATGCCGTTCCTATTCAAGCTCAAGTCGCCGGAGAACGTCATCGGTGGCGGCGCGTTCGTTTCATTTGTGGAGCGTATGTCGATCCGCGATGCGTGGGAGTTCTTCGGCCGCGAGAACGGTGCCGCCACGTTGGAGGACCTCAGGCTGCGCATACAAGCGAATCGCAAGGGGCCGACCAGCGTCGACGACGAGATTGGGTGTTTCGTCCTATCCCAGCCGTTCTTTCTCAACAACCCTGTCGCGCAGCCTGAGGATTGGTCCCAATCGATCCAAGGTGGTAAGTATTATCACTTGGCGGAGAGCGTCGCTCAGCCCGTTTGGCGTGATGTTTCGATTGCGATGGCGGTCAGCCAGCGTAGGGTTGCCGTGAGCCCGTTTGGCGGCTACGGAACGCCGGTCTGGCAGCCGACGCGCCTAGGACAGGGAGCGTTTCGGAAGCTTGTGCTGGATGCTTACGGGCGGCGTTGTGCGGTGAGCGGCGAGCACACCGTCCCGGTTCTGCAGGCCAGCCACATCAAGCCGTTCGCGGACGTCGAGCAACACGAAATAACCAATGGGCTCGCCTTGCGATCAGACATACATACGCTCTTCGACCTCGGTTACGTCACGGTAACGCCCGAATACCAGTTCAAAGTTAGCGACCGTCTAAGGGACGACTTCGATAACGGCGAGGTCTACTACGAGTACGCGCAGCGGGGGCCAACGATTCTCTTGCCCGGCGACCGGGAGCTAATGCCGAACCGAGAGCACTTGGAATGGCATATGGCCACTAAGTTTAGAGGTTAGTATGCCGCTCGTTCTCATGCAGCGCGCCTGGCGAGACGATCCGAAGTATAAGGACACGGAGTTCGTCGTTTACCATTATCCGCGGCAGTACTTCGACCAGATACTTGGCGGCGAGAAGTTCGTCTATTATCGGCCGGCAAGAGACGCCAAGGACGGCGAAGCGAGCGCGTACTTCGGTTGCGGGGAGCTCGGAGATTGGTGGATGGACCCGGGCGATCCGACGCACCGGTTTGTCGGGATCCGCAAGCCGATCCGGTTTCCGAACCCTGTGCCACATGTCGACAGACAGGACAGGATGTACGAATCGACGTTCAGGAGCCGGAACGCCTTTCAGGGTCGATCAGTTCGTTACATCGACGATTTGGACTTCCATAGGGTCCTCGACGCTGCCGGCCTCACGGGCGCGGTGTGGCGTGAAGCTCCGACGGTTGATGACGTCCTAAGTGGCTTAGTGGTACCCGGACGCGCTTTGGAGCCGCCGCGCGACGCCTTCCGACCGCTGACTGTTGTTCCAGACGGCACGGGCTACCGCCCGACAAGAAAAACCGTCGACGTGTTTGAGTCGGCAGCTCTTCAAGAACGTGCGCGCGGCGATCACCAAGACACGCTCAAGCTGGTTAAGGCGATGGTGGAGGCTCGCGATGGGCAGTGCTTGTTCAACAACAACGTTGATTTGCTGGCATCGTTTGCCTCGCAGCGGTTGCTCGTCGAAGCGAAGAGTTTGACTGTGCAGAGCGCCGCGGTCGACCGTATGCGCTACGGCATGGGGCAGCTCTTTGACTACGGCGTGCGGTATCGAGCTGAGATCGGACGGGCGCAGCCCGTGCTAGCCTTCGGATCGATTCCGTCCAGCGAGGTGGGTTGGATATCGACGATCCTTCAGGAGAACGGCGTCGCCTTCATCGCCCGGCAGCGAGACTCGCTCTTGCCGATAAATGACGCGGCCCGAGAGCTGCCGATCTTCTAGCGTGTCCGACCGAAGAGTAAGCCGTCGCAGACGATGCCGCTGCGATCTAAATACATCTTGCGCGACCTCCCTTCGAGCGTGAATCCGCATTTTTCTAGCACTTTTATCGATGCAACGTTCGGCGCGAAAACCGTAGAGGGAATTCACGGTGGCGTCGGTCGTGCTCTTCGCGATGGCCGTCGGCGCGCGCAAGCTGCGGCTGCTGTACGCGTAATTCCTCGCGCCCGGCGTCGGTATTACGCGACTCGTAAGCGAAGGGTTCCTTCATGAAACCACTCGACCTCACCAGAGCGTCGCCGCGCAGCCCGCGCGAACAACTCGTGGGCCTGGTCTTTGTTCCGAGAACGATCGACAAGATGCGCGCGCTGCTTCCCGGCGGCAATCCCGGCAGGTATTACCTGGAAGGCGCGAGCCTCGTGTTGCTCGAGCAGATCGGGGTCGATCCGGCGCTCCTCCAAGAGGTCGTTGCCAGCGCCGCCTCAGAGGCCGATGTCGTGGCGTGGCTGGAGGAGCGCGCCGACCTATCGGACTGCGCCGGACTCAACGAAATCTTCACGACGATGGGGCCGGCAACGGCATCGCCCGAAGCCCTCGAGCGGTTTCGCGCGGACCTCGAACCGGAAATTGCACAGACGACCTACACGATGTTCTCCGAGGCGCTGGATCGCGACGACGTCGCCTATTTGAAAGCCTGCGCTACGCTTTAAGCGCGAGCGTCATTTCTACTTCGGCGCTTTGCTGATCGCGGCCCCGAAGGGATCAGAGATACCGCTGATCGTCATCGTCGGGCTGCCGCCTTTGGGATACTTCCAAATCCCGGCGTTTGCGGAGTAGGCGTTCGAGCCAATGACGTTCTTGCCGTCGATGAAGTACTGGAAGACACCGTCGGAATCGCTCAGCGTTGTCGTGCCCTCGACCTTACCGCCCGCACCATTGGTCTGGTAAATGTCGCCGCTCTTCGCGTCGCCGACCGTAACGTACTTGCCGTCCCACTGCACGCCGCCCGCAATGGCGATCGACACGCCGCTTAACGCGATCTCGGTGAAGCTGCTGCTGCCTTTCGGTAACTCCGCAAACTCGAAGTTGCGGCTGTTATCGACGCCGTCCACGAAAATGTTGTCTTTGTCGTCGTAGCCGACTTGGTAGCCGAGGTAGAGATTCGAATCGCTCACCACGGTCGGACTCCCCGAGGCCTTGGCGAAGATCGCCACACTCCCGCCGCCCCCACCGCCCGAGGGCTCGAAGTCGATCGCCGCGAGGTCTCCCGTCTGCTTATCCACGGAGCACCCTTCCATGAGCTGGCCGGGGTTGCTCAAGGTGTTGATCGGCGACGTCCCGCCGTGCGCGTACTCGATAATCTCCTCCGAGGCGAAGGTCGTGAAGAACACGTCGCCCTTCTTGTCGACGCACTCGCCCTGCGGTTCGGGCAGCCCCGTTAGCGTGCCCATCAGTTCGCCTTTCGGATAGGAATAGACGTACACGTCGCCGGTCTGATCGTCGAGATAGAGCAGATCCGACTTCTTTGCCGCCGGCTTCATCCAGCTCCGGGACGCCGTGTCACCCTGAGCATGTCGAAGGGCGACACTGGGGGTGACACGGGAAGGCGCGACATAGCCGCTGGCGTTTGCCATGCTACTGGCTCCGCTCAACGCCGTCGTCTGACTGCAACCCGCCGTTGCGATCGCCGCGGCAACCGCTGCGATCGTCAGTAAACTCAACCGTGAACTCATGTGCACCTCCGAGCAAAAAGCGGACTAGAACGTTTGAATAGGCTTTATACGTGGTGTTATTGAGCGCGCCCTTGAACGCGATCACCGCCTTTTGCGGATCTGGGCGCAGCCGGAGGCGGCAAAGAGCGACAGCGCAGCCGTGGTTACGCGTCGCGCATCATGCTTCGACAAGCTCAGCATGACAAGCTAAGTTTAGCGTGACACGGTGCGGAGTTTGAGCGGCAGCGTTGCCGACACGCAGTTGCCCTCGCCCGTCCATTCGACGGTGAGATCGAGGGCCACCGATCGGGCCAAGAACAACCCGCGTCCGTCCTCCGCGAGCAGTTCGATACGGCCCCCGCCGTTGCGCGGCTGGAAGGGCCGGCCGCGATCGCAGACGCGGACGATTGCGGTCTCGCCGTACCACTCGAGTTCGACCTCGGCGGGTCCGGGAGTGTGACGCGCCACGTTTCCGAGCAGCTCGTTGACGATCAGTTCCGCCGCCGGAAGCTGGGCGTCGTCGTCGGTCATTTCCCCGAGCTGCCAGAGCAGCGCGCGTTTGATGCGGCGCGTCGAACGTTCGCTGCGGGCGTCGATCGTCCAGCGCATCCGCTGCTGCGGGAAGGCTGCGGCCGCTAGTGCGGTAACGCACAAGAACAGCAATGCGATGTCGTCGCGCGCGGAGCGTCCGGCAACGACGCGCTTGACGATCGCCTGCGCGATGTTCTGCGATGCGTCGCGGTACTCGCCCTCGATCGCCTGGCGCAACTCTTCCAGTCCAGCGAGATAGTCGCGGCTCGTCTCAACGAGGCCATCGGTGAAGAGTACGACTGCCGAGCCTTCGTCGAGCACCACCTCGTGCGTTTCGAAGAGGGCGCGATGCTCGATGCCGAGCATCAAGCCGTGCCCGGGCAGCGATTCCACCTCGCCGCCGGTGCGCACCATCATCGGCGGGGGATGCCCGGCGAGCGCATACCGCATCGTCCCGTCGGCCAAATCGAGCGTCGCGAAGAACGCAGTCAGCAGCGCGCTGCTCTCCGCACGGCAGAACAGACGGTTGACGTGCCCGAGTGCGATCGCGGGATCGTTGTCGACGTACGAGGCGGTGCGCAGCGCTTGGCGCGCTTGGCCCATGATCGTGGCGGCACGCAAGCCGTGCCCGGCAACGTCGCCGACGCTGATGCCAAGGAGCCGGTCCGAGATCGTAAAGACGTCGTACCAGTCGCCGCCCACGTCGGCGCCGCTATAGGCGGGCACGTAACAGGCGTCGAGCCGCACGCCGGCCACCACCGGTAACCGTTGGGGCAGGAGCGCCCGCTGCAGAATCGTGATCATGTCGTGCTCGCGTTTGGTGCGCTGCATCATGTCGCGATAGACGAGATCGAGCTCGGCGATCTCGTCGTTGCCGCCGATGTGGCGCGCCTCTTCGCCGGCGGCCAGCCGGCGCGCGTTTTCGGCCAGTTGCGTGATACGTTCGGCGATGTTCACGCCAAAGCGCAGCGCCAGCAGCACCGTGATCGCGATGCCGAGCACACAGATGCCCATCAAGGCGAAGGTGAGAATCGCGATCTGGCGCCGCACGACCCGCAAGCGATCCAACGTGAGGGCCCGTTGGCGTTCGTTGAAGTCGTTGCGCGCCGCGACGATCTCAACCGACAAGCGGCGGACCGGTAGAGAACTCGTCAAGCGCGCTTTCGCGCCGGCGTCGCGCGCGCGGGCGTACGCGAGATATTCACCGATGACGTCGAGCCCTTGCGTCAGCGCGCTGGCCAGGCGAACTTCCGCTGCGCGCCCTTGCGGCAGCACCTGCTGCAACTGCGCGAGCCTGGCAAGGCTCGGCAGCAGCTGACGGCGAGCGAGTTCGTATTTTCGCAGATCGCCCTCGCGATGGCCGCTGTCGAAGGCCAGGACGCTGCGGCCGGCCTTATCGAGCAACGCGGCGGCTTGGTCCGCCTGGGTGAGCAACGCCGTAAGATTGCTGGATTCGTCGGCCTCCATCGCATTGCGCCACTGCAAGAAGAGCGCAGAGGCCAGCAGCAAGACGAGAAACCCCAACGGCACCGCGCTGAGCAGGAGCGTTCGCTGGCGAAGGCCCAGCGATTTCATCGCGCGTCGGCGCTCATAGGCGCCCCTTCAACGGCGAAAAAGAAAGACCGCCCGCGTCCTGCTGAGAGGCCGGGCGGTCGGAATGAACGTTTCGTTTCCGAGGTTACTTCTTGGTGCTCAGCGCCGCGCCGTCGGGACCTTCGAGCCCGGTGATCGTCTGCGTCGCCGTACCGCCGGCCGGATAATTCCAGTAGCCGACGATGCCGTGGCTGCCGCTGATGGTTGGCCCGATCACGCGCAGCCCTTTGTGCTTCTTGCCGCCGAGATTGTTCGTAATCCAGAACTGCCAAACCGCACCCGCGCCGCTCAGCGACGTCGAGCCGACGACGCTTCCCGTCGATCCGGAGAGCGCTATCTGATAGAGCGTCGAACCGGCGCCGGCTCCAAACGCCAAGTCCGTGCCGTCCCACTGCATCGAACCCCCCGTGAGGCCGCTCGCGCCGCTGACCGCGATCGTCGTTACCGTGGAACTCCCCTTCGGAAGCTCGTAGAGCGCGAAGCCGCCGGTGCCGTAGGCGTCGCAGAAGAGGTTGCCATTGTTGTCGTAACCGCAGCCGGGAAGCCCATTCTGGCCCGACGGCGTGTAGACCGTCGCCGTTCCGGAGCCGGCCGCGAAGACGACGAAGCAGTTTCCGCAACTGTTGCCGAGCACGCCAAGTGCGAGGTTGCCGGTCGTGGGATCGACGGAGCAGTTGAGTTCCGGATAGCCCGGAAGATCGAGCGTCCGGATCGGCGAGGTGCCGCCGTGCGCGAAGACTTCGACCGTCGTACCGTTGCCGTTGAGAATGAAAACGTCGCCGGCTTTGTTCGAGCAGACGCCCGACGGTGTTTGAAACCCGGTTAACGTGCCTTTGAGCTTACCGGCGGGATACGAATAGACGTCCACGTCGTTCGCGTCCTGATCCGCGACATAGAGCAGGGTCTTGGACTTCTTCGCATCGGGTGCCATCCACGAACGCGCTGCGTTCGCACCCGTCCGTTGGAATGAATGCACTGCGCCGGCGACGCCCATGAATCGCAACTGCGCGGGGGTGCTCGCACCCGTAGCGCCGAGTTGCGCCGGTGCCATGCCGCCTCCGCATCCCGCCAGCAGCGCGACCATTACGGCCGCCGCGAGAGTTTGGTGCCCCAAATGTAAACGCATTTTTGAAAAACGCCTCCTAATCAGTAGAGGGAGTTCGACTTTCGGGCAGCGTGGCGCCGCGCCTTTCCGAGCGGTCGGCATCCCGCCCAGAGGCCGGGCGCGTCGCTCGATGAATAGATTGCCGGCATGAAACGAGTTCGCTTCGTCGTCGGCTCGATCTCCGCGACTGCCGCGGTGGCGGCGCTCGCCTCCGACGGATGCTCGTCAAACGTTTCCAATCCGATCGTCAACGTCGAAGGCGTCGACTCGTACACGCTGCCGGTTCAGTACGCAACGACGCGATTCGGCAAGTACGTGCTGCGTACGCGAACGTACGCCGGCCGCACGTACGGTCCAATGGTGGAGACGCGGCCGGGCCATCTGCTGCGAATGCGGATCGTGAACCACCTGCCGCCCAACCCGCACGAGGAGCCACCGAGTGGCCCGGTGCGGATTCCGAAGCCCCGTTCCATGGCCGAAGCGATGATAGGCAACCGAATCCCGACGCAAATGTCCGCGGCCGCGATCAGCAAGATGAACAACCCACACGCCTTTAACACGACGAATCTTCACGTGCACGGCGTGCAAACGATCCCGCATATCTTCTCGCCGCTGGAAACGTCGAATCCGGCAGCGATGATGATCGCCATCGAGCCGGGCAACTCGTTTGAATATCCGTTTCCAATCCCCGCGAATCATCCCAGCGGTCTCTTCTGGTACCATCCGCACCATCATGGCGCAACCGACGTCCAGATCAGCGGCGGAATGGCAGGCCTGCTGGTGATCCGCGGTCCGATCGACGAGGTGCCGGAGATCGCGGCGGCGCGCGAGATCTTCCTCGTCGTCCAGACGCTGCAGGTGAACGCGACGCCCGGCAAACGCAGTCACTTCGAACTCGAACCGATCGCCTACCGGCCCCCAAGCAAAGGCGGCTATAGCCTCGGCACCAGCTACGTGATGATGACGGTCAACGGGCAGGGCGTCAACTGGCAAGACTTCACGAAAGTAACGACCGGGACGTTCACGGCCTTGCCGCCGCCGGAGTTTTCGATGCGGCCTGGCGAAGTCGTTCGCCTTCGGATGCTGACCGGCACCAACACGCTCGTGCTGCCCTTGGTGCTCCCCGGCATGGACGTTTTCCAAATCGGCGTCGACGGCGTAAACTTTTTGCAGCCGGAACTGCTCGCCCAGCGCGGGACGAAACTCGTTACGCCGAGCAACCTGTTCGACGGCTCGACGATCGTAGCGGCGTCCGCCAATCGCAACGAGCTCTTGATCCGTGCTCCGAAAACGCCTGGAACCTTTACCCTTTCGGCGGTGGCGAACGACGGAATTTCGTTCCAGGCGTGGCCCAAATTCGAACTAGCGCGCTTCGTCGTGAGCGGCGCGCCGGTGCAGATGGATATCCCGCAGAGCCTCCCAACTCCCACGCGCGAGTACCCGCTCGTTTCGCCGCAGGAAGTGGTTGCGCACCGAACCATCACGTTCACCGACGGTCCCACGAACGTGCTTCTAACCGGCTTCGGCTTCTATATCAACGGCGAGTTGTACGATGAGATGAAGTGCTCGGCATTCCCAAAAGTTGGAACTGCGGAAGAGTGGACGATCGAAAACCGCACGCTGATGTGCGGGCATCCGTTCCACCTGCACGATAACTCGGTTCAAGTCTTCGAAATCAACGGGAAGCCCGTCGACCCGGTGCTGGTCTGCGACACGATCTTCGTCCCGCCGAAAGTCAACGGCGTGCCCGGCCGCGTGAAGTTCCGCGTGCGGTTCCAAGAGTTCACCGGAAAAACCGTCTACCACTGCCACATCAGCCCGCACGAGGATACCGGCATGATGCAGAACATCCTCATGACCTGACCTGCTGTCAGGTGGACGACGCTCGAGGAAGCAACGCCGCCGCCTCTTGAACTGTGGCGTGATCCATTCCCAAAACTTCCGGCGCGCGCTTGAGCCGCAATTGCTTACGGTTCCATAGCGCGAGACTGCGCCAACGCGAGTCGTAGCGCGACCACCAGGCAATCCCAATCCACTTCTTGCTTGCGTAAATTCGGGGCGCCCATGCTTGCGTGACGCTGCGTTCGTGGGCGACGACGTTGGAGGGTCGCAGGTCGTAGGCTAAAAGCCTGCCGGCGCTGTCGAGGTCGCAGATCGCGGCTCGATCCGGCAGCTCGTATGTGGCGAGCGCGTACGGTCGATCGCCCTGGACGAACATCGCTTTCGTCCACACGTCGAAGCGCCCGAAAGCTTCGCTTACTGCGCCGACGGCGCTGTCACTCAGGTACAGCTCGTTGTAGAGATCGGGATTCGCAATGCGCCCCGCCGCCCCAAGGGGTGTATAGAACGCACCCCCCGGGTGTGAGGGAGAGGCCGCGGCGTCATATGGAAAGGCGCGATAGAGCGTCATGCATACGCGCCCGCCGCGATTGCGTCCAACGCCTCGATCAGCGGTGCGGCTCCGCGCACCGCAAGCACGTCGATCGGGCGCGCCTCGTTGAGAAACGGCTCGTGGCCGACGAGCCACTGTGTTGCGACCTGCGGGGCGAAGATCTGCAGGGCGCGCGCCAGCACGGCGTGCAAATCGAGAATGCGGTGTGCCATCGCCGGGCTGATCTTAGCGCCGCGTTTCCAGCGCGTCAGCATCGCAGCGTCGACGTCGAGAAGCCGAGCGATCGGATTGTGTCCGTAAGCGGCAACCAGTCGCGCAAGCAGCGGACGAACGTCTGCGAGCGCGCGCGAATCCTTAAAGGCGACGAAGGGATCGATCATCGGGCTCCAGCGACGAGTGGCCATGCAACTATTCTAGCGGCTCAGTTCGAATCCGGTCAACGGATTTCGTTGACTAGCGTCCCCGACGATCGGTAGCGTCGCTCCTAGGGGACGTGCTGGAGCCCCGAGAAGTCCAGCGTGTATGAAGCGCAGCTTGGTCGCAGCGGGCGCAATCGCCCTAGCGCTGCTGCCGCCGGCGGTAACGCTCGGAGCACCGACCGCGGTCGTTCGTAGCGGCCCGATCGCGCCACCGCCCGCGCGCGCCGCACAGACCCGCTACGCCGGTCAAGATTCTTTCAAAGTACCGTTCCATGTCGATCTGCGCCCGAAGTGGGCCGAGCCTGCGATGCAGTCGACGCTTTCGCCGTACCGCTCGCACGGGTGGCAATGGGCGCCCCAATACGTGGGGAATCAGCCGCTCTGGTATCAAAACGGTTGCTTCGCTAACAACCTCTTCGGGGCTCCGTCGACCTTCTCGAGCGACGGCTCGGTGGGGCCGGGCGTCACCCTCGGCTCGCTCGTCGACGATCGTTCGAGGCATATGATCTCTTCGACGCCTTCATCTGACGCCGGCCTGCCGCTGAGTGAAAGCGCGGTCGTGACGTTGCAGCCGACGTCGTGCGGGTCGGCGAATATCATCAACCTCTGAGCTAACTACGAGCCGCAGTCACGGTTCGACAGGCTCGCCGTGACAATCCGCCAAGTGAATTGTCATGCGAACGATGCTGAAGCTTGCAATCCTCATGCTCGCGGCCGCGAGCATCGCGACGGGTGCCAAAGCGGCCGGCGGCCCGATCGCTGCAAAGCTCGAATGGCGCAGCGTCGGCCCGTTCATCGGCGGCCGCGTCGTCGCGGTGGCCGGCGTGCCAAGCGAGGCGAACCTCTTTTACATGGGTGCGGTCGACGGCGGCATCTGGAAGAGCACCGATTACGGAATTAAGTGGGTGAACATTTCCGACCGCACGCTGCCGAGCGAAAGCGAGAGCATCGGTGCGATTGCCGTCGCCCCCTCGAATCCCAACGTGATTTGGGCCGGAACCGGCGAAAGCGACATTCGCGGCGACATGGTGACCGGCGACGGCGTCTTCAAATCGACCGATGCCGGCAAGTCGTGGAACTACGCCGGTCTGCGCGACACGCACACGACCAGCGCCATCGCGATCGATCCGCACGATCCCGGCGTCGTCTACGTCGCTTCGATGGGGCACGCGTTTGCGCCTAACGCAGATCGCGGCGTTTTCAAGACGGTCGACGGCGGCAAGACCTGGACGAGGGTGCTCTTCGTGAACGACGCAACCGGAGCGATTGCGCTCTCGATGGATCCCGCGCACCCGGCAACGCTCTACGCGGCGATGTGGCAAGCGCAGCGCCAGCCGTGGAGACTCGTGAGCGGCGGTGCGGGCAGCGGTCTCTACAAGACGACCGACGGCGGCGCGCACTGGACGAATCTTTCGCACACTCCCGGTTACCCGCGCGGCATTCTGGGGCGCATCGGCGTCGCGGTCGCGCCGTCGAACCCGCGGATCGTCTACTCGATCGTGCAAGCCAAAGCGGGCGGGATCTTCCGTTCCGACGACGGCGGCGCGACGTGGCGACGCACGAACGACGACATGGAACTGCGCCAGCGCGCGTTCTACTACATGAGCGTCTTCGTCGACCCCACGAATCCCAACGTGATTTACGTACCGAACGTGCAGGGGGTGTGGCTCTCGCGCGACAGCGGCAGAACGTTCCGCGCGCTGCGTCCGCCGCACGGTGACAACCACATCGTCTGGATCGATCCGCATAACCCGAAAATCTTGCTCGAGGGGAACGACGGCGGCGCGACGGTCTCGACCGACGGCGGCGAGACGTGGAGCGGCGAGCACAATCAACCCACGGGCCAGTTCTATCACGTCTCCATCGACGATCGGTTCCCGTTTCATATCTACGGCGCGCAACAGGACGAAGGCTCGATCGAGGGACCGAGCGCGTCAGTGAGCGGCGCGATCTCCGGTGACGAGTGGCAACGAGCGGCGTACGGCGAGAGCACGTTCGTCGCGCCGCAACCCGGCGATCCCGACATCACCTACGGCAGCGGCTATTTCTCGATCTTCTTGCAGTACGACGCGACGATCGGTCAGTACCGCAGCATCAGCCCGTGGCCCGATTATCAAGAAGGCGCGTCGTCAGCCGAGCTCAAGTATCGCTTCGGCTGGACGCATCCCGTGCTGTTCTCGCCCGCGAATCCCAAGCAGCTGCTCGTCGGGTCGCAGTACGTGCTGCGCAGCGACGACTACGGACGCACTTGGCAGACGATCAGCCCCGATCTCACGCGCAACGATCCCAGCACCGAGGGCCCGACCGGTGGCCCGGTCGATCTCGATCAAACCAGCGCCGAGGTCTATCCCGACATTTCTTCGCTGGCGGTCTCGCCGCTCGACAACGGCGTGATTTGGGCGGGCTCGGCCGACGGCCTGGTGCATGCTTCGACAGGCTCAGCACAAGTTCCGCAGTGGCGTAACGTGACGCCGCCCGATTTGCCGCAACCGGCGCAGATTAGCTCGATCGAGCCGTCGCATGTCGCAAAGGGTACGGCCTACGTAACGGCGTCGCGCTACATGTGGGACGACTTCCATCCCTACGTGTACGAAACGACCGACTTCGGAGCGCACTGGAGCGCGATCACCGCGGGTCTTCCCAGCGATCAATATGTGTTCGTCATTCGCCAGGATCCCAACGACGCAAACCTGCTCTTCCTCGGAACGAAGAACACCGTCTACGTGAGCTACGACGCCGGCGCGCGTTGGCTTCCGCTTGCGCTCAACCTGCCGAAGGCACAAGTGCGCGATCTGGCGATCGATACGCGTCAAGGCGCGGTGGTCGCGGCGACGCACGGCCGCGCATTTTGGGTGCTGGACAATCTCGCGCTGCTTGAACAGGTCTCGCAAGAAGGGATGCCCGCGGCCGACGCTGCGCCGCAAGTCTTCGCGCCGCAAACGGCGTGGCTGACGCATGCCTACGGGGCGCCCGCCTTCCCGAATCCCGGATCCGGCGAGAACCCGCCGTTTGGCGCGAAGGTCTTTTTTAACGTTCCCGCGTCCTACGACGGCAAGACGCCGGTGACGCTGACCTTTAGCGATGCATCGGGCGCGCCGGTGCGGATGTTCGCGCTGCATCTCAAAACCAAACCGCAACCGACGCCGGCGGCCCCGCTGTTTGCATCGGCCGCACGAACGCGTCAGGCGGAGTACGAGGCGACCGGAATCACTGCGGGCGCCAATCGCTTCCAGTGGGACCTGCGCTATCCCGACGCCACCGAGGTTACCGGCTTCAATCCGCCGGTTGCAGCCGGAGGCGAAGAGGATGAGGTGAGCGGTCCGGTCGTGCTGCCAGGCACGTACACCGTGACGCTCGATTACGGCGGCGCCGCCCGATCGCGGGCGTCATTCAACGTCGCCCTCGATCCGCGCATTCACGTGCCGCCCGATGCGCTTGCCGCGCGTTTCGCGCTCGATCAACGCATTCACACGACGCTCGATGCGCTCGATCGCAACGTCAACGACGCACTGGCGCTGCGCAGCCGCGTAGGTCCAAATGCGGCGCTCGACGCGGCCATCGCCGACGTCGTTCAGCTCAAGATCACCTCGAGCGAGGGCGGCTTGCTCTACGAAACGAAGCTGCGCGATCGCCTGGCAGCGCTCGCAGCCGACGTCGAGATGGCGTACGACCGGCCGACTGCGGCGCAATACGCGGTCTTCGACGAGCTCAACCGTTTGGCGACCGCCGCCGAAGTGAGGCTCACGACCGCGAAGTCGCAAGCGTCGTCGAGATGAGGAGCTACTTATCGGAGCGCTGCATTACGAGCAGCTCGAAGGTGCCCGGCACGACGGTATAGCGATCGCGATAGGATGTGGGGTGCGGGTTTGCAATCAGCTTGGCGGTGACGAGATAGACGTCGCCCGTCTGCGCGTCGAGCGCCATCTTCGTGCGCCGATCACGGTCGCGGCGTTCTGTACTAACGTAAACCGGTTCGGCGCGTCCTCGTGGACGACCGTCAGCGTGGCGTCGCGCCCGTTGGAGGCAAAGGCCAAGGCGGAGCCCGGATCGTAACGCGTGGCGTCGGTGCCGCTCCCGGTTGGAATCGTGGCGAGCACTTTTCCGGAATCGGCATCCACGACGCCCATCTCACCCGTACAGGCGGCGAAGAGACGACGGTTCGGCGCGTCCATCGAGAGTCCGGACGGATGCAGGCAACTTCCCAGAGGGAAGCGCGCGGTAATTTTGGCAGCGTGCGCGTCGATGGCGACGATTTCGCTCGTGCTCTCGACGTTGTCGTAGAGCATGCCGCGCCCGTCGACCGTCGGAAACTCCGGGCGCCCGCCGAGCGGTATCGTGGCGACGACCGCGTTCGTGCGCGCATCGATAACCGTTGCGTCATCGCTGCCGCCGTTAAAGGTGAAGATGCGCGAGCTCGCCGGATCGTACGCGATTCCATCGGGGTTCTTCGCGCCGGTTTGAACCGTCGCGATCGTTGCGAGCGTTGCCAGGTCGAAGACGGTCACGGTGCCATCGGCGCCGTTGGAGGTAAAGCCCCTGCCGAGATTCGGGGCGAGTGCGATCCCGTGCACGCCGGGCGTATTGGGGATGTCGCCGACGATCGTGCCGGTGCGCGGATCGACGACCATAACGTGCGTGCCTCGCGAAACGAACAAGCGGCGAGCATCGGAGTCATAAGTGAGGTAGTCCCAACCTCCGCTGCCACCGAGCACGTACGTGTGCGCAAGATGATAGCTGACGGCCGGCATCGCAGCGGCGACCGATGGCGCCACAAGCAGGGCCGCTACCACGATAAACCACTTCATTTTATTTTTCATTCCACGGGCGGGGCTAGTGTGCCGATAAGAGGCCGACGTGGAAGAGCGAGAAGAAGAAGGCCGTCGTCGCAACGGCCAAGCCTGCGCCGGCGACGACCTGCATGATCGTGTGCGACTTCAGATAAACTCGCGCCCAGCAGACCATCGGGATCAGTACCATGAACGGTAGCGGCTGGCGGCCGTAGAGCAGCGTCAACGCCGTGAGCGGCGCGGTGATACCGAGCGCGTGCGTGCTGATCTTCCAGTAGCGCGTGATGTACTGCACGATCAGCGTCGAAACGAAGTAGCCGAGCATCGCGGCGATCATCAGCCGCGGCGCGTGGACGAGCCAGAGCGCGGCGGCCCCGAAGAGATCGAAGACGACGAATGCGGTCAGGATCATCTCGCGCTCGGCACGCACGGACATGTCGAGATCCGAGATGTAGTCGTTGGCGTAGAGCCAGAAGACGTAGAGCATCGGGCCCAGCGACGTGAAAAACGTCGAGATAAAGAGCAGGCGCCAAAAGTCGAGGGTATCCTTGGCGCCGATGTGCGCCAGGATCACGAACAGCGCGAACGCGGTGAGGAACGGGTTGAAAACGGTGGAAAGGATGCGCGCGAGGTCGCGCCAAACGCGCCGGTTCTTGATCGGGACGATCGTGGAAACGGCTTCGGTCAGCCCCTCGAATTCAGGCACCCGAGCCTCTTCGGCCGGGTACTGGCGATTACTTCGCGCGGGCGCCCTCGTGCAGGCAGCCTGGGCCCTGCGGTCGTAGAGAAGATGCCGCTATTACCTATTTAAGGAAGAGAAGAGCCCATTGAATCCCTTGTTCGTCCTGGCGGCGGCTACCGCTAAGGTCCTGCCATCGGCCGCCGCGACGCTCCCGCCCGGACTCGTGCCGCCCAACGCACCGATCGTGCCGCCGCAGGCGCAACCCAGAACGGCGATCGCGATGCATGCAGGCTGGCTAACGCACGGCCTCGCCGGCATCTTCGTGCTCGCCGCGATCTCGCTGATTTTCTTGCTCGCGATCCAAACGACCAAACAGGAGGGCCTCACCGGCACCATCGGGGGCCGAGTTGAAAGCTCCTACCATGGACGGCTGGGCGCCGAGGAGCAGCTCAAGCGGCTAACCGGTTTTGTCGCCGTGCTGTTCGTCGTTTCGGGCTTCATACTTTCGCTTACGGGTATTTAGGAGCCCGTAGGGTTATGGTGCATTCCCGTCTTCGTGCCGTCTTTTGTCCGAATACTTCGTTGCTCTTCGGTCGCGAAGCTACGGCTTCGCTCCCTCATCGCGCCTCGTCTTCGAACAAAACTCGGCGACGAATCCGAAAATGACCACAACCCCACAGGCTCCCAACGGCCGCGTAGAGCTGCTCGAGGTCAAGAACCTCCGGACAACTTTCCGCACCGAAGACGGACCGGTAACCGCGGTCAACGGCCTCTCGTTCTCTCTGGATGCCGGCGAAACGCTCGGCATCGTCGGCGAATCCGGCTCGGGAAAATCGGTAACGGCGCTCTCCATCATGCGGCTGTTGGCGCGCAACGCCACGGTCACCGCGGATCGCATCGCCCTGCGCGGTGAAAGCCTGCCGGCAAAAAGCGAAGCCGAGATGCGCAAGATCCGCGGCCATCGGATCGCGATGATCTTTCAAGATCCGATGACGTCGCTCAATCCGGTGCTCACGATCGGCGAGCAGATCGCCGAAGCGGTGCGCCTGCATCTGGGTCTGGACCCGCGCGAAGCCCGCGACCGCGTCATCGAGATGCTAAGCAAGGTTCGCATTCCGCAACCGGAAAAGCGATTGCGCGACTATCCGCACCAATTTTCCGGCGGAATGCGCCAACGCGTGATGATTGCGATGGCGCTCTCCTGTAATCCGGAACTCTTGATCGCCGACGAGCCGACAACGGCGCTCGATGTGACGATTCAGGCGCAAGTCTTGGAGCTGATGGCGTTACTTCAGAGCGAGACCGGGGCCGCGATCATTCTGATCACGCACGATTTGGGCGTCGTGGCGGAGTTCTGCAAGAACGTGCTCGTCATGTACGGCGGCAACATGGTGGAATACGGAACGGCCGAGCAGATCTTCGCCGAGCCGCGTATGCCGTACACGCAAGGGCTTCTCGCATCGCTGCCGCGCCTCGATCGCAGCGATCGCAAGCGCCTCGAGCCGATCGCCGGTCAGCCGCCGAATCTGTTGCGTCTGCCGCCGGGATGTGCGTTTGCACCGCGCTGTGCCTACCGGATGCCGATCTGCGATCAGCCCGTGCCGCTCTACGACTTCGGAGCGGGCCACGTCGCCCGCTGCTATCTCTACGACGAACGCGCGCGCGATCAGCGCCCCGAAGCGATGCGCGAACTTCCGACGATACCGGCCGGCAGCTCGTGACCAACGCCGCTCTGGTCGAAGCGAAGGATCTCTATAAATATTTTCCGATCTACGCCGGATTGATGTCGCGCCACGTCGCCGACGTCCGCGCCGTCGACGGCGTCAGTTTTACGATTCAAGAGGGCGAAACGCTCGGGCTCGTCGGCGAGTCGGGCTCGGGTAAGACGACGATCGGGCGGCTCCTGCTGCGCCTCTTGCCGGTCACCAAGGGCGAGATCGATTTCGAAGAGCGAAACATTTTGAAGATGAACCGCGGCGATATCCGCCGTCTGCGCCGCTCGGTCCAGATCATCTTCCAGGATCCGTTCGCTTCGTTGAATCCGCGTATGTCGATTGGAGAGATCGTCGCGGAGCCGATCCGCATTCACGGGCTCGCGAGCGGAAAGGACGTCGACGTCCGCGTCCGCGAGCTGCTGGGTCTCGTCGGCCTGCAGGCGTATCACGCGAACCGGTATCCGCACGAGTTCTCGGGAGGGCAACGTCAACGCGTCGGGATCGCGCGCGCGCTCGCGGTCCAGCCGCGCTTCATCGTCTGCGACGAGCCCGTCTCAGCCTTGGACGTCTCGATTCAGGCCCAGGTCATCAACTTGCTCGAAGACCTGCAAGAGAAGTTCAAGCTCACGTATCTCTTTATCGCTCACGACCTCTCGGTCGTCCGCCACATCTCGACTCGGGTGGCCGTGATGTATGTCGGCAAGATCGTCGAGCTTGCTTATCGCGACGATCTCTACGAGAACCCGCTCCATCCGTACACGCAGGCGCTGCTCTCGGCGATTCCGATTCCCGATCCGGTCGTGGAAAGACGGCGAAAGCGCATCGTGCTGACGGGCGACATTCCCTCGCCGGTCAATCCGCCATCGGGCTGCCGCTTTCACACGCGCTGCCCGCTGGCGTTCGATCGCTGCAAGACCGAGGTGCCGCCGCTGCGCGAATATGCGCCGGGGCACTTCGCCGCGTGTCATTGGGTCGAGGAGCACGGCGGCAAAGCGCCCGACCTGATTTGACGCTCGCCGCAGGCAGTACATGAAAAACGGGCGGTCGCATTTGCGATCGCCCGTCGTTCTTTCTTCAGTTACGCGTTAGGCTTTCTTCTTGCGGCCGCCCTTGCGTTTACGCCGGACGACTTTACGGGCGCCGGCTTTTGCGACCCCGGTTTTACGGCGAGTGGTCTTGCGGGCTTTGCGCGCGCCCTTGCGTACGGTCTTGCGGGCTTTACGCGCACCCTTACGGGCCTTGCGTGCGCCCTTACGTACCGCGGCTTTCTTCTTACGGCCGCCCTTGCGTACGGCCTTGCGAACCTTGCGCGCTACCTTACGCGTCGTCTTACGAACCTTACGGGCTGCTTTGCGAGCCCCTTTCTTACGTCCGTTCGTTGCCTTCTTACGGCCGTTCGCGGCCTTCTTCACGGCAGCAACGGCTGCAACGGCTTTGCGGCGACGTGCCTTTCGGCGCGGTTTCGCTTCCGGCATTGCCGGCCCGCCGTTCATCGTGGAATCCGAGTCCATTCATTCCTCCTCGTCCCCGGGGACGATAAGCGTTATTGGACAGCGCTCCTGGCGCTTTCGTTCGCAATCATAGAGGATTTTGCCAAATCATGCAAATTCACACGCGCGCGAAGGCAACGTGAATTTGCCGGGTCTTGACCCCGGCTGTATACTAAGCCCCGTGAAAAAGCCCCTCATCATCGTCGAATCGCCGACGAAAGCGAGGACGATCAAGAAGTTTCTTCCCGCGCGATACGTGGTGAAGGCGTCGGTGGGGCACGTGCGCGACCTCCCAAAGAGCTCGCTGGGAGTCGATGTAGAGAACGATTTTACGCCGCGCTATTTGACGATCAAAGGCAAAGGCGACGTGATCAAAGAGCTGCGGAGCGCCGTAAAAAGCGCGACGGAAGTCTACCTCGCGACCGATCCCGATCGCGAGGGTGAAGCAATCGCATGGCACCTGGCCGAGCTGCTCAAACTCCCCGACCCCAAGCGGATCGAGCTTCACGAGATCACGAAAGCGGCGGCGCTCGCGGCTCTCAAAGACGCCCATCATATCGACATGGGCCGCGTGAACGCACAGCAGGCCCGGCGGATTCTCGACCGGCTCGTCGGATATAAAATTTCGCCGCTGCTCTGGGCGAAGGTGCGCGGCGGGCTCTCCGCGGGGCGCGTGCAATCGGTGGCGGTCAAGTTGATCGTCGACCGGGAGCGCGAGATCGCCGCCTTCATTCCTAAGGAATATTGGAGCGTTACGGCGCTCCTGGCGCGGCTCGCAGCGTTGGCGGCCGATTCCGATGTCCCGTTTGCCGCCGAGCTCGTATCGCACGCCGGCAAGAAGCTCGAGCTGCGAACGAAGGCCGAGACCGACGCGGCGCTACGGGCGCTGGAAGGCGCTGCGTATCGCGTCGGCTCGATCAAGAAACGCGAAGTTCGGCGCAACGCGCCGGCGCCGTTTACGACCTCGACGCTGCAGCAAGAGGCCTCGCGGAAGCTGAAAATGCGCGTTCGGCGTGCGATGCAAGTCGCCCAAGCGCTCTACGAGGGCGTCGACCTGGGCGCGAGTGAGGGAACCGTCGGCTTGATCACCTACATGCGCACCGACTCGACCCGAATCAGCGATCAGGCACGCGACGCAGCCCGCAAGTTCATCGTCGCCGAGTACGGCGAGGCCTTCCACGGCGGCCGCCGGTACGCCGTTCGCGAGGGAGCGCAGGACGCACACGAAGCGATTCGCCCAACGTCGGTCCTTCACACGCCGCAGCGTCTCGCGAGCCACCTCAAACGTGAGGAGCTTCGTCTTTATACGCTGATCTGGGAACGCTTCGTCGCCTCGCAGATGTCGCAGGCGCTCTTCGATCAGACCGTCGTCGACGTGACCGCCGACGAGTACGGGTTCCGCGCCACGGGCACCATCATGCGTTTCCCCGGCTTCACCCGCGTTTACGACGAGGGCAAAGATGAGGAGAGCGCCGGAAAGGGTCGCATTCGGCTGCCGGAGCTCAACGAGAACGAAGACCTCGATTGCCGCAAACTGGAGTCCAAGCAGCATTTTACCGAACCGCCGCCGCGATATACCGAAGCCGCGCTGGTCAAGGCGCTCGAAGAGAACGGCATCGGCCGGCCTTCGACGTACTCGACGATCGTGGAGACGATTCAGGCGCGGGGCTACGTTACGCAGCAAGAACGACGCTTCATGCCAACCGAAATCGGCACCGCGGTGAACGATCTGCTCGTCGAGCATTTCCCAAAGATTCTCAATCTCGCGTTCACGGCGCAGATGGAAGGCGATCTCGACAAGGTCGCGGTGGGGCACGAGAACTGGATCACGCTGTTGCGGAGCTTCTACGGTCCGTTCGCCAGCGAGCTCGAGGAAGCCGAAAAGAGGCTGCCGCGCCTGGAGCTGCGCGACGAGCCGACCGACGAAATTTGCCCGAAATGCGGGCGTCCGATGGTGATCAAAACCGGGCGTTTCGGCCGTTTCATCTCCTGTACCGGTTATCCCGAATGTAAGACGGCAAAGCCGATCGTCAAGGAGACGGGCGTTCCGTGCCCCAAGTGCGGCGGCGCGATCGTCGAGCGCCGCTCGAAAAAAGGCCGCACGTTCTACGGCTGCGGCAACTATCCCAACTGCGATTTCATCTCGTGGGATCCCGTCGTGGTGCAGCGCTGTCCGGTCTGTGGTTCGTACGTCGTGAGCAAGACGCGCCGCGGAGGAGCGGCTCGTTTGGAGTGCGCCGCCGACCGCACACACCACGTCGAAGCGGAATCGCCCGACGAGAAAGAACCCGTCGAAGCGTAAACCTTCGTTCCGAGTAGGCAAAATAGGTCCCATCCGATGATGGAAATGACAGGGTAGGCGTCCCGATCTTAAGCGTGAGCGCATGGTTCACAATGAAGTACCGGGATATCGTCAAAGTAATCGACCGAGATGGCTGGATCCTAGCTCGGACGCGCGGGTCGCATAGGCATTACGCCCACCCTACCAAGCCGGGAGTCGTCACAATTGCGGGGCACTTGTCGGGTGGTGACGTTCCTCCCTCGACACTCAATTCAATTTTGAAGCAGGCAGGTTTGAAGTGAAAGACTACGTCGTAATACTGGAGCCGGCAGCGGACGGCACGTGGGGCGCGTACGTACCCGATTTACCCGGCTGTACGAGCGCTGGAAAAACGCGCGACGAAGCCGCAAGAAATGTGCGCCGAGCCATCGAGGGGCACGTCGAGCTCCTACGCCAGACGGGCCAGCGGGTTCCCGATTCTGTTTCTACGGCCGAAATTGTTCACGTTGCGTGAATCGAATCATTCGCGAGAACGCCTGACCGTTATCGGAGGCGGACTTGCGGGCTGCGAAGCAGCATGGCAGGCTGCGCGCTGCGGCGTCGACGTGGACCTGTACGAAATGCGGCCGGGCCGCAGCGGTCCCGCCCATACGTCGGGCGCGCTCGCCGAGCTGGTTTGCAGCAACTCGTTTCGCGGCGCAGCGCTCGAAAACGCCGTCGGCCTGCTCAAGGAAGAGCTCGCGCGACTGGGATCGCTGATCGTCACGTCGGGGCGGGAGAGCGCCGTTCCGGCCGGTGGAGCGCTTGCCGTCGATCGCGCGCGCTTCGCCGCACTGGTCGAATCGCGCATCGCCGGCGAGCCGCGGATCGCGTTGCATCGGGAAGAGGTTCGCGCGATTCCGGTGGATCGACCCGTAATCGTGGCCTGCGGGCCGCTACCCAGCGAGGAGTTCCTGGCGATACTGGACGGGCTGCTCGCCGTCACCCTTCGACAGGCTCAGGGTGACAACGGGAGCACTCAGGGTGACAACGGGAGCACTCAGGATGACAGAGCTCAGGATGACAGAGCTCAGGATGACAGAGCTCAGGATGACAGAGCTCAGGATGACAAAGCTGGGGGTGACAACGGGAGTCGAGCGAGGCTTCATTATTATGATGCGGCGTCTCCGATCGTCGCGGCCGACTCGATCGATGAATCGTTCATGTACCGAAAGTCGCGCTACGATAAAGGCCCTGGTGACGACTATCTCAATATTCCGCTCGATCGTGCTGCGTACGCGCAACTGCTCGCCGATCTGCGCGCGCTCCAACGCCATCCGGCGAAAGGCTTTGAAGAGACGCGTTATTTCGAAGGCTGTCTGCCGATCGAGGAGATGGCCGACCGAGGCGACGACGTGTTGCGTTTCGGCCCGCTCAAGCCGGTGGGTCTGCGAGATCCGCGCACCGGCGAGACTCCCTTTGCCGTCGTGCAGCTGCGCAAAGAGAATGCCGAAGCCACCGCGTATAACCTCGTCGGTTTTCAAACGCGACTCGCATGGCCGGCCCAGAAAGATGCGTTCGGGAAACTTCCCGGCCTCGCGCATGCGGAGTGGTTGCGGCTGGGCGTGATGCACCGCAATACATTCATCGATTCTCCGCGACTGCTCGACCAGCGGCTGCGTTTGCGCGGCACGCGCTGCCTCTACTTTGCGGGACAGATTACCGGCGCGGAAGGCTACGTGGAGGCGGCGGCGTGCGGCGCGATGACGGGCATCCATGCCGCGCGCGAGATCCTGGGACTGCCGGCGATCGAGTTTCCCCGCGAAACGGCATTCGGCGCCGTCGTCGCGCACCTACAGAATCGACACTCCGCCGACTTTCAGCCCTCGAACGTCACTTGGGGGTCCTTTCCGGTCATGCTTGGACTGACCAAGATTGGCAAGCGGGAGCGCCGGCAGATGATGGCCGAGCGCGCGCTCGCCGCCATCGAGCGGTTCGCTTCTGAAACCGTTATGGCGCCGGTCGGGTAGAGACAGAGGCCATATGAAGGTACGTTCTACTACAATTCTGGCCGTGCGCCGCGACGGAAAGCTGGCGATCGCCGGCGACGGCCAAGTGACCCTGGATAAGACCATCGTCAAGCACGGGGCGCGCAAGGTTCGCAAGATCAGCAGCGGTAAGGTCTTGGCCGGTTTCGCCGGCTCGGCTGCCGATGGAATCACGCTGCTCGAAAAGTTCGAAAGCAAGTTCGCGGAGTTTAAGGACCTGACGCGCGCTGCGGTCGAGTTGGCCAAAGATTGGCGGCAGGATCGGGCGCTGCGACGTTTGGAGGCGCTCATGATCGTCGGCAATCCCGAGCACCTGTTCGTGCTCTCCGGCAGCGGCGACGTTATCGAACCCGATCAAGGGATAGCGGCGATTGGTAGCGGCGGTCCCTACGCTCAGGCGGCGGCGACGGCACTGCTGCACAACACCGCGCTCTCGGCCGACGAGATCGCGCGCAAGGGGCTCGAGATCGCTGCCGAGATCTGCATCTACACCAACACCGATATCATCGTGGAGACGCTGTCCTGAGCTCGTCGAAGGACGCTGCCATGACCGGCGTGCTGACGACGATGCTCGATCCGGCAACCCTGACGCCCCGCCAAATCGTCGAGGAGCTCGACAAGCACATCGTCGGACAAGGCAACGCGAAACGCGCCGTCGCGATCGCGCTGCGTAACCGCTACCGCCGCGTCCGCGCCCGCGAAGACTTGCGCGAGGAGATCACGCCGAAGAACATTTTGATGATCGGCCCGACCGGCGTCGGCAAGACCGAGATCGCTCGGCGCTTGGCGGCATTGGTCGGCGCGCCGTTCATCAAGGTCGAGGCGACGAAGTATACCGAGGTCGGCTACGTCGGCCGCGACGTGGAATCGATGGTGCGCGATCTCGTGGAAGCCGCGATTCGTACCGTTATGGACGAACGGCGCGAGGAAGTGCGCGAGCTTGCGGCGAGCCACGCCGTCGAGCGCGTCATCGACGTGCTCCACCCCGAGACTCGCCCGCCCGGGTCGAACTCGCCGGGAAATCCGCTCGGCGCCGCCCTGGGATCGATTTTCGGCGGCAACGTCGCCCCACCGCAACACACGCCGCCGGTAAACGTCTCGCCGGATGCGCAGCGAGTGCGCGACCAAACGCGGGGTGAGATCGAGAGCGGCTTCTACAACGTGCGGCTGATCGAGATCGAAGTCGAGGAGAGCGCGTCGCTGCCGATCGGCGTCATCGGGGGCGGCATGGATCAGAGCGGCGATCTCGGTGAGATGCTCGGCGGAATTCCGCCTAAGCGCAAGACGAAGAAGCGCGTTACGGTCGCCGATGCGCTGCGCATCTTCGAGCAAGAGGAGGGCGCGAAGCTCATCGATATGGACGCGGTCAAGCGAGAGGCGCTGAGGCGCGCCGCCGAAGACGGAATCATTTTCATCGATGAGATCGATAAGGTTGCCGGCTCGCAGCAACGCGGCGGTCCCGACGTTTCACGCGAGGGCGTGCAGCGCGACATCCTGCCGATCGTCGAAGGCTCGACGGTCAACACCAAGCACGGTCCGATCAAGACCGATCACGTCTTGTTTATCGCGGCGGGCGCGTTTCATATGAGCAAGCCCTCGGATCTCATTCCCGAGCTGCAGGGCCGCTTGCCGATTCGGGTCGAGCTGGATTCGCTGACGGCCGAGGATTTCAAGACGATTCTGACACAGCCCAAGAACGCATTGGTCGAACAGTACAAGGCGCTGCTCGCCACCGACGGCGTCACGCTCGATTTTCGCGACGATGCGATCGAACAGCTCGCTAACTTCGCCATGACGGTGAACGAGCAGACCGAGAACATCGGCGCTCGCCGGCTGCATACCGTGCTCGAACGCATGCTCGAAGACGTGAGCTTCGAGGCCCCGGAGAACGGGGGCGTCGTCGTGGTCGACAGCGACTACGTGCAAAAGCGACTGGCCGACGTGGTGGCAAACGCCGACCTTTCCGGGTACATTCTCTAAGGGAATTCCCATTAGGACCCACAGGTCCGGCTACCGGGAAACGAGGATTCTTACAGCATGAGAAAACCCAAAGGCGTACTCCTCGTCGCTCTGCTTTCCGGCGTGGCCGCGTTAGCGGCGTGCAACGGCGCGAACAACGGCGGCTTCCCCGGTCCCAATCCCACCTCTGGGCCGACGGGAAACTGCGGCGGCCCACCGAGCTCGAACCAGCTCGAGGTGCTCTACCCAATCCCGAACTCGAAGAACGCTCCTCCGGGAATTGCGAACATCTACGTTTCGACAAAGGGTCAGTTGCCGCCGAGCAACCAGTTCGACTTCTTGCTCGCGGAATCGAACGGCGGATCGACGTTCACCGGACCGTTCACCGGCATCGACAAGTCGCAGCTTCCTCCGGGTCACAAGGACCCGACGTACCCCAATGCGGTGTACTACGCTTCGGCCATTGCGGGCCCGTCGGGATCGAGCTTCCCCATCGGCCCGGATGTGGGCATCAGTATCTTTTGGAATGACGGCGGACGAAACTGCGTCCCACACTTCCTGGTAGCTTCGTTCCGGACCAAGAAAAGCTAGAGCCAAAGCCTGAGAGTAGCGGGCGGCGCGAAGCGCGAATAGCCGCCCGCGATGCCGTATATTCGTGAGATCTTGACCGACGGCCACCCGGCGCTTCGGCGGGTGGCCAAGCGGGTCAATCCCAAAGAGATTCGCGAGCCGCTTTTTCAGCAGCTCATCGACGACATGTTCGAAACGATGTACGCGGCGCCCGGCGTCGGCCTGGCAGCACCGCAGATCAACGTTTCGAAGCGGATCTTCGTCATGGACGTGCACGACGACGAACACGAGCCGGCGGTCGTCATCAACCCAAAGATCGAAGAACTCAGTGAAGAGATCGAGCTTCGCGAGGGCTGCCTTTCGGTGCCAGGCCTCGTCGGCGAGATCGTGCGCTTCAAGCACGCCGCGGTAAGCGGGTTGGGCCGCTACGGGGAAAAAATCCGGATCGCAGGTGAGGGGCTGCTCGCACAGTGCCTGCAGCACGAGATCGATCATCTCAACGGCGCGCTCTACGTCGACCGCGCAAAGAACTTGCGCCCCGCCGTCAGCGAAGAGGAAAAAGAGACGGCGGAGGCTTGAAAACGCTTTTTTTTGGCACGAGCGCTTTTGCCGTGCCGAGCCTTCGCGTCGTGGCGGAGCGTACCCAATGTGCCGGCGCGGTGACGCAGCCGGATCGTCCGGCGGGGCGCGGCCAGCGCTTGCAGAGCACCCCGGTAAAGAGCGCCGCTCTGGAGCTCGGCGTACCCGTCTTCGAACCGCTGCAGCTGCGCGGCTTTGCGCGCGAGATCGGCAACGAGGGCTTCGACCTTTTCGCGCTTGCATCGTACGGGCGTATTCTCCCGCGCGAGCTGCTCGCGCTTCCTCGGCTCGGCGCGCTCAACGTGCATCCCTCGCTGCTTCCGAAGTATCGCGGCGCAACTCCGATTCAAAGCGCGATTCTGCAAGGCGAACTCGAGACCGGCGTCTCCATCATGCTAATGGACGCGGGCCTCGATACCGGCGAGATCGTGTTGCGGCAACCCGTCGCAATCGAGCCCGATGAAAATTACGGCGAGCTTCACGAGCGCTTAGCGGCGCTGGGCGCCGAGCTGCTCGGGCAGTGCATCGCCATGGCCGAGCGCGGAGAAATGACCGCGCGGCCGCAGATTGGCGAGCCGACGCTGACGCGCCCCGTAAGCCGAGAGGATCTGCGTGTCGACTTGAGTTGGGAGCCCGAACGCATCGTGCGCGCCGTTCGCGCCTACGCTCCGCAGCCGGCGGCGCGTGCCGAAATCAACGGCGAGGTCGTGAAAATTCTGCGCGCGCACGTCGACGATGCCGGCGAACTCGTCATCGACGAGCTGATCGCGCCCAATCGCGGAAAGATGAGCGGCGCCACGTACTACCGCGCCCTCATAAAAGGTGACAAAGAGTGACGGCGCGGGAGCTGGCGCTGCGCGTAGTAAGCGACGTCTTTCCCGAAGGTTCGGCGACGGCGCGCAGCGCGCACGCCGCCTTCGATTACCGCGTCCGGCGCGGGGGTTTGAGCGAGCGCGACGTGGCGTTTGCCGCCGAGCTCGCCTACGGCGCAATCAAAATGCGCCGTACCCTCGACTGGTATCTCTCGCTCGATCCGGCGCAGGATGAAAAGAACAAAGCGTTGCCGCCGGCGATCTGGGAGCTCTTGCGCCTCGCGATCTACGAGCTGGTTTATACGCATGCCGACGAATACGCGACGCTCTTCGAGTTCGTTAACCTCGCGAAACGCTTCGGTCATCGCGGGCTGGCGAATCTCGTCAATGCCGTGCTACGAAGGTTTCTCCGCGAGCGGTCGCCGGCGCCGGTCCGCGAAGTTTTCCTCGACGAGGACGAGTATTTGGCAACGCGCCATTCGTTGCCGACGTGGCTCGTGCGCCAATGGCGGGAAAGCTTTGACGGGCGGCTCGAGGAGGTCTGCGCCGCGGTCAACGCTCCCGCGCAAACGGCTATTGTCGTCAATGCGCTGCGATCGACGGTCGACGCGTCACAAGCGCAACTCGCGTCGGCGGGAGTCGAGACGCACCGGTCGTCGTTGGTAGAAGAGGCGTTGCTCGTGCAACGGGGGCAGGTCTCGGAGGCGGCGGGCGAGGGCCGTTGGTGGCCTCAATCGGAGAGCTCGGCGATGGCCGTCGCCGTGCTCAACCCGCAGCCCGGTGAAAGCGTGTTGGACGTCTGCAGCGGGCGCGGAAACAAGGCGCTGCAAATCGGCGCGCGCCTCGCAGGCGAAGGGAGGCTGCTCTGCATCGAGCGCGACGCGCGCAAGGCGGCCACCCTCGCCCAACGTTTGGAACGAGCGGACGTCGTCGGCGGCATCGTGAGCGGCGATGCGACCCAGGCGCTGCTTCCCGCCCACGAGCATTTCGACCGAGTGCTGCTCGACGCCCCATGCTCGGGCACCGGGATCGTCGGGCGCCAGCCGGAGGCGCGGTGGAAGAAGCAGAGTACCGACGGTGAACGCCTGGCCATTACGCAGCGAGCGCTGCTCGAGCAGGCGGCTCGTCACGTCGATCCCGCCGGCAGCCTCGTCTACGCAGTTTGTTCGACGGACCCGCGCGAAACGACGGAAGTGATGGAGTGGTTCTTGGCGCGAGAGAATTTCGAACGCGGTCCGATACCGGCGGCCTTCGAACCGCTGTTGACGGCTGCCGGCGACGTGCTCGTGCCGCCCGGGATCGACGGGCGCGATGGATTCTACATCGCGCGACTGGAACGTCGGGGATGAGCTTCTTTGCGAAGATCGAACACGCGTGCGCGCTCTTTATCGAGCGAGCTTTCGCAAAGACGTTCCCCAGCGACGTCGAGCCGGCGCAGATCGCCCGGAAACTCGTCTCGACGATGGAGGCGCAGACCCGCACCGAGAACGGCCGTTTGAGCGCGCCCGCCGCGTACGCAGTCTATGTGAGTCCCGAAGATTTCGAGCGGCTCACGGAGCACGCGGAGTACTTGCAGCGAGCTTGGGCCGAGCTCTTACACGATCTGGCCGCGAAAGTGGGCGTCACGTTCATCGATGGCGACGCGCGGGTCGCAATGGCGCCGCGCGAAAGCGTGCCGCTGGGCGCCGTCGCGATTGAGGTGGGGGAGGGGGCGACGCGCAACGCTCACTTTTCTTTGCGGATGCTCAAGGGCGTGCCGCCCGATAGGGTATATTCAATCGGGGGAGCGACCCGCGTGGGACGAGGCGAGGAGGGCGAGATCGTCCTGGTCGATCCCAGCGTTTCACGCGCCCACGCGATCGTCGAAATTGACGGTGCGCAGCCCGTCGTCCGAGACCTCGGCTCGACGAACGGCACCTTCGTCAACGGCCGGCGGGTGAGCGTCGAAGCCCTACGCGACGGAGACGAGCTGCAATTCGGAAACACAAAAATGAGATTTGAATCGGCATGATCGTGCTCGGTGCGATCGCCAGCTTCACCACGCAAATGCGCATCGGATCGCTGGAGATAACCGCGGCCCTGACGGCCGTTGCGGTGTTAGCGGCGCGTCCGCGCGTTCGCGCGGCTGCGGAGATCGGCAGTCTCACGCCGGTGCAGGTCGGACTGGAGATCGTCGAGCGAAGCGGGCGTCGTCCGCATCACGTGCGTCCGCCCGTCGAAATCGGGCGCGCGAAGCATGCCGGCGTGGCGTTGCCGGATCCCGAAGTGAGCCGCGAGCACGCGCGCTTGTCGAGCTACGACGGCGTCGTCTACGTCGAAGACCTGCGCAGCCGCAACGGCACCTTCCTCAACGGCCGTCGCGTAACCGAAGCGATCGAAGTGCGCGAAGGCGACGAGATCGATGTCGGGACGACGCGGATCGTCGTGATCTCGGTGCGCGCCGGATGACGCTTGCAATCCGGGGAGACCGGACGTCGTGTTTGAGTCTGCAACTCGGCCCGGGCACGTGGCTCTTGGCGGTCGCGCGAGGCTTTGGTCAGATGGGCGGTCTTCCGATCGAGTCTGCGCTGCTCGCCCGGCTTCGTGCAGAATGCCAGGGACGGATGCGCAGCCCGCTCTTTCGGCGTGCCATCGATCGGCCCCAGGCCGCCGCGACGGCGATGTTAGCCGTTTTGGGGCGCGTGAACGGCGTGCTCTACGCAAATACGGCGAACCACGACGATTACGTGACGGCGGCGGCATCGTTGACGGCGGTGATCATCGTGCAAGGCTTGGCCTACGTGATTCACGTGGGAGCGACCGCGGCGTATCTAGCGCGGGCGGGCGCCATCGCGCCGCTCTGCGACGATGACGTGATGGAGGAGCGGCCGGTCCCCGTGCTCATACGCGCGTTTGCGGCCGCACCGACGCTCGACGTCGGAATCTCAAACGTGAGACTGATTCCCGGCGATGCGATCGTGCTGCTCGGACGCCGTATCGCGGGAGCCAGCGAACGACGCACGTTATTGGACCGCTTGGAAGCCAGCGAACTCGGCGAGAAGATTCTCGTCGCACGGTTCGAAGAGGATGCGGGAACGATCGCCGTGCCGCCGAGTGCGACCTTCTGCGTTTCGAGAATCGCCCGCGCGGTGACCGGCATCGCGGCGGCAATCGGATTTCTTGCCGCTGCGGTACTCGCACACTGATCGCTTTACTCATTCGGCGTCTGACGCCGATGAGCGTTGCGCTGGCCGTTGCGGCGCTGACGCTCTCGTTTGCGCCGGCGGGGGCGATTGGGCCGCCGTGGATGCTCGTTGCGCTGGGCGTGCTCGCACTGGCGTGGGTGCTTTGGCAGCCGGCGACGAGCGTTCGTGACGACGTCATTCCCGCGCTCGCGGTCGTGCTCGCGGCGCTCGGCCTTGCGATCGTCGCGAGGCTTTCGCCGGATTTGGCGCACCGCCAGCAGCTTTGGCTGCTCCTCTCGCTCGGACTGGCGGTCGTCGCGGGCCCTGCGTTCACGCAGTTCCGGCGTTTTGCGGCGTTCAAGTATCTCTGGGTCGTCGCGTCGCTCGCGCTCTTCGGGCTGCTAATTCTCTTCGGCGTCGAGATTAACGGCGCTCGCCTGTGGATCAAGGTTGGACCGATTCAATACGAACCAATCGAGCTGATCAAACTCTGCATCGTGCTCTTCTTGGCGGCCTATCTCGCCGAGATGGCCGACGTCATCGCTGCGGCGCGGGCGTGGTCGTTGCGCGCCAACCTCAAGTATCTGGGGCCGCTCTTTATCGGTTGGGGCGCGTCGATGGCGATCTTGGTCGTGCAGCGCGATCTCGGCATGGCGACGTTGCTGCTAGCGACGTTTGCTACGCTGCTCTTCGTGGCGACGCGCCGAATCGACATCGTGGTTTTCGGCGCGCTCCTGTTTGCCGCCGGCGCATTTTGGTCGGTCCATCATTATCCCTACGTGCAGACGCGCATCGCCGTCTGGTTCCATCCTTTCGCCGATCCGCTGGGCGCCGGATATCAATCCTCGCAAGCCTACTATTCGCTGGCGGCAGGCGGTTTGGCGGGAACCGGTTATCGGCTCGGCCATCCACAGTTCATTCCGGATGTGCCAACCGATTACGTCTACGCGGCTCTCGCCGAGGAGTTCGGCCTGCTCGGTGCGATCGTCGTCTTGGCGATCTTTCTCGACCTCGTGCGCCGCATTCTCGCCACCGGGCTCGAGCAGCCCGATCTCTACACGAAACTGCTCGCCGCAGGACTCGGTGCGACGCTCGGATTTCAAGTCGTCATCATTGTGGCCGGGGTGATCGGCCTGCTGCCGCTGACCGGCATTACGCTGCCCTTCATCTCGTACGGCGGAAGTTCGTTGGTTGCCAATTTCTTGCTCGTGGCACTCGTCTGGGCGATGAGCGCTCGTCCTCGGAGGATCGCTTCGTGAGAATCATTGTTTCGTTCGTGCTGTTGGTAGCCGTCGCGGGCTGCGCCAAGAGTTCGCGTGGCGCAAGCGCAGCGGCATCGGCCTCTGCCGCGGCGTTGCGGAATCCAGCCTCCGCCAGCGATGGCGCGACGGTCTATCTCACCGATTGCTCTAGTTGCCATCAAGCCGACGGCCAAGGCGTCTCCGGAGCCTTTCCACCGCTCGCCGGCAACGCGGTCGTGACCGGAAATCCGGTTGCGGTGATTGCGATCGTCAAGAACGGCCTCGAAGGCCGGGTGACGGTGAACAAGCTCGCCTATAGCGGTATCATGCCGAGCTGGAAGGGGCAGATCTCCGACGATCAACTCGCCGCGGTCATCAGTTACATTCGCAGCGCTTGGAACAATCACGCCGGCGGTGTGAGCGTCGACCAAGTAGAAGCCATCAAATAGACGCGACCTCCCCGAGATCGAGGCGCTCGCCGAACTCGCGCTCGAAGAGGGCTTCGACGTACTCGTGCATCCCGGGGTCGCCATGGCGCAGGCGCGCTCGCGTTGCCCGCGGCCACGGCGAGGCGCAATCGTTGGCCTCGACGTACGCGCGCAGCGATTCGGCGAAGTATTCGTCGACGCCGGTCGCGGCGTAAGGCGTCACGAACGTTCGGGCATTAGCGAAGAGCGCGCGAACCTCCGGGTCGATGCTGCTGCGGTAGACGCCGCCGCCGAGCGCGCAATCGAGCGCATGGCCGAACTCGTGCGCGACCGTCATCGGGCTGCGCGACCGCAAGAAAAGCGCGCGTTCTTCGACGACGAAGAGTCCGGCCGGCGGCGCCGGCCAGGCATCAACGTCGATGCCCAAGCGCGCGAGCGCCGGCGAGGCCTCCCGATAGAACTCGCCGGCGCGCAACAGCAGAATGCGGATGCGGCTTCGAAGCGCGTAGGAGAGCGCGCCGTGACCAAAGCGAAGCAGGGTCTCCAACACGAGCGGCTCCGCGGCGCGGCGGCGGTCGCGTTCGAAGAGACGGCGGGCGGTCGTCAGTGCATCCTTCTGCATCAGGCAATCGTCGCGCCCGAACGTTGCCGAGCCGTTGCGGAAGGGTTTTCAGAATTTTTTCACATCCCCCGCCTACCGTAGTGGGATGAAACGAATTGCGATCGCGCTAATTTCCGTTCTGACAGTTGCCGGCTGTGCCGGCCGCTCCAGCATGCTCCCGGGCGGGTCGATGGCCTCCGCGCCGGCACCCGCCGGCCACGGCGTCGGCGAGGACACTACCTCGATTTTGAAGCTACTTAAGAAGCAGGTCGTCATTGGCTCGACGGTCGATCCGAAGTTTGGGCAGCTCAATCCTTACGGACTAACTGTTGCGGACTCGACCACCGGGGACTTCACCGCGGGCGATCTCGCCGTCTGTAACTTCAACGATAAGAAGAACGTGCAGGGCACCGGTTTTACGGTCGTTGCGCTGCATCCGGCGCCGGGTTCCAAACCGGTGCTCGTCTCCTCGAGCAAGACGCTGCTCGGATGCGCGGCCCTGGCATTGAGCCCCTCGGACGACATTTGGGCCTCAGCCTTCGCCGCAAACGACGTTCCCATCATCTCGGCGTCCGGCAAACTCGAGGGGAACATCAAAGGCAAGCCGTTCAACCATCCCTTTGGGCAGGTCTTCGCGCAGCCGAAAACGGGAAGCCCGGTCTTCTATGTAAGCGACGCGGGCGCAGGAACGATCGTCCGCATCAACCTCGGTTCGACGTTTACCTACGATGTGATCGCCAAGGGCTTTGCCGTCAATCATGGCAAGCCGGGCAGCATCTTGGCGCCATCGGGGTTGGCCTACGATGCGAGCATCGACACGCTCTACATCGTAGACGGCACGAACAATACCGTCGTGTCATTCGATAACGTGACGACGATCCCCAACGGCGGCATCATCGTGGAAAAGGGTGGAAAGACGTTCAAAGGGCCCTCCGCCGGCGACGCCAAGCTCGTTTACTCCGGCTCTCCACTCAACGGTCCGATTAGCTCCGCGCTCTTACCCAACGGCAATCTCGTGATTGGAAACACGGGCAATCCCAGCGGCTCGAATATCATGGTCGAGATCACGCCGAGCGGTAAGCTCCTCGATACGCGCAACGTCGATAAAGGCGCGTCGGGTGCACTCTTCGGCATCGTGGCGACGGGCACCGACGACTCGAATACGAAGATCTACTTCAACGACGATAACGACAACAATCTGCAGGCCTTGGAAAAGTAAGCCCATTCGTCGTCGCTCTTCTCGGGGCTGCGACGCTACGTACCCTGCGCCTCCCGGCGCCGTAAAGGCCGCCGGGAGGCTCAACGTGTAAGCCCGAATCAAGAAGGGTCATGCGACGCGTACTTCTGGCAGTAACCATCACGTTGGCCGGCTGCAACGGCAGCGCCGGCGCACCGCCCCTAGCCTCGCCGCAACACGTTACGCTACAGCGCGGCTTTGCGAGCGACGCGAGCGGCGGCAAGATAACTCACGTCATCTATATCGTCCAGGAGGGTCGTAGCTTCGACGACCTCTTCCAAGGCTATCCAGGAGCCCAAACCTCGTCGACCGGCGCCATCTCGACGGGCAAGGTCGTAAAACTCCGACCGATCAGCTTAACCACACGCTACGAAATCGACACGTCGGCCGAGGCGATGTTCGCCGCGTGCAACGGCACCGGAAAACTGCCGGGCACGGATTGCCGCATGAACGGTTTTAACAACGAGGGCTCCTACGGCGCCCCGAAGGGCGTGAAGTACCCAATGTACGCCTACGTGCCGCACAGCGAGTCGAAGCCGTACTTCGACATGGCGCACGAGTGGGTTGTCGCCGATCGAATGTTTGCATCGCAGCTCGACGGCATCTTCAGCGCACACCAATATATCGTCGCCGCTGCGGCAGCGCACGCGGTCGACATTCCCGACGGTTCCGGCGGCTGCGGCGCGCCGCCGCTCGAAGACCAGGTGCCCACGCTCACCGACCGCCGCCGCGTCGGCGGCTTTGAAAGCGCGTGCTTCGGCTACGACACGCTCGCCAACGAGCTCGACGCCGCCAACTTGTCGTGGCGCTTCTACACGGGCGAGAAGAGCTCGTTAACGTCGAGCTTCGAATTCGTCAGGAGCATCTACGGGTCACCAGAATGGCGCAGCGACGTCATCGCTCCCCCAAGCGCGTTCCTACGCGACGTCGCGAGCGGCAAACTCGCAAGCGTTACCTGGATTACACCGACGTGTCCGGATTCCGACGCGGTGGACTGCGGCGGCGGCGGTGGGCCGGCGTGGGTAGCGTCGCTGGTCAACGCGGTCGGCGAAAGCAAGTTTTGGGACACGACCGCCGTGTTCGTGCAGTGGGACGACTGGGGCGGCTTCTTCGACCACTTCAATCCGTCGCTGGAAAACTACGACGGGCTGGGGTTCCGCGTGCCGCTCCTCGTAATCTCGCCGTACGCGAAGCGAAACTACGTTTCGCACGTGCAGTATGAAACCGCAAGCGTTCTGCGCTTTACCGAAGATCTCTTCGGACTCGCGCAACTCGCGGCCGCCGATAAACGCGCGACCTCGCCTGCGGCCGACTGCTTCGACTTCTCGCAAAAACCACGCAAGTTCGTACGGATCAAGCGGTGATGCGATACGTAAGCGTAGGGTTCCGACGAGCCGGTCGACACGGAGTAGGCTCTGATTTCGCTCCCTTAGTGGCGCCCTTTTCCAAAGGTGAAACCGGGGTGGGCCAGCGGGGGCGACACGACGCGAATCGTAACGCGATCGCGCTGCCTGCCGTCGGCGGCCTCGATTCGCCACGTTCCCAAGCGTAACGGCCAGAACGCATTCCGGCTTGCATCGAGTGCGAGCGCGCTACCGTTCACGCTCCAATGTACCGAAGCGCGCGGATCGATCGCGCGCAGCGAAAGCTGCTGTTCTTGCCGCTGCAGCGCGTTGGTCGTGACGTTGAGTACGAAGGTATCGCCATTGGCGGGATAGACGATCCGCAGCATCGCGGGTTCGTCGCTCGCTCGCAGCGCCGGAAGGTCGCGCGGCGCGACCCATTCCCGGACCACGGCCGCACAATCCGCCGTCGCACGCAGCACGAGCCGTCCGGTCGTCGCACAGATCGATCTCCGAACGAAGCCGCGCGGCGGCGCGAAAGCCGGCGGTTCGGCATTGCGTTCGTACAAGTGCAGCATTATCCGGTTCCAGAGTGGTCCCGCTCCGGTGACGCCGGAGACGCCGCGCATCGGGCTGCCGTCGAAGTTCCCCACCCAAACGCCGACCGTGTAGTCGCGCGTAAATCCTACCGTCCAGGTGTCGTGAAAATCCGACGACGTTCCGGTTTTGACCGCGGCTGGGAACGGCATCTCGAGAACCGAGTGCAAGCCGAAGGAGTGCGCCCGCGCGTGCGGATCGGCCAGCATGTCGGTGACCAGGGCCCAGTTCGCGGGATCGCCGACGGCGCGCGGCGTTGCGGGCTCTCCGGTAAGATGGAGTGGCAAGAAGCTGCCGCCGCGCGCCATCGCAACGTAGGCCTGAACGAGCTCCCAGAGGCTCACCTCGCCGCTGCCTAGCGTTAAACCGAGTCCGTAATAGGCCGGCGGACGATCGAGGTGCGCAAAGCCGAGCGCGTGCAAACGCGCGAGCAGCGGCTCGACGCCCAACTCGGAGAGAACGCGTACCGCCGGCACGTTGAGCGAGTTTGCCAGCGCATAGCGAACGCGGACCGGCCCGCTGAAACGGCCGCTGTAGTCGCCGGGCTCGTAGAGTTTGCCGCCCGGAATCGCATAGGCAGCCGCAACGTCGGGCAGAATCGTCGTCGAGCGAATCGTTCCTCGCTCGAGCGCGAGCTCGTAGGTGAATGGCTTGAGCGATGAGCCGGGCTGCCGCAGCGCCCGAACGCCATCGTTTTGCCCCAACGCTTCGTCGGAGAAATAGTCTGGCGAGCCTACGTACGCCAACACGTCGCCGGTTCGATTATCGACGACGAGCGCGGCGCCGCCGGTGACGTGATAGCGCTCCAGAGCGCCGATCACGTTCTGGGTCTGCGCTTGGACGAACCGCTGGAGCGAACGGTCGAGCGTCGTGCGAAGGCGGCCGCCGCCTAGGCTGCCGGTGCCGTAGAGGGAGAAGAGCGCGTGCGGCGCGTCGTCGATTCCCGAATCCGCAGAGCGCACGTTCAATGTTTCGGCAAAGGCGCGGCCGGCAGCCGCCGGGGTGATTTCGCCGAGGTCGACCATGCGACGCAAGACGTAACGCTGTCGAACTCGCAGCGCTTGCCAATCGGCATCGGGCGCGAGTCGAACCGGATCGTTGGGAATCGCGGCTAGCAACGATGCTTGCGCCAAATCCAGATCGGCCGCCGGTTCGCCAAAGTAGGTGCGAGCCGCCGCTTCGACCCCGTAGATGTTGCCGCCCATCGGTACGCGATTGACGTATGCGCCGAGCACGGCCGCTTTGCTCGAAGCGACTTCAATCCGCTCGGCGAGCGCGACCTGCTCGAGCTTGCGAACGATCTCGCTGCGAGCCCCAGCATTCTGGAAGAGCAGGCGCGCGAGCTGCATTTCGATCGTCGAGCCGCCGCTGCGGGCGCCCCCGAACATCGCGTAGTCGCGCGCGGCGCGGAGCAGTGCGCGAACGTCCACGGCTCCGTGATGCCAGAAGCGCGCGTCCTCCGCCGCGAGGATCGCGTCAATGAAGACGGGAGAGACCGAGTCGAGCGCCACGCTATCGGAGCGCGCCGATCCGGCGCCGAGAATCGTTCCGAGCGCGATGCCGTTGCGGTCGGTGTAGGTGATGGATCCCTGCGGCGGGACCAGCTTGGCGACGTCAATTCCGGAGCGTTCGAGCGCGATTGCGGTCAGCGCGCAGATCGCGAACGCAAGCACAAAGTGTTTCATCGCTGATTGCTGGAAGATGGCATGCGTGCGTGCGTTCTATTCGCTGCTCGTAGCCGTTGCCATCGCGGCGCTGGCCTCGTGCACGGGTACGGGCACGAACGAGCAGAGGCTTTCCGCGGTGGCAGCGCTGCGCAAACCGTCGCTGCCGCCATGGATCGTGTCGATCTCGCCGACGCGCACCGCCCAATCGCTGGCGCAGATTCGAGTCATCTTCGCGAAGCCGGTCACATCGGTCGAAGCACTCTCGGGCGCAGGTCCGCGGGCCGTCCTCGATCGTATCGGCATCGAGCCGGAGCTTGCCGGGCACTTCGTCGTGCTGACGCCGCGCATGATCGGCTTCGTGGCCGAGCGCGCCCTGCCGATCGGCACGCGCGTGCGAGTGACGCTCGCCGCCGGATTACGCGACCTCTCCGGCGACACGCTGAAGCGCGACCTCGTGTGGACCTTCGAAACGCAAGCGCTGAGCTTTACCCGCTTGCCGCAGCTCGCGACCGGCGACGACGAGGCGACGCCGGCGCCGGTTGGCCTGCGGCCAAAGCTCCAAGTCACCGGCAATGCCGCGGTCGACGTCGCGTCGTTGGCCGCCCATGCGACGATCGACGGTACCGACGGCAGCAGCTTCGGCGTGACGGCCGTCTTGGAAGCGACGCCGTCGCCCGATCCCGGCGAGAACGCGCAAGAGCTCTACGACCCGTCGCTCGACGATTGGGTCTACGATCTCCGCCCGACCCGGGAACTGCGGCGGGGCACGACCTACCAGCTCGCAATCGCGCCTGGTGTCGAACCGCTTTACGGCAATCTGGCGACGGCACAGCGCTTCCTCGGCGGCGTGCGCACATATGACGCGCTGACGATCGTTCCGACACCGGTCCCAAGCCCGAACGCCGGAGGCCGCTTTGCCGACGGGGATCCGGCGATCGCGTTCAGCAATCCCCTCGCTCCGAACTCGATCGCAAACGCGGTGAGCGTTTCGCCGGCGCCGGCGACGGTGAAGACGCTCACGAACGTCTCGGATCAATCGAACACGATCGCCATCGACCCCTACGCCCTCGATCCCGACAAGACATACGTTGCAACGGTTGCCGCGAGCGTGAAGGACGTCTTCGGTCAAACGCTCGGGCACGAACGGCGCATAACGATTCGCACGTCGGACTTCGCGCCGGGCGCATGGGCGCCGAGCGGATCGCAGCCCAGCGTAATTCCCGCCGGCGCGCCGGTCGACCTGAACTTCTACGCAACGAATTTACCCGGGAAACTCCTATCGCGAGGGCTACGCCGTGATGACGCCGCTGCAGATGCTGGGGGCGCGCGATCCGCTCACGCTGCTTCCACCATGGCAAAGCTGGCCGAGCGTTGCGCTGCCGGGCGCGCGCCGCAACGTACAGAGCGTGGTGCGGCTTCCGTTACAGGCGCGCCTCGGCGCATCGTACGGTGGGCTCGCGTACGGCTTCCGCACGGCTCTCGACGCGGCGGGCTCCGATCCGAGTCTCGTGGGCGCCGTGCAACTCACGAATCTCGGCGTTTTCTCGCAGTGGTTCCCGTCGCACGGACTGGTGCTCGTCCAGCGTCTGAGTGACGGCGCACCCGTGCGCGGGGCAACCGTGACCGCTTACCGCCTCGACGATCAGAATAAGTTGTCGCCGCAGCCGTGCGCTAGCGGTACGACCGATGCAAACGGCGAGCTGAACTTCTACGGCGTCGACGTCGAACGCTGTTCGATTCTGGCGAGCTCGAATCAGGCGCCGAATCTTGGCGTCGTCGTCACACAGGGGGCCGACGTCGCGACGGTCACGACGTGGAGTTACAGCGGCTATCCGCGCTTCGACATTTACGGCGGCTGGACGAGCGGCGCGCCGCTCTCGCGCGGCACGATCTTCAGCGATCGCCAAATGTATCAACCGGGGGAGCGCGGCGAGATCACGGGCGTCGCATATTATGTCAAAGGCGCGCGCGTCGTGCCCGATGCCAATGCGCTCTACAACGTGACGCTGAGCGATCCCAGCAACGTCACGACGTCGCTCGGGCGCCGGCGCACCGATTCGCTCGGCGTCTTCTCGCTGCCGATCGACTTCTCGAAACAGCAGGCATTGGGCTACTACTCGATCGTCGCCAAAGGCACCAACGGGAACGAGATCGACGGCTCGCTGCGCGTCGCCGAATTCAAGCCGCCGAACTTCAACCTGACGCTAACGTTGGCGGCGAACTCGGTCGTCGCCGGTTCGAGCATCGGTGCGAACGTTTCCGCGAACTATCTCTTTGGGGCACCGCTGCAAGGGGGCACCGCGCACGCCTACGTCACACGCGACGTCGCGACCGTGCAGCCCAAGGGATGGGATGATTTTTGGTTTGGGCCGCAGTGGTTCTATCCCGAGCAGACGCCGTCGTTCACGACCGACGTGCTGCAGCGCGATCTCACGCTCGACGCCAAGGGCATGACGTCGCTGGACGTACCGGTGCCGGCCGATCTGCCGTTCCCGATGACCTACACCGTAGACATGGAGACGACCGACGTCTCAAACCTTTCCGTCAGCGACTCGCAGACGTTTCTCGCGCTGCCCGGCGATGCGGTCATCGGCTTGGCCTCCGAGACCGTGGGCAAGGCGGGGACGGCGATGCCGGTTCGCGTCGTCGTCACCGATGCCGACGGCAGAGCGATCGCCGGGCGTTCGGTGCATCTCGATCTCCAGAAGATGACGTACACGTCGGCCACGCAAGAAGAAGAGGGCGGCGAAAACGCGCAGCAGTCGATCAAGTACGATAGCGTTGCGAGCGCCGACGTCGTCTCGGGGGAGCATCCGGTCACGGCGCAACTGACGCCCAGCGACGCCGGCCCCTATCGCGTAGTCGCTACGCCCGCAGTCCTGAGCGAGCGTAGCGAGTCGAAGGGTCAGGGTGACAAAGCGAATGATGCGAGCGCCACGGAGATTCAGGTATTCGCGTTCGGAGCCGGCGAGGCCGATTGGGGGATCTCGGATCCCAATGCGGTCGCGATCAAGCTCGACAAGAAGCAATACGCGACCGGCGAAACGGCGACGGCCTTGATTGCATCGCCGTACGCGCGCGCCGACATCTACCTGGCGATCGTGCGCAACGACGCGATCTACCGCACGACGATGCATAACGTCAGCGGCACCGTACGCTTTCCGTTCAAGATCACGTCCGACATGATGCCGAATGCGGCGCTGGAGGCGGTCGTCGTTCGCCGCGGACGCCCTTCGCCCGTAGCCCTGAGCCTGTCGAAGGGTCAGGATGACAACGCCACACTCTCGCTGACTGGGATGGCGGGCTTCAACGTCGATCTCGCCGACCGGTACTTGAAGCTCGTGATCGCTCCGCGCAATGCCACGGTGCAGCCCGGCGGTGCCCAGAGCGTAGATTTCGCATTGAGCGCTCGCGCGGGCGCCCCGGTGCGTGGGGAAATCGTCGCCATGGTCGTCAACGACGCGATCCTGCAGCTCTCCGGCTATCGTTTGCCCGATCTCGTGCAAACGGTCTTTGCGGCACAGCCGATCGCGACGATCTTCGCCGACAACCGCGAGAACGTGACGCTGAAAACGCAGACGCCGCCCACTGAGAAAGGCTTCGGTTACGGTGGCGGCTTTCTGGCCGGCGCCGGCAGCACGCGCGTGCGCGCCAACTTCCAGCCGATGCCCTACTACGGCATCCTGCAAACCGACGCGCAAGGGCGGGCACATGCGCAGTTCACGATGCCCGACGACCTCACGACCTGGCGCGTAATGGCGGTCGCGCTGGATGGCGATGCGGCACACTTTGTAACGGGCGATCGAACCTTCATCTCGACGCAGCCGCTGATAGCCAACCCGCTCTTGCCGCAGTTTGCTCGCCCGGGCGATCGTTTTCAACTCGGTCTTTCTATCGCGAACCAAACCGGCGCGAGCGGTGCGCTCGATCTGGTCTTGAAGTTGAGCGGTGCGCTGGCCTTTGCTCGGGGCGATCCGCAGGCGCAAAGCGCTACGGAGACCGCGCAGACCGGCGTGCAGGCGTTTCGCTTCCCGGTCGTCGCCGGCACCCCGGCGGCGACGCTGGTCGAAGCATCGACTTCGCTCGGCTCGCAACGCGATGCGTTCCGCGTCCCCTTTACGACCAGCGATCGAACCGTCACCGAATCGGTGATCGAAAGCGGCGTCAGCACGGGACACGCCGCAATTCCCATGAACGTGAGCGCCGGCGGCTCGCTGCAACTAACGCTCGCGAACTCGATCGTGCCGCAGTTCGTCGTGCCATCCGAGCGTGCGATGGAAGGCGAGGCGTTGCCGTTGGCCGACGAGTCGGCGTCGCGCTTGGTCGTCGCAAGTGCGCTGGCGCGCCTGCGCGGGCCGTACCGGCTCGAGTTGGCGTTCGATCCGGCAGCGGCCGTTGCGACGAATCTGCAGGGCTTGCTTTCCTATCGGCGCGGTGACGGCGGCTTCGGAGCGTTTGCCGGCGCCTCGGCGAGCGATCCGTTCACGACGGCGGGCGCCCTGAATGCGCTGCTCTTCGCGCGCGCGCAGGACGTGCGCGTCGACCCGAACGCCATCTCGCAGGGCATCGGATTCATGACGCAGGCGCTCGCCAATCCCGGACGCTTCAAGTGGTGCAACGATCCGCTCTGCAAGGCGCAGCTGCGCTTTGAAGCGCTCTGGACGCTCTCACAGGCCGGTCACCGGCGAACCGACTTTCTCTCCGATATCGTCGCGCAATCGAGTTCGCTCGACAGCGCGACCCAGATTCGTTTGGCCCGTTATCTCCTAAAGACGCCGGGTTGGCAACCGCAAGGCGCGGCGATGGCCGATCACCTGACGCAGACGCTGTACGTCACGGGGCGCTACTCCGTCGCGAATCTAGCGAGCGCGTGGAGCTGGCTGGGGTCGCTGGTGGATGCGCAGTCGCAGATGCTCCAGCTTCTCATCGAGCGCCGCGCACCGGCCGAGCAGATCGACGGTGCCGTTCGCGCGCTGGTCGCGCAGCAGTGCAAGTGCGGCTGGCCGACGACCGCCGACACGGCGTCGGCGCTGACCGCGCTCTCGGCCTACGCCGCTACGGAGCGGCTCACGCCGTCGACGGTCACCGCGATGGTGGGCGAGCGCACCGTCGTCAGCGTGAAGTTCGGAAGAACGGCGTCGTCACAGACGATCGCCGTCGACGCCTCGTCGTTGAACGGCAAAGCGGTCGCGATCGAAGGGAACGCGCATTACACGCTGCTCTATACCTATCCGGTCGCGCCCGACGCGCCCGGGCAGCTCGCTGCATTTCGCGTTATCAGGACGATCAACGAGCCGAGCGTCGGGAGCACGGCGACGACCGCGCCCGCCCTGGCGACGATGGATTTATCGGCGGCAGCACCCGTTACGGTCGACGCCGGGCGCGTCTTCGACATCGACGTCCGAACGATCGTCGATCATCCGGTGGATCGGATCGTGATCGAGGATCCCTTGCCGGCGGGCTTCGAAGCGGTCGACACGTCGTTCCGCACGACGCTGCAAGCGATCGTGCCGCAGAGTGACAGTTGGCAGATCGACGCGACGCAAATCTACCGCGATCGGGTCGTGGCCTACGCGCAGCATCTCGATCCGGGCGTGTACGACGTGCACTACTTAGTGCGCTCCGTCACGTCCGGTACGTTCAGGTGGCCCGGCGCCCGAGCCTATCTACGGGATGCGCCCGAGCAGTTCGGCCGCAGCGCGAGCAGTACGCTCGAGGTGCGGCCGTAAGAGCGCGACGCGTTATCGCAGCCGCGGACAGTAGAAGTTTGCGGAGGCTTTGCCGGTGATCAAGACGTTGGTGCTCGTGTTGTTGACCCAATAGATATAGACCGGGCTGCCGTTCGGTCCCGTCTCCGTGATGTCGATGGCGAGCGGCGTACCCCCAGTGCTGTTGTTCCAGAAGTTGTTGAAGAAACAGCCGTTCCGAGTGAAGTTTTTTTTCCAGGCGCAGATGGCGCCGGGCTTGCAGGTGCTGTCGGGAGAGATTGGGCTGGCTTGAACGTATCCTTGCGTGAAGCCGGTCATCGAAGCGGGCGCCATCGCGGGGTTCAGCGTGATGACGGACAAGAGCAGTGACATAAGTAACATCGGTAGGTAGATCTCCTTGCGCGAAGTGTTTTGTTTTGTGTACCCATAGGATAACCGCAGTTTTTGCGTCTGCCCGCAAGCAGGCGGCGCTTTTATACAATTTCTAATGCCCCATACAGTTGAGGAAAGGGCGTCGCTCTTCGTCCCCCGTATCTGCTGTTTCTAATATATGGAAAGAAGGAATCTCAAATGAGCAGCTACCGGGCACCCTTGCGCGACATGAACTTCGCGCTGCGCGAACTGGCCGGGATCGATAGGATCGCCGCGCTACCCGGCTGCGAAGAGACGCTCGACGTACTCGATTCGGTGCTGGAAGAGGCGGCGGCGTTTGCGTCCGGCGTGCTCGACCCGCTCAACCGGATCGGCGATACGGAGGGCTGCACGTGGAACGCCGGTGAGGTGACGACGCCTCAGGGTTTTAAGGCCGCGTACAAGCAGTTTGCCGACGCGGGTTGGATTGGATTGCCGGTTCCGCCGGAGTACGGAGGTCAAGGGCTGCCGCAGATCCTGCTCGGGCCGACGCTCGAAATGTGGAACGCCGCAAACATCGGTTTCGCCAACGGGCCGCTACTCAATCAGGGCGCCATCGAGGCGATCGAACTGGTCGGCTCCGAGGAGCAGAAGAAGCGTTTCATCCCAAATCTCGTCTCCGGGAAATGGACCGGTACGATGTGTCTCACCGAGCCGCAAGCCGGTTCCGATCTCGCGCAGGTGCGCGCGCGCGCCGTGCCCGATGGCGAGCACCATCTGATAACCGGAACGAAGATCTTCATCACGTTCGGCGAGCACGATATGGCCGAGAACATCATCCATCTCGTGCTGGCGCGTCTGCCCGATGCGCCGGAAGGCACGAAGGGCATCTCGCTCTTCATCGTACCGAAGTTCCTCGTCAATCCCGACGGCAGCTTGGGTGAACGCAACGACGTCGTTTGCGCGAGCATCGAGCATAAGCTTGGCATCAACGGCAATCCGACGTGCACGCTCAACTACGGAGAGAAGGGCAACGGCGCGATCGGCTACCTCGTCGGCGAAGCGAATCGCGGGCTCGAGTACATGTTCATCATGATGAACGCGGCGCGTTTTTCGGTCGGCGTGCAGGGGATCGCGCTGGCAGACCGCGCGTACCAGAGTGCGCTCGAGTACGCGGCGGAGCGCGTGCAAGGGCGCGACCTCAAGCCCGGCTCCCGCGCGCCCGAGCCGATCTTCAAGCATCCCGACGTGCGGCGCATGCTGATGTGGCAGAAGGCGACGATCGAGGCGATGCGCGCCCTCGCCTACGTTACCGCGGCCTCGCTCGATTACGCGGCGCGTCATCCCGACGATAAGGTGCGAAAGCAGCACAAAGCCTTCGTCGAGCTGATGATTCCGGTCGTCAAGGGCTGGTGCACGGAGAACGCGGTGGAGCTGTGCTCCGAGGCGCTCCAGGTCTTCGGCGGCATGGGGTACATCGAGGAGACCGGCATCGCGCAGCAGTACCGCGACGTTCGCATTCTCACGATTTACGAAGGCACGACCGGCATTCAGTCGCTCGATTTGATCGGACGTAAGCTGCTGCGCGACATGGGCGCAACCGCGCGGAGCGTCGGTAAGGAGATGGAGTCTGTGGCCAAAGAGTGCGCCGGGCACTCCGACAAGACCGTCAAACGGATCGGTGAGGCGCTCGGAAAAGCGCTCGCAGTCCTCAACGAGACCTCACAGTGGATCGGGATGAACGCGATGGGCGATCTGCATAAAGCGTTCGCGTGCTCGGTCCCGTACCTGCGACTCTGGGGCGCGATCGCGGGCGGCTGGCAGATGGCGCGTGCAGCCGCGATCTCGGCGGGGAAGATCGCCGCCGGCGATTCCGAGGCCGATTTCTATCGGGCGAAGCTCGCGACGGCGGCATTCTATGCGAGCCACGTGCTCTCGCAGTGCGCGTGGTATCAGCGACAGATCGTTGACGGCTCGGGCGACGTGATGGCGCTGAGCGACGAGCAGTTTGCCTTGGATCGCAAGACAGCGATACTGTCATCCTGACCCTTCGACTCGGCGCAATGCGCCTCGCTCAGGACTGCGCTTCGCGCGGGCCGAAATGAAAAATGAAATGGTAAAGTTAATTACGCTCGATAATCCGCCGGTCAACGCGCTCTCGTTTTCCTATTGCGCCAAGCTGTACGAGGCGATCGAGGACGCGCACGCCGACGACTCGGTCGAGGCCATCGTTTTCACCGGCGCAAACGGCCTCTTCAGCGGGGGCGCCGATGTCAACGATTTCAACAGCGAGCTACCGGCGCAAGCCAGGACGATCCGCGACGTGATCCGCGCGGTCGAACTGAGCATCAAGCCGCATATCGCGGCGATCGACGGCGTCGCTTTGGGCGGCGGGTTGGAACTCGCCCTCGCCTGCGATTACCGGATCGCCACGCCGCGTTCGAAGCTCGGTCTGCCGGAGATCAAACTCGGGCTGTTGCCGGGCGCCGGTGGAACGCAGCGCTTGCCGCGCTTGATTGGCGCGCGCGCGGCGCTGGAGTTCATGCTGAAGGGCTCGGCCCTGCCCGCGGCGCGCGTGCTCGAGCTCGGCATTCTCGACGAGATCGTCGAAGGCGACGTCGTCGAGCGCGCGATCTCGCTAGCGACAGAGATTCCGCCGAAACGGCGGATCTCGGCGCTCCAAGCGACGATTGCGCCGGACGCTCCGATGCAAGCCGCGCCGTTCGTCGTCGCGCAGGCGCATAAGATGGTGCCGGCGGAAGAGAACGGCGGTTTTGCCGCGCATAAACTGATCGATGCGGTGCAGGCCGCAGTCGAGTTGCCGTTTGCGTTCGGCATCGCCCGCGAGGCAAGGCTCTTCGACGAGCTCGTTCGCTCGCAAGCGTCGCTCGCGTTGCGCCACCTTTTCTTTGCGGAGCGCGAGCTGGATAAAATTCCCGTCCTTCGCCCCTTCGACAAGCTCAGGGCAGGCCAAGCTCAGGATGACAAAGGAAGTACCGAGCCGCTGACGATTGCGAAGGCCGGCGTGGTCGGAGCGGGCACGATGGGCAGCGGCATTGCGATTACTTTTGCGCAGTCCGGTGTCCCGGTCGTGGTCGTGGATACGAACGAAGAGGCGGTCGACAAGGCGCGTCAGACCGTGATGGGCATGTTCATGTATCAGGTGCAAAAAGGCCGGCTGACGCAAGAAGAGGCGTGGCAGCGCGGCCAGTCCGTCACCTTCACCGACGATTGGAGCGAGCTGGCCGACGCGGATCTCGTCGTGGAGGCGGTCTTCGAGGATCTCGACGTGAAGCGCGAGGTCTTTGCCAAGCTCGACGGGATCGTCAAGCCGGAAGGGTTGCTCGCGAGCAATACCTCGACGCTCGACATCGACGCGATGGCCGCGGCGACCAAACGCCCCGAAAAGGTTCTCGGCCTGCACTTCTTCGTGCCGGCGAACATCATGCCGCTGCTCGAAATCGTGCGCGGGCGCGCGACGTCGGCGCAAACGCTCGCGACGGCCTTCGCAATCGGCAAGGCCTTGAAGAAGAAGGCCGTGCTGGCGGGCAACGCGTTCGGATTCATCGGCAACCGCATGATCTTCGATTACGTGCGCGAAGCATTCGCGCTCGCCGAGGAGGGCGCCTCGCCGGCGCGGATCGATGCGGTGATGAAAGCCTTCGGTTTTCCGATGGGGCCGTTTGCGATGAGCGATCTCTCGGGGCTCGACATCGGTCTGCACGTGCAGAAACTTCAAGGCAAAGCCGGTCAAGGGCGAACGAACGTGCTCGAACAGCTCGTCGAGCAAAAGCGGCTCGGCCAGAAAGCGATGGCCGGCTTCTTCAAATACGACAAAGCGGTCGGAAAGGGACGCGAGCCGATCGCGGACCCGATCGTCGAGCAGCTCTTCGCACAAGCGGCGCGCGAGGCCGGAATCGCGCCGCGGGTCGTCACCGATCGCGAGATTCGCGAGCGCCTGCTCTACGCGCTGATCAATCGCGGCGCCTATCTACTCGAGGAGGGCATCGCTCTGCGACCTGGCGACATCGACATTGTCTTCGTCTACGGCTATGGCTTCCCGCCGCATCACGGCGGCCCCATGTGGTATGCCGATGAGGTTGGCGTCGCGCACGTGTACGAGCGAATCCGCGAGTTCGAGGCGGCATTCGGAGCGCAATGGAAACCCTCGGCCTTGCTCGCGCGCGTTGCCGAAAGCGGGGGCACCCTTCGACAGGCTCAGGGTGACAAACGACAGGCTCAGGGTGACAAGGAGCAGGCTCAGGGTGACAAAGCTGGGAGTGTAACCCATGCGTGAAGCGGTGATCGTCTCGGTCGCGCGCACGCCGATCGGCCGCGCGTTTCGCGGCGCATTCAATCAAACGCCGGGCGCGACGATGGCGGGATACGTCGTCAAACACGCGATCGAGCGAGCCTCCGTCAAACCCGAGGAGGTCGAAGACGTCATCATGGGCTGCGGCCTGCCGGAGGGTGCGACCGGTAACAATATCGGCCGCACCGCCGCACTGCGGGCCGGCTGTCCGGTCAGCGTTTCCGGACAGACGGTGAGCCGCTACTGCGCCTCGGGGCTCGACGCGATCGCAACGGCGGCAAAGCGCGTCATCGTCGACGACGCCGAGGTGGTCGTGGCCGGCGGCGTCGAGTCGATCAGCATGGTGCAGAACGATTTGAACCTTCACTTCTTTGCCGAAGACTGGCTGCTGCGCCACGAGCCGGACCTCTACACGCCGATGCTCTACACCGCCGACTTCGTTGCGAAGAAGTATGGCGTTTCGCGCGAGCGTCAAGACGAATACTCGCTGCAGAGCCAGCAGCGCACGGCCGCCGCACAAGCCGCAGGACGCTTCGATGCCGAGATCGTGTCGATGCCGTCGTGGAAGTACGTACGAGAGCGCGAGAGCGGTCTCGTGCGCGAGGAGCGCGTGGAGCTGGGCAAGGATGAAGGGAACCGCCCCGACACGACACTCGCCGGATTGGCGTCGCTCAAGGGTGCCGTTCCCGGCATTGCCGATACGACGATCACGGCCGGCAACTCGTCGCAGCTCTCCGACGGTGCAGCCGCCGTCGTGGTGATGTCTCGCGAGACTGCGAAGGCGCGTGGACTGCAATCGCTCGGCGTTTATCGCGGCTACGTGGTCGCGGGGTGCGATCCCGGCGAGATGGGAATCGGGCCGGTCTATGCGATTCCTAAGCTGCTGGATCGCCAAAGGCTGACGATCGGCGACATCGGTTTGTGGGAGCTCAACGAAGCGTTTGCCGTGCAAACCGTCTATTGCCGCGATACGCTGGGCCTTCCCAACGAGCGCTTCAACGTCGACGGCGGCGCGATCTCGATCGGCCACCCGTACGGCATGAGCGGGGCACGGATGACGATGCACGCTTTGATCGAAGGCAAGCGCCGCGGCGAGAAGTATGTCGTCGTTACGATGTGCATCGGCGGCGGCATGGGCGCGGCCGCGTTATTCGAGGTGGTTTAGATGCGAGTCTTCCTAAGCGTCGTGTTGGTGCTGGCCATGGCCACCGGTGCGACGCCGCCGGCCGGCGTTACGCCGAGCATTCCCGATACGCCCGCGGGTCGCGCACTCACTGGGTGGTTACGCGCCTTTGACAGCGGCGACCGCGCGACGTTTCTCGCCTTCTTAACGTCGAGGTATCCGTCGGGCGTCAAGCGGATCGACGACGACATGCAGTTTCGTCAGATGACCGGTGGCTTCGTCGTCCGCGAAATCGTAACGTCGGCACCGACGCGGCTCGTCGCGGCGGTCGAGGACCAAAGCAATCAGCAGTTTGCGACGATGACCGTGGTAACGGAGAGCGCCGCGCCGTACGTCATCGATCGCGTCTCCATCAGAGCGATCGCAACGCCGCCCGAGTTCGCTCCGCCTGCGATGAGTCAAAGCGAACTTCTCGCTACGCTTGGCTCGCGGGTCGAAGCCGAAACCTCTTCGGGCGGTTTCGCGGGCGCGGTTCTCGTCGCAAAGGATCGCCAACCGGTCTTCGCTCGAGCTTACGGCCTGGCCGATCGCGAGCACAATATCGCCAACACGCTGGAGACCCGCTTTCGCATGGGTTCGATGAACAAGATGTTCACGGCAGTAGCAACGCTGCAACTCGTGGCGGCCGGGAAGATCGACCTTGACGCGCCATTGGGCACGTACTTGCCGGACTACCCGAACAAGGATGTGGCGACGGGGGTAACGATCGCCGAACTGCTCGACCACACCGGGGGAACCGGCGATATCTTCGGGCCCGAGTTCGATGCGCACCGTTTGGAGTTGCGGTCGCTGCAAGATTACGAGAAGCTGTACGATTCGCGCGGACCGGCCTTTACGCCGGGGAGCAAATGGGATTACAGCAACTACGGTTTCGTGCTGCTCGGGCTGGTGATTGAGAAGGTCAGCGGCCAAAGCTACTACGATTACGTTCGCGAGCACGTCTACGCGCCGGCCGGTATGACTTCAACGGGCTCCGAGCCGGAGAGCGAGGCCGTTGCGGATCGGAGCATCGGTTATACGCTCGATCCCAACGGTAAGCTCGTGCCAAATACGGACACCCTGCCGTATCGTGGGACATCGGCCGGCGGCGGATACTCGACGGTCGGCGACCTTCTCAAGTTCGCAAATGCGCTGCAGCAAAACAGGCTGCTCGATGCGCGCTACACGGAGATCTTGACGTCGGGCAAGGTCGATACTCCTAACGGCAGCCGCTATGCCTATGGCTTTGAGGATCAGCGGTTCAACGGTGTTCGCTGCTTCGGCCACGGCGGCGGCGCGCCCGGAATGAACGGCGAGCTGGAGATTTGTCCCGCAAACGGTTATGTCGTTGCCGTGCTCGCGAACATGGATCCTCCGGCGGCCACTCGCATTGCAGACTTCGTGACGGCGCGCCTGCCGAAGACATAGGTTCCAATGCCAACGGCGCTGCCTAAAGTCGTACTCATCGAGGCTACCGATACCGACTTCCGATGGATGCTTGGTCAGCATTGCGGCCAAAATGGACTGAGACTGCCCGAAGGTGGCGTTGATGATCCCGCTGTGCTGGGGATCGTACGCGCAATAACGATGCGGCTTCATGATGCCGGAAGCCGCGCGTCGTGGCTGGTGGCTTGCAACGGAGAGGTAGTAGGGCTGTGTAGCTATCGACGGCCGCCCGCTGACCGCTGCGTGGAAATTGGCTATGGCGTCGCGCCGAGCAAACGGGGCAACGGCTATGCAACCAGTGCTGTTGCCGCAATGGTGGAAGCCGCGGTGCTTGATCCGTCCGTCGACACGCTAACCGCGGAAACGGCCGTGCAAAATCCGGCGTCACAAGGCGTTCTCGAACGGAACGGATTCGCACGAGTTGGTACTCGTATCGATGTCGAAGACGGCGAAGTCATCGTATGGGCGAGGCGACTGCGCCTCACGCCAGGGTGACCTCTCGGTCATCCTTCGACCAAGCTCAGGATGACAGCTTTAGCGCCTGCGCGCAGCGCAGCCCTGAGCGTGTCGAAGGGTCAGGATGACATCGGGAGATACTCAGGATGACAATGCGCCGAACTACTTCTTGGCGTAGGCGATGCACCAACCGTTGGGGCTAATCGTCCCGGCAACGAGCGAGCAACTGCCGTTTGCCGTGGCCGAGCTGCCCTTGATGAAGAACTTGCATTGGGAGCACTTGTTGCCGTTGTTGGGCGTCTTCTGATATTTGAACTGGGCCTGCGAGCCCTTCGCTTCGGCCGTGGCGGTTTGCGTGAGGACCAACCCGGCGAGCGCCGGAAGGACGACGGCGCCGGAAAGGAAGTTACGCCGGCTCAGGTCGTTCGAAGAATCGCGCATCTTTTTTACCTCCGGCCCATCAGTTGGCGGGGAGAAACCCGGACCCTCTCACTCGAGCTTAATGCGAAGCTAATCGCGAAACGATGACTTGTCTCACCGGTTCGGCTTCAATGGTGATGAGGGACTAGAAACAAAGATATGACGTTCAAGTCGTTTGCCAGCTTCATCTCGGGGCTCGCCCTGATCGGGATGACCCTTGGCGGCACGCTTCCGGCCTCGGCCGAGCAGGCGCCGGACGGTAATGGGCCTGGCGTCGCCAGAGTTAGCGTCGTCCAGGGCTCCGCGGTGATTCAGCGCGGCGACAGCAATGCCCAAACGACGGCCGTTATCAACGCGCCGCTGCTTCCCGGCGATTATGTGTCGACGGGGGGAACCTCTCGGGCCGAGCTGCAGTTCGACGGTGAGACCGCCGTTCGGCTCGGCGGCAACGTGCAGGCGCGAATCACGGACAACGATCCAAACAATCGGGCGCTCCAGTTGGCCGACGGCACCGTCGAGATCGGCATCGTTCACGGTGACCAACCCTTCCAAGTCGACACCCCCTCGGTTAGCGTTCGCGCCCAGGACCAAGGCGATTACCGCATTACCATTAACCGGGACGGCTCGAGCTGGGTAACCGCCCGTCGTGGGAGCGCCGAGATCATCACGCCGCAGCGGACGTACGATCTCAGTCCCGGCAGGACGCTGGTCGCGCGCGGTTCGGCTCAAGATCCCTCCATTAGCTATCGGTCGGAGGTCGGCTTCGACTCATTCGACGACTTCAATGCCAAGCGTGACGACACGATGATGGCCGCACTCAATTCGAGCCCCAACTTGAGCCCGACGATCGCCGGCTACGACAACCTCGATCAGTACGGCGACTGGCAGGACGTCGCCGGGTACGGCCAAGTCTGGGTTCCCAACGAACCGGCGGACTGGGCTCCCTACCGCGATGGTTCTTGGGCCTGGGAGGGCGGCTACGGCTGGACTTGGGTGGGCGCCGAGCCGTGGGGATGGGCTCCGTATCACTACGGCCGCTGGTTCTGGGCTAACGGTTATGGCTGGGCTTGGTATCCGCCGGCCTACTCGTACGCGCCGGTGTGGTCACCCGCACTCGTCGGTTTCTACGGCTGGGGCGGCGGCATCGGAATCAGTCTCGGCTTCGGCGGCTTCGGTTATGGCGGCATCGGTTGGTGCCCGCTCGCGCCGTTCGAGGCGTTCTATCCGTGGTATCCCGGTTGGGTCTGGGGAGGCGGAGGCTGGGGCTATGGCGGCTACCGCGGAGGAATGCGGGTCGTCAACATCACGAACATCCATAACGTCTACCGAAACTTTGGCCACGGCGGCGGCAGCGGAACGCTCCGAGGAAACTTCGAGCATGGAAACTTCTCGCACAACGTCGCCGTGACGTCGCAGAACGCCGGCCGCGTGGGGTCGATCCGGGGCGCGCTCCCGGTCACTCCCAGTAAAGAGAATCTGGGTTTTGGGCGGACGCCGAGCAGAACGGTCGCATTCTCGAAGGCCTTCGACTCGCCGCGATTCGCATCGAATCGAGCGCTTACCGCACACAACTCATTCGCCGAGCAGCAGAAGTCCGTCGACGGGGCAATTCACGCGAACACCGCACGCGAAAACGCGCCGGTGAGTCACGAGAGCGCGCCCAACGAATCGTGGCAGCGGTTCGACGATTCTCGTGGCTCGGCGCACGGGAGCGCGGCTTCCGAACGCTCTGCGCCGAGCGAAGCGCGGCCGGCAACGAACTCGTGGAGCCGGTACTCGAGCGAGCGCGGTAACGCCTCGGTACCCGTCACCTACGGCGATCGCGATCGCGGATCGTACTCGCATAGTCCGTCGTACTCGCATAGCTCGTATCCGTCGTACTCGCATAGCTCGTATCCGTCGTACTCGCATAGCTCGTATCCGTCGTACTCGCATAGCTCGTATCCGTCGTACTCGCACAGCTCGTATCCGTCGTACTCGCATAGCTCGTATCCGTCGTACTCGCATAGCTCGTATCCGTCGTACTCGCATAGCTCGTATCCATCGTACTCACACAGTTCAGCTCCCTCGTACTCGCACGCGTCCGGATATTCGCATCCCTCGGGAGGCGGAGGCTCCGGCCACGGAGGCGGGCGCCCACCTCGCTAAGCTAAAAGTCGCTCCAAGAACCCAATGAGGGCGGTGCCAAGGCACCGCCCTTTCGTTTGCAGAAGGTTGCTTACCCAGCATTTCTCGGCATCTTCTTGATATAGGAGCGCAGTATCGATGAACACCCTACGGTTTTGGCTCGTTCCCCTAGCGCTTTGTTTAAGCGCCCTCTTGCCCGCCGCCGCGTCGGCGCAAACCATGGTCGCGGTCCGCGTCGTGCATCCGATTCAGGTCAACGCTTGTAATCCGGAGCGAAACGTCAGCTATAACTACGCGGGTTATACGCCCGGCTACTATCCCTACGGCTACGGATACAACCGCTTCTGGGGCTGGCCGTCGGTCTACGGCCCAAGGTACTACCAGGATCCCGTTGCGAACAACCCGACGCTTGGCATCGATTACGTGAACATGACCAGCGTCGTGATGAAGCAGATCGAGTTCGGACTGATCGTGCGCGGTCGCTCGTCGCAGAAGTGAAAGACGTCGGGACCTTTTCGCCGGGCGCCGAGATCAAGCACAAGTTCGGCCTGAGTCCAAACGTCTTTCCGATTCAGACCAGCTACGCAAAGTGCGTGCCGCTGCAGATCACCTTCGTGGACGGCACGAAATGGAAGAATCCGCACCTGCCGGCCTACCGGGCCAGCATGTACGGCAACCCGCGGCCGTAGGATCGTAACGTCGTAATGGCGCAAGATCTTTCCGCGGTTCAATCGCACGATCAACGTTTGGGAGATGGCGCAGCGCCAGCTCGACGAGGTCGGCAAGCTCATCGGTCTCAACGAATCGCTGCACGGTTATCTGCGCCAGCCCAAACGCGTTCTCGAAGTCTCAGTTCCCGTCCGAATGGACGACGGCGCGCTTTCGCATGTTCACCGGCTATCGCGTGCAGCACAACCTCTCGCGCGGGCCGGGGAAGGGCGGCATCCGTTTTCATCCCGACGTGACGCTCGACGAAGTCAAGGCGCTCGCGATGTGGATGACGTGGAAGTGCGCGCTCGTCAACATTCCGTTCGGCGGCGCAAAAGGCGGCGTGATCTGCGATCCCAAGGACATGTCGATGCAGGAGCTCGAGAATCTCACGCGGCGCTTCACCACCGAAATCTCGATCATCATCGGCCCGGAGAAAGACATTCCCGCGCCCGACGTCTACACGACGCCGCAGATCATGGCGTGGATCATGGATACGTTCTCGATGCATGCACGGCTTACTCGATTCCGGGCGTCGTGACCGGCAAGCCGGTCTCGATCGGCGGATCGCTGGGACGCGACAAAGCGACGGCGCGCGGTTGCAGCTACGTCGTCGACGAAGCGATGGAAGAGCTCGGCCGGCGAGATCGAAGGCGCGACGGTTGCGATTCAAGGCTTCGGCAACGCCGGCATGTACGCAGCGCAGCTGATGGCCGATCGCGGCTATCGCATCGTCGCCGTCTCCGATTCGCGCGGCGGCGTCGCGAACGATCGCGGCCTCGACGTCAAGGGATTGATGGCGCACAAGGCCGAGACGGGCTCGGTCGTCGGATTCGCCGGCGGCGAACGCGTCGACAACCGCGAGGTGCTCGAGTATCGATTGCGACGTGCTCGTGCCGGCCGCGCTCGAAAAAGTGATTACGAAAGAGAACGCGCCGCGCATTCGCGCGCAGATCGTCGCGGAGGCCGCCAACGGCCCGACGATGCCCGATGCCGACGACATCCTCTTCGACCGCGGCATCATGGTCTTGCCGGACATTCTGGCCAACGCCGGCGGCGTGACGGTCTCGTACTTCGAGTGGGTGCAAGACCTTCAGGCAAACTTCTGGGAAGAGGCCGAGATCAACGAACGCCTCAAGCGCAAGATGGTTCGCGCGTTTCGCGAGACGCACGAGCAGGCGAAGCGTCACGGTGTTTCGATGCGCAAGGGCGCGTACTGCGTCGCCGTCGCGCGCGTCGCCGAGGCAACGAAACTGCGCGGCCTCTATCCCTGACGCAGCTCGGATTCTTTGGCGACGGGCGGCGAGACGCTCGTCGACGACGAAACCGGCCGGATCGTCTACATCCCGGCATTCGTCGATCCGCAGACCGCTGCGGCGTGGTTTGATGCGCTTCGCGAGGGCGTTGCCTGGCAGAGCGAACGCCGCCGGATGTACGACCGCGACGTCGACGTCCCGCGACTCGTCGCGCGCTACCGGCTCGACGATCCCGACTTGCCGGCGACGCTCTCCGACGCCGCAAAGCGGGCCTCGCAGGCCACGGGCACGCGCTTCAATACCGTCGGTCTAAACTACTATCGCGACGGCCGCGACAGCGTCGCACCGCATAACGACCACCTGTACGAGATCGTCGCCGAGCATCCGATCGCGTTGATCTCGCTGGGTGCGACGCGGCTGATGACGATTCGCAGCAAGAATGCGCCGAGGCGAATTCTCGATCGCGATCTCGAGAACGGCAGCCTGCTAGTGATGAGCTACGAAACGCAGCTCCACTACGATCACGGCGTCCCGAAAACGAAGAATCCTGCAGACGCGCGCATCAGCATCGCGTTGCGCGTCCGTCCTTCGACAGGCTCAGGATGACAAGCGACAGGGTCAGGATGACAAGGCTAGACGCCGATTTGGCCGAGGTTGGCAAAGAAGCGCTGGACCTTCGGATCGTCCCACCAGTTGACGACGATCGCCTCGAGTTCGGGGAGCAAGCGCAAACGCGTGACGTGCTGCTCTACCGATCGGCGATTGGGCACGGGTTTATGAAGTTCGGCATGGAGCGCATCGACCGTCGCGTGCTCGGCGTGCGCCTCGGGAAGCGCTGCGTGCAGATCCTTATGAGGCAGCGACTCGCGCAGACGTAAGAGCGGAAGCTCGGTCTCCGCTTGCGTTATCAGCTCTTCGCCGGCGACGAGACCGGTCGCATCCGCATCTTCGATTCCTTCGCGAAGGTTGCGATTCTTGTCCATAACGGGTTCGTACAAGGTCCGGCAACGGCGCTCCTTCGAAAAGAAACCAATGCGTCTCCCACCGGCGCTCTGCCTCTGCGTAACGCTGGCCGTCGCGACGTTGGCCGGCTGCGAGGCCGCGAGCGAGCCGCACGTCCTCGCGATCGCCGACAACGCCGATCCGTCATCGCTCAATCCGCTGCTCGCACACGATCAAGACACCATCGGATACGATCTTCTCGTTACTCAGACGCTGGTCGGCCTGTCGGCCGCCAATCGGCTCGTTCCCGTGCTCGTGACGCGGATACCGTCGCGGTCGAACGGCGATATCTCGCCGGATGGAAAAACGATTCTCTATCATCTACGTCGTAACGTGCGGTTTGCCGACGGAAGCGAGCTGACCACCGCCGACGTCGCGTTTACGTACCGCGCGATCGTCGATCCGCGCAATCCCGTCGAGTCCGTCGACGCGTATCTCCGTATCGCGTCGTTGCAGACTGAGGGTTGCTACACGGTGGTCGTGCGTCTAAAGCGGCGGTGGAATGCAGCGGTCGCCGAGCTCTTTGCCGAGGCCGATTTTGCCTTCGGCATCCTTCCCGCTCATGCGTTTACGTCGGAAGACGTCACGCGCGCGGCGTGGAACGACCGGCCCTTTGGAACGGGTCCATTTCGAGTCGTGCAGTGGCAACGCGCGAGCCGCATCGTTCTCGAGCGGAATCCGTACTACCGGCCGCTTCCGAGGCTGCGCCGCATCGTCCTGGAGTTAATTCCCTACGACGCAAGGCTCGCTGCTTGCCCTGCGGGCGAAGAACGTCGACGTCACCGAGATCAGTCCGGTGCAAGTGCCCCAGGCACGCGCCATTGCGGGCGCTCGCGTCGTCATTACGCCGATCAACGGCGTCTATCTCCTGATGATGCAAGCCTTTGCGCAACCGACCAACGACGCGCGCGTGCGCCGCGCGATCGCGGCGGCAATCGACGCGCGGCAAATCGCTCGCGCCGGCTACGGCGCGCTGCGGGCCGCCGACTCTTTTCTGCCGCCGGTCTTCGTGTGGCACGACCCGGCAAGCACCACGAGCGATCCGGCCACGGTGACGCGTGAACTAACCGCCGCCGGCTGGCGGAGGCGCGACGGCCGCTGGACCAAGGGCGGAGAGCCGTTGAGCGTAACGCTCGCGCTGGCGCCGGAGCGCGGCACCTGGATGCAGCTGCTCGAACAGGAGCAGCTGCGGCGCGCCGGTATCGATGCGCAGCTCAAGACGTATTCGACCGCGCTGTTCAACGCGCCCAACGGACCGTTGCGGACGGGTGCGTTTACGCTCGCCGCGACCTGGTGGATCGGCGCGGCAGATCCCGAGGAGTCCGTGATTTTCGCCTGCAGTCAGCGCGGCCCGAACGGGAATAACTCGATGAACTACTGCAACCCGCGGTTCGACGCGCTCTTCGAAGAGCAGGCGGTAACCGCTGATCCCCGCCGGCGCCGGCGTGACTTCGTCGAGATGCAGCGAATCGTGCGCGCCGACGCGCCGGTCGTCCCGGTCGCGTTCGAATCGAATGCCGACGCCGTGAGCGATCGTGTGACCGGATTCAGGCGAAACATGCTGATGTATCCGACCGACGCCGAACTGTGGGACACGCGCTAGGCCGGGACTGCTAGGGCGTCGTGGACGGCTCTGGGGTTGGGCCGTAGATGGCTCGCGCCGTCGAGCAGACGGTTTTCGAACCGAGTCTGTAGTCGACGAGTTCGTCGCCGGCCGCGCTCGTGGCCGTCGAGCCGACCGCGACATCTGCGCCGGCCGGCAACGCAATCCGGTTATAGAGCAAATCCGTTTGGCGGGTGAGCGAGCCGATGCTTCGGTCGCCGTTGAGGTTATCGTCGAACCACTTGCAGGTATCGACCGCACCCGGAAGCCCCGTAAACGAAAAGAGAATTGGTTGCGCGGTGGCGGCGGCGCCGGCGATCAGCACGATCGCGGCGAAGGCGCTTCCGGCGATTGCGTTGCGCTTCATCTTCGTCAGATACTACGCGCTCATGCGACGCCCTGTTCGCTCCTCGGCTTGAGCGAGGAGGCGCCGGACTTCGTCGTCGCTGGTTTGGTCGAAGTTCTCATAGTAGAGTCCCACGGCGATAAACGGCTCGGGCGTAAAGGGGCAGACGATCGAATCCGCGACCTCGCGGAGCGCCAGGCACGTCTGGTAGGCGGCAACGGGCACCGCGACGACGATCTCCGCGGGATTGTAGCGGCGCAGCGCAGTCGCCGCCGCGCGCATCGTTGCCCCGGTGGCCAATCCGTCGTCGACCAGGATCGCGATCTTGCCCGCGACGTCGGCCTGCGGACGCCGATCCCGATAGGCCTCCTCTCGGCGGCGAATCTCTTCTGCTTCAAGATGGATCACGTCTTGAAGCGTCTCGTCGTCGAGGCGCAGCGAAGCGATCAGGTTTTCGTCGACGACGCAGGTTCCGTCGCCGGCAAGCGCGCCCATCGCCAACTCCGCATGGCCCGGAACCCCAAGCTTTCGGACCACATACACGTCGAACGGGAGCCGGAGGCGTCGTGCGACCTCGTATCCGACCGGAACCCCGCCGCGCGGGAGCGCCAACACGAGGGCATCGGGCCTATCGGCGTAGACCGCGAGCGCCTCGGCGAGCTCTGTGCCCGCATCGGCGCGATCTTTAAAGGTTACTCGGGCACACCCCCATCGTGTTCGATTATTTGTTGGGCCGTCACGCCACTTCCGTTCCCGCAAGTTGCCTTGGGCGGCAGCGGCTCCTCCGGCACGAACTTTGTCGGTTTCTGCGAGAAATTGAACATGTCGCCGATTGAGGTCGAGGTTTCGTCGGTTGTATGAAGCGAACCCAACCCAAAGTTCTGCTCGACGAACTTCAAAATGCTTCCGAACTCGTACTGCGTGTGCACGACCGTATTTGCGCGAGCCCACGGCGAGATCAGGACGGTTCCGACGCGGAAGCCGAGGCTGGTGTAGTTCGTCTGCGGTGGCGGGACGGGATCGTACCAGCCGCCCCAGTCGTCCCAGAGCAATATGACGGCGGTCGAGTTCCAGTACTTGCTCTGACCGATGGCGTTCACGACCGAGCTGACCCAACGCGGTCCGCCGCTGCAACCGCTGGCGGGATGATCCGAATCCTTCAACGAGGGGATCACCCAAGAGACCGCCGGGAGCGTACCGCCCTTGATGTCGCTAAAGACGCTGCTGTTCGGGAAGCTGATGTGCGACCAATCGGGACCATAGCCATGGCAGTCGCCTGGCCGTTTTTTGTATGGCGGCCTCCACGTCTCACACCGAACCTTGGCGATCGCATCGTAACCATTCCAAACGTCGCCCGAAAAATCGCCCGCGTTTCCGGTTGGGCTTAGCTCGCGGTCGACGTAGTATTTCCACGAGACGTGCGCGGGATCGAGCAAGTCTGCTATCGTTCCGTACTCCGTGAAGCACGGGAACGGTCCATGATAAATGTACTTGCCGTCCTTCTCGAGGACGGGCGTATAATTACCCGGCGGTCCATCGCAACCCCACGGCGTGACTACGGGCTGATCGGTGAGCGATTCGTGGGAGTTAAGGGCTACGGTTCCGGAGAGGATGATCTGGTGCGAGATAAAGCTGGCCGCCGTCTGACTGAAGAACATGTGATCCGCGAGGGCGTATCGCTTCGCGAAGTCCCAATACGCCTTGGTCTCCGAGCGCTCGACGTAGGCGTACGGGTAGGTTTTTGCAAGCCCTCCGCTACCTTCCGCGCCGAAGCGAATCTTGTCGAACCCGTCGTTGCGGCAAATCCCCGTAGCGGAATCAAGGTCGCATTCCACTACGAAACCGCCCGGCTCGCTTCCCCCGCCTTGGTGGCTGTGATCGATGTCTATGCCTTTCGAGAGTTCGTTGGTCGATTCCAGCTTTACCGGCTTGAGCTCGATCGTGCCGGTCTTGCACCACTTCGCCGGCTCGCAGGGGCCGCTTAACGCGGTATCAGCGCCGGGGAAGCCCGCGAAGATCGTGTTGAAGCTGCGGTTCTCCTGCATCATAATGATGACGTGCTGGATCGGCTTGGACGCGCTTATCGGCGACGGCACGACGCTGGTGGAGTTGTTGCAGCCCGCGACGGCCGCGGCTGCAGCGAAGATCAAAAGGGGGCGAAAGCCGTTCACGGTATCCCTCCGAGAGCCTTAGGCTATTCTGGTACGCTTCCGTCGTGTTCGATGATCCGTTGCGCGTCGGCGTGACCGGTGCAAGTCGCCTTGGGCGGTAGCGGCTCCTCCGGCACGAACTTCGTCGGCTTCTGCGAGAAGTTGAACATGTCGCCGATGGAAGTCGCGGTTTCGTCGGTTGTGTGGAGCGAGCCCAAGCCGAAGTTTTGCTCGATGAACTTTAAGATGCTGCCGAAATCGTACTGGGTGTGCGCGACCGTATCCGGGCGAGCCCAGGGCGAGATCGCGACCATTCCTACGCGGAAGCCGAGGCTCGTGTAGTTGGTCTGCGGCGGCGGGACGGGATCGTACCAGCCGCCCCAATCGTCCCAGAGCAATATGACGGCGGTCGAGTTCCAGTATTTGCTCTGACCGACCGCGTTGATGACTGAACTGACCCAGCGCGGTCCACCGCTGCAGCCGCTGGCGGGATGATCCGAGTTCTCCAGCGAGGGCATCAACCAGGAAACCGACGGGAGCGTGCCGCCGCTGATGTCTTTGAAGACGTTCGTATTCGGAAAGCTCAGGTGCATCCAGTCCGAGCCAAAGCCTTTGCAGTCACTTGGACCCTTGATGGGCAGCTTCCACGTTTTGCACCGGACCTTGGCGATCGCGTCGAACCCGTTCCAAACCTCGCCGGAAAAGTCTGAGTCCTTGCCGGTCTCGGGGTCGACGTAGTACTTCCACGAGACGTTCGCGGCATCGAGCACGTCGGCCATCGTGCCATACTCCGTGAAACATGGGAACGGCCCGTATTGAGACTCTTTCCCGTCGCTCCTAAGAATCGGCGTGTGAGTACCGGGTGAGGCATCGCAGCCCCACGGCATGCCGTCGGGCTGATCGGTGAGCGATTCGTTAGCGTTGAGCGCGACCGTACCGGATAGAATTATCTGGTGCGCGATGAAACTGGCTGCCGTCTGCGTGAAAAACATCTGATCGGCGAGGGCGTACCGTTTGGCGAAGTCCCAATACGCCTTGGTCTCGGAACGCTCGACGTAGGCGTACGGATAGAGTTTTGCATACGCTCCGGTACCGCCGGCGCCGAAACGAATCTTGTCGAACCCGTCGTTCTGGCAGACGCCCGAGGCGTTGAGATCGCATTCGATCTTAAAACCGTTGTGGCTGTGATCGATGTCGAGGCCCAGGCCGAGCTTGTCGGTCGTTTCGAGCGTGACGGGTTTGAGATTGACCGTGCCGGTCTTGCACCACTTTGCCGGCTCGCACGGGCCGCTCAACGCGGTATCCGCCCCTGGGAAGCCCGCGAAAATAGTATTAAAGCTGCGGTTCTCTTGCATCATAATGATGACGTGCTGAATCGGCTTGGACGCGGTTATCGGCGGCGGGACGACGTTCGAGGTGTTGCAAGCGGTCAGGGCGGCGGCTGCGGCGAAAATGAGAAAAGCGTGAAAGCGGTGCACGGGATCCTCCATAGCGTTGCGCAACGAGTCTTTTCTTCTGAATGCGACGAGCGCCTTCTTCGTGCCGGTGCGAACGTCGCCGGCCTTACCTGCGTTATCGGAATAGGTCCGGCTCGCGGCGGAGGAAAGGTCAAACGAGCGTCGCAGCATCATGCATTAACAAGAGGAAGTGTATCGTGAGACTTTCGGCGATTATTTCAGTAACTTTAGTTATCGCTTTAACGGCGTGCAACGGAGCGATGAACGCCGTACCCCGCGGAAACGCGGCGCAAGAGCCGGGCCTCATCTCGGCGCAACCATCGCTTCATCCCAGCGCTGCGGACCTCGGACTTTGGCCGCGCGCCGGAGAAGCCGAACGCGCCTGTGCCGATGCCCCCTCCGGCTACGCGCATTGCTTGGCGCTCGTGCGCACCGACATTCACGGGCCGATCGCGCCGGATATCCCTGCGGGATACTCGCCCGCCGATTTACAGTCGGCATATGGCCTCACAAAATACAGCGCGAGTAAGGGCACCGGCGAAACTGTCGCAGTCGTGGACGCGTATGACGATCCCGACGCGGCTTCGGACTTAGCGGTCTACCGCCGCGCCTACGGAATGCGGCCGTGCACGGTGGCTGACCACTGCTTCACTAAAAAGGCGTTCAGCTTGCAGCGCAACGCCGGTTGGGGAGAAGAGGAATCCCTCGACCTCGACATGGTTTCGGCGATCTGTCCGAAGTGCAAGATTTTGCTCGTTGAGGCCACCAACAACGACATCGGCAGCCTGGCGGGCGCCGAAAAGTACGCGACCGCTCGCGCAGGTTACGTCACCAATAGCTGGAGCGGCAACGAAGGCTCTAGGACGTACGACGGCGACTTCAACGTCAGCGGCGTCGCGATTACCGCGGCAACCGGAGACGTCGGTTATAACAAAACCGCGCAGTGGCCCGCGATTCTTCCAACCGTGACCGCGGTAGGCGGAACGACGTTGTCGTCGTACAATCCCCGCGAGGAGAGCGCGTGGTCGTACGCCGGGAGCGGCTGCAGTCACGTCTATGCGAAGCCAACCTTCCAGCGCGACCTGAACACCGGCTGTTCCGACCGTGCGGAAGCCGACACGTCGGCCGATGCCAATCCGAATACCGGCGTCGCCGCCTACGATACCGATGGTGAAAGCGGTTGGCTCGTCTTCGGCGGGACTTCGGTCTCGGCGCCGATCATCGCTGCGGTCTTCGCTCTGGCCGACGAGAAGGCGAGTAACAACGACACGCACCTTTACGGTCACAAGTCCAGCCTTCACGACGTCACGAGTGGGGAGAACGGCGACTGCGGCAAGCCGCTCTGCCAAGCCGGTCCCGGCTGGGATGGGCCGACGGGGCTGGGGACCCCCAACGGCATCGCCGCCTTCTGATCGAAGCCCTTATTCGGCCGATTTCGTTGTCGCGGGGGGCCCTCATTTACCGTAGTAAACTTCGGGCCCCCGCTCCTAGAACTCGACTCGAATCAGTGCTTCTCAGGAAACGAGTGATCTGGTCGATTTCGTTGTCGCGGGGGGCCTCATCGCAATCTAAGGTTAGGGCGCCAAGGCCCTCGGGTATGAAAGCAAGGTCTTTCTTGCGCCCTTGAGAGGAGAGTTTCAGCGATGAGGTTTTTTTCAGGAATGACGGCGTTCGTAGCGATGATGCTGCTCGTTGGCGGCGCCTCGATCGCACCGGTGGCGGCCCAAGATTACGGGGTTCCGGCGTATACGACGTGGCAGCCCGGTTGGGACGCGCATCAGTACGATAAGCACCACGTGATGCTGGGAACCATCGCCTCGTTTTCACCGTATCGCTTGACCGTGGCGCGCCGTAACGGCAACGTGCAGACGGTGGATCTCAAGCACGGTACGGTCATCTTTCCGACCGGTGCCACGCCTACGACGGGAGAGCGCGTAGCGCTCGTCGGCTACTACAGCAACGGCACGTTCATCGCCAACCGCGTAATCCTACATCCTTAGCACCGGCCCTTCGACCGCGCCGCCTGCGCTCGCGCAGGTGGCGAACCGATTTGTCGAGACGACTCGAGGCATCGTCGGTTTCCGGCTGCATCGAGTCCTCGACGTGCACGCGGGTTTTTCGCGCCGCCACGAAGATCTCGTGATGACCGGCGTCGATCAAGACGGAACGACGGTCAAGGTGCGCATCATCAGTTACACGATCAATGGAAAGCCGGCGAGCGCATCGGCCGACGCGGCGATGACGAAGGCCTTCGAGCATCCCAAACCCGGCACCGCATTCGAGCCGCCCTTCGATCCGCGTTATACCGCCGGTTACTCCTACCATCCGGCCGGTCCCTCGACGATCGCGTTTGCATCCGGCGTTCGCGATGCGGCTCACGGAAGCGGAAGCTTTGCATACGACGCGAGTCACGACGTCGTCTGGTACGCGTATCAGCCGAACGCACTGCCGCCGCACGCGACCTCGGGGACGATCCTCGACCGGCGTTCCGAAGTCTTGCCGAATTACTGGGCGGTGACGCACGAGACGCAGCAGTATAAAGGCCGCTACGGCCCCTTCGCCGCCACGGGACTGCAACAGGCCGACTATTCCGGCTTTAGTCGCTTCCCGAGCCTGGAGAGCGCGCTCCGTTCCCTCTGAGAGGCGGGGAGGCTTTGCGCCGCCCGCAGAAAAGCGTGAGCAGCAGAGGAGAAGAGCATGCCCGATTTTCTGAAGACGTTGTTCGTGAACCCACCCACCTTCGAAGGCTTCGACGGCGGCGCGGGATCGCGGTATCAATGTCGCCGCGAGGTGCGGTCGTTCTGGTACCCTACGTGGCTGGCGCAGCCGGCCGCGATGGTGCCGGGCAGCCGGCTGATCGACGCACCGCCCGACGGCCTGACGTTCGATCAGGTCGCCGCGACCGCGAAGGATTACGAATGCATCATCCTCCACACGAGCACGCCGTCGTTTAACAACGACGCGCGCTTCGCGGCGCGCGTCAAGCAAGAGAATCCCAAGGCGCTCGTCGGCCTCGTCGGCGCGCACGTCGGCGTGCTGCCCGAGCAGTCGCTGCGGCTTGCGCCGGCTGCGGACTGGGTCAGCGTCGGTGAGTTCGACTACACGTGCGTCGAGGTCGCATCGGGCAAACCGATCGCCGAGATCGATGGCGTTGCCTACCGCGAAAACGGCCAGATCGTGCGAACGCCCGAGCGCCCGATCATCATGGACATGGAAGCGTTTCCGTCGGTGCTCGACGTCTACCGCCGCGATCTGACGATCCCAAACTATTTCAACGGCTACTTGCAGCATCCGTATCTCTCGTTCTATACGGGGCGCGGCTGCAAGTCGAAATGCACGTTCTGTCTCTGGCCGCAAACGATTGGCGGCCATCTCTACCGCTTCCGCAGCGTCGAGAGCGTCGCGGCCGAGATGGTGCGGGCAAAGGCGATGTTTCCCGAAGTCAAGGAGTTCTTCTTCGACGACGACACGCTCACCGATAATATTCCGCGTGTCGAAGAGGTGGCGCGACGCTTGGGCCCGCTCGGCCTCACCTGGTCGTGCAATGCCAAGCCGAACGTGCCCCGGGCGACGCTCGAGGTGATGAAGGCCAACGGTCTGCGGCTCTTGCTGGTCGGCTACGAGTCGGGCAACCAGCAAGTGCTCAACAACATGAAGAAGGGCACGCGCCTCGACATCATCCGCCGCTTCGCAAAAGATTGCCACGAGCTGGGCATCAAAGTGCACGGCACGTTCATCCTCGGCATGCCGGGCGAGACGCCGGAGACGATCCGCGAGACGATCAACTTCGCGTGCGAGATGGATCCGGAGACGATCCAAGTCTCGCTGGCCGCGCCGTATCCCGGAACGTATCTCTACAAACAGGCGCAAGAGAACGGCTGGCTCGAGGCGCAGAGTGAGGAGTTGGTCGATACGCATGGCGTGCAGCACGCGGCGCTCAACTATCCCGGCTTGAACTCGACGATGATGTTCGAATCGGTCGACGAGTTCTACCGGCGCTTCTACTTCCGGCCGCGCAAGATGTTCTCGCTTCTGGGCGGGATGATCGGCGATCGTCAGGTGATGAAGCGGCGGGTACGCGAAGGCGTGGAGTTCTTCCACTTCCTGCGCGAACGCCGGCGCGAAACTGCCGCGGCGTCGGCAGAAAGCGTCGCCGCGTCCACCTAACGATCGCGCTCAGGATGACACAAGCGTCAGGATCGAAATGCTGTACGCCGGGAGCGTCAGCGGTACCGTCGTTCCCACGGTGCCGAGGCTGCGGTGCACCGGGCCGATCCAGCGGTTCTCTTTCGATTTGTCGTACTGCGTTTTGCCGTAGACCGCCAACGTTGCCGTAAAGCTCGATTTCCCGGAACCGCTCAAACGCGCGTCGATGGCGATGGCCTTGAGCGTGTTGTTGAAGAGCACGAACGCGTAGCCATTCGTCTGCGCGAAGCCGTACGCGCGCACGTCGGACGACAGCGAGCCCGGCACGCCGACGGTGCGCACGTTCGACCCCGCGGGAACTTCCGAGGCGAAGAGCGCCATCACGCGCGCCGTCGGGAACGGTGTTCCGCCCGGGATCTTCGGCGTGTTGGCGCAGCCTTCGTACGGATCCGGCAGGCCGTCGGAGAACAGTCCCTCACTGCCGAAGTGCTGCCAGCCGTAGAGCTTCTTCGAATAGTCGCCGGCCTCGTCGCAGCTCCCATAGGCGAGCCACCACGTCGACATCGGAACGCCGGCTTTGAGCAGCGTGCCCAGCATTTGCCCCAAGAACAACCCGTTGACGATCGAAACCGATTGCTTCCCTTCGTTGCCGGCATCGTTGTTGAACTCGCCGAGATAGATTGGGACGCTCTTGGCAACGCCCGCGGCGGTCATCTGCTTGCGAAGGCCCGCGAGGTCGCTCGCGAACGTGTCGATCGCCGGGCCGAGAAGAAACGAATCGCTATCGATGTTGTATTGCGGATAATAGTGCAGCTCGACGAAATCAAACGGCTGCGCTTTGCGCAATACGACGTCGTTCCACGCTCGGTCGTTCGGCGTATCCACGACGACGCCGAGTTTGGCTTGCGGGTTGGCCTTCTTTACGGCCGGATAGTAGCCCGTGCGAACGGCATTCGAATAGGTCACCGGATCGTGGGGTTTGGGGTGGAGATCGTACTCCCACGAGCCATAGACTTCGTTGCCGACCGTCCAGTACTCGGCGCGATAACCGTGGCGCTTGGCCTCCGCCACCCAAGCGCCCGCCTCACTCGGCTCGCCGCCGGCGTTGCAGGCCCGATTGCTTCCGTAGTTCAGCGTGACCGCGACGTCGATGTTCAACGGAGCGGAAAGCTCGGTCATCAGCTTATCGAACGTCGCTCCCGGCGTGATGTAGCCCATCTTGTCGCAGATGGAACCGCCGTTTTCCCAATGGTACGCGTCGGATTCCGAGCCGCCGGGAAAACGCGCGAGTTTGATCCCGGTCTTGCGCAGCGACAGATTGACGAACGACTGCGTGAAATCGTACCAGGTAACGATCGATGCACCGTACGCATCGGCAGCCACGGCCGGCCCGCTGGAGCGCGCGTCGAGCTCGATCACGGGAACCTGCTCCGATAGGGCCGCCCCCAGCGATGCCGGGGGAATCGTTCGCGTCGCCGTACACGAGGTGGCAATGATGAGAATGGGAACGCCGAGCGCCAATCGGTATCGCATACGGACCTCCTGTGTCCAGTATAGTACCTACGTGCCGTCGCGGAGCCGCGGCGATTGACGAACATACGTTCGCATGATAGAGTCGGTAGCGTGATGCGGTGCGGCAAGTGAGCTGGCTTTCACGGATGCGCTCCTCCCTTAGCCGCGCGCGCGAAGTCTTTTCGGCCGTCGCGCGGCTGGGTGCCGCGCAGCGGCCCTTGACGCCCGAGTTTTGGGACGAACTCGAAGATCTGCTCATCGTCGCCGATTTCGGCGTGCCGACGACGACGAAGATCATCACCGGACTGCAGACCGTCGCTAAACAGGAAGATTGGAAGACGAGCGATCAGGTCGTCGCGCGCTTCCGTAAAGATGTCGAGCGGTTTCTCACGCTTCCCGGTGCGGAGCTGAATCTGAAGCCGGCGCCGGCCGTGATGCTGATCGTCGGCGTCAACGGCAGCGGCAAGACGACGACGATCGGGAAGCTCGCAGCGCGCCTGCATAAGGAAGGAAAGCGCGTGCTGCTGGTTGCGGCCGACACGTTCCGAGCCGCCGCGGCCGAACAGCTCGTCGTCTGGTCCGAGCGCAGCAGCAGTACGGTGGTTCGCGGCGCGGAAGGCGCGGATCCGGCCTCGGTTGTTTTCGACGGTATGCGCGCGGCGAAGGCGCGCGGCTTCGACGTCGCCATCGTCGATACGGCCGGCCGCCTGCAAACCAAGACTAATTTGATGGAAGAGCTGAAGAAGATGCGGCGGGTGATCGAGCGCGAACTCGGCGAGCCGCCGGCAGAGACGCTGTTGGTGGTCGACGGGACGAGCGGTCAGAACGCCATTTCGCAGGCAAAGCTCTTCAATATGGCAACGCAGCTCACGGGCATCGTGGTCACCAAGCTCGACTCCACCGCGAAGGGCGGAGTGCTCGTCGCCATCGTCGACGAGTTGGAGGTTCCCATCAAGCTCGTCGGGCTGGGCGAGGGCACGGACGACTTACGAGCCTTTTCACCGGTCGAGTTCATTGACGCGCTCTTCGACGACGCGGAGGCCGCCGCAACGTCGTGAGCGGCTCGAGCAAAATGCCATGCCCTTGGCACTCTGCGATGAGAGCGTGATACGTAAGGCGCCTAACGGCTTAGAGAAAGGAAACAGAATGGCTGCAGAAGACGAACGACAACTCGCCCTCGCGAATGCGCTCACTCAAATCGAGCGCCAGTTCGGCAAAGGCTCGATCATGCGCATGGGAGATTTTCAGGAGCGCATGGCGTTCGAGGTCGTAGCGACCGGCTCGATCGCACTCGACTTAGCGCTCGGCGTGGGAGGGCTTCCTCGCGGGCGAATCGTCGAAATCTATGGCCCCGAGTCCAGCGGGAAGACGACGCTGGCCCTGCATGCCATCGCCGAGGCGCAGAAGACCGGCGGAACGGCCGCCTTCATCGACGTCGAGCATGCGCTCGATCCCAACTACGCCGCGGCGCTCGGCGTCGACCTTGACAGCCTGCTGGTCTCGCAGCCGGATACCGGAGAACAGGCACTCGAGATCGCCGAGATGCTGACGCGAAGCAATGCGGTCGATGTGGTCGTCGTCGACTCGGTCGCCGCGCTCGTGACTCGTGCCGAGCTCGAAGGCGATATGGGTGACGCGCACGTCGGATTGCAGGCCAGATTGATGTCGCAGGCGCTGCGCAAACTGACCGCCGCGATCTCCCGCAGCAAAACCGTGATGATCTTCATCAATCAGCTGCGCGAGAAGGTCGGCATCATGTTCGGAAATCCCGAAACGACGTCGGGCGGCCGCGCGCTGAAATTCTACGCGTCCATTCGGCTCGACGTTCGCAAGCTCGAGACGATCAAAGTCGGCCAAGACAGCATCGGAACGCGCACGCGCGTCAAAGTGGTCAAGAATAAATGCGCTCCGCCGTTCCGGCAGGCCGAGTTCGACATCACCTACGGTCACGGTATCTCGAAGATGGGATCGATTCTCGACGTGGCGCTCGATCAAAACATCGTCGGCAAGAGCGGCTCCTGGTACACCTACGGAGAGCAGCGCATCGGCCAAGGGCGCGAAAACGCCAAGGCCTTCCTCGAGGAGCATTCGGACGTCGCCGTTGAGATCGAAAGCAAGATCCGTGAAGCACTCGACCCCCTTCGACAGGCGCAGGATGACAAGAGGGCTTCGAGCAACGGCAAGGCACCGGCGGCGGTTGAGGGTTGATGACTTGCGCGAGAGGGTGGCGCGAGGGAGACATGATGCCGAGAAGGCTCTGACCGAGGAGCGCAGCCATGGATGGCGGAGCGACGAGGCAGCGCAGCAGGAGCGGAGCCGGAAGCGTAGCGACGAGCGTCTTCAAGGCGTCATGTCTCCCTCGCGCCACCCTCTCACGCAGTTCATCATTGGCGTGTAGCGTGGCGAGAGCGTACCCAGCCGCGTTGGCGATGCTGGCGCGGCAGAGGCTTACGGAGGCGCAGTTGTGGCAACGACTCGAGCGTAAGGGCTTCAGCGACGAGGTGACGCGCGAGGCGGTGGAGCGCTGCAAGCGCGAAGGGTTCGTCGACGATCGACTCTATGCGACGCTCTACGTCGAGGGCAAGCGGAAGGCAGTTGGCGATAATCGGCTCGTCGGCGAGCTCGTCCGCAAAGGAATTGATGGCGACGCCGCGTGCGGTGCGGTCGCATCGCTGGAGAACGACGAGGCATCGCGATGCTCGGATGCGTTCGATCGCATGGTGAGCAAGAAGCCCGATGTAGCGTATCCGTCGGCGGCACGGCGTTTGGAGCGGCTCGGCTTCCCCGCCGCCACCATCTACCGAATCTTGCGCGAACACGCCGCGAAGTACGGTCCGCTAGCGACTGAAAAAGAGGCGCTGACAGAGACCTAGCTGTCCCAGTCGTTTCCGCGGTCGGGCACTGGTCCCGTCATGGCGACGCAAACGATTGTTCTAGCCGACGACGATCGTGCAATTCGCGAGCTGCTGACGCACCATCTCGAGCGTGAAGGCTTCGCGGTCGTCGGCGTTGCCGACGGCAACTCGGCGCTGCGCCTGGCGCGCGGTGCCGCGGATCTTCTGGTGCTTGACGTCGGATTGCCTGGGGTTGACGGCTACGACGTCGCGCGAACGCTCCGGCGCGAAGAGCGCAGCGTGCCGATTGTCATGGTGACGGCGCGCTGCGATGAACTCGATCGCGTCGTGGGTTTCGAACTCGGCGCCGACGACTATCTCTGCAAGCCGTTCTCCCCGCGCGAGTTGGTCGTGCGCATCAAGGCGATCCTGCGGCGCGCCGGCCGTCCCGTGGCGCAAGCCGGCCCGCTCCTGCGCTTCGGGCGGCTCGAGATCGATCCCGCGGCGCGCGAGGCGCGCGTCGACGGGACCGACGTCAAGCTCAAGCCACGTGAGTTTGCGCTCTTGATGGAGTTGGCAGACAACCCCGGCGTTGCGCTCTCGCGAGATTGGCTCCTCCAGCGCGTGTGGGGCTTCGATTTCAACGGCGACGAACGGACGATCGACGTCCACGTTCACCGCTTGCGCGCGAAAATCGAGGAACCGTGGAAGCTCTCGCCGATGCTGCGGACCGTGCACGGATTCGGCTACAAGTTCCTTCGGCCGTAGCGCGTTGGGGGCATCGTGCTGGATCTCGAACGACTTGCAAACTCCATCGGCGAGTGCGCGGTGCTGCCGACGGTCGGACACGAGCTGCGCACCCCGCTTACCTCGATCCGCGGCTATATCGAGACCGTGCTCGACGGTCAGATCGACGCGCCGACATCGCGCCGCTTTCTCGAAACGGCCCGGCGCGAAGCCCTTCGTCTCGACCGGCTGATCGACGGCATGCTGGAGATCTCGGGGCTCGAGCGCAGGCCGCGCCTCGCTCACTGCGATGTCGTCGAACAGATTCGCGCAACCATCGACATCATTGCGCCGATCGCGCACAAGCGCGACGTCACGATTCGCATGCGCTCGCCGAAGCGCGCCGTGGCGCGCCTGGATGCCGATGAATGCGTTCATGCACTCTCAAACCTCGTCGAGAACGCGGTGAAGCACGGCAGCGAACACGGCATCGTCAAGGTGGCTTGCCGCCGGGTGGAGCCGTTCGTCGAGGTTGCCGTGGACGACGACGGCGACGGCGTCGATCCGTCGCGGCGCAAAGCGATCTTCGCGCTAGGCGTCCGCGGCGCGGGGACGGACCGGACGGGCAGCGGCATTGGATTGGCCGTCGTCAAGGCTATTGCCGAACGCGCCGGCGGCGCCGTTCGGGTGGAGTCGTCCTCGCTGGGCGGCGCCCGATTTGTTTTGCGGGTTCCGGCGGGATAGCGGGGTGGACCCGTCGTAGATAACAGTCCGTGGCTATGTCCCGGGTTCCGTTCGCACATGCGAGTGAAGCCGAGCTCGCGCGGATCTTTGACTTCTACCAAATCGTCTGGCAGTACGAACCCCGCAGCTTCCCAATCGCTTGGAACGAACATGGTCGCCCGATCGAGTTTTTCACACCGGATTTTTATCTTCCGGCGTACGACCTATATCTCGAGCTGACCGTCGCCAAGCCGATCCGCAACTCGCGCAAGAACCGAAAGGTCCGCTTGCTGCGCTCGCATCATCCCTGCATCAACGTCAAGCTTTTTACCCGCCGCGATGTCGAGCGGGTCTTCTCGCGTGCGATGAAGCGCGCCTCATGATCGGGGATCCGCTCTTCGATTCCACGTCGATCGCTACGCGCGTCGCACAAATTGGATCGGCTATATCGCAGGACTATGCGGGCAACGTGCCGGTCATGGTTGGAATGCTGGCGGCCAAGGAGACATTTTTCGCCGACCTGGCGAGGGCCGTCACGATCCCCTGCCAGCTCGACGTTATCTCGGTCAACAGGTATGGCGACGGCGACGGCATCGTGCTGGAAAAGGACCTGGCAATCCCGATCGAGCGGCGGCACGTGATCCTCGTTGACGATACGGTGGATACCGGCCTGACGCTCCAGTTCGTCGTCAAGACGTTGCTGGCGCGCAAGCCGGCCTCGCTTGCCGTCTGCACGTTACTCGATCGACCGCACCGAAGAATCGCCGACATTGAAATTAAGTACAGGTGCTTCGAAGCCCCCGACGTATTCGTGGTGGGCTATGGACTTGGTTATCTAGGGCGTTATCGGGAATTGCCGGCTTTGTACGCCCACGGAACGTGGCCCGCTTGACGGGCGCGAGGCTGGCGAGAATCACGATCGCCGCGTTCGTCTGCCTGGCGGCGCTCGCGCTGATCCCGGCTCGAAGCTTCGCGCTCGAGCTGCGTTCGATCGAACAAGCGGCAGCCGACTATCGCAGCCCCAACGAGCACCTCGAGGAAATGTTCCGTGCCGCCTTGCTCGATACGAGCCGCCTCGCAGAGTACGCCCCCGACGGCACCGCCTATATCCCGACCGGGGACATCCCGGCGGAGTGGCTCCGCGACGCGAGCGCCCAGGCCCGTCCGTATCTGTTCTTCGCCAAAGAGGACCCCGACGTTCGCGGGTTACTGCGCGCCATAATCGCGCGCATGGCCAAGTACCTGCAGATCGATCCCTATGCCAACGCCTACACGTTGGATTACCGCGTCTGGGAACAGAAGTTCGAGCTCGACTCGCTCGCCTATCCGACGACGCTGGCGTGGAGCTATTGGAAGACCACCGGCGACACTAGCATCTTCACCGGCGATTTTTCCACCATGCTCGACGACGTGCTGGCCACGATGCAGCGCGAACAGAATCACCCGCGCTACTCGCGCTACACGCATAAGGAGCTTCCCAACGACGGCGCCGGCCGGCCAGTCGGCTACACGGGAATGATTTGGACCGGTTTCCGGCCTTCGGACGACGCCTGTTACTTCAACTTCTTGATTCCCTCGGAAATGTTCGCGGTCGTCGCGCTCGGCGACATGTCGGAGATCGAGCTCAAGGTCTACCACAACGTGATCAAGGCGCGCGAGGCTCGCGCGTTACGCGACGAAGTGCAGCGCGGCATTCAAACCTACGGATTGGTGAACGTTCCGAAGTACGGCTACATCTACGCCTACGAAGTAGATGGTTTAGGCCATGCGCAACTCACCGACGACGCAAACATCCCGAGCCTGCTGGCGGCTCCGTATTTCGGCTACACGACGCCCAACGACCACTATTATGAGAACACGCGGCGTTTCTTGCTCTCGCAGGACAATCCGTCGTTCTATCAAGGCCACGTGGCGCGGGGAATCGGCAGCTATCATACGCCGGAACATTATATCTGGCCGCTTGCGCTGATCGTCGAGGGCATGACGGCGACGTCGGGGGCCGAGAAGCAGGACGTTCTCGGACAACTGCTGGCCAGCGATCCGGGCGATCATCTGTTGCACGAGTCGTTCAATCCCGATAACCCGCAGCAGTTCACGCGACGCAACTTCGGCTGGCCGAACGCATTGTTTTCCGAGTTTGTGATCACGCAGTTCGAGGGCGATCCGGGGATCCCGATGGGCGACACGAGCGACCTAGAGTTCCGCTCGGAATAGCCTTTACAAGGCTCGCGGTGAAGGTCTTGTTACCGTACATCGTATGAAGGCCGATATCATTCTCGGCTGTCAATGGGGAGACGAGGGCAAGGGCCGCATCGTCGATCTGTATGCCGCCGATTACGACGTCGTCGCGCGCTTCGGCGGCGGCGATAATGCGGGACACTCGATCGTCGTCGGCTCGCAAGAGCTGGCTCTGCGGATCGTTCCATCGGCAGTGATGCATCCCGGCGTCGAGCTTTTCATCGGGGGCGGGACCGTCGTCAATCCGCAAACGTTGCTCGACGAGCTCGAACGTCTGGCGGCAATCGGCATCGACACCTCGCGTGTCAAGATTTCCGATCGCGCGCACGTCGTGCTGCCGCACCACGTGACGCGCGACGCCGCAGCCGAGCGCGAACGCGGAAGCGGTGCCATCGGCACGACCGGGCGCGGGATTGGCCCGGCGTACGTCGATCGCGTGGCGAGAAGCGGCGTTCGCTTCGCGGACATCGATAACGTCACGCAGGGTGACACTGAGAGTCCAAATTCCTCAGCGCCTGCGCGAAGCGCAGCCCTGAGCCTGTCGAAGGGTCAGGGTGACATAGCTGAGGGAGAGAAGGACGTGCTCGAAGCCGCGCGGCGGCTTGCGCCCCACGTTGTCGACGGCGTCGAGTACATTCACGAGCGCCTGGGCGGCGGTAAGCGGATCCTGCTCGAAGGCGCTCAAGGCACGCTGCTCGACGTTGGCTACGGCACCTATCCGTACGTGACGAGCTCGCACACGATCGCGGGCGGCGCTTGCACCGGGCTCGGCATCGGCCCCGGCACGATCGGCCGCGTGATCGGTGTCTTCAAGGCCTACTCTACGCGAGTGGGGGCGGGCCCGCTGCCGTCGGAGCTCCACGACGAGTGCGGCGAGAGGCTGCGCCGTCAAGGCGGCGAGTTCGGAACGGTGACCGGGCGCCCACGCCGTTGCGGATGGTTCGATGCCGTCGCCGCGCGGTACGCCGTCGCGCTCAACGGACTGACGAACGCGATCGTTACCAAGCTCGACGTGCTGACCGGCTTCGAGCGAGTCGGCGTCGTGACGGGCTATCGCGCGGGCGGCGGCAGCGCTGGTTTTAGCGCCGCCGGGGAGCCCGATCTGCAGATCGACGTCGAAGAGCTGCCCGGATGGAGCGAACCGATCGTCGACTGCCGGCGAATCGCCGATCTGCCGGCGGCCGCGCGAGCGTACCTTCGGCGTTTGCAAGAGGTGCTCAACGTACCGATCGAGATGGTTTCCGTAGGGCGCGAACGTTCGCAGTTGGCTCGCTGAGCCGCCCCGGCGGGAGTTCTACGCGTATGGCCCCATTCGTCTTCCCGCTGCAGGCTTTGCTCGATGCGCGCCGCCGAAAAGAAGAAGAGAAGCAACGCGCGTTTGCCCGCGTCAAAGGGGCGCGCGATGAGAACCTGCGCGACCTCGGGCGTCTTGCCGGCGCGTTACGCACCGGCGGGCGAGCGCTGCATGAGTGCGTCATGAGCGGCTCCACGGCAAGCCTTCGCCTCTACGACGCGCACCTTCGCTATCTCGAGCGAACCCTCCAAGCGCGCGAACAGAGCAGCGCGGAATCGGCGCCGGCTTTCGATCGGGCTGCGTCGGAGCTGTACGCCGCGAATCGCGAGCGCCGCCTAATCGAGAAGCTCAAGGAGCGCCGGCTGCACGCGTTCGAGCGCGATGAAGCGCGCCGCGACGAGCGCGAGCTGGACGAAGCGAACGCGTCCTTCGACAGGCTCAGGATGACAACCGACAGGCTCAGGATGACAACGGGCGGGCTATGATTACGTTAACGAGGGTGAACGGGCAGCCGGTGATGTTGAACTGCGACTTGATCGAGTCGATCGAGGAGAACGAGCACACGGTCATCACGCTTACGACCGGAAATGCGGTCGTGGTCTGCGAGCGCCTGCCGGAGATCGAGGCGAGGATCGTCGCGTTCAAACGAAAGATCTACAGCCCGCGCGAGCCGGGCGTTTAGCGAAGCCGGCTTATGCCGTGGAGCTTCTGGCAAGCGTACGCCGTAAAGCTGCTGATTCTCGGGCTCGTGCTGGCGGTGCTGTACGCAATAGCGCGCCGGCTCAAAGGAGTCAGGTTCTTTGTCCGCGGCGCCGACCGATACGTTACGGTCATCGAATCGACGATGCTATCGCAACACGCCGCGGTCCATCTGCTTCGTGTCGGCACGCGCTACCTTTTGATCGGCGGCGGCAATGCCGGGCTCTTCAGGCTCGCCGAATTTAGCGCCGGCGAGCTCGAGGTACCTTAAACCGCGAAGTATCTGAACTGAGCGATCTTATTGCCGGCGGTTTCGACAAGATAGATCTGGCTGTCGATCCCGAGCACCATCGCCGTCGGTTCCGAGTTCGCCGTCGGAATCTTGTAGTAGTTGACGTGGTGACCTCTGAAAAAGAACTGACCAATTTTGTTGCCGGCCGTGTCGGTAAAGTAAAAGTTTCCATCGACGCCCTGAAGGATTTGATTGGGGGTCACCGCTCCGGGAAGCGGATACTCCGCGGTCACGACGCCGGTCGTGGAGATGCGCCCGATCTTGAGCGACTTCTCTTCGGTAAACCATAACGCGTTGTCGAGGCCGGGTGCGATGCCTGTTGGCTTGGCGTCTGCGGTCGGCACGTCGTATTCGTTTAATGGGTATCCGCTGATCGGCAAACGCCCGATGCGGTTCGTGCCGGGTTCGGTGAACCAGAGCGCGTCGTCGGGTCCGTTGGTGATCGTCAGCGGTTGCGCGTTACCGGTTAGCCGGTACTGCGTGAACTTTACAAACGGTCTTCGGTGGATCGATTTGATTCGCCAGATGGAGTTGGTTCCCTGATCGGTTAGCCACATGTTGCCATCGGAGCCCAACGTAATGCCGACGGGGCGCGCGGCGGGATCGGGGAGCTTGTACTCGACGAACGGCTGTCCGACAACCGTGATTTGCCCGACGGTGGCGCGACTGGTTTCGGTGAACCACAGGTTCAAGTTCGGCCCCGAGCCCGACGCGATGCCGTTGGGCTCGGACTTGCGTGAGGGCGTTACTTGCTCCATGATTTGACCGCCGTGAAGCAGCTGCCCCAGCTTGCTCGCTGCAAACTCCGTGAACCAGAGATTGCCGTCGCTTCCGACCGCAATCCCCATGGGCTGGCTCGAGGCCGTCGGGATCGTATACTGCGCGACCACCGCCGGCGGAGGCGTGGGCGGCGGCGTCGGCGTGCCGCTGGTGATTGGCGTCCCCTTGCCGCACGCGGCCAGAACGACGAGCGTCAAGACTGCGAGCAGAGCGCGCGCCTGTGGCAATTGCTTCTCCTTAGGAACCGGCAGGGTAAATAGCTCTCCCCTTATTGGCAGACCGTTTCCGCATTCCCCCGATGCGGCAAGCGGCGCGGCTTCCGCTCCTCGCCTTCTAATACTAATTGCTTAGTTGACAAGCCTCGTCCGGTGCGCTACCATCCAACTAACGAATTAGTAGAAGCAACCTTCCGTCTGTAGAAAGCGAGCATGGCACGACGACGTTCCAGCACCCTGACCGAAGCCGAGCTGCGGCTGATGGAGGTGCTCTGGGAGAAGGGCCAAGCGACCGTCGCCGAAGTGACGGCCGCGCTGCCGCCCCCGCCCAGCGCCTACAACAGCGTGCTCACGACGCTGCGCATCTTGGAACGAAAAGGACACGTCGCGCACGACGAGGCCGGCCGCGCATTCGTCTATCGGCCCTTGCTCGCGCGTGAGGATGCCGCGAAGAGTGCGGTGGGCCACCTGCTCTCGCGCTTCTTTGACAACAGCGCCGGAACGCTGGCGCTGCGCTTGATTCAAAGCGAACGTCCGTCCAACGAGGAACTCATGCGGCTCAAGGCGCTGATCGAGACGTACGAGGAGGGCCCCAAATGATCGCGATTGCCGCCACCGTGCTCAATGCGCTCTGGCAAGATGCCCTTCTGGTCGCCGCCGTTTGGCTCGTCCTACATGCGTGGCCACAGATCAACGCGGCCACTCGCTACGCCGTCTGGATCGTAACGCTTGTCGCCGCACTGGTCGTGCCGGTCGGCACGACGCTGGCCTTCCTTACGCCGTCAACGCCACCGGCGGCGAGGGCCACCGAACGCAGTTCCGCGACGGGCTCTTCGCGCACCGTCAACTTGCCGCAGCAGCGCCGTCATCGCGAGATTCGAAGGATCGGCTCGCCGCGCGAGATGCTCTCGCTACCGACGCGTCTGCACGTCACGCTGCCGCTGCGCGTCGCGCTCTTCGTGTTCGCCGCCTGGGCGTTGCTGACGGGCTATGCCGTGCTCGGCCTGCTTATTGGGCTCGTTCGCCTCGAGCGGCTCAAACGGGACGCCCTGCCGCTTCCCGTCGAGTATCGCGATTCGATGCCGCAGTGGAGCGCAGCGAATAAAGGACGGCGCGCCGTTCGGCTTTGCGTAAGCGAAGCGATCGACGTGCCGGTGGCCGTCGGCCTGTTCGACGCGATGATTTTGATACCGCAATCGCTGCTGGAACGGCTCTCGCCGGCGGAGGTCGAGCAGATCAGCCTGCACGAGCTCGCTCATCTTCGGCGCGGCGACGACTGGAGCAACTGTCTGCAGCGGCTGATCGTCGCGGCGCTCGGCTGGAATCCGGCCGCTATCTTCATGGGGCGACAACTCGAGTTGGAGCGTGAAGTCGCCTGCGACGACTGGGTGCTCGCATCGGTGGGCGCCGCGCGCCCCTACGCGATGTGCTTGACGAAAATGGCTGAAACTGCGGCATGGCCGCACCATCCGATGCCGGCACCGGGCGTCTTTACCACTCGCAAGCAGATCTCGCTGCGGATCGAGCGGCTCCTAGCGACGGGACGCGACATTGCGACGACGCTCGCTATCGCTCCGGCCGCGGCCGCGGTGGCTGCGGTCGCCGCACTGGCGATCGCGATAGCCTTGGTCGCGCCGTCGGTTGCGGCCCCATCCTTCGACTATGCTCGGGATGACAAAGGTGGGACGGTAGCGAGCGCTCCGGCGGGGACGGTGGCGCCGGCGATACTACTGAAGAAAACGATCGTGACGCCGACGCCAGAAGTGAAGATCGTTCGCATCGCCGTGACGATTGCGCCGACCGTGCGCACCGCGGAGGTACACGTACTCGTACGCAAGAGCATCGCGAAAGAACTGAGCGCCACGGTGAGCCAGGCGGCGATCGCCCAGAGCGGCGGAAAGTCGTGCGCCGGCTGCAATCTGCAAGGCGTGAACTGGGCGGGCCGCGACCTTCGCGGCGCAAACTACACCGGCGTCGACTTCAGCCGGGCAAATCTCGCGGGCGTCAACCTTTCCGAGAGCGTCCTGAACGGCGCAGATTTTACGAAGGCAAATCTCAGCGGCGCCTTGTTTCGCCACGCGCACTTGACGGGCTGCGACTTCTCGCAAGCCGACCTCGAGGGCGCCGATTTCACCAATGCCTGGATAGCGGAGTGTCAGTTTACCGGCGCACGGCTGGAAGGCTCGCAACTTCGCGATATTCTCAACGGCTGCAAGGGCTGCGATTTCAGCCACGCCGACCTTGCGCGGCTCAACTTAGCCGGCGTGCGAATCAATGGCGACGACTTCACGCGCGCCGATCTGCGCGACGTGAACTTTGCCGGCGCGGAGCTGGTCGCTTGCGACTTTAGCGACGCGCGGTTGGACGGCGCAAACTTCGCCGGCGCGACCCTCGACGGGTGCGACGTCGACGGCGTCGATCTCAGACACGTGGATTTCTCGAAGGCCAAGATCATCGACATGGATATCCCAGAGAGAAACCTACCGCCGTAATCTAAACCTCGCGACTTAACGGTTTTTCAAAAAGCCTCGCGGCCGAGGCCAGGTTTTCTGCGCCCTCGGCCTCATCCTCAAAGGGAGCAACACCATATGAACTATCTGATAGCAGCGCTCCTCACCCTCGCGACGAGCGCCGCGATCGCAAGCGATGTTCCAGCGAACTGCACGGGCTGCTCGTTTGCGGGGCGCGATCTTCGGGGGGCCGATCTCGCAAACGTCAAGTACGCCGGCGTTAATCTCTCGCACGCAAACCTTCGCGACGCCGAGATGCGCGGCGCGAGACTCGCCGGAGTCGACCTTTACGCGGCCGATCTTCGCGGTGCGAATCTTAAGCAAGCCAGGCTCGCCGGAGTCGACCTTCGCGAGGCGCAGGTATCGGGCGCGACCTTTACCGGCGCCACGTTGGCGGGAGTCAACTTGCGAGACGTGTTCACGGGGCTGCGCGACATCGATGCGCGTGGGCTGCTGCATGAGTGCGCGGGTTGCGACGCCCGAGGCGCCGTCATTTCCGGATTCGATCTCTCGGGCGTCTCGATCGTGGGCGGCGACTTCCGCGACGCCCGCGCGCAACGCGTACGTCTCACGGGCGCGCAGCTCGAGGGCGTGGATTTTGCTCGAGCCGATCTTCGCGCTGCGGATCTTCGTGACGCCAAGCTCTGTTCGCGCAATGCCGACGAACCCCGAGTCCAGTGTATCGATCTGCGGGGAGCCGACGTTCGCGGCGCGGATTTCCGGGGCGCGTTGCTCTGTCAAGACGATCGCGACCCGCGCAACTGCACGTCCGTCGATGCGGCAACGCTGCGTGATGGCAGCCGCTCGAGCCTCGCGGGTGCCATTCTCCCATGAGATCGACGGTCGCCGCAGCGCTCGTCGCGCTGGCGATGGCCGCGACGTGCGCGCCGGCACTGGCTTACCCGCGACTGACGGTTCCGCAGGCGGCAAATCCTCCGTTGGATCCGAGTGCGCCGGCAACGCAATGGTCGCAGGCCGCGAGCCTGACGCTTCCCTGGGACGACGTTCGCTCGCGGCCGGCCAGCGAGCCGACGAGGGCGTGGATCGCAACCGACGGGCACGCGTTCTACGTGCGATTCGATGCGGTTCAGCGCGAACCGATCGCTGCGAAGCAGCACACCAACGACGTCGGACAGGGCAACGACGACGAAGTATGGGTAGATCTCTGGCCCAACGGCGTCAGCGGCTACTTCTATCAGTTCTACGCTACGCCGAACGGAACGCATTACGAGTTCTCCTCGGAGAATACCGCGTACTCGCCAAACTGGGAGTCGGCCGGAGCCGCGCATAGCGACGGGTACACGGTAACGATGAAGATTCCGTTCGACGTGCTGCGCAACGCCCACGGCGGCACGTGGACGGCGCAGTTCGTGCGATACGTTCACGCGACGGGCGAGCAGCAGGTCTGGTCGTACGACAAAATCCAAATGCAGCCCGATTCGTACGGCAGCGCAGATTACGCGCACGCCGGCTCCATCGAGGTCCCGCAGATCACGGGCATCTCGGCCGCACGGCCGAAACCGAGGGCCGCGCTCTACGCCTTGGGCGAAGCGGCGAGCCGCAGCATCGGCGGTTCCACGTCGCGGGTCGGCGCCGATCTTTCGGTCCCGATTACGCCGACCGCCTCGTTCTACTCCACTTTCCATCCCGATTACTCGAACGTCGAGCTCGATCAGCAGTCGATCGCGCCGACGGTTTATCAACGGTATTACAGCGAGGTTCGGCCGTTTTTCACGCAAGCCGCGAACTTTTATAACGCATTCAACTGCGACGCGTGCCCAAACGTGCAGGCGCTCTACACGCCCGCGATTCCGACGCCGAGCGAAGGCTATGCTGTCGAGGGTAAACAGGGGCCGCTCGGCTTTGCCTCGTTCGACGCGATTGGTGAGAATCGAAACGATCTCGCCGGGACGCTGGACTACACGTCGCCGGATACGAGGTGGCAGGCCAGCGTCGAACGCGTCGCCGTGAACCTCCCCGGCTTGGTCGACGACGTCACGGAAACCGGGATGGCATACTCCGATCTCAAGCACGTCAGCGCGTATTTCAACTACGGCGACGACTCGGGCACGAACGTCCTCCTACCGGACCAGGCGCAGTATTACGATGTGGGCGGCGGCTGGGCGAATCAAACCTTCGGTTTCTTTGGCGCGACGAGGAAGATCGGCGAGTATTACGACCCCGTCGACGGCTTCGTCTCCCATCCCGGGATTGCCGGCTACGCACTCTACAGCGCGAAGATTTGGGATTTCGACGGCAACAGCGATCTCAAGGCGGTGGGCGTCTCGGGATTCGTCGACCGCTACCAAGGTCCGTCGATGGGGAGCGCCCAGAGCGACAACCAAGTCCTGCTCGACGTCCTGACGAAGAACGCGCTCGATCTTCAGGTGTTCAGTGGTTCCAACTATTGGCGCTTCGCAGACGTCTTGACGCCGATTTCGCAGAACGCCGGCTTTTCGTTCACGTACGACAGCGGTTTGCAGACGAACAATCCAGGGAACTTTCCGTACCATGGGACATCGTCGACGCCGACCCAAATCAGCTATAACACGGGGCGATACGGCACGGGGCGCCTCGACACGTGGTTTCGCACCACGACGATCCGGGTGGGCAATCGCGGAGCGCTCACGCTGGCGCTCGACGATACGGCCCAGTGGTTGCCAAACCCGCGGTCCGACAACATTCAGTGGTTCGAAAGTCTGAGCTACGCGTATCAGATCGGAAGCAACTCGTCCTTTGCCGTCGGAATCCGAAGCGTCATCGGCGACCCGCCGATTCCCAACGGCGGCGGCGATTGCATCGGCCGTTGCTCGAACGTGTCGGTAGCGTACCACTTGCGGCTCCGCTCGAGCGAAATCTACCTCGCCTACGGCGATCCCAACACGCTCACGACCGTGCCGCAGGCAATCTTCAAGTTAATCTTCTACGCAGGAGCGCAAAAGGGTACGTAGGGCGGGGAAGAAGCGCGGGCTATTTCTTCGACGCTACCGTCCCGAGCGGCAGGTCGAAATTGCCCGAAAAGACCGCAATCGGCGAGCCGCCGGCCGGGTAGTTGAACACCTCGGCGCCGTAGTCACCGGCGTCTGCACAGTAGACGACGCCCGTTGCGATCCAGGTCTGCGCGCAGTCGCTGGAACCTTTGAGCGCTACGCTGCCTTTTAGCGTCGCCTTCGTTCCGCTGAGGGTGTATTGATACATCGTAGCCGTTCCCTGATCGGTGACCGTTAGGTAGGTGCCGTCCCACTGCACGGAGCCTGGGAAGTCGACCGTGTTGCTCGTGGTAATCGCTTGGAACTTCGTGCTGCTCTTCGGGAGCTCGACGAGTTCGAACCTATTGCTGTCGTTAAAGCCGTCGAAGAAGAGATTCCCGTCGTTGTCGTAGCCGTCGAAGTACTCTCTGGACAAGGGCGTCGTCATGACGGTGCCCGAGCCGGTCGCGTTCTTGAAGATCACGATGTCGCCGTTGCTCAAGTTCCCCACCGCGAGATCGCCGCTGGTATCCATGGCGCAACTCGATGGCTGACCGTAGGGGACGGAGAGCGTCTTGAGCGCCTTCTTGGGGACGCTGTACTCCGTGATCTGGTCGGTGCCCGCGACGATCCAGAAGGTCTTCTTTCCGTAACCGTAGAGAACGTTCGTGCAGCCTTGGCCGCCCACGTCGGTGATCGAACCGATCTCCTGATCGCTCTTCGGATAGTCGAAAATGTCGGCGTAGGTACCGTAGTAGTTGATGATATACTCGAAGAGCTTCGACTTCGCGTGTCGGTCGGGAAGGATCGTCGCGTAACGGGGCAGCGTGTTCGAATTCGCGCGCGCCGCCGTTATGGGCCTTCCGTTTACGAAGAGCTCCTACCCACGTACGTGCCATTGAGCGAGACGGTTGACGGCGCGACGCCCATGTCACCCTGACCCGGTCGCAGGCCGCCGCCGCACGCCGACACTATCGCGAGTGCAACCAGAGCACCGGCATGCTTTGCGAAACCAGTCGTATTCATTAGGTTACTCCTTTTCTAAGTAGACACGAATGCTCTTGATTGTGATTCCTCTGCGTCGCTACGAAATGCAGGCTATTCATTCGCTGCCACCGTCCCGAGCGGCAGGTCGAAACTGCCCGTAAACGTCGCGATCGGCGAACCGCCGGCCGGGTAGTTGAAAACCTCGGCGTTTTCGTTGCTCGCGTCCGCGCAGTAGACGACGCCCGTAGCGATCCAGGTCTGCGCGCAATCGGCGGCACCCGAGAGCATTACGGTGCCCTCCAATATCGCCTTGTTTCCTTTGATGGTATATTGATACATCGAATTCGTTGCCTGATCGGTGACGACCAGGTACGTGCCGTCCCACTGCACGGAGCCAGGGAAGTCCACGGTGTTGCTCGGTGTGATCGCTCGGAACTTCGTGCTACCGTTCGGGAGCTCGACGAGCTCAAAGTACCCGCTGCGGTTGAAGCCGTCGAAGAAGAGGTTTCCCTTGTTGTCGTAGCCGTCGAAGTACTCTTCGACTAACGGCGTGGCGTAAGCGGTGCCCGAGCCCCTCGCGTTCTTGAAGATCACGATGTCGCCGCCGCCGGACCCGCCATCGCTGTACAGGATCCCGACCGCAAGGTCGCCGCTCATATCCATGGCACAGCTGGATGGATTACCGACGGAGACGGAGAGCGTCTTGAGCGGCGTCTTGGGAACCTCGTAGTCCGTGATCTGGTCGGGACCCGCGACGATCCAGAAGGTCTTCTTTCCGTAGCCGTAGAGGACGTTCGTGCACCCTTGGCCGCCGACGTTCGTGATCCGACCGATCTGCTTATCGCTCTTCGGATAGTCGAAGATGCCGGCGAAGGTACCGTAGTCGTTGATGACATACTCGAACGTCTTCGAGGTCGCATCCCGCTCTGGAACAATCGTTTGATAAGCCAGCAGGGCGCTCGGATTCGCGCGAGCCGCGGTAACGGGCCTCCCGTTCACGTAGAGTGTCCTGCCGATGTAGGTACTATTGAGCGCCGCGGAGGATGACGCGACCGCCATGTCACCCTGACCCGGTCGAAGGCCGCCCCCGCAAGCCGATACTGTCGCGAGTGCAACTAGCGCGCCGGCGTATTTCACGAAACCAGACGAATTCACTACGTCACCCCTCTTGAGCAGACACGATCGCGCGCCGGAGAGCGTCTTCATCGGGCTGGTGCTGCCGACCTTGAACTCTGGCGATCCCGCGGGCACGATCGCACCGGCTTCACGCGACGCACTCTATGATGACTTTTGTCGTTTTCTCTCGAGCACTCCCGGATCAAAGTTGAACGGCGGTCGCTCGCTCTTGCAGGCGACGAAAGAGGCACTTCGAATCGATTTGTCATCACTGCGTTAGGAGAGGTTTAGGATGCCTATTTTCAACAGTCGTGTGCTTATGCTAACCGTTGGAGCAGTTCTTGCAACGTCGGCGTGCGGTGGAAACGCCACCGTTCCGTCGGGAGCGGCTTTCGCGCCGGGCGCGAGCGCCGTTGTTCCAATCGACACGACCTCGATTTTGAAAAAACTTAGGAAGGATGTTGAAATCGGCTCGACCGTCGATCGGAAAAATGGCGACACGGGCCCCCGAGCAATCTCGCTGGCGCGAGCGACCTTCGGGCTCAAGAAAGGGCAGCTGCTCGTTTGCAACTTCGACGACTCTGCCGGCACGGCCGGAAACGGAACCACGATGGAAGTCCTCAATCCAGTCCCGCACTCCAAACCAGTGACCTTTACGCAAAGCAGCAAGATCGAGGGCTGCGACGGCGATGCAATCACGGCGACAAATCAGGTCTACGGCGCAGGGATGGTAAGCGGCCTCGTTTCGCGGTTCAATCAAGACGGCAAGCTCGAGAAGACGCACGGTTCTCCCATCCAGGTTCCGTTTGACGACGCCGATGCATTCTGCGGTGAGGCTTACGCACCCGAGGACATCTACATCGCGGATTCCAAGACCGGCTCAATTGTTAAGTTGGCGTTCGTCCCCGTGAGCTCTGGCAACGTGAAATTGACACAAGTGATAACCGGTTTCGGGACCAATAAGGGCTCCGGTTGGAGCGTCTTGGGCCCGTCCGGAATTCAATACAATGCCACGAAAACCGGTAGTCTGTGCAACGACACCCTGTATATCGTGGATGGCGTCGATAACACGATCGTCGCCGTTTCGAACGCCAGCAACCTACTGGAGAAGAACGAGATCGTCGTGCAATCCGGTGGGAAAAATTTCAAATGTCTTCATCCGAAAAGCACGTGCGCGACGCTCGTCTATAGCGGTTCTCCGCTCAACGCGCCCGTCGCCTCCGCCCTTCTGCCGAACGGAAACCTCATCGTTGCGAATACCCAAGGTGGAAACGAGCTCGTGGAGCTGACTCCGACGGGGAAGGTGCTCGACACCAAAGTAATCGACACGAGCTCGGCGGCGCACGTCTTCGGACTGCTCGCGACCGGCACGAGCGATAGCGACACGGTGCTGTTTTATACCGATACCGGAACGAACACGCTCCAAGAACTCGAGCAATAGAATCCGTCGCGGCGTCGAGACTCGGTCCCGGCGCCGCGCGGCGAGGCTACGCTAAAACTCGGTCGGCGCGGTCGCGACTCCCGACGGATTATTGAAACCGTTGGCGATGCTGTATTGGAACTTCGTGGACGGGTAGGCGAAGCGGTCGACCTGGTTCGCGTTGAAGTATTCGGCGGCGAAAAGTGCCTTGCTCTTGTGGTTCAGGGCGAAATTGAAGGGCTCTCCGCCTCCCGGCATGGAGATGCTCTTTGACGGCTGCGTTTGCCCGGGCGGAAAGATGAGAATCGCGGATGGATCGAGCTGCTGCGCCACCAGAATGTTGCCGGCTGGATCGACCTGGATGCCGCCTCCACTGCCGAAGGCGAGGTTGAGGTTCGTGCCGGTCGTCGCACCGGGCGCGTATTCATTGACCGCGCTGCCCTGGTTGACGTCGTACATCACGTAGAGATTTTCCTTACGGTCGAGCGCGACCGAAAGCGGAGCGCCCCCGCCAAAATCGGAGAGGCGGTATTCCTTAGAGACGTCTCCTTTGGGATAGACGGCCACCCAGCCATTGCTGAGCCCGTTGAAGTTCGCAATGTAGATGGTTCCGTCTTTAGCGACGGCCGAGTCGGTTGGCGAAGAAAGATCGGTCGTGTAGCTCTTGGTCGGCGAGGTCGCGCCGGGTGCGTAGACCTGCACGGTCCACTTCCCACTGATCGGACCCTCGTCGGCTACGTAGAGATTGCCCTTTCGATCGGTCGTGAGGCCCCCGGGCCCCAGGATCCCGTTCGTAATCGTTGCGATCGGCGTCTGGTTCTGGCCGTGCTGATAAAAAATGTCGACCTCACCTGCGCCGAGGTTACACACGTATGCCAGTTGCGAGCTCTTCTTCGCGTCGTATGACGCACTGCCGTGTGAATGCTTGGCCGCACGTAATAGGTTGATGCCGGGTTTCGTGCCATAGGCGCCCAGCGGGTAGGTATTGATATTGATCGACGGCGCGACACGCTGCTGCGGAGAAGAGCCGGCGCCGCCGCAGGCTGCAAGGAGCGCCGCAGCCGTTCCGGCGGCCAGAGTATGTAATGGCTTAATTGTCACAAAAAAAAGTGCCTTTCGTAAAGTAGCGATGCAAGCGGTTCGACGTCGGTCGTCAGAACGTCGGTGGTGCCGGGTTGAACCAGGCCATGCCGTTTGCGTACAACACCCTGAGCACAACGCAATGCGTCTGCGGCCCAAGCGGAAATATCTCCTGGCTCAACGTGACGTCGTGACGGATCACGGCATTGCGTGCAAACATTCCATCGTCTTCGCCAAGGCCGACGAGTCGCCCACCGGAGACGAGGCCGAATACAACGGCGGTTGCCGGGGTGGCCGCTTCATTCCGATACTGCATCGCTAAGGTTGCCCGCAGTCCGCTCTTATAGGGAGTAGCCCGGAACCCAGAGGTCGCATTGTTGTAGGCGCTCGGGTCACATTGAGTAATCTGTACTTCTGAGCCCGGTGTTTGAGGCAAGGTAGGGGCCGCTCCCGTCGCAAAAAGCAAAGCGGCGGCAGCTACGATCCGGAGAGCGTTCGAGCACATATTGACATCCCTCCCCAATCGTAGCGTAGCACCCCGCTTTTCCGCGATCCTTGAAGCAACCTGTGAATGCATCACCGCGGTAGACCTACGAGTGAAAGGGAATGACATGGCGGATTCAAGTCTTCTGATGCCCGGCGCCGACGAGGCCTATCGTCGATCGCGCGATCGCCTGCGTAGCGCGGAGATCGAACTGCGCGACCGCATCGAAGAGGTCGCGGCGATGCGGCGCAGCCTCCCGCCGGGTCCGGTCGTCCCGGACTACGAGTTCATCGAGCTCGGCAATCGCGTTCGTTTGTCCGAGCTATTCGCGGAGAACAGACCACACCTGATTCTCTATCACCTGATGTACTGGGCCGACGAAGATAGCTTCTGTCCGATGTGCTCGCTGTGGATCGACGGGTTCAACGGTATCGCGCCGCACGTCACGCAGCGGGCGAACTTCGTCATCGCCTCACGCGCGCCGGCCGCTAGATTACAAGCTTGGGGCGCCCACCGCGAGTGGCATCGCCTGCGCCTGCTTTCGGACGATGGCCCGGCCTTTGCGCGCGCCATCGACGCGGAAGATGCCGACGGCAATCCGGATTCGACGATCGTCGTATTCGCAAAAGATGGCGGCGACGTACGCCACGTCTACACGGCGCATCCCATGCTGGCGGATCGCGAGCGCGGGATCGACCTGCTCTCTCCAGTGTGGCATCTGTTCGATCTCACGCCGTGCGGGCGCGGCGACTGGTCGGGCTCCAACGAGCGTTTCGACGCCGCAATGCAGACGCTGGCTTCGGGACATGAAGAGGGCACGCGGTGATGGCGGCGTAGTGTCCTTTCATGGGTTCCCTTGGGTTTCGTCTGCTGCTGGTCGCGACCGCGACGATCGCGGCGACGCCGGCCCCAAGTGCGACACCGCCGCCCCAGATTTATCGCGTCGTGAGCCGGCCGCTGTGCAGCGAGCTTCGCCAGCGGATTAAGCCTGCGATCGGCATGATCATGGAAAACGACGCGACCATCAGAAAGAGTCCGGACCTTTTCAAGCAGTACAACAGCGCGGCGCTCTACGGAAGCGATCCGGGAGCGGCCCAGAACGGTCCCGGCGCGATGGACCCCGGCGGATCGTCGAACGGGAGTCAGGAGATCGCCTTGCTCGGACTCGAAAATCTAATCCGTCCGATCGCCAACAACATCATCGCGATCCAAACGGTGCTCGATAGTCCCGAGCTACGCACGACCACCGGACTCGCAGACGACGACAAGCGTTTGCAAGAAATTCGCCAAAAGCTGCTCAAGGCGCTGGCCGCGCAGAACGCGTCGCTCGACATCATCAGCGGCTTTGTCGATACCCAACAGATGGCGAATCTGCAGCACGCGGGTGAAGCGTACATCAGCGAGTTAAATCAACCAGAGACTCAAGGGGCGACGGCCTCGACGCCCGCGCCCAATCCGCTCTCGTACAGTCCGAACTTTGCGGGACTCCCGCCAAATCCGTACACGATCGACCTCGCGACGGTTCCCGGACTTACGCTCGGCTATAATCCCGTGACGCGCCTGATCGAGGCGCTCGGGTGGACGATCCAGCAGACTGCAACGCGCGAAAACGATGCGGCGACGGCCGTGATGTCGAGTGCCGCGCTCTGCGCCGCGGTGCCGCTCGCCTCTCCGTCGCCCTAAGAAGAAGTCAACTCGATCGTCACGACCGCGCCGCCGACCGTAGAGTTGGCGATCTGCAACGTGCCGCGATTGGCTTCGACGAACGCGCGCGCGATCGCCAGCCCCAGCCCGGTGCCGTCCCGCTGACGCGCGGTATCGCCGCGCCAAAACCGTTCGGTCGCATGGGCGAGTGCATCCGAAGTAAAGCCCGGCCCATCGTCGGCAATCTCGATTCGCACCAGCCCGTCATCCCGCAGCGAACGCATGCGTACCGTGCCGTCGTCGCGCCCGTAGCGTATAGCGTTGTGCGCGATTGCCAGCAGCGCGCGCTCGAGCGTGGCTCGATTGGCCTGCGCGAGCATCACCCCGCTGTTCTCAACGTGGATCTCGATGCCGCGCGTCGCGGCCGTAGCGCGCACGCGATCGCCGAGGTTGCTCAAGAGTTCGTTGGCGTCGAGCGTCTCTTGCTCGCGCGCATCGACCTCGGCCCGCGCCGTTGCCAGCAACTCGTTCACAAGCTCCTCCAGTCTCGCCCCCTCACGCGCGATCGACGCCAAGGCGGCTCTATACTGGTCGCCGGTGCGCTCGCGGCGCAACGCGAGCTGGGTTTCGGCCCGCAGCACTGCCAGCGGTGCTCGCAGCTCGTGCGATGCATCGGCAACGAAACGGCGCTCGCGCGAGAATGCGGCTTCCAGGCGCTCCAACATGAGAACGCGCCGAGCGACGCGAAGCGACGCGATCGCGCCGAGGACGACCAAGAAGAGACCGATGCCCACCGAGACCATCGCCGCGCTGCGATCGAAGTCGCCGATCCACTCATTCGATTGCCAGACGGCGACGGTTCCAAAGGTGCGATTGTCGCGCGTTATCGGGACGCTAACGCGCTGCGTGAGAGCCGACTGTGCGGGCGTGGGCGGCGTATCGCCGGCGATTTGGCGTCCGCCGGCGTCGTACACGCCAAACGGCGTGTCGGCTTGGAGCGAGTTGAGGGTTCGCAAATCGCTGGGATCGAGCGAGATGCGGCCGTGATGCACGTCGACGGTCGATGCAATCGCTTGCGCGCCGGAGCGCAGGCGTTCGATGAAGTTCGAGCGCAGCGTGCGGTCGAGCACGACGATCGAAAGGCTCGCAAAGAGCGCGGCGGTTACCGCGACGATCGCCACGACCGTCACGGTGAAGCGCGTTCGGATGCTCATGGAATCTCCAAGCGATAGCCGAGGCCTCGCAGCGTTTGCAGCAACTGCGGCTCGCCTCGTTCCGTGAGCTTCTTGCGCAAGCGGCGCGCGTAAACGTCGAGAACGTTGGAGCCGCGTTCGCTCAAGCGATCCCAGAGGCGCTCCTCGAGCATTCGGCGCGTAACGGTTCGTCCGGCGTTACGCATCAGGACTTCTAAGAAGATGCTCTCCTTGGCTGTGAGCAGCAGATCGCGGCTGCCGCGGTGCGCTTGCCGAGTCTGGGCGTCAAAGATCAGATCGCCCAACTGCAGCACGCTCTCGATCCAACCTGCGGGGCGGCGCGCGAGCGAGCGCAGGCGCGCTTCGAGCTCGTCGAACGCAAACGGTTTGCGCAAGTAGTCATCGGCGCCCGCATCGAGGCCGCCGACGACGTCGCTCCCCGCGTCTCGCGCGGTGAGAATCAAGACCGGAACGCGCTTACCCGATGCACGCAGGCGGCGCAAAAGCGAGAGGCCGTCCTCGAGCGGGAGATTGAGGTCGAGCACCATCGCGTCGTAATGCGCGCCTTCCAGATACTCGGCGCACTCGCGGCCGTCGGCAAGCGCGTCGACCACGTGACCATCTTCGCACAGCCCGCGGCGGAGAAGGGCTCGCAACGGGGCGTCGTCTTCGATGACAAGAATGCGCACCGCTCGACCTCTACGACGCGGAGAGCCTTAGGCCCTCAAGGACTCCAGCGGAGTCGCTGCACCCAGTCGCCCTGGGGGTCGGCGTAGACGATCCAGATATCGTTGGTCGTTTCGTCGATGCCGACCGTGTGAACTCCGCGATGCTTGGTATCGAGCCGGCCCACGACGCGGGGCGCGAAACCCTTACTCACGGCAATGACGGTCACGATTCCTCGTCCGGCGCAGACGACGAGGTTTCCACGCGAGCCGGTACTGCATTGATCGATGTGCGGCTGAACCTGCGCATCGCCGACGTGCGCACCGTCGGGCGTATACGCGGAGAGGACGCCGTTTTCGCCTCCGACGATCACCTGGCCGGCGGCGGGCGAGAAGACCAGGGGATGATTGTCGATAAGTTGCGGCGTCTTGACGACTTTTACGACTCGCAGCGCCACCGGATCGACGACGGCAAAGCCGCCGCCGTTGGCAAGATTCTGATAGAGCATTCCGGTCGCCGGATCGACTGCCGGTGATTCGAGATCGTCGGAAGGCATCGCGATCGTGCCGATCAGCTTCATCGTTTGCGAATCGATCACATAGACGGAGCCGCCGCCGTCTTGGTCGGCGTAGATGCGTCCGCGAGCCGGATCGAATGCGATGTCGTCGATATTCCCTGGGACGGTAACGCTCGTGACGACCTTCATGTTCGACGGATCGACTTTCGAGAGCGTCTGGTCGGTGCCGTTTCCGGTAAAGACGGCACCGGAGTTAGGATCCACGGCGACGCCGTGCATCGGCCCGACGTCGACCTGCGCGAGCACCTTGCCGGTCGACGTATCGACGACGAGTAATCGTTTGCTGCCGGGGTGCGCCGCGTACGCGCGATGATGCAATTCGTCAACCGAGACGTAATCGAATCCGCTGAAGATCGCAACCGGCTGCGGCGGCGCGGCTACTGAAATCGGCATATAGGACTCCTAGTCTGCGGCTTTCGAGCGCTGCGGGCGCGGCGTGAAGTTCGGCGGAGGCGTCGACGGCGCGTTCGGGAGTGCGACGGGCGCAATTCCGAGCGTCGCGCAGTTCATCGCCGCGGGCATGGTGTTGACGATCGCATCGGGAATCTCGGCGTCCGCCGCACCGATCGGCGGCACCTCGCCCGATAGCCGGGCGGGATCGAAACCGGCGAGCAGATCGGTAACGGCCGGATTGGAGTCGCGAGGGCCCTCGGGCATGTAGGGCCGCTCGTCGGGCAGCGAGGCCAGCGACGGCAGAGCAAAGAGCGTTTCGGCGAACTTCAAGAGCGACGTTTGATCGCCCGCGTCGGGAACGATTGCGCCGCCGCGCGCATACGGCGAGATGAGGATGAAGGGCAGGCGCGGACCGTCGCCGCACGGGCGTTTGTCGGAACACGTTTCGAAGTGCGGCGGGGGAACGTGATCGTAGAAACCGCCGGGATCGTCCCAGGTGACGACGATCGCGGAATCGTTCCAATATTTGCTTCGCGCGATCGCGTTAACGAACGTGGCGACGAAGGCCTCACCGATTTGCGCGTCGCTGTCGCCGCGCCCGGGATGATCGTCGTCGCCTTTATAGTTCGCTTGGACGTTCGGATCGGGATTGGCCGGCTTCCAACCGAAGTCGTTTTGGGATCCGCCCTTGATATAGAAGATCCCCGAGTCCGGCAGCGTGCCGCTCCGCAAGCGATCCAACATCGAGCGGACATCGTGCACGTTCTTCCAAAAAACCTCGTTCTGGTGCAGATAACCGAAGTATTGCGGTGCATTATGGTGCGTCTCGTACCCCGGCAGCGCCGTCGTGGGCGAAACGTAGCCCTCCTGATACCATCCCCATGGAACCGGTGTGCGGCCGCTCGCGGCTACGGCGCCGAGATCGCGCGCGACGCCCGAGGTTTCGTTGACCGCCCGCGCCGCATCGCTGCCGGCGAGCGCGAGCATCAAGGTCGCGTAGCGTTGCGGAATCTGGTGGCCCTTGTCGGCTTCGGAATAAGGCCCGTACGCCGGGTCGAGATCGTTCACGATCGGAACGCCCGGCCCACTCTCGCTGCCTTTTGCCTCGGTCACCTGGCCGGGATCGCGTGCCCATTGCGTCTGCCCCGCCTGCCCCGCGATGAGGGAGACGGCGCTGGGCGTCGAGGGCCCCGCGAAGGCGCTGAACATGTGGTCGTAGAGTGCGAACGTCCGCGCGTACTTCCACAGAAACGGAATCGTATCGCAATCGTAGTGCGCCATCGTCATAAGACCGACGTCGCGCGCTCCGGCGCTATCGAACTTCTTTTCCGATAACGATTCCTGCGTTGCGACGAAGCGATCCATCGCGCCGCCGTTCATCTTGTCGTAGATGACGACGCGCCCTTGCGCCGGCGATTCGGTGTCGGGGTCGGCAATCCGAAACGGAGTAATCCAGGTTCGACCGATGGGATCGTATTGGCGGAAGCCGTGGGCTTGTGCTTCGGCCGTCGCCAGATTGTCGGCACCTGGAAACGTTCCGAAGTAATTATCGAACGAGTGGTTCTCCTGATAGATGATAAAGACGTGCTTGATCCGGGAGCGAAGTGCGGCTGGACCGGGGCCGTTTGCCGGGGCCGAAGGCGCCACGAGGCATAGCGCTGCGAGGGCTGCTAGACTGCGCGAAAGCATCCGTGCGATTTTACGCCCCCCAAATGAACTCTACATGAAGTGACTCTTATGCCCGAGCTTAACGCCCGCATAAGTTATTCATAAGATTCGTACCCCATTCTCGGAGGATGCGAGCGCTCCTTATTGTCCTGTTGGCACTTGTGGTGATAGCAGTTCCCGCAGCGGCCGCCGGCGGGACGACAGTTTCGGGCCGAATTCTCGACGCCCAGGGCGGCTTGACGGTACCCAACGCGACGGTCGAGCTCGAGCGTAACGGAACTCCGGTCGCGACGGCCCGCACCGATGCCGGCGGCAACTTTCGGATTCTCGATCAGCCGCCCGGCACGTATGCCGTCTTTATTCGGGCCGCGGGCTATCAGACGACGCGCATCTTGCCGGACCTTCTCGTGACCGCCGAGATTCCTGAGGTCGCCTTCCAGACCGCGATCGCGCGCCAGCCGCAGGGCCTCAAGCAGATCGGTTACGTCGTTACGGCCGGGCGAACGGCACTGCAAACGACGACGACGATCAACACCCACATCGACACCGCGGTCATTCAGAGCGAGAACTATCAGCGGCTCGCCGACGTGCTGACGACGGTGCCCGGAGTCATCACCTCGACCAGCTCTTCGGTCGGCGACGATATGACGCTCTCGATCCGCGGTTACGATCCCACCGAGACGGCCACGCTGCTCGACGGCCATCCCATCGGGCCGATCGGTGCGTTCGGCAACGGGTACAACTACAACGTTTCACCGTTTTGGGGACTCAGCGGAGCCGACGTGATCTTCGGCTCGGGGGCGACCGGTCTCTTCGGAGCCACGACGATCGCGGGCGCGGTGAATTTTCAGAGTATCAATCCCACGCAGCAGAACCACGTCTCGGTCACGGAAGGCGTCGGCAGCAACAACAAGGCGATGACGGGCCTGCTTGGAACCGGATCGCTCGGCAGACTCGGGTATGCAATCGCTTGGGGCAGCCAGGGAACGACGGGGAACTTTCCCGGCGGTTTCATTCAACAGACGGCGCTGCTGCAAACCAGCGTCGTAAACCCCGGAATCGGTCCGCCGTTCCGGCCGTCGTCGAAGGCGAGTCCGCCGCCACCCGACTTAACCAATGCTAACGCGTTCAACGAAGTGAACTACTATCCGGTCAGCGGCGGCTACGTTCAGCGCAACTTCGTCGGAAAGCTCGTCTACGATTTCTCTCCGAAGACGACGCTGCAGTTCACGACGTATTCGGCTCAGGATTGGTCGAACTCGACCGGCGAAGGCGACAACGACTACGAGACCTTCCCCTACGTGCTCTATGGAGCGCAACAGACGCTGGCGTCGATCGAGGCGACCAAGAGAGGCCTCAACACGATCCTCGTCAACGGCAAGCCGGAATCGTGTCACGACAGCATCGCGGTGCTAATCGATAATCCGCAAGGCTACACCTGCATGACGCCCGCCGAGTACGCGGTCAACTTCTACGGGCCGTTCGGCGGCAGCATCGATCGCTGGCGCACGCTGGGCGACGTCGATTACGACGCCCGCGCCACGCAACAGCTCGGCAGCGGGCTCATCACGCTCGAAGGTTTCGACGACAACTACAACTACAACGAGCAGAAAGGCCCGGGAGCGGCGATCGGACCGTACGGTCCCGGCCCGAACTATCTCGACCTCTACGGCAATCGCGGCTATCTGCTCAGCGACGACTTTGCGATGTCGAAGAACGACTTCGGGTTCGGTTACAGCTGGCTGCACCAGGCCGATACCAACGGATCGTTCCCCTACACGCTGGCGAACGGAACGACTTACAACACCTTCGGCACGAACCCGCCGCTCTATCTCGCGACGGCCAGCTACTTCGTTCGCGACACGTGGACGCCCAACGAAAAGTTTTCGGCCATCGGGAGCTTCTGGCTCCAGCGCTCGCTGGATACTTCGTCGACGCACTTCGATCCGCGCGTTTCGCTGGTGTACCGGCCCGATAGCGCGGACGTGATTCGCCTCACGGGCGGGCGTTCGTACAGCGAGCCCGATCCGTCGTTGCTTGCATTTGCCCCGCCGGTCTACGGCGCGCCGTCGAGCATCAACTGCCCGCCGGCAACGAGCGGATCGGGAGCGCTCGTTTCGATCGCCTCCGTGGCGAACCCAACACTGCAGCCCGAGACGCGGGCGATCTGGAGCTGGCCTACGGCCATCGCTTCAACTCGACGACGAACGTTCAGGCCGACGTCTACCAATCGCTCGAGAGCCAAGCACTGCTCAACGGCAACGTCTCGATCGTCGGCTTCCCGGGGATCACGGTTCCGAAAGATTATATCGACAAGGCCCTCGCGCGCCTGAACTCATGCCCGGGCCTGCATCCGACGATCCATAACCTCGCGTTTACGACGACGTACAACGCCGCATCCGCGCGCTATCGCGGCATCGTGCTCTCGGCGAACACCAGCATTACCCGCAACGTTTCGTTCAACGCTTCGTTCGACGTTCAATCGGCGGCCTATCTCGGCGTGCCGCAAGACATCCTGATCGCCAACACCCAACTGCTCGACGGCGGCCAGATCTACGGCGTTCCGTTACGACAGGGGACCGCCGGCCTCGCCTATCAGGACAATGCGGGTTACGGCGCACGCATCGATGCAACGTACATCGGCGGAAATAACTCGTGGAACCGCAATCCGTTCTGGTTCGCCAACGCGAGCATCTCCAAGACGAGCGGTCAGATGAGCGTCAGTCTGGGAGCGTACAACCTCTTCAATAGCGTCGCGCAGCAATATGGCTATATCGGCTACGGCGTCTATCAGCCGCAGAACTATTACGGGCTGGCGGCGCAGGGCGGCGCGACGAGTGCGATACAGCAGAGCAGCGAGCAGTACGGACTTCCGTTCCGCTCCTACTACTTGTCGGTCAAAATCGGAATCTAGGAGCCCGAAGGAAGGAGGTGAGCCCGTGAAACTTAGTGAGCTTCCAGTCGACGAGCCGGTTGACGATGACGAGGACGGCGATGATGATGATGACGACGACGGGAACGACTACGGCGGCGAGACGATCGTAGCATCGCCGCGCAGCGCCGAGGCGATCGCGTTCGGTTTGGCGCCGCAGATATAAGAGGCCGCCGCGCCGTCGCGCACCGCATTCGCCGCCGCGAGCAGCTTCGGCTTCATGCTCGAACGACACGCGTTGCTGCGCGCGAAGCTCGCCGCCTCGTCGGCTGTCAGCCGCGCGATTCCCGACGTCGGATCGTCGAGATCGCGCAGCACGCGCGGAACGTTGGTCACCAGCACGAAGGCGCGAGCGCCTAACGCCGCGGCGAGTGCGCCGGCCGCGAGATCGGCGTTGACGTTGTAGGCGTGATCCGCGCGCGGTGCCACCGCGAGCGGCGCGACGACGGGGAGATATCCCGCGGTCAAGAGCGTCGCAATGAGTCGCGTGTCGACCGTGACGATCTCGCCGACGAAGCCCAGGTCCTCGCCGTTTTCCCCGCTCGCGCGGCGAGCGATCAGTGTGCCCGCGTCCTGGCCGCTGACTCCGGCCGCGCGCACTCCGAGTGCCAGAAGTTCACGCACTATGCGCTTGTTGATGCTGCCGCAGAGCACCGCCTCGGTGACCGCGAGGGCCGCGTCACCGGTCACGCGTTGGCCGGCGATGCGGGCCGTGGTGATTCCGCGCAGCGTCAGCGCCGCGTCGATCTCCGGTCCCCCCCCGTGAATCAGCACGACCGCTTCGCCGGCCTCCCACCGCGATGCCAGTTCGGCCAGAAGGGGGTCGCCTTGGCCGCTCGCCGGGGCGGCCATCGCGTTGCCGCCGTACTTGACCACGAGGGTTGCATATTCATGCGTCATATGTATAAATATACATAACGTGTACGCAGTAGCGCCACCCCCCTCTCCCTTCGCGCTCACCGGGCGCCATTTTTTAAGGGTCGACGACCTTGGCGCGTCCGAACTGCGCGGGCTGCTGCGCCTCGCCCGCTTCTTGAAGGAGCGTCCCGGGCGCGAACAGAGCACATTGCTCAACGGGCGTACCGTGGCCCTGCTCTTTGAAAAGCCCAGCCTGAGAACCCGCGTTTCGTTCGAAGTGGCGCTGACGCAGCTGGGCGCAAAGGCGCTCTTCGCGCAGGGCTCGGAGTTTGCGATCGGTTCGCGGGAGACGCCCGAAGACGCTGCGCGAGTGCTCTCCCGTTACGTCGATGCCGTCGTCATCCGTACGCACGATCACGCGGGACTCGAACGGTTTGCGCGCGCGGCTAGCGTGCCCGTCATCAACGCGCTCTCCGCCGATTCGCATCCGTGCCAAGCGATCGCCGACGTGCTCACGCTGGGCGAACGCTTCGGCGAAGTCGCGGGATTGCGGGTCGCCTACGTCGGCGACGGGCGCAACAACGTCGCCGCTTCGCTCGCGCAAGCGGCGGTCATGCTGGGCGCGTCGGTCCGCTTCGGTTCGCCGCCGACGCACCGCCCGCCGGAAACCTTTCTCGCGCAACTCGGCCGCCTCGGCAAGCCGGCCGGCGGCAGCGTACGCGCGTTCTCCAATCCCGTACGCGCCGTGCGCGGCGCCGATGCCGTCTATACCGACGTTTGGACGTCGATGGGTGAAGAGCGTTATCGCGAGCGCAACGACGCGATGCTGCGTCCCTACGGCGTTACCGAAGAGCTGATGTCATACGCCGCGCCGCACGCGGCGTTCATGCACTGCCTTCCCGCGCACCGCGGAGAGGAAGTGAGCGCGCAGGTTATCGACGGCCCGCAGAGCGTCGTCTTCGACCAAGCCGAGAATCGCATGCACGCGCAAAAAGCGCTGCTCGTCGCACTCCTAACCGAATGCAAAGGATTTCCGACATGAAGGAACGCCGGCAGCGTGCCATCTTGACCCTGGTGGCAACGCGTCCGATCCATTCGCAGGAAGAGCTGGTGAATCTCCTGCAGCACCAAGGCTTCGAAGTAACGCAAGCGACGGTCTCGCGCGACATCAAGGAGCTGCGGCTGACGAAAGTGCCGATCAAATCCGAGAACGGCGACGTCTTTAAGTACGTGCTTCCGAGTGCGACCACGAACTACGCCAGCCGCCTGCACCGCGCGATGGCCGAGCTTTCGACGACGGTGGCTGCGAGCGCGAACTTGATCGTGATTCATACGGCGCCGGGAAGTGCGATGATGCTGGCTTCGGCGGTTGACGAGGCCGCGTGGCCCGAAGTCCTCGGCACGGTCGGCGGCGACGACACGATTTTGATCGTCGTTCGCTCGGCCGAAGAGACGCCGTACGTGAAACAGCGCTTTCTGGACTTGAAGGGTCAGGCTGCCGCATGAGCCGGATCGTGCTCGCCTACTCGGGCGGACTCGACACGTCCGTTCTGCTCAAGAAGCTGACTCTCGAAGGGAACGAGGTCGTAGCGATGACGGTCGATCTCGGCGAAAGCGACGCGATTGCCGGAACGGGAGCGCGCGCCGCGTTGGAGGCAGTGCGCGCCAAGGCGATAGCCCTCGGCGCGTACGACGCGGTGCTGATCGACGCACGCGAGCGCTTCATCGGCGAGTACGCGTTTGCGGCGCTGCGCGCAAACGCGCTCTATCAAGACGTTTATCCGCTTTCCGCGGCTCTCTCTCGTCCGCTCATCGCCGAGCTGCTCGTGACGACTGCCCACGAGTTCGGCGCAACGGTGGTGGCGCACGGCTGCACCGGCAAGGGAAACGATCAAGTGCGCATCGAGCTCGGCGTGCGCGCTCTCGATCCCTCGCTGGTCTGCCGTGCTCCCCTCCGAGAATCGCCGCTCTCTCGCCCCGATGCGATCGTCTTCGCGCGCGAGCGCGGCATTCCGATCGCGCACACCGCGGAGAAGCCGTATTCGATCGATGCAAATTTGTGGGGCCGCTCGATCGAGGCCGGCGTTCTGGAAGATCCCTGGAGCGCGCCGCCCGAGGATGCGTATGCCTGGACGGCATCGCCGGCAGCGGCCGCGTCGGAAGCGGAAGAGATCGTCATTGCCTTCGGGGGCGGCGAGCCCGGCCTCGATGCAAGCCGTGGTGCCGCGATGGTCGCGCAACTCAACGTTCTCGGCGGCGCGCACGGCATTGGGCGCATCGATCTGATCGAAGATCGCGTCGTCGGTCTAAAATCGCGCGAAGTCTACGAATGCCCGGCGGCGACGATCTTGATCGGCGCGCACCGCGCGCTCGAGCGCCTGGTGCTCACGCGCGACGAACTGCGTTTTAAAGCGCTCGCCGATCGTCGTTACGCCGAGCTGATCTACGATGGTTTGTGGATGCAGCCGCTGCGCACGGCGCTCGACGCTTTCAACGGAGCGAGCGCTGCCCGCATGACCGGCGAGGTGCGAGTTCGACTCTATTGCGGCAATGCGACCGTCGTCGGGCTGCGTTCTCCGTACGGACTCTATCGCGAACGGCTTGCGACCTACGGAATGCACGATACGTTCGATCACCAGGCCGCCGACGGATTTATCGCCCTGCAAGCCTTGCCGCTGGAGGCGTACGCTGCCTCGCAACGCGCGCCCGTCGGTGTCTGAGTGAGCGCATTGCAGTGGGGCGGCCGCTTCGGCGCTGCGCCCGACGCGCAACTGCTCGCCTTCGGCTCGTCGCTCGAAGAGGATCTGGTGCTGGCACCCTTCGACGTCGAATGTTCGCGCGGACACGTCGAGGCGCTACGCGGCGGAAGGATCGTCAGCGAGGCGCAGGCGACGGAACTGGCGAGCGCGCTGACCGCGATCGGCGTGGAGATTCGCGACGGCCGTTTCGCAAACTATGCGCGTACGCAGCCCTTCGAAGACGTGCACGGCGCAATCGATGCGCGGGTTCGCGAGCTCGCCGGGACGGCGGGCGAATTGCTGCACGCCGGGCGCAGCCGCAACGATCAAGTCGCCACGACGCTCCTATTGTATGCGCTCGACCGCGCGCAGGCCGGGGCGACGCGCGCGCACGACATCGCCGCGGCCTTAATCGCTCGAGCGCAGGAAGAGCTGGAGCTGGGCAGCGTCGTAGCAGGCTGCACGCATCGTCAGCCGGCGCAGCCGGTGCTGCTCGCATTCTTGCTCGTGGCGTGGAGCGAGCCGTTTCTGCGTTCGCTCGACCGCTTCGCGGGCGTGGCGCGCGCCGCGCGCTCGTCGTGTCCGCTCGGAAGCGCCGCGTTGGCCGGCTCGAGCTTGCCGCTCGACCGAAAACAGGCGGCGCGCGCACTCGGTTTTACGCTGCCGTCGCGCAACGCGCTCGATGCCGTCGGCAATCGCGACGTCGCGCTCGATCTCGCACACGCATTCGTTCGGGCGCTCGTCGACGCGTCGCGAATTGCCGAAGAGCTGATCGCCTGGTCGGCGCCGGCCTACGGATTCGTCCGGCTCGGCGATGCGGCTTCGACCGGTTCGAGTTTGATGCCGCAGAAGCGCAATCCCGATCCGTTCGAGCTCGTGCGCGCGCACGCGGCCAGGTCGATCGGCGCGTACGCGGGCGCGCTCGGAACGCTCTGCGGACTCGCGCCGTCATATCAACGGGACTTACAAGAAACGAAGAGCGCGACGGTCGCGACTGCCGAGGACGGGCTTTCCGTGTTGGACGCATTTGCGCGAGCGCTGGCCGCCGTTTCCTTCGATCGCGAGCGCATGGCGCGTTCCGCCGTAGCCGGCTACACCGTGGCAACGGATATCGCCGACGCGTTGATCTCCGCCGGTGCGACGGCCCGTGCGGCACACGCACTGGTTGGCGCGGCGGTTGCGGCGGCGGAAGCGGAGGGCCGCGTGCTCGACGAACGCGATCTGACGAGGCTCGCCGGGAACGCAGGGATCGAATCGCTGCAGGCGCCGCTCGAAGCGCGCGCCTCAGTTGAAGCCAAGCAGACCCAGGGCTCGACGTCGCTCGCCGACGTGCGCTCTCAGATCGATGCCGTGAGCGCCGAACTCGCGAGCCTCGCGCGGCAGCTCGCGTGACGCGCGTTCACGTCACGGGCGCGGCCGGGTACGCCGCGGCCGAGATAATCCGCTTGCTGCACGGTCATCCGCACGTCGAGCTCGGCGTTCTCGAGAGCCGCAGTCACGCGGGAGAGGAGCTTGCCGAACACTTTGCGCTCCTGCGAAGCACGCCGTACCGGTTTTCGCCGCCGGGGAGCGTCGCCGCAGCGGTACGCCCCGGCGACCTGGTGATGACCGCCGGCGGCGACGAAGCATCGCGCGCGATCGTTCCCGCGCTGCTCGCGCAAGGCGCACGCGCGATCGATCTTTCGGCTGCCTACCGCGCCGACGATGGCGTGACGTACGGATTGTGCGAGTGGCACCGCGATGCGATTGCCGGCGCGCGGCTCGTCGCCAATCCGGGTTGCTATCCCACGGCCACATTGCTGGCACTCTTGCCGTTGGCCGCGGCCGGCGCGCCGCGGCACATCGTCGTCGACGCAAAGAGCGGAATCACCGGCGCTGGGCGGACGCCGCAGGCCGGCGCGCTTTTCGCCGAAGTCAGCGGCGAGATTCGCGCATATGGTTTGAGCGGGCATCGCCATCAGCCGGAGATGGAACGCTACCTTCGCGCCGGCGGCATCGTCGCAAGCATGACGTTTACGCCGCACGTCGTGCCGATTGCGCGCGGCCTGCTGGCGGATACCTACGCGATCTTCGACGAGCCCGTGGACGGCGGCGCGGTGGCGGCGGCCTTTCGCCGAGCCTATGCGAGCAGTGCGTTCGTGCGCGTGCTCTCCGGTGAGCGAGTCCCCAGCATCGCCGCGGTCGCCGGAACCAACGATGCCGAGATTCGGGTCGACGTCGCCGGCGCGGTCGTACGCGTGATCTGTGCGATCGACAATCTGGGCAAGGGCGCGGCCGGACAAGCCGTTCAGAACCTCAATCTGATGCTCGGATTTCCAGAAGAGAGTGGACTACGTGATCGCGTCGTCGTCATCGCCTGAGTTAATCGCGCTGCGCGGCGGGTTGGGAGCCGTTCCCGGCGTGCGCCTTGCGGGAGTCCACGCTGGAATCAAACCACGCAAACGCGACTTGGCCCTGATCGTTTTCGATACGCCGCAGACCTGTGCATCGGTCGTGACGACCAACGAGATCAAGGCGGCGCCCTTGCTGGTAAGCGCGGCGCACTTACGCGAGTCGCCGGCGATGCGCGCCGTGGTCTGCAACTCGGGCTGCGCGAATGCTTGCACCGGCGAGCGAGGGGAGCGCGACGCTCGCGCCACCGCACGACAAGCGGCGACGCTCCTCGACCTGATTCCCGCGCAGGTGATCGTCGCGTCAACGGGCGTCATCGGGGTCGCGCTCGCCGTCGATCGCGTACAGCGCGGATTGGAACGCGCCGTCGCGCAGCTCGATTCGGGAGCGAAGGCGGCTTTCGATGCGGCCGAGGCGATCATGACGACGGATCGCGTGCCGAAACTCGCCGCGTATGCCTTTTACCATCGAGATCGCAAGTACGTCGTCGGGGGAATTGGCAAAGGCTCGGGCATGATCGCTCCCAACATGGCGACGATGCTCGCCTTCATCGCCACGGACTTTCCGCTCTCGAGCGACGCTCTCGCCGACGCCCTTGGCGGCGCCAATGAGGACAGCTTCAACATGATCTCCGTCGACGGCGACATGTCGACCAACGATGCGGTCTACGCGTTCGCACCACGTTCGACCCTTCGACAAGCTCAGGACAAGCCGAGCTCGGAGCAGGCCGTCCCCGAGGCGTTTGCGGGCGCGTTTAATGCAGTCGCGCTCGATTTGGCCAAGGCGATGGTTGCCGACGGCGAGGGCGCGACCAAGAGGCTGGAAGTGCGCGTAACGCAAGCGCGCGACGTCGAACAAGCGCGCAAGATCGCGCGCGCGATCATCAACAGCAACCTGGTGAAGACCGCGCTCTATGGAGAGGATCCGAACTGGGGCCGCATCATCGCGGCGGCGGGAGCGGCCCGGGCGCAGCTCGATCCGCAGCGCTGGTCGCTCTTCGCAAACGGTAAACCGTGGGTCGGCGTGGGCGGCATCGAGCTGCTTTCGGAGGCCGAAGCGCACCGCGAGCTCGAGCCCGAGACGGTTTTGGTGGAGCTGCGCCTCGGCTTGGGGCAGGCGCAGGCGACGGGCTGGGGCTGCGACCTCTCGCGCGATTACGTGCGCATCAACGCGAACTATCGCACGTGACGTTGCTCGATACGTACAAGCGCGCGCCGCTAACGATCGTCGCGGGCGAAGGCTGCGAGCTGATCGACGACCGCGGCCGCCGCTACCTCGACTGCATCGGCGGCATCGCGGTCTGCGCGCTAGGGCACGCGCACCCGGCGATCGCGCAAGCGATCGCGGCGCAGGCGCAAACGCTGGTGCACGCCAGCAACCTCTATCATCACGAACCTTCGGAGCGACTTTCGCGCGAGCTCGTCACGCGCTCCGCGATGAGGGCGGTGTTCTTTTGTAACTCGGGCACGGAAGCCAACGAAGCCGCGATCAAGCTCGCGCGAAAGTGGGCTTATCGGCGTGGAGAGCCCGAGCGCAGCACGATTTTGGCCTGCACCGGATCCTTTCACGGGCGCACGTTCGGCTCGCTTGCAGCGACCGACAATCTCGCGTACCGGGAGGGCTTCGCGCCGCTTCCGGCCGGCTTTGCGTTTACGCCATTCAACGATGTGTGCGCGTTGGAGGGCGCGATCGACGCGCAGGTAGCGGGGTTTATCGTCGAGCCGCTGCAGGGCGAGAGCGGCGTGAACTGCGCGACGACGGAGTTCCTTGAGAGCGCGCGCCGGCTTTGCGACGAGCGCGGCGCGCTCTTGATCTTCGACGAAGTCCAATGCGGGATGGGACGAACGGGAAGCCTATTTGCTTTCGAGCAGTTCGGCGTGCGGCCGGACGTCGTGACGCTGGCGAAGGCCCTCGCGAACGGTCTTCCTATCGGGGCTATGCTCGCCAACGAGCGCGCCGCCGGCGGATTCGCGCCGGGTGACCACGGCTCCACTTTTGGCGGGTCGCCGGTCCCGTGCGCGGCGGCGCTGGCGCACTTGCGAGTTCGCGACGAACTCGACTTGGACGCTCGCGTCCGCGAGCGGTCGGCGCAGCTCTTCGAGGGCCTCTCCGCTCTGGCGCGCTCCCGCCCGGAGATTTTTGGAGAGCCACGCGGGATGGGATTGCTTATTGGCCTGACCGTGCAGGCGCCCTACGAAGCCGCAGCGATCGTCACAGCGGCGCGAGAGTGCGGTCTCTTGATTGGGAGCGCCGGCGGTAATAGCGTGCGGTTTGCGCCGCCGCTCACCATTTCGGAACAGGAGGTCGAGCGCGCGGTATCGCTGCTCGAATTCAGTTCAGGATAAATTCAGGTTGAAAGGCGAAAATGGTTTAGCTCGAACCGATTCGTGGTAACCATTAGCTCGTAAGTGAAAGGCTCAGTCCATTGCACTAGCTTACGTAAACGCAAGAACAATCGAGGCTCGCTAACGCGGGCCTCGATTGTTCTCGCTTAGGGGGCGCCGGTGAGAAAACTGATCTTAAAAATGTCCCTGTCGCTGGACAACTTTGCGTGCGGGCCAAACGGCGAGTTGGACTGGATCTTTCAGACAAGGGACGAACGGGTTACGGCCTGGACCTTAGAAACGCTCCGGCAAGCCGGCGCCCATTAATGGGCAGCCGCACCTACTACGACATGGCCGCATTTTGGCCAATGGCGAGCGACCAGTACGCCGCTCCGATGAACGACCTCCCAAAAGTGGTGTTTTCACGCAAGACTTCGCTCGCGCCGCCGAGCCTGGCGCTCAACCTCTCCCGCACTGCGCGCCGCTATGCGCGCGAGCGTCGAGGCAGGCGAGCCTCCGATAGCGTTTGCGCCGACGCAGTCGTGGACCGAACCAACGCTTGCAAATGGCGAGCTGGCCGAAGAGATAGCAGCCCTTAAAGAACAGCCGGGCAAGGATCTCTTGGCGCATGGAGGCGCTGGTTTCGCCCAGAGTTTGGTCGCAACGGGGCTCATCGACGAGTACCGGCTCTTGGTGCATCCGGTGGTGCTCGGAAAAGGCATGCCGGTGTTCTCGGGTCTCGCGAAGCCGCTTAATTTGCTGCTCGTGAACGCAACGGAGTTCGAGGGACCCGTCGCGCTGGTTTACCACCCAGCGTAGAGGTTGCCGGCAGTCAGAGGGACAAGCTTCGCGCGTGCATCATGTAACCGAAGCGCTGCGCCTGCCGTCGCCGGCGCCGCGCCCGCAGTCGCTTGCGTTCGACGGCGATAAACTCTGGATGGGATCGATCGATACGAATCGCCTTTACGCGCTCGATCCGCGCCAATGGACCGTTCTCGAAGAAGAGAAGGCGCCCGGAAAACCATGGGGCATGACGGTCGTCGGCGACGAGATTCGCGTTATCTGCGGAGAGGGCGAGGAAGACGATCGCATCATTCGCCGTTTCGTTCCGGGACACGGTTTCAAAACGCAGCACGCGATCGAGTGTCCCGACAAGACCGGTTCGCAGCTTAGTTACGACGGAACGTGGCTCTACGTCAGTCAGTGGTATAATCGCCGGATTCTCGGCCTCGACGAACAGGGAAACGTCGTGCGCGAGATCGACCTGCCGCGCGGAATTTGCGGTCAATGTTACGTCGACGGAACCTTTTTTGTCGTGACGACCGACGACGAAGAGAGCGACGAGTATTTCCTGGGAAAAATCGGCGGCGATGGAACCGGCGGCTTTACGGACCTCGCCCGCATTCCATTCGCGGCTCGCGCGCTCGCTTACGATGGCGCGCGGTTCTGGACGAACCATCGGGAAGCCAACGAAATAGTCGCGTTCGAGACGTAGAAGGAACCCATATTCATGCGTTTGTTCGCCGCAATCGTTTGCAGCGCGTTTCTGGCGAGTTGTGCGCGCGGCCTGAACGCGTTTTCGCCGCTGCCCCCGTCGGCGTTGCCGAATGCCGACAGTTACTCGCTGCTCTATAGTTTCAAGTCGGGCGAGGACGCCGGCTACCCCTACGGCAGCCTGACGCCGTTGAACGGGACGCTGTACGGCACGACCTACGGCGGCGGCGGCGGCTACGAGTGGGGAACGGTTTTCAAAATTAGCACCACCGGCGAGGAGCACGTGCTGTACCGGTTCAAAGCCGGGACGAAGGACGGCGCGCACCCATATGCGGGTTTAATCGCCGTCAACGGCACGCTCTACGGAACGACCTATCAAGGCGGCGCGAAAGGCGCGGGTACGGTCTTTTCGGTCAGCACAACCGGTGTCGAGCACATGCTCTACAGTTTCATGGGCGGCAAGGATGGTCAATACTCGTATGCGCGGCTCCTCGATGTGAACGGCACGCTCTACGGAACCACGTACCAAGGCGGAGTCTATCCGGGCTGGGGCGTCGTCTTTAAGATCACCACGGGCGGCGAGGAGCACGTGATCTACAGCTTCAAAGCCGGCAACGACGGCGCGCATCCCTTCGCCGGTTTGATCGCCGTGAAGGGGCTGCTCTATGGAACGACCTATCAGGGCGGCGCCAGCGGCGACGGAACCGTCTTTCGAGTCAGCACGTCGGGCGACGAGAAGGTCATCTACAGCTTCAAAGGCGGCTCGGACGGTCAGTATCCGTATGCGCGATTGCTCGACCTCGACGGCACGCTCTACGGAACGACCTATTCCGGCGGAGTTTCGTACGGTTGGGGCGTTATCTTTAAAGTGAGCACGTCGGGAAAAGAGGACGTACTCTACCGCTTCAAAGCCAACGCCGACGGTGCGCATCCATACTATGCCGGGCTTATCGCACAAAACGGCACGCTCTACGGCGCGACCTATCAGGGCGGTGTGAAAGGCGCGGGAACCCTCTTCTCGGAACGCCCGTCCGGCGGCAACGATCACGTGCTCTACAGTTTCAAAGCCGGCACCGACGGTCAGTACCCGTACGCCGGTTTGATCGCGCTCGACGGCACGCTGTACGGCACGACCTATCAGGGCGGCGCGAGCGACGCGGGAACCGTTTTCAAGCTCTCGCTCTAGTCCGACCTCGACACCATGCGATTCTTTCTCGCCTCGGCCTTCGCGTGTGCGATCTATTTCGGCTCGATGCGCGCGGCCTGGGCCGGACCGCCCTACCAGACCGACGACCCGGTACCGGTCGCATATCGAAACTACGAGATCTACATCGGCTACGAGGGCGAGTACCGGCCCGGTGAGAGCGAAACGTCGGCACCGTTTGCGGAAAATCAATTACGGACCGCTGCCGAACGTGCAGATTGCCGGTTCGTTTCCACTCACGTTTTCGACGAATTCAAACGCCTCGGTACGATTCGGAGCGGGCAATGAAGACTTCGGGATCAAGTACCGCTTCATTCCCGAAAGCGGATCGCGGCGGCAAGTAGCATTCTATCCATCGATCGGCGTTCCGACCGGGATCGAGTCGCCCGAAGCCGACGGCAGCACGCAGACGCTCTTCTTGCCGCTCTGGGCTCAGAAAACGATCGGACGGGTAACGCTGTTTGGCGGTGGCGGTTGGGAGCGAAACGGCGGGGCCGGCGCCCGCAACTTCTGGTCCGGCGGTCTCGCGAGTACCTATGGATTCTCCGATAAGATCGATGCAGGCGTGGAGATCTACTCGACCGGAGCCGATCGCACCGCCGAGCCCGGCTCGACCAGCGTGGGAATCGGCATGAACGACGACTACTCCGCGATCCACTCGCTGCTTTTCTCGATCGGCCAATCGATCGCAGGGGAACGAACCTTCCATGCATACCTCGCCTACGAGCTGCGCCTCGGGCCTAGGGAGGTCGCGTCCCCGGTTAAGCGGACCTTAGAAACGACCAGCGGCGGCATGGTTCCAATTCACTCGAGTGAACCCTAATCTCACAAGAACGCGAGCATCGCAGGGTGCGGAAGGAAGTAGCATGGCTTGCATAGTTCGTCGCCTGGGGACTCTCAGTTTGCTTGCTGCGCTTGCGGCGTGCAGTTCGGGATCGTCAAACCCGTCAACGAGCAACGCGCCGAACCCGAATTCGACGACCGTGACGCTGACGCTAAAGGGCGGCGGACTTTACGACCAGGCCGTGACGCTTTCCCGGTCAATCGTCAACGGCGGACCCGGCGGCGTCATCAGCATATTGCGGACGAATCACGCGGGTCAGGTTTTCTTTACGAGCCTGCCCTCCTCGGGGCAACTTTGCGTCTTCTCGTCGATGGTCGTCGGCGGCACTTTATATAAGGTCAGCCACTGCGCACAACCATTCCCGGCGAGTTATGCGCTCAAGTATGGTCCGCACGTTCCGTAAGCACGAAGGGAAGGTTCGGGTCGGCCGTCATTGAGAGCGGATCGGCGCGCGTGGCGTCCTTCTGATAGAAGGCGGCCGCGGCGATCATCGCCGCGTTGTCGGTGCAGTACTTCGCCGGAGGAATGAACGCCGGCACGCCGTCGCGCCTGCTCCAGGCCGACACCGCGGACCCCAGCGCCGAGTTTGCGGCGACGCCGCCGGAGACCACAACGGCGTTGTAGCGAGCCCGTTCGAACGCCGACTGCAGTTGCGCCATCAAGGCATCGACGACGGCGGCTTGAAACGACGCGGCAACGTCGGCTGGCGGAGCCTGGCGGCCCGCTTCGGATTCGAGAAAATAACGCACCGACGTTTTCAATCCGGAGAACGAGAAATCGAGCGCGTCGCCTGCGGGGCGATAGCGAGGAAATGCATAGGCTCTCGGATTTCCCGTGCGAGCGAGGCGGTCGAGTTCGGGGCCCCCGGGATAGCGCAAGCCCAGGAGGCGCGCCGTTTTATCGAAGGCTTCGCCCGCGGCATCGTCGCGCGTGCGACCGAGGATGCGCATGCGCAGCGGCGAGTCGACGGCGACGAGTTGCGAGTGGCCGCCGGAGACGAGCAGTGCGAGAAAGGGATAGGGCGGCCTCTCCGGGCGATCGAGGAACGGCGCAAAGACGTGTCCGTGCAAATGGTTTACGGCGTAAAGTGGTTTGTTCGCCGCGAAGGCCAGTGCTTTGGCGACGGCAACGCCCACGACGAGGCTTCCAATTAACCCCGGTCCGGCAGTGACGGCGATACCGTCGATTGCTTCGAGCGTGGTGCCTGCCCGCTCGAGCGCGTCTTCGACGGCGGCCGAGAGCAGCGCGACGTGTCGCCGGCTTGCGATCTCAGGGACGATGCCGCCGTATTTGGCGTGAAACTCGTCCTGATTCGTCGCGACACTCGACAAGACGTCGCGTCCGTCGCGCACGACGGCGGTCGCCGTATCGTCGCACGAGGTTTCGATCCCCAGCAGAAGCATCGCGCTTGTAGTACGACGGCGGCCGCATCCTTACCCGGAGCTCGCCGCTCTCGGCTACATCTAAACCGCGCGGTGACGCGTTTTAAGGAGTATGCGCCTTCGGGAGTCGCGGAAACGACCGTTGCATGGATTTGACTTTACGCCGGTATTGCTCGCAATCGTTCTGGCGTTCGTCGTGCTCGGGACGCTTGCGTTCTCGCGCAGTCTGGCCGGCGGTGAACGCGGTTTACTCTTATTTGAAAAGGCCTGCGCGCGCCGTCTGCAAGTCGGCGACGAACTGGGCCATCTCCGCGTGACGAGTATCGGAATCGGGCGTACGTAGAATTGCCGACGGGTGGATGGTCGCGAGTATTGGCGGCTGCCCGCCGAGGATCCGGCCGCGGTTGGCCGTTACGCGAAAGCTCGAGCCGAGCATCGATTGCGCGGCTGTCGCGCCGAGCGCCACGATCAGCGCGGGGCGCACGAGCGCGATCTCGGCTTCGAGCCACGGCTTGCACGCGCGGATCTCGACGATCTTCGGTTTCTTGTGGATTCGGCGTTTGCCGCGCTCGATGAACTTGAAGTGCTTGACGGCGTTGGTTACATAGACGTCCTTGGCTTGGATGCCGGCGCGCTCCATTGCATCGTGCAGTAGTTTCCCCGCAAGGCCCACGAAGGGATGACCCAGACGGTCTTCGTTATCGCCGGGCTGCTCGCCGACAAACATCAGGCGCGCGCGGGCTCGGCCCTCCCCGAAAACCGTCTGAGTCGCGTACTTATAGAGGTCGCATGCGCGACACGTCGACGCAGCTTCACGCAAAGCTTTGAGCGTCACATCAGGAGCGACTCGAAGGCTTTATTGAAGGCGGGAATGTCTTTGGGCCCGCGGCTGGTGACGAGATTGCCGTCGACGACGACTTCACGATTCACCCACTGCGCGCCGGCGTTGCGCAGATCGTCGACGATCGTTGGCCAGCTCGTCAACGTGCGTCCCTTGGCAATGCCGGCGGAGACCAAGAGCCAGGGTGCGTGGCAGATAACCGCCATCGGCTTGCGCTCTTCGTTCATTCGTTGCACGAAGCGTTGCGCATCGCTGTTGGTGCGAATGCCGTCGGCGTTGAGGGCGCCTCCCGGAAGAAGGACGGCGTCGTAATCGTCGGGCGAGACTTGATCGAACGTCTTATCGACGTCGATCTTGATCGACGGCTGATGGTGTCGAAAGGCCTGAATGGGTTCGCGCTTCTGCGATACGATCTCGACGCAGGCGCCGGCTTCACGCAACGCCTTGGTGGGCTCGGTCAACTCGGCTTCCTCAAAGCCGTCGGTCACTAAGACGGCAACTCTCTTGGTTTGTAAGCTTTTCACGTGCGGTCTATCCCCGTTAATCGCTCGACGAAAACGCGAGCACCGCCCGCCAACTTGCTGCCGCGGGCGCTGTAGATTTGACTCTGTGGGTAAAGAAACGTACGATGATTGACGTGAACCTCAACTCGGGTCGACGGGGATCTGAGCACCTCGTTCAGTTCTACGGCCGTGACGGCACTCGGCTCGCGCGTAACGTCGCGCATTTTCTGAACGAATCGCTGCGTAGCGGCGGCGCCGCGGTCGTCATCACGGGCCCGGAGCGACGCGAGGCCATTAGCCGCGGCCTGCTTTCCGGTTGCGTCGTCTGCCTCGACGACAAGGAGACGCTCGCCGGGTTTCTCGATGGCGACGGACAGCCCAACCCCGAACGCTTCGACGCGAGCTGCGGCGCAGTCGTTCGGGAGCTGCACGCGGAGTACGGCCGCGTGCGCGGGTACGGCGAAATGGTCGGCGTTCTGTGGTCGCAGAAATCGTTTGCCGCGGCAATCGCGCTCGAGGCTGAGTGGAACACGTTGATCAATTCGGTGGGCTTCGATATTTTCTGCGGCTATCCGATCGACGTCCTCAGCGAGGATTTCCAGCTCGCCTGCGTGCACCCGTTGCTCGATTCTCACACGCGAGTTGTCCCCGCGGTCGCGCATAACTTCGACAGCGCGATGCGGCTCGCGATCGACGACGTGCTGGGTAGTCACAACGACGGCTTGCGCTCGCTGACGCTCGCAAGATTCGCGGCGCTCGACACGTCCGTGCCGACGGCCGAACAGACGATTCTCCGTTTGCGAAGCGCGCTGCCGCGCTATGCCGACGAGATCCTCGCCAAAGCGCAGGAATACGCTCAGGCCTAATCCGACATGGCTCGGGATGACAAAGGGAGAACGGCGCGGACGTGCGCGCCGAAACCCGGCAGGATCTCGACGCTCAGCTGCGCGCCCAGGCGCCCGACCAACCAGAGCCCGCGGCCGCGTTCGCTCAGCAGGTCGTCTGGTTCCGTTCGTTCGCTCGTCGCATAGCCTTCGCCGCGATCGATGACGTGCAGCACGGGGTTCTTTGCGGACCAATCGAGTGCGATATCGATCGGCCCCGCGGCATGCTGTGCGACGTTGGCGGTAAGTTCTCCGAAAATGAGCTCGGCGGCTTTGATGTCGCTCGGCGCGGAGCCCGCGGCCTCGAGACTCGCGACGAACTCCCGGCGGGCGTGGCGGGCTTCGTGCCAATCTCCGGGCTCGATCGTCCACCGCTGCGATCGAATGAAGTTCAGAACCAAGATTGCGACGTCATCCGGCGCCCGACGGCGTAGGCAGTAGGTTTCGAGAAACGCCGCGGGGCTTTCGACGAAGAAGACGGCGTCGCTCGCAATCGCTTCACGCAGAAGGATCTCGCCGGCGAGCGCATCGCGCGTCGCTTCGATCAAGCCGTCGGTATAGAACGTCAACAGCGCAGCATCATCCAGGCGCTCCGATACCGGCGTGGCCGGGGGGCCGGCGGTGCGCAGTCCAAGCGGAAGGCCTTCAGCCTGCAGTTCGGCGATCGTTCCGTCGTGACGGCGCAATAGCGGGTAGGGATGACCGGCGTTGGCGTACGAGATCGTGCGAGTGCGGGTATCGAAAATGGCGGCGAAGGCCGTCGCGACCGAACCTGGGTAACGCCGCGAGAGAATTCCTTCGGCTGCATCGAGAATGCGCGCGGGATTGCTTTCGTACAACGAAACGACGTTGATGGCATGACGCAGTTTACCCATCACGATCGATGATTCGAGGCCGTGCCCGGTAACGTCGCCGACGGTAAGCAAGACGCGATGATCGTCGATATCGAACGCGTCGTACCAGTCGCCTCCGACCTGCACCTCCGAGGCGGCAGGACGGTAGATCGCGCTAAGGCTCGCACCCTCGACGCGAGCGAGATGCGCGGGGAGCGTCGCTTCTTGGATCGTTTCAATGAGGCGCCGTTCGCGGACTAAACCGTCGGCATGCGCGATGGCAAGCGACGCGCGCCGCCCGATCTCTTCGAGCATTTCGAGATCGCTGGAATCGTATTGACGGGTGTTCGAACAACAGACGATCGCGCCGTAGATTGAGTCGCCCGAGAGGAGGGGAACCATTATCCACGAGCGCGGTCGCGCCGCTTCGTCGAGCGGACCGGATTTGAGCCGCGGGCGCACGGCCTCGAACGTGGCGCCGCTCAGGATCGAGCGCCGATCTAAGAGCGAGGCAACTATTTCCCGCTCGCTGTCGGGACGCAAGTCGGCCTTCGTTCCGGTCTCCGCTATCGTACGGAGGCGCCCGTCGGTCAGCTTCGCGGCGAGGGCATAGTCGGCAAATCGTTCGGTAAGTCCGTCGAGCAGCAGCGCGAGCGTCTTCTTGGAATCGAGCGTCGCGAAGAGCCGTTCGGTTACTCGCGCCAAGAAGCGGAACCGCTCGGTGATCCTCTGCTCTCGCTCGAACGTCCTGATGTTCTCGAGCGCCAACGCCAGCTGACGACCGACCACGAGCGCTACGTCCAGCTCGCGCGTCGCAAAGCTCGAACGGCGCTCCGATTCCAGGAAGCTTAACGTGCCGATGCAGGTCGTGCCGACGAACAACGGCACGATGATGCCCGAGCGCATTTTCGAGAGGCGGGCGAACTCTCGGAGCTTCTCGTCGGTGTGCTCGCGCAGCGTTCCGGAGAGTAACAGGACCGGCTGGCGCGTGCGCAAGGCGTCGCCGACGGGCTGGTCGAGTGTTTCGTGCGCGAGCTTGACGCCTTGTCGTCCATCGGCAAAGCCTTGCAGGGTGACCGTGCCGTCGTTTTCGACCGTGTGGACCGCGCAAAGATCGCAAAACTCCTCGATCGACGCGGCAACGAGCCGGTTGACGATCGTCGAGCGGCTAAGCGACGAAGAGAGCACGGTCGTCGCTTCGGAGATGAAGCGCGTCCCGGCATCGGCAAACCGGTCGACCTCGGTGGCGTGCCCCGACCAATGGAGCACTTCATCCTCGGTGGAAAAGATCGGAATCGCCTGGATGAGGAAATTGCGCAGCGTCGGATTGCCCGGGGTGCGCACGTGATAGACTGCGCTGAACCGCTTCGCGCAGAGGACCGCCTTGCGCCAGAGAGTCTCGATCTGAGCGACTTCGGCTTCGTCGAGGTCGCCGCCACGTTCGGGCAGGGCCGGCCGGCAGAGGGTGATTCCGGTGACCGCTCCCGAGGTATCCGCTTGCCAGAGGACGTCGGCCGTGCGCGAAATGACGACACGAACGGACTGCAGGTCGCGCTCCGCAGCGGCAGTGGGGGGTCCGAGCTCACCTTCGTCGAGTCGTTTCAATGTTGCGTCAGGATCGCCGGTTTCAACGACGTCACGTCATCTTTAGGCGGGTCGCCCGAGAAAGCCCCCGCAGCATTTTCCCAGGCTCGGGCGTGTGAGCGCGCTTTACCGGGGAAGGCTTCGGTTGGCCGGGATTGGGGAAAGAGAGTTCCAACGCTCACACCTATGGAGGAGAATGCATGATAGGTTTGCTCTGGACGATCATCGTCATTTTGTTCTTGCTTTGGATTGTTGGATTCTTCGTGGTTCACATCGGCGGCGGTCTGATCCACATCCTCTTGCTCGTCGCGCTGGTCCTGATCGTGTTTAACCTGATCACCGGCAGGGGAGCTAAAGTCTGAGATGGCCGCCCGCAAGAAGAAGACGACCCGCGCCCGGAAGAAGACCACCACCCGCAAGAAGACGACCGGCACTGGGAAGAAGACGTCGACCCGGAAAAAGGGCGGAGCGCGAAAGAAGTCGACCCGCAAATACGGGGCCAAGGCCGGCAAGAAGGTTAAGCGCGCGGTGCACGAGATGAAGCGTGGGGAGCTCAAATCCGGCCGTTCGGGCAAGAAAGTCACCAGCCGGAAGCAAGCCATCGCGATCGGGCTCAGCGAGGCTCGGGCTGCTGGCGGTAAGGTCCCTTCACGCAAGCGATCGGGAGGCAGGAAGAAGTAGGCAGGCGAGCGAGCAGCCGAACAGCGTGGTACCCGGGGCGCGACCTGCGCGTGCGTTCCTGACTGGTAAGGTGGAAGTGCTAAGTGTGTACGAGGAACGCTCGAACAGGCCGCCGCTCTAAACGGCTGCTCGCCCTACTACACGTATCGGCTAGCTCGGCAGGTGACAAGAGGGGGGCGGCGTGATAAAATCGCCGTCTGTGCCCCGGAGCCAGCAGCGACGGTGGGAGCCCCTACGTGACGACGTGGGGCGTGCCTTCCCTGCGTAAGCGGCGGCGAGGTGGGCCGGGCGGAGTCCCATCCTTTGAACCTCATCGACGTAAACAACTTCGACGCAATGCGCATCGGCCTCGCGTCCCCGGAGCAAATTCGGGCGTGGTCATTCGGCGAAGTCAAAAAACCCGAGACGATTAACTACCGCACGCTCAAGCCCGAGCGCGACGGACTCTTCTGCGAGAAGATCTTCGGCCCGACCAAAGACTGGGAGTGCCACTGCGGTAAGTACAAGCGCATCCGCTTCAAAGGGATGATCTGCGACCGCTGCGGCGTCGAGATCACGCGCGCCAAGGTACGCCGCGAGCGGATGGGACACATCGAGCTGGCGACGCCGGTCAGCCACATCTGGTATCTCAAAGGCGTTCCCAGCCGCATCGGCATCCTGCTCGACATGTCGCCGCGTCAGCTCGAGAAGGTGATCTACTTCGCGGCCTACGTCGTCATCGATCCGGGCGACACCACGCTGACCAAGCGTGAAGTGCTCTCCGAGCAAAAGTATCGCGAGGCACGCGAGAAGTTCGGCAACCGGTTCAAAGCCGGCATGGGCGCCGAGGCGATCCGCGAGCTGCTTCGCGACCTCAACCTGCGCAAAATTCAAGAAGACCTACGCAAAGAGTTCAAGGAAACCACCGGACAGAAGCGGCTCAAGGCCATCAAACGCCTGGAAGTCGTCGAGGCATTCTTGAACAGCGGCAATCGTCCCGAGTGGATGGTGCTCGCCGCCGTTCCGGTGATCGCGCCCGAGTTGCGGCCGATGGTGCAGCTGGACGGCGGCCGTTTCGCCACCTCCGATCTCAACGATCTCTACCGTCGCGTGATCAACCGGAACAACCGCTTGAAGCGGCTGCTCGAACTCAACGCGCCCGAGATCATCATCAAGAATGAAAAGCGCATGCTGCAAGAGGCAGTCGACGCGCTGATCGACAACGGCCGCCGCGGGCGTCCGGTCACGGGGCCCAACAATCGGCCGCTCAAATCGCTCTCGGATATTCTCAAAGGCAAGCAGGGGCGTTTCCGCCAGAACCTGCTCGGCAAGCGCGTCGACTACTCGGGACGCTCCGTCATCGTCGTCGGTCCGACGCTCAAGCTGCATCAGTGCGGCCTTCCCAAAGAGATGGCGCTCGAACTCTTCAAGCCCTTCGTGATGAAGAAGCTGGTCGATCGCGGACTCGCGCACAATATCAAGAGCGCGAAACGTATGGTCGAGCGGGTGCGTCCGGAAGTGTGGGACGTGCTCGAAGAGGTCATCAAAGAGCATCCGGTCCTCTTGAACCGCGCGCCGACGCTGCATCGCTTGGGCATCCAGGCGTTCGAGCCGGTGCTCGTTGAGGGCAAGGCGATTCATCTGCATCCGCTGGTTTGCACGCCATACAATGCCGACTTCGACGGCGACCAGATGGCCGTGCATCTGCCGCTCTCTGCCGGAGCTCAAGCCGAGGCGCGTATCTTGATGCTCTCCTCGAACAACATCTTGCTGCCCGCATACGGCAATCCGGTTTCGATCCCGACCCAAGACATGGTGTTGGGCCTCTACTACCTCACCTTCCAGGGTGACGAGTACAGCGGCCCGGCCAAAGCCCCGATAACGGAAGAGTACGAGCGTATCGAACGCGACCGCAAGAAGGACGCACCGGCGGCCGACGCGGCCGGCGCGATTCCGACGTTTTACGACGGCAAAGAGGCCGTCATGGCGTACGACACCAAGCAGATCGAGCTGCAAGAGTGGATCTACGTTCGCTGGAACGGCAAGCTGATCAAGACCACCGTCGGGCGCGTGATCTTCAACCTCGCGTTCCCCGAGCGTTGGGATCATGAGTTCGTCAACCGCATCGTCGACAAGGGCAGCCTGAAGAAGACGATTACCGACTGCTATCGCAAGTATGGTAATGCCGAAACGGCCCGCTTCTTGGACGCGATCAAAGACATCGGCTTCCATTACGCGACGCTCTCGGGTACGACCGTCTCGATCAGCGACGTCATCGTCCCGCAAAGCAAGCACGAGATCATTGGCAAAGCGCAGGACGAAGTCGACGAGTTGCACCGGCTCTACGAGCAGGGCTTCATTTCGGAGGACGAGCGCTACAACAAGACGATCGAGATTTGGTCGAAATCCTCAGACGAGGTCACGACGGCCATGCAGGCGGCACAGAATCCGCTCAACCCGGTCTTCATGATGGCGACCTCCGGCGCCCGCGGCTCGATCGCGCAGGTCAAACAGCTCGGCGGCATGCGCGGCTTGATGTCGGACCCGTCGGGCCGAATTCTCGAGATCCCGGTCAAGGCATCGCTCAAAGAAGGCCTCACCGTTCTCGAGTACTTCATCTCGACGCACGGCGCGCGTAAGGGTCTGGCCGACACGGCGCTGCGCACGGCGGACTCGGGCTATCTGACGCGTCGTTTAGTCGACGTGGCGCAGGACGTCATCATCCGTGAGGAAGACTGCGGCACGGCCAACGGCATCACGGTCAGCGACATCCGCGTCGGCAAAGAGGTCATCGAGCCGCTCATCGACCGCATTATCGGACGGCGCGCGGCCGAGGAGATCCGTCTCGATCCCAAACGTCCGACGACGGCGATCATCACTCGTGATAAAGAGATCGACGAAGAGAAGGCCAAGGCGCTCATGGATGCAGGAGTCACCGAAGTGAAGATTCGCTCGGTGCTTACCTGTCAATCGAAGTACGGCGTCTGCTCGCTCTGTTACGGGCGTGACTTGGCCGCTGGCAACCGCGCCGACATCGGCACGGCCGTGGGAATCATTGCGGCGCAGTCGATCGGCGAGCCGGGCACGCAGCTCACGCTGCGTACCTTCCACACCGGCGGCGTCGCCACGGAAGACATCATCACGGGTCTGCCGCGTGTCGAGGAAATCTTCGAAGCGCGCAAGCCCAAAGGTCAAGCGACGATCGTGGAGGCCACCGGCACGGTTCGACTCGGTGACGAGCGCAACAAGCGCATCGTCTATATCACCGACGCTCATGGCGAAGAGCGCGAGTACGAGATTCCGCCGGGCACCCATCTCTTGGTGCAGGACGGCCAGCAAATCGAGATCGGCGACCAGCTCAACGAAGGCTCCCTCAACCCGCACGATATTCTGCGCGTTAAGGGCGAGACGGCTCTGCAGAACTACCTGGTCCAAGAAGTGCAGAAGGTCTATCGCTCGCAGGGCGTCGACATCAATGACAAGCACATCGAGGTCATCGTTCGGTCGATGCTGCGCAAGGTGAAGATCGTCGAGGGCGGCGATACGACGATGCTGCCGGGGCAGCTGATCGAAGCGGCGCAGTTCCACGAAGCTAACGAACGGATGAAGGCTGCCGGCAAAGAGCTTGCGACGGCCAATCCGGTACTGCTCGGCGTCACGAAGGCATCGCTCGCCACCGAGTCGTTCCTCTCGGCAGCGAGCTTCCAAGAGACGACGCGCGTGCTCACCGATGCGGCAATCAAGGGTAAGTACGATCCGCTGCTCGGGCTCAAGGAGAACGTGATCATCGGCAAACTGATTCCGGCCGGTACCGGCATGTCGCGCTATCGCAACGTGCAGATCATTCCCGATGGTCAGGACATCGACGACGACGGGCGCCCGCGCCACGAGTACGAAATACCCTTCGCCGCAGCTGCGATGACCGCCGACGATGCGGCGCTCGCGGAAGTGATGGGCACCAACGGCGACGGTATGAGCCGCCTCGTCACCGCCTACGAGCGCAACCGCGAACCGCTCACCGTGCAGTACGAAGGCGAGTACGAGCCGGCCGCAAACCCGCACGCTTCGCCGACGAAGACGCAGTACGATCGTCTGAAGGGCATCAACCCCGAAGACCTGTAGCCATTGCTGACCCAGAAGAAAGAAGCCCCGCTGATGAAGCGGGGCTTCTTTCATTCGTGTATCGTTAGGATGAACTTGATTGACGCGGGCTGGACGAACAGGGCGTTGGTCGGGAGGTTGGCGAGATACGCGCTGTTGTTCGGGCCGGGATAGAGTCCGCGGTAGGGGACGCCTGCATCGTAAAGAGTGAAGGGTCCCGAAGCGGTATTGAAGATGTTCGTCGCCGCCAGCGTAAGGTCGAGGTGACCGAAGTTTTTGCCGAGCGCGGCATCCACCATGGTATACGGTTGCTGGTTGAGCGTGTTGTTTCTGCCGGCAAAGGTCAGCGCCGTCGAGGCGTGCCAGCCGCGCTGTGCCCAGATGAAGACGGCCGAGCCCTGCTGCTGTGGAACGCCGAGAAACTGCTCGTCGTCGACTAGGGTGCCGCCGGACGTTGGGTTAGAAACGTTCGGCCCGAGTGCGTACGGGTAAGCGACGTTGAGGCCGTACGCGAGAGTAGCCGTGACGTTCAAGCGCGGGAAGAACTGCTTGTAGCGCGCCTCCGCACCTTCGTAGACGGCGTTGCCGATGTTGATCGGGATCTCGTACGCGTATCCCAGCGGCGTGTTACAGAAACTCTTCGCGCCGCCACCGGGATAGTAGTTTTCGATCGTGTCCCGGAGATTCGAGCGGTAGAGCGCAACGTCGAGGTTCGACGTATTCGAAAAGAGGTGCGAGAAGCCCAGCTCGTACTCTGTTGCGTGCTCCGGCCTTTCGTTTGGATTGCCGTTGAAAATGACGCAATTTTGATCCGGCGGCGTTTGACCCCCCGGTTCGAAGTAGCGCTCGTAAAGCAGGGGTGCCCGGAAGCCGGTTCCCACGGAAAAACGAACGTCGCTCGACGAGCCGATGTCTTGGCTCAGACCGAGACGCCAGTTCAAGTCGTTGCCGAACGACGAATACTGTGCGTCGTAGAGGCCGCCCGAGAGCCTCAGACGCCCGAACTGTTGGGATCCGCGGAAGAAGTATGAATCGACGCTCTGCGAGAGCGTGATCGGCTGTTGTGCGGCGTCGATGATGCTGGGCCCGGCGAGCGACTCCTGACGCGCGTAGCCGCCGAAAGAGAAGTCGCTTTCGTCGAACGTCCGGCCCCACGAGAAGCCTTCGCTGTAGCGCGTGTCGACGTGCTGGACGTCGTACGGTGAGACCGAGCCGCCTTGGAAGTCGATGTTATCGTCGTCGGCGAGGAAGCTTGCGGCGAGCGTGCCCGCTCCCAGCGGCGTGCGCGAGTACGCGTTGTAGGCGCGGATGCTCTGCGCAAACGTCGCGCTACCGGCGCCGATGTTGTAGCCGTACACGGGATTGGCAACCTCGTTCGGCTCGCCTTTCGTCGGCGAAAAGTCGCAGCCGGCGCCGGGGCCGCTGAACACGCAGGTCGGATTTCCTGCGATCCCGTTGACGGCGCTCGACTCGTCCCGGTTATTGCCGAGCGTGAAAATGCGGAAACCGACGTCCGAGCGTTGCGAGAAACTATAGTCGAGATTTATCAGCCCGAGCATTGCGGCGATCGAAGAGCCGAGATGTACGAGCGTCGGACAGTTCGGAGTAGGGGTGCTGCTCGAGTACCGCCCGCAGAAGATCGGCGTATTGTTAAAGGGCACGACCAAAGCGGTCTGGTTGACTTGACCGGCTTGCTGGAAATCATCGCCGGCCAGTGCGTACCCGAGTTTGCCGATCGTGCCGGTTGCGTTGAGCCAGGTCTGCGTCGTGCCGAACGAGCCGATCGAGCCCGAAAGGGCGAAGTGTTCGTCCTGCGTCGGCCGCAGCGAAACGAAGTTGACCGCGCCGCCGAATGTATTGCTGCCTTCCAAGTCGGTCGGGCCCAAGCCCTCGGTTACGTTGATACTGTTGAAGGCCGGGACGGCAAACTCGGAGATATCGACGTCGCCCGTGTTGCCGTCGTTGAGCTGCTGACCGTCGAGCGTGACTATCGCTTCCGACGGATCGGGCCCGCGCAGCGAGACGACCATCGGTGCGGTCGGGGCGCCCGAGTCGGGATGCTGAAGGACCACGGACGGAACCTCTTCGAGCGCCTCGTACGATTGCGAGTATCCGAGCGCATCCATCTGCGCGCGCGAAACGTCCACTTCGGGAATGACGCTGCGATCGAGGGTGAAGCCGCCGTTGACCGTTACCTCGCCGATCGTACGCAGCTTGGGTGTGTCGCTCGGCTCTAAAACTACCGAGATCCGGGCCCCTTCGTTCAGTTCGCCGGTATTGACGGTGGCGGTGGCATAGCCCTTAGCAACGACCGTGAGATCGTATCTCCCGGCCGGAAGCACGACCGAGAAGGTACCTTTTGTATCGGTCGACGCCGTTGTCGATTTCGGACCGTGAAAGGTCAGTTGCGCCTGCGCGATCGGAGCGCCGGTTGGGGTACGGACGTTGCCGCCGACGAGGCAGCACGCCGCGACGAGTATTGGAAGCATAGATGCCCTCGCAATGGGTGAGTAGCGTTTTGGGATGGCGAAGGGCATCAGAGGGAGGGGCGCGTTTGCCGTACCGCAGCGCGGAGAGCCTGCGCGGGCAGATCGGAGCGCCGGTAAAGCTTCGCGACCGTCGCGGACCCGTATATAATTGCGAACGGAGACGGATGATTCCGGCGATCGCGGCGATGATACGATCGCGGTGCGAGAGAATCCAGCGCGCGAAGGCGAACACCGCGAGCGCGACCGCGGCAGCGCACACCAGCGTCGTGCTCAGTCCGAGGAACACCGAGCCGCCGAACGCGTCGTCGAGCCCCGCGAGCGTCGTTCCGGCCAGTCGCGAGTCGAGCAGTTCCATCGCCGGAACGGCGATCGACGCCAGCAGCATCGTAGCACCAACAAAGAGCGGCGCGCTCCGCCAACTCGGAGCCGGCGACGATGCAAGCGTTCGATGGGCCGCCGCGTCGCAGCAGAGCCGCAGGCCGTGCAGCGCGACCGCCCCGGCGATGATGGCGCCGATCGCGACGACCAGTCCGCGCGAGTCGTGACTGGAGAGATCGTCGTAGCTCGCATGCGCGACCAGATAGTCGGCAATGATGTCAATCGTGCCGTGCGCCGCCACGGCCGCCGCGGCGGCAGCCGCGATGACCAATGCGACGAGCGAGCGGGAGACGACGGGCATCGATGCGCGCATTCGGGCCCTTTGCCTTCTCTGCCTCGCGAAAGGGTGCCACGTCACCAGGAAAGTCGGAGAACTAATGACGGAAGAGTCGCGTTGAAAGAACGGCCAAAGCCGTTGCCCGATAAAGATTCCCACCAGTCCAGGACCGCAAGGGCAGTACCCAGTGCGAGCAGCAAGGTTCGAAGGGTAACCATCCAGGTTACTGCTGGAGAAACGGCAGCAAGAGAGATGCGGAACTGAAGCGGGCTGCGACGAGCGCCGCGCCGAGCCGCAGGCCCGAATATCGGTAACGCACGCGTAACACCAGTGCAGGCCCAGGGACTTGGCGAAAAGAGGAGGCCGACCGTCAGTTTTAAAAAGCAAGTACTATGAGCATTTTACGACTGATCGCTGTTTTGGCGATTCCGTTATCATTGGCGTTTCCGCTAGGCGCCCTCGCGCAGCCGACCGCGACGATCGTCGCCCAGATGGGCACGACCGATCCGAGCAAGGTTCAAGCGGCGGTAAGGGCGGCGCTGCAGAGCGCGAACCTCACCCTGCGGCAAAAGATGGAAATCAAGCCGATGGTTGCGCAGTACCAATCGCAGACGGCCGGCGCCGACGCGGCGCAGAAGAAGTTGGCGCAGGAGAAGCTGCTCAAAGGTATCTACGGTGTGATGACGCCGGCGCAGCAGACGCAGTTCAAGAGCTCGCTGAAGTCGTCGCTAGGATCGCCACCCTAGGTTAGACGCCGCCAGGGATCTTTGAGCGCGCACGCGGCAGACGAGCATCGGGACGTTCATGATCTCTTGGGAGGCTCTCACGGCCATAGCGACCGCGGTTACTGCAGTAGTTATTGCCGCAACGGTCGCGGTCGGCTACCGGCAAATTCGGCTGACAGGCGACCAGCTCGAACATCTGAGGCGATCGACGCAGCTCGACGGCACGATGAAAGCATTCGCGGATTTGGAAACCCCGGAGTTTCGGTCGGCACGCATGTTCGTTGAGAATGAGCTCGAGGCGCGGATGCAGGATGCGCGCTTTCGCGACGATCTACTACTTCCATTTCAGGCCCTCGACGAGGGAGAGCACAAGGAAATTCTCGTAGCGCAAACGTTCGAGAAAATCGGAACGTACGCTCGGCACGGCTTGCTTGACACCACTTTGATGGCCGACTATTGCGGTCCGCTGATCCGCGAGATGTGGCAACAACTAGAGAGGTGCGGATACTTCGAGATGCGTCGAAGAAACAATCCCTATTCGCTTGAGAACTTTGAGTTTCTCTATGACGGAGCAATGGATTGGTACGACAACGACGACCCGCCATTTCGGACAAGCCGAGGCCGAGCGGCGAGGCAGCGAGCAGGGCAGGAGTGAAAGGCACGCGGTAGCCGATGAAGCCACTCGCGATCTTCGGAATTAACGTGCTCGCGAGCTTCGCGAGTTCGGTTGCGGCGGCGGTGCTTTTCGCAATGCCGTGGCTGCTAGCTCAAGACGCTCGCGTAGCGCTACTCTGGCTCGTGGTCCCACATATGTTTCTTCGTTTCATTGGCCTCAGCTTTCTGGTGCCCGGTGTCGTTTCCGCGTCGTTGCCGAGGACCTGGGCCGCGCCCGCTGCTTACGGCGACCTCATCGCTGGGGTTCTCGCCATCATCGCGGCGGCCGCGTTGGCACACAACCTTTCTTGGGCAATTGCGTCAGTTTGGGTTTTCAATGTTTGGGGTGCGATCGATCTCTTGTATGGCTTTTATAAAGGGCTGCGCGTCAACCTCGCCTTCGATCCGGGTTTATTGGGCGCGGGGTACTACCTCGTAACGGCAGTCGTACCGCCGCTGTTAGTATCGCACGCGTTGATCTTCTGGCTGCTCCTGCGAAACGGCGTTTGACCCCATCCGATTCAGCGTTTCTTCAGACCTTTCCCAGACGATAGTCTAGTTTTCGCATGCCGTAACCTCCCGATCGTTTCTACGTAAAAGGAGTAACATAATGAATACGACTGGTTTCGTAGAATTCGCCGGTGCCCTGGTTGCACTCGCGATAGTATCGGCGTGCGGCGCCCTTCGACCGGCTCAGAATGACATGGCAGTCGCGCCCTCAAGCGCTGCCTCGTTACGAGATGATCCTTCCTGACCGGCATGCGAAGCCGAAGCTTTTCGAGTATATCATCAACTTCTACGGTACCTTCGCCGGCATCTTCGACTATCCGCGACCGGCTCGGGCGCCGTCATGACGACGCCCTTAGCCAGAGAGTACTTCGACGGCTACGACAACAACGGGAACTTATTCTTCGACGGCTTTAACGACAGCGATAACGTCGAGCTCGTCGAGCTCCCGAAGGGCAGCACGAAGTTCCAAGCGATCGCTACGAGCAACACGGTCGAGTTCCCCGGCTCCGTGCAATGGGACGGCACGTACCTGGTCGTCACCGATCAGATAGCGAACGCGATGTACCAATACACCGTCAGCGGCACCAAGGCGACGTTGAAGGCCACCGTATCGTTCTCGGTTCCAGCGATTGCGCGCAGACCTGGATCGGCACGGGCGTTGTCTTTTGCGCGGACGCGGGTAGCTACAGCCCCGAGGTCTTCAACTACCCGTCCGGCGGTTCGCCGATCGCAACGTTTACGGGCAACTTCGACCTGCCGCTCGGCACGGTGGCATCGAAGAAATAGGGGACGGCGCGGCGACGGAGTATCGTGCGGCATGAAACCTAAAATGCTCGCTGCGACGGCGCTCGCTCTTGCGATTCTCCTTCCTCAAACCGCGGCTGCCTTTCCGGTCGATTTCGGCCAAGGGTTCGTGACGCACCGCGTCAACATAGCCGGCGACGTCGTCAGTCTGACCGTTGGCGGGCATGGGCCAGTGGTGGTCCTGCTGCACGGTTACGCGGAGGATTCCCGGATGTGGAGGCCGCTCGCGATTGCGTTGGCCCCGCGATTCACCGTCGTCGCCCCCGACCTTCCCGGTATCGGAAACTCGTCGATTCCTTCAACGGGCTCAGACATGAAGACCGCCGCGCAGCGGGTGCACGATGCGGTACGCACGCTGGGTTTTCGGCGCGTGTACGTGGTTGGGCACGACATTGGGCTCATGGTTGCATACGCGTATGCGGCGATGTATCCGCACGAAGTCGCCCGGCTCGCATTGTTGGACGCATTCTTGCCGGGCGTACCCGGCTGGGAGCCGATCTATAACAATCCTAACCTTTGGCACTTTCGTTTTCACGGGTCAACGCCGCTGGCGCTCGTTGCCGGACGTGAGCGAATCTACTTCGACTATTACTGGAACGAGTTTGCCGCCGATGCGAACCGGTCGCTCTCTCAAACCGACCGGAACCAATACATCGCGGCGTATTCGCGCCCCGGACGAATGGCGGCTGGCTGGGCCTACTTTGAGTCGTTCCCCAGCACCGCGGTCGATTTCCAAAGGCTGGCCGTCAGGAAGCTCGACATACCCGTCCTTTCGATCGGCGGCGATAAATCGCTCGGCGCCCAGCTCGGGGCGCAGGCGCATTTGATTTCAAACGACGTTACCGTCGTCGTGCTCAAGAATACCGGCCATTGGCTGATGGAAGAGAGCCCGCGTGAAACGATGGCCGCCGTCATAAGATTCCTCGAGAGGCCATAGCTTCAGAGGTTTTTCCGCATCTTGTGCGATCGCAACGCCGTTGTTGAGAACCGCCGCGAGGGCACTCCAAAGCTAAGCAGACTCATATTGTTATCTCTTCTCGATGATTCGCTCCGATCCGTTTCCAGGTACTTTAGGGGGATGCCCAGAACGATTCCCGCCTCGCAATTACGCGTTTAAGGGAGCTGTTACCGTGAGCAATTCAGGTTTTCGCCGTCACTTGCTGAGCGTCTGCGCGGCTGCGCTACTGGTCGCCGGATGCGGGGGAGCCCAGCTGCCGGTCGGAGCGCCGGGCGCGACGCATGCGGTCGCCGCAGACCAGGTGCGCGCCGCCTCCAGCTCAGGTTGTACCTTCAACTGCTGCCCGCCGCTAGCGGGAGGCACCGGCATTCTGCCCGACGGCGACTTCTCCCAAGCAACGAACCCCGGAGATCAATACCCGCTTTACCACAGGGGCCAGGTGTTCGCGCCGAACTGGGAAGTCTCAAAGAAAAACATCAACTTGAATGGCAGCACGTGGGCGAACGTAGACGGCCTTTGCAACGTCGATCTCGACGGGACCGTGCCGGGCGTCATAAAATCGAGCGCCATTTCAACTAAACCAGGTGCATCGTACACGCTATCCTTCATTCTCTCGGGAAATGGTTACGGACCGCCGACGATCAAGACGATGAAGGTGACCATCGAGAAACAGTTCAAGGAGTTTACGTGGAACACTTACGGCGGTAACGATGCAGAAAACGGCGATTGGAAGATCGTAACCTGGAAATTCAGTGTCACCCGACGCCTTTCGGTTTTGAACTTTGCGAGCGAGGACCCCAAAGGAAGTGGCTTCGGCGCCGTGATTGCGGGAATCGCGCTAACCGAGAAATAGTCCCCGCCGCACGTGGCGACAGGTAAGTCTGCGCTGGACGCGTTCCGATATCGAACGTTTGCGCTGCTTTGGGTCGCTACGATCGTATCAAACATAGGCGGCTGGATGTACGGTGCTGCCGCGGGCTGGCTCATGACGAGCCTCACGAAGGATGCGTTCCTCGTTTCGCTCGTTCAAGTAGCGAACAGCGCCCCACTGTTTCTGCTGGCGATAGCTGCAGGCGCACTTACCGACACCGTCGACAAGCGTCGCCTGCTGATTTGGGGTGAGAGCGCGACCGCCGTGCTTTCCGGCGTCTTTGCTGTCTACGTGTGGTTCGATTGGGTTACACCGGTCTCGCTCCTGTGGTTTATGTTCCTTGTGAGCGTTTGCGGAGCGCTTACGTCGCCGGCATGGCAGGCGGTCGTTCCGAGTCTCGTCCCCGAAGAAGAACTTCCCGCCGCCATATCTGCGAACAGCGTCGGTTTCAATCTGAGTCGAGCGGTCGGGCCGGCGCTCGCGGGAGCGATCATTAGACCGCTTGGAATAGCCGCGCCGTTTGTTTTCAACGCCGTCAGCAACTTCGGCGTGATCGGAGTGTTGGTCGGTTGGCGTGAACCAAAAGTAACGGCGGAGACCCTTCCTGCGGAGCGCTTCGGCAGCGCAGTAGGAGTGGGGCTGCGATATGCGATCAATAGCACGGCCTTGCGAAAGACGTTAGTAAGAACGGTCGCGTTCTTTTTATTTGCAAGTTCCTACTGGGCATTGCTCCCGCTCGTTGCTCGGCTGCGCGTGAGCGGCGGACCGGCGATATACGGCTTCTTGCTCGGCGCGATCGGCCTCGGGGCGGTAGGTGCCGCGTTCGTAATGCCCTATTGGAAGAAGCGATTCGGCGCCGATGGATTGGTCGTGATGGCGAGCATCGGCACGGCGATCGCGCTCGTGCTTTTCGCCATCGCACGCGAGCCAGTCGTCGCCTTGCTGGCGAGCCTCGTCGCGGGAGCGGCGTGGATCTGCGGTGTGGCGACGCTGAACGTATCGGCTCAACTTGCGCTGCCGGACTGGGTGCGCGGCCGTGGGCTCGCGATGTATATGACGGTCATGTTCGGATCGCTGACGCTCGGCAGCGCGCTATGGGGCCAATTCGCGACGCTCACGAGCCTTCAGGCTACGCTGCTTGTCGCGGCGGCCGCAATGCTTGTGGCAATCCCCCTTACGTGGCGTTGGAAACTGCAAACCGGCGAGCGCCTTGATCTTACGCCGTCGACGCAATGGCCGCCCCCGGTCGTGACGCGCCCGATCGAAGGCACGGATGGGCCGGTGCTCGTCACGATCGAGTATCGGCTGGCACGCGCCGACGACCGGCAATCGTTTCTATCAGCTTTGGAGCGGCTTCAACACGAACGGTTGCGGGACGGCGCCAGTTCCTGGGGCATCTTCGAAGATACCTCCCAATCGGGCCGCTTCTTGGAGACGTTTCTTGTTGCCTCGTGGACGGAGCATCTGCGCCAGCATCAGCGTGTCACCAACGCCGACTACGTGCTCCAGGAGCACGTAGTGCAGCTGCTCCAAGGCGATCCGCTAATATCCCATTTCATCGCTCCTAAAGCATAGCCGCATCAATGACGTACAGATACGGGAGCCTTGATGAACGCGAGCAGGTCGGCGTTGACTTCGTCCTTGAGCGTGGAGCAGAGACCGTGCGGCGCACCCTTGTAGACCTTCAGCTCCGCGCCTTTGATCAGTTTGGCTTGTAAGAGGGCGGCGTCGGCAATCGGAACGATCTGATCGTCGTCTCCTGCAATGATCAGCGTCGGAACGTCCAGTTGCTTGAGATCCTCGGTGAAGTCGGTCTCGGAGAAGGCCTTGATACAATCGTACGCGGCTGGAAGCCCCGCGAGCATGCCCTGCATCCAAAACGAGTCCCGAAGTCCCTGCGAAACGTTGGAGTTCGGCCGGTTGGCGCCGTAGAACGGCGCGCTCAGATCTTTAAAAAACTGCGCGCGGTCCGCGTGAACTTGAGCTCGCAATCCATCGAAGACCGAGATGGGTAATCCGTCCGGGTTGGCCGGCGTCTTCAGCATGATTGGGGGGACCGAAGCGATGAGGACGGCCTTCGCAACGCGACTCGAACCGTGGCGGAAAGTGTAACGAACCACCTCGCCGCCACCGGTCGAGTGTCCGACGTGGACCGCGTCTTTGAGATCCAGCTCTTCCACGAGTTCGGCAAGGTCGTCGGCGTAGGTGTCCATATTGTTGCCGTTCCACGGTTGGCCGGAACGGCCGTGGCCGCGGCGATCGTGCGCGACGCAGCGGTATCCGCGCGACGACAGAAAAAACATCTGGTCTTCGAAGGCATCCGCATTGAGCGGCCAGCCGTGACTGAAGACCACCGGCTGCCCCGTTCCCCAGTCCTTATAATAGATTTGCGTGCCGTCTTTGGTTTTGAAGGTACTCACGATTCGAACTCCTTGGTTAAGTGGTGAAGTAGAATCCCTCGAGCCGATCGACGGGTGTCCAGTCATGTTATTCTCCCTCGCGGCTCCGAGGGAGGAAGCCATAGTACCACTATACGCGCCTGTGTGGTGCTGGATAGCGGCCGGAAGGTAGCGGAACTTTTCGCCAACAAAAGGGGTAGGAAGCACGACATGGCACAGGATCTCGAACTTGGTCTAGATACATTCGGCGACGTCACCGCCGACGCGGCTGGACGATTATTGCCGCACGCTCAGGTGATACGAAATGTCGTCGAAGAGGCGGTGCTTGCCGACCAGCTGGGCGTAGACTTCATCGGCGTTGGAGAACATCATCGCGGCGACTTTGCGATATCGTCGCCGGAAGTCGTGCTCGCGGGGATTGCCGGTCGCACGCAGCGCATCCGCCTCGGCTCTGCCGTCACGGTGCTCAGCTCCGACGATCCGGTGCGGGTGTTCCAACGTTTCGCAACGCTCGACGCCATTTCGAGCGGTCGAGCGGAGGTCATTCTCGGGCGGGGTTCGTTTACGGAATCGTTTCCATTGTTCGGATACGACCTCAGTCAATATGAGGAGCTCTTTGCCGAAAAGCTCGATCTCTTCGCTGCCTTGATTACGCAAGAACCGGTGACGTGGCACGGCAGAACGCGTGCGGCCCTAACGATGCAGCGTGTCTTTCCGACGATCGAGTCCGGGTCACTCAAGACTTGGATCGGCGTTGGGGGCAGTCCGGAGTCGGTCGTCCGAGCGGCTCGCTACGGAATGCCCATGATGCTGGCCATTATCGGTGGCGATCCGAAGCGATTCACGCCGTACGTCGAGCTCTACCACCGATCGCTCGAACAACTCGGCAAACCGGCGCTGCCGATCGGCGTTCACTCACCGGGTCACATCGCCGAGACCGACGCGCAGGCGAAGGAGGAGCTCTGGCCGGCTTTCAAGATCATGCGCGACCGGATCGGGGCCGAGCGCGGCTGGGGCCCCATCAGCCGGGCCGAGTTCGATCACGAAGCGGATCATGGCTCGCTCTACTGCGGCTCACCCGAAACGGTGGCTCGGCGAATCGCGGCAACCGCGAGGGCGCTGGGTATCGCCCGTTTCGATCTCAAGTATAGCGCCGGTCCGTTGTCGCATGACAAACTGATGCGCAGCGTCGAACTCTACGGCAGTAAGGTAATTCCTCTCGTTCGTAACTTGCTTGCCTAAGCGACGCGCTACGAGGCGGTGCCGATCTGACGCGCCAACGCCGCGGCATCCCAGAAAGCGGCGATGATGCTGGTCCGGTCACTTTCCCATCGACCGGCCGCGCTGCCCGCGCACGAACGCACTGAGGCGTTCATCCGCTGCGGTCGGGCCTACTTGCCAAACACGCGACGCTCCACGACGCGGTCACTGCGCGCCCATTTGATCTCGCGTAGGAACCTACTCCTCGGAGTCGAGAGCAGGCGCGGCGTAATATAAAGATGATGGGATGTAGTCGTTGCCAACCACGTCGCTCAAGTTAGAGACGCATTGGAAAACCTGCTCCAGCTTGAGGATGCCGAAGATTCTTCGAAGGTTGGGGTTCTGAAAGACGATGGCTTCGCGCGTGAAACCCTTCGCGGCGCGGTAATGATGCAAGTCGATGAGCGCGTGGATCGCCTTCGAATCGACAAAGGCCACGTCGGTAAAATCTAAAACGACCCTTGGAATATCGCGCACGCGATGCAGATCGGCGCGCAGCTGCTCGGCACCGGCGATGTCGTACTCGCCGCCGAAAATCATGACGGCCATTTGGGGCGCGCTCGGTTCCGGATCGCGAGAAAACGGAACCGATGATACGGATCGAGGCAATTTGGAGATAGGTTGAATGATCGGTATCCCTTCACGCGGCTTCCTATAATGGTAAGCTGCGCCCTTCGAACATACAAGAAGTGTTCGTTGCGTGATCTACCCTGTCATGACCTATACGTTGCGCGCCGCAAACGATCGAACTGCGGCCATCAACGGAATTTGAATCGACTCGAGCGGTTGGTCGCGCAGGAGCACGATCGGAACCTGGTCGTCGAGGTGCGGATTCGCGCCTCGAAACCACGCGGCGGCCATATGGCGAGACGTCACCGTGGAAATCATCATTGCCAATTGCAACGCAAAGCGCAGTACGTGCGAATGCTGGGGCTCGCGCTCACCGGACGCCCACTGCTGCACGGCGCGAGTCTCCTTGACACCGGCGATCTCCGCCACGGTCGTGGCGCCCAAGAGTCCCATCAGCGTTTCGACGACCGCCGTGGTCGGCAGCGACATGGCCTCATTGTGCGCCTCTCCCGCCGTAAGTATCCGTTTTGCGGGTTTCACAGGTGATTGCAATACTTATCCCTCTCTGGAATACAGGCAGTATAACAGGCTAAATCACAGGAAGCAACCCCGGGTCGAACTATATCCGGGCCGCCTCGGGCCGGGCAGGCAGAGCGAGACGACGACCAAGACCGCCACGTTGGCAGCCACGCCCGCGAATCCCGGGTTCACGCCCCAGGGCGCGATGTTGAGCGCGGCCAGCGGAATCGCCAAGGCGAGACCGGCCGCGATTCCGGAGCCGACGCCGAGCGCGGTGGCGCGTCGCCACAGGAACGACGCGATGACGCCGGGCGCAAACTGCGTGATCCCGTTGTAATAGAGTAGGAGCAACTCGACGACCGTGCGCTGTGCGGTCAGCCAAAAGCCGAGCGCGAGCAATGCGACGACGATCACGAGAACTCGGGTCAGCCGCGTGCGCGCCGCATCGCCGGTCGCGATGCCGAACGCGTCGCCAGCGACGTTCTTGGTGATGACGGCCGAGGCCGCGAGCAGCAGCGCCGAGGCGGGAATGAGCGCGGCGAGCGACCCCGCTGCCGCGACCAGCCCTAAAATCCACGGCGGATAGTAGTGTTGCACGACCAGCAGAAACGATTGGTCGACGGCGGTTCCTTTGAGTCCGGGTACGATCATCGCGGCCGAGAGACCGGCGAAGATCATCAACGACACGAAGGCTTGATAGAAGGGCAAGAGCACGGCGTTGCGGCGCAAACTCGCTTCGCTGCGAGCGCTGTAGACCGCGGTAATGGTCTGCGGGCCCATGAAGAAGCCGATCGCCGACAAGAGTACCGTCGATGCAAACCAGACCGTTCCATGAAAGGCGCCGCCCGTAGGAAGCACGAGCATTTGCGGATGCTGCGCGAGGACTCGATCGAACATCGCGCTCGGCGATCCGAAGAAGCGCACCGGAATCGCGACGCCCGCAAAGAGCACGCCGCCTAGAACGAGGATGTCTTTGACGATGCTTGCCCATGCGGTGCCTCGCAGACCTGCAGTAAACACGAAGAGGGCCAGCACGAGAAATGCGACGCAAACGGAGACGGTCGCATCGTACGCGCCGTAGCCCGCGATGCGGAGCAGAATCTGCAGCCCGCTCAGTTGAAGCGCGACGTACGGGACCACCATGAGAAAGTACAGAATTGCCGTCGCGACGCCCAGCGCGCGGCTGTTGTAACGGCTCTCGAAGAAATCGGGGCTCGTGAGAAGATTGCCTTCTTTTGCGACGCGCCAAATCGCGGGAGTGAGGAAGTAGCCGATCGCGTAGGCGGATGCACCGTAGGCGATCACGTAAAAGGCCGGGGCGCCCGCCGAGTACGAGAGCCCGGCGATGCCGAGAAACGTGAACGTGGTGTAGATCTCGCCGGCGAGCAGCACCCAGAGAAAGATCGTGCCGAACGACCGGCCGCCCACGATATACTCCGCCGGGTCCATCTTGATGCGGCGCACGGCCAAGAGCGCAAAGACGATCGTGCCAAAGACGATCGCCGCGACGATTGCCAGTGCGATTGGCGAGGCGCTCACCAGCGCCGCTCCAAACGGCCGATCGTCCAGAGAAAGGCCGGCGTCAGGAGTGCCCAGCCGACGATCCAGCAGAGAAGAAAAGGAAGTCCGAAAAAGCGCGGCTCGACGCGATTCACGAGCGGCACGGCAACGCTGAGTGCGACGATCGGGATTGCGGCCAGGAGCGGGCGCAGCATCGGGCGCATTTTGCCGCGCCACGCAACAACGTCCTTTTTGCGGCCTGAAACAAGCATGGGCGCGACTCCGTAGAGACGCTAGAGGGCAAACGAGATGACGATTTCCAAGGCTCGAATGACGACACGCTTACTATATCGGATTGCTCCTCTGGATGTTCGCCACCCCGCTCGTGCTGGGATCGTGGTGGGGGTTGCTTATGCTCGGGCCCGTGCTGCTCGTGATCGCTTCTCGTATACGCTGTGAGGAGCGTTTTCTCAACGAGCACTTGCGGGGTTACGCGGCATACTGTAAGGGCCTACGACATCGGCTCGTACCGTTTATTTGGTGAGAGTGTGCTGCAAGCACTTTGAAGTCGATGTCAACTTTCGGGGTATAGTCAGTCAGTGGCAGAGAAGAAATGGTCGCAATTCGTTACCGAGCATAGCGATTCGCTCGATCTCGAAGAGTCGGTCTTCACACAAGACGATCCCAAGGCGATCGCGCGCTCGCTCAAGCGTTCCGCCGAACGCAGCACCCGGCGGAAAGGAACGCCGTTCCAATCGGCGATGTCGATGCTGACGTTCTACATCAACCGCGCCGGAAAGACCCTCTCGAAGAAGCAGCTGCGCGTCCTGGAAAGGGCGAAGGACGAGCTTCGCGCGGACTTCGGCCGCGACAACGACTGAGGCGCTCGATCGATGAAGGCGTTGCTCTTCGACCTCGACGGAACGCTCGTCGACTCAACCTATCAGCACGTCGCTGCATGGACGAAAGCACTCCCCGCCGAGGGCGCTACTCGTACAACTCTCGTTCCCGCCGGAGGTAGTCGTTCCGTAGATGTTGTCCTTACGATCGAGAATCACGCGCGCCTGGGGATATCGCCCGTCGGCTCCGCCGGGCGGCGGAAAGGCGTAGAGTACCGCTGTGCCGCTCGGGTCGATCGTAAAGACGACCCCGCAACCGACATCGAAGCCGGAATAGCACCCTTGATTGCCTCCGAACACCGTCGTCCCATAGAGATTGCCGGCGTGGTCGCGCGTCAGCCCCGCGACCGGCTCGCCGCCGCTCGGACCCTCCTGAAATGTAATGAAAACGTGCGCGCTCCATTGCCCGGCTTGACGCACGGACGACGCCGGCGAGAGCGACGCGGCCGGAGTCACTGGAGATTCATGGCTGGAACAGGCCGCAAATAGCGCGGTTGCGACGACCGTAAATGATCGTATAGCGGCTGAACGGCAGGCGAGAACGCGCGGTGCTGCCACGAGGAGGGGGACTCGACCTCCGAAAGCCGTAGACCACCGTTATGCAACAACGTCCTTCCTATGCTGTGCCGATCGTGATCGGCGTCATCGTGATCATCGTCGCGGTGATGGTTGGTACCGCCTATAACTCGCTGGTGACGCTGAGCCAAGCCGTCGACGCGCAGTGGGGGCAGGTGCAGAACGTCTACCAGCGCCGCGCCGACCTCGTTCCCAATCTCGTCGCGACGGTCAAGGGCGCGGCGAACTTCGAATCGAGCACCTACGAGGCGGTCGCGAAGGCGCGCGCGAGCGTCGGGCAGATTTCACCCGAAGTCGCGCAAAATGCGATTAACAACCCGCAAGACTTCGCCAAGTACGCCGCCGCGCAAGATCAGCTGGGGTCGGCGCTCTCGCGGTTATTGGCGGTCGTCGAGAACTATCCGCAGCTCAAAGCGACGGAGAACTTTGCGACGCTGCAGGCGCAGCTCGAGGGTACCGAAAACCGCATCGCGTTCGAGCGCCGAAAATACAATGAGGTCGCCCAGGCATTCAACACCCGGCGCGACACGATTCCGACCGTATTCTTCGCCGGACTCTTCGGCAGCCGTTTCAACGAAAAGCCTTACTTCAAATCGCAGCCCGGCGCGGAGCAGGCACCGGTCGTGAATTTTAGCCCGTGACCAAGGCGCAGCAGGCAACGATCTCGGCGGCGATTGCGGCGGCCGAAGACGGCACGACCGGGCGCATCGCGGTCCGCGAGATTCCCGATCGCAGCGTCGACGCGTTCGAGCGCGCCAAACGGGAGTTCGGGCGGATCGGCCTGCAGCGCCACGAACACGCGAACGCCGCGCTGATCTTGGTCGCTCCGAAAGCCCGCAGGTTCGCGATCGTCGGCGATCGCGCGCTGCACGAGCGAGTCGGCGACCCGTTCTGGAACGACGTGGTAGAGAGAAGCACGCCGTTTTTAGCGCATGGCGAGACCGAAGCCGGCATTCTGTATGCAGTGGCACGTCTCGGCGAGGTGTTGCACGCGCATTTTGCGGAGCCGAACACGAGTTCCCCGTGAGCGCGCAACGAGCGCTCTGCGCGCTCGTGCTGGCGACGAAATCTCTATCCAAAAACCCCCTTCAACAAGCTTGCGAGACCACGATCGACATCGAGCCCTTCCCAGTGAATACAACCGAAGAAATCGGGTTTACCGGGAGTATCTCCCGGCGAAAACATCGAACGCTTTTCCACCGATTTCATTGGCCCTATATTCATTCTTATCACGGAGCTGATTGTCGGAGGAGACCTCACATGAATACACCCCCAATTGTGTCGCCTCAAGAGTGGGAGGAAGCGCGGCAAAAGCTGCTCGTGAAGGAGAAAGCCGTGCTTCGTTCTCGGGATGCGCTAGCTGCTGAGCGTCGCCGGATGCCGTGGATGGCCGTTGAGAAGACCTATGTGTTCGAGGGACCTAAAGGAAACGCGAGCCTGCTCGATTTATTCGAGGGTCGTCGCCAGCTCATTCTCTACCGGGCCTTTTTCGAGCCCGGCGTGTTTGGCTGGCCCGAGCATGCCTGCCGCGGCTGTTCGATGGGCGCCGATCAGGTGAGCCACATCGCGCACTTGAACGCCCGGGACACGACGCTCGCATACGCGTCGCGGGCACCTCAATCGGACATCCAGCGCCTGAAGGAACGCATGGATTGGAAGTGGCCGTGGTACACCATGACGGACAGCTTCGATGCCGACTTTGGCGTCGATGAATGGCACGGCCACAACGTGTTTTTCCGCGATGGCGAGCGGGTGTTCCGCACCTACCTTGTCAACAGCCGCGGCGACGAGCAGATGGGCAGCGTTTGGAGCTATCTCGACATTACACCGCTCGGTCGTCAGGAGCTATGGGAGGACTCACCTGAGGGCTACCCCCAGACCGAGCCATATGACTGGTGGAATTGGCACGACAATTATCCCGCTGACGCCTCGCCCGACCCAAACTGGGTCGAGCACCTAAACAAAGTACGGGCGACTTGACCGCGACCTCACAGCCCTAGTTTTCATGAAGGATCACGAGGTGCGCATCGAGGTCGGCTACGGGCTCGAAGGCGCACTGACCGATGGCGATGCGTCGCGCATCATCCGCGAGGACATCGTGCCGCGGATGAAGGCCAACCATCCCAACGGCGCCGCGGGCGCCGGAGAACGGCGCATCGTCGGCGACTTCGGGGTTCGCCATCGTGCTGCTCGGCTTACTCAGCCTCCTGGGAATGTTCTTCGCGTTCGTGATCTTCATGCTGGTCGCGCGTAGGAGCGCACCGGCGGCGAGGAAGGAGAAAGGCTCTGGATTCTGGAGGAGCAGTGATAGTGGCTCATCTTCGTTCAGCAGCAGCGACGATTCCAGCAGCAGCGACGACGACTTCTCGTCGGGCGGCGGCGGCGCGTCGGGGAGTTAGTAGGATGCGCCGCATGAGCGTGCGATTGCTCTTTGCGCTCGTGGCGCTGCTCTACGCGGCGCCGGCGGTTGCGGCGGGCGCGGGCTTCACGATTCCGCCGACGCCCGCCCGCTACGTTACCGACAACGCGAACGCGCTTACAGAGAACACGCGGGCGTCGCTCGAGAACGAGCTGCACGCCTACGAGAGCGCGACGGGCCATCAGATCGTCGTGTGGATCGGGCAGACCACCGGCGACGTTCCGCTGGAAACCTGGACGGGCGAGACCGCCGACCATTGGAAGATCGGGCGACACGGCAAGGACGACGGCGCGGTGCTCTTCTTGTTCATGCAAGACCATAAGGCGCGCATCGAAGTCGGCTACGGGTTGGAGAGCGCGCTAACCGATGCCGACTCGTTTCGGATCATCACGGATGTAATCCGGCCGCGGATGCGGGCCAACGACGTGGATGGCGCGGTGAGCGGCGGCGTCGCGGCGATGCTGAAAACGATCACGCCATCCTACGCCGGCGTTGCGGCGCCGGTAGAAGAGGCGCAGACGCAAGCGATGACGGGCAAAGACGCCATCGTGCTCGCTATTCTTGGGTTGATCTTTCTCTTCGCGATTATCGCCCTCGTGAGGGGGGCGGCCCGTCGCGGATTTCTCGTAACGGGCGGCGGATTCGGCGGCGGCGGGTTCGGCGGTGGCGGCTTTGGCGGCGGCGGATTCTCGGCTGGCGGCGGCGGGTTCGGAGGCGGCGGCGCTTCGGGCGGCTGGTGATGCTGACGTACGACGTGCTGATCTCGGCGGGGCACGAAGGGCGGCCGGCAAGCTGCGCGCACTTTCCGCAGCATCGTTGCAATCTCGGAGCGGCTGGCGAACGGGCCTGGACGCCGATCGTTGCGGATGCCGCGACAAGATTATTGCGGGAGCACGGCGTGAGCGTCGTGCGTCTTCCGGCCGATTTCGCCGGCAAATATCGCGTCGGCGCGGCAGTCTTTATTCATTTCGACGGATCGAATCCGCCATGCGCAAGCAGTGCATCGGTGGGCTACGGCCACTCGGCGGATGCCACGGCGGCAGCCGCATGGCATCGGCTCTACGGGCGCTACTGGCCATTCGGTTTTCAGCCCGACAACTTTACGCACGGCTTGCGCGCGTACTATGCATATTCGCAAGTGCAGGCGCGAGACGGCAGTTTGGTGCTCGAGCTTGGCGAGATTACGTGTCCGGCGCAACGCGCGTGGCTCGCATCGCGCCTGCAGTGGGAAGGCGCGCTGCTGGCTTACTTCTTGAGCGAGCGAATTGGTAGAGGGCACATGCCCAGCCCGCGGCCTCTTTGAGAACAGGCGACACCGAAGTCGCGTTAGAACGACAGGCGATGATTCGCACGCTGCAGGGCGATGATCGCACGGAGAGTGGGGCTTTTGTGCCGCTCGAGCGACCGAGGCTGCTCGAGCGCCTTTCGCTTTCGGCAAGTTTTCCTATCGCGTTGCTGGTTGCTCCAGCTGGCTACGGCAAGAGCGTCGTGCTGCGCCAGTACCTTCGCGGTTTACGAGAGCCGTGCGTGCGGTTCGCGCTACGCGCCGAGCATGCAACGCTACTGAGCTTTCTGCGCGGATTCGCGGAGGCGCTGGGCGAGAGCGCACCGCACGCGACTACTGCGCTACCTGGGGCCTACGAGCGTAATCAGGCGTCGCCCAAGCGAGGTACCGACTTGGCTCGCTGGATGAACGTGCACTTGGAGTCGTTTTCGGGCGTCGTTGCTATCGACGACCTTCAAATCGCAGACGACGACCCCGAGATTTCGAGATTCCTGACGGCGTTGATCGAAGGAAGCAAAGAGCGCATCCGGTGGATACTCGCCTCCCGATCGACGACCGGGCTTCCGATTGGAAGCTGGCTCGCTTATCGCGATGCCGATTTGGCGATCGACGAGCACGCCCTGCGGTTTACGTTTGAAGAAGCCGCGGCTGCGGCCCACGATTTGGGCCTTTCGATCCGCGGGGATGAGCTTTGCGATTTGCTCGACCTGACCGAAGGGTGGCCGGCCGCCATGAGCTTCGCATTGCGCACGTCCACGCGGTCGTCGGACCTTCGGAACGTCTCGGCTGTCACCCGTGAAATGACCTATCGCTTCCTCGCCGAGCAAGTCTATGGCACGCTCGATGACGAGGAGCGCGGGCTGCTCGAAGTTGCAATGGTGCTGCCGACGATAGAGGTGAACGTTCTCGAACGGGCAGGATTCGATCGTGCGTTGCAGATCGTCGAGCGTCTACGCGAGCGCACGGCCTTCATCCATGAAGAATCGCCTGGCGTGTACTACTGTCACGACCTGTTCAGGAATTTTCTCCGGCATCAAAACGCGCTCGTTGGGAAGCGCTCCCAGGAGGTCGTGCAAGAGCGAGCGGGCCGTGCACTCGAACAGAGTGGCGACATCGAGCATGCGATCGCCGCGTATGGGGCGGCGTCGCTACGCGAAGACGTGCTCCGTCTCTTGGAACGGCACGGCTTCGATCTACTGGAGCGGGCTCGCAGCGACGTAGTCTTGCGGACCGTAGAGTCGCTCGACGAAACCACGCGTTGCGAAAACGCGACTGTCCTCGCTCTGCATGGCGCCCTGCAGGCAATGGCGGGCAAATTCATCCGGGCCGAATCGCTTCTGCGCCGCTCCCTCGCTCGTGCTGGCAACAACCGCAATCTGATGGCAATAGCGAGTCTTCGCCTGGCCTCAATGATGGCAAATCAGGGCCAAGACGTCACCGCGCTACTCGAAAAGGTCGGCGACGATTTGGACCAAACCGCCGCTCACCGAGCTGAAGCCATTTCTCTGATCTCCGGCCAACAGGCCGTTAATGGCGAGCCGGCAATCGCCGCTAGCGCCGCCATGCGTGTGGAAAAAATGCTTTGCGACGTCGACTCCGACGCGGTGCGCGCGAAGGTTCTTCATCGCATCGGCATCGCTTATCATCACCTGGGCATGGCGGTTCAGGCATTTGAGGTACTGACGCAGTCTTGCGAGCTAGCCGCCGACTTGCACTTGTTCGGCTTGGAAAGTCGAGCAAACGCCGTGCTTTCAAATTTAGCGTTGCACGAACACGATGATGTCGAACAACAGTTGTGGTACGCAGAACTTGCGGCCGCGTCCGCGGAAAAAGCCGGTGATGCCTTCGCACTGCAGACCGCGTTGCTTCAAATGCTCAGCGCCGAGATGCGCCGAGGCGACGTCGAAGCGAGCATTGCAATTGAGCAACGATTGGCATCGGTAAGAACCAGTGATTTAGCTAGCCGGTACCTTACGATCTTTCGCTCGGCTCGCTTGGCTTGGGAAGGGCGGTTCGGCGAGGCGCATCAGTTGCTATCGTCCTGTTGGAGCCAGATGACGTTTAGTTTTGACCGTGTCTCGTGCGGCGGTGAGTACGCGCTTTTCTTGGCGCTCGATGGAAAGCGCGAGGAGTCCGCGAGGCTCGTAAAGGAGATTCTCGAGATACTTGGGCCCCACGATGCAACTGGCCTTTATCGAATTCGCGCCAATGCCATAACGACGGTTCTTTGCGCGCTGACCGAAGCCATTAATGGCCGTGCGACGCGCGCCGATCGAATCCTAAGCCGGTTTCGTTCGCACAAGGACGGCGTCATAACGGTCGTGGTAAGAGTAGTCGAAAGTATCATGCTGAGAATGCGACATGGCAGTGAGAGCGGCGCGGATCGCGTGAAAGAAGGCGTTGCGGCTCTGAAGGACGTCCACTACGCAGATATAGCGCGGCTGTTAGGAGCGGTCGACTCGACCGTCGGGAATAAGGCGTGGGAGCGCCCGCGCGTGGGTGGTCTTACTCCGTCGGAGCTTGAAGTGCTCCGCCTCCTGGCGCAAGGCCTAATCCCGAAGGAAATAGCCGAGCGCACATCCCGAAGCGTATATACGGTGCGAGCGCACATTGCTAATGCAATTGCGAAGCTGAATTGCCACGGGCATTCAGAGGCGATTCGCGCGGCGCGCCGTCTCCGGCTGATTTAGGTCAAAAATCGAATTGGCAGGCACACGGCCACCCAGGTGGCACTCGTCCATGCCAATATCCCGGCATGGACGAGTACTTTATTGGGGCCGGCGCGCTCCTCACGGCGGGACCGGCGGCGACGATTCGGGGAGCCACTCTGCACGCCCAGCCAGGTGCGACGCTGGCGCGGCAGATGTCCGCGGCCCTCATCGATTTCGAGTCGCCCGGGCCTGACGAGCTTTCGCGCCTGCTGATCGTGGCGGCCGGCTGGAGCGGCTCGCGGTTCCGTGGTGAGGTCGTCGCCCGGCTTCTTGCCTTGGGCGAATGCGGGCTGCACGACGTCGTCGCGGCCCTCGCGGATGCCGTCCAAACCAAGGAAATCCACCTCTTCGCTCGCTGGTCGCCGGACCAAGCGACCCTAGATTCGCTCGTGAAGAACGGGATTAGAATACATTCCCATCCCTTGGAGGCGCTCGGGCAGGCGGCGCTCGTTTCGGGGCAACGGGTCGAGCGCTGGCGGGTGCCGATGCGCGCAGCCTAACCTGCTCTTCAGGCGGCTCCAAGGGTGAGCAAGCACGATGCAGCGTAGATGTACAATATGCCCAATGCCCGCGTTGCGGTCATCGATGACGACCGTATGGTACGGGAGATGTTGGAACTTGGACTCTCCCGCGAAGGCTACGAGGTCCGAACCGCCATGGACGGCATGGCCGCGCTCGAGCTCGTCAAGGTCTTCGATCCCGAACTGATCGTACTGGATATTATGATGCCGAAGATCGACGGCGTCACGCTCTTGCCACGGCTCCGCGAGATCACGCAGGCGCCCATCGTTATGCTCACGGCTAAAGGGGGCACCGAGGACAAGGTACGCTCCTTAAGCTCGGGAGCCGACGACTATTTGGTGAAGCCGTTCGTTTTTGAAGAGCTGATCGCACGACTGCAGGCCAAGCTCCGCCGGCCGCAGCTCATCGAAGAGAACGTCCTTCGTTGGCACGACGTCTCGATCAACCCCGGAACCCGCGAAGCCTGGAGATCTAAAGAGGTCCTCGAGTTCACCCAGCGCGAGTTCGACTTGCTCGAAGTCTTCCTGCGCGAGCCGCGACGCGTCTTCAGCAAGGATCATCTGCTCGAGATCGTCTGGGGCCACGACTTCGAGGGTGGCCCGAACATCGTCGAGACCTACATCTCGTATCTTCGTGCAAAGATCGATCGCGCGAGTGAGCCGGGTTCGTTCATCCGGACCGTCCGCGGCGTGGGCTATGGCCTATCGCTGTAGTCGTCCTTCGACAGGCTCAGGATGACATGTCCTTCGACCCTTCGACAGGCTCAGGGCAGGCTGAGCTCAGGATGACATACGTTAGTGCCTGCGCGAAGCGCAGTCCTGAGCAGGCGCGAAGCGCCGTGTCGAAGGATCAGGATGACGCTGTAAATCAGGATGACACGGTAAGATGAAGCTGGCTGCGCGGCTTTCGGCGCTTTATGCGGCGCTGCTGGGCATTACGGTCGTTATCGTTATCCTCGCATCGTCGATCGCGCTCGTCTTCGAGCTGTGGGGCTTTTCGCGCGACGTGACGGTCGCCAAGCACGAAGAGGCCCGAATTCTCGTCGATCAATACCATCGCGAAGGCATGCCGCTGCGACAAGCCGCCCCCGACATCGTCAACGCGCTTAGCGGTATCGGCATGCGCGTGACCGTGTTTGATTTGAAGGGTCGCTATCTCGCGGGCGACAAGACGCTGCATCCCCGCGCGCTTTCCGAAGTGCTGGCGGCCGGCGGAATGCAAAAGTTCATCCCGCGGTCGTTGCGCGGACCTCAAGAAGCGACGGATCATTTGCTGCGCGGACCGCCGTTGCCGCCCGATCCGATCGCGCCCGAACCGCTCAGCATCACCTCGGTGGAAGGCGGCTACGTCGGCTTCGAGCCGTCCTTTCCGCTGCTCCTCGTTTCGCTGATCCCCTACTGGCGAATCGTGCTGACGATCGCGGGGGCGGCGATTCTGCTTTCATGGTTTGTCGGCCGCCTCTTTGCACAGCAAGCCCTTCGCCCGGTGAACGAGGTGAGCGAGTCGCTGCGCGCGCTCGCCGACGGCGACTTCACGCAGCGTCGTTTTCTCATGGCAGGCGTCGATGAGGTCGCTGACCTCACCGCCGCCTTCAACGATGCGGTCGCGAGCGTTGCGACGGCGATCGAACATCGAAAGCATGCCGAGGAGCGCATGCGACAGTTTGCCGCCGACGCCGGCCACGAGTTGCGCACGCCGCTCACCGTTATCGCGGGCTACATCGACGTGTTGCGTCGCGGCGCGATCGAGGAGCCCCGCATCGCCCGCCAGATTCTCGCGACGATGTCGATCGAAAAAGAGCATATGCGCGGCCTGATCGATCGGCTGATGCGCTTAGCGCGCCTGGATTCCGAAGCACCGCCGACCGTCGAATCGGTCGACGTCGCCGAGTTGCTGCGCGGGCAGTGCGAAGCGGCGCGGCGTCTGGACGACCGGCGCGCCATCGACTATAGCGTCGACGGCCTACAGACGGTTGAGGCCGACCGGGGCGAGCTTGGCGAGGCCGTTTGGAACGTGATCGAAAACGCGCTGAAATACGCGCCCGACGCGCCGATTCATCTGCGCGCCACCCGCAACAACGGTCACGCCATCATCACGATCAAAGACGAAGGGCCCGGCATGTCGGAGTCCGAGCGATTGCACGCCTTCGAGCGCTTTTACCGTGGCGACCAACGCGGCGAAATCACCGGCAGCGGCCTTGGCTTGGCAATCGCCAAACGCGCGGTCGAACGCGTGGGCGGCGGAATCGCAATCGACAGCGCGCCCGGCCACGGCACGGCGGTCACCATCACGCTCGAAGCGTAGCTACGGCGATCAGGGAAACGCGAGGGTGTACGTCGCAGGAAACGGCGTCGCGCAGTAACTCGCGAAGATGGAAGCCTCGGTCGCGGAGACGCACGCCTGACCCGAAAACGGCAGATTCGTGAACGTCACCGTACCGAGCGCGCTCGTCTTTGCGGTGCTGATCACGCCCGAAGGTGCGTGATTGGCGATGCCGGTCGAGAGCGTCACGGAAAGGTAGGCGATCGGGGCTCCGGTCGCCGAGTTTACGGTAATCGTCGTCGAGCTGGGATTGGGCGTGGGCGGCAGGGCCGACGAGCCCGACGAGTTGCAGGCGACGATTGAGCACAGGACGCCGATCGTCCCCACGACGCGAAGCATCAAAGACATATAACACCTCTTTCTGACGGCAGGTGCGGGTGGCTATATTCCAACGCTATTGTAGCATTTCGGAGGGCTTTCACAGCCTCTTTCCAGGACCCATTGCGCGAGCGCTCCGTATAATCGCTCGGACATGCTGAGACGCGGCGCGGTGTTGGCGCTATCGTTGCTGTGCATCCTAACGGCCGCGATGGCGGCCGTGCAGGCGCAATCGGTTAGCGGCGAGATCGACATCGTGGTCGTCGATGCAACCACCAAGCATCCGCTCGAACTGGCCCGGGTGCTCTTGGACGGCCCGGTCATCACCTCGGAGATCACCGAAAGCAACGGCAAGGTCACCTTCACCGACGTGCCCGACGGCATCTACCGCGCGCGGATCGTCAAACGCGGCTATGACAGCTTGACGTCGGCTTCGTTCGAGGTGCTCGACGGCCGCGTCGTGACGGTCAGCTTCGCGCTTGCGTCGGAGACCGGTGGGCTCAAAGTGATCGGACAAGTCACGGCCAAGGCGTCGGCGACGATCTCGGCGACCAGCATCGACCAGAACTCGGCGCAGCGCCGGCTCTCCACCGATCTTGCCGATGCGCTCAACAAGCTCTCGGGCGTGAGCGTCTCGACCTCGAGCGATGACAGCGATGCGACCCAAACGATTTCATTGGAAGGGCACGACCCAACGCAGACGCAGCTTACGCTCGACGGCATCCCGCTCAACGCGCCCGGCTCGGCCGGAAATCTCGGCGGCTTCGCGACCGATCTCTTTCAAGGCGCGTCCGTGCACATGGGGCCGACGCTGGGCGGTCTCGGCGGCTCCGTCAACTTCAGTACGCTACAGCCGACGCTGAGCTGGATCACGCAGATGCAGCTTTCGACGGGCAGCTACGGCCGCTGGAACTACTCCGTCGCGGAGACCGGTTCGGAAGGCAAGCTCGGCATCGCGGTGCAGAGCGTGCAGCGCCTCTATCCCAGCCTCGCCGACGGCGACCTCTTCGAGGATGCGAGCGGTCTCGACTACGTGCACGACGGCGACAGCACGATCTCCGGTAACGTGATGACCGCGCGCTACGAGTTCGGCGATTCCAACTCTGTGACCGGCCTCTTCATGAACTCGACGCGCAATACCAACGTCATCTGCCTGCGCTACAACGGCGACCCGCAGACGACGCTCCCCTGCGGCTACGGACCCAACAACACCGACGGCAGCAACGTGCAGCTCTACTCGCTGACCGACAACGCGCTGCTCGGCGCGACCCAGCTGCAGACCTCGGTTTTCTCTCTCGACAACTCGAGCCTGTACAACCAGTTGGCGCGTTACGTCAACGGCGAGCCGTCGCCCAACGGTTACTCCAGCGACACCAAATCGACGGGCTACGTCGTCAACGCGACGCTGCCCGCGCAGGAGCGTCACACGATCTCCTTTCAGGCCTACGGGACGTCGTCGGAGTTTGTGACTACGCCGCTGGTGCCGCAAGCCTTCGAGTTTTACAACGGTTCGCAAACGACGCAATACTCCGTGCTGCAGGCGACCGACACGATTCATTCCAACGATAAGCTCACGCTCGCCGGATCGGCGGGTTTGAGCACCGCAACCGGCAACGCCGGCATCTCCGAGCTTGCCAGCGCAGCTGCAACCTGGAAGCCGACCACGCGCGACACCTACAGCGCGTCGCTCGCGCTGGGCGGCGCGGCCGCGACCCAAGGGCGCCTGCAGATCCTCAGCGATCCGGCATCACTGCGCTTCGATTGCAACGGCAAGGTCGCGTTCGGCAGTGCGCCCGGCGAACAGCCCACGCGCAGCTCGTCGAACTCGGTGCGCGTGAGCTACACGCACGATCTGCACGGCGGCAACGTGTCCCTGACGCTCTACCGCCAAGATCAGCAGGGCGTGCTGCTGCCGGTCAACGTGAACGGCGTCGTGCTCAACCAGCTCGGGGAGCTGCCGCTGGGCTATCTTCAGCAAGTGCAGCAGATCTACAACTCGCCGGCCGGCTGTAACGCGCCGCTGCAAACGCCGTTTACCGCTCAACAGCTCTACATGACGACGCCGATCGCCGGCGTGCAGCGCGTCTATCAGGGCGCCGAGCTGACCGGATTTCTCACGCTCGGAAACCTAGTAGTCGAGCCCTACTACAATCTGACCGGCGCGGTCGCGAACTCGAGCAGCTACATCTTCACCAACGCCTATTCGATCACGATTCCTGGGCAGCAGCTTCCCAACGTTCCGCTGCAGAAGGCCGGCCTGGTGCTGGATTATAAGGCGCCGCATTCGATGTTCGAATGGCTGGCCGACGCGCAGCACGTGAGCGCGAACAATCCCAACGACTTGCCTGCGTACACGACCTACGACGCCGGCGTAACCGCGCAGCTTACGCGCGGCACGCTCACGTTTGCCGCGACGAACATCAGTAATACGTACGCGGGCGTCTTTTCGAGCCCGGCCAACGCCGTGCCGTACACGACCGAGGGCGGCTACGTGATTCCGAACATCGCGCGGCCGTTGACGCCGCGCACCTACTCGCTGACGTACTCGGTGAAGTTCGGGCAAGGCACCGTGTCGCAGACCGCGACGGCGTTTCACGCGCGCGGTCCGGGTGGCGGAGGAGGCTTCTTCGGCGGCGGTGGTCCGGGTGGAACCGGCGGGGCGGCCGGATCCGGACGTCCGGGCGGCGGCCAGGGCGGCGGTTTCCGTTCGCTCTTTTCACCGCTGCCGCAGACGCCGCCGGCCGATCCGTTTGCGGTCGGCGCGAATCCACAGACGTGCAGTACGGAGAACGTCGGAAAAGCGCGTCAGCTATCGGCGGAACTCAAGGCGTATCAGGTGCGGATCGAAGCGGCACGTACGGCCGCAGGCTACCCGGCAACGATGCCGGCGCCGGCGCTTGCGGACGCGACGGTGACCTATCACGCCCTCGGCACGACCTACGCGTTGGCGGTAACGCCGAAAGGGAGCGGGATGCTGCGCGTCGTCGCGGGCTGTATGTCGCTACACATCGCGCGCGCCGATGACGTGACGCAACGCAAGCTCTACGCCGCGTCGAACCCGATCTTCTTCGTGCCGCAACTTACCTTCATGCCGGCGGTGGGCATGTACATCGTGGCGCGGCAACCGCAAGCCGGACAGGAGATGTTCCGCGTGTACAAGCTGCCGGCAACGCCGCCGAAGGAGCCGTTCGAACTGCGCGCCTCGACGTCGTGCACGGGCGCGGTGCGCAATCTGGCAACGCCGTCGATGGCCGAGCTCGCGAAGCATTTCGGCGCGAACGCTCCGACGCCGAGTTGGACGATCACCGCGCATGGGTCCGCAGGCGGCACGTGGTACGAGCTCGAGCCGGGCGATCCGACGGTCATTCCGGCGCTGATGCTCTGCGGACGAATCGCCGCGACGACCGACGCCGAGTTGGCTTCGCACGGCTTCGCCGGCAAGGCCGTGCCGGAGCTCAACTATACGCCGAGCCTGGGACTCTATCTGCTTCGGCCGGCGCCGCGTCCGTCGCCGTCGGCGTCGCCCTAAGCTTCGGGCGACTTTCGTTGCGCGCGTGCCTGCTCGACCATTTCGCGCATGCGTGGATGTTCGCCGGGGATCGTCGTCACCCACGATTCGAAACGCGGCACCGGGCGATTCGCGCTAAAGAGAAAATACCAGACGTTCATGTCGCCCATGAACTTGAAGCGCTTCTTGAAATCTTTGGCCAGCGCTTCGTAGGAGTCGAACGAGCCGAGGTAGTTCGCGAAGCCGGCGTAATCGCGATCGGTTTGCAGCAGTGCAGCGGCGTTGGCGATCGTCGCGTGGATCTTGCGCGGCGTGCGCAGGATTCTGGGCGTCGCGAGGACGCGCTCGACATCGAGCGCGTCGAATGCCGCGACGCGGCTTGGATCGAAGCTCGCAAAGGCCTCGCGATAGGCTTCCCAGGGCTCCGCGACCTGTTTCCAGCGCACGCCCGCTTGAAAAACCGCGCGCGTCATCAGCTCGAGGTAGTCGGCCAGCGAGGCGGGTTCGATCACGTCGGGAATCGTAGCGGCCACGGCTGCGGCGGGTACGGCGGGGCGCCGAAATCGACCTCCCGCGGAGGCAGGGACCGGCCGCGCAGAGGTCGCAAAAGCGGGCACCGATACTACCGCTCTCAGCCGGGCGCCGGCAGAGTTTAAGGAGTTCCCGTTCCGTGTACGTAGATGAAGAACTAACCTGTGTGGACTGCGGACGTCCTTTCGTCTTCAGCTCTGGCGAACAAGCCTTTTACCAGCAAAAGGGCTTTCAGAACAAGCCCAACCGTTGCCCCGATTGCCGTCAGGCGCGCAAGCAGATGCGCGGCAGCGGCGGCGGAAACGGCGGCGAGCGCTCGGGCCGTCCGCGCGAGATGTTCACGGCGACGTGCAGCCAGTGCGGCGGCGTGGCCGAGGTTCCGTTCAGTCCGCGCGGCGATAAGCCGGTCTACTGCCGGGACTGCTTCGCCTCGCGCCCATCCTATCGCTAACACTTAGTTCGGCCGCGCGTAACGGTGCGTTCATACCGCACCGCTACGCTGCGGTTATGCAGATAACGTGGAAACCCGTCGCCCATGGGGGCGATGCATCGCGCGCCAAACTTCCCGACAGCGCGTTTGCCTTTCCGCAGGAGCGAAAAGAGCCGCTGACCGACGCCGGGCACGTTCGCAGCGCAATCGCCCGCTTCGACTCAGTCGCCGGCGTCAGTAATTCTGATCGAGCCCAGGCGTTTGAAAACATCAAGGCGGCCGCCGAGTATTACGGGGTCGCGCTCAAAGCGTCGAGCTGGCACGACTTGGTAGGCTGAACCTTCAGCATGAGGCCCGGCCCTCGGTTCTCAGTGACCTCTACGGAAGTCCGATGTACAATCGGACCATGAGTAAAAGCTTTTTCGCACTCGCGCTTGCGCTTAGCCTTATCCCGGCCGCGGCGCTTGCCCAGGATAGCACCGCCCCGCAGCCGCCCACGGATGCCCAACGGCAGGCGATGCATCAAATGTTCCAACAGTTCGCCCAATCCGAGCGGCAACTCCACGACCAACTGCGCTCGCAGATTCTCTTAGGGCTGACGCCCGTCCATCGGCGTGCGATCGCGGCGGAGATCGGCAATCTCGTCATCTCGCCGAATCCCGACATCGACGCGGCGGCAAAACAGATCGATGCCATCCTTTCGCCCGGCGAGCGGCAACGGATTCTCGCAGCGCATGCTGCGTACGCATCGCAGGCTCGCCAGCTCCACGAGCAGATGAAGTCGCAGCTACAGAGCGAGATGCCGAACGCCCATCCGTCGATGCGGGACCACATGATGAGCGCGGCGATGCAGACCGAGATGCGCGACCCAGGATGGATCCTGCTGCGCGCCCTGCCCCCACACGAGCACGGCATGATGGACAGGGACGACCACTGACGCTAGCAACGTCGCGGAGGACAACCGCAGTAGGCTCGTAACTTCCCACGCATGAACCGACGGTTCGCGCTATCAGCGTGAAATCGTTCGCTTGGGAGGCGCGTGGCGAGCTCATCGGCCGCGCTCGAGAAGCGGCTGCGCTCAGCGACCAGCGCCGGGAAGCGGCTGATGGCCACGGGCGGGTCGTATTAGTCGCCGGAGAAGCGGGCGTCGGTAAGTCGCGATTGCTGCGGCACTTCGAATCCGCAATTGCCGGCACGCGATCGATTTGTGCGCCCGCCCGCTGCGTCGAGTACTACTTTTGCCCGGCTTGGCCGTTGGGCATTTGCTCGAACGCCGCGACGAGGCGTTCGAGGCCGGCGCGGTCCCTCGGAGTAAACCGCGCCGCCACCGGGCTGTCGACGTCGAAGACGCCGAACAGCTCGCCGTCACGCAGGATCGGAACGACGATTTCACTGCGTGACGCGCTGTCGCAGACGATGTGATCGGCGAAGGCGTCGACATCATCCACGACCAGCGTTTCTCGGATTTGCGGCGGCGGCGCCACAAACACCGCGGCCGTGCGGAATGCGCGTGCAGGCCGGTCGTCCGGCAAATGGGCCGAGAACCAGCTCGCCCGAGGGCGTCGCGAGATAGAAGCCGGCCCAGTTCACGTCGGGGAGCTCGTCGTGAACCAGCGCCGCAAAGTTGCCGGCGTTCGCTACGAAATCGCTCTCGCCGTCCAACAACGCGCGCACCTGTTGCTCGAGACGCTCGTAGATTTCGCTCGTCACTGCTTATACGGGTCTTCGTTGTAATACGGCGAGTGCGAGCCGTCGACCGTGATCGTGTACCATCGCTCCGGCGTCCGCTTGTCGAGCAGGTCGAAACGCTCGCCGTCGCGGGCAATGTGTGCGATCTCAACCGTATAATGTAACGGTCGACCGGGAACGAGCCGCGGCGGCGTGTCCGTGCGAACGAGATAGGCCCCGTGGCCGTCTTTTCCATTGAGCAGCGTCGCGGTTCCATCGGGGTCGACGACGACTGCGCTGCCTCCGTCGATTCCAAGTGCATAGATCTGCTCGACATTGGGCAGCAGCCGGTCGTGGAAGATGCGCGCGAGAAACGCGATCGTCCGTCCCAAGCGATCGCGCGCGACCAAATGCGTATCCGTGATCGTGTCTTGCAACGCAGGCCATGCGAAGAGCCCGGTCGTGAAGCTGATTCGTTGCTCGAGCGGATCCTTCGCGGCGTCGGCGGTCGTGGTTTCGAGGTTCATCGCATCGGCGGCGACCGAGTCGTACACGATTGCGCCCTGTATCGCCAAGCCGGCGCTGCCCCCGCCGACGACGCCGCCGCGCGCATAGACGCGCCTGACGGCTGCGATGAGCTCCGTTCCCTTCCAGCGAACGTAGTTCGCTTGATCGCCGCCGGCGAAATACACGGCGTCGGCGCCGTCGACGACCGTTGATACTTTGTTCACATCGGCCGTTTCGGCACACGGCGGAATGAGGATCGTCTGCACCGATGCGAACTTCCCGGCGTCGTAAAAGTGGCGATCGTCGATGTTCGTATACGACGCCCGCAAGATCACGATGTTGCCGCCGCGCTGCTCCGTGTCGCCGAGCAGCCGCTCGTGCAGCCATGTAAGCGTGCTATCGGGCGAACTCGAGGCGCCGGCGCCGTCGAGCAACAGACCCGGGCCGTGCAGATGCGGTGTCGGCACGTACGTTCCGTAGCGCGGAAAGATGGTAACCGCGCAGATGGCGAGAGCGAGCAACATGGCGAGGCGTTCTTCGCCACATCGTCGTCCTTCGACTGCGCTCAGGATGACATGGTGGGCGCTCAGGATGACGAGGTATGCTCGGCATGACCTCGCGGGCCTACGGGTGTAAGATAGCGATCGGAGGGGCTTGTTATGCGGCGTTTGTTGATAGCAGTGCTTGCGAGTTCGATGCTTTGTGGGTGCGCCGGCGGCACTGTGCCGTCGCCGGTTACGACGCAGGGCGTAAACGAAGCCGGCCGAGCGCAATCCGGGAGCGTACCGATCGTCGGCGGTTGCCAGATCTTTCCCGCGAACAACTGGTGGAACACCGACATTTCGGAGTATCCGCTCGATAAGCTTTCCGGCAAATATATCCAGGCGCTTCCTGGGAATCTGCATCCCGATTTCGGGCACAATCCCGATTACGGAATTCCGTTTAACATCGTGCCGAGCACGCAGAAGAAGGTGCCGGTGACATTCGGCTATGCGTCGCAGAGTAATAAGGGCCCGTATCCGATCCCGCCAAACGCGGAGATCGAGGGAGGCAAACATGCCACCGGTGACCGCCACGTGCTGGTGCTCGAGCAAGGAGCGTGCAAGCTTTACGAAATGTGGCGCGCATTTCCCATCCATGGCGGCAAACGCTGGAAGGCGGGATCGGGCGCCCTCTTCCATCTGGACTCGAACAAACTGCGTCCGAACGGCTGGACCTCAGCCGATGCGGCCGGGTTGCCGATCATGCCGGCGCTCATCAAGTGCGACGAGGTAAATAAAGACAAGGTCATCAACCACGCGCTGCGCGTGACGTTTAACGAAACGCAGATGGGTTACATTCATCCCGCAACGCATTATGCCAGCGACAGCAAGGATCCGAGCCTGCCGCCGATGGGGCTTCGCTTACGCATGAAGGCCTCGTACGACATCTCGAACCTCACCGGTCAGTCGCTCGTGGTGGCAGTCGCGATGAAGAAGTACGGGATGTTCGTTGCGGACAACGGCTCGAACTGGTATTTCCAGGGCCAGGGCGGCAAGCAGGCATCGTGTTGGAATAATAACGATCTCGATCAGCTCAAGAATATTCCTGGCAGCGCGTTTGAAGTGGTGAAGACCGGCAAGATTCTACGCATTTCCAGCCCGTAGCGCTTGCAAGCAACTGGTAGGCCGCATATTAGTTTAAGAAAAGCGTTCGTGCGCTAGCGAACCTGATGAAGGATGGCGTGCGCGTACTTGCGTAGCGCTGCAATAACCCCACTTTTGAAGTAATCCAGGCTACGAGAGGCGGATATGGCAGACGACGTCGGATCCAATGCTTTTTTGCGTCGTGCCGGGCGGCACCGGCATTTGCTTCTAATCGTTACGGCGCTCTTGGTCCTTGCGGTTCTCGGCTCATTGCTCATACACACTCGCCCAGTTCTCGCGAATAAGTACGTATCGCGGATCAACCAGGGTCAGGTCCAGGTTTGCCGCGTCACTTCGGGTGGCGGTGTGGCCTGCCCGCCGCCGAGCAGCAGTCTCAGCAAGAGTTACAGTGCCAGCAAGAGCTATAGCCCTAGTAAGAGTATCAGCACGAGCACCAGCCTGAGCCCAAGCGCGCACACCTAGTTCACTCCTGGGCTCAGGATGACACAGGACGGGTCCCATCGGGGCTCGTCTTTTTTTTTGCGGGAAGGCTTGACGGGGACGTACTAATGCTATATTGTACTAGTGTACTAGTACGACAGTAGATCGATACTAGGCGCTAGGAAGGATTCGAACATGACGCACTTTTGGAACAACCGCTCCGACGCTGAAGTGGCCCGCGAGGCCCGCACCCCGGTTCGCCTGCCTCAGAATACGGCAGGGGGACTTTTCCAGGGCTGGGGCCCGAGGCTCTAAGGTAAGCCGAAGAAGACGATGCCGGCCGTAATGACGGTCGACCCGCGAAGCGGCGTGCCGATCTACCTGCAGATCGTCGAGCAAGTCAAGCGATCAGTGGCTCTTGGGATCTTGCAGGGGGGCGAACAACTCCCAACCGTTAAGCAGCTCGCGCTCGACCTCACCGTCAATCCGAATACCGTGGCACGTGCGTACCGCGAGCTGGAGCACGCCGACGTTATCGAGACTTCCCCCGGGCGGGGATCGTTCATCCGCGATAACGGAAGCGCTCAGTCGGCGAAGACGGCCGCAGGCGACGTCGCACGCGACGCATTCGACATCGCCCTACGCGAGGCGAAATCCGTCGGGCTTTCCCGCAACGAGGTTCGCGAACTAATCGACACCGTTATCGACCGGTGGTTTCCGGAGGAACAATGAGTAGCATAAAGATTTCAAACCTGCGCAAGACGTACGGCCAGTTTGCGGCAGTCGACGGCTTCTCGCTCGAGATTCCGGCGGGAAGCGTCTTCGGACTGCTCGGGCCCAACGGCGCCGGCAAGACGACCGTGTTCAAATGCATGCTCGGCTTAGCGCGTGCGAGTAGCGGCATCGTGCTCTTCGATGGAAAGCCGCTCGTCCCGGAAACGTTGGAAAGCATCGCATACGTGCCCGAGCGCAGCGTCCTCTACGAGTGGATGACCGTCGCCGAACACGTCGAGATGAACCGGCGCGCCTTCAAGACCTTCGACCCGGTGCGGGCACTCGAACTGTTGGGGCAGTTCAACATCCAGACCGCAAAGCGCAGCCGAGCGCTCTCGAAAGGGATGCGCACGGCGGTGATGGTCGCCTTAGCCTTTGCTCGCAACGCGCCGATCATGGTGCTCGACGAACCTACAAGCGGACTCGACCCCATCAATCAGCGCCACGTGCTGAGCCTGATCATCAACGAAGCCGCACGCGGAAACTCCGTACTCTTCTCGTCGCATCAAATCGGTCAGGTCGAGCGCGCGGCGGAACGCATCGCGGTGATGGATCGTGGGCGTCTGATCCTCGAAGGGCTCGTTGACGATCTCAAGAGCGATCGTAAGATCGTCGAGGGCATTTTCCCCAACGTTGGCTACGCGCTCAACGGGATCGCAAACGATCCGCGCGTACTGCGAGCCGATCGCACGGAACGCGTCGTGCGGCTCCTCGTTCGTGACGGGGCGGACAACATCGCAGCGATGCTGACCAGCGCCGGTGCGACCGGCGTGCGGGTCGTCGATCTCAACCTCGAAGACATCTTCTTGTTCGCGGTGTCGCCGGCCGACGCCACCGCCGACGTGATCGCCAAAGGAAGCTCGTAATGGGGTACGTGGAATGGCTGCGCGTCGGGCGCTGTCTCAAATGCACCGCCATCGTGCTCGGCGTCGTCCTAGTCCTGGTGGTGGTGACGGAGTTTAGCCTCTTAAACTTCGGATCGAAAAATGCGCTGACACAGGTCGATCTTCACACGTCTGGAGGCGACGTCAACGCGGCCCTGATTATGAAGAATGCAACGACCACGCATTCGACACTGCCCGACGGGACGAAGCGCACGACGATCGTAAACGCCGGCCGAGGCATTCGAGTGACCATCGACGATCATGGATATCGGGGCAAGCATATCGAAATCTTCGAACGCTCCGTGTCGCGGCCGTCGAAGCTGATCGGGTTCGGCCCCGTAACCTTGAAGCGCACCGCGGTGCCCGGCGGAAGCATGCTCGCCATCGATACCAATAAACCCGAAGACATTGCCTACTATGCCGCGATAGCCACCTTTCTGGCGCTGATCGTAGCGACGGTTCTCGGTGCGCCGTTCGCGCGCCAAAACGACGGGCACCTCGAGATCGCGCTGACGAGTCCCGCTCCCCGAACAACGTTGGGATTGGGTGCAATGATTGCGGACGTGACGGGGATCGCAGCCGCGTGGCTGATGACCGTCGCGGTCCTCTTCATCGCGCACGTCGTTGAATACGCGCCGAACTATACCTACGGTCCGCGGGACACCGAGGTCATCGTGCTCGGTTTTGCCGGCCTGCTGGCATGGTACGCGATGCTCTGCGCGGCGACGGCATCGATGCGGCGCGCGTACGGCATCGTGCTGGGAATCTCGTGGCCGGTCGCATCGCTAGTCGCGGTGCTTGCGCGAGTTAATCTGGGCGATGCTCCGATGGGACAACTCGTCCATTGGCTCGCGACGCCGCTTTCCTGGATCGATCCCTTCACCTATCTGCACTTTGGGCCCGCCTTTACGGTCGACGGTAGGGCCGCCGGATCTCTGGCCGTCTCGCTGCAGAGCGAACTTCCGGCCTTGCTCATTCTTGCGCTCGTCTACGTTGCGCTCGCCATCGTTCAGTGGCGTCGCGTGGAGGCTTAACACCATGGAAATTCTTGGAACGAACTTCAGCTTAACGCTCGGCGCCTGGCGCTTACGATTCGTCCTGGCAATCGAGGACACCGACGCGGCACAAGCCGCAAAGGCGCGGCCACCGCATCGCGTGCGGGTCGTGCCCGAAGACGAGTACGCGCTCTGATGACGTACGTCGAATGGTTGCGCGTGCGCAGCACGCTGAAGTGGACGACGATCGTGCTCGGCATTCTCCTCGTTCTTGCCTGCGTGGCACGGGTCACTCTCCCGGCCCATAGCCATATGCAGGGAACGCACGAGATGAGCTTCGGATTGTTCGTGGTCTTCGGCGCCGTGGTTGCGTTGATCGTGGCAACGATGCTCGGAGCGCCATTCGCGCGTGAGAACGACGGTCATTTGGAGGTGGCGCTGACCAAGCCCATCGACCGGATCGGTTTAGCGCTGATGACGATCGGCGTCGACGCCGTCGGCATCATTGCGGCCTTAGCCGTTGGAACGCTCTTTGGAATCGCGCTCCACACGATCTTTTTTCCGCCGTGGATCACCTTTCATTTTATCGACCTGATCGTGACGATCTTCGGCATCGTCGGTCCGCTCTCGTGGTATGCGATGCTTGCCGCCGCTACGAGTTCACTCCGACGGGGATATGGCGCGATCCTCGGCATCGCATGGCCGGTGGCGGCGATTGTCGCCGGCCTGAGCCTCGTCGATCCCGACGACAATGCACTGGCCGCCCTGATCCATACGGTATTCTGGACGGTTAGTCGCATCGATCCGCTCGTCTACATGCACTTCAACTCCGAGGACATGAGCATGACCGCCGATCCAACCTGGCTGTCACGGCTAGCGATGCTCGCGATCCTCGCAGCAGGTTACGGCGTCGTGGCGGTCGCGCAGTGGCGCCGTGTTGAGGCCTAAACTCTGAGCACGACGCTCCGGACGACCGAAGCATAGGGTATGCCGATAAAGGTCGGCCCTTTGGTCGAAGTAGCCTCCTGCACGATGACTGAATAGGCATCCCCGCGCGCGAATACGGGTTCACCCTCGATCAGCGTGCCGGTCAGCACTATTCCGTCCGTAAGTCGAACGTCCACCCGTCGATCTAGATAATGCCGAAGCTGAGCATCTGTCATGCCGGTACTTTTTGGCCAAATACAGGCAAGCGCCTGGTTTTATGGGAGATTATTTGACGTCCTCGCACCGCGTTCGGAACATCGTGACCGCCGGTCTGCTCCTAATCGCTGCCTATTTTCTGGTTGGAACCGGGGACAGGGCCCACAATTGGCACGATACGTATGGCGACGCCGGGTACTTTTCGTATGTCTACTCCGAACGCGTACGCTTCATCGCCTGCGGTTCGTGGATTCTGGCCGCGGTTCGCTTCGGTTACCTTCGCTGGTTCCCGGTCAGTATATTGGCCCTCGGCATCGCGTGGCTTTTCAATCCGATCGTCCCGGTCATGGTGACCGGCCTGGGCTTGCACCCGTATTACCGCCCGACGATGATACTGTCGGTTGCCGCCGCCGTCGCACTGGCCGCCCTGACGTACAAGAGGTCGCGGGGGGTCAGCGCGTGATTTCGAATACGCTGCCGCAGCCCCCGTAACCGACACAGGCTTTGAGGTCTCCGCCATCACGCGTCGTGCCGTAGAGGTTGCCCTTCGCGTCGGATACGAGCCCCGCGACCGGATGGTACCCCTGTTTCGGGCTCAGCGCGACGGTCGTTTCCGAGCCGCCCGGTGATAAAGCGAAGACGTTGCCGCAACCCGTCTGATTGTTCGGGCAACCGAGATCGCCGCCAAGCTCCGTCGTTCCATACAGATTCCCCGAGCCGTCCAGGATCACGCCACTCCGGCTTGTCACCTTCGGCACCGGTATCGAAGTTAAAAAGAACATTCTCGTTCCACCTACCGGCCTTCAACTCGGAAACAACGCCGGCGCTCTCGTAGCTCGGTGTTCCCCCTTCAGACGTGGCCCCAAAGAGATTGCCGGCGGCGTCCATCTGATCTCGCGCTGCGGGTTGTGGAGCGCTATTACGGAACGCAAGTCATGCGCGATGCGGCCTACAACATGGAGTATCGCCGTACGCCGCGCCCGTTCAGTGCCGAAGAAGTCTAATTTCTCGAGGAAATAAAAATGCTCGATGCGATTAGCGGAATCGCGCGTGGAATGGATACCGGGACTCGCCGCGTGGGTAAGGGGACCTCATGAATGAAGACACTTCCGGCCTTTCACGGGCCCTTCGAAAAGGCGGTCGCGTTATTATGAGCAGTGGGGCGACCGCAATCGCTCTGGACTCATACCCCCCAAACTATACCGGCAACGTTCGTCTGTTGCTCGATGCCCAGGAAGTCACAGACGAAGCGGAGTCGCTCATTCTTCTGGATTCCGACGACGAGCTTGAAAAACTAGGTCGCTCCGAGAGCACTATCGACGGCGACGGCGACGGCGGCGAAGTGCGAGGGCGAAGCCACCGAATGGAGGATTAGCCGCGAGCTATACGCGGCTAGCGCGGGGCGCGCAAGCAGGTATCGACGGACGTGGTCGTCTTACCACCGGAGCGTACCGTTGCGTGCAGCGTGTACTCCGTCACCGAGATGCGATCGAACGCTTCGGCGATGCTTGCGTCGGGATAGGCGCTGCGGTAAGCGATGTGGTTCGGACTGCTGCCCGTCGCGCGCAGGATCGTGGCGGTCCCTTGGTCGAGCACGACCGCCGTCCACCCGCCGCGCCGCGCGTCATACGCGAGTAACTCTTCGTCGCCGCCGCCGGGCCAGGACGCAATCTCCCGCAGCGCGGGACCCTCGCGGTCGTAGGCGTACGTGGCATCGTAGGCAAACCGTACCGCTCCCGCGCGGTACGTGCAGTTCCAGGTACCGACGAGATAGTGCAGCCCCGCGAGCGGCGCCGGCGTTGGCGGCAACGCCGCAGCCAGCACGAGGGACGCCAGCATCACCACAACACTCACTTATCTTGATTCCTTTCAACAATTAGCTCGATCGTAGTGTCATCGGGGTCCTTCACGTACAGGGAATAGCCATCCGACTCTTCTCGCTCCTCGATGATGCCGATCCGATGCTGGTTCAAGTAGACGCGCAGCTCTTCAACATGCGACCCCGCTGCCAATCGAAACGCGACGTGATCGATGTTTCGGCCTCCCGCTACGCTCGGCTGCGCCCAGGACCCGCGCGGGTCTTTAATATCGACTAGAGCGATGCGCGAAAGCCCGGCGCGCAATTCGACCATCGCATGCGCAGGCATGCGCGTTTCGACCTCTGCGCCCAGCACATCTTCATAAAAGCTGAGTGCGCGGTCAAGGCCTGTCACCAAGAGCAGGACGTGATCGATCTGCTGCAATCGGAAGGGAGCCGACGTCATCGTCATGGCGCTCCCGAGATTCTCAAGTAGCCGAGTAAAATCCCGCAACTATGGCGGCTGCCATTGCGAGTTTGTGATCGTGGTTCCAGGGCGGCCCAACGGTCTTTCGCATATCGAAAAAGTGAGCGTCGAAGTTCTCGACGCTCACCGCCAGGGCCGCCTCGTCCAATACGTTCTTTGCGTCGTACCAGTAGACTGGCCAACCGTGCGCGGCGGCAGCGCTGGCCAGCGCCCTGCGGTACATCACCCAATCGGCGACATTCCGCGCACGGTAGTCCTTGATTCGTTCGGCAATTGTGGACGGAAGCCGTTGGCAGCTACGAAGGGCGACGCCGAGGATCGGCTGCACGGCCGTGGCAACGGCGTCTAGCGCAAGTACTGCGTGCTTCTCAGCCGAAACGCGCACGCGTTCGACCAAGGCGACGGCCTCGTCCAGCGGCAGCAGCTGGCCTTCGTGATGATGAGGAAGCGCCGGTAGGGCGTCGTCCACGAGCTCAACGCGCCGGCGGTCGAGGAGCGTTCCATCGCGCGCCACAGTCACGAGCACCGCCCAACCGCCGTGATCCGCTACTCCGATGATGCCGCCGCTCTTCGACATGATGTTTTCTCACGTTGCGTTCGACGACGAATCGCCGCATCCGGCATGGGGTATTCTGAGTATGGTGCGAATTCTGGCACTCAATCTTCGAGCGGGCGGCAACGCCGGGAGCATTCCACAGATCGTGCGCCACGTTGCGTACCTCGATGCCGAAGTCGTCGTATTTTCGGAGTATCGGGATACGCGCGCCGGGTCGCTGGTACGCGGCGAACTCAGCCGGATCGGCCTGAGCAACCAGGCTTTTACGCCGGCAACCCGCGGAAATGGTGTTTTGGTCGCTTCCGCCGCCCCACTCGAGGCACTCCCAAATCCATTCGGCCTTCCTGAAAACGAGTGCCCAAACGCGATTTTGCTTGCGCGCCTTCCGGGGCTGCAAGTGTATGGGGTCTATCTCCCGGGCCAGGATCGCAAGCGCCCACATCTGCGATGTCTTATCGCCGCGGCGAGACGCCATAATGCGGCCGGCGACCGTGTAATCTGCGTGGGTGACTTAAACTCGGGACGCAACGAGACCGACATCGAAATCAACCTGCGATCCGGACGGCTGCGGGATCAGTTCAGCACCGCCGACCTTTACCATGAGCTCGAGCAAGAATGGACCGAAGCGTGGGCGTTTCTGCACCCGGAACAGTATGAGTTCAGCTGGTACCCCTTTCGTCGGGATCCTAACTATCGCAGCTACGCCGGCTGGCGAATCGACAAGGCTTTTCTATCACCCAAACTCTTGCCGCGACTGAAGGCGGCGGAGTACGACCACGTCTTCCGGCTCGACGGTCTCTCCGACCATTCTGCGCTGCTGGTGGATCTCGAGCCAGAGGAATGAGCCGCGTGGCCTCTGCCTTTAGACTTTCTTCATACTTCTGCGGCACCGTGGGTCATTATCTCAATGACTCTCAGGGGACGGATTATAGTGAGTATTGAGTCGCCTCTCAGGCAAGCTTCATCGGCCGTTGCCTGCGGCATGATTGCGGTAGTGGTCGCCGGCTGCGGCGCCGCCACACCCGCACCCTCACTCACTCCCGCCGTTTCAAACGCTCCGCCATCGCGAGCGACGGTGGGTCTGGGCAAGGTCCTGGAGAGTAGGGACGGGTACCAGATTGCGGGATTCGATATAGATCGTAACGGAACGGATGGCGTTTTCGCGACGGGTGGAACCGTCGAAACGTTCGATCAGAACACAGGAAAGATCTTAAAGTCATTTCCTAACAAAGACCCGAGGGGCACGTCGTATACGATGAACGCTATCTCGCTTGGAGATATAGCCCTGGTCACACGGTATGTCGTCCCAAAAGGGTCGATTTATGCGAAGCGATACTATGACGTCATGAATCCTGTAACTGCCAACAAGTTTACGGGTAGCTGGACTCCGCCGGTGAAGGACATTCAGGTCGAGCAGATGGGGCCTAATCAAGTCACTTCCTCGACTGCTCTTTATGCCATCGAACTAAAGCATCAGGATAGCCCGCTTCTAATCGTGTCGGACATTGCCAAAAACAGCTTTTCGAAAATAGTTCACCTGCCCGCAGCAGGGTTTTCGCTCGGCAACTCGCCGCAGCTCGCACAGGATACGGCGACGAACCAAGCCATCTTCGCGTATTCGCCCGATCGCGGTGCGGTGGGCGGCGTCGCGCCCGTCAACGCGCTGGTCGACATGAAGACGGGAAAAATAACCCAGTTCAACGGACTTAATAACGGTTACTTTACCGCTGGAGACGTTAACGGTATAGCCGTCGATCCAAAGACGGATATCGAAGCTACGGACACTGAGCTAAACGCGCAAGTCGAGTTTTACGATCTCGGAAAAGAGACAGCCACGGCGGTTCAGCTTCCCTGCACGGGCACCGGCTCTCAGTTGGCTAGCGGACAGGGCATTGTCAACGATTCCGTCAATGGCCTATTTCTCGTCACCGAGCCGGAGTATTGCAACGGTGGCGGCTCCGGCGCGATTGTGGTGTACGACGAGAAAGGCGATCTGGTGGAGACTATTACCGGCTTCAACTTTGCAATCGCGGAGCCGCCGCCGGTGATCAATCCGGGCAATCGCATGGGCTGGGCACTCGGCCCACACCTCAACCAACTGCAGCAGTTTTTCTACTAAGATCACGACTGACGACAGGTTTGACGAGTTGTGCGAGCGCTGCTAAGAACTCGTCAGAGTGTATGAATACTGCAAAGTGTCCGCCGTGTGGGATCATCACGAACGCTTTACTGGGCGCCTGAAGCGCATCGAGATAGTCCTTGGCCAAAGACGTGGCTGCGGTAAAGTCCTCCGAGCCCTGAATGAAAAAGACGGGGATGCGAAAAACGAGACCTAGCTCCTTGGGCCCGAGCGATTGCGTTTGCGGAACGAGTCGATCGGCGCTAAGCACCATGCCGTCGGCATCGTTATCGACATCTTGGGCCGAGCCGCGGGGAGCGACCAGCGTGCGCCCGATGTTCCCGGCCAAGAACTTGTGTGCGCCCTCAAAAATCGTCGACCACTTCCACTGCATGCGGTAGCCCGCGCCCGAGGCGTATGGCGGCGGCCCGACGCTCTCGAGCTCATGTATGGCCTGCTCGTTGCCGAGCGTTTGCGCCTTCATGAGGAGCGCGTCGTAGGTGGCGAAATAGTTCCTAGCCGCGTTTGCAACCTGTCCCGTGCCGACGTAGGCATCGAAGCGTTCCGGTCGGGCCCGCGCCATTAGCACGCGGAGAACGGATCCGAACGAATGTCCGAGAATGATGATACTGCGCTTGCCAAGATGCGTGCACAAGTATTCGGAAAGCTCGATGCCATCGCGTACCATGCGGTCGACGGTTATCGTGGGCGCGATCTCCGGTCCACTTCGTTGCAGCGTTCTTCCGGCACCGCGCTGGTCCCACTGCACGATCGTAAACTGCTTCTCCCAGGGGGCGAAATACATAAACGACCACGGATTCGTCGGGTCTCCGGGCCCACCGTGAAGGAACAAGAGGACGGGATTGTCGCGATCCCATCCTCGGATCGTGATCCATTGCTCGATCCCGCCTACCGGAACGTAGCGCGCTTCGTCGATTCCACTTGACGACGTAATGGCATACTGCTTCGCGTTTCGCGTTCGCAGAAACGAAAGAAAGTCGTCGAGCTTGCGATACTGGTCGATGCCGTCTGGCTGATGCGCGGAGGTCCCGGCCATGGCGTTCGGCGGCGCCGGCAAGCCCGAGGCCGAAAAAAGCATCGTGGAAGCAGCTAAGAAGTGAGTCCGCTTCATCCCACAGGTTCTTTTCCGGCGCGGCCCGAGCTCCTGGACGACGTCCATACGGACTTCGGCCTAATCGTAGGGGCTGAGGTTTAGTGCGCCTCGCTCTCGGATATGAGGCGAGAGCAGTCAAAGACACAACTTCCAAAAGAAAGGCTTAGTCGTGATCAAGACGCTCAGCGACCTGTTCCACGAAACGCTTCGGGACATGTTTTATGCGGAAAAGAAAATTCTCCGAACGCTTCCGAAACTGGCGAGAGCCGTTAACTCGGACGAGCTCCGGGAGGCGTTTCTTCACCATCGAGACGAGACCGTAGGGCAGGTTGAACGGATCGAGCGCGTCTTTGAGGTTATTGGCAAAGCGCCGCGGGGAAAGACTTGCGACGCTATTAACGGCATCCTCGATGAGGGTGATGAGGTCATGCAAGACTTCAAGGGCAGCCCCGCATTGGATGCGGGTCTCCTGGCCGGAGCGCAAGCGGTCGAGCACTACGAGATATCTCGTTACGGTACGCTGATAGCGTGGGCCAAGCAAATGCGTCTGTCGGAAGCGCCGAGTCTCTTGCAAGAAACCCTGGAACAGGAAATCAAGGCTGACGAGTTGCTGACGAAAATCGCGAAAGAGGCTGTCAACGCCGCGGCAGTCTAAGAGCAATCGCTCGACAGCCGAGATCGCCGGCAGTAGCCGGGCGCTTGGCTTTCGCTTGGCTGGGTAAGAGTCGTTATGGCCATAAACGCTACGCATTACGACTACATCCCTGCGCGTCCGAGTCCCAAGAAGAAGCGCGACCACGTCGTAAACGCAATCATCGAGACGCCAAAAGCGAGTCGGCATAAGTACGCGTTAATGCCCGAATACGGCATTATTGCGTTTCACGACGTGCTCCCGGAAGGTCTTGAATGGCCCTACGATTACGGCTTCATCCCGCAAACGCTCGCGCCGGATAAGGATCCCGTCGACGTCCTAGTGGTGAATCGGGACGGTCTATTTTCGGGTTGCCTCATCCAGGCGCGCGTCATCGGTGCGATTCGAGAGACGAAAGACGGACTCGAGAACGATCGTCTGATTGCCGTTCCATTACCCAGCCCTGGGACGCCGCTTGCCACCGACGCTTATACGGAGATCTCGGACCTACCGAAGGAGGTACTTGAGGGAATCAAGACATTTTTAGCGCGCTATTCCTCGGAGCAGGGACACGCAATAAAGATCAGCGCCGTGGTCGGGGCGCGCGAAGCCATGAAGACCGTTACGAATGGCCGGAAGAAGTTCAAGAAGAAGAAGCCTCAGTAGAAGAATTGCCGCAGTTGCGTGAAGCCGTAGCCGCCGAATGCCCAACCCATGCGTTTGCTGGGATTGATCGCCGGTGCCGGCTCGTCCAGACCAAACGGAAAGCCGGTGATGGTCTCGATGAGCTTGCCGCTCTCGTCGTACACAATGATCGCGCTCCCTCGACTCCCCCTGCAATAGAGATAGTCCGTCACCAGAAAAAGGTGGTGTACCGGGTCGTTTGCGATGCCGGAACCACTGTTTTCCTCGCTCTGGGGGCCCGTGCACGGAAGCTGAACGGCGATCCCACTTTGCTTGGTCAGATCGTAGAACTCGACTTGCGCATTCACTTGCGTGGTTGTAGCTGCGATGCCGGTATTCGGATCGACGGCTAGACCGTTCACGAGGCCGGCACCGTAAAGGCCGCCATTAATTCCGCTAAAGCGCGTTTCTTTGCCCGTTTTCAGGTTGATCAAGACGTTGAGCGGCGTGCCGTTGCTGCCCTGACCGCCCTGGCCGCCGTTCGGCGAGAGGGCAAAGACCGCTTCGTCGGCCGCCGTATATTCGCCGATCTGCGGCTCGTTCGCCCCATTGAAGAGTGTGGCATCGAGATGAAAGACGGTGCTCGTGTTCGCCGCAATGTTCGAGACGATGAGATCCGGCTTGTCCTGCTTCTCGAGCTCGACGCCGAAGAGGACCGCCGTCGGCGTGGATTGGTTTTCCGCCACCTCCTGAATATCGGTGTCCCTTACGGGGGGCGTCCACGCTCCCGTGAACTTCTCGGCGGTCACAGGGTTCATGACATCGTAGCGCCGGATCGCTCCAAGCGACCCCTTCCGGCTGATTTCGTGGGTAACGAGTGCAACGTCGCCCGCGAAGATGCCGTCAATGTTGTAGTCCGTTCGGGCTCCTTGATGTACTGCAAACGACCTCGTGATCTTACCTGAGTTCTGATTGAACGTCTCTACCGAGACGAGCGCCTTACTTCCATAGATTTTCGCGCTGGCGAGAACACCGTCGTCGCCGTTCTGGTCGATGTCGAAGCCGAAGATTTGGCCGCCGTCTTTGGTCGAAAGGACCTTCCCGAGTCCGACCTTATGACCGAGGGGGGAAGCCCCGCCGGCCGCGGCGTCTGAGGCTTGTGGAAGGCCTGCCCCGAGTTGCGATTGCCCGGCGCAGCTGGCTAGAAATACTGGTACCGCGCAAACCCATACTAAGTACGGGCGAATCCAAGAAGAAACCACATCAACCCCCTACAGCGGCCTGCGAAGAATTCTCCAAACGTACGAGAAACTGATAAGGAATCTCTGAAATTGCTCTCGCAGGCCTGGCGGGCGCGCTGCTGGTAGCCGGGCACGGATTTCGGGAAGATACATCGCAATGCTGACCCGCCGCCGCTTTTTCTTCTCCGCCGCCATCTCCACGCTGGCGGCGGAGATCGGGCTAAATTTGCGGGCCTTGGCGCAAAGGCTACCAACCATGCATCCAAGTGACCCTGGCGCGTCGTCTGTGGCGCGTCTCATCACCATCAACGTCAACGGCCTCGACCGAACGCTGACGGTCGAGCCGCGCGTCACCCTCCTCGACGCGCTGCGCGACCGCCTCGGCCTTACCGGCACCAAAAAGGGCTGCGACCAGGGAACCTGCGGCGCCTGTACCGTGCTGGTCAACGGCCGCCGCATCGATTCGTGCTTGACCCTCGCCGTGATGCACGTGGGCGATCGGGTCGTCACCGTCGAGGGAATCGCGCAAAACGGCGTGTTGCATCCGGTTCAGCGCGCTTTCATCGCGCACGACGGTTTCCAGTGCGGCTTCTGTACGCCGGGACAGATCGTCTCGGCGGTTGCGCTCCTCAACGAAGGTAAGAGGCTCGACCGCGACACCATCCGTACCGAGATGAGCGGCAACCTCTGTCGCTGCGGCTGTTATCCGCACATCGTAGACGCCGTGCTCGAGGCGGCTGGAACGCCGTGAACCCGTTCCGTTATGCGAGACCGTCGAGCCCGTCCGCCGCCTTGACCGACTTCGCCGGCGAGCAGCGAGCGCGCTACATTGCGGGCGGAACGAACCTTCTCGACCTCATGAAGATCGCGGTCGAGTCGCCTCCCCTGCTCATCGACATCAACGCGCTTCCGCTAACTTCCATTGAGGTGAGCGGCGATGCGATTCGCGTCGGCGCACTCGCTCGCCTGACGGATGTTGCGGAGAACGAAAACATCCGAGGGCATTTGCCGCTGGTCGCGATGGCGCTTGGAGAGAGCGCATCGCCGCAGCTGCGCAACATGGCGACGATCGGAGGTAACCTCCTGCAGCGCACGCGCTGTCCGTACTTTCGCGATACGGCCGCGCCCTGCAACAAACGCGCGCCGAAAAGCGGTTGTGGTGCGTTGGGCGGAGAGGTTCGCCGCGAAGCCGTCCTAGGCACGAGCGAGGACTGTATCGCGACGCACGCCTCCGATCTCGCCGTGGCGCTTGCGGCGCTGGATGCAACGGTGCACGTTACGGGCCTGTCGGGCGATCGGCAGATCGCGTTGCACGATTTCTATCGCGTTCCGGGCGACACACCGCAGATCGAAACCTCGCTCGACCCCGGCGAGCTGATCGTCGCGGTCTCGCTACCGCTACTGAGCTACGGTGCTCGTTCCACATACCTCAAGGTGCGCGACCGCGCGCAATACGACTTCGCACTTGCATCGGCGGCCGTCGCGCTCGATCTGAGCGGCGGCACGATTCGCCAGGCGAGGGTGGCGCTGGGCGGAGTCGCGACGATCCCATGGCGATCGCCGCAGGGCGAGCTGGTGCTGCGAAATGCGCCGGCGGAGCGCGAGACGTTCGAGCGAGCGGCCGACGCGGCGCTCGCCGAGGCGCGGGGGCGGGGCGGCAACGACTATAAGATCGCGCTTGCCAAACGTACGCTCGTGCGCGCGCTAGAGATTGCGGCGGCATGAGTCAACCACTCATCGGCGCCCCGCGCGACCGCGTCGAAGGACCCGAGAAGGTCACCGGCGTGGCGCGATATACGTGCGAGGTCGCCATCAAAGGACTGGTGCACGCCGCCGTCGTTCCCAGTGCCATCGCCAACGGGCACATCGTCACCATCGACGACTCCGAGGCGCGCGCGGCGGCGGGCGTGATTGAAGTCATGACTCATCATAACGCCCCGCGAGTAAATGCGGCCAAGACTTCCGATAACGATTCGCTGCTCTTTCTGCTTCAGAACGACCGCATCGAGTTCGATCGCCAACCCGTCGCGGTCGTGATCGCCGGGAGCCTTGAAGAAGCGACGTACGCCGCGCAACTGCTCCGCGTGCGCTACGAGGCCGAGCGTCCCGAAACGAACTTGGACGCGGCGCCGCGTTACGTTCCTAAAGAGATCTTCGGGGAGCCGGCGACGCACCAGCGCGGCGATCCCGAAAAAGCGTTCGCCACGGCGTCCGTGCGCATCGAGCAGACCTATCGCACGCCAACCGAGCATCACAACCCAATGGAGACGCACGGGACCATCGCGCAGTGGGACGGAGAACGTTTGACGCTGCACGACTCGAGCCAATGGGCCTTCGGCGTGCGGCGCCGGATCGCTGCGGTCTTCGATATCGAAGCCGGGCAGATTCGGGTCGTCGTACCATACGTGGGGGGCGCCTTCGGTTCGAAGGGGCAGATGTGGTCGCACGTGGCGCTCACGGCGATGGCAGCCAAACTCGTTCGCCGGCCGGTCAAGCTGATCGTGACGCGTCCGCAGATGTTCGGATGGGTCGGTCATCGGCCGCAGACCGAGCAGCGCGTCGCGCTCGGGGCGCAGCGCGACGGGCGCTTAGTGAGCGTCAGGCACGACGTGCTGAGTGAGACCAGCGTCTCTGACGAGTTCGTCGAGCCTTGCGCCGTCTTTAGCCGCGATCTTTATGCGGTCGAAAGCTATGGCATGTCGCACGCGCTGCCGCGTCTCAATATCAGCAAACCGACGTATCAGCGCGGTCCGGGAGAGTCGACCGGCTCCTTCGCGATGGAATCGGCAATGGACGAACTTGCCTACGAACTCGACGTCGATCCGCTGGAGCTGCGCCTGCGCAACTACTCGGAGCGCCAACCCGATTCCGGTAAACCGTATAGCAGCAAACACTTGCGGGAATGCTACGCACGTGCCGCCGAGCGTTTCGCTTGGGGCCGCCGCGTGCCGCGAGCACGCTCGATGAAGGATGGCCGGCTCCTGCTTGGACTTGGCATGGCGACCGCGTCGCGCAACACGCATCGCACCGGCGCCAAGGCGCGCATTCGGGCCCACTCCGATGGTACCGTCGTCGTCGCCTGCGGAACGATCGAGCAGGGTTGCGGTTCGCCGACCGTCTACGCACAGCTGGCCGCCGAAATTCTAGAAATGCCGTTCGAGCGCGTTCACTTCGAGTTCGGCGACACGAACTTGCCGGAAGCCCCGTTGGCCGCGGGCTCGCAGACATCCGGAAGCGTTGGCTCCGTCGTCGTCAAAGCGGCAACGTCGTTGCGCGATAAGATCGCCTCCCTGGGCGGCGCGATTCCGGCCGGCGGCATCGTACTCGACGTCGCCGACGAACCGAGCGAAGAGGAAGAGTCCTACGCGACGCAGGCCTTCGGCGCGCAGTTTGCGCAGGTCGTCGTGGACCCCGATACCGCTGAAGTGCGCGTCGTGCGCTTCGTGGGGGCCTTCGACGGTGGTCGGATTCTCAACGCGAAGACGGCGAACAGCCAGTTCGTCGGCGGAATCGTCTGGGGCATCAGCATGGCGCTTTTTGAAAAGACACGCTACGACTTACGCACGGCACGCATCATGAATGCAAATCTGAGCGATTATCTCGTACCCACCAACGCGGATATTCCCAATCCCGAGGTCATCGTGATCGAAGCCGACGATCCGCATATCAATCCCGCGCACGTGAAAGGGATCGGCGAGGTCGCCATCACCGGCGCGGCGGCCGCGGTCGCCAACGCCGTCTACCACGCGACCGGTATTCGCGTCCGCGAGCTGCCGATCACCCCGGACAAACTGTTGGCATAGGGCGACTCCAAGGCGTTCGCCGCTTCCCCGCCTAATGGCTGAAACGCGCGACCCTTGTTCGACGATTCTTGCGTAGGAAGGATCTATTTTTGCGCTACATCACCGCGCTATTCGCTCTCGGACTTCTCGCCGCATCGGCGCCGTCGCCAGATATCAGCGGCACTTGGCAAGGAACGATAACCGCGCCCGGTATCGGCAAGGTTCCTCGGGTCATGCGCATCACCAAGACCGGCGGCGGCTACGATGTCAAGATCTACAGCACCCAGGAGAGCGAAGTCCCAATAGCAACGCGCAACGTCAAAATCGACGGATCGACGATCACAATGGTGTTCGATATGAATAGCGATCCTTGGCTCAACTACCACCGCACCTATCGGGCGACGCTTTCCAGCGACGGGAAGTCGCTAAGTGGCACGTGGGTAGTGCCCGGCGTACTCGAGGCACCGATGGTGTATCACCGAACGCCGCCCGTAGCGCTGCAGATGTTGCAGCCAACCCGCGACTTTTACGTCGGCGTTGCGCCCGGGGTTAAAGATGAGGTCCTCGACTGGGGCGGGAGCGGCCGGCCCATGGTGTTACTCGCCGGTCAAGGAGTAACTGCGCGCGGTTGGCGATCGATCATTCCCGAGCTCGTGACGAAATATCACGTGTACTCGATCACGCGTCGCGGCTATGGAAATTCAAGTAAACCACCCGCAACCGAGCAGAACTACAGTGCCGAGCAGCTCGGGCAAGACGTCCTGGTGATCCTCGACAAGCTGCAGATCGATAAGCCGATTCTGGTCGGTCACTCACTCGCCGGCGAAGAACTCAGCTATATCGGAACGCACGCACCGCAGAAAGCCGCCGCACTGATCTACCTGGATGCGGGATACGACGAGGCATATGACGCGGGCATTCCCACGCCGGCGCCGCCCACTCCACCGCCCGGTTTTCCGAAAGAGTCGCCGATTGACGTTACGATCGATAACAACCCGGGGCACTTCACCAAACCAATCGACCTGCCGATCCTTGCGATCTTCGCCAATCCCCATAGTGACCAGCCCGGTCCTGGATTGTCGGCGGCATTCATAGCGGAAATGAATGCGTTCACAACAAAGCAGATCGCCGCGTTCAAGGAAGGCCAGCCCAAGGCTCAAGTCATCGTCATACCCAATGCCAACCACTTCGTCTACATATCGAATAAGGACGAGGTTCTTCGCGATATCAATACCTTTGCCGCAAACCTGCCAATGTAGCCCGCTTGTCGATATTGGCAGGCTGGACTCGCTTCTGGACGAGCTTCGTGATCTTGCCGTTTGACTAGGGCGTGTTAACACAAGAAGCGCAATCCTTCCACGATTAGCGCGAAGTGGATGAACCCGATGAACATCACATCGAGCTTCTCGAACCGTGCAAAGATGCGCCGGAAGCCTTTTAGCCTACGGAACAGCCGCTCAACCTCGTTACGACGCTTGTAGAGCGCTCTGTCGTACTCCCACGGCTCACGGCGATTCTCTTTCGGTGGAACGACCGGAGTGTAACCCAGAGTCATCGCCAGTTGTCGCGTTTCCTCGCCTTCGTAGGCTTTATCCATGAGCAGCGCTATCGGCTCCAGCGGTAGAGTCATTTGGAAGAGTAGGCCTCGACCCTCGGCCGCATCGTGCGCCTGCCCTGGAGAAAGCGAGAACGTCATCGCAGTTCTTGCATCTGCGGCAACCATATGAATTTTGGTTGTCCATCCTCCGCGCGATTTCCCAATGGCTTGCGGGCCGTTTTTTTTAAAGCACCGGTACCATCTGGATGTACCTTGACGATCGTGCTGTCCATGGAAATCGCTTCGATCTTGATGCGCACGAGTTGGGCCCGTTGCAACTCCTCAAAGACCTTTTCCAGCACGCCCTTCTTGGCCCAGCGGCTCAGCCGCGTGTAGATCGTATGCCAATTCCCAAATCGCTTCGGGAGGCTGCGCCACTTGCAACCGTTCTCGGCGACGAAAAGAACGGCGTTCAGGACATCCAGATTCTCGAGCTCGACGTTGCCGCGCTGCCTTGGCAAGCAATGTTTGATTCGTTCATACTGTTCTGCGCTGATTTCCACACTTGAATTATATCACATAGCAATGTATTTGTGTTAACACGCCCTAGTCGAAGGTCTCGATAGCGTTCGGCTCCATCGCGCTCGGCTCGGTAATCGACTCCGTGAGGACGCCGTCTTTCCCATTTGATCGATGTCCCACCCGTAGATCTCGCCCCCGAACTTGGACTGCACGACCGGGCCGAGGCCGACTGTGCGCGGTTGAACGGGCTGCGGGCCCTTGACATATGGGCCATGGCCGGCGCACCCAGCGAACAGAGCGGCGAGCAGGACGCCTCCGGCCCTCTGCAGCGTGTGGCGAGAACGAGGATGCTTGATCTTAAGACGGGACCTCGATTCGCCAGCAACGAGCGCTATGATGCAGAGATTATCTTTAAAAACAATCTGAATAAACTCTGAAGACGACTAGCGGGCGGGAGCGCACATCTCTTTGCACCAAGCCGAAATCTGGGCGCGAATCTCGTCTCGAACAACGCGCGTTTGCGAGAGGCGCTCCTCCCACGATCCCTGGAAGCTCGCGGGATCGGCAAAGCTCCAATGGAAACGCTGCGCTGCGCCTGGAAAGATCGGGCAACGTTCCGCGCTGGTCTCGTCGCAGACCGTTATCACATACGAGTAGAGTCTGCCGGCTTTGAAAAGATCAAAGGCGCTCTTTGTTGCATTTGCGGATATGTCGAGACCGACCTCGCGCATGACGGCGATCGCCAGAGGATTGAGCGTGCCGGGATCAAGGCCGGCACTCTCAGCTGCAAAAGCGTCGGGGCAGACGCTGTTGAGGAAAGCCTCGGCCATCTGACTGCGGGCCGTATTCCCGACACAAACGAACAGCACTGCGCGCTTCATTGGTTCTCCCGGGGAAGTAAGACGCGATCGACGCCGTGGCTGTCGATCGGCGCGAGCCACCAAAAGAGCAGCGTTGCGCAGACGGCACCTAGAAACTGCGCGAGGATGAATCCGGGAGCGTCCTGCGGACGTATGCCGGCGAAAGTATCGGATAACGATCGCGCTATGGTCACGGCAGGATTCGCGAACGACGTAGACGCGGTAAACCAGTACGCAGCGACGATATACGCGGCAACGGCAAAGGGAATGAACGGAGAACGAGAGCGAACGCAGCCCCAAATAATAAGCAACAGGCCAAACGTCGCAATGAACTCGGCTAGCCACTGCGTAGGTCCCGTGCGTACGTGGTGCGAGACGAAGAAGAGAGGAAGCCCAAACATAGCGTTGGCCGCAGCGACCCCGATCATCGCGCCGGAAAGCTGCGCCACGATGTACGCCGGGAGTTCCCGCCACGGCAAGCCTCCGCTCATTGCGTCGGCCAACGACACCGCTGGGTTGAAATGCGCACCGGAGATCGGCCCAAGGGCCGCAATTAAGCACATGAGAACCCCGCCCGTTGCGAGAGTATTAGCGAGCAGCGCGATCGCATGATTCCCGCCGCTTAAACGTTCCGCCATTATGCCCGAGCCGATCACTCCCGCCAAAAGGAACGCGGTGCCGAAGGCTTCGCCGGTGCTACGCCGGAGCAACGTCATCGCAGCAGGCGTTCCATGGCGATTACGTCGACGTACTGTCCGTCGAACAGTGCGTGCTCCTTGAAAACGCCAACTTCCACGAAGGCCGCCTTGCGATACAGTCGCTTGCCATGTTCGTTTCCATCCAGCGCGTGAAGCACGATCTTGTGGAACGCGGCTTTTCTAGCCTCGTGCGCCAACCGGATCAGCAGAGAATGTCCGATGCCCTTGTTGCGATGTGCGCGCGCCACATAGACGGAGAGATCGGCGATCTCCGAGTGCGCACAGCGGTGGGAGAATCGGTTGAGCGATGCCCAGGCAAGCGGCTCGCCTAGTGCGGTTGCCACGAGGACGACGTAGCGTTCGTCGTGCTCCGACCACCACTGCTTCATCGCTTCGTCCGACTTCGGGTCGGTGTCGAGGGTCGCGACGCGATCCTCTATGCCCTCATTATAGATATGGCGAATCGCTTCCAGGTCGTCGCTCGATGCTCGCCGGATCGCTAAGGATGCGTTCATTACTGCCTAATCGCTGCAGGACGTAATGGCGGTAGCATCACGTTCCACGGTATCCTCGTGCACCGTGTAGATTTCCCAACGCCGGCCCGCCGGGTCGACGGCCCATACCTTGGTTTGGTTCGCGTAACAGCACGTCTCCTCGCGTTCGATAGATGAGGCGAGCCCCGCGTGGCGGAGCCTGGTCGCTGCGAGTTCGACCTCCTCGATCGAATCGACGCAGATGCCATAGTGCGCATCGCTCGCGGATGAGACCGAACGCCTTAAATCGAGCGCAAGCTCAAGCCCGGGCCGTTCGACGATGAACAGCGCGTAATCGTTTAACAGTTTCGCGGGTTTTGCGTCGAGCAGCGTTGAGTAAAACTGCACGCTCTTGGCGAGCTCAGTCGTGGGCAGATTCAGGTGAGTTTTCACGCAGGTACTTTCTTCCGGAAAGCGAGGGATAGGGCGTCGTTCAGTCGCGCACGCGCGCCTGCCGCGAGCCGATAGTAGACCCAGGTGCCGCGCCGATCGGACGTCACCAACCGAGCCTCACGCAAGATGCGCAAGTGATGTGAGACCGTGGGCTGATTCAAAGGAAAAGCGTCGGTAAAGTCGCAGACGCAGACGTCGTCCTCTGCAGAGGCGAGCGTCGCTAACATCGTGAGGCGGTAAGGGTCCGCGATCGCCTTAAGAAGAGCGGCTGCGGGCTCGAAATCCGTTTCTACAACCTTTGCCGGCGGGCAACACCGTTGCATCGACATCTATCGATGCTACCTCCTGTATTTAGGTTTGTCAATACAAGGTGGTCATGGTGCTGGAGAGCGCCGCGCCAAAGCCGCGGCTTATATCGTACCTAAAGACGCTATACAGTTCGGAGGTGCAAATGCGCGGTCGGAAGGCGAGAGTGGACGAGGTTCGGGTCGTAGTTGGCTACTGTCGGGTAAGCACACGAGAGCAGGCCGTCGACGGCGGAAGCCTTCCCGCGCAGGAGAACCGACTGCGAGCACTTGCAAAGGCTGATGGTCGGCCTTTAAACCGCGTATTCGTAGACGGAGGCTTCAGCGCCGGGAGTCTCAAGCGCCCCGCCATCCAAGAGCTACTCGCGCTCGTCGGCGAGGGCAAGGTCGCGGCCATTTACTGCACCAAGCTCGACCGGATGGTCAGGTCGCTCGCCGACCTTCTCGCCGTCATCAAGCTCCTGCAAAAGCATGACGTTGCACTCGTATCGGCGTCTGAGCACATCGACACCAGCAGCGCAGCAGGCCGCATGATGGTTTCGATGCTCGGGGTAATTGCCGAGTTCGAGCGGGAGCGTCTCTCGGAGCGAATCAAGGACGTGACCTTCGACAAGCGTCAGCGCAAGCAAGTCTACTGCGGTAGTGCGCCGTTCGGCTACCGGCGTGAGGGAAAAAGCCTCGTCGACGACGGCGGCGAGCAGACTGCACTCGCGACGATTAGGTCGATGCACTACGAGGGCGCGAGCTATCGGCAAATTGCGCAATGGCTGACTGACAACGGTGTCAGACCTAAAGGCTTGGCGTGGTATGCGGCCAGTGTCCGTGCAATCCTAAACTCGCGAATGAGCGCGGATTCGAGCGAAGCGAAGGTCGCATGACCACGGAAGGGTATGGGTCGCCGTGGGGGTCGAAGGCTGGGAACGAACAATATGGCGTCGAAAGGCTCGGCCATATTGGCGAATCCCGGCTCACTCGTTGTTAATGGAGGACTTATCCTAATGCAAGGTCTCAAAGTTCATTTAGGCTCACTCGTGTTGATTTTCGCACTCCTCTTCGTAGCATTCGGCGCCGGAACGGCGTTCGGCGCACAAATGTACATGGAGAATGCGCGAACCAATCTCCAGTCTGCGCTCAGCAACCTTCAAAACGCGCAAGCCAACAAGGGCGGCTACCGCGCCAACGCGATAAACTACGTCAAGGAAGCTCTCCACCAGGTCAACCTCGGCATCGAATACGCCCAATAGGGCGCATCACGGCGGCCGTACTATACGTCGACGACGAGCGGGCTGGCCTTTAGTACCCATCAACAGGGCGACCATGTTGCCAAGGCTGTATTCGTAGCCTGCAAGCTACGCCCGCGTGAACCCGACTCGTTGCGACTCGATTGACCCATGCTATCAAAGCAACATTCTGCCCGCAGGGACGCAACAGCATGCGGCCCTGCTTCGCGAGTTTTCCGAGCTTGCAAATGTTCAGTGAAGTGCGTAGTCGAAGCGTTAGGGCGTCATAAGGGGAGCGAGATGATTGATTTCCGTCTAGGCCGTTATGCTTTAGGTCTCGGCGTGGCCGTTGCCATGCTCGCAGGATGCGGCGGTCACGCCAGCAACGGCGTCGTGCCGGTCGACGGTGTCCCTAACTCTCTTGCAAACCATAAATCGTTCTATTACACGGGCGGAGCGCAGGATTTCACGGTGCCAGCGGGCGTGACGCACATCACGGTTGTTGCTCGCGGCGCTCACGGCGCGGGTTCCGCCACTCAAGCCTATGGTGGTCGTGTGCATGCCATTATCCGGGTCACCCCAGGAGAAGAGCTGGTAATATATGTCGGCGGCGACGCTTCGGGAGCGACTGGCGGCTTTAACGGCGGCGGTTCCGGTGGTGTGGGCAAAAGCATCTACAGCGGCTTTGGCGGTGGTGGCGCATCTGATGTACGTCAGGGCGGCGATACACTACGCGACCGCATTCTGGCCACAGGTGGCGGCGGCGGTCAAGGCAATGAATATTATCAATCCCAGACCCCCTACGGCGGTAACGGCGGCGGCCGGATTGGTGAATCGGGGGGCGGCTTTGTTACTTCCGGCGCTTCCGGTTTTGGCGGAGCGGGCGGCACTCAAGATGACGGCGGTTCAGGTGGCGCTCGCGGCGGTTCAGGAGGCCGCGAAAGTGGGGGGCCAGGAAGCCAGGGGGCATTGGGCAAGGGCGGCAACGGCGGTGTCGGCGGCCGAAATCACCCCTACCAAGATGGCTTCGGCGGCGGTGGTGGCGGCGGCTTCTACGGCGGTGGTGGTGGCGGCGGCGGTAGCGCCGGGATTGGAAGCATTCCAGGTTTTCCAGGCGGTGGCGGCGGCGGCGGGTCGTCCTATGTCGAGCCTAGCGCGACCGACGTTCATATGCGGCAAGGCTGGAAAAATCCGGCCCCTAACGGGCTGGTCGTCCTCAGTTGGTAGCGAAGAATGAAAGTCTCAATGCTTTCTTCTCGTGCGCTTAGCATCTGCGCCGTTGCGTTGATGCTCGCAGGATGCAGCGGTCACGCCAGTAACGGCGTCGTGCCGGTCGACGGTGTCCCTAACTCTCTTGCAAACCATAAATCGTTCTATTACACGGGCGGAGCGCAGGATTTTACGGTGCCAGCGGGTGTGACGCAGCTTAAGGTTGTTGCGCGCGGCGCTCAGGGCGCGGGTTCCGCCGTAGTCTATGGTGGTCGTGTGCATGCCGTTATCCCGGTCACCCCGGGAGAGAAGTTGGTAGTATACGTCGGCGGCAACGGTAAGGGCTCCGCCGGGGGATTTAACGGTGGCGCACACGGTGGCGAGGCGTATTCTTGCCGCTGCCCCGGTTACGGCGGCGGTGGTGCCTCGGACATCAGAGAGGGCGGAAATGGACTGGCAAACCGCGTCATCGTTGTCGGCGCTGGGGGTGGGGCCGGTGCGCAGAATGGCTCTCCGTTCGGTGGGGGCGCGGGCGGTAAAGGCGGCGGCAGCGTCGGCGGCTCAGGTCAAACCGGCACTAAAGGCTACGGCGGCGGTGGCGGTGGCGGCGGCACGCAAGACAACGGTGGCGCCGGTGGCAACAGCGGCAGCGGGGGCCTCGGAAGTGGAAATCCCGGCTCGCCTGGCTCTCTAGGCGAAGGCGGCTTTGGGGGAAGTGGCTGTTACGGTGGCAGCAGTTCATGCGAGAGCGGTACGAGCGGCGGCGGTGGAGGCGGAGGCTATTACGGCGGCGGTGGCGGCGGAGCCGGTGGGGGCGGAAGCTCTTATACGTACGCCGGTGGAGGAGGAGGCGGAGGCTCGTCCTACGCTGAGTCGAGCGCCACGAACGTGCGCTTCTGGCAAGGGTGGAAAAATTCAGCGCATAACGGGCTGGTCGTCTTTAGCTGGTAAGTCAAAATAAAAATCTCAACGCTCTATCGTCGCGCGCTAACCTTTTGTGCCCTTGCGATACTTGCAGGGTGCGGTGGAACGCAGCCCCCCACGGGAGGCGTGCCGAGCGCGCTCGGCCCGCCTAGAAAAACGAAACAATCGCAAACCTTCAGCTACACCGGCGCGCAGCAGACGTTCATGGTCCCAACCGGCGTAACTCGCGTTACCGTTGCTGCAAGCGGTGCAAGCGGCTCACTTGCAATTACCAGCGGCTTCAGTGGACTCGGGGGTCTTGTGATAGCGACAATCTCCGTCACGCCCGGAGAGGCTCTTGGTGTCTTTGTTGGCGGCGAGGGCAGTCCTGAGGGCAACGGGTACAACGGCGGCGCTGCCAGCGTTAGCAGCGGCAGCTGCGACCCCAGCGGGTGTGGCGGTGGCGGTGGTGGGGCATCGGATGTCCGTCGAGGAGGTGACACTCTTGAAAATCGAGTCGTGGTAGCAGGTGGCGGAGGCGGCCAAGCCTGCTGCAATAATGCGGCTCAGGGTGGCGCTGGCGGCGGAAGAAACGGCGGAGCGGGCGCAAATGGCGCAAACGAGGGCAGCCGCCACGGTGGCGTCCGGGGGGGCAAAGGCGGGAAAGGCGGTCATCAAAGTCAGGGCGGCAGCGGGGGCGATGGCGGTCACGGCTACTATCATTACTGTCTCGGCACAAAGGGCGACGCCGGTACGCTTGGCGACGGCGGCCAAGGCGGCACATCTTGCGACGCCGCTGTGGGCGGAGGCGGGGGCGGCGGGTATTACGGAGGCGGAGGTGGCGGAGGCGGCTGCGGATACTGCGGGCAGTCGGGCTCATTTTCCACAGAGGGCGGTGGCGGCGGCGGTGGTTCGTCGTTCGTCGAAAAGACCGCGACCCATGTCTCCGACAAGAGTGGAGCAGCCACATCCGGCAACGGCCAGGTAATCATTTCCTGGCATTAGCCGCTAAACAAAAGACGCGCCCGTTCTTCGTTCAACGGCTTCGCGAATCGCGACGCCGTTTTTGTTTTCGCGCCTGTTAACCGCGCGCGCCTTATCGTCGCGCAATTTCTAGAATAATTCCGCGCAATTGGATGACCGCGCGGTTAAGGCCCGTCTGGAGTAAGCGATGTTCTGAAAAGAAACGTCCCCTCCACGGGTTTGCAATCGACTAACTTGGGCGTGTAGGTAGAACTCTTCGCGGCTCGGATTGATGCCGCGTCAAACGAAAAGTCGCCGCTGGTTTTAAGTATTTTGGCTGCCACGACTTTGCCGTCTGAGCCAACAACTACGAAGACCGTGGCAGAAAGCGGTCGTGCTTCTTCTGGGGGGTCAAAGCCTCTAGGGTATTCGGACTTCACCAGGCCCGTTTCGGCTTGACAAGGTGATGCCGTTGGGCTTGGTGCGGCCTGTGCCAGCGCCAGCGAAAGCATGAAGGCTAATATCATGGAGCTGGTGTTAGACGGCTAGATAGCCGACTCCGCGCGAGCGGCACATCGCCAATTGAACACGCCGGAGCTTGAACGTGCAGGCCGGTAAGACGGTGAACGTTCGGCGTTGTCGAACCGTTAGGGCGTCATAAGGGGAGCGAGATGATTGATTTCCGTCTAGGCCGTTATGCTTTAGGTCTCGGCGTGGCCGTTGCCATGCTCGCAGGATGCGGCGGTCACGCCAGCAACGGCGTCGTGCCGGTCGACGGTGTACCTAACTCTCTTGCAAACCATAAATCGTTCTATTACACGGGCGGAGCGCAGGATTTCACGGTGCCAGCAGGCGTGACGCAGCTTAAGGTTGTTGCTCGCGGTGCTAGGGGCGCGGGTTCCCCGAAAGCCGATGGCGGGCGTGTGCATGCCGTTATCCCGGTCACCCCTGGAGAGAAGTTGGTAGTCTACGTCGGCGGGGACGCTACTGAATTGACCGGGGGCTTTAACGGCGGCGGTTCCAGTGGTGTGGGCAGTCGCAGTATCTACAGCGGTTTTGGCGGGGGCGGCGCTTCTGACGTGCGGCAGGGTGGTGATAAGCTCGTCGACCGCATCCTCGTAGCCGGAGGTGGTGGCGGTCAAGGCGGTCGGGCCCCCTACTATTCTTACCTCGGAGGCGTCGGCGGTGAGGGCGGCGGCTACACAGGAGGTTCCGGCGCAAATGGCCCGTATTCCGGCGGCGGGGGCGGAGGCGGAGGCGGCACACAGCACAGTGGCGGGTCGGGCGGCAGCGGCGGATATTCTGACGATAATCCGGGCAGCGATGGTTCGCTGGGTGCCGGTGGTATCGGCGGCACGGGTTGCTCCGGAAGCACCTGCGCCTATGGCGGAGGCGGCGGTGGAGGCGGTGGGGGCTATTACGGTGGAGGCGGCGGTGGTACGGGCTTTGCTAAAGCTTTCTACGGTAACGGCGGAGGAGGAGGCGGCGGTGGCTCGTCCTACGCCGAGTCGAGCGCCACGAACGTGCACATGTGGCAAGGGTGGAAACAGTCGGCGCATAACGGCCTAGTGGTCTTTAGCTGGTAGGACGAATGAAAATCTCAGCGCTCTATCGTCGCGCGCTAACCATTTGCGCCGTCGCGGCAGTGCTCGCAGGGTGCGACGGAACGCAACCGCCGATTGGTGCACCTTCCGACGACGTTAGTCAAACGGCGCGACACCATGAAATATTCCGCTATACGGGCAGCGAGCAGAAGTTCAAAGTTCCGGCGCAGGTCACTGAAATCACGGTTGTGGCACTCGGTGCAAGCGAGGGTTACGGAAGCTCAAGCGGCTATGCCACCGAAGCACCAGGCGGTGAGGTGAAGGCGACGATTCCCGTCAATCCTCACGAGACGTTGTACGTCTTCGTTGGGGGTAGGGGTGGGATGAGGTTTGCAAATATCGGCGGCTACAATGGCGGCGGCAGTGGCGGTTACGGTGCTTCGGGGTACATACCCGGCTGGGGCGGCGATGGCGCTTCTGACATTCGCCAAGGCGGCAATGCGTTGAGCAACCGCATCGTCGTGGCAGGCGGTGGTGGCGGAGCAGCGTTCAAGGCATTCCAGGGAGGAAGCGGAGGCGCGGGCGGCGGTAAGATTGGCGCGTCCGGCGGGAGCAGCGGGAGCGGCTCCTACGCTTCAGGTGGCGGTGGCGGAGGCGCTCAGAAATCAGGGGGCGCGGGCGGCGCTGGTCCCGTCGGCTCCTGCCCCGGCGGTGCCGGTGAGTCGGGAACACTCGGTCAAGGTGGCGATGGCGGCGACAGCTGTGCCTATCTTGGGAGCAGTGGCGGTGGTGGCGGCGGTGGCTACTATGGTGGCGGTGGCGGTGGCGGTGCTGGCTGTTATACCGCCTGCGGCAGCGACATCCGCTTCGGCGACGGCGGCGGTGGCGGCGGTGGTTCGTCGTACGTGGAAAAGAAAGCCAGGCGCGTCACGAACAGCCAGGGAACCGCACGCAGAGGTGACGGCAAGATTACTGTTTACTGGGTTAGCCATTAGCAAAGACCGCCTCAGTTCTTCGTTCAACGGCTTCGCGAATTTGCTGGCGCCACGACAACACATCGCCGCCAGACGCGAAGACCAAACACGGCCCCCGATTCGCAAAGCCGTCCAGAGGGGCGGAGGCGCGGCGCACGCAGCTTTTATCGCTAAGGAACGCCAGCCGGTTTAAAGGCTACGCCGCCCGTGTTTTCCGACTTTGTGTAAAATTGTGCGAAGGGCTTCCGACTACCGTCCCTATATACGGATACCTGACCCGAATACCAGTCTGGAATAAAGATGTAATTCTTGCTGCCGATGTTGCCAACGGCGATGTTATAGGCGGCGACGTGTCCCTGTAGCTTGTATTTTGGTTGATTATTACCCAAGGCGTAGGCAAGCGTTGTATAGACCTTGCCCTTATTGGGCGTGTAGTTGTTAACGTATAGATTTCCGGAAGCCGCGAGTGCGACGCCGATGGCGCTATGCAAGTCTAACAAGCCTAGTGAAACAGGATGCTGGGAACCGCTGGGTATTTTCGATACGCCGGTCTCGGCGTCGGCAAAGTACAGGTTCCCCTGGTGGTCAAAGAAGTCTTCAAGGGGGTAGCGGATAAGATTGCTCGTGATATAGGCAGACGGAGTGGTGCTACCCGGTGGGAAAACTGCGATGCCAGGCGTGCTGCCACGATTCGTGACCCATACATTACCGCTGGCGTCGACCGCAACACCCTCGGGATACGTCAGGTCCTGAGATAGCGTTAAGCTTGGGGAGGTTTCGCCGGGCGGATAGATTGTTACGCTACCTTGAGAACTGCGATTGACCACGTAGAGATTGCCCGAGCTGTCTACGGTCGCCGCGAAGGGGGCGCTTATCCCGTTCGTTATCTCGCCGACTTGCGAAGCGTGAGAGCCTTTCAGCGCATAGATGTAAACGGCGTTTCCCGTCGTCCAGCTAACGTAAAGCCATGGCTTGTTGGAATCACCCTTCGCTTCCGGCAGCATCCACGACTTGCCGTGCACCGCAAGACTCGCGGTCATGGCGCCGCCTGTTGACGCGACCTGTGACCCGCACCCGGCGAGTAGCGCTGCGATGGCGGCCAGCGTGTAGCGGTCTTTCATGCAAATGTCCTTTACTTGTGGATGCGCGGCTCGGATGGGGCGACGGAAATGACGACCCCCCACGGCGTGAAATCTCTAACGATTGTCTTTAGGACTTTCCCACCCGATGGATAGCGCCACGTTGCTAAAGAAAAGTGCCTTGGCCCGGCGCCCATAACCCTGTTGCCTTGTATCCAGACCTGCCCGTTACCGTCATATTCTAAGTGACGAGTCTTGAGGGTAGTCGTTCCAACGATGGCACCGCTGTAGCCTGACATTCTCACGCGATATATGTACTCCACGTTCCGGTAGCGAAAAGTTCCGCTCACGATGGTTAGAAAACCATTGTTCCACTGGAGAGAGAACATTGGAAATTTCCTATTAAGGGTGACATCCTTAAAACCACTGCCTCCTTTAACCAACTCGGCAATGGGTTGTGTACTCACTTCACTGTACCCGTCCACGAACAAGTCGCCATCCTTATCATATGCCACCCAGTACGGGTCTAGATTGGGAACAACGTACGCGGTCGGGGTGCCCTGCGCATTTTGATATATCTCTACACCTTGAAGGCTGGCGACGGCAAGGTTTCCCGTCGTGGGGTCTACGGAACAGGAAGCCGCCTCGGGGGCCGGGTCATTCAGGGTCGCTTTTGGTACAGTTCCGCCGTGAGAAAACTCGTAGATGTAGCTTGCAGAAGCGGTCCACCCGGGCACAAAAACATCGCCCTTACTATCGACGCAAAGCCCCTCCACGTTGATGTTCCCCAAGCCAGTGAGTTTTCCGACCTCCTTTAATTGTGGATAGGAGTAAACGTAGACATCGTCGCTACCACCTGCGATATACAACAGGTCTTCGCCGGGCGTTTCGGGCAGTGTCCACGACTTGCCATGCATTGCGGGTGCCAACGATTGCGGCGCGCCGCCTGTTGGCGCGACCTGCCCGCCGCAACCCGCGAACGCTATGGCTGTGATGACGCCCAGCATGTAGTGGTTAAGGCGCAAGGCGCTCATCTTCTACTCTTATCCCTGACGCTTACGGAATGTTAGCTGGTTTATAGGCTACGCCGCCCATTTGGTCGTTGCTCCCGGGGGCGTCAATGACCGAAAACCATTTTTTGGAATCGTCCTTATACAAGAACACGCGGTCGGACCACCAGTCGGGCGCAAAGATAACGTCTTTGTACCCAATTGTTCCACTAGCGAGATAGTAGGAAGCCACATTGCCTCTTAGGTCGTATTTCGGCTGAGTCGAGCCCAGGGAATAAACGTGCGTGACGTAATCCTTGTTACCTCGCCAGTCCCCAACATACAAATGTGCGGAAGGCGCAAGCGTAATGCCGTCTGCGTGATTCAGGCCCTGCAAGTTTAGCGATACCGGCTGTTGGCTAGAGCCCGCTGGTATTTCGGAGACGCCTGTCACTGGATCCGAAAAGAACAAGTCTCCTTCGCGGTCAAAAAAGTCTTGAATCGGGTTTTGGATTAGTCGGTTGGCAATGTATTTGGATGGCTCAGTACCGCCGGGCGGGAAAACGGCGATTCCGGGTGCGCTGCCTCGATTCATGACGCAGACATTGCGGCCGGAGTCCACGGACACGCCTTGCGGGGTTGTCAGGCCGTCCGAAAGCGTTAGACTTGGTGATGTCTGACCTGCCGCGTATATGACGACGTTGCCGGGCGTACCCTGGTTAGAGACGTAAAGATTTCCAGACGAGTCAACGGCCAAGCCAAACGGTCCGTTGAGTCCATCCGTTATTTTTCCGATGAGGGAGACGCGCGTCTTTCCTAGGTCATAAATGTAGACGACGCTGTTCGCTGTATCGGAAACATAGAGCCACGGGTGGTGGAAGTTGGCCTTCACGCTCATCCACGAACTGCCGTGCGTCGACTTTAGCGTCGAAGCGATGCCGTACGGCACAACAGCGCCCGTCGTGGCAGTCCCAGCGCCTCCGCACCCGGTGAACGCCAAAATGACCGCAGTCGTCAACACGGCTAAACGACCCATGCGTGAAAGCTCCATTCTTTATCCCTCTTTGAGTGCGTAGGGTTCGACGGCGACCGGGCGTTCCTGGCACGTCGGGGCCCCGCGCCGCTCCACCGCAATTCGCCCGTTGGGTCGGGGCCCTGCGGCGCGCCCAGTGCAGCGTAGCCCGATAGGCTTAGGTCTTCGTTATCGACATTCCAGCAATGACGGGGCCGGAAGCGCTACCGTAGGGGTCCTTACTCGTGAACTTAATAAGCGAAAAGTGCTTCGTCGCCTTAAAGGACCAGGTTTCGGTTGAATAGTCTCCATTTTGAGCATCGTTTCCGCCCGAAATATTCCACGTATACTCGGTGGACTGACGGTCTATCGAGATGACCATTGTCTTGGTGGTTGGCCCCGTTTCGCCGTTCCCTGAAAATAGGAATGACAACGTGAATGAGGCTCCAGGTTTCGTACGAAATGGGACCGATTCTATCCCTCCCGGAGAGTAACCATCCAGGTCAACACTACAGAGGCCGTCGACGTTCCAATATGTGCTGCCAATCATGTCGATTGTGCCCTTGGACACCGTCCAACCCGGCGCAGGCGTGTAGTGTTTTTTCCAAGTAAACCACCCACCGCCCCAGTTGTTCGTTTGAGAAAAGTCACCATCAGGTAGGATGCCGGTTCCTCCCGGTAAAGCTGGACAGCAGTTGGAGCCGCAGCCGGAACTGCTCGCGGTCCGTAGATGCAAGGCTGGAAGATTCACCGCTGGCGCTCCGGTTTGCGCTTGCGGTCCGCTGCAACCGGTGAGCATCGCGAGCGCTCCGATGACGCCCAGCGTGTGGCGGCTAATGTGGTTCATGCGTTGTTCCTTACTCGTGGACGCGCGAGCCGGATGGGGCGACGGAAACGGTAACGCCCCTGAAGATGGTGAACTTGGAGTTGGAAACGCCCTGCATTTTGCTAAGTTGTTTCCCACCTTTCGGGTATGCCCACAGGCCAATTCGGTTCGTGTTCAAACCCCGAATTGCGTAAGGAATGAGAATGTCGTCTCCGAAAATCCACGATAAATACGCGTTCTGAATTGGGCCGCCAAAGCGTGTCGTGCCAACGATTGTTGCTGAGGAAGCTGAAACCTTCAAACGCGAAACCTTGATACGCCTATGGCTAAGCCCTTCGTAAGTGATGTATTTGCCGTCCCATTGGACTTGACCGGGGTTCCCAAGGTCACGACCTACGGAAAGTACGGAAAAATCGGAGGCGCCGTTGGGTAGCTCGGAAATTGCGTTTGCACTTGGCCCAACCCCCGACACGAACAGGTTAGCCGCGTTATCGTAGCCGCACGCGACCGAAGTCAGATGCGAACTATATAGTGCCGGAGTCCCCTGAGCGTCGGGATAAATTGCGATGTTTTTGTCGCCGTCGTTCACGACGACCGCTAAATTGCCAGTAACCGGGTCGATAGCGCACCCTGAGGCTTGGCCGCCGGGCACGCTTAGCGTCTGGCTTGGGCTCGTTGCCCCGTGCGCATATTCTAATACTTGGTAGTCGTTTGTGATAAAAACGTCTCCGGCGCTGTCTGAGCAATTACCCCTAGCCGCTCCGGTGAGCGACAGGCTGCCAACGACTTCACCTTTGGGATACGAGAAAACGCATGCGCCTCCGCAGCCACCCGTCGCGTAGATGAGCGCGCCGCTTGAACCCGCCATTTTATGCGCGGCGAGACTCGCAATCATGGCGCCGCCTGTCGGCGCGACCTGCGACCCGCATCCGGCGAGTAGCGCTGCGATGACGCCCAGCGTGTAGCAACTAAGACGCAAAACGTTCATGCATTCCTTACTTGCGGATGCGTTTGCCAGGCGGGGGAACCGAAATGGCGACACCCTGAGGGTTTTTTACGCCGGGAATTGTGAGAGTCGGATTCCCGCCTTGAGGGTACTTGTAGACGTAGACAGAGCCGCCCGTGGAGACAGCGACAAGAGAGCCTTCAATCGAATCGTAGCAATAGCAGTTTGATGGAAGACTTTGGAGCTTAACTGACCCGACCGGCTTCCCCGAGTGTCCGCCTTTAGGCAAGTACTGTTGTATTGTAGTATCCATTAGAACGGTAAAGTACTTCCCATCCCACTGAAGACCGCCGTGGTTCCATCTCGGCGAGATATAAAAATGCATGACGTTTGAACCTCCCTCGGGAAGCCACGCCGGTTTTCTCTTAGGGTTTGCAAAGTATAGGTTCCCCGAACCATCATAAGTAATGTAGTAAATCCAGGGGCCGACAAAACCTATGGTACTGTAGTACGTCGGATAACCGCTGGCATTTGGATAAACGGCAATATTTCCGCCACGACTGCCCTCACCCGAAACGGCGAGATTTCCCGACGACGGTTCCCACGAACAATCCATCGGCCTGTCCGCGTCTTCCAACGTGGCTTTCGGCGCGGTCGCGCCATGAGCGTATTCGTATATGACCCCCCCGGTGCGGCCAATGCCATCCGTTATCCACACGTTACCACTTGAGTCAGTACATAGACCCCCAACATATTGGAATCCGGTCAGGGTCCCGATAAGAGACCCACCAGGATAAGAGAACACGTAGACGCTGCTCGTACTGCTAGGCGGATAATAGTCAAGAGAAGAAACATAGATTAGGTCTTCACCCTTCGCTTCAGGCAGCATCCACGACTTGCCCACTTGATGCGCCTGACTCTGCGTCATCGTGCTCTGCGGCACACTCGCGCTCGTCCCTCCGCATCCGGCGAGTACGAGCGCTGCAATGAGGCCCAGCGCGTAGCGGTTATTCATACGTTGTTCCCTACCTTTGGGTGCGCGGCGCGGATGCGGCGACGGAGACGGTGAAGCCCCAACAGAACGCATGCCCGGACGCGAACATTACGGGCTGGCCGCCTGCAGGGTATTTCCAAAGGGCGACACGTCTAAGGTGCTCATCCCGGCCGCCCTCACTAGAAACTAGATAAGCGCCTTGTAGCGAGAAACTCTGGCCCTCGCCCACCCAATGGTGGAAATGAAGCGCTCGAACGACTGACGCCGTAGACCCCGAAACCTGTACTTGATAAATCAACTGAGGCCGAAACCTTGCAGAGCCTGGCGATGCGTTGATTGCTAAATATTTTCCGTCCCAGTTCATAAAGTCACCGATAGACGTAAAGCCATTTTCGTTCATGGCAAGATTAATGAGTGTGTCATCCTCTTTTGGAAGTTCAGCTAGGGCAAAGAGAGAGCTGCTTCCAGAACCCGCGATGAATAAGTTTCCCCGATTATCATAGGCGGGGTCACCATAAACACTCATGGATGGGTCGCTGTATGATGTGGGAGCACCTGTACCTTTGGCATATATTAGCAGGTTTCCGTAGCGATGTTCGCTGACATAATACTTGTTCGTCACGGCCAAATTGCCAGTCATCGAATCTAGGGAACAGCCTTGAGGCTTGTATCCCGATGGCCCGGTGAGCGTCTTAATAGGTGAAGTGCCACCGTGCGAATACTCAAAGACCCCCGAGTCTTGGTTCGAGAGATTTACAAAAGGGACGAAAACATTGCCTTTTTTGTCCGAGCATGCGTTGCCGCCGCCATAGCCTTGAGGCAGGTATAGATGTCCGACAAGCTTTAGGTCAGGATACGAGAAAACTGCAAGCCCGTCGTCTTGGGTAACGTACAACAAGTCCTCGCTCGACGTTCCAGGTTGCATCCAAGACCCATGATGTGCGACTGACGCGACAATACTCTGCGGCACAGCGCTCGTCGTCCCAGCGCCTCCGCACCCAGCGAACACGAAAATGACCGCAGTCGTTAATGCGCGCCCCATGCGTGAAAGCTCCATCCTTGCCCCTCCTGAAGACCTAACGATTCGACAGGCGCGCCTGTTCCCCGGTCTTGGCGGCAATACGGCGCCGAAAGAAGCCGTCATCGTGAACACCGTCAGGGAACAACCCTAATAGCGAAGTCGTCTTCCGCATAGTATCCGTTCCCGCTAAACACAGTAGCATATAGCCTCAAAACTTTTGAAGGGCCTGGGTTTATGCGTAGTACCGAAGCGAAAAGCCGACCGTCGACGCTGTGCGGCTCGATTGGGTACGAAAACGTTACCCATGCCGCATTGGATGGTGGCGGGCCGCCAAGTTGTGCGTTCTGGACTGTTGCAAAGCTCGGTGCGATTTCAAAGTTAACTGCGTAGCCGAGGAGCGGCGCATCGCCAACGTTGATTAAAAAGCAAGTCACGTTGCCGCGGCCCGTCGCGTCGACGCGCATTAGGTACTCAGGATGGTGCTTTCGGGGCGATGAAAATTGCGAGCTGAGAGAGAGAATAATGCGCGGGCGCCGTGATGCGCTTGCTATTTGCATGGATAGCAGGCCCACGGCTTGCTTTAAGGTGGCTTGCTGACCGTGCAGTTCCGACAACTGCCGAGCGAGCACGGAGTTTGCCGATTGGAGCTTGTTGACCGTGTCAGAAAGTCTGGTGTTGACCGTATCAATTCGAGTCAACAGGCCGTCGACGGCGACGGTCGTTTTATTGGTGGCCGCCGTTGTCTTTCTTACGGCAGTCGCCGTGTCTCGAACGCCCTTGCTGGTGGTAGCGAGTAGGGTCGCGAGGGTCCTTGTACCCGCATTTGCGTCGTTAAACGAGCGCACGACGTAGACGAGCGTCGCGGCGGTCAGAGCTATTATGATGATGTCGCCCAGGGTAAAGTGCCACCAGCGAGGCTTGGACGGGCCGCTCATGGGAGTATTTTACCACGCTGGGATACTTGCGCAGTACGCGGAAATCTCTGCTACGTGACGACAGGACGGCCGTTTTCACCCTTGCCGCTTGTCTTAGGAGCGCGCCGGACGGAAGGTCAATCCGAACAACTCATCGATTCTGGTTTGGGCCTGGATAATCACCCGCTCATGCCCTCTGATGGCTTGCTCAGCCGCGTTCATCGCCCGAAGGCGGGGGGAGTGCGGCTTCGCACGTTCCTCCTCGATTTGTACGGTTAGGTCGGCGATTCTGTTATTGGCTTGCAAGATGACGGATTCATATCTGGCGACCGACATCGCTATTTGGGCCTCGCGCTGGTGCTCTAGCTCGTGGGTTCGCCGCTCACGCTCCATAGCAATGTCCTTCGCGACGGTACTCCGGTCGACGCCCAGTAATTTCGCAATTTCTCGGAGGCTGCGGCCGTCGACGTGCATGTCGAACGCGCGCGTCTGACGCTCGTCCTGCGCGGGCGAGCTAGGCTCAGGCGAGCGTGGCTTGCGGCCAGGCCATGCATGCCGCTGCCCGTTGACTGACCTGGACGAGCGGTTTGCGTCGCGAGCGCGTCGTTGTGTCGAATTTGCCCCCTCGCGTAGCCGGTTTTTGCGCACTTTATTCGTGCTTTGCAGGCGTGAACGTGTTTCCTACTTGTCCCCAGGGCGACAGGTCGTCGTACCTAGCCTCGGGTCCAATAGCCGCATCGGTCGGCGACGGCTTCCGACGCATTATCCGCCAGCAAACCGACGGAACGCCACCGCACCCCCCGTGGCGGTGTGTCGGTTTATTGGCGTGCCATTGGGCTTGGCGTCGTACTCGACCTCGAATGACGTTTCCAGGGCCGCGGCGGCTGGCTACCTATCATCCGCCAATAGACCGACAGAAAGCCATCGCACTCCCTCTGGCGGTGTGTCGGTTTATTGGCATGGTATTGCACTTAGGCGCCACCCGACTGCACCCGCCTTCCCCCCACCAAAGCGTTCGATTTCACCAGCGTCGTGCATCGCCTTACGCGTGCGCTCCAAGGTCCGTACCGAAACTCCCGCCGCCGTCACAGCCTTGGTCAACTCATCGGCGGATGCTTCCCCGGATAGCAGCGTCCGCAGGATGGCAGAGCGAGCTTTGTCGCTGGCCGAGGGTTCTTGTTCGTTGCTTCGAGACTGAGGTGCGCGCAACAGGCGCTCGGCGTCGAGGTCCTCGGCCACCGCGCCCCACGAAAACGCACCCTCTTCGTCGATGCTAAACTCGACGGGCTTCGGTGCAGCGCAGAGGTTATGCTTTAGCGGGGCGATTGCGCGGCGTCCCGTTTCCTCATCGACCGCGACGAGTAGAACTGAGCGAGCGAATGCGACGAACGCGATGGAGCCGCTCACCCGGTAGAGTGCCTTCTGTGCTTCGGCCTTCCGCAAGTGCATCACAACAATGACGGCAACGCCTGTTCGCTCGGCGAGTGTTACGAGACATTGCAGCGCAGCGCGGGTTTCGGCGTCTTTGTGGGAATCGACGCCTCCGAGTAGCGCTTGAATGGGGTCGATAACGAGTGCTGCCACATCACCGAACCCTTCAATTTCATCTTCGAGCTGAGCAACGTCGGCGAGGGAGAAGGGGTGGCACTTCCCCTCAGCGTCTAGCGTTCCGCGAACGACTGTGCACTTTGAAGTATCCATTCCGCACGCATCCGCTCGTGGTCTTATAGTGTCGGCAATGCCGTCCTCTCCGTTCCACATGATGACGCGCCCTGACGTGGGCTGAACGGCATCGTCGTCGGGTAGCGGCGGACCGCCCGTAATTGCAGCGGATATTGCCACCGATAAGAACGACTTTCCCGCGCCCGGGTCACCTGCGAGCACCGTTACCTTCGCTCGCGGAATCCTTCCGTTCCAAAGCCAACTCACTTGCTCCGGTTCGACGGTGGAAAGGTCGACTAGGTCGAGTACGCCGCTGGCTCTTCCGTTGGCTTCTGGTTTCGCTTCGCTTAGCTGAACGCGCTCCGCTTTTTCGATAGCTTGCATAAACTCCAGCGCAAACGCTCCCTGGTCGCGAATGTGCAACTCGCCGGGGTCTTTAACGCCGCAAAACGCTTGCAGGTCCAGCGCATAGACTTCAGTGGTCGAGCCTAACTCAAGCGCACGCTGCGCAATACGTTCGACGAATAGAGCACCCGCTTCGCCCGGCTCACGTACAACGTACACCTTCGGAATACCAGCCAAGTGCGCGGCTTCAAGGTACTTGCACATCGTCGCACCGGGGACGCCCAGCGCGGGAAACCCGTGCAGCGCCAACGCCCACACATCGGATGGTCCCTCGCAGATAGTCAGCCAGCCGAGCACTTTTGCCTCGTTTAGTGTCTTCTGGCTCGTATAGACCGTGATACGGTTGCCGTCGACAGTCCAGAACGAGGGGTGCGACGTTTCGACAAACTTCCGAACCTGCGACCTCGCAGCCGTTCCGTCGAGGTGCCGGTATGGAATCACGACACCAGCGCCGCCGTTGTCACTCACGCCGAACACCTGCGCCAGCCATTCCGCCGCGAAGTCTTTGTATGCCGCCAGTTTCTCAAGCGTTGCCGGTGTCTTACGGGGGCGGTTCATAAGGCTGCCTCCAAAAGACGGGCGGCCTTAGCGCGATTAGTTGCGAGACCAAAGGCAACCGCTAGGTCAAGAATCCCGCCTTTGGCTCCGCATACGTGGCAACGCCGACCACGTCCGCCAACAACGACAGCGCTCGGGTGGGTGTCATCGTGGACCGCGCATCGGAACCAGACCCGTTCACCGCGCTGAACAGTAGCGACACCAGCGAGGCGCAGTACATCGGCGATGGTCGAGCGGTCGACGACGGATGTTTGCCGAGGTGGAGGCCCAGTAGGGCGCGAAGAACCTAACATAAAGACTCCTGCTAAAAGTAGGGCGGCGTGGTTAGGGCGGCCTTTTGAGTTGACGCGGAGTACGGAAGCGACGCTGGCAGGCGTCGTTTCCGCATTTCATGGTGGCGTCGTGTTTGTTCCCAGCATAAAAGCAATGACTTCATCCATTGGAATAATTACGCGACGGCCGTAGCGCCGCACACGCACTTTTCGACCCTGAATTAAGTTCTTGGTGTGGTTACGTGAAAAGTCGAACGCCGATGAGAACTCGTCAATTGAGAGACCGAGGCGACCCGGAAACTGGCGTATCAGGGCTTCGACGACGGCAGTGCATTCGTTGCTGTAATGGCTAATCGTGTTAGTGGGCATTTGAGGCCAATTGTAACTGTATAAGGCCACCGATGCTAGACGCAGGTTAGCAACTTATGATAGTATATTGCTATGTCACGCGGAATTTCACGCGATAGGCTTTCGGACAAAGTTGCGGAGCAGGTTCGCAATGCGGCTCGCGAAGCCAAAAGCCTAAAGCGGGTAACGTATGCGTCTATTGCCGTTTACATGGGTTGGGAAGCCCGCCGCGTTGTGGATATGCTTGCCTCGGGAAGGCCGTTGCGTGGGGAAAACGCGCGAGAGTTACTTGCGGCCCTCTGGAATATGGCGCCGCGAAATGCCGCCGCGGCCAAGCTCCTGCGCAAAGCGTGGGACCTTACCGGGCGAGCGGGCCATAACCCACCGGTTTTGATTCCACCTTGGACAATCGACCATTTAGCCGAGCATCTAGCTGATGAACTCGGGCGCAAGCCTGGTATTGGGACAAGACGCCGTGCCACGTTTGAAAAAGACGTGCGATATGCAATCGGTCGCACCGCGGCGGGCATGGCGCTCTCGTTCTTTGATGCATGTTGGGCTCGGTTTAGCGGCGATGCTACGGCTGGCGAGGTGCTAAAGCGATTTGGTTATGGTGCGCAGTTTGACGGCGACCCCACCCCTCGCGAAGTGCTAAAGCGATTTGGTTACTCTGCTCTTTACCCGAAAGGAAAGACATAAGTGAGCGTCTACAAGCGCAAGAGCGGCCGCTGGCAAGTGTCTGTTGACCTTCCGCCAACTGCGACAGGGTTGCGTCATCGCAAGAAGGTGGGCACTTTTGCGACCCGCAAGGAGGCTGAGCGCGCCGAGAGGCAGGCGCTCGAAGCGCGCGACCGCGGCATCGACCTAGACCCGGCGAGGGTGACGCTCTCGGAGGTTGCCGAGCGATTTTTTAAAGTAGTTGGTCCCGACCTAGCCCCGGCGACGATTGCACGATACGAAGAGCATTGGCGAATGCACATCGGGCCAAACCTAGGAGGCGTTTTCGCCGCCAGGCTCAAGGCGACGCACTTGGCCGAACTGTACGCGAAACTGCGCTCCGAGAAGATTAAGTATGTCAAGGGTGAGAAGATTCGCTTTGGTAAGCCGCTCGGCGCGAACTCAGTTCTGCGAATCCATCGCCTCCTTCACAGAATGTTCGGTTGGGCCGAAAGACTTGGCCTAGTCCAGCATAATGTCGCACGCCTCGTTCAGGGGCCGAAGGCAGCGCCCTCGCCAGCACGTGCTCTGACTACCGCTCAGGTTGAACGAGTGCTCGTTGCTGCCGAGGGGACGGACCTCTGGCGATTCTTCGTGGTCGCCGCTGAAACGGGAATGCGTCGCGGGGAAATCGGAGCACTTACTTGGGACTCAATCGACTTTGAGCGCGGAACTCTGTCGGTGAGGCAAGCTGTCGGAGAGGACCGCAAGGGCGGAGCATTCATAAAGAACACCAAAAGCGGTCGCGAGCGGGAGGTTCCCCTGAGCGACGTTGTGGCCGAGGCGCTTCGTCGCCAACGCGCCGTACAGGAGGCCGAGAAGCTCGCGGCAAGGGAGGGCACCTATAATGACCGCGGCTTCGTCTTCGCTGACAACACAGGCGGGTTGCTCGACCTGGACGCAGTGAGCAAGTCGTTTTCGGCTATCCTGCGCGACCTGGGAATCAAGGCAAAGGGCCTCTCACTGCACTCCCTTCGCCATTTCGTGGGAACAATGGGCTTTGCCACCGGGAACGACGCACGGACGATTTGCGACCTGCTCGGCCATGCCGACCCAGGCTTGACGCTGCGAGTCTATGGGCACGCCGTGGCGGGGGCTCGGGAACGGGCCATAACAAGCATCAGCGATGCTCTGGTTCAAGCAAAGGCGAGGCGGTTAGCGGGTGAGAATTGACCGTCTGAGTTTCACGATTTTTCGCGGCATGGCGCCCGAATGGCGCCCGAGGCGGCAATCGGTAGATGCGTTACGCTGCCGAGTGTGGCGCAAACCCGCGTAAAATAAGGAAAACCACGTGCGCGCCCGTAGCTCAAACTGGATAGAGCAGGGGACTCCTAAGCCCAAGGTTGCCAGTTCGATTCTGGCCGGGCGCACCAAGAAAAGCCCCAAAGTATGCTTTAAGGGTCGCATAAGCGCTTGGCCGGCCAGAAGATGGTGGTCTCGGCGGCTATTACGACGGGTCCGTGCGGAGGCGGCGGCGGCTCAGCGTGTGTCGAGCCGATCGCCACGACCGTACATGTGCGGCAGGGCTGGGAAACGCGACGGGCAGTGGGCTAGTGGTGCTTAGTTGGCAATGAGTTCTTCGCCAGCGAATCGCGAACTGATAGATGGTCTCGGTTGCGTTGTCTCCAACGGCTAGGTACTTACCGTGCCTGCTGCCGTTCTTAGGAAGCTCACCGAGAGGAACAGCCTCCGGCGAAATAACCGGATAGCGTCAGCGTCTGCGTTGGCTTTGTGCCAGCGTGCGGGTACTGTGACCGAATCGTCGTCGCTGATGAAGACATCACCCGCTTTGTCGACGCACTCGGCTTCCGAATAGTAAAGGCCCTTGAGCGTACCTACGTGCCATCTGGGTACGAGTATACCGTTACCGTATCTTGGTTTGTGATGTAGAGCAGGTCGTCTTTGGCGGCCCCTGGCGCCATCCACGATCGCCTCTGATCGGAATGCACGGAAAAGGAGTGGCTTTGCGCGATCGCACCCGCCCCGCCGAGCGGCGGCTGCGCGCCGAAGGCGGCCAGCGCCGTCGCAACAGTCAAGAAGAAGGCGCACCGCAGCCCGCAGCCGGCGAGCCCTCCTCCGACCGCTAAGGGGAGCCCACGGCTGCCGAGCCCCGATGATTTCATCTCGACCGTCCGTTAGCGCCCACCACCCCAGGGACAGGTGCGGTCGGCGGTTGAAAGGGGCTGGCGGATGTGCTAGCATTGACCTTCGAACGGACCGCCGGTCCGTTTTCTTAATGTTGTGATAGACTAAAGATGGCAAAGAAAGAATCGCGAGTGATGGTCGTCCTGGCATGCACCGAGTGCAAGCGCCGGAACTACAACACGCAGAAAAACAAGCAGAAGACCACGGACCGGCTGGAGCTCAGCAAATACTGCCGCTTCTGCCGATGCCACAAACCGCATAGGGAAACAAGATAGGGCGGTAGCTCAATTGGTAGAGTCCTGGTCTCCAAAACCAGTTGTTGCAGGTTCGAGTCCTGTCCGCCCTGCCACTCTTCGCCCTTCGACCCTTGGACAAGCTCAGGGCAGGCTGAGCCCAGGATGACAGATTTAAGGTAGACCTTTGGTGAACGAACAGCAAAAGAGAACGGCCCAGTCCCTGGCGGGCGGCGATTTCGTCCGCGGCGTTATCGCGGAACTTCGGCGCGTTACCTGGCCGACACGCGATGAGTGGGTCTCCGCGACAATTCTCACGATCTCGCTGGTGATCGGCATCGGGCTGTTCGTCTTTCTCGTCGACCAGCTCTTTGGGTGGCTCTTCAACTTGATTCATCCGGTCACCGCTGGGTAGATGCAGACGATGTACGACGCCGAACCGATTGTTGACGAAACGACCATAAACGAAACGGCCGTCGACGAAACGAAAACCGAGGATCCTCAGATGGGCGACCCGGTCGCGGTCGAGGAGATTGTCGAAGAGCCGGCCGCCGAGGCGGAAGGCGAGGGGTCTTTCGCCGACGTCGTCGACGATGATGCCGTCGTCGCCAAGCCGAAGGATAACCGAAACTGGTTCGTCGTCCACACGTATTCGGGTTACGAAAACAAGGTCAAGGCAAACCTCGAGCGGCGCATCCATTCGATGGGCATGCAAGACAAGATCTTCCGCGTGCTCGTTCCGATGGAGGACGAAGTCGAGTTCAAGGACGGCAAGCGCAAGATCACGCCGAAGAAAGTTTTTCCGGGCTACGTGCTGGTCGAAATGACCATGGACGATCAGTCCTGGTACGTCGTGCGTAACACGCAAGGGGTGACCGGCTTCGTCGGAAGTCCAGGCCCGGGTGAGAAACCCGTACCGCTGCAGGACAAAGAAGTCAAGACGATTCTCAAGCAGATGGGCATCGAAGCGCCCAAGCTCAAGATCGACTTCAAGAAAGGCGATCGCGTCAAGGTCACGTCGGGGCCGTTCTTCGACTTCACCGGCGTCGTCGACGAGATCGCGCCGGAGAAGGAGCGCTTACGCGCGCTCATCTCGATTTTCGGCCGGGAGACGCCCGTCGAACTGGAGTTCTTCCAAGTGGAGAAAGTCTAGAGTTCCGCTTCGTCCTGCTTCGTGCTTCGACAAGCTCAGCATGACAAGGCTCAGCATGACACCGAGAGACACAAAGAGATTGGCCGAACGCAGCACCCCGGAGTTCGCAGCCAACAAATAACGCGGGGGAGAAGCGGGAAGACTGCTTCGAACGAGGACCATCTGACCTAGCGCCGGAGCAGGATAGCTTGGCGCGACGAATGTGTCCGAGTTCGAATGCGGGCTGACCGATTCGACAACGAGGAGACAGATTCGTGGCTAAGAAGGTAGTTGGCAAGATCGGCCTGCAGATTCCGGCAGGCAAGGCGACCCCGGCTCCGCCGATCGGACCGGCGCTGGGCCCCTACTCGCTTAACATCATGGACTTCTGCAAGCAGTACAACGAGCGCACTGCTTCACAGGCCGGCATGATCATCCCCGTCGAGATCACGGTCTTCGACGATCGCACTTTTACGTTCATCACGAAGACGCCCCCGGCGTCTTTTCTGATCAAGCAGGCGTTGGGGATCGAGTCTGGCAGCAAAGAGCCCAACCGCAACAAAGTCGGTAAGCTCACGCAAAAACAGCTCGAAGATATCGCGAAGGTAAAGATGCCCGACATCAACGCCAACGACATGAACGCGGCCAAGAAGATCGTCGCCGGAACGGCGCGGTCGATGGGCGTGGAAGTGGAGGCATAAGATGGCGCGGCATCACGGAAAACGCTTCAAAGCACTCGCCACGAGCTTCGATCCCGGCAAGCTCTTCTCGACTCCCGAAGCGATTGCGCTCGTCAAGAAGAACGCCAACGCAAAGTTCAACGAAACCGTCGAGGTGCACATTCGCCTGGGCGTCGACCCGAAGAAGAGCGATCAAAACGTTCGCGGCACCGTCCTGTTGCCGCATGGAACGGGACGCTCGGTTCGCGTCATCGCTTTTGCCAAGGGCGACAATGCGAAGGCCGCGCAAGAAGCCGGCGCCGACGTGGTCGGCGATCAGGACTTGATCGATAAGGTCAAGGGCGGCTTTTCGGAGTTCGACGTGGCCGTCGCGACGCCCGATATGATGGCGTCGGTCGGCAAAGAGCTGGGACGCATTCTCGCGCAGAAGATGCCCAACCCCAAGGCCGGAACGGTGACGCCAAATATCGCGGGCGCGATCCGCGACATCAAGGCCGGTAAGGTGGAGTATCGTCTGGATAAGACGGGCATCGTGCACACGATCGTCGGGAAGGCGAGCTTCGAAGAAGCACACCTGCTCGAGAACGTCGTGACGCTGCTCGATGCGATCGTCCGCGCGAAGCCCGCGGCCGCAAAGGGCACCTACGTTCGCAGCGTGACGCTGGCCAGCACGATGGGTCCCGGAGTTAAGGTCGACCCGAACCGGATTAAAGCGACGGCCTAGTTTTCATCGGCCCGCTGAAAATATCAGCGGTGCGAGAGGACGGTTAGGACGGTCGTGATCTGCGTCGCCATCAGTGTTACCCACGTGCCTACGATGACTCCGATCACGCAGTTCAAGCGCGAATTCATGGCATCGAGCCGCCGATCGATACTGCCGAGCCGTTCGCTTATCTGTTCGAAGGCTCCCTCGATGTGAGCCATACGTACCTCAAGGGGAGTCGCGTGCATGGGTCTCTTCCAAAAATACTACAAGTCCCGTTCACGCACCTGGAACGCTGCCGCTAGAAGAAGTTGACGTGGCCGGTGTGCAGCTCGTAGACGCCACCGGTTACTTCGGCATCGCCTCGTGAGACGGCGTCGGCGATGATCTTCGAGCCGGCGGTCATCTCGCGCATGTTGCGTCGCACGTTTTCGACGATCGCATTGGCGACCCAGTCGCCCGGAGCGTCGCGCGTCGCTTTCGCGGCAGGCACGATTGCCTCCACGACGGTTGCGATGTGCCCGGGTTGCGTCGTTCCGTCTTTTACGTAGGCGACCGCCGCGCCTACGGCGCCGCATTTCGTATGCCCGAGTACGACGATCAGCCGCGCCTTGAGAACGGCGACGCCGTACTCGATCGAGCCGAAGTTAGCGTCGTTGAGAAAGTTGCCGGCGACGCGAACGGCAAAAACGTTGCCGGGAATTTGATCGAAGACCGTTTCGATCGGGACGCGGGAGTCGGAGCAACCCAGAACGATTGCGAAGGGATTCTGGCCGCTGGCGAGCTCGACGAGGCGCGCGCTTTGCGGTCCGCTGCGGAGCTGTCCGGCGACATAGCGGGTATTGCCTGACTTGAGTTTCTCCAGTGCGTCGGCTGGACTACGTGCGCCCATCTCGAGGCGAGGAGTTGACGGTTCGGCGGCTGCGGCCTGCGCCAGCGGGAGCGCCTCGCCGACACACGCCGCAGCCAACCCCATGCCGGCGCGTCCGAGGAAGGCTTCACGGCTAAAATCGCGTTGAACGTGTTCCATCCCCGCGCCTTCTGGCTGCCCCGTCGCCGTCCTTCGACAGGCTCAGGATGACATTTCCTTCGACAGGCTCAGGATGGCAACGGGCTAATTCGAGAGGCTGAGCGCGCGAACTTGGGCTTCCAATTCGGCGATGCGTGCGTGGGAACGATCGGCATCGATGTGATCGTAGGCCGCGCCGGCGCTGCGCGCGACGGCTGCGAGCAGCGCCTGTTCGTCGGAGGTCAGTACCGTGCCATTTGAGCGTGAGCCGTAGAGGACGAAGCCGAAAACCGCTCCGCGCATCAGCAACGGAACGACGAGCGACGGCGTTTTGGCGCTGCCCGGAAGAATCGTTTCCGCGCGCGGGCGCCCGTCGAGCACGATCGGAGCAAGTTCGGCGCGTAGCTCGACGACGAGCGGATCCTCGGCATCGATGCTCTCCGACTCCGTTTTCGACCAGCCGCGGGCGGCGGTTCGTTCGAAGGGCGCGCCCGTGGCCGGCGCGAGAAAGAGTGCCGCCGAGTTAAGGCCGAGCACGCGAATGGGTTCGTCGACGAGAAACTCGATCAGCGTCTTTTCCGAAGACGTGTTGGCGAGCGCGCGGGATGCGCGGCGCAGAGCCTCTTCCGAGCGGCGTTGATCGCGGAAGAAGAAAGTGTTCAAGAAATATTCGATTCGGCCGTGCAGCGCGTTGAGGGTGAAGCCGATCGCGAGTGCGGCGAACAGACTGATGTAGATCGCAGGCTTCGTGCTTTCGAAGATCTGTTCGGCCAGCCACTCGAAGGTCCCGAAGAGCAGGAGCAGGGCCGCCGTTATGATCCCATAGACGGCCGCGCGTCCGATCGCAAAGCGAAAATCGACCACGCGCTCCGAGAGCAAACCGTAGAGCACGAAGATCGATCCGATGAGATTGAACCACGGGAGTAAGGCCCCCGTCCACGATTGCACGTAAAGGACGGGGAGCGAGATATTGCCGATGAGCGTGCTGCAGATGTTGGCAACGGCCCACGTCAAGTCGAGAATCGGCGCCAGAGCAATGCCGGAGATCACCCACGTAACCCGCGTGCGATCGAGCGCGGTCGCTCCGGACGCAATGTACGCCAGCGCGGCGAGCACCACCACGAGCAATGCGGCGTCGCTCCCGCTCATGAAGAGATTGGTCGGTCCGGGGAAACCGTACTTTTGAAAGACCGTCCAAACGATCGGATCCACCCACGCGACGAAGTCGGCGACTGATAGTACGACGGCAAGACCGACGAACCAAGGCCACGCGCGCCCCGAGCGGCCGTACAGCCTGTGCGCAAAGATGAGGATCATCAGCTGCGTCAGCGGATACACGGCTTGGATGGCAAGGTCGCTGGCGACATTGGCCGGCCACACGGCCAAGTCCAGAGCAGCTTTGTTGATCTTGATGAGCATCAAGATCGTATACGCATAGAACGCCAGCGTGATCGGACGCGGCCGCATCAGAAAGAGCGCGCTCGCGAGGGCCAGGGTTAGAAAGAAGCTCACCGGCACGCCGACGTCGCGCGCCAAGGTCGCGCGCCGAGAGTAGTCGGGAGAGCCGGCGGGCAACGTCGTGACGAAGGTGCGGCCGGCGCGCGTCGCCGTCAGCGTTAGGCGCGTTCCGGCGTGCGCGCCCCGCAACAGCGAGAAGCGCTGCGTCGGCGTGAGATCCTGCAGGTCGATGCTGTCACCGGTCTGTAGAGCGCCGTGGGACGTGGTGCCCGAGACGACTTGGACGCGGTCGGTATTGTTGACCAGCACGACCGAGTACTGGCCGAGGTGCGATGAGTGATACTCGACCACCACGAAGATCAGCGCCATAAAGACCGTGCCGATCGCAACGACCGCCAGCGAGAGGCGTTCGCAGATAAACCGGACGGCCGACTTCAGCGCTCCGCTCGACATGCGACCGCCTTCTGGGCCAACGGAATCTATTCTTTTGGAAAGCGAAAAGGCGCTTGATTCCTCGATTCCTGTTGCGTTCCCGGCCATGGCTATGGTAGTCTATCGGTTGGCTCCATAGACCGTGGCCGGCCGCGAGGCCTTAATCTCTCCGAGTCGCCCTTCGACAAGCTCAGGAATGACAATGAGTGTGCTCAGGGTGACGCCGGGAGGACCGCCGAGGACGCAAGAACGAAAAGCTGCGCACACGCTTGCGGCGATGCGGACGTTCAACGATGCGCCCTCGAACAGGGCGCTTTTCTTTTTCGCTTTTGGCGCGTTTGCGCCGGAGAACCATCGATGCCAACCGCACGCAAGGAAGCCTCAGTCGGAGAACTCACCGAGAAACTCGCCGCGGCGAAGAGCCTGTTCTTTACCGATTATGCCGGACTGACCGTCGGAGAGATCACTAAGCTTCGCGGGGAGCTTCGCAAAGACGGCAACAGTTATTCGGTCGTCAAAAATACGCTCTTTCGAATCGCCGCCGGTGACCTCGCCTCGCAGTTCGAATCGATTCTTGCGGGTCCGACGGGTGTCGTCTTTGCGGGAGCCGATCCGGTGGCGCCGGCCAAAGCGCTCAAGACCTTCAGCGACACCGTCAAGAAAGTCGGAATCAAGGCGGCCTACATCGACGGCCAAATCGTCGACGCAAAACACGTAGAAATCCTCGCCAAGCTTCCACCGAAAATCGAACTCCTCGCTTCGCTCGTCGGCACGCTTGCGAACCCGCTTCGCGGCCTCATTACCGTGCTATCGGGCAACCAGAGCGGACTCGTCCGCGCGCTCAACGCCATTCGCGAGCAAAAAGCCGCAGCCTCAAACGCTTAGATAAGGAAGAGAAACACGTATCATGGCAATTGCCGAAGTCATCGAACAAATTGATAAACTCACCGTTCTCGAACTTGCCGATCTCGTCAAGCAGCTTGAAGAGAAGTACGGTGTCTCTGCGGCTGCGCCGGTCGCAATGATGGCCGCCGGCCCGGCCGCCGCAGCGCCGGAAGCGGAGAAGACCGAGTTCGACGTCGTTTTGGCCGAGATCGGCCCGGAGAAGATCAAGGTCATCAAGGCCGTTCGCGAACTGACGAGCCTCGGCCTCACCGAAGCCAAGGCGTTCGTCGAGAGCGCGCCCAAGGCCGTCAAGGAAGGCGTTACTAAAGACGAGGCCGAGCAGGTGAAGAAGAAGCTCGAAGAAGCGGGCGCAAAGGTCGAAATCAAATAGGATCGCAAGCGACGCCCGAGCTTCCGGGGTGGGTGCAACTGCTCCCACTCCTGATCGTGGTCGTCGTCCTCGCCGTTCGCATGATTCGCCCGCAGCGCATCAGCGTCACGCGGATGTGGGTCTCGCCGATCATCCTTTGCGCGCTCACGGCGTTGGCGATCTACGAAAACGGTCGGCACTACCCAGCGCCGCCGGTTGCGATTGCGGTCGCACTCTTCATCGGCGCCGTAGCGGGCCTGCCGTTTGGAGTTCTGCGGGGGATGCACACCGACGTGAGGCCGACGGATAAACCCGGCGTCATGCACCTCGGCTCGTCGTGGGTAACGATCGCGATCTTCGCAGTCGCCTTCGGATTGCGATACGCGATTCGCATGGCGATGCCGCAGGGCCGGGACCTCACGGGCACGATCGGCGACGGACTCCTCGCCTTCGCGATTGTCTTTATCGCATCGAGTTATTTCGTTATCTTCCGAAAGTACGAAAAGCTGGCGGGAATTTCGAAGGGACCGGCTTGATGCCGGTCCCTTCAATAGACGCTCGGGTCTAGGGGTCGAGCGTTAGCACCAGTATCCGGGGACCCAGTAATAGCCGCGACGGTTCGTATAGCGCCAATGCCCCTGGCACCATGCGCCGGCGTGATTGGCCCAATAGCCGTGAGTCCAAACGTAGTTGCCGCCGTACCAGCGGTAGTAGCCGCCAACCCAAACGTAGCCGGCGTGAGGCCGCGGTGGCCTGGTTTCGTACCTAGCCGCCGGCGGCGCGACCTTGACGTAGACATAGTCCGCCGGTGCCGGTGCCGGGAGCGCCGTAAGGGCGAGCCCCAGACCCATCAGGGTCGCAATGAAGAATTGCTTTATCAACTTAAGATCCTTTCACAGGAACGAAGCCAAGGGAAGCTGGTCTTCGGATTACTTCTACCCATAATCAAGTTCCCGCCAAGCGCTCGTCGTAGGACGGTTCCTAGCGCAGGAAGGCCACCAGTAGGAGCGCCACGATGTTGAGCACCTTAATCATCGGATTGATCGCGGGTCCGGCGGTGTCCTTATAGGGATCACCGACGGTGTCGCCCGTGACGGCTGCTTGGTGCGCGATGGAGCCCTTACCGCCGTAGTTGCCGTCTTCGATGAACTTCTTGGCGTTATCCCAGGCGCCGCCGCCCGACGTGAACGAGATCGCGACGAAGAAGCCGGTGACGATCGAGCCGACGAGGATGCCGCCCATCATCTGCGCGCCGGTATCTCCGGGCAAGATATTAAAGTGTGAGAGCAGCACCACGATGACCGGAACGCCGACCGGAATCAGCGCGGGCACGATCATTTCGCGCAGCGCGGCGCGCGTGACGATGTCGACGGTCGTGCCGTAGTTCGGTCGCGTCGTGCCGGCCATGATTCCGGGATTCTCGCGGAACTGACGGCGCACGTCCTCCACGACGGCGCCCGCGGCGCGGCCGACGGCTTCCATCGAAAGCGATGCAAAGAGATAGGGCAAGAGACCGCCGATGAAGAGGCCGGCGAGCACGTACGGATTCCCGACCGCGAAGAGATTGCGGACGCCCTCGATGCATTGCGTCGCTTCCGCCAGGCCGCATTTGTGATTGGTGAGCTGTTGGAGGAACGAGGCGAAGAGCACGAGGGCCGCGAGAGCGGCCGAGCCGATCGCGTAGCCTTTGGTGACGGCCTTCGTCGTGTTGCCGACGGCGTCGAGCGGATCGGTCACGTTGCGGACGTCTTCGGGCATATCGGCCATTTCGGCGATCCCGCCGGCGTTATCGGTAATCGGGCCGAAGGAGTCGATCGCCACCACGATCCCGGCGAGCGAGAGCATCGCCGTAACGGCGATGCCGACGCCGTAAACGCCATCGAGCCCGAAGCTGATTAGCAAGCCGACGACGATGACGAGGGCCGGAAGCGCCGTGGCCTGCATCGAGACGGCGAGGCCGGCGATGATGTTGGTCGCGTGACCGGTCACCGATGCCCGCGCGATGCGCTGCACCGGCGGGAACTGCGAGCCGGTGTAATACTCAGTGATAAACGTAATCAGGCCGGTAATTACGATGCCGATGATGGCGCAGATAAAGATGCCCGTCGAATTTACGAGGGTTTGATCGGCGAAAACGCGCTGGGTTACGAAGTAGAAGCCCACGAGAGCGAGAACGCCGGTGACGGCCATGCCGCGATAGAGCGCCGACATGATCTTGTTCCGGCGCACGCCGCCGACGCCCACGAACAGGGCGCCGATGATCGAGGCGACGATGGAGACCGCGCCCAGCAGCAACGGGAAGGTCGTGGCGCCCGGGAGCTTGGCGCCAAAGAGCAGGTTGCCCAGCAACATCGCCGCCACGGTCGTGACGCAGTAGGTCTCGAAAAGGTCGGCGGCCATGCCGGCGCAATCACCGACGTTGTCGCCGACGTTGTCTGCTATGACGGCCGGATTGCGCGGGTCGTCTTCGGGGATGCCCGCTTCGACTTTGCCGACGAGATCGGCGCCGACGTCGGCCGCCTTCGTATAGATGCCGCCGCCGAGACGCGCGAAGACCGAGATGAGCGAGCAGCCGAAGGCCAGACCGACCATCGCGTTGAGCGAGGTCGCGTTGTCGCCACCGTTGACGTACATGAGGATGGCGTAGTAGCCGGAGACCGCGAGCAAACCCAGCCCGACCACGAGCATGCCGGTAACGGTGCCCCCTCGGAAGGCGACGTTGAGCGCCGGGCCGAGGCCGCCGCGTGCCGCTTCGGCCGTGCGGACGTTGGCGCGAACGGAGACGATCATGCCGATGAAACCGGCCGCGCCCGACAGGATCGCGCCGATCAGGAAACCGATGGCCGCTTCCTTGCCCAAGGTCGGAGCGAAGAAAATGACGATCGCCAGGACGATCGCGACGACCCCGATCGTGCGGTACTGCCGTTGGAGGAAGGCCATCGCGCCTTCCTGGATGGCGGCGGCGATTTCGCGCATGCGCTCGTTCCCGGCGGGCTGAGCCAGTACCCAGAAGGTCAGCGCGATTCCGTAGAGCACCGCCAGGACACCCCCAATTAAACCGGCTGAAATCGCTGTCTGTGCGGTCATCCTTATCTTTCAGTTAAGCAAAAAATACTGGCCCCGCAGGGCCGACCGGCTTGCCTACTCCGGCAAGGCGCGCAAGTCCTACGAGGGGACGCCGAGCGCTCGCTCCCGCGAGGACTCCACCGACAACCGGGGTATTGCGGTGGAAAGATGTGAGTAAACCATTGGCGCGCGCGGCCACCGACCGCCGCTACTCCATCGACGGCAGTCTGCTTACACGAGCGGAGGTCGTCCATAAGTATCTGCACCTCGTCAAGTATGTCGCGGGGCGGATCTCTATGCACCTGCCGTCCAGCGTCGACATCAACGACTTAATCAACGATGGCGTCTTCGGCTTGCTCGATGCGATCGAAAAATACGACCAGAGCCGTTCGGTCAAGTTCGAGACGTATGCGGTGACCCGGATCAACGGGGCGATTCTCGATGCCTTGCGATCGCTGGATTGGGTTCCGCGAACGATCCGCCAGCGCGCGCGCGAACTAGAGCGTGCGTACGAGGAGCTCGAGATGCGCCACGGGCGACCGCCGACCGATGAAGAACTGGCGGCGCACCTGGAGCTCTCCCCCGAAGAGCTTGCTCGGACGCTGAAGAACGCGCGCGGGGCAACCTTGGTTTCGCTCGAGGAGCTGCTGCCCAACCAGAGCGGCGAAGGTCTTGCATTAGCCGACACGCTCAAAGACGAGGAGAGCGATGTCGCGCGTGAGCTCGAGCACGACGAGGTGCGTGCCGAGCTCGAGCGTTCGGTCAACTCGTTACCGCCGCAAGAGCGGATCGTCATCCAGCTCTATTACTTCGAGGGTCAGCGCTTACGGGAGATCAAAGCCGCGCTCGGCGTTTCGGAATCGCGCGTCTCGCAGATCCATTCGGCGGCAGTTGCGCACCTCAAGAAAATGTTTCGCGAGCCATAGTTTGCTCGACGACGCCGTAGTAAGCTTCGTGACGCGCGCGGACGTCGTCGAAACGATCGGCCGGCTCAAGTCGGAGCTGCGGACATCGTCCGAGCCTTTCGTGTGGGCGACGATCGATCTACAGAATGTGGCGGGCATTCCGGCCGAGATCCAATCGGCCTGGATCTTCGCGCTGCGGGCGCAGCGGTGGTCGGGGGAACACTATCACCCCAATAGCGTTCAGCACATGGTGGTCATCGACGGTCGCGGCCGTTCGCGCATCGGCGGCACGGTCGGCGAGATGGTCGCATTTGGCGACGGCTCGCTCGGTGATCATTGGTTCGTTATCGACCCCGGCACATTGCACGAGTTTTACCCGGTAGGAGATGACATGATCGTCATGTCGTTCCATACCGCGTCCGCGGACGAGCTGCTTGAAGTCTCCGAGAGCGGCGGTTCGATCCGGCACTACGAATAGGCGGCGCAGAATGGACGTTGTCAGGAACAAATGTCTGAAAATCAATCCCGGCGATTTTGCCGTCTGCGTCAAAGGCGATCATTTCGACAATGCGGCCAGCGCTGAACTGTAGCAGAAAATCGTACGCCGTTTCACCGCTGATTGCGTACGTACGGATGAACTGAAATGATGAGGAGCTGCCAAATCGGCTCAGCGTTGCAGCTTCCTGCTGAATCATTTCATCGGTCAGTTGCGCGTTCACTCGAGCGTCGAGTTGCGATCTATCAATGTTACCTGTTTGAAAGCGATGGAACCATTCTTCCGCCTTAGCGACAATTCTTGGATCGACTCCTCGATTGAAGCCGGTAGCTTGGGGACTTGGTGATTCGACTGCTGCTTGGCAGGGCTGACTCAAGGAGAGAACTATAGCAAGAACAATTATCATCAAAGGCCAGTTGTTCTTCATGCTAACCTCCGGGCGCGCAATCAGGGCAAGGGGCTTGCTCATACCTGCCGTGATTCGTTATCGGGGGCGCGGTAGTCGTTGGCTTGATGCAGGAAGAAGTCTGGACCCTTCGGGGCTTTGACGTCGCAATCCGTGAACGTCGCTTTGGCGCTGTGATCGAGGTCTTCGATGGTCCGCAGGCTCACCGGACGCAATTGAACCATCTCCCCTTTTGAATTCTTCCCCTCATTCACCGTGTCCGTGCCCGAGTAACCTTGGAAAAGGTTATGCCAAACGCACGGCGGCTGAAATCTAAGCCTGCTCGGACCCCGCGTGGCAGCCAGGCGCGGCCTCGCGCTCGCGAAGCGGGCGTGCAGGCCGCGGCTTCACGGGCCAAAGCAGCAAGAGGGGACGGCAGGGGAGTTCGCCGATTGCTACAAAGGTCTGGACCTTCAATTCCGTCTCTTTCGGAGGTTCCCCCATGTTGCAGACAGTTTCTCGCCGCGCGTTGTGCGCAGCCGCGGCCCTTTCATTTGCGGCCGGTTGTTCGGGTAACACCTTGACTTCCGGCGGATCTTCTGCGCTTACGCCTTCGACGCATGTAGCCGGTCAGGCATGGCGCATATTGCCGGGTCCCGTTGTGTCAGGCCCCATCCTCATTCCGCTGACTCATCCGATCACAAACGCCCCCAAAGGCTGGCCCGACAAAAAAAAGAAGAAGAAATCGATCCTCTTCGTGGCCGACTGTGACGGTGGCGTGCTCATGTACGATCCGACCAAGGCGAACAGCTCGCCCATAGGGTCGATCACCACTGGAGTCGATTGTGCCTTCGGCGCAGCGACCGATAAAGCGGGAAATCTTTACGTCGCCAATATTTCGGGCAACTCGGTCACCGTATATCCCAAAGGCCAGAGTTCGCCAAGCTTAACGATCACCGACGCCGTGTCGTCGCCGTACTCCGTTGCCGTCGACTCAAAAGGAAACGTCTTCGTGAGCAACCTCGGCAACAACACGATCACCGCCTATGCCGCGGGAGGAACCGCGGCATACGAGACGATTAACTTTAACGCGTACGGGCAAGCAGTTGGCATCGGTACGGACGGCAATGACAACCTCTGGGTCGCTTGCGACAGCACCAACGCCGTCTTCGAGATCAAAGCCGGCTCCACGAGTGTTACGAACTCGGGCATCGCCGGCTTAGCGGGACCAATCGGCGTTTCGTTTGGCCCGAAGGACGTTATGTACGTTTCGGCCTTCTCCGGGAACAACGTAACTGCGTACGACTACGGTCAGACGAGCCCGTTCGAAACCATTACCGACGGTATCTCCGGTCCCACGCAGAACGGAATAACGGCCAAAGGCGCGTTCTTCCAGAGCAATCAGGACGACAACGTCGTCGGATACAAGAAGGGGCAGCTCTTCTCCACGCTTATGGGAGCCTCGTCGGCCGCACAGATCGCGTCGTCGCCACTAGCCAAGAAGTAATCGGTTAGGTCTTGGGGCGCGACTCATAAATCGCGCCCCAAGGTCAAAGTTCGCATGGTGCTGCGACGGGAAGTAACAACCGGAGTATTTAACGTGTCAAGCGAGACCGTGCGAACTTTAGTTAGTGCTCTTTCGCTTTCGATTTGCGGTGTTGTGGCGCTGACCGCCCAAACGCCCGCGCCCGCCTCCCCGGCGGGCAAGCCGCTGCGACATTTGGAGTATTCTTTCAACGTCGCAGTGCAGGACCAACAGACCTCCAAGGTCGCCGGACTCAACAGCCCGCAACCGGCCAATGTTGCGGGGAATCTGGTCGCTCCCGAAACGGGCAGCGGAACGATGTTTGTCGACGTGCTTTCAGTCGCGTCGGACGGCGCCCTCGTCGTGCGTATCTCCGAACTTGCCCAGAACGAGACACGCCCGCGGCAAGCGTATACTTGCAACGTCTATGGCAGCACTTCGGTTTTCTGTCCATCGGCCGCGACTCCGAGCGCCGCGGAATGGCTTTTGCTCAGCTATCTCGGGCGGCAGTTCATTGACGCCGCGCCGTGGGATGCTCAAGGGCACTGGCAGCGCAAGGAGCAGTCGGCGGCGTTCGATAGCGAGGATAATTTCCACGTTAGTCGACGCCGGCGATGGTAAGAAGGTCATCGTTCGCGAGATAAGGACGATGCAGCTTCACGACGGCCCTTTCGACACCCAAACCTCCGACATCACGATCAACTACGATCGCACGATGGAAGTTCCCACCGTCATCCACGCCGATGTGGCGACGGCCGGCGGCGACGAAACGAACAGCGCCAGCTACGTCTTCACGCTCGAGAAGGATTCATTCGCCAAATCCAAACCGTAGATCTCCGCAAAGTTATCCTTCGACCCTTCGACAGGCTCAGGGCAGGCTAAGCTCAGGATGACGCCGGGAGGGGTGCGAAACGCTGTTCGGGGCGAATGAGGTAGCCGAGCGCGCTAAGCGCAAAGACCGCGGCGAGCACCAGGATGAGCACGAGCGACATCGCTTCACCGTAGGTCGAGTGTTGAGCGAGCCATGCTTCCAGTTGGGCGGTGCCGGCGGCGACGAGGTTGCCGAGTTGGTAGGTAAAGCCGGTGAAGGTGGCGCGGACTTGCGGGGGAGAGAGTTCGTTGAGGTGCGCGGGAATGACGCCCCACGCGCCCTGGACCGCAAACTGCATCCCAAAACCACCGGCCGCGAGCAGCGCGAGGGTCGGACTGAATGCCCACAGCGGAATGATGCACGCTGCAAGCACCGCGCAAAACATCACCACGGGGCGGCGCCCGAAGCGCTGTGAGAGCGTGCCGAACGTAATCCCGCCGACGATCGCCCCGACGGCGGCAACGATGGCGAGCGTCGACGTTTGGCCCGGGGAGAGCCCATGTTGTTTTTGCAGAAACGTGGCGTAGAGATCTTGCGTGCCGTGCGACATCGCGTTGAGCGCCGCCATGAACGCGACGCAATAAATGAAGAGCGGCCAGTACGTGTGCAGCGACTGCAAGATAAAGGTTTTTCTTACGGTCACGCGGCGGGCACGTTCCTCCAGCCAGACGGGAGATTCAGGCACGCTCGAACGGATGAAGAGGATGAGGCCGGCCGGCAGCGTGCCGATAACAAAGAGTCCGCGCCAGTCCCAGTTCGTAAAGTGAAAGACGAGAAAATACGCGAGCGCGGCGAGGAGATATCCGGACATGTAACCTTGTTGCAGCGCTCCGCTGAAGAAGCCGCGGCGCTGCGGCGGAAGCACCTCCATCACCATTGCGGCGCCAAGTCCCCACTCGCCGCCCATCGCAATACCGAAAAGTGCACGTAACACGAGAAAGACGGTGAAGTTCGGCGAGAACGCCGTGAGCAGTTCGAACAGCGAATAGAGAGCGATGTCGATCATCAGCGGGGTACGCCGTCCGTAGCGATCGGCAAGCCACCCGAAGAGCAGTGCGCCGATCGGCCGGCACGCCAGCGTTAGCGTGATCGCAAGAGCGACCTGCGGAATGGCTTGGCCGAAGTTCGTCGCGATACGCCCGATAACGAACGTGAGAAGAAAGAAGTCGAACGCGTCGAGCGACCATCCGAGGAAACTCGCGATGAAGGTCTTGCGCGCCGCCGCCGTCATCGGTGGTATGTCGAGGTTACCGTTGAGTCATCCTTCGACAGGCCCAGGATGACAACGTCCGCTAGGGCGAGGAGCTGGGCGACGTCGTCGGGGCGGGTGAAGGTGAGGGAGTCGGCGTGCTGCCGGGCGGGAGCTGCGCGCCGTAGAGCGCGACCAGCCAAACCTGCGTGTGGCGCACGGTTACCTGCGGAACGTTGAAAGTAAACTGCACGACGTTGCTATTCGGAGACGTCCATTTCGCGTAGTTGCCGATGATTTGATCGGTGCGCTTGCCGCGAACCGTGGTTTCGTTGAAGAGCTGCAGCGCGAAGACGCGACCGTTGAACTGCAAAGCCGGCAGCGTATACTGTAACGAGGTGCCGCCGCCGAGTGCGAAATCCAGGTTGCTCTGCAGCCGGATCGCCATCAACGGCGTGACGCGCAAGAAGAGCGGGTTGGGATTGACCATCGACGGGACGTCTTTGGGAAGCGGCTCGGTTTGCAGCGTGATCATTCCGCCCGGAGTCGGCGACGGGCTCGGCGAGTCGTCATCGTCGTCGCTATCATCGGACGAAGCCGTCGGCGATGGAGAGGGCGTGGGGCTCGCACTGGGTTTTGGACTGCTGCCCGGAGATTTGCCCGGCGTCGGGGACGGCATGTTGAAAGCGAGGTTGCACGTGTACTGCTGATTGAAGAGCTGCACGTTGGGACACTTCATGCCGGTGGGTCCCTGCGAGATTGGATATTGGGCTTCGTTGGGCGCCAGCGTCGCACCGGGATTGGCAAGCTGTTCTTGACCGTTCATGCCGATCGAGGGACCGGACATTCCGCCGTTCATGCCGCCGTTCAATCCGCCCGGACCACCGCTGTTGATGCCGCCTGCATTCATCGCGCCGGGCTGCGAGACGGGCGGCGTCATGTCGCCCATGCCACTATCGAGGCCGCTGCCTTGGCAGGAAGCCAGCACTAGAGCGAGCGCCGCAAAAACGGCGCGAGCGTCGCATCTTATTCTCTTCATCGTCTCGCTTCGACCACGGCCTTTAATTCCTCAACGAAGGAGTCGATCGAAACAGTTCGTTTCTCTTCGATACCGCGTTGATTGACGTTCACGGTACCGTCCTCGACTTCTCGTTTTCCGGCGACCAAGATGTACGGCACTTTCTGAGTCTTCCAATGTCGAATCTTGTAGCCGAGTTTTTCATTCGATTCGTCGAGCTGGGCTCGAAAGCCCGCTTTCTCGAGCCGGGTGACCACCTCGCGAGCATACCCCATTTCGTGCTCGGAGATGGGCGTGACGACCGCTTGAACCGGCGCTAACCATGCGGGGAAGGCGCCCCCGTAATGCTCGATCAGAATGCCGAAAAAGCGCTCGAGCGATCCCGCCAAGGCGCGATGAATCATGACGGGCTGGCGATCCTGACCATCGGCCGCTCGGTATTTCAAGTCAAAGCGAGCAGGCAAAATGAAGTCGACCTGCACCGTTCCGAGCTGCCACGGGCGTCCGAGCGCGTCGCGCACGTTGATGTCGAGCTTAGGGCCGTAGAAAGCGCCGCCGCCTTCGTCGACGTCGAAGGGCAGGCCAGAGCGTTCTAACGCATTTCTAATCGCGGCTTCGGCGACGGCATCGGTCTCGCCGCGTTCCTCGCGCGCTCGAGTGGAGAGCACGTATTGAAAATCGACGAAATCGAACGCTTTCATGAGCCGAAGCGCCTCGTCGAGCGTTTGCTTGAACTCGGCTTGGAGCTGATCGGGCATGCAGAAGAGGTGGGCGTCGTCTTGGGTGAAGCCGCGGACCCGATTGAGGCCGTGCAGCACTCCGGAGCGCTCGAAGCGATAGACCGTTCCGAACTCGGAGAATCGCAGTGGAAGCTCCCGATAGCTGCGCAATCGGTCCTTGTAAATGAGGATGTGGCCCGGGCAGTTCATCGGCTTGAGCCGAAAGCGCTGCCCTTCCACCTCGAGCGGGCCGAACATGTTCTCGCCGAAGTTATCAAGGTGACCTGAGATTTCGTAGAGACGCTCGTGCGCGATGTGCGGCGTCACCACCGGCTGATAGCCGCGCTCGCGCAGCCCCTCGCGAATGAAGTTCTCGACGATTCCGCGGACGATCGTGCCCTTGGGGTGCCAGAAGACGAGGCCGCCACCCGCCTGCTCCTCGATGGAATAGAGATCGAGCTCGGCGCCGAGCTTGCGATGATCGCGTCGCCGCGCCTCCTCGAGACGCGCCAGGTACGCTTCGAGCTCCCCACGGTCGTACCACGCCGTGCCGTAGATGCGCTGCAGCATCGGCTTGTGCTCGTCCCCGCGCCAATAGGATCCCGCCACATTCGTCAGCTTGAACGCGCCGATTCCGGCCGTGGATTGGGCATGGCCGCCGCGGCACAGATCCGTAAACTCGCCGATCGTGTAGAGCGTGATCGGCTGATTCTCGGGAATCTCGTGCGCCAGCTCGACCTTATACGGATTGGCGGCGAACTCGGCAATTGCGGCGTCGCGGGTGACCTCGCGCCCGGTCATCGGATAATCGGCCGCGACGATTTCGGCCATCCGGCGTTCGAGGCGTTCGAGGTCCTCGGGTGTAAACGGTTCGGCCCGGTCGAAATCGTAGTAGAAGCCGTTCTCGATTGCCGGCCCGATCGTAGGCTTCGCCTCGGGAAAAAGGTCTTGGACGGCATAAGCGAGGACGTGGGCCGCGGTATGCCGCAGTTCGGCAAGCGAAGGCCTGGAATCGTCAACCATGGGGCCGCGACCTTCGGCGGGTGGCCTCGTCCCCCTTCGCGATGACATGCTGACGGTGCCTTAACGTGACGTTAATCGGATTGCATTACAACTAGAACGAGCCTTCCGCTCCAAGGTTGAAGGCCACAGTTTGCTACCAAATAAGGAGTTTCTCTGTGATACGTTCGTTGCGTCGCTGCTGCTTCTCGCTGGCCGTCGTGGCGGCAATAACCCTTCCGGCCGCCGCTGCCACGCAGCTCACGGGGGCAGGATCGAGCTTCGACTACCCGTTCTTTTCCAAAGCCTTCTACAGTTACAATCAGAAGAATCCGGACATTACGGTCAACTACCAATCCATCGGCAGCGGCGGCGGCATCGCGCAGTTCACCGCGCGCAACGTGGATTTCGGAGCCACCGACGTTCCGATGAATGCTGGCGAGCTCGCGCGAGCTCCAGGGCCGGTCCTCCAAATACCGGTGACCTTGGGCGGGGCGGCAATTGCCTACAATCTGCCAGGCGTTAGCGCGACGATCCGTTTGACGCGCGCAGTGCTCGCCGACATCTACCTCGGCAAGATCCTGAAGTGGAACGACCCGCAGATCGCCAAGCTCAATAAGGGCGTGAATCTTCCCGACATGGCGATCGTCGTCGTGCATCGCTCCGACGGTTCGGGCACGAGCTATATCTTCACGGATTTCCTCAGTCACGTTTCGGGCGAGTGGAAGAGCAAAGTGGGCACCGGTAAGAGCGTCTCGTGGCCGGCGCCGAGCTCGGTCGGCGCCAAGGGCAACGAAGGCGTCGCGGGGCAGGTGAAGAGCACGCCTGGGGCGATCGGCTACGTCGAGATGGCCTACGTCGTGGAGAATCACATGCAAGCAGCGACGCTGCAGAACAAAGCCGGTAAATGGGTGGACTGCACGCCGGGGAGTGTCGCGGCGGCGGCGGCGTCGAAGCCCGAGGTCAGCGCGACGAACTTCTCGATTGTCGATTCGTCCGCGGCCGATGGCTATCCGGTCTCGGGATACTCCTGGGTCGTCGTTTACAAGAAACCGGCGGCGCGAGGCAAGGAACTCTACAACGTGCTTTCGTGGCTCGTCGGTCCGCAGGGACAGGAGAATGCCAAGTCGGTTGACTACGTTCCGCTGCCTCGTAACGTGCAAGACGCGGCGGCGGCGACGCTCCGGCAGATGCAGCGGTAATCCTTCGTCCTTCGACAAGCTCAGGATGACATAGCTCAGGATGACAGTATGTCGGTAGGGCCGCAGTTTCGGCGCGTTGCGCGGTTCGTCAGCCCTGCCGACCGCGGCTTCGCTGCGGTCGTTTACGGCGGGAGCATTCTGTTTGCGCTGCTGATCATCGGCCTCTTCGTCGAGCTCGTGCTCGGGTCGTGGCCGTCAATCGTCGCCTTCGGCCCGTCGTTCATCTGGAAGAGCTCTTGGGATCCAATAACCAGTAAGTTCGGCGCGTTGCCGATGATCTTCGGCACGGTCATGACGTCGCTGATCGCGATCGTCCTAGCGGCATTCATTGGTATCATGGCGGCCGTCTTTCTCGCCGATTTTGCCCCGCGCTGGCTCGGGCAGCCGCTTTCGTTCTTGATCGAGCTGCTGGCGGCGGTACCGAGCGTCGTGTACGGTCTGTGGGGTCTCTTCGTGCTCGCGCCGTTCATGCGGACCACGATCGGGCCGGCGCTGCAGCACGTGCTCGGCTGGATGCCCCTCTTTTCGGGGCCGATCTACGGCGTCGGCTTGTTGACGGGCGGAATCATCTTGGCGTTGATGATCGTGCCGACCGTGACGGCCATCTCGCGTGACGTCCTCGTGGCGATTCCACGCGATCTGCGCGAGGCGTCGATGGCACTGGGTTCGACAAAGTGGGAAACCGCGATACGTGTAGTCTTGCCCGCCGCGCGCGTCGGCGTCTTCGGAGCGTGCGTGCTAGCACTGGGACGCGCGCTGGGCGAAACGATCGCCGTAACGATGGTGATCGGTAACCGGCCCGAGATCTCGGCCTCGCTCTTCGCACCGTCGTACACGCTAGCCAGCGTGATCGCCAACGAGTTCACCGAAGCCACGACCAGCATCTACACGAGCGCGCTTATCGAGCTGGGCTTGATTCTCTTCCTGGTGAGCATGGCGGTCAACGCGCTAGCACGATTCATGATTTGGAGCGTTCGTGGCTCAGAGCGCGTCTAGGCACCGTAACCTCGCCCGTCGCCGCATCGTTGGCGGCTTGGGAGTCGGGTTGGCGCTGCTCTGCGCCATCATCGGAGCGGCATCGCTGCTGGTGATCCTGTGTTACGTCATCGCGCAAGGCGCGGGCGCGCTCAATCGAGATTTTCTCACGCAGCTTCCTCATCCGGTCGGCGTGCCGGGCGGTGGCGTCGGAAACGGGATCCTCGGAACCTTCATCATCCTCGGGATCGCCACGGCCATGGCGGTTCCCATCGGGCTGTTGACCGGCATTTATCTCTCGCTCTTTGGGCGCGGACCGATCCCCGAGGCGTTGCGCTTTCTCTCCGACGTGCTCTCCGGCGTACCGAGCATCGCGATCGGTTTGTTCGCGTACGCCGTACTGGTCGCGCCGTTCAAGCATTTTTCGGCTTTCTCGGCGTCGTTTGCATTCATGATGCTGATGCTTCCGCTGCTCGTGAGAACGTCGGAGCAGGCGATTCGCTCGGTACCCCAGACCGTGCGCGAGGGCGCACTCGCGCTGGGAATGTCGAACTTTCGGGCGACGGTGCGGATCGTGATTCCGACTGCGATGCCAGCGATCATCACCGCATTGCTCTTAGCAATCGCGCGCGTGATCGGCGAAACCGCACCGCTGCTCTTCACAGCATTCGGGAGTCAGTTTTGGGAGAGCAATCCGAATCGTCCGATGGCGGTCCTCGCGCTTCAAGTTTTCACATACGCCATTTCCCCGTATCCGAGCTGGCAGGCACAGGCATGGGGCGGCGCGTTGTTGCTGATCGGCGCCGTCTTCGTGCTCAGCCTCGGCGCACGCTTGATGTTGCGCCGCGCGATGCGAGGGCTCGAAGCATGACCGCCGTCGCCGTCGGAGAGCTCCTGGCGACGCAAGAGCTCAGCGCGTACTACGGCACTCGCCAAGCAATCGGCGAGGTTACCATCGCGTTTCGCCGTAAGGCGGTCACGGCGTTGATCGGGCCGTCAGGGTGCGGGAAGACGACGCTCTTGCGCTGCTTTAATCGCATTCACGAGATCGGCTTCGAAGCGCGCGTGGAGGGCAGCGTACTGCTGGACGGACACGACATCTACGCCAACGACGTCGATCCGATGGCGATCCGGCGTCGCATCGGGATGGTGTTTCAACGGCCCAACCCATTTCCGACGCTTTCCATTTTTGACAACACCGTCGCGTGTGCGCCCAAGGGTTTGAGTCGCCAAGGGAAGCTGGAGGCGGCGGAGCGCGCGCTGCGGTCCGCGGCGCTTTGGGACGAAGTGAAGGACAAACTGCGAACCAGCCCGCTGCGCCTCTCGGGCGGGCAGCAGCAGCGTCTCTGCATCGCGCGCGCCGTCGCTGCGCAGCCGGAGGTTTTGCTTATGGACGAGCCGACGGCCTCGCTCGACCCGATCGCCACTGCGGTTATCGAAGAGCTGATGTCGTCGCTCTGCAAAGAGTTCACGATTGTTGCCGTGACGCACAACATGCAGCAGGCGGCGCGCGTCTCGAGCGTCACCGCGTTCATGCTCGCCGACGAAACCGGAATCGGCCGATTAATCGAAGCCGACGCTACGTCGAAGCTCTTCACCAAGCCCAGCGACCGGCGGACTGAGGATTATATCAGCGGCCGTTTCGGGTAGTCACGCGCGGCGATGCTTTTTATCGCATATGGGGAATCCCTAAGTCTCAGGAGCGATCAAGTAGCAAGGAGCGAGGCAGATGAAAAGCGTTGATTTCCGCCGCTGCGTGCGAAGCATCAGCATCTCAGCCGCCCTGCTTGCCGGGTGCGGCGCTAATCCCGGCGCCGTCCCGGTAGCGACTGACGGCGGCGACGCGCTCGCCAAACACAAGACGTTTGATTACACCGGTGGAAAGCAGACGTTTACGGTGCCGGCAGGCGTTACGCAGATCAAGGTTGTTGCACTTGGGGGCAACGGCGGAAACTGGAACGATGTTCTAGGCGGATATGGCGGCCGCGTGACCGCCACGTTGAGCGTCGTCCCGCATGAACGGCTGATCGTGTACGTCGGTGGCAACGCCTCGGGAGCAACCGGCGGCTTCAATGGTGGCGGCAGCGGCGGCCCGGGCGAGGTCTATTCCGGCAGCTATAGTACCGTCGGCGCCGGCGGCGGGGGAGCGTCGGATCTACGCACCGATCCCGGGAAACTATCCGATCGCGTTTTGGTCGCCGCAGGCGGCGGCGGCGCGGGCGGAGGCGACCACGGTGGTTCCAGTACCGGAATCGGTGGCAAGGGCGGCGGCCTTATCGGCGGCAGCGGCGGCTCAAGCTGCCCGATATGCGGTTCGGGCGGTTCAGGAGGTACGCAAAAGGCTGGCGGAAGCGGCGGAGGCGGCAAGTACGGCAGCCTGGACGGCGGGGATGGAGCGCTGGGCCTCGGCGGCTCGGGCGGAGGCGGCGTAAGCACCGAAAGCTATCGAGCCGGCGGCGGCGGCGGCGGGGGGGGCGGCTGGTACGGTGGCGGTGGCGGGGGCGGCGGCGCCGGGCATGAAGGCAAGAGCATCCTTGGTTCTGGCGGTGGTGGCGGTGGAGGATCGTCATATGTCACACCGACCGCCACAAACGTGCGCATGCGGAAGGGATGGAAGGCAGCCCAACGCGTGGTTGTCTTCTATTGGTAGACGACAACTGGTAGACGACAACGCTGCACTTGACGATCGTCGGCGAGCATCCCGAGCGGGCGTCGAGCGATACCCACCCTACGCGGCCGCCGATCTCAAGCTCGCAACGAGCAGCGCCGACTACGTCGTACTCTGTATACCGGCCGCCCGCGAACGAGAACCTCATCGACACGACCGCACTCGCTTCGATGAAGGGCGGTGCGATCTTCGTCAACGTCGCGCGGGGCACGCTGGTCGACGAGCCGGCATTGACTGCCGCCGTCAAGAGCGGCCGCATCCGCGCCGCCGGCCTCGATGTACTGCGCCACGAGCCACCGTCGATCTCAGATCCGCTCGTTGATTGCACCGCACAGCTTCGTCACGCCGCCCTTGGCGGGCGCATCCGCGTATTGATCGAGGGCTCCGTGCGATACGTCGCCACCGTCGTCGACGCGTTTGAGAACGGCTGGCGCTGGAACTCATTGCTTAACGATCCCCCGAAGCCGCGTCGCCGGCTTCACGATCACGCCGCAGTGGCGCAACCCGTGTGAAGAAGACAGAGGAGGATGAATCAAAGTGAATACCAAGACGGAAACTCACGAGCACAAGAGTCCACAGTGCAAGCCTGCCGACGAAGGCAAGATCTGCCAGGAGTCGGCTTGCGGCGCCGGGTGGATAACCCGTCACGGCGTCGCCGTCGAATTTATCGCCAAATCCGATGCAAAAGCCGCCGGATATGACGGTATAGATGCGATCTTCAGGGCGCCTCTGCGGCATCAGCTTGGCATCAAGCCGCGCCTTTACCTGAATCGCATACGGCCCTGCGTTGGACGGTCTACGACAACGGCTAAAAGTACGCCCGGAGGAAACGCCGGAACGGGACGCCAGTCGATTTGCTCTGGAAGGATTGTCTTGAATCGGTCTTCGCCCGGTTCATGTGTTCGCGTCATCATAATAGCACCGTGTAATCGTAGAAGTTGTTTAACCATGGTACCGCAATCGACGACGGCAGCTACCCGATCACTTTGGGCATGTTCCCGGACATCGATACGTCGGCTACCATCGTCCCAGTTCGGCGATCCACGCCTTCTGGATCGCGCTGGAGTTATCGGTCGAAAGGCTCTCGATCGTATGCACCTGCTTGCCGACGACCTGTGAGACCGGCAAGACACACGAACGCGTGGCCTCGCCGTCGACGTGCACGGTGCAGCAGCCGCACTGTGAAACGCCGCAACCGAACTTCGTGCCCGTCAGCCCGAGCTCGTCTCGAATGACCCAAAGCAACGGCATTCGGGCGGGACATCCACATCGTGGCGTGCGCCGTTCACCGTAATCGTTATCACATTATTCTCCTTTCGATGTCACGGCGGAGACGAGGGCCGAGCCGATTCGGGGATAGCGAAACTCATAGCCGAACGACAGCGTGCGTTCGGGAAGGACCCGCTGACCGGTCGCGAGCACGCCGGCGCCGTCGCCGAAGATCAGGTGAAGCGCGAACGCTGGAACCGGAAGGAAAGCCGGCCGGTGCAGCGCCGATGCGAGCGCCCACGTAAAGTCGACGTTGCGGACCGGCTCGGGTGCGGTCGCGTTGAGCGCGCCTTCGGCTCGATCGATCGCGAGGAGATAGATCCCGACGACGTCGTCGATATGGATCCACGAGCTCCACTGTCTGCCGTTTCCGATGATGCCGCCGAGACCGGCCCTAAAGATGGGAAGGAGTCGCGCGAGCGCGCCACCGTCGCAGCCGAGCACGATCCCGGTTCGAATGTACGCAACGCGCATGCCGAGCTCGCCGGCGCGCGACGCTTCGCGTTCCCAAGCGACGCAGACGCCGGCGAGGAAGTCGTCTCCCGGGGGGCTGGACTCCGTGAACGTCGCCGTCTCGCTCGCGCCATAGTAGCCGATTGCCGAAGCGCTCACGTAGATCGTGGGGCGCGAACGGAGTTGAGAGAGGCGCTCCACGAGCGCGCGCGTTGACTCAACCCGCGAACGGCGAATCTCGTCCTTGGCGCGAGCGCTCCAGCGCGTTATGACCGGAGCGCCGGCGAGCTGCACGATTGCGTCGGAGCCTTCGCATGCCTGCGCTGCGGCATCCGCGTTGCGAAGGCTCGCTTCGACGACTTCGTCCGCCCGCCCGCGCAAGGCGGCGCTCAGGTGACGACCGATGAATCCGGAGGCGCCGATTACCGTTACGCGCATGTCGCTCGCGCGGCGGTTACGCTAGCGCGTGCAATTGCTGCTGAGCGTAGCCTGCTGGCCGCCGCCCGATAACACTTGCGTCATGCTGATGGCGTTGGCGCCGGATTTTCCGTACGTGGTCGTAACGTCCATCGCCATCATTCCCATGTGCATCGTGCCGGTGAAGACCTTTCCGTCGGTGGAGGTGGCGATGCCATAGGAAGCCACGTTGTCGGCGCTCGTGGTCCAGTAGTTACTCATCCTCGAGCTATAGCCAAAGTAATCGTCGCCCATATAATCCGCTCCCACGACATGGTCGTGAATTACGTTGTGCGGCGCGAGGTCGAAGGTGACCGTGAGCTGATCGGTGTGCGCCGGCATGCCGTGCATCGCCGGCACTTGGCTCGTGCAGGTCCACGGTGCGCCGAGCAGATAGCTGAAGCCGGCCATTTGGCCGGTCGGCATGGCGTCCGCGGCCCTCGCCGGAGCCGGAAATGAAATAAATGCCGCAAGTGCGACGGTGCAAAGCGAAACGAAAAATACGCGCATGATTTCGATCCTTTCTCAACGGGAGTGAGTTGGGGGCTTACTCTTCTCGAGGGCGCGGTCCTGGCGTTGCCATAGGCCGAGGACCGCCTGCGCTCGGACCGGCTGCCGAGGTAGGATGACACGGCGACCATAGGCCGAAGCTCCATCCCCTCAATAGCGACGGCAAAGGAGGCCCCAGTGTTCAACGGTCGTGTAGCGTTGGTGACGGGTGGCGCGCGCGGTATCGGTGCGGCCATCACGGAGATGTTGGCGTTGAGCGGGGCAGCGGTCGCCGCCGGATACAGCCGCGGCAAAGAGAGCGCGGAAACGTTCTCGCGCGCGATGCACGAGAAGGGCGCAAAGGTTTCGATTCATCAAGGACGCGTCGATCAGGCCGAAGATTGCAACCGGGTCGTCAAAGAAGTCATGGAGCAGTTTGGCCGCATCGACTACCTGGTGAACAACGCCGGCATCACGGTCGACAAGACGGTTCGGAAGATGAGCGTCGACGACTGGCGCCAGGTGCTCGACGTCAATCTCTCGGGCGCGTTCCAGATGACCAAGGCCGTACTCGAGCACATGATCGAGCGCGGATCGGGGCGCATCGTGAATATCAGTTCGGTGATCGGCGAGACGGGCAACGTCGGCCAGGCGAACTATGCGGCGTCCAAAGCGGGACTCTTCGGGTTTTCGAAAAGCCTGGCGCTCGAGATGGCGCAAAAGGGCATCACCGTCAACTGCGTGGCGCCCGGGTTCATCGCCACCGAGATGGTTTCCGCGATCCCCGAGGCGGCGCTGGCGAAAGTCGTCGAGAAGATTCCTCAGCGCCGCCTTGGACGTCCCGAGGAAGTCGCGCGCGTTGTGCGGTTCCTTCTCGAGGACGACTCCTCGTACATCACCGGAGCGGTCTACGCCATCAACGGCGGCTTGGATATGTAATGCCGGCCGTTAAACGCTCGTTGATGGGAGAGTGAGAAGGTAAACCAGACGAGAGTTGGGTAAATCTAGCGCGTGAGTAGTTTATCTCTCAGTGGACGCGTCGGCATTGTGACCGGCGGAGCCCGAGGCATCGGCGGCGCGATCAGCACGGTTCTTGCGGAGGACGGCGCCACCGTGGCGGTGCTTGGCTTGCCGGAAGACCGGGAACGCACGCACAGCTTGGCGTCACGGCTCAACGGAGCGGCCTCGAAAATTCATTTTTATCAGAGCGACGTAAGTATCTACGACCAATGTCGCGAGACGGTCGCTGCCGTGCTGCAAGAGCACGGCCGCATCGATTTTCTGGTTAACAACGCGGGAATCACCCGCGACCACACCGTCCGAAAGATGACGGTCGAGGAATGGGAAAAGGTCCTACAGGTCAATCTGTCAGGGCCCTTTTTTATGATCAAAGCCGTGCTCGATACGATGGTCGAGCGAGGCTTCGGACGGATCGTCAACGTGAGTTCGGTCGTCGCCGAGGCCGGCAACTTCGGACAGGCCAACTATGCGGCGGCCAAGGCCGGTTTGCTCGGCCTCACTAAGACCGTTGCGCTCGAGGTCGCCAAGCGGGGCATCACCGTTAACGCCGTGGCGCCCGGCTTCATCGACACCGACATGACCAAAGCGATGCCGGAGGCGGCAATTGAGAACGCGATCGCGCAGACGCCCGTGCGGGCGCTCGGGCAGCCCGAGGAAGTCGCGCGCCTCGTGCGTTTCCTGCTCGACGAGAAAGCGGGCTACATTACAGGCGCCGTCTACAACATCAACGGCGGATGGTACATGTGACGATGCTGATGGATGACAAGATCGCGCCTGAAGAGCTGAAGTATGGAATCGACATCACGGGGCTCGATCCGGCCTCGCTGACCGACGCGCTGCGCGCCGTGATCGCCGACGTGATGATGGATCCGATGCGGATGAGCACGTGGCTCACCGGTTTGGCGCTGGCCGAGCAAAACGTCGGCCTCAACATGTTGCGCCGTCTTAGCGGCGAAGCGCCGACCGCGTCGCCATTCCCTGGGGACAAGCGTTTTGTCGACCAGGAGTGGAGCGCCAACCCGATTCTAGCCGGCGTCGTGGAAGATTATCGCGCGCGCACCGACGCGGCGTTGCAGCTCGTTGCCTCGTCGCGCTTACCCGAAGCGACGCGTAACAAGGCGCGCTTCGCCATGCAGCTGATGTGCGACGCCTTCGCTCCCAGCAACATCCCGTGGCTCAATCCGGGCGTCGTCAAAGAGGCGACGGAGACTGCGGGGCTCAGCCTTGTAAAGGGGCTGCAAAACTTCTTGGACGACGTCGCCAACAACGGCGGTTATCCCAGACAAGTCGATCGCTCGGGCTTCGAACTGGGCGTCAATATCGCCGCGACGCCGGGGCGCGTCGTGATGCGCAACGAGCTGATGGAACTGATCGCCTACGAGCCGCAGACGCCTCAAGTTCACGCGGTGCCGCTGCTCTGCAGCCCGCCATGGATCAACAAATACTACATCATGGATTTAGCACCCGGGCGCTCGTTCGTCGAATGGGCCGTGCAGCACGGGCACCAGACCTTCATGATTTCCTACCGCAACCCGGACGTCACGCAATCGCAGCTCACGATGGACGACTATCTGCGCGACGGGATCCTCGCGGCACTCGATGCCGTTCAAGAGATTACCGGCGCGCCCCAAGTCAATCTCTCGGGACTCTGCCTGGGTGGAACGATGGCGCTGATCGCCCTTGCCTATCTCGCGGCACACGGTCAAGCGGATCGGATCGCTTCGACCTCGGTCACCAACACGCTGATCGATTTCGGCTTGCCGGGCGATCTCGGTATCTTCACCGACGAAGACACGATCGCAAGGCTCGAAAGGCGCATGAACGAGCGCGGCTATCTCGAGTCTGCGGAGATGGCGCGAACCTTCGACTGGATGCGCTCGAGCGACTTGATCTGGAGCTACGTCGTCAACAATTGGTTCAAAGGCAAGCAGCCACCGGCGTTCGACATCCTCGCGTGGAACGCCGACTCAACGCGGATGCCGGTCGCCATGCACTCGCAGTACCTGCGCACCTGCTATCTGCACAACTCGATCGTTAAGCCCAACGCTTTCGTGATCGACGATACGCCGATCGATCTGGGCAAGATCCAGACGCCGCTGTACGTGCTCGGCGCCGAAACCGATCACATCGCGCCTTGGCGCGCGACGTACCTTACGACCCAACACGTAGGCGGAGAGTCGAAGTACGTCCTGACCAACTCCGGGCATATCGCGGGGATCGTCAATCCGCCCGGCGGCAAGAAGACCTGGCACTACACCAAGCCGCGCGCGATCCGGGGAGAGAGCGCGGACGAATGGCTGGAGAGCGCGGACCGCCATCAGGGGTCGTGGTGGGAGGATTGGGCCGCTTGGGCCGAGGGCTACGGAGGCCGGCGACGGGCGCCGTACGATTTGCCGGCGGGCGAGCCGGCCCCCGGACGTTACGTTCGTCCTTCGACAGGCTCAGGATGACGGCAAAGGAAGAGGTACGATCGTGAGCGACGAGGAGGAGAAGAGTTCCGGAAGCGACGCCTGGCGCGGCCTCGGCGAGTTCATCCGCGGCCAGCGGGAGCTTGCGAATCTCTCGATGCGCCAGCTTGCCGAGATCGCAAAGATCTCGAATCCCTACCTTAGCCAGGTCGAACGGGGTCTCTACAAGCCCTCGGCCGACGTTCTCAAGAGCATTGCCAACGCGCTGCACCTCTCGGCGGAGACCATGTATTCGCAAGCCGGCTTGCTGGACAATTCGGGCAGTCGGGACGAGAGCCATCACGGCGTCGAGCATGCGATAAAAGTCGACCCCAAGCTGAGCGTTGACCAAAAAGAAAGCCTGATTCGAATCTACCGGAGTTTCACCGGCGATAGTTGACAGATACAGCACGTGCTTGGTATACTTAGCACATCACTAAAGCAGAGGAGACACCAAGCACATGACCGTCAACGTTACCGAGTATATGAACAAGTTTCAGGAAGAGGGCCTCGCGGCGATCAAGCAGACGCAAGACGCCAGCCTCAAGGCGATGAACTCGTTCCACGAGTTCACCAAGGAGTTCAGCGAAAAGCCGGGCCAACTGCCCGAGTTCAAGAACGTCCCGAGCCCGACCCAGCTCGTCGAGATGTCCTTCGGATTCGCCAGCCAGCTTCTGGAGATGCGTAAGTCCTACACGATGAAGATCGCCGAGATGATGAGCGACACGCAGAAGCACGCCGAGGCGCAGTTCAAGGCCGCGACCCAGACCGTCACGGCGCCGAGCAACGGAAACCCGAACCCGAACCCGAACCCGGCCGCCAACAAGCCGATCCTTAAGTAACTTTCTTCTGGGGGTTTCGGGCAGACCGCTCGGCAGATGCCGAGCGGTCTTTCTTTTTGCACCGTTGAACGCAGCCACGATGAATCGCGCATCGACGATCACGATCGGGAACGATCGCACCGTCCGCCGGCTGGGATTCGGGGGAATGCGGCTTTGCGGCCCCGGCATTTGGGGCTGGCCCGCCGATCGCGAAAATGCGTTGCTCGTCTTGCGCCGCGCCCTCGAACTCGGCGTGAACTTTATCGATACCGCCGACTCATACGGTCCGCACGTCAACGAAGAACAGATCGCGCAGGCGCTGTATCCATATCCCGACGCACTCGTTATCGCTACGAAGGGCGGCCTGACGCGCAGCGGCCCGGGCGAGTGGAAGCGCGACGGTCGCCCCGAACATCTGCGAAAGGCGTGCGAGGGGAGTCTGCGCCGCTTGCGCGTCGGCCGGATCGACGTCTACCAGCTGCACGCAATCGACCCCGACGTGCCGTTCGAAGAGCAGATCGGCACGATGCGCGAGCTATGCGATGCGGGAAAGGTTCGACACGTCGGGCTTTCAAACGTCGATCTCGACCAGCTGAAGCGGGCGCGAGCGATCGTCGAGATCGTCTCGGTGCAAAATAACTACAATGTCGGCAATCGCACGAGCGAACCGGTATTGAAATATTGTGAAGCGAACGGCATCGCGTTCATTCCGTACTTTCCGCTCGACGGCGGCGATCTGGCGGCGAATCAGGCGCTATCCTCACTTGCCTTTGCTCGCAACACGACGATCTGGCAGGTGGGATTGGCGTGGTTACTGCGACACTCCCCGGCAATGCTGCCGATCCCCGGCACCTCCTCGGTGACGCATTTAGAGGAGAACGTCGCGGCCGCGGCGCTCGTGCTGAGCGACGACGAATATCACGAGCTCTGCCGGCTGGAGGATGAAGAAGGGTCAGGTTGAACGCCGCGCGATGTTTGCTGTTAGTGCCCGACGCCCACGAGATAGAGTATGATCAGGACGGTAAGCGGCGCGCCCAGCAGCCAGAGAAGAATCAAGAACATTAGACCGATACCTTGCCTTTCTGCGCGTCGAGATACGCGTTGCGCTTGCGATAGAATGTAAAGGTCATCGGCTCACCCGAGGCCATCCAGCCGCCGATGACGCTGCCGATAAGACCGAGCAGGAGCGAGGTGACCGCCGCCATTGCCGTGTTTCGCACGATCTCCGGCGAGGCCGGCGCCACAACGGCCGCGCCGATCGGCGACGCGAGCAGCCCACCGTACCAGCCGCCGAACGCCGTACCGGCTCCGGCTGCGAGCATCGTTACCAGGATCGGCGTTGCGACGAGCCATGCGATCGCACCGTGAAGAATCGTCGGCTCGGAGTGTCGCGCACCGGTAATCTTTCCGGCGACCCAGCCGGCGATCACGAAGCTGAAGAATGCCGCGCAGACGATAACGATGACGTCGATCATTGAGATCGTGTGCCAGGACGAGATCTTCTCCATCGAAGTGGCGCCGAGCGCCGTGCCGAGCAGGCCAAAGATCAAGGCGGCGGAGAGCGCTGCGAGCGCACCCACCCAGATCGCACCCCAGTTGATGCTCCAGGCGACCCACGTCTCCGGTCGCGAGTACAGATCCTCATCTCGTATCATGTTGTCCTCCGCACAAACTCCGCTATCCTTGCCCAATGGCGGGGAAAGCGAAACCCGTCGCCGGTAATTGCAGCCGCGATGGTTGCGAACGCATCATGCCGAAGCTGCTCTCAACACCATATACGAGGAGCCTCGATTGAAGGGACCAATCTTCCGCCTTTACTTATGCGCGACTGCCGTAAGCGTACTCGCCGCCTGCAGTGGCGGGCCTACTGCGTCACCGCCGCCCACGGGAACGCTCCTCCACTCGGGGACGGGAAGCACGCCGATCTCGCATATCGTGCTTATCGTTCAAGAGAATCGTACGTTTAATAATCTGTTTGCCCAATTCACCGGCGCTACTGGAACGATCGTCGGCAAGGGAAAAAAGGGGAAGGGCGAACACGCGAAGACCATATCCATTCCCTTGACCGAGGTCAATCTCGAGGACAAGCTCAACCTCAATCATCTCTATATCTCGTATCAGACGGCATACGACGGCGGCAAGATGAACGGATTCAACCAGATCATATTTCAGACGAACGGCAAGGCCGAAGGTTCGAAGCCCTATGAGTACGTCAACCCAACTCAAATCGCGCCGTACTGGACGATGGCCGAAACCTACGGCCTCGCGAATGCGATGTTTCAAACGCAGGGCAGCGGAAGCTTCACAGCCCATCAGGACCTGATTCGCGGCGGAACCGCGCTGGATGGAACCTACGGCAGCAGCCCAAGCCTGATCAACGATCCAAGCTCGGGCAAGATATGGGGCTGCGATGCGTACACAGGTACGGTGACGTCGCTGATCACGACGAGCCTCCACTACGAGGGCGACGCGGGACCGTTTCCGTGCTCGAACGATTTTCCGTACGGAAGCGCAAGCTATGCAACGCTGCGCGATCTCATGGACGACCACACGCCGCCGATTTCCTGGAAATACTACGTGCCCAAGCTCACGCCGAGCCAGCCGGGAGCGCTATGGAACGCGTTCGACGTAATCGCGCCGGTGCGCTACGGGCCCGAATGGGGCACGAACGTTAACTGGCCCGAAACCAACATTTTTAGCGACCTCACCAACGGCAGCCTCGCCGCCGTCTCGTGGGTGATTCCCGACGAGTCGAACTCCGACCATCCCGGGTACGGCTCCGATACGGGACCGTCGTGGGTGGCAAGTATCGTCAACGCGATCGGCCAGAGCTCGTATTGGAACAGCACCGCAATCATCGTCGTGTGGGACGATTGGGGAGGTTTCTACGATCCCGTTGCGCCGCCGTCGGCGGACGATCAAGGGGGCCCGGGCTTTCGCGTGCCGATGATCGTCGTTTCACCCTACGCGCGCGAGACGTCGTCGGGCCAACCGGGCTACATCTCGAACACCGTCTACGAGTTCGGCAGTATCATTCGCTTCATCGAAGATACGTTCTCACTCGGAAGCCTCGGGACGACCGACCGACGCAGTAACCGCATGAACGACATGTTCGATTTCAACCAAAAGCCGCGGACGTTTACGATAATTCCGTCGAAGTATTCGAAAGCGTATTTTCTGCACCAGAAGCCGTCCGGCTTGCCCGTCGATACAGAATAGCCTAGGCGCTTACTCGACGCGATAGATTTTGCCGGTCTGCGCACCCTCGACGCTTCTCGAGAAGGCCAGCGCCACGCGTTTTGCCGGCACCGGTTCGAAGCCGCGGAAGTAGGCGCCATAGGCGTCCATCGATTCCGCGATTACCGACGGGCTGACCGCATTGATGCGATGATCCGGAAGTTCGATGGCGGCGGCGCGCACGAAGCTCTCCAACGCGCCATTGACCATGGAGGCGGAAGCCCCAAAACGAATCGGGTCCTGCGAGAGCGTGCCGGCGATGAGCGTAAACGAGCCGCCGGGGTTTACGAACCCGCGTCCGGTGAGAACGAGATTGACCTGGCCCATCAACTTGTCGTGCAAACCGATGTCGAACTGCTCGGCGGTCATCGTTTCGAGTGGGCCGAATTGCACGTTGCCTGCCGCGCACACGACCGCGTCGAGCTTCCCGGCCGCGGAGAAGAGCTCGAGTACGCTCTTGGGGTCGGCCGTGTTGACCTGAAAGGTACCGCTCGAACGGCCGGCAGTCACGATTTCGTGGCGCTGTGAAAGCTCCGCGGCGACGGCCTTACCGATCGTGCCGTTCCCGCCTACAATGAGAATCTTCATGATGGTGACTTCGACCCATCGTCGGTTTCGGGGGTTGCGCAGAAGGAAGGCCGCAGCGAGACGTTCCAGGTCTCTCGTATGTCGAAGCTGATCTACATCACGAGTATGTCGCTCGACGGCTACGTGGAGGACGAAACCGGCGCTTTCGATTGGGTCAATCCCGAAGAAGTACACGCGTTCGTCACCGAGTTGGTGCGGCCGATCGGAACCTATCTCTACGGGCGGCGACTCTATGAGACGATGGCCTATTTTGGTGCGACGGCGATCGAGGGCTATCCACCCGAGCACCGCGACTTCGCACGAGTCTGGCAGAAGGCCGAGAAGATCGTCTTTTCACGAACGCTGACAGGCGCAACGACACGTAACACGCGTGTCGAGCGCAACTTCGACCTTGAGGCGATTCGGAAGTTCAAGCGGGAATCGGGGCACGACATCAACATTGGCGGCGCCGAGCTTGCGGGGCTTGCGCTCGAAGCCGGCCTCGTCGACGAATGTCACCTGTTTCTCAACCCGGTGACCGTCAGCGGCGGGAAGCGGGCATTCCCAGCCGCCTTACGACGGAATTTCGAACTCCTCGAGACGCGGCGTTTCGCTACCGGCGTAGTTCACTTGCACTATCGGGTACGGGCTTGTCCTGCACCTAAAGACGCTAGCGCCTGATTATTTGTCTGCTGCCACCGCGCCGAGCGGCAGGTCGAAGTTGCCCGTAAAATTCGCGATCGGTGAACCGCCGGCCGGGTACTTGAAAACTTCGGCGCCGTAGATACCCGCGTCCGCACAATAGACAACGCCCGTAGCGATCCACGTCTGCGCGCAGTCAACCGAACCGGTGAGCGATACGGTGCCCTTCAACGTCGCATTCGTTCCGCTGACGGTGTATTGATACATCGCGTTCGCTTCCTGATCGGTAACGGCCAGGTATGTGCCGTCCCACTGTACGGAGCCCGGGAACTCTACGGTGTTGCTCGTTGCGATCACTTGGAACTTCGTACTTCCCTTCGGGAGCTCGATGAGTTCGAAGCCGGCGCCGCCAAAGCCGTCGGCGAAGAGGTTACCCTGGTTGTCGTAGCCGTCGAAGTACTCTTCGCTCAACGGCGTGGTCATGACGGTGCCTGAGCCGGTCGCGTTCTTGAAGATCGCGACCTCGCCGTTAGCCAAGTTCCCGACCGCAAGATCGCCGCTGGTATCCATGGCGCAGCTCGATGGCTGGCCGTCCGGGACGGAGAGCGTCTTGAGCGCCTTCTTGGGGACCTTGTACTCCGTAATCTGGTCACGGCCTGCGACGATCCAGAAGACTTTCTTTCCATAACCGTAGAGGACGTTCGTGCACCCTTGGCCGCCGACGTTAGTGATCGAACCGATCTCGTTATCGCTCTTTGGATAATCGAAAATGTCGGCGTAGGTACCGTAATCGTTAATGATGTACTCGAAGGTCTTCGACTTCGCGTGCCGCTCGGGAACAATCGTTTGGTAACGGGGCAGAGCGCCGAGATTCGCGTGCGCTGCCGTTACCAGCATTCCGTTCACTGAGAGCGTCCTCCCGATGTACGTGGCATCGAGCGCAGCGCTTGAGGGCGCGACGGCCATGTCACCCTGAGCCTGTCGAAGGGCGCTGCACGCCGAGCACAGCGCGAGTGCAACCAGAGCACCGATGCATTTCAGGAAACCAGTCGTATTCATTACGTTACTCCCTTAGCGCGGCGCGGTCCGCGCCGGTGGTGTGATTTTGAAGATCGTACCGTAACCCTGCGATTTGTTGCACGTGCCCGCGCGGTAATTGCCGCCATAAGCCGTCGTCCCGTACAAGTTGTGAGCCGGGTCAAAGATCAAGCCAGAATATGAATCGGCGCGGCCCTTTCCGTGTCCGAAGTTGTGCAGCGCCTGTTCCTCCCATCCGTTGTTAGAACCTTGGAGCAGCCCGGAGGCGTTGCCGGCCCCGTAAACACCGCCGAAGACGGTCGTGCCGTATATAACCTCACGATCGTCTAGGATAAGATCACCGCAGTCGTCGTCGTGTGGGACGATTGGGGCGGCTTGGCTTTCGCGTTCCGATGCTCATCGTCTCGCCGTACGCGAAAGAGGGGAAGCACCACGGCTATATCCCGCACACTCAATACGAGTTCGGCAGCATCCTCAAGTTCATCGAAAGCGTCTGGGGTCGACAGCGAGTAAAATGCTTTTAGGCGCTCTTGGCGTCGAACGCGGCTTGCGCCGCGTGCACCTCGTTCATGTGGCGTTCGGCCCACTGGGAAAGCGCGCGCAGCGGCTCGTCGAGCGTGCGCCCGAGCGGCGTGAGCGAATATTCGACGCGCGGCGGAATGACCGGATAGATATCGCGAACGACCAGGCCGTCGCGCTCGAGATCGCGCAGCGTTTGCGTCAGCATTTTCTGCGAGATGCCGTTGATTGAGCGGCGCAGGTCGCTAAAGCGGACTGGGGCCTCGGCGCCGCCCAGGATTCCGATGATCATGGTGGTCCACTTGTTGGCGATGCGATCCAGGAGGGCGCGCGCCGGACAGGCGCCGGAGTAGACGGTGGTGGCAGTATACATTGGGTGCCTATACTACTTTCGGGTGTCTGCTTGTCATCGGTTCGTAGGTATGCAATAGTGCCTTACGGGCTGAAGAATACCACATTCGAGGCCGCACTGCAACGACAGGAGACTTTACCGATATGACCACCGCCCAAGAGCAGACGACCCAGGTTTTCACGATCGACCCGGTTCACACGAGCGTCGGATTCACCGTGCGCCACCTCATGATCGCGAAGGTTCGCGGCCACTTTACGTCCGTGTCCGGCACGATCGAAATCCCGGCCGGCAGCGACGTTCCCAAGGCGGTTGAGGTGACCATCGCCGGCTCCTCGATCGACACGCGCGAGCCGCAGCGCGACGAGCACTTGCGCTCCGCCGACTTCCTCGATGTCGCGACGTATCCAGCCCTTACTCTGCGCAGCACCTCCATTACCGGAAGCCCGAGCGCGTTCAAGATTCATGGCGATCTGACGATTCACGGCACGACGCGTCCCGTAGTCCTCGATGCGACCTTCGAGGGTCGGGTGACCGATCCGTGGGGCAATCTGCGCGCGGGCTACGAAGCAACTACGACGATCAACCGCAAAGATTTCGGGTTGACCTGGAATCAGATGTTGGAAGCGGGCGGCGTGGCAGTCGGCGATGAGGTCCGCATCGAGATCAGCGTCGAGGCAATCGCGCCGAAGTAAGAGAATACGAGCGGGGCCATGAGAAGCTTGGGCGTTCGCCGGGACGCGTTGGGCATCTGCGTCGCCGTCGTGTTGCTTAGCGGTTGCGGCGGGAGTGCGGTGTCGCCCGCACAGGGTGCGTATGGGATGAGCGCCCAGAGCGCCGGGTCGTGGATGCTGCCGGAGGCAAAACACGAGGACTTGCTCTACGCGGACTCGACCGGTGCGAGCGTGCACTATGTCTATGCATTCTCGTACCCGGCAGGGAAGCTCGTCGGAACCATCAGCGAGCCGGACGCAGCATATCAGCAAGGGCTCTGCTCGGACGCGAAAGGTGACGTTTTCATTACCACGCTTTCCAATACGTATTACGGCGGGGCCGTCTACGAATATGCGCACGGCCGCACGAAGCCGGTTCGAGTCCTCGACGAGTTCGGCGTCTGGCCGTGGGGATGCGGCGTTGATCCGACAACCGGCAACCTGGCCGTGGCCAGCGTCAACTTGGCGAGCCAGGCAAGTTGGGTTGAGGTGTACCAACGCGCCAAAGGCAAGCCTGCAAACTATTCTGATAACGAGATAATCAACTACACTTTTGTCGGCTACGACGACAGTGGAGATCTTTTCATCGACGGGTCGGGCTCCGGTTCAAACGTAGAGTTCGGCGAGCTGCGCAAGGGCAGCGGCTCGTTAATCAACGTGAAACTCGACAAGAGCATCGATTGCTGCGGACAGGTTCAGTGGGACGGTAAGTACGTCACGATCGAAGACGAACAGGCCGGCGCGATCTATCGCCTGAGCTTTTCCGGTTCGACCGGGACCGTCGTCGGCACGACGCTCCTCAAACGATGGAACGGCGGCGGCGCACAATCGTGGATACAGGGCAATGTGCTGCTTCAACCCAACGATAATACGGCGACGGAGATCGGCGCGTGGCCGTACCCGCGCGGCGGAAACCCCACGGCGAATATCTCTACCCCCACCGGCGTGTTCGGCGTGACCGTCAGCCTGCGGCCGTAGGCATCGTGGAAGACCTCGCGCCGGTTATTTCACTACACATCTTTACGGTGGAACCGGCAGATTTCGCGAGGCTCGTGAAGAGCGCTACGGACGCGCTACGAAAAGCGTCGACGCTTCCCGGCTTCGTAAGCGTCAACATTTTCGGAAACGCAGCGCATACGAAACTTCTGCTCGCGGGCGAGTGGCGATCGGAGCACGAGTGGAGCCGAACGTTGTGGGACGAGCTGATTGAAAAATATTTGACGGACTTAGTCGAACATAGTCAGGGTCACGAATTCGAACTGTATTCGCATATCGCGCCGTAAGCTCTGGCGCGAGCGGCGGTTGGATTAAAATAGAAAGGGAAAGGTTTACCGGGTAAACCCTTTGGGGCACACGCAGTCGGGTCGGCGTACTCTGACTCTCGGGCGTGCGCCGTTCCGTGATAGGCAAACGGCCTCGCACCAGCGAGACCGTTTGCTGCACTTGTCCCGAAGCTCGTTATTCGTGGTCGGGCGGGGCGCGGATCGGCATCGAATTGGCCGGCTTTTCCGAGAAGTCGAGGCAGCGAAGGGAGTCCGGCGGCGGCTACTCCGGTCCGGGTGGCGGGCTGGGAGGAAATGGCGGGCGCGCTTACCAAGCCGTCATGTCCCTTGCTGCCGGAGGTTTTGGAGATGCGTCAGGCAACGATTTGTCGTTTGCAACAGAGTGGAACGTTTCTGTTCGTGCTCGTTCTTTGTGCATGTGCGGGTCATACCGCGCTCGATGGAACGCTTCCAACGGGAGCGCAAGCGCCGGCGCTTCGAGGAGCGCTCTCTCCGGAGCGCAGCGCGCAGAAGCTTCGCTCGATGATTACGAAGAATGGTCTTGGAAGCGACGCATCACGCGGTGCGGGGTATCCAGTCACCGCGGATCCACCAGTCTCGCACCCGGACGAGGCTCCTTGCGTCGACAAACTCTTCAATCCGCATACTCCGCCGCTTCAGTCAGGGCAGTTGCCGGTTGGCAAATTTGCCGACTATTCGGATCATCCGTTCAACTATAAGCCGCCGAAGAATTGTTCGGGACCCTACGCAAAGATTATTTTCAAGATGCACTTCCGCGTTTCGGCCGGCGTGCAGTACGACCGCACGGGAGCCGTTTGGATCGGGGCAACGAACGTCTACTTCGGAACGACATCGGAGCCCGGTCAGAACGCAAGCCCGCAGTGGAACGTCGAGCGCGACGTGACGGACTACGCTCCGATTTTCGCGCAGCCGTCGACCGGGCAAGCCTCCGTGTATAACATCGTTAACTCGGAATACACGGGCATCATCTACGGCACCGCCGAGCTGGATTTCTATCCGGCGAGCAAAAAGTTTCCGGCGGCCCGGAGCGCCGACGTTGTCGATCCGCTCTCGGGAGGCCCGGACGGCGGATACGTGAACCTCGACGCGCCCACCGATCAGATGACCGGCACGTTCACGTTTCCGACCAACGTCGAGGCGGCATACCTGGACGTCTTTCTCGAGTCGCAGTCGGACGACGAGTTTTGGTACACCTGCTTCCCCAACGACTTGGCGCAAAAGCTCGATAACTGCGGTAACACCGCATTTCGCGAGGGTGAGGTGACCCTCGATGGGCAGCCCGCCGGCGTAGCGCCGATCTATCCGTGGATCTACACGGGCGGCATCGACCCGTACTTGTGGATTCCGATCCCGGGCGTGGAGACGCTGAATTTTCAACCCTACCGCATCGACCTTACGCCTTTTGCTGCGCAGCTCGACGATGGCAACAAGCACACGATCGCCGTTTCGGTGTTCAACGACGACGACTACTTTGCGGCCAACGCCACGCTGCTCGTCTATGAAGACCACGGTTCGACGCAAGTGAGCGGGGCACTGGTCCGCAACGGCACGGCCTTCTCGCCCGCGGAAACCGTCATCGAGCACGTACGATTCAACAAAGCGGGCGACGCGAGTGGGACGATCAACGTATCGGCGACGCATCCGGTCAGCCTCGAGGGCTACGTGATTACGTCCAAAGGACGCGTCACGACGCAGGTAACGCAGAGCGTCTCCTTCTCCAACGTGCAAAAGATCGTCTCGACATCGAGTCGATTCTTCCAAAACATCACGCAGACGACGACGATTTCGTCGAACACGTCAATCCAAACGGGAGGCAAGCGCGTTAAGACGCAGAGCCAGTCGAGCTATCCGTTCAACCTGCGCTATAACTATGTCGCCGGCGCGAGCGGCACGGCAACCCAGACGACTAACGTTTTACAGGCGAAGAGCGGCAGCGGCTTAAACGAAATCCGTGGACGGGCGTCTTCGTGGACCTCGCTTAATACCGTCAGCTCAAGCGACACGCTGAACTTCACGCCCGGCGGTTTTACCCCGTCGAATGGCAAGAGCCGGCAGCAGTACAAATCGCTCAGCGTCGATGGCGGTGGTTGCTACGAGGAAACAATTAAATCGCTCAACTACGTGCTGACGGGGAAAATGACCGGCTGTTGACGGGCTGCCGCGTTCGGCTGTCGGTCACGTTGATCAAGTCGGCTTCGGGTTGCTGTCCGTCGGAGCCACCGAATACTGAAGCACCTGGAAGGCAGGCCCGGGCCAGTAGCTCTTTGATTGAAATGCGGGGCACGCTCTACGGCACCACATTCAACGGCGGCATGCATGGGGACGGAACGGTCTTCGCGTTGACCCCACAAACGAGGTCACCAAGATCGTCGTCCGCGCTCTATTGCTCGAGTTCTTGCAACGTGTTCGTTTTGGTATCGGTATAAAATAGCACCGTATTACTGTCGTCCGTCCCCTCAGCCAGAAGGCCGAAGATGTCGGCACTCTTATTAGTATCGATCGTCTTCGTTGCGAGAACCTTCCCGGTCGGCGTCAGCTCCACCAGCGTGTTTCCGCCTTTGGTGTTGGCGACAATGAGGTTGCCGTTTGGCAGAAGAGCAGAAGCTACGGGCGCATTGATAGGAGAGCCGCCGTAGACCAGCGTCGCGCACGTGCGTTTAGGGTAGGCGCATTTGAATTTCTTTCCGCCGGGTTGCACGACGACCTCGTTCTTCTCGAGCAGATTGCTGGCGTTCGAAACGGCGACAATCGTGTTATCGACCCCGTCCACGATGTAAAGCGTGTCGTTGCAGCGACCACCGCTTTTTTTGCTATCGTATTGCATTCCAGATGGGCCCAAGACGCTCCAACCGGAGCCCTTGTTGACGCCGAAGCCGCTTATCGGTTGGATCACTTGCGGGTGGCCGGAGCTACTAACGGGAAACGCCAATTTCACAATTGAGCCGGTTTTGGAATCCCCAATGTAGAGGCTCTCAGGCGCGTAAGACTCCCCGCAGAGTGCATCGGCATCGGAGAATGGAACCTGGATGGGCGAACCGTAACTCTTCTTGAACTTGCCGGCTTGATTGAACTCCGCAACCACCCCGGCGACCGATCCCGCGCCGTAGACGTCATTTCCTGCGGTGACTGCGTCGCCGTCGCAGCCCTCGATCTTGGTGCTCTGCGCAAAGGTCACCGGCTTGGAGTTCGGGACTGGATCGAGTACTTCGATCGTCGTTCCTTTCCCAGCAGTGCCCGCAGAGTCATCGAAGTTGCAAACGAGCAGCTGCCCTTTCTTGAGCCCGAAGTTCTCTCCGACCAGCGAGATCGCCCGCGGGCCCATGTCGCCATTTTTCGGATCGACTGTCGAGCCGATTTCGACGTCCTTCTTCAGAAGTTTCAAAATCGACGTCGTGTCGGTTGGCGCCGTGCCGCTCGAATCGGCATTTGATCCTTGAACCGAAATCTTAGTTGCATTGAAGGCGTTTGCCGGCGCCATCCCGTTTCCGCCGCAGGCGGAGATTATCAAAAGCGTAATGCCTAGAACAACGAGCTTACCGTGAATGCTGGACGACATGCTTTTCCCTCAAGTAACTGATTGTGCTTTAACGATTCTCGGCCTTTTAGCAGCAATCGTCGGTACCCTGCAGACAAAGCGAAAGCCCCGGGCCCTTTCGCTCGCCCCCGCTTAGAACGTGGACCCTAGTCATCATCACGCATTTTGGAGGCGGTGCGACTCGCTTATCGCCGCGGCAGACGCACTCGCTCTTGCAGGCGACGAGAAAACCGTAGCGAAGCCGACTTTCTCACTGTTGCGTTAGAGCGAGGTTCAGGAATGCCGAGTTTCAACAATCGCGCGCGTTTGCTCGTTGCGGCGATACTTCTTGCGGCGCCGGCGTGCGGCGGAAATACCCCGGTCCCGACCGGTGGTTCGAATCCTTCGCCGGACTTTGTCCGTACGGCGAGTGCCGTCGAATCGACCGACACGACGTCAATTCTCAAGAAGCTCAAGAAGGACGTGGAAATTGGTTCGACGGTCGATTCAAAAAACGGTGACACCGGCCCACGGGCGATCTCGCTGGTCCACTCGACGTTCGTACTCAAGAAAGGGCAGTTGCTCGTGTGCAACTTTGAGGACTCGGCGGGCGCTGCCGGGAAAGGCACGACGATTGAAGTCTTCGATCCGAAGCCGAAGTCAAGGCCAAGAACCTTTGTGCAGAGCAGCAAGATCGAAGGTTGTGTTGGAAATGCGGCGACGGTTGCGAATGACGTATACGGCGCCGGGATGGCGAGCGGAATTGCCGCGCAGTTCGAACCGACCAGCAAGTTGCAGTACAGCTACGGTTCGCCGATCGAGGAACCGTTAGACGACGTCGACGCATCCTGCGGTCTTGCGTACGCACCGGAAGACATCTACGTTTCCGATGCGAAGACGGGCGGTGTCATTAAGTTGGCGAAGCCTCCGGTGAGCAGCGGTCGGGCTTTAGAGACCCAAGTGATTTCCGGTTTCGCCGTCAACAAGGGGTCCGGCTGGAGCGCCCTTGGCCCGTCGGGAATCCAATACAATGCGACCAGGATCGGCACTCTATGTAACGATACGCTGTATATGGTGGACGGCGTCGATAACACCGTCGTCGCGATTTCCAACGCCAGTCAACTACTCGAGAAGGACGAGATCGTCGTCGAGCCGGGCGGCAAGAAGTTCAAATGCAGGTACGCATCCAAGACCTGCGCTGCGCTCGTTTACAGCGGCTCGCCACTCAACGGGCCCGTTGCGCAAGCGCTGTTGCCGAACGGCAACCTTATCATCGCCAACACCAAAGGCGGAAACACGCTGGTGGAGCTGACGCCGACCGGGAAGGTTCTCGCAACGAAGACGATCGATACGAATAAGAGTGCCGACATCTTCGGCCTTCTGGCAGAGGGAACGGACGACAGTAATACGGTGCTGTTCTACACCGACACTAGTACGAATACGCTGCAAGAACTCGAGCAATAGCCCAAGGTTGTCAGTTCGTATATTGAAGGAACAGGTCGTCTAATATTTACCGTAAACTCGTTGTTTTGGGTATTGCGCTTTTGATAATCTCCGCCTGCGGCGGCAACGGCATGGCGCCATCGAACGCCCATTCCAGCGGTGCGGCGTCCACCGATATGGCGTCCATTTTGAAGCTGTTGAAGAAAGACGTCACAATCGGATCGACCGTCGATCCGACCAACGGCGACATGGGCCCGCGTGCCATTTCGGTCGTTCAATACAACTACGGAGGGTTGAAGAAGGGTCAGATGCTCGTCTGCAACTTCGAAGACTCTGCAGGCACTGCTGGGAAAGGAACCACGATCGAAGTACTCGATCCGGCACCGAACTCCAAGCCGGTGACCTTTGCGCAAAGCACCAAGATAGAGGGCTGCGACGGCGATGCCATTGACGCCGACGACCAAGTCTACGCCACCGGGTTTACCAGCAAAGTAATGGCCTGGATCGATCAAAAGGGGCAGTTCAAGAAGACCTACGGTTCGCCGATAACGCGGCCTCTGGGTGACGGCGAGGCGCCGATGCTTTACGATTACTCACGGGAACTCGTGTTCGTGGGGAACGCCGATACCGGGGGTCTCGACAGCTTCACTTTTGGCGGATACGGCAGCGTAAAAGGGAAAGAAGTCATCAACGGCTTCGATGTCAGCAAAGGCTCGGGATGGAGCGCACTGGGGCCATCGGGCATTGCATATTGGTGCGGCCAGCACGGTAAGGCTAGCTGTTCGAACAAGACGCCCCCGCCCGACACGCTCTACGTGGCAGATGGCGCGTGCAATGCCGTAGTCGCCATCAGTCACGCAAGCAGCCTCTTAGTGAAGGACGAGATCACGATAGGCTCGGGCTGTAAAAAGTTCACGTGCAAATACACGACCACGTGCGCGACGCTAGTCAAAGCAGGCGCGCCGCTCGACAAACCGGGAGCGCAGACGCTGTTAGCAAACGGTAACCTCATCGTGGCGAATACCGGAAACAACACTCTGGTGGAGATGACGCCGGATGGTCGGGTCCTCGATAAGGAGGTGGTGGATAAGAGCAAGACGCCTGGAATCTTTGGGCTCGCCGCGATCGGAACGAACGACGGCAACACCGCGCTGTTCTACACCGACACGAATACCAACACGCTCCACGAGCTGGAGAAATAACCGAGAGCGAATGCAGAAGCTTGAACCGATTGAGCGGGGCAAGTCCTTTTCTGGTTTGTCGCTTGGCGTATGCCCTTCGATAGATCTACCCGACAGGAAACCCAAATAGATGCAAACACGTGGAGACTTCTTGACGACGGCCGGTTCGCTCGCCGCGTTGGTTCCAATGTCGGCCACGCCCCAGCCCGGGGCGTCGCCGGTTGGGCCGCCCCCCATGGAAGAAGTTCTCCCGCGCGGATTCGAGCTCGGTGCTTTTGACGCCGCGCTTGCAACTTCGGCAAAGCAGAAGCACCTTTTTGCATGTATCACGGAGGCCAGCGTGGCGCTGGCCGCGACTCGCAGCACGCTCAATGCATATCGTGTTCTCGGAGTCCCGGCGACCGACGTACAGCCGGTCGTGGTATTTTACCACGGTAAGGCGGTGTTGTCGGCCTTCGACGATGCGATGTGGGCTCGCTACGTGATCCCAACCGGCAGCGCGCCGGTCAGCGACTCGAAGAAGAAGAAGACCGCCGGCAATCCGCTGATGAAGAAGGAAGGCGGCGATTGGGATTCCTCGATTCCGGCGCTTGTGGCCACTGCCGACACGCGCTTCTTTGTCTGCAACCTCGCAACGCACGGGTACGCCTCCCGGTTTGCCAAGCACCTCAATCTCTCCGCGAAAGACGTTTACGAGGATCTGGCGAGCCACTTGATTCCGAACGCGATGCTCGTGCCGGCCGGTGTTTGGGCCATTCAGGCGATCCAGGAACGACAGTACACCTTGCTTCAGTTTTCGTGATTGCGACGGGGTTACGCCTTAGGATCCGGGCGGAACGAACGTATCGGGTGTCATGAAGTACTTGCTGGGCCATGTGACAATCGTCAGGGCGGCTATACATCCCACCGGGAGCACTTATAAAACGTTATCAAAAAGGCCCGTGACTACCGGATCTCTAGGTGCCGATTTGATAACTTTTGAGGTCGCTCGCTACTTCAATCGGACCGTCGTACTCACTTCGAACGATCGCTAGCGATTGTGCAAGCACGCTCTCGATGGGCGGCATAAGATGGGACAACAGCAACCTCTTTGCGCCGCTCTGCTTTGCGGTGTAACCCACCGCGGAAGGCTTGGCGTGCAGTGTTCCATGCGGTACGTCGCCCTCGGGTAAGGCAAAATCGTGGACGAGCATCGAACAGTTCTTTGCAAGCGCGATGAACGATGCGGTCGACGCGGAGATGTCGCCCGAGAAGACGACCGACTCGGCGCCACAGTCGACACGGAATGCCACGGAAGGCATCATTCCGTGCGGAACCGCAACCGCGTAGACGGACACGTCGAGGTCTTCGAGCACTCGATCGACGGGGATGCTGTAGACCGCCAGCTCGGAGACGTCACTCGGCGTATCGCGCACGGTGATACCGAAGCCCTCGAACGTGTTCATATAGCGCCAAGCGCCGCTGGGTCCGAACAGCAGATGCACGAACTCTTGCACACCCGGCTGAGGCGAAGCGTTTTCTGGGGCCGCGTCGTTGCCGGGCCTGCCCGTCGGGCCGGTTATCGCGATCGGCCTTTGGCGATCGCCCATATAGAGGTGCATGATGACCGCCGCTAAGTCCGACGTATGGTCGATGTGCAAGTGCGTCAGCAGAATCTGCTCGAGCGACGAAATATCGAGCCGGCTCCGCCCGATGCACTCGAAACTTCCACCACCGGCGTCGACGAGAAGCCGCGGCTTCCCGTCGACCGAGAGCACGTACCCGGCAGAGACACGCGTTGGGCTCGCGATCGGGCCACCGCTACCGAGCACGGTGAGCGATAACCTTGCACTCAAGAGGCGTAACCGTTGACGTCGATCACGGCTTGAGCAAAGGATTGCGGATCTTCCTGAGGCACGTTGTGGCCTATGCCATTGAGGATCCGGTGCGAGTATTTTCCGGAGAACTTGTCGCGATAGCCCGTTCCGCTCTTGGCCGGACCGTCGAAATCGCTCGCAATTGTGATGGTGGGAACGGAGATGACCGGACCTTGCCCGAGCTTCGCTTCTAAGCGCTCGTATTGCGGCTCACTCTTCACGAGATTTATTCGCCAGCGATAATCGGAGATCACGATGGCGACGTGATCCGGGTTATTAAAGGCCGCAGCGGTTCGATCGAAGGTCGCATCGCTGAAGTGCCAGTTCGGCGAGACGATGGTCCAGATGAGCTTTGCGAAATCGTGCCGGTACTTCGTATAGCCGAGCACGCCGTTTTCCGTGGCAAAGTAATACTGGTACCACCATCCCAACTCGGCCTTTGGGGGCAATGGCTGTACGGTCAACTTGCGATTCGTAATTAGATAGCCGCTTACCGAGACGAGCGCCTTGCATCGTTCCGGCCAGACTGCCGCGATAATATCGGCCGTCCGCGCTCCCCAATCGAAGCCGCCGATAATGGCCTGCTTGATCTTGAGAGCGTCCATGAGCGCGATGACATCCAGAGCAACCGGCGCTTGTTCGCCATTGCGCAATGTCGAACTCGAAAGAAAGCGCGTCGTCCCGTACCCTCGCAGATATGGAACGATGACCCGGTAGCCCTGGGCGGCCAACAGCGGGGCGACGTCGACGTAGCTGTGGATGTCGTAGGGCCACCCGTGCAGCAGAATTACCGTCTGACCGTCGGCCGGTCCGGCTTCGGCATATCCGACATTCAGTAGACCCGCATTGGTCTGCTTTAGAGACGCGAATGAGGTGTGCGTCCCCGCCGTGGTCGCGGGCAGGCTTGCGGCGAGCAGTTTGCGGACCTGTGCGCTCGCGGGGACCATCGTCGCCAGCTGGGCACCCGCGAGGGCGCTTCCAGCATTGCGCAAGAAACCCAGGCGATCGAATTTACTTTGTTCGGGCATGTTCATCTCTCCAATTCGGCTGGAGGCTCTCAGGCCTTCGCAGCGATGGTAGCACGATCGAGATCAGCGCTAACAGGGGCAATTAAACGTGAACGTGGGAGCCTTGCGCATCGACGGAGACGGCCCATGGGAAAGCCGCCGGCGGCCAGCAAATAACGCTCGACGGCTCTGCGCATCCACGATATGAAGCCACTTTATGGCCGGTCGAGCGCGAGGGTTGCGCCTTTTTACGGACTATCGCTGGCGGCGGGGTGCGTGGATGCGATCTCGTTTCTCCGGTTCGGCGACGTGTTCACCGCCAACATGACGGGAAACACCGTCCTCTTAGGTATCGCCCTCGCGTCGCGCCTGGGTGCCGTGCCCAATAGTTTAGGATCGGGCCGCCGCTCCTAGCGATCGCCGCACTCGTCGTTGGCGCGACCGTGACGCTGCCGGCATTCCGCGACGGATTCGACGCGCATCGCGCCGCACTGGTGGTGCTCGCAGAAGCCGTTATCGTCGCGCTAGCGGGTACCGCGTTCGCGATGCTCCAGGGTCAGTTCGTCGTTGCGTTTTGCATCGGGCTCGTGAGTCTTGCGATGGGCGCACAAAGCATCGTCGCGTCTAAGGCAGGTATCCCGGGGATCTCAACAACCTATGTTACGGGCACGCTCGTTACGGCGGCGACCCGCCTCTTCGCAAGCGGACCGCGCGATGAGCGCTCCCGCGACGCGGCACGCGACGCGCTGGCGTGGCTCGCCTACCTTGGCGGCGCGGCGGGGGGCACGCTTCTACTCATTCCGTTCCATCGCGCGGCGCTGTTGCCGCCGGTGATCCTATTCTTGGTTCTTGCGGCGTGGTTCGGCCGCTTGGCACGGCGAGGCTAGCTGCCGAGTCTAGCGCGGAAGAATGCCGAAGTTGCCGGGTGGGATCGCGTCGAGGACCTCTTGGCTAATGTTGAGGTGCTGCTTTACGAAGTCGGGCGGCAGATGCGTTAGCCAGTCATTGAGGGAGACGTCTCGATAAACATCGCTTTTGAAGAGCTCGAGAAAAACGAGGTCATCGTTGCCCGTATTCTCGACATAGTGGCCGAATGTGGCCGGGACGAAGCCGACGTCACCGGATTGAAAATTTGCCGTGCGCGCCTGCGAGTGGTTGAAGAAGACGGTCATGCGCGACTGACCGGCAATGTAATATTGCCACTCGTTGGCCTGCGGATGCCAGTGCAGTTCGCGTAACGCGCCCGGATGAACGGTGACGTGTGCCATTGCAATCTTCTGCGCTACCTTGAACGTCGTCGAATCGACGATATGAACGCGGCCGCCGCGATCTTCCTTCTGAGGCTTCAAGTCCTTGAATCGGAAGGAAAACTGTAACGAGCTGGGTGACCGGCCGCGATTTGCCGCGGTTCGTGCGGCTTCGAGCGAAGGCGGAACGGATTCTTGGAAGATGTACTTACCGCCGGACGGAATCGCTTCCATCGCCGGAACGATCTTATCGACCGGAACGCCCCAATTCTTCGCCAACACCTCGCGAGGAACGTGTTTGAGCCAATCGGAGACGAGCGTCGTATCTTCTTCGGAAAACACGCCATCATCGAAAACGAGCAAGAACTCGCAGCCGTCGGGATTCAGCCCTTGAATCGAGTGCGGGAAGCCCGCTGGAAAGTACCATAGATCGTTCTTTTCGAGATCGTCGATGAACATATGTCCGTCGGCGTCCAGAATGGTGATACGCGCATGTCCCGCTAGCATGATCGCCCACTCGTCTTGTACGTGCCAGTGCAGCTCGCGAACACCACCGGGCGTTAGCGCCATCTGGACGCCGGCGATGTCGGTCGATATCGGGAAGTCGGTGACATTGAGCTGATTGGTCCAGCCACCGGGTTGAATGCGACGATGGGCCATGCCATACGACTGCCAAAAGTTCCGCGGTAGGCCGTGATCCGTAGGCGGGGGGAAATACGCGTCGGGTTGTGCGTTCATCAAGGCCAGGTTTTTGGGGCCAGGGTTGACCGCGGAACGGATCATCTCCGGGTTGTCCGGGGCCTGATACGCCCGCGCCGCGGCCTCCGACGAGCCCAGCGCTGCGCTGGCAATCTCGAAGGCTTCGGCGGAGCGCCGCTGGGATTCGTCCGACGTTCTTTCAGGCATGACGACCTCCTAAAATCGACGAGTATCCCGCGTCTTCCATGATCATCGCGAGGCCAGAGGCGACACAGAAGAGCGGCAAACAAAAATTCTACCCAGCGCGAACTGCATTGTTAATGATTGACGAATCGCGCCGGGAGAGCATCAATTAGGAGGGCATCGCCGATTGCAAATCAGTTCAGCAGCCACCCTTCATGCCGAAAGCGAGCGCACCCGAGTCGAAATCCGACCCGCCGTAGACATCTTCGAAGACGCCCGGGCCGATCTTGCCACGGTCGGCTGCTCCGATGAAGACCAAGCCGGCGTTCTGGCTATATGCCTGTGCTGTAATAGTCGCCACGATGGTGTGGTTAATTACTCGGAACGATCCGTTAGGGAACTTTTGGCTGCCAATGACAAGCGATGCCGAGCCATCTTCGCCCAGAGTCAGGCAATCCGTACCGTTGCTGTGTTGCGAGCGGGTCACGGTCACCGGCCAAGTGCCGCTGTAATTTTGGGCGGCCATAGTCACGATGCGGTCGTAACCGTGTGCTATGGCGGCGCCGGCCGAGATAACCATCGCCGTGGACGCGACGGCGGCGATAAGAAGTCGTTTCGAAAAATGCACCGGAAATTCTCCTTGTGGTCAAGAGTGGCAATGCCGCAGAGTCTAGATTAGGTCGATGAAGAAAATCTGAAGGTTAGCGGGAACCCGGATCGTACTGTCTTCAGACTTTTTTCATGAACGCGGACTAGGCTTTCCGTCACTGCCCCTCTTGGCCTCAAAGGAGAACCGCTCATGCGTTTTTCGCAACGGAACCTACTCGCTGCTGTGGCAGCCACGGCGCTGACTCTCTTAGCCGCTCCCGCCATGGCGCACATCAACGGCAACAGTACGTTTGCTTCGGCGTCGCAGAGTTACAGCGGCAGCTGGCCCGTGACCGTGACGGGATCGCAATTCAGCAACGGTACGTACTGCCTGACGCTGACCGGAAACGGTACCAGCGGATCGGCTTCGCTCGTTGCTAACGGCCAAAGATACCATTACGGCTCATTCGAGGTTGTCAACCAGATGCTTATGGCGACGATCGTAAAGCCATCGGGTAGTCAAAACGGTGCCTTGACGTTCAACGCTTCCGCCAACCGCGGCCGGATCGGCCAGGGCATCTTCGAAAATATCGAAGGCGGATCAAGCTTCGACTTCGGTGCGTTGGCGTTCGGCATGAAGGGCAGTTGCTAAAGCGACTGCCCAATAAGCGCAAGACAGAGTTACGCCTCCAGACAAACAAAAAGGGCCCGCGTCTCGTATTGATGGGCTTTTGATGGTGGGCGGTATAAGGATTGGAGTTGCAAAAGTCAGGCGAGGAATTGGTCACGAAACTCGAAAGCTTGCGCGCCTTAGATGCAGAATTGGCGTAAGCACAAGCGACCCGAACCCTCGCGGACGAACCGGTGCGTACCGCAGCCGAGCATGAGGCCGTGATTCGATGGCGGAAGGCGGGCTCAATCGCGCTCGCCCTTGGTGTCGCCTACGATTTCGCTGGAGTCTTCAGTGCGTGGTACCTGTTCAGCGAAACAGAAATTCGCAGGCGCGCCGCAATGCACGAATGATTTCACGCAAGATGGTCCGCCTGCAATGCGATTCACGGAGCAAGACAGGCCGTATATTATCAAACGGCATCAGGCACGCGGCGAGGCGCAGAGCGCGCTAATCCATTGGGATGCCACGGCACAAAGCCGGGCGTTGCTCTTACGCGAAGCCGGAGTTATTGAACGTGGTGTGAGCTATTCAGTGGTGGCCCAATGCACATCGGCGCGATATATTGCTTCGATGGGCTTGCAGTTCTAGGTCGCGGGTTTGTAGATACTCTTTCGCGCCGACTGAAGCGCCGCGCGGTCAAAGGGATCAAAACCGCTAGGCTTCTTTACATAGACGGCCCGAACTACACGGTCCGCGTCGACGACAACTGATAGGATGACGTGACCGGAATCCGCCGTGGGCATCCCATAGTCGGGCATGGGTGCGTCTTTTACGAGGGTGACCGGAGTCGGCTGGCATGTTGTAGCCTGCGCCAAGATTATTGCTGAGACTAAGGCAGCCGCCGTCATGGCAGGTCTACTTTCGCGAAACCGCAGTCAAGGCATTCTGCGCGAGGCCGAAAGGGGCGCTTGTCGAACGTTAGGCGTCAACAGAGGGAGCGAGAATGATTGATTTGCGTCGTTATGCGCTTGGCGTCTGCGTCGTGATGCTTGCCGGGTGCGGTGGCCACGCCAGTAACGGCGTCGTGCCGAGCGGTGCCCCTAACTCCTCTCTTCCGCACCATAAATCGCTTTACTACACCGGCGGAGCGCAGACGTTCGACGTGCCGACTGGCGTGACACAAATCTCGGTCGTTGCTCGGGGAGCGAAGGGCGCGGGTAAGCCCATAGCCGATGGCGGGCGTGTGCATGCCGTTATCCCGGTGACACCGGGCGAGACGCTGGTGGTGTACGTCGGCGGTGACGCTTCCGAGTCGACCGGCGGCTTTAACGGCGGTGGTTCCGGCGGCTACGGCGATAGCAACGGTTACGGCGGAGGCGGCGCCTCGGATGTGCGAGAGGGCGGTGACGGCCTGGCTAACCGCATTCTTGTCGCCGGCGGCGGAGGCGGCCAGGGCGGCGGCAACTACTATAAACCCTTTGGAGCGGGAGGCCAAGGCGGCGGAAAGACGGGTGGCGCCGGCGCCAAAGGCGGTTTTTCCCCCTACGGCTCCGGCAACGGCTCGCACTACTCTGGCGGCGGCGGGGGAGGCGGCACGCAGGATAACGGCGGGGCCGGGGGCAGCGAAGGCACAGGTCCGACCTGTTACGGGGTTCCGGGCGACGACGGGTCGTTCGGGCAAGGCGGTGCCGGTGCCAACGGAGCCTCGCGCGAGTGCGGCGGCTCCGGGGGCGGCGGAGGAGGCGGCTACTACGGCGGCGGCGGCGGCGGGGCAGGCGCAGCCTACTACAGCGGGTACTATGGCGGCGGCGGCGGTGGTGGTGGCGGGTCGTCCTACGCCGAGTCCCGCGCAAAAGACGTGCATATATGGCAAGGGTGGAAAAACCGGGCCCACAACGGCCTAGTCGTCTTTAGCTGGTAGCCAAACGAATCTCGCAGCCCCTCTGCACAACTTCGCGAATCACTGGCCGTTTTTCGCGTTGCATGTAGCGCGAAAACGTCTATTTGTGGATAGCTGAAGATAATGTCTTCGAAGATAAATCCACCTGGGTTGCCGCCCGCAACACTGAATTGAAAGAAGTCTCCGATTGGGGTGGGGTTCGAGCCTGTGACCCGCCAGCATCGAGAGCCTGACGTTCCCCGTGCCTAAGAAGCGAATAGGATTATCGCAAGTAATCAGCGCCGCATACAGGTCGGTAGCCGATTGCGATGTGAAGTAATACTGAGCGCCCACGTCTGTTGTTCCCGGGTCGGTTCCATCGCTGCCGGGATTCGGCACCGTGGCATGGCCCGGGAATACGATGGTCGCGGCATAGGGCGGTTGATTATCGTCCCCGCACTTCGTCGTTTGTGCAAGATTTATAATTCCTTGAAGAACCGCCGTATTTTGTGCCGCTGCGGCCTCGGAACCCGGTATCATGCCAACGTAAGAGCCCATGTAGCTAACCCACGGGTCCAGAACATTAAACACTCCCGGCGATGACCAAGGCGTCGGCATAGACTGACTCCTTTTTACTTTAAGTCGGTGTTGCTATTATGTCGCGACGGAAACGGTAACGCCTGTAAAAATCCAAAATCTAGAAATTCGGAAACTTTAGCGTTGCCCTTCGTTTTCCGCCCTTGGGATAGGCCCATATCCCGACCTTATTGGTACGTTGTGAGTGTATCGAATAAGGTGTGAGCACGTTGCCGTCATAAATCCAGCTGAGGGTAGTTCCTCTCATATTGCCGTTCAGGCGGATTGTCTTAACAGCGGTGGCTACCGACCCCGAGATAGCCAACTTGATGATAGCGGCGTGAGTGCCGGGAGCGTCGAGGCCTTCATACGTAAGGTTTGTGCCGTCCCATTGAAGTCGGCCCGGCTGGCCGCGAAACTTACCGCTTACCGTCAAAGGAGTAAATGTAGAGTTACCACGGGCAAGTTCAGAAAGTTCAATTCCCGGGTTTTGGTCAGTGCCAAGCCCATCCACGAACAGATTTCCTGCGTTATCGTAACCGCAGAAGAACGAATCAATCCCAGTGGAGTAGGAGGTCGGAGTTCCACCTTCGTTATTGAAAATAGCGACGCAAATACACGTCTCCCCTAAGTAACTGATGGCAAGATTGTTTGTCGTTGGGTCCACGGAACAGTTATAGGTCGTGATGTTAGACTCAGGAATGGTGAGGGTCCCTATCGGTGTGGTTCCACCGTGCTGATACTCGAAAATCTGACTACCGTCTGGAATAAAGACATTCCCAGCCGCATCAGAACACGGGCCTTCTCCGGTCGTCGAAATACTGCCGACTATTTGGCCGTCTGGATATGAGAGCACACAGGTTCCCCCGCATCCGCCAGTAGCGTAAATCAAATCACCGCTGCTCGCCCCAGGCCTCATCCAAGACTTACCCGATGCTTGGTGCGCCTGGCTCTGCGTCATCGCGCCCAACGGCACCGTCGTGCCTCCGCATCCGGTGAATGCCAAAGTCACCGTGGTCATCAATGTGACCAGACGGCCCATGTCTGAAAGTTTCATCCCTTGCTCCTCCTGAACTCCTAACGTTCGACGGCGGCTAGGCGTTCCCGGTCTTTGGGCGCCTAGAAGGCTACGCGCGCACCTGTCTCCGGATTCTTTGCGAACGGATGGCGCGGCTTAATGCATTCGCAGGTCTGGTCGCAATCGGGACCTTCATTGTTGCAGTGCTTCATGCCGTCACGCATAGCGAAGGCGTACCCGCCTTCACCTCGGGCTTCTTTCTGTTCAATAAAAAGCGTTACGGGGCGTTGCGTCATCGCGCAGGTAATTTCTTTTATCATGTGCTCCTAAAACATTTAAGCCATAAGTTATCGCAATACCCAGAGCGCGGCGCTGACTTGAGCTAGACCTGTTCTAACCCGTCCCATGAAATAATGTCTCCTGAAGCGATTACTGCGCGTGGCCGGGATACAACAGCCGATGCCTTCGAGGCAGCATCGCGGGCTAGAGGAACAGTGGCATATTTCGCGCTGTAGTAACTCGCAGTCGGCAGGCCGATACGTGGCTCCTCCGACGTCTCTGATGGTACGTTGGAAGCCAATCTGTTCCATGGCCCGATGAAGTGCCTCGTACTCCGTAACCGAAGTCGCCGCATACAACTCAACTCTAACTAAGACGTTCGCCATTATCGGATTTTCCTTTCACCGGTGACCGGCAGCGAATCACCTTGTAAGGAGTTTAAGGCGCCTCTGTGCCATACGTGATGGCACAGAGCTTGCGGCGGGCCCCCTGTTCGAGCCGGGCAAGCGTCGACCTTGCGGGTTGGGGCGGCCCAGTGCGGCGCTCACGTTGCGCCATACCGGCAGACGAACATTTATCATTCGCCGCAGTGCAACAGGAAAGCGCAACAGGCGAAGGACTCGACCGGGAACCGTAAGCGCTCTCGCATATATCGCAGGCAAAAGCGCGCCTATCTCCACAAGCTAAAAAAGCAGCCCTGCACGGATTGCGGAAAACGATTCCCGCCTGAACGAATGCATTTCGACCATATACCCGAACGCGGCCCGAAATTGTTCAACGTCGGAGACAGTGTTTATGCCGCCTCGCCTACGGCGCAGCCCGGCGCTCGTACAGAGCCGCCCGATTCAAGAGATGGTCGCAGGCAGTCTGGTCGCAGCTAGCAGACAGCTTCGCGGCGTGGGCCGGGGGATTGGCTACATAAAGTGGCTACATGCTTCCTCGCCTAGCGAGTCAAGCAAACGATAACAACTCTTATGTAGTATGGCTTTTTATGGTGGGCGGTATAAGGATTGAACTTATGACCTCTTCCGTGTCAAGGAAGCCACGAGGGAGGGCCATTTTGAGCTTAGATCGTCGGAAGTGCTTGTGCAATAAGGATTTTTCCTTTTGATCACTTCCGCAATACGCGCCATATCCGTACCGATTTTCGGTACGTAGCCCAACCAGCTGCCCAACCAGTCCCGGAGCGCGGGGCTAGCGGCCCGATTCCCTGGACCCTAGGGCCGCTGCCTTCACCTCGGGGCAGGAGTCTTCGTATGCAGGAAAGGCACCTCGACCCGGGCCAGTCTCCTGACCTGGCCCCTGGTTGCTCCAAGAGAAGGCCGATTTTAGCGAGGGGTGGATGGCCGATACCGGAGCAGTACTGGTGGCGTGTTGTTTCTGAGTTGGACTTATGGTTGAGAACAAAACAGCATTACTAGCGGCAATTCGGCAACTAGCAGAGACGTGGCGCAAGAAGCTCACGAGCCTTGATCGCCGCAATCCGACGCTGTACTTCAAGCACCTCAAGGCGGGGACTTTGCGACTGCCGGAGGTCTCCACAGAAGGCGTGACTGCCCTTATCGACCAGGGCTGTTCGCTCGATCTGACCGAGGTAATGGAGTGGACGCCGGAGTGCCAGAAGCGGATGCTGGCCATACGTTCCAAAGCCAGAGAAAACGAAGAAGAGCGCGGAATTCAAACCATGTTTCTTGCACTTGGCATGGCAACGTGGAAATCGGCCGACGGTGGCAGAGATCCTAACGCTCCGGTACTTCTGCTGCCTGTAACAGTTACTGAGCCTGCCAAACATCCGACCCTCAATCGTGCAGGGGACCTCATGGTCAACCGTGTGATGTTGCAAGCCTGGGAACAAGATCATAAGCATAAGCCCTCTATCTTTGATGCAGACGAAGTCAACGACATTGGGATCCTTCGTGCGCTTGGACAAATGTCCGATGCCGGCAAGAGCCTCGAAGGATTCCAGGTAAGTACGGAATGCTACCTCGGCAACTTCTCGTTCGCAAAGATGGCGATGGTCGAGGACCTTAAACGCAATGAGGCTCTACTGGCGCTCAACCGGCTGGTATGCGCACTTGCTGGTGACCGAGAGTCCGTGGAGTGCATTAAGGAGAATGCGGGAACGGTTGAGCGCGATGAGCTCGACGATATCGATCCGATTAATGAAACGATTGTTCTCGAAGCAGATGAATACCAGCGGCAGGCCATCCACTCGTTGATTCGCTTTAATGCCGACGGCGTCGTGGATGGACCACCGGGCACTGGCAAGAGCCAAACGATCGCTAACCTTATTGCCGGTCTGGTTGCCTCCGGAAGTCGCGTGCTATTTGTTGCTGAGAAGCGAGCTGCTCTTGATGCCGTTTTCAATCGACTCAGCACAGCCGGTCTTGAAGACATTGTTCTAGATTTGCACGGTGCTGAAGCGCGACGGAAGACCATCTACGAACGGCTGCGCCATCGTGACGATCGCGCGCGTCTCACTGAGGATCGCCCGCCTACGACACCTATCAAGAATCTCAAGGAGCTGCGCGCCAAGCTCAATGCGTATTACCGCGCCGTGAACAAAGAGATGGCTGGCTGTGGCCTGAGCGTTCGGGAAGTCATTAGCCGGCTTGCCAAGCTCAACCCTCAGGCAGCATCAGCCACGCTTTGGTACGATGACCTCGACAGTCTTACGGACCAGCTTCACGATCAGGCTCAAGCTGCCGTCGAAACGCTCGCGCAAGATGCACCCTTGTTTCTGCGTGACCAAGCAGCACCGTGGAGCCGGGCGGCCTTTGCGACATCGGCTGAGGCAGCTGATGCCGTTCGATTCGTGGCGGAATCAAAAACTAACATCCTCACTATCCGACAGAAACTCGCAACTGTGGGGAAACTTTGCGACTGCAGGACTTTGACGTTCAAGGAGCTCGGCTGGACCTGCCAAGTAGTTCATACAATAGGTCGATCGCGAGAGACCTTTAACGATGTGGTCGTCACGGTGCAACCTGAGGAGCTGCTACTGCATCTCGAACCATTGAGGAAACACTTCTTAGCGCGGACCTGGGCCTTTGTCTCCGACGGCCGCTACCGAGAGGCCGTGAAAAAGATCCAGGCTTGCAGCAAGAGTTCCGATACGCCTATCAACGCGCTCCTGGAGCGGCTGGGGGAGTTTGCCAAGTTGCCGGCGCCGGTGCGGAACGAGGAAGCATTCGGACTTATAACTGCCGAGTATGTCTCTGATGTCAAGTCCCTATGGAACAGCGTTCGAAATGTCCGTAAGAGCTTGACCGAACTGAGCGGTGAAACGTTACCGGAGGACCTCGACGGGGCCAACGACCAACTAGGGCATCTTGAAAGCTCGCATCGCTCTGCGCGCCGAATACCTGATGTTCGTAAAGCCGAGCAATTTTTGCGGGACAATCGCTACGGCGACTTAGTAAATGAATTCGAACGGACGTCGATCACTCCATCCCTCTGGGGACAAATGACCGAAAATGCATGGCTTCGTTCGTTCTTGGAAAAAGCTAAGAGCGATGAACCGATGCTAGGCGGATTCTCGCGCGAATCGTTCGAACGAATGCGATCCGAGTTCCAAAACCTAGATGCCAAACAACTCGCCCGCTCTCGTATTACTGTGAGACGTAGCACCGCGGAAGCCTACGTGAAGGCGAAGAACGCGAGACCCGATCAAGCGACCGTCTTCAAGGCTGAGCTACAGAAAAAGGCTCGCAATCTTCCGATACGCAAGCTGGTCGAAAAGGCTGGCAATGTGATGACGGCTTTATGCCCATGTTGGATGGCCAGCCCTCTCTCAGTCAGTCAGCTCCTTCCCGGCGACCATGTTCTCTTCGATGTCGTCATCTTTGACGAAGCCAGCCAAGTGATGCCGGAGGACGCCATTCCATCGATAATGCGGGCCAAGCGCGCCATCGTGGCTGGGGATCAGAAGCAGCTTCCGCCCACTACATTCTTTGCTTCAGGCACCACCGATCCTGAAGATGATGAAGGCGAATATAACGCGGATCCAGAGCTGCTGAAGATATCGACTGAAGGCATGGAAAGCATCTTGGATGTGATGCTCACATTCTGCAACCGCCAGCCGCTTAACGTGCATTACCGATCCTTGGACGAGTCGCTTATCCGCTTCTCTAACCACGAGTTTTACTACGATCGGCTAATTACGTTTCCGAATGCCTATGCTGACGGGAAAGGGCTGGGTCATATTCTGGTGGAGTCGCCACGCAATGACGGCGAAGAGATGAGTTCTTCTGCGGAGATTTCGCGCGTGGTTGACCTCATCTTCGAGCACGCGGAGCAACGACCGAGTCAGACGCTGGGTGTCATCGCTTTGGGCCTAAAGCACGCCAGACGCATTGAGGCAGCGATTGCTGAGCGTCGGAGTCTGAGGGCTGACCTAGACGAGTTTTTTGTGAGGGGTAACGTTAACGAGTCGTTTTTCGTGAAAAACCTTGAACGCGTACAAGGCGATGAACGCGATGCCATCATCCTGAGCTTCGGATACGCGAAGGATGGCGCCGGCAATCTGCTCAATCGGCTTGGACCGATCAACCAGATGGGAGGTGAGCGGCGGCTAAATGTGGCAGTAACCCGTGCAAAGACACGCATGACTGTCGTCTCTACCTTTACCGAGAACGACATGGATCGATCTCGTTTCAGCTCGAGAGGGGCCCAAATCCTCAGCCGTTACCTGGCATACGCAAGAACGGGTGGCACCCGACTTGACGATGTGCAAGAAACAGAGGTCGAGATGAACGAGTTCGAGCGAGATGTGATGGACACTCTGACCAGCAAGGGTCTGAGACTGGTCCCTCAACTAGGCGTCTCGAAATATCGGCTCGATTTTGCCGTCCAGCATCCCAACATCCCAAATAAGTATGTACTGGCAATCGAATGCGACGGCGCTCCGTACCACAGTTCGGCGACAGCGCGAGATCGTGACCGGTTGCGGCAAGCTCATCTGGAAAGTAGAGGCTGGCGCTTCCACAGAATCTGGTCGCTGGATTGGCACGAGCAGCGCGCATCAGAGATTGACCGAGTTCTCGAAGCATACGCGGTCGCTCTCGCCGAATCCGAGAGGTCAGCGAAGGCAGAGACGACGCCATCGGACGTCAGCACCAACACTGAGTCCGCGGCGCGCCCTAGAGCCCGTTCGCGCAAACCTTACGTTTGGCCGAGCGGCAATATCTATCGCCATAGCGAAGACGAAATCCAGCGGGTCATTGAGTGGATCTGCAGTGATGGCATTTTGCGCAGTGACGATGAAATTCTGACGGAGGCGGTGCCAGCCCTCGGATTTCAGCGGCGCGGTCGACTCGTCGATGAGCGGGTGAGAGAGTCTGTCGCTAGATGGCGGCGGAATCGTTAGAGCGACGGGAATCCGCTGGATCCGCAGTGTGAGAGCAAGTATTTTCGCGCGAACTTACGCGTCCGGAGGCGGTGCCTTGCCGCCACATCGACGCTACGGTGTTCGATGGCGCGTCTGTCGGATGCCTGGCTAGTATGGGTTCTCATCTGATCGCAGCTCTGCACCTTAAGGTTTGGACGTGGAGAGGACGCGGTTTCGGCATCGTACACGTTCGAGGTGAAAGCGAGCGGATCGGCCATCTAGCTCGCGGGGTCTGGGGAAGCGGGGCATCAGCGAAATGATAATACCGATCTTTTATGCCCGAGAACGGAAGCCCACGCTAAGGCAAGGTACTGCCCTAGTTTTTGTTTGGAACGACTGGGATGACTTCGGGTACAATACGATATTCTCGGTAGAACTTCACCAAAACAATCGACGCTCAATACTTGGGGGATTTCGACTCTGCATAGAAGGCCATCGGTCGACCCACTCACTGTTCGCAAAAGATAAAGTGCAGCGGGTCGATGAATTTTTGCCGACGCTGCCGGATTTATACATTGGTCTTGGGGCCAGCATTGTAGTTTTACCAACAGTTGGCTGGCGCTCTCCCGTTGAGAGACTGTGCCGACACGCTGTTGCTATTACATGACGCGGCGCTGTTGAAGCAATTCTGGCCCCAAAACAACTCTTTAACGCTCACTCAGAGCGAGGCGTTTAAAGTGTCGCATCTTAGGATGGGCGATGCGGTCCTCGCATACGAGCAGGCGGGGGCCCTGTTTGTCGAGTCCCCGTATCGGCCCAGTAAACGGAGCTTTTCTTTTGAGATTCAGTACAAAGCTGAGATCTCGCGCGATCCGATTCATATCACCTTTGATTTTGAAAAGTCCCCATTGCCGTCATCGATCAATGTTCTCATTGGAGACAACGGTACGGGAAAGACCATTACGCTGCACGCCTTGCTCCGCGCACTTTCGCCGTACCCGGAGTACCTCTCGCCGCCGCCCAGTTCGGCCGTATCCAGGGCAAAAATTGCCCCTAAACCTCCGATTAGTCAGGTGGTGGTAGTCGCGTTCAGTCCGTTTGAGAGCTACCCACGTGGATACCGAAGGGACGATATTGCGACGGCCGGAGAGCAGATTAGTCAATCCTACGCCTACTGCGGCTTTAGGGACCGGGATGACAACATCGTCGAGCCGGATTCAATTTGGAAAGCCTCGCACAAGCGATGGCGATCTATTGTCAGGCAAGACTCGAGGCTGCAGAAGTCGAGAGGTAGAGCTAGCAAGAGTGAGGCCGTTGTAGCTGCACTCAAACAGGCTTTCGATTTTGATCAGATCGTAGTTCGAAAGGCACCTCGTATTACGGAGATCCTGTTCGACAACTCCGATGGCGTGCGCTTTGACCCGCAGGCTCAAGGTAACGGCCATGCGCTAACTTTTCGAATGAACGGAAAAGAGCTCTACCTTAGCGCAGGACAGCGAGCGTTCGTAGCCCTCACTTTGGCCGTCGTCGACTACATCAGAGAGGGTGCGCTGATATTGCTGGAGGAGCCCGAACTTCACTTGCACCCGACTCTTGAAGTAAGATTTGCTCGACTGCTACTTGAGCTCCTCAGACGCTTCCATGCAAACGCTATCGTTGCAACGCATTCATTGGTGCTAGCTCGCGAAGTTCCAGCGTCCAATATCCACGTCTTGAAGCGTGATGCTGATGCCATCGTGGCCGTTCACCCGAGTTTCGAGACCTTTGGCGCGGATTTAACGAAGCTTGGCAATTACATTTTTGAAGACGCATTTACGGATCCGCCTCATGAAATATGGCTGAGAGAGCAACTTCAGCGGCTTGGGTCGGTGAAGAACGTTTTGGACCGCTTTGGACCCAACGTTAACCTAGAGTCGACTTTATACTTGCGCAGCCTGGAGCAACGTGCGAAAAATCAATAAGCTTACTTTCGACAACGCCGTTTTGTTGCGCGAGTTGGTCGGGCGAAGGCGCTATGCGTCTTTAGCGGGGATCAAAGCAGCGATGTTATCGCGGTACGAGCAATACGTACAAGCAACTCTACGGAGCCCCTTGCCGCCTAAATCACGACGACTGGTTCCACATGAGCAAGTGATGTATCGACTGTATAACAGTCGAGGCTAAATGTGTGCGAGATCTAAAGCGAGCGATACGCGCGTTGGGTGGGCCATGCTGCCCCTACTGCGGAGGGATGCAGGTAGGGCATAAAATTGACCACTTTGTGCCGCGCTCAACGTATTCTGAGTTTTCGATCCTGTCGGACAATCTTCTACCTTGCTGCGATGAGTGCAACACGCAGAAGCGTGATCGTTTGCCTTGGGAGGTTCCGCGGCTTCTCAATCCCTACCGTTCCGCGGCCTTGGCGACGCAGATATTGCAGGTCGATTACGTAGGTGGCGTGTTCGAGCTGAATCCTAAGCCAGCCCTAGGGTCGAAGTTAAGTACAATGATTGAAGCGCATATCCAGGTTTTGAAGATGCGCGAGAACTTTGACCGCTTCGCCCGAGACGAAGTCATTTCGCTGACTTGCAACCCCAGATACTCCAATCTTAGCAGCGCGGCGATATGTGAGGAGCTGTTGGGGCAGAGTTTAGGTTACGCTTCTCACTTTGGTTGGAACCACTGGCGCGTGCTACTTTACGGTTACTTATCGGCTAATCCGGAGGTCGTCGACGGGTTTAGGGCTGACTCCGCGGGACTCCGTGCAACTGTGGCCCAGCCTCGATGAGCCCACGCGAACTGAAGCAATTCGTCAGATTCGCTCTCAGCAATCTTTCCGCCCAAAACGGGCACCATGAGTTTGAGTTGCTTTCTTTCGAGTTGGCTCGCCTCCGCGTGGCGTCAAACTTGATGCAAGCGACTGGCCCAGTCGGCGCCGGCGGCGACGAGGGCCGGGATTTCGAGTCCTACGTAACGCACCTAGCTAAATCGCTAGGCAGTGGCTCGTTTGTAGCTCGCGTTTCATCGCAACTGGTCGTCGGCGCCTGCACACTTCAAAGAAAAGCGCCCAAGAAGATCTCAGAGGATCTGGAAAAGATCTTTTCCCAAGGGCAGCGGCCCGATTTGGTTGTGTACTTTTGCGAAGAAAACGTCCCCATAGGTAAGAGACACGCGCTTCAGCGAGAATGTAGGGAGCAATTCAAAGCGCGGCTTGAAATATTCGATGGAGAGAGCATCGCCAATGAACTCATTGCCGAAGACACCCGATGGATAGCTCAGACATATTTATCAGTGAACGGGGATCTATTCGATGAGGCAACTGGGGACGAGCGCTACGCCAAGCTTCGACAGAAGTGGCTAACAGGTAACCCCATACCACAGAATCTTTCCGATTTCTTAGAGGTGCGCGAAGGATTGCGATCCTCATCGTTTGACGCGTCGGCGAAGCGCGACGTTGAGTCTTGGCTAGCGTTAATGCGACCTCTCGCGGAGGCAAGCGGGTCTGCTGTTGTGACCCAGCGAGCCCGGTACGAGCTCATAATGGCCACTATACGCCGTTCCGGATCTCTTGGATCTGTAATTTGAAGTCTGGCACCGCTATTTTGAAGGTGTCTCAAAGGAGAGCACGCCAAACGAAATCGCTGACGCCTGTGCGTTGTTCACTCACTCCTATGGAGCGTTTCATAGTGGTGATACGACGCTATCCGATGAAGACGTTCGCGGGATCGCTTCGCTACTCGAGGGCTTGATTGATGGCGCGCTCGGGGCTGGACCAAAGGAGGATGATCGAGCGATTCTCCTTCAGGCGCGTGTGATACTTTCGCCCTTCGCTAGTCTATTCGCCGGCGAGAGCGAAGCGGCCAGCTTTAACAGAATGTTCGCTTCGCTTCAAGCCTTCGTGCGCCAAGCAAAGAATACGCCGTTTTTCCCGACCGTTCGTCTAGGCCAGATGTTTCGAGCAATGGCTCCGAGCTTCGGATCTGATGCCCGATTTAGGGAGCTAAACGCTGAGGTCGATCGTTTGGTTTCTGAGGGCACCGCGGCTGCCGAAGTAGCGGACAGAGCTAGAAAGCGGGCCCTGGAGCACTATAGAAAGGGTGAACGCCTGGCTGCCCTCGACGAGTTTCACAGAGTAAGGATCGCCTGGTTTAACCATGACGGGATTGAGGGGTCCGTTCTAGCAATGCTCCTCCTGGCTGAAGTCTATTTCGAGCTAAGGCTATTCTATGCAGCTCGATATTATGCATCCGGGGCGCTGTTTCTAGCGACGCTATACCCTGATGACAACATCAGACGACTTGCCTCCAAAGCAGCGTTTCAGGTTGCTAGCAGCTACTACCGCGCTGGGGAAGCATTTGGTTTTCTATACGCCGCTAGTCGCGCGTTGGAAGTGCACTCCCTGACCGCCGTCGATGCCGATCAATGGGATAAGCATGAGCATTTGCAATGCAGCTTAACGGAGGTTGCCATACTGCGCGCTTCCACACGAATATTAGCGCCAGCGGTGCTGGAAATCGTCGACGAAGCGATCGGTACTTTTCAGATCGCGCCTCAGGAAATAGCCGCTTTAAGGGAGATATCCGAAACGCCACCGTGGGGGACAATGTCGAAGGCGTACTTAGAAGAGCGCATCAAAGAAGACGTTGGTCTAAATCCCTTCGCGGACGTAGGCGAGCAGATGGACATCGTTTGGGCGTCCCTTGGAATAAAGTGGCGAATCAGGCATGCAGCCGACTCAAGTGCCAGGCTAGCGGCGCTGGAGTTGGCGACAGCGCTTCAGATCATACAGGCCGACTTAGCCGCACTCGACCTGGCGATTATCCCATCAAACGTTGAGCTTTTTGTTAGAGCTGGCGATGTGGTCGCGCCAAACATAACACCCGTTGAAAAGAACACCGAGTGTGCATGGAACATAACGATGCCTGCAGATGCCTCAGCGCTGAGCCCCGAGGAGTCCGCGGTACATGCGGTGGCGGTGGCGCTAGTTGTATTGCGGAGCGTAAGCGCATTACCCTCAGAAGCGTTGGAGGAACTTGTAAAGCGACGTTTCGAAAGTGGCCTATCCAACCGCACGGTTGCCGTGCGCCCCATCCGAGAGCTAATTGAACTGGCTCCGTTGGATGATTCATTGCAAGGGAGGCTCAGACACCGCAGCCGGCCTAGATTTGAAGTGCAGCTGGACCCTATCGAAGGTCCCGAGATCGGCTGGAGGACCGGACCAGGCCTAAACTATTCTCCAGAGCGCGCGAAGGAGGCACTCCGTAGACGCTACAGGTACTTCTCCGACTCAATTCGTTTAACGCTACCACGCCTTCTTGCCGATGATCGCTCTAGAGAGACGATCGCGCAAATGCGTCGCGATGGGATGCTCGATTGGCAGATTCTGGGGCTATTGGCGCAGCTGATAATGCAGTGGCAAGACGAGTTCGAACATGGACGACCGGATTCCGAAGCGGCCTTCAAGCAAATGCGCGAACGGCTAAACGCGAGGGCCCAACGAGAGGAGCTGGAGCAAGACCCCTCTTTTGATTTGGAGGGTCTAAACGAAGGCGAGATAAAGGCGCGAAAGTTTATGCAATTCCTTGCGGTTCTTGTTGGCTGGGGTTTGGAGAATAGACGGCGGACTCCAGACGGAGCCGCGATTAAGCGCCTCCTCGACGAGCGATATGGCAATTCGACGGACGATATATTGCACGAGGATCCTTTTCCGGGAATCCTCGGGGGGCACTCAAAAGCGGCCAGTCGCGGGCACTTGAAAACCGGCCAAGGTCGGTGGGCACTTTAAAATAGGCCACTGGTAGGGCCGCCGTCGGCTCGGACGTTCTCGGCGCGAAGGCGCCGTCATGAACGAACTGAGCATGACAGAACGAGAAACGATCATTGGATTGCTGCGTCTGGGCTGGGCCCAGCGCAGGGTAGAGCGCGAGACCGGCCATCGCCGCGAAACGATCGCTCGGATCGGCCGCGAGGCGGGTTTGCTGCCGGCAAAAGCGGCCAAAGTGCCCACCGACCTGAGCGGCTCGGTCGGCGCTCCGAGGACCACGTCTCGCAGCAATTGCGAGGTCCATCGAGCGTTCATCGAAGCTGAAGTTGTCAAGGGCTGCAATGGCACGACCATCTACCAAGCCCTGGTCGAGCATTACGGCTACGAAGGCGGATACGATGCGGTGAAACGTTTCGTGCGCAAGCTGCGACCTGGCGACTCCAAGGTCAGCTGCCGGTTTGAAACTCCGCCGGGTGACGAATCGCAAGTCGACTACGGCGAAGGCGCGCCTACGCGACATCCACAAACCGGAAAGTATCGTAAGCCGCGGCTCTTCGTCATGGCGTTGGGGATGAGTCGTCACATGTTTCCCAAAACGCTTTGGAAATCGTCGGCGCAAGTTTGGGCGGAACTCCATGAAGAGGGCTTCTCGTACTTTGGCGGCGCGACTCGGATCGTTCGGCCGGATAATCTCAAAGAGGGCGTGGTCGATCCCGATATCTACGACCCGAAGATCAACCAGCTCTACGCAGCGGCACTCGCTCACTACGGCAGCGTGGCAGTACCGTGCCGGCCGTACGCTCCCGATCTCAAAGGCAAAGTCGAATCGTCGATCGGCTACGTTCAGGGAGCACTTAAGGGTAAGCGTTTTGAGAGTATCGACGAGCAGAACGCCTATCTGCTGAACTGGAACGAGCGCTGGGCCTCGACGCGCATACATGGCACCACGAAGCGGCAAGTGCGGGCGATGTTCGAAGAAGAGCGGCCCTTCTTGTTACCGCTACCGCCGACCCGCTTTGAATACTATCGGATCGGTGAACGCACCGTACACTTCGACGGCTTCATCGAGGTTAATGGCGCCTACTACCACGCCCCGCCGCACTACGTCGGCACAAAAGTCATTGTACACATCGGCCGGCTCTGGGTTCGGATCATCGACCCTCGAACCAATCAGCTCCTGCGCGAGCATGCCGTTACCGGCAGAGGGCAACGCCGCATCATTGAGGCGGATCTGCCCAAGCAAACGCCGCCGAAGATCCTCGATCTCGTCGCGCGCATCGGGCATTTCGGCCCATTCTGTGCCATCTTTGCTCGGGCCGTCGAGAACGAGCGCGGCGTCTTGGCGGCGCGCACACTCTTTGGCGTGCTCGATCTCGCGCGGCGCCATAGCCCCGAAGCGCTCGAGCGCGCCTGTACCTTCGCAGTGACTGCCCAAGCGTGGCGACTGTCCTTTCTGCGTGCCTATCTCGCGCACCATCCGACCGAATCGTTGACCTCGGCGCACAAGATCATTCCGCCCATCGATACCTACTCGCAGCATTTTGCTTTTCTGACCAAAGGAGAACCGCATGACAACTGAAGAGCTCGACCGCGCGCTACGCCAACTGCGCCTGGGCGGTATGGCCGACACGCTCAACGTGCGCGCGCAACAAGCCCGCGCCGACAGCCTCGGGCCAGTCGATTTTCTGGGGTTGCTCGTCCACGACGAACTCAACCGCCGGCGAGACCGTTTGGTGGAGCGTCGCCTCAAGTTCGCAGCGTTTCGCGATCGAAAGACGCTCGATACGTTCGACTGGAAGTTCAATCCGTCGATCGATCGCGCGTTGGTCTACGAACTGGCCACCGGACGCTTTGTCGAGCAACGCCAAGACTGCCTCATCCTAGGCAATCCCGGTTGCGGCAAGAGCCACATCGCTCAGGGCATCGGCATGGCGGCCATTCACGCCGGCTTCCGCGTGATCTACCGTGAAGCTCATGTGCTCTTCGAAGAGTTGGTTCTGGCTTCGGCAATCGATGAACGAACGCAAGCCATTGCGACCTACAGTGAAATTCCGTTGCTCATCATCGATGACGTCGGCATGCGTAAACTGCCTGCTGCCGCCGCCGAAGACTTGCTCGAGTTAGTCATGCGGCGCTACGAGCGTGCATCGACGATCATTACCTCGAATCGCCCGATAGATGACTGGCCAAAGCTCTTCGGCGACACGCCGGCTGTCGCCGCGTTCCTCGATCGACTGATGCACCACAGTAACCTCATCGAGATTCGCGGCAAGAGCTATCGACTCCACGAATCCAGCCTTGCCGCCCGCCGCCGCAAGGTTCAGAGCCAAGCGTAGCCAACCTGGACCGCATTAAACACTTCGTCCGAGCACGACGGTAGCGCGTGGCCGGTTTTGAAGTGCCCATGGGTGGCCGGTTTTCAAGTGCCCGCCGAGGGGAATAAACGTGCCAGAGATAAGTACACGGCGGATGGTAGGCTAGGGTTGTCCCTCCTTCACTGACCATTCGAACCCGTGCAGTTGGAGGTCGGGAACCGCCCTATCCATCGGCACATAGTGTGTGACAAACGGAGGCGCGTGACCAAGGAGTCATTGTCTTCTGCGGCGCTGTTTCCGATTGTTTTGAGCGGGGCTTCAATACCGTCGGGCTTGTCGCCCTTTCCAACTCTTAGCCAACGCGAGTGGAAAATGATGCGCCAAACGAGGTATCCCGGCCTAGGAAGCGAGTGCCGCAGCGATGCCCCAGATGGTGCCGACGCACGCATGGAGCAGCTGGTGCCCTTGATGCACGTACGGTTTCAGCGGGTCCACACCCACTAGGGCTAGGGCGGCGTCGGCATCCGAGCTTGGTAAATGCGCATCGGCCAGTCGTAGCTCGTAAATGCCAAACAAGGGGCCCATCATGTCGTGGGCTTCCGCTGCCGGAATCTTTGTAGCCAAAACGGATTCAAGAGCCTTCAGTGATCCAGCCTTACTTTTTGTAATCTCATTTATTGCCTTGGCATCGATTGAGTCGGCCGTCAGGCGTGCCAAATCTTTTGCGAGTTCGTAGAGGCTCGCTTTGTCGTGGGCCCTGAAGCGGTGCGCCCTACTACACAGTTCCCGCGTAAAGTCGTGGGGTCTGAAAATCGCAATACCAAAGGCAGCGCCTGAAGCCTCGTTCACACGTCGTACGCCGAGCTCTAGATAATCCTCAGGTGGCTTGGTCTCAGGGATCCGCTGTTGGTTTTGGATCAGAGTCAGTTCCTTCGAGACGCCACCATCTGGTGCCACGTTGTACGCAACCCAAAGGCGCTGCTGCCATTCCGGCAAATCCCCAATATCCTTCGCTAGCACATTGACCAGGCCTAATGGATTGATCCCGAACTGCACCGTACCCGTGCGCGAACACCCTACCTTTCCAGTGTGGGCTGTATTCCAGCTCAGCACCGAGCCTCGCACATTCATGATGGCTGGTACGACTTCCGAACGGAACCACAGCCAGTGCACGCGACCTGACGAAAGTTCTGCTCCGGACCTTCGTTCGCCGGAGGCCTCTACAACGAACTCAACGTTCGAAGGAACCCTGTCGCCGCGCGCGATCGGACTCGCTGCTCCGGGTTCGACCCACTCATCTTTCCATAGCTCGCCCGAGACTCTCAAGAGTTTTCGACCTGCTGAACCGACGCTGAACGCCGAGGACGTAATGCCTTCGCCTGAGGAAAACGTTGGAACGTCCTCCTCGTCGTCTACTTCGGTTCGCTCGGCTCGAAAGATGCGTATTTTAGTGCCGAACTGAATGCCGCCGAAGACGCCATCCCCCTCGTGAACTTCAACCACGCGCCCTTCCCAGCGGATCCCGGGACCTTCCCGACTCTCTGGTTCGCCTGTCCAATCAATGTGATCGCGCCCCAAGACCGTTTCGGTCCGCGAATGATATGAGGAGACGCGCAACGCCATACCTCTTGCGCACAGATAGTCCTTTAGGTGTGCGCTCTTAATGGCAAGGCGCGCCGCGGCCCCACCTTTCCCTCGAGTCAGGGTAGCGGCTTCTTCGTATCCGCGCTCACGGCATAACCAGCGGTCGCCTTCCCGTATCAGATCAAGCGTAACGACGATGTCCTGATTCAGATGCCATTCAGCCGGCCCCTCGTCGCTGTACTGCTCAAGCACGAGATGTGTCCCAAGAATGTTCACCCAGCCCGGGCTTCCCTCAACCGGGTGATCCAAAGCGATGCTCGCAACGAACACATCGGCGGGAAGGTAGCGGCCGTCGCCATAGCAACGCCCTCGCTGACTATTGGAAATCCCAGCGTCTTCCCACCTAAGATGTTCGGCCGTCGCCCGGTCCTCGACGAGAAACGCGATCGTACCAATACCGGCAAAGACTTCGCGATGGCCCTCGTGTCCAGGCTCTCCTTCTTCGTCGTGCTCGCACGATTCACGAAGAGGAATCCACGCCGCTCGGTCGAGCGGCCGACGACAGATTTCAGGCATCTCGAACCAAGGCTGTTCTTTCACGCAGGCAAACCCCGATTAGCGAACGGCATCGCGGATCCTATCAGCCGCGCCCCACGCTACGGCTCTAAGGGAAAGTGGCGCGTCAGGCACAGCCCTTGACCCATGCATTGATATTGGCTGCGAGGGAGGCGGCATCATTCAGCGTCCTACTGGCGCAATAGCTTCGGTCCATCCAAGCGGTTCGGTGGTTCGTACGCATCAGTTGAAAAACTTGGCTATAGAGCTAGGCGAAGAGTTGGAGTTGTTTGATATCCAAGCCTCGTAATCGATCCTGCCGCGACAGGTTTAGGTGGACGAATGAGAATTTAAATGAAGAGTTAGAAGCTCGTTCTCGACACTTGACCGGAATGGCTTCTACGGCCACGCTTCGGTGGTACGTCGCCGCCCGTCTCGCGTTGATCGAGAAAGCGGGCAATCGAGCTCGGCTTGAAGAGAATTCGGCGCCCGATACGGACGGCCGGAATGACGCCTTGCCGAACCAAACGCCGGATTCCGCTTTCTGACAACCCGGTATGTTCTTTGAGACGCGAGATGCTCAAAAGGTGCTCGGAATCCATGTTCGCCGTAACCTCCCGGTGGGCAATCCCCACTTCGTTTATTTTCGCGTTCCTGTCCGTCGGCGTGCTTCGAGAACGCAAACAAAGTCGTGACCGGCTTCTAGCGATTGGGACGCTTTGAAGCCACAAGTGAACTCTATATAATCAAGGGGAGCTGTGCAATAGCGGGCTATACCGCTGTGGGGGCTATACCACTACCGCTAAGGAGGCTATACCGGTATAGCCCCCTTAGCGCACCACTATATATTCTTGAGGAACTTGTCGAACTTGGCGGCGACGTCTCGTTGACTCTCGTCGAAAAGATGCGTATACGTGTTTGCCGTCGTCCGGATATTCGAGTGGCCGAGGGCGCGGCTTGCGACCACGAGCTGCACGCCCATTGCGGCCATCAAGCTCGCGGAACTGTGACGAAGCCCGTACAGCGTAATCTCTGGTACTTTAGCCTTCTTGATGAGCGGCAGCCATACGCGCGTTCGGAACGTCGTCCGGCGTATTCCACCGCCCTCTGGAGCGGTGAAGAGGAAGTCATCCGGGCGAGGCTTCAATCGGCTGTACCGCGCCTTCAAGGCGTTCGCTGCGATCGCGGGCAGCGCGACATTACGACGCCGCTGCGGCGTCTTCGTTTCCTTGAGAATGAGCCGGCCGCCGACCTCCGTCAGATTTGCGATGATCGCGACGCGGCCGTTCTGAAGATCGACGTCCTTCCAGCGTATGCCGAAGACCTCGGCCGGCCCTAATGCGCCGACAATCGCCAGCAGGAAGAGCGGGAAGTGTTCTGTATGCTTTGCCGCGCGTAGAAAGCGCTTTGCCTGCTCCGGACTCCATACGGCAATCTCGCGCACTTGGCGCGCCGTTCGTGGATCTCGGATTTTGAGGTTCGCTGCAGGATTGGCGGCAATCCATTGCTTCTCGGTGACCGCGTCTTGCAGCGCGGCGCGCAGGACCGTCCGAATCTTTTCCTTGCTCGCGTCGCCAAGCGTTAGGCTGGAGAAGAAGCGTCTTAACTGGTCACGATCGAGATCGTGGAGCCGCGTTCGACCGAGCTGGGGCGTGAGATACTGGTCGACGGCCCACGTATAGTTCGCCATTGCAGCTTCGGACAAGTCCCGGTCGCGAAGCCAGGCCTCCAAGTATTCCCCGAGCGTCATCCGCGAACTTACCCGGGCTTTTGGTGTCGGCAGCTTCTTACGTTGCAGCTGCTTGAGGCGATCCTTAAACGCCGAGAAGTGTGTCGTCGTCCTTTCGCCCGCGTGGCCCGACGATGACGCTACGGATGCGACCACGTTCGTCATGGCCGAGAGTAATCTCGCCGACATACCGCTGTTGTGTTTCCGACCAGTAAACGCTTCCAGAGCCCGGGCGAGCACGGCGCCGTTTCCTTGCCATACCGGTCGATTCTCCGGTACGGCTGCCCAACCATTTGCCCAACCAAAGAAAATCGGCCCGAGATAGAGGGCCGAGAAAGTCCTACTGTATATGGAGTTTCGATGGTGGGCGGTATAAGGATTGAACTTATGACCTCTTCCGTGTCAAGGAAGCGCTCTCCCACTGAGCTAACCGCCCCAACGCCGCTATGGCGTTCGCACTGCCTGCTTCGCATCCGAAGGTTTCGTCCCTTCCGTGGTGCTGCTTCGAATCGAAGCATTTGGTTTGACAGGGCGTCGTAAAGCGTGGTATCGTTTCGCGTATTACTCGCACGCCATAAAGGGGGCCCGATGATTAATAACCGTCAGCTTTCCTCGACCACGCCGGACGCCGGCGTAGGGTCGCCGTGCGTTGGACCTTCGGAGAACAGACCGACTTAGGCACGTCGTCGGTCACTCGAAATCTTCGAAGGCCTCCGCAGCGACCGGAGGTCTTTTTAATTCAATATTCTTTCACAATTACTTCAAATTACGAGGCGAATCATGGACCTTTGGATTCTCAGGGAAATCCGGATCCGCCGTGACGATGCCTTCGAAAACGCCCGCTGCCGCCGGCTCTCGAACCTGGCGGCAAGCGGACGAAGTACGAAGGTTCGCATTCGCATCGCCGATGGAGCCCAGGCGATGAGCGATGTGCTGGCCGCGATCGCGCGCGGCTTGAGAAACGGCGAAGCCGTATAACGCTCAAGGGAGATCGGCGCCGTCAAGACGCGTGTCGGCGCCCTCCCACTCTTTGGTAAAACGCGCGCGTATCGCCGCTGCTGCCGCGTTCTGTCCGTCTGACGCGAGCGCCGACGCTAAACCGTAAAGCGCGCGAGGATCGTTCGGGTAGAGCGCGAGCGTCTGCGTGAAGGCTGCGGCGGCCTCCGCATTTGCGCCGCGGCGCAGCTGGAAGAATCCGAGCACTTCCTGCGCGGGCAAGAGCGGAATTAGCTCGCCGCTAAAATCGGCGCTTTGGTCGGCTGCGGCTTGCGTAATCCAGCGCTGTGCCTCTACGGCTCTTCCGTCCGCTTCTGCGACCCGCGCGAGCAAGAGTTGCGGCAGATATCCGTGAGTCGGCGGGTTTTTGGCGGAGCGGGTTGCGATCGCGTTGGCTTCGTTGGTACGCGCGAGGTGCAACGCCGCAATTCCTCGTACCGCCGGATCGCCGAACGCGGAATCGGGCGCCGCGTAAGCCTCGGAGTAGCGCCCGAAACGAAGCGCCGTTAGGGCATCGAAGCTCGTGTCGTAGGCGGTATCCATACGCGCGGACCAGAGCTGCGCGGTCGCGTAGTCTCCCAGCATCATCGCGGCGGAGTAGCCGACGGCAACGTCGTGTTTCAGATAGTGGCGAACGTGTTCAGCGTCTTCATCCGCGTCTTCGAGCTGCAGGAGAAGTGCGTAGGCGCGTTCGCTTGAGGCGAGTGCCGCGGAGTAGTCTCCGGTTTCGATCCAGTAGTGCGCGGGCATGTGCGCAAGATGCTCCGCCTGCGCGGGAAATGCGGCGGCATCGAGGCGTCGCGCGCACGGCAACGCGGCGCTGCGATCCGGCGCCAGATCGTAGAGGTGAATGCACAAGTGGTTGGCCATCACGTTCGACGGATCGTTGCGCAGCACGGCGGCATCGAGCTCGAGTGCGGTCTGCGATTCGTTGCTGGCGAGACGGCCGCTCTGCCAAGAGAGTCCGCCGTGTTCCAGCAGCGCCTCGGCAGCCAAGAGCTCCGCGTCCTCGTCGCTCGAGGACCGCGCAAACGCCGCCATTGCATTCCGGTAGGAGGCGTCGTCGGCATTCCAATCCGCGAAGGTGCCGGCGTAGCGTCTCGCCATGATCGCGACGAAGCTCCTTTCCCGTTCGGATGCGGTAGCCGAAAGCGGCACGGCATGCCGGATGGCGCGCTGCGCGATGTCGAAATGCGCGGCCGTCATCGGCGTGTTGAGGTCGGGCCCCTCGGCCAGGGCGATTCCCCAGAAGGCTGCCGCGAGGCCCGGCTCGCGCGACGCCGCCTGGTCGAACGACTGCGCGGCGGCGTCGCCGTTATATGCGTAATAAAGGAAGAGGCCGCGATCGATTGCGGCCTGCGCTTGCGGGTCGTCGGTCGATACCGGAAAGTGAACCGAGGTGCCCGCCGCTAACACGGCAGCAATAACGATTGCGGGCAGGGTCACGTCACAGCTTTCTCCAAAGAGCCGTGACCGGCACGGGCGCGTAGCTCAGTGGGAGAGCATCCGCTTCACACGCGGGGGGTCGTTGGTTCAATCCCAACCGTGCCCACCATCTCCGGAGTTGGCGTTCGCGTCTTGGCGCTGTAGCTCAGTTGGTTAGAGCGTCGCCCTGTCACGGCGAAGGTCGTGGGTTCGAGCCCCATCAGCGTCGCCAGCGTCGCGAGCGCATCGTGGTTCACGAGTGAAATCGGCGAACATGCGGTGCGCTCGCAAATCGGTGCTCCCTCGCAAATTGGTGCGCCAAGGTAGCTCAGTCGGTAGAGCACGCGCCTGAAAAGTGCGGTGTCGCGCGTTCGATTCGCGCCCTTGGCACCAAATGAAGAGAGGTCCGGCCCATCCGGACCTCTCGCATTTTCCGTACCGGCCCTGCAGTGCCACCCAGGTGGCATGGTCGCATGATACGAGCATCTTGTGGGCAGACAGCGCTTGCAGGATTGCGGAAAATGCGGGACGTCGAAGGCGATTCTGAAAAGCGGAGCCTCGCGCTGCATTGTCTGCCACAATCGGCGAGGCCGCGAGTATTACCACAACAGCGCGATGCGTCGAAGGAAACAGCGTGAGTCGCACATGATGCGGAAGTACGGTCTTTCGACCGCGTCGCTGCAAGAGCTGCTTCATCGACAGGCGGCTCGCTGTGCGATCTGTTTAAAGCGCTGGCAAGATTGCACGAAAGCAAAGCGCACGCACGACGACGCGATATTTCTGCAATACCTCTACGTCGACCACGCTCACAAAACGGGTAAAGTGCGAGGTTTGCTTTGCAATGCTTGCAACACGGCCATCGGCCTATTCGAAGAAGATCGCGCTCGACTGCTCTCCGCCCTATCGTACCTCGATGCGCGAGAATGCCGTTGACCATCTACCGTAGCGTACGCTCGAAAAAGTCCACCGTGCGGCGCCAGGCGGTTTCCGCGTGCTCCCGATGATAATGTCCGAGGCCTCCCTTGCCGGGTTCGCCGGAATTATAAAAGCCGTGCTTAGCATCGTAACGATAAAACTCGTAGGTAACGTTGGCTGCTTTGAGCTTCTTTTCGATGGCTTCGACGCCATCAATCGTGAAATGACCGTCGTCGAGCGCCCAGTGCCCCTGAAGCGGGACGGTGATGTTTCCCGGATCGCCGGCTTCGGGCGGCGGATAGCCGTACCAGGTGCTCACGGCATCGAATTCGCGACCGTGGATCGCGCTGAGCATCGCCAGCGCTCCGCCCATGCAGAATCCCATGACGCCCACGCGTTGCGAGCCATGTTCGCGCAGGAAGCGCGCGGCGCCGGGCGCGTCTTGCGTGGCAGCGTCGTTAAAGTCGAGCCCCTCCATGAGATGCGTCGCTTCGTCAGGGGTAGCGGCGTGCCGGCCACGATAGAGATCCGGCACGAGGACGTTAAAGCCGTGCAACGCGAGGCGATCGGCCGTCGCTTTGATGCGTTCGTCGAGCCCCCACCACTCCTCAAAGAGAACGACCCCCGGCGATTGCGGAGCCTCCGGCGCTGGCGCAAAGTACGCGGGCGCCGTCTTTCCATCCGGACGAACGAATTCGATCATCGAGCCCGTCAATGCTGTTCCACCGCGGCGACCTCTTCGGCATCCTGACGATCGAGATTCGCCGTCCGCTCTTTAAGCAGCCACTCGTTGGCCCTGCGTCTGTCCTCGAGAGCAACGCGATCGTGCAGCCATGCACGAAGCTGCTCGTCGCTTTGATAGCGGGCCAAAGCCTCTTCAAACTCTTTACGCGTAACCTTCCATCGCTCCATGACGCCTTGGTCCATAGGGCATGGATAGATGTAGTCGTAAATCGTTCCGGCCAGGTACGCGCGGCCTTTGTCGGAGACTCGCAGCAGCCAGAGTGCATCGCCGCTCGGCTCGCGGCCGCGGCGCGGAAAGGTCTTTCCATCGCGAAAATCGGTAGGCATGCGCCCTATAATGCTCGCGGGAAACGGCGGGTTGCGCACGAGCGCCAAGCGAACGGTGCGTACTCATGCGAGAGCGAAAGCCGCGGGTACGGTCGGAGCCGCGATGGCATGCCTCCTTGGCCGTCCTGGCAGCGGTCGCGCTCTATATCACGCTTCCTCCGCGCTTGACCATCGGCCCGATCTGGGTAGCTCCCCTGTTGGTCTTGCTGGTACTCGTACCGCTCTCGATCCTCGCGCCTCGCCGGCACAGTGAAACGGCACGCATGCGGTTCGCGAGCATCTTGCTCATCGCAATCGTGAATTTCTTCAATCTCACCTCGGTACTGCTGCTGGTCGCGTCACTCTTTCACCCCGAGAAAGGACCAATGCACACGGCTGGATCGTTGTTGCGCAACGGCCTGCAGATCTGGCTCACCAATATCCTCGTCTTCGCGCTCTGGTATTGGGAGCTCGACGGAAACGGACCCGACAGGCGCGCGGAGGCCGAGGCGGCGTTGGACGTCAGCAACGCAGACTTTCTCTTCCCGCAAATGCAGATGGCGATCGTCGGCAGCGCGACTCCGCCGTGCATCGATCCGCGTTGGAAGCCGCAGTTCTACGATTATCTCTACCTCTCGTTCACCGATTCGACGGCCTTTAGCCCGGCCGACGTCATGCCGTTGACCCGCTGGGCCAAAGCGCTGATGACGGTGGAGGCGCTGATCTCGCTAATCACTATTGCGATCGTGCTGGCGCGCTCGATCAGCGTCATCTCTTAGACGCGTCGGTGCCGGTCGTAGGACGCGGTGAGAGGCTCCTCGAAGCGGGAGGGTCGCCCGGCACGCGGGTATGATGTAATGGCAGCCTGTGACCTTCCCAAGGTCGATGCGTGGGTTCGATTCCCACTACCCGCTCCATCACACCTCGAGGCGACGTAGCCAAGTGGTAAGGCAGGGCTCTGCAAAAGCCCCATTCGGCAGTTCGAATCTGCCCGTCGCCTTTAGCGATTTCAAGTGAAGCGGATCGCGGTCGTCGGGGCTGGCGCGATCGGCGGTTTCCTCGCCGCCGCGCTTGCCAGGGCGGGCAATCCGGTCACAGTCGTGGCGCGCGGCGAGCACGCCGCGGTAATTCGCCGCGACGGTTTGAGCGTCGAGAGCGACCTGGGCAGCTTCTCAGTGCGGATCGCGGCCGGCGACGACTTGCGAACGCTCGGCGCGTTCGATTTTCTGTTGCTCGCGTTTAAGGCGCATCAATGGCCCTCGCTGCTGGAACAGGTCGCGCCGTTTGCGGGCACCGATGTGACCATGGTAACGATGCAGAACGGCGTGCCGTTCTGGTACGTGCGCGAGCCTCCGCTGCGCAGCGTAGATCCGGGGGGAACGATCGGGGACCTGTTCCTCGACACGCAGGTGATCGGTTCGGTCGTGCACGTTTCGGGCGAGATCGTCGCGCCGGGTCACGTTCGGCAGAGCGGCGGATTACGTTACGTCCTCGGCGAGCCCGGCGGTGGCTGCGGCACGCGCACCACCGAACTCGTGGAGCTCTTCCGGCGCGCGGGGCTTGCCGCCGAGGCGGATTCGGAAATCCGTCAGACGCTCTGGCTAAAGCTCGTGAACAACGTCGGGCTCAATGCGGTCAGCGTCTTGCGGAACATGACGATCAGGCCGATGCTCGAAGACGCGCCAGCGCGCGAAGAGGTCCGCCGCCTCATGACGGAGGCGCTCCACGTCGGGCAGGCGATGGGCGTCGTTGGTGAAGTGGACGTTGAGGCGCGAATCGCGTACGCGGCCCGGCTCGATAACGTCAAGACTTCCATGCTGCAAGACTTCGAGCATCGCCGGCCGCTCGAGATCGATCCGATCTTGGGAGCCGTTTGCGAGTTGGGCGAGCGTTACGGCGTCGCGACGCCCGAGGTGCGGACGACGTACGCCGCGTTGCAGCGGTTGAACCCGACGCAAGTATGACGCTGCAGGAATCGCCACAGCTGGATATTGCCGAACTGCACGGCGTCGGCCCGAAGAGCGCCGCACTCTTCCGCGAACTCGACATCGAGACGGCAGAGGCGCTGCTCGATTACCTGCCGTTCCGTTACGACGACCTGCGCTTCCCCACGCCGGCGTCGCGATTGGGCGAGACCGGAGGCGAAGAGAACGCGGTCGGAATCGTCGTTGTTGTGAAGGAACGCCGAGTACGCGGTCTGGAGATCGTCGAACTGCAGCTCCACGACCAAGCCGGCGCGCTGTTTACCGCCAAATGGATCGGACGCAATCGTTACGTCGTCGGGCGCTTTCGTGAAGGCATGCGCCTGATGGTGCGCGGCCGCGTCGAGCGAAGCTTCTCGGGGCCCGTCGTTAACGTCGCGCATTATGAAGTGCTCGGCGAAAGCGAACCCTATCGGGGTGAGCTCGTGCCGGTCTATCGCGCGAGCAAGGAGCTTGCCACCCGTAAGATCGCGATGGTCGTGAAGAAGAACCTCTCGGATCTGCTCGCGCTCGCCCCACCGGATCCGTTGCCGCCGGCGCTTGCAGCCCAGCGAGGATACGGCTCCATCCGGGAAGCCTATCGCGCGATGCATGCTCCGCAGACGCCGCAAGAATCCGAGCGCGCGCGCGAGCGCTTCGTCTTTGCGGAGTTTCTAGCATTGGCAACCGGCGCACAACTGCGGCGCGCCGAGCGCGAGAGCGATCACGATGCGCCGGCGTTCGAGGTTCCGGCGAATCTCTTGGAACGAATCGAGGCTTCGCTGCCCTTTGCCTTGACCGGTGCGCAGCGCCGGGCGATCGAGGAGATTTGGAACGATCTGCGGCGCGATGTTCCGATGAATCGCCTCTTGCAGGGCGATGTGGGCAGCGGAAAGACGCTGGTTGCGGCGGCCGCCGTTCTGGCTGCGGCCGCAAATGGTTTGCAATCCGCCTTGATGGCTCCCACCGAGTTGCTCGCCTGGCAGCACGCGAGTAAGCTCGCGCCGCTGCTTCAGCCGTTCGCCTTCGGCGTGGAAGCGGTCTTCGGCAGCCAGAGCCCGCGGTCGCGCCGGGCGGCCCTCGAAAGGCTCGCCAGCGGCGAGGCGTCGTTAGCCGTCGGTACGCATGCGCTGCTTACCGAAGGCGTCGACTTTGAACGGCTCGGACTCGTGATCATCGACGAACAGCATCGCTTCGGCGTGGAACAACGCGCGCGTTTGCGCGGCAAAGGTTCGTCACCGCATACGCTGCACATGACGGCGACGCCGATTCCCCGGACGCTCGCGCAGTCGGTTTACGCAGATCTCGACGTCTCGATAATCGACGAGCTGCCACCCGGCCGAACCCCGGTCCTGACGTATGCGCTTCGAACGAGCCGCTTGAGCCTGGTCTACGATTTGGTGCGAAAGAACGTTGCCGCGGGGCGCCAGGCGTATATCGTCGCGCCGGCCATCGAGGAAGGGGAGAACGCGCTGACGAGCGCGATCGCCGAAGCCGAGCGCCTGCGCCGCGACGTGTTTGCGGACTTGCGAGTGGGATTGCTGCACGGACGTTTGGTGTCGCGCGAGAAGGAGGAGATCATGTCGAGTTTCGTTCGCGGCGAACTCGACGTGCTGGTTTCGACGACCGTGATCGAAGTCGGTGTGGACGTCGCGAACGCAACCGTGATGGTGGTTCTCGACGCCCATCGCTACGGGCTGGCGCAGCTCCATCAGCTGCGCGGGCGAGTCGGCCGAGGCGCGGCGACCTCCTTTTGTATCTTCGTCTATCCCGACGATATCGACAGCGGGCGGCTCGAGATCCTGACTCGCTCCACCGATGGCTTCGAGATCGCCGATGAGGATCTGCGGCTTCGCGGCCCGGGGCAGCTTTCGGGAACGATCCAGTCGGGAGCCGCCGACCTGCGCCTGGGCGATCTGGTCCGCGATATCGACGTGTATCGCGCCGCGAAGGCGGCAGCGGAGCTGATCGTCGCAGGCGATCCGGCGCTCGAGCGCCCGGAACACGCCGGCCTGCGCGCCGTGCTTACGGGCCAGCCCAGTACGCGAGCGCTGCTGCTTTCATCGTGAGGGTTCGCGGGCCGCGGCGCGAATAGCGCCGCCCATGTATAAGCGGGGCATCTTCGTGGCGGCCGTCACGGCCGTACTCTTTACAGTGCTTGGAACCGGGGCGCGGGCTGCCTCGCCTGACGTGGCGCACACGACGCTCTCCAATGGCCTGCGCGTGATCGTCGTACGCAATACTCTAGCGCCAGTCGTTACGGCGGTTCTCAACTACGAGGCTGGCTCCGACGAGCAGTGGATTCCCGGTCTCGCTCACGCGACGGAACATATGATGTTTCGAGGAAGCGCTACGCTTTCGTCCTCCCAGCTTATGGAAGCGGTCGGAATCACGGGGGGCGACTTCGACGCCGATACGACGAGCACGGTCACGCAGTATTTCTTTACCGTGCCGTCGGCCTATCTCGACATCGCACTGCGGGCCGAACGATCGCGTGCCACCGGTCTGCTGATGTCGCAGAGGCTGTGGGGTCAGGAGCGTGGTGCGATCACGCAAGAGGTACAGCAGGATCAGAGCAACGCCTTCTATCGGCTCTTCGTAAAGATGCAAGATCGCCTGATCGGCGGTACGCCGTACGCGAAGAATACGCTCGGAACCGTCGCCGATTTCGCCAACAACGTGAATAGCACGCAGTTACTGCGCTTCTACCATACCTGGTATCATCCAAACAACGCCGTCTATATCATTGCCGGGGACGTCGATCCCGCGCAGACCATTGCGCAGGTGCGCCGGCTCTTTGGCGATATACCCTCAGCCAAACTTCCCGCGCGCGAGCCGATGCATCTGCGGCCGCTCAAAGCCGCGCTCTTTCACGAGAAATCCGATCAGGCGTTTACGGCGGTCGCATTGGGCTATCGCTTTCCCGGCTACGCCAGCCCCGACTATGCGACCGGCGAGATTTTGGGTGACGTGCTCTCGAGCGCACGCAGCAATCTGGGAGGTATGCCGTATACGGGGCAAGCCCTTGGGGCCGGCTTTGAGGCGCAAGCCTTTCCCAAAATCGGAATTGGAATCGCGTTTGCCGCCGTTCCGGTAAGCGTACCGCCCGCGACCGTGGAGCGCGAGCTGCGCGGGATCATCGACGGCTATCGGAAGACTGGAGTCCCGGCGGACCTCGTCGAGGCTGCCAAGCTCCGCGAGATTTCACAGCTCGAGTTCAATGCGAACTCGATCGAGGGCTTGGCCCTGGAGTGGAGTCAAGCCGTCGCCGTGCAAGGCCTCACGTCGCCCGACGATATGGTCGCGCAGTATCAGCGGGTCAGCGTCGCCGACGTCAACCGCGTGTTGCGCACCTACCTCGACGACCAGCGGGTCGTGGTGGCCTACGCCGTGCCGCAAAACGCCGGAGTCGCGAGGCCGAGCGGACAGATGGCCAAAGAGAACAACGAAATTCCTCCGACCTCGCACGAACCGCTGCCGAGCTGGGCGCAGCATATTCTCGACAACCTGCGCGTGCCGCAGCAGACGATTTCGCCAACGGATACGACCTTGGCCAACGGCATTCGCCTCATCGTGCAGCCCGAGAGCATTTCGCATACCGTCGTGGTCGCGGGTAAGATTGAAAACAACGAAGACCTCCAAGTGCCGCCGGGCCAGGAGGGAGTTGCGGACGTAACGGACGGCCTTCTGCCCTTCGGAACGACGACGTACGACCGAATCGCGTTCCAAACCGAGCTCGACAAGATCGCCGCGTCAACCGAGGCCGGCACGGATTTTGGACTCGACGTCCTGTCGTCGCAGTTCGACCGGGGAATGCAGTTGCTCGCCGACGAGGAGCTCCATCCCGCGTTTCGGCCTGCGGATTTCTCCGTCGTGCAACAACAGACCGTGGGCGAGCTTGCGGGGGAGATGACCACCCCGCAACACCTGGCGGAGGTCGCGCTAAATAAAGCGCTCTACCCGCCGGGCGACCCCGAGCAGCGCTTTGCCACGCCCAAGAGCGTCAGTGCGCTCTCGCTCGCCGACGTGAAGAGCTGGTTCACAACCGCGTATCGTCCCGACCTCACGACCATCGTCGTGATCGGCGATACGACTCCGGAGGCGGCAAAGGCGATCGTTGAAAAGTACTTCGGAGCGTGGCGTGCGACTGGCCCGAAGCCCAACGTCGAGTTGCCGCCCGTCCCGCAAAACGTGGCAAGTCAAATCGACGTTCCGGCGACCGGGCGCGTGCAATCCTCCGTGCGCCTGATGGAAACGCTCGACCTGGTCCGCAAGGATCCCGCGTGGCCGCTGCTCCAGCTCGCCAACAGCGTTCTGACCGGCGGATTCTACTCGTCGCTGCTCTTCCACGATCTGCGTGAAGTGCACGGTTACGCGTACTCGATCCAAAGCCGCTTCGCCGCGAACAAGACTCGAGCGACGTTTTCCTTGGAATATGGCTGCGACCCACAGAACATCGTGCCGGCCGAATCCCAAATCACGGCCGTCTTGTCCAAGCTGCAACGTGAGTCGATCGAACCCGATCGTCTGCTGCGCGCCAAGGCGTTGCTGATGGGCGATGTCCCGATCCGCGAAGCGAGCTACGACGGCGTGACCGAGCAGCTGCTGAACTATGCGTCGCTCGATCTGCCGCTCGACCAGAACGTCATCGATGCGCGCGCACAGCTCGATGCGACGCAAGAGAGCGTTCGAGCGGCCCTGGCGAAGTACGTTCGCCCGCAAGACTTCGTGCGTGTCGTAACCGGCCCGGGGCCGCGCTAGTGGCCGTTACCGGTCGCTAGCCGATGGATGCGATCCGCGGGATCGGCTTCGATCTCGACCACACTCTAGCGATCGACAACCATCTCGAGCGAGTGGCATTTCTGCGGCTGCTCAAGAGCGTGTCGTCGCACGGGGGCCGGGTCTCGGCGAGCCTTTCCGACGAAATCGACGCCGTCGATCATCTCCTGCAGCGTCAGCGAAGCGGCGAGTTTACGATCGATGAAGCCGTGCGTCTCTTCGCGGCCGAGCGCGGTTTGGCCGACGGCGATTGGTTCGTCGAGTCGTTCCGGGAGATGGCCGTGGAGAGCGTCGAGGATTTCGTGGTATCGCTTCCCGGAGTCGACCAGACAATGGAAGCGTTGCAAAAGCGCGGAATCCTCGTAGCCGTGCTAACCAACGGCTGGAACCCCTTGCAGACGCGTAAGGCCGAGCAGGCCGGCTTTCGCGGACCGGTCCTCGTAAGCGGCGCGATCGGCCAGCGAAAGCCGTCGATTGGCGCCTTCGAACGACTCTTGCACGTCCTAGGCACCGAGGCGCGACACACCTGCTACGTCGGAGATGACCCGCACGATGACATTGCCGGTGCGCAGGAAGCCGGCCTGCAGACGATATGGATCGACTGGGAAGGCCGGCCCTACCCCGACGACGTGCCGCCGCCTGCCCATACGATTCATGCGTTCCCGGAGTTGTTGGAACTCGTGCCGCAATGCGTTCGCGCGTCATGATCGGGCGCGGATTTCTCGCCTGCGTTGCCTGCCTCGTCGTTTGCACGGCGGCGGCACCGCCTGGCGCCGCCGTCCTTCCCTTCGACTCGGCTCAGGGCAAGCGAGCTCAGGATGACAACTATCAGGCGAAGCTCGTCGATCTCGAGCGCAGCTATACGATGTGGTCCTTTGCAGAGAATCCATCGTCGGCAACCGACGCGGGGATTCACACGTATGACTCGCGGCTCGCGGATTACTCGCCGGCAAGGCAGGCCGCGGAGATGCTGCGGCTGCGCCGCTATCGCAACGAACTGGCTGCCCTCGAGCCTCCGCCCGACGCGACCGCGCACGAGCGCGTCGACTATCTGCTGATACGCGCGAATCTCGAGGGCGACTGGTGGGGGCGGACCGTTCTGCGGGGGCTGCAACGCAATCCGAGCTTGTATGAAGGCGAGTGCAGCAACGGGATCTTCTCGATCGCCAAACGGAAGTATGCCACCGACGAAGTTCGCGTGCGCGCCGCGATCGCGCGGCTGCGCGCATGTCCGGGCGTGCTCGATCAAGGCCGAGCGAATCTCACGCAGCCCGTTCGCGAGTTCGCGCAGATTGCCTCAGAAGATATTCGCGACGGCGACTCGCTTTATACGACGACGCTCGACGAGATTGCGCGGGATACTTCGCCCGCTACCCGCAGCGATCTAGCTGCGGCACAAGGAGTCGCATTAAAGGCCCTGCACGCCTATCGCAGTTGGCTCGACGCGCACATGAACGGCTTTGCTGCGGGCGGCTTCGCCGTCGGCCGCAAGCAGTACGACTGGTATCTGCGGCGAGTGCTGCTTCTGCCGTTCGACTCCGCGCAGGTCGCCGAAATCGGCCGGCTGGAGCTGGCGAGAGATCGGGCCCTGGAAACGTGGGAAGCCAGCCGCGACGCATACGGGCCGCCGCCATCGCCGCCGCCTACGTTTGCGTCGAAGGAGGCCTTCTTAGCGTACTACGAACGCAGCCTCCAGAAGCTGATCTCGTTCATCGACTCCCACGAGATCGTGGATATCCCGCCGTATATCGGCCCGTTCCACATCGTCGAGGTGCCCAAGGCCCTGGCGGCGACGTATCCGGGCGGATTCATGAACCCGCCGCAGATGTTCTCCAGCGATGCGCAGGGCTTCTATTTCGTGCCGGATTTTAGTTCGGCCAATCAGAGCTTCTTCGTCGCACAAGCGCGCCAGTCGGTCCTACCGCTGCTCGGCCACGAGGGAATCCCGGGCCATTTCATGCAGTTCACCTATGCCTATCACAATCCGGACTTCGTGCGCCACGTGCAAGGCGATGGCGTCTTCGCCGAAGGCTGGGCCTTTTATGGTGAAGAGATGCTGATGCGTGAAGGCTTGTACGAAGACGATCCGGGCGCTCGCAAACAGGTGATTCACTTGATGCGTCACCGCGCGACGCGCATCGGTGTCGACGTCGGTTTGGCTACCGGCGCGATGACGCTGCCGCAAGCGATCGCATACTTTGAAAAGAATGCCGGCATCGATGAGGAGACGGCGCGCGGCGAGGCAACCCGCTTCGCGATGGGGCCGGGACAAGCCATCGATTACCTCGTCGGCAAGACGCAAATCGAAATCTTGCTGGGACTCTTACGCGACCGCGAGGGCGCGGGATTTTCCTTGAGACATTTCCACGACCAGCTGCTTTCGTACGGCACGGTTCCGTATTCGACGATCCGCTACGAGTGGCTCGGCGACGATTCATGGCTGCGGTCGTCACTGCAGCCGCTGGCGCCGCAGGAGTTCTAAGAAAGCGTGCCGCGGATCACCGGTGGATCGCTCGGAAGTCGAAAGCTCCGCTCGCCGAAGGGCACGCAGGTGCGCCCGACGCCGGGACGCGTCAAGGAATCGCTCTTTTCGATCTTGATGAATCGTCTCGATGGTGCCGCGGTTTTAGATCTTTTCGCCGGCACCGGCGCGATCGGTTTTGAAGCCGCGTCGCGCGGCGCCGCCCGCGTCGTCGCGGTCGAGGGTCAGCGTGACGTCGCCAACGCGATTGAAGAGGCGGTCAAGCAACTCGGCATTGGAGATGTCGTGACCGTGTTTCCGGCACCGGCCGAACGGGCGCTCTACCGCCTCGAAGGACCGTTCGACATCGTCTACCTCGACCCGCCGTACGCCGATCCGGTGCCTTTGCAACTTTTCCGTCTGATGCAGGAGCGAAAATTGCTCGCTCCCGAGGCGATCGTCGTGTACGAACATGCCGCCAAGCGAATCTTGCCGCAGATACCCGGGTATCGCTCGGTGCGCGAAGAAGTCTACGGCGATGTCGGGCTCGCTTTCCTGACGCCGGAATCTTGACGAACGGCAAACTCGAGCGCGTGACGCGCGCCGTCTACCCGGGATCGTTCGATCCGCCTACGAACGGCCATTTGGACGTGATCGAGCGCGCCGCCGGATGTTTCGGCGAACTGATCGTGGCCATCGTCGTCAACCCGCAGAAACGGACGCCGATGTTCTCGTTGCAGGAACGCGAAGATATGCTCAAGGCCAGCGTGACGTCCATTGGCGGGGTGCGCGTCGAGCATTTTCGCGGCCTGCTCGCGGACTACGTGAAAGCCGCCGAGGCGGACGTTATCGTGAAGGGTCTTCGCGTCGTCTCCGACTTCGAGAGTGAGATGTCGGCGGCGATGATGAACCGGTCGCTTTCGGACGTCGATACGCTCTTTCTGATGGCGGATCAAAAATATTCGTTCGTGAGCTCCAGCCTCGTCAAGGAAGTCTTCTTTCTCGGCGGCGATGTCGCCGCGCTGGTCCCCGAACCCGTTCTTCGCGTGATGGCGGAGAAACGCAACAACTTGCAACGGAGGTAGCAATGTCGGTTTATCGCGTGCTGGACAAACTTGAGGCCTACGTTCACGAAGGAACGTGGCTGCCGGCGGGTTACCGTATCCTGTCGGAGGAGCGGTTGATCGAACTTCTCGAGAAAATCAGAGCATCGTTGCCGGAGGAAGTCGGACGCGCCAAAGTGATCGCCAAAGATCACGACCGCATGATGCGAGCCGCGCAAGAGAAAGCGCAGGCAATCGTCGACGAAGCGGCCAGCAAGCACGAGGAGTTGGTCGAGGATAGCGAGATCGTGAAACGTGCCCGCACCACCGCCGACGTCGTGCTCCGCGAGGCCGAGGAGAAAGCGCGAAAGGTTCGCGACGGCGCCGATCGCTACGCGAACGACGTGCTGGCCGAGATGGAAGGCCGTCTGTTCGGCGCGCTCGGAGCGGTCCGCAAAGGCCGGCAAGTGCTCGACGGCCAGCGCCAAAGCACGGATCGCCTGCTCGAAGAGGCCGCTGCCAAGAGCAAGCGCGCGGCCTTCGACTTGCAAACCGCCGCCGACGAGACGGCTGCCCTCGAATCAGTCTAAGCGGCCCCTGGTTTGGGAATAAGCGTGAGCATGAAACAGCTTGCAACCATGCTCGCGCTCGCCGGAATGCTGAGTGCGCCGGCGCTGAGCGCTCAGCTCGGCGGCATCTCCGGCACGGTCGTCGATGCGAAGACCGGCCAGCCGATGGCGCACGCGACGCTCTACTACTATCGAAGCCCATATCTCGAAAAGGGGCCAAATCACATTGCCACGCTTCAGGCGAACGGCCGCGGCTTCTTCAGCGATGTTACGCTGGACCCCGGACGGTACATCGTGATGGCACGATTTCCCGGTAAAGTCGAAGGCTGCGCCGTCGACGACGTGATGGGCGGCGAGGTTACGCACATGCGCATCCAGATCGGTCACGACGCGATCATGTGCACGGGACCGCGCGTCCACTCGGCGCTCGTCGATCCCAACGCGACCGCGGATATCTACAGAATCTAGACGGGTGGTGCGGCGACGTTGGCGGCAAAAGCCTCCAACTGCGCCCGGTCGATGGCGCGCACGCGGCCGCGGTCGAGCTCGAGAGCGCCGGCGTTCTTGAGCCGCAGCAGTGCGCGCGCCGCCATGTCGCGTACCGTGCCGGCGGCAGCCGCGATCTGCGCTTGCGAGAGATTCTCGACTCCTGGTAGGCCAGGGGCCATACCGACGGACGCGCGTGCGTATCCGAGCAAGAACTTAGCGACGCGCTGCAACACGTGGGCGAAAGCCAGATCGGCAATCGTGTCGATCGAACGGCGCCGCGCCTGTGACGACGCAATTAAAAAGCCGAGCGCGAGCTCCGCGTCGCTGCGGGCGGCATGAATAACCGCTTCGCTGGGAAGCGTGACGATCGTCGCGTCGGTCAACGCTTCGGCGCGCGTCGTTGCGCCGCCGCCGTCGAACGTTCCACTCTCGTTGAGCGTGTCGTGCGTCAGCCGTTCGCCGATCGTGTGCGTCTTGCCGTCGGGCGAGAGTAACGTGTAGATTGCCTTACCGGTCTTAACGATCCCGAGATACGGCCAGACTTCCCCCTCGTCGAAAATGGTCTCGCCGGCTTTGTAGGTGCGCTCGCCCATCTGCGCGGCAAGCTCCTTGGTGGTGCTCGCCTTGGCCGAGGTAAACGCCGAGACGTACGTCAGAAAGGCTTCGCCGTCGGCATTTTCATCGATTCGTTCGAGGCGGACGGTCCAGCGGTTGGCGCCGAGGTTTCTCGCATCCCAGGAAAAACGTCCGGGACGCAGCTGCGCCATCTCGTTACGAAGTGCGCGCGGGCTGGTCTCTTCGGTAATCTCCAACGCGCTTCCAATCGGAAGCTTGTCGAAGGTTTCGAGTATTAGCGCCGTCCTGGTCGCAGGGATCAGCGATCGGGCGTCGAGCGTGATCGCGGCGGGTCGGTTCATTGGCATACGTCGCCGGTCTTAGGGACGGTCCGCGACGGCGCCTGCCGGGACGCGTGCAACCGTTGCGGAATAGTGGCGGTCGATATGAGCAATTCTATGCAGGACAGCGACATCGTCATTCTCGCGGGGGCCCGTACCCCGTTCGGTAATCTTGGCGGGGAACTAGCGAGCCTTACGGCCACCGACCTCGCCGTCGCGGCCGCGGAAGAGGCGATCGGGCGCAGCGGCGTCCGCAAGGAACAGATCGACGAAGTCGTTTTCGGGAACGTCATTCAGAGCAGCGCCGATGCGATCTATCTCGCGCGCCACGTCGGACTACGGGCGGGGCTCCCGGTCGGGGTCCCCGCGCTCACGGTCAATCGGCTGTGCGGTTCGGGCTTGCAAGCGATTCTGTCGGCCGCGCAGTCCCTGCTTCTCGGCAACGCGAGTTACGCGCTGGCGGGTGGAAGCGAAAATATGAGTCAAGCGCCCCACGTCGTACGCGGCACTCGCCAAGGTTTTCGACTGGGCCAGAACGTTGCATTTGAAGACTCGCTTTGGACGGCGCTCATCGATTCGTACGGTGATACGCCGATGGCAATCACGGCGGAGAATCTTGCGAAGAAGTACGGTGTGTCTCGCGCGGAATGCGATGAGTTTGCGCTCGCGAGCCAGGAACGCGCTCTGGTTGCACAGAGCGGCGGCTACTTCGCGCAGGAGATCGTAGGGGTCGATGTTCCCGGGCCGAAAGGCTCGACCGTACGCGTTGAAAAAGACGAAGGGCCGCGCCCTGGATTAACGATGGAGAAACTCGGAAAGCTGCCGGCTCGATTCGTCAAAGACGGCGTTGTAACGCCCGGAAATGCAAGCGGCATCACCGATGGCGCGGCGGCGGTGGTTCTGACGACCGTAAAGCGCGCGCGCGAAGATGGACTGCAATGGATGGGGCGTCTGGTCTCGGCGAGCGTCGTAGGCGTCGACCCCTCGATTATGGGGATCGGCCCGGCTTTTGCGATTCCGAAGGCACTCGAGCGCGGCGGTGTCGACGCGGACGATCTTGCCGTCGTGGAGATCAACGAGGCCTTTGCGCCGCAGGTTATCGCATGTCTTCGCGAGATGGGTTCGACAGGCTCGGCACAGGCTAAGACATTGAATCCGAACGGCGGCGCGATTGCGCTCGGCCACCCGCTGGGCGCGTCGGGTGCGCGACTCGCGATCACGGCACTGCACGAGCTGCGCCGGCGCGGCGGCGGCTATGCGATCGCATCGGCATGCATCGGAGGCGGTCAAGGAATCGCAGCTCTTTTCCGTTCGGAGTAGCCGACGCGCAAGTTCGCTGCCGCCGGACGGTTGTGGGATCTCCTCGCGGCGCTCGTAATCGGTTTTGCACTCTGGAAGATCTTCGTCGCGCCGCGCTCGTTTGAGGCCGCCGGCACGCATCCCGCACCCGCGGCGATTTACCAGCGCTTGGAGGGCGACGCCTTCCGCGTTGCCGACGAGCGCGGTCGCGTGCTCTTTCTCGACTTTTACGCGAGCTGGTGCGAGCCGTGCAGGCTGGAGCTGCCGCTGGTCGAGGCGTGGTCGCGAGCGCATCCCGACGCGGCGGTCGTGCCGGTCGACGTCGGCGAAGAGCGATCGACTGCAGCGGCCTTCGCGCGGCGATACCGCCTACAAAACGTTACGCTCGACCCGGACGGCAGCGCGCGGCCGCTCTTTGCCGTCGAAGGACTTCCGACGATCGTCGTGATCGATCGCAACGGTTTCATTCGGGCAAAATGGGAAGGTCTCAACCCGGCCATCGCATTGGCAATGAGCAATGCGCTCTCGTCCTTCGACCCGTCGACCCCTCGACAAGCTCAGGGCAGGCTAAGCTCAGGGCGGGCTAAGCTCAAGATGACAAGGAGCGGTCGTTAACGACCCTTCCACGCGGGCTTGCGCTTTTCGAGGAACGCGCGCGTGCCTTCTTTGATGTCCTCGGTATCGACGAGCGTGCCGAACTCGAGTGCCTCGAGCTCCAGCGCATCGTCGATCGAAAGATGTGCGCCGTTGTTGATGACCCGCTTGCAAGCCGCAATGGCCAAGGGAGCTTTGGATGCGACGAGTGTCGCAATCCGTTTCGCCTCGTCCATCAGCTCGCCGGCCGGGACAACTCGAGTCACGAGGCCGATGCGCAACGCCTCCGCCGCATCGATGATTTCGCCCGTTAAACAGAGATGCGTCGCCACACCTTTGCCGGCTAGCCGTGTCAAACGTTGCGAACCGCCGTAACCCGGTATCAAACCGAGGTTCACCTCCGGCTGCCCGAACTTCGCGTTTTCGCTGGCGACGCGTATGTCCCCGGCCATGGCAAGCTCGCAGCCGCCGCCGAGCGCGAATCCATTGATCGCCATCACGACCGGTTTACTGAGACGTTCGATCTGACGCGTGATACCTTGGCCCGTGCGGGCCTTCTCGGCGCCCGCGCCGGCCGAAGCCAGTGCGTTGAGCTCCGAGATGTCGGCTCCCGCGGCGAAGGCCTTCTCTCCGGCCCCGGTGATGACGACTACGCGGACTTTCTCGTCGCGCTCCATGTCACGCAGGGCCGTCGAGAGCTCGTCCAAGAGCCGCGTGCGCAACGCATTGAGAACGCTCGGACGGTTAAGCGTAATGAAGCCAAGCGGCTCATCGACCGCGACGAGGATATCTTCAAATGGCATGTTTAACCTTATGATTTGATAAAGGACGCAGGTTCCTTCGTTGGATTGCGCGGAAGTGCCCCCTGCTAAACTAGCGGTCTGTTTTCATGGGAGGTGAGGGTGCCGGTGCGCACAGCGTATCATGAGGCGTTGGAGGGAACCAGGCTCGACGTCGTTCGTCTCGGCGCGTTGGTGAGCGACGCGATCCGCGTCGCGGTGGACGCGCTCGACCATCGCGATGCCGCGTCCGGGGCGCGCGTCGTTGCGGGAGACGACGCCATCGACGATCTGCGGCGGCGCATCGAGGCGCATTGCATCGAGCTTATTTGGAGGCAGCAGCCGGTCGCGGGGGAGCTGCGCGAGATTGCCGCCATGCTGGAGATCGCGACCGACCTCGAGCGCGTCGGCGATTATGCCGTCGATATCTCGAAGAACGCCATCAAACTTTCAGATCAGCCGATGCGACCCCAAAAGGTCGAGATCGATCGTATCGCGAGCGTCGCCCACGGGCTGCTGCTCGACGCGATGCGCGCTTACACCGAGCGCGATCCCATCCTGGCAAGCACCGTGATCGACCGGGACGACGAGGTGGATAAGCTCTACAAGCGCAGCATCAAACTTCTGCAATCGGAGATGCGCGCCGATCCGGAGATCGTACGTCCCGGAACGCGCTATCTCTTCGTCCTCGCTTCGCTCGAGCGCGTAGGCGACCGTGCCGGCAACATCGCGTGGCACACGAAGGACATGATCGGCGCGGAGTGAGCACCCCGCTTCCGCGCAGCGAGTTTGGCGTCACGCAGCACTACGTCTACTTGAATCACGCCGCCGCCGGGGTGCTTCCTGCCTCCACGGTTGCGGCGATCGAGAAGTTCGTTCGCGCGCACGCCGCCGCCGGCGTTCTGGGAACCTTTCCCTACGATCTCGAGATGAGCGAGTATCGATCGAAGATCGGCGGCTTCATCGGAGCGAACGGATCGGAGATCGCGACGCTGCTCAATACCGGTGCCGGCGCGAATACCGTCGCGCTCGGAATCGACTGGAAGCCGGCGGATGAAGTGCTGCTCTGCGACGACGAGTTTCCCGCCAACGTGATTCCGTGGCTTGGACTACGCAGTCGTGGAGTCGACGTGCGACTGATCCCCACGGGAGAAGAACGCTTGACGCCCGACCGTTTGAGGCGAGAGCTCTCGCCGCGAACGCGCGTGGTCGCCGTGTCGTGGGTTTCATACGCCGACGGCTACCGTCACGACTTAGCGGGTTTGGCGGCGGCGGCACACGAAGCCGGCGCGCTGCTCTGCGTTGACGCAATGCAAGGATTGGGCGTTCTGCCGATCGACGTGCGTGCCCTCGGCGTCGATGCGCTGTACGCCGGCGGGGCAAAGTGGATGCTGGGTTTGCACGGCGCCGCCTTTCTCTACCTGAACCCGCAGCTCGCCGAGCGCCTGACGGTCGCGATGCCGGGATGGCGGTCGCTTGCAGATATGTGGGACTTTCACAACTACGAGCAGCCCTTCTCCCCGGAAGTTCTGCGCTTTGAGAGTGGAACGCCGAACTTACTTGGAACGCTCTCGCTGGTTTGCGCGATCGATCTCTTCGAACGCAGCGGACCGGCGGCCATCGCGGAGCACGTCCTGGCCTTGACCGACCGGCTTTATGAAGGACTTGCCGCTCTGGATGCAGAGTTCTCCACGCTGCGTGGAAGGAGTTGCTCTTCCGGCATCGTTACCTTCAGCATCCCAGGCATCGACAGCATCGCGCTCGGACGAGCGCTGGAGAATCAAGGCATCGTGACGACTTATCGCACCGGCGGCATTCGAGTCTCGCCGCATGGCTATACTACGGCCAAAGAGATCGATATTTTGATAGACGCGGTTGCTCGGCAAGTGCGCGCGAAGGTTCCGGTCTAAACGTTGATACCGGCATTCGTGCTCGCGGTGGCGGCGACCGTTGCGTTTCCGGGACCCGGTGCCTACAATTATACTGCTGCAATGAGTGGGCAACCGATTGGGCAGTGGAACGTGACCGTCAAGCGCAGTGATTCCACGACCGAGATCGACGAAAACTCGTGGGCATCGATCATGGGGATGACGCTCTCGGCGAGGGCGACCCTGGCGCTAGCGTCGGATCTTTCGCCGACGAGCTATACGGGCAACTATCTCGCGGCTGGTCAAAACGTCGGCGTGACCGTTGCGCTCACTGCGGCCTCCGCAACGATTACCGGTACGCAGAGCGACGCTGCCCGCAAGGTCGTTCTTGGGGCGGATACGCATCATTTCGTGGTGATCGAACCGGGATTGCTCGCCGGTCTCTTCGCGTTGCCGGCGCAACTTGCGTCGTGGAACGAGTCGACGGTGACGTGGCTTTCGCCCGTTACCGGCGCGGCACAGCCGCTGATGAGAGACTCGGCAGCGCCGCAGCCGCGGCCGGCCGGCGTCCCAGCCCAAGACGTCGAGCTTTCATTGACGGGTCAGATTCCTGTCACGATGTGGTACGACCCCGCCACCTTTATACCGGATCGCATCGAGGTTCCGTCGCAACACGCGATCCTGACCCGCGTGCGCTAGTTAACGAGGCGGAATTGCGCCGGCTCGAGGCCTTTGACCGCTTGGGATTCGAGCGGCAAATCGCGTAGCAGCCGTTCGAGCACGCCCAGCGTACCGCGATGTCCGACGACGAGCCAACGCAGTGGGCGACGCAGCGTTTCGACGACGGGTCGCAGTCGCCGCGCAACATCCGAAAAGCTCTCACCCTGCGGCGGCCGGAAATGCACCGGATCGCGGCGTCGCTGCGCGAGCCCGGAGGGATCGTTGGCCTGCAGCCACTCCAGCGTCTCACCCTCCCACGTGCCAAAATCGATTTCGCGCAGCGCGGCGTCAATTTCGAACGGCGGTTGCGGCGCGAGGATCTCGCGCGTCTCCAGACAGCGTCGCATCGGACTGACCAAGCAGCTCTCAAAGTCGAAGGCCTGCAACTCGATTTGAAGTTGCCGGCACTGTTCGACGCCCAAGGGGCTCAACGGCACGTCGGTTCGGGAGAGAAAGCGTCCGGCCAGGTTGCTTTCCGTAACGCCGTGCCGGCAAAGGACGATTGCGCGCAAGCGCGTTCTATGAAACGCTGCGTTCGCGCAAAATCGAGGAAGTCATGACGGCGTCGCTCATGCCGTGGATGAGCTTCTTGTCGGCCGGTGCGATCGTCGCCAAAATACCTCCGAGCACGACGCTCTCCTCGCCCGTTACGAAGTAGTACGGACAAAGACGAACCCGGCCGTCATACTCGCGTATTTCATCGCGGTCCCGATCGAAATAACTCTGTCGAATCAACTTGCCCTTGTGGAATCGCTGAAGCACGTAGGGCGTCCGGTCGAACGACGTCAACGCTACCTCGATGGCCGAGGCCCACTCCTCTCGCGTAAGATCGTCCCCGATCTTGACGCCGCGCGAGCCCCACGCGAGCTGCGAGAAGCCCGAGGGTTTGATCACATACGCGCGTTCGCTCTTGGGCAGGGCGGTGAGCTGACGAAAATCCGAGACCGGCGCACCGCCGGCCTCTAAGCGTGCGATCACCCCTTGCGGCGGCATCGGGCGCGGATCCATCACCCAGGTTTGGGGAAAGATTCGGAGCAGCCGTTCGAAAACGTCGGCGCCCAGCTCGCTGCGCCACGCCGTCGAGAGCGCGTGGTGATGCAACAGCGCAAACGCCAGTTTTTCTTCGAGCGACGCTTTGGGCGCGGGCACGATTCGCACGCGATTGTGACGCGCGGCATAGAGCATGAGCTCTTGCTTCGGCAGGTTGAACAAATCGAAGAGTTCGAAGTTGCGATAGAGCGCGTCGAGCCGCGCCTCGCGGCCATCATCGTGGCGAATGAAGAGGCCCTCTTCGCTAAAGGTGACGTCTTGCGGAGCGCGCACCCACGCGTCGGCAAAACCCAATCGGCGCAGCGCGTCGGCCAGCCACGTCATCTCGTTCCGATAATCCGCGGATTCCTCAGATACCACGATTGCGACGGTCGGATGCTCGACGCCGGTTACGTGGCGCAACATCGCGGCGAAGCCGGCCGGAATACCGTGGTCTCCGCCGGCACTCTCGAGGCCAAGCTGGCAGTACGCTTCCGTCATCGCGCCAAGAAAACCCATTCCGCCGGGAATGCTGTCGAGTTCGGTGGCCGTAAAACCATCTGCGGTGATGATGAGGTCGGGCCGGATGACGCCCGGAACATCTTGCTTGAAGCGGTTCTGGCGTCCGAACTTGACAATCTGCTCGGGCTTCCCGCGGTCGAGATACTCGGCGATGAAGCTCGGGGACGTTCCGCGCACGCTGCGATTGTAGAGATTGTTGAGCGCCCGATAGAAGCGAAGAAGATCGGTGCCGAGACCTTCGATCGCGTCGAGCTGTCCCTTGGACAATGCGAACGGCTCGGGGCTGACGCGCCATGCGATACGTTCGGTTTCATCTTGAACTCGGAAGAGACCGGGCGGTATCGTTCATAAAGGTGGTGCGCTTGCTCGCGAGCCGTGAGATTTGGGATGGTTGCCGTACAAGGCATAGGGAAACGGATTCTCCTCTAGCGACAGCCGTCGGGGATCTTGAAGCTACTGTAGGCAATGTAGCGCCGGCGCATACCTTGCTCTAGAGCGGGCGGAGCATCGCCGCGGTTGCAGTTAGGGGCACTAGAGCGGGTCGAGGTTCACTTAATCGTGATCGCTCCCGGCGTGAGCAATGCCCCTTCCACGTGCACCAGACCCTGGACGTATGCCAGCGTGAGATGCAGCGTTCCGCTGAGGCCGAGCTTTGAAAGGTCCAGGCTCTCCAACACGCGAGAGACGCGCTCCCCCGCGAGAAAGTGCAGTTCGTTCGTGAAGCGCAGCGAGCGGCCCGGCGCCGAATAGGTGGCGACCACGGGAACGATGATCTCTTGAGTGCCCGTGGACCGCGGCGCTGCCGTGATGCAGTAGGAGAGCGTCAAAGGCGTTCCTTGCACCGTGAGCACCTCGACCGTACACTGGGCCGCATTGGCCCAGCCGGCGGTCGGAGCCGCTAGGGCGATTGCGAGCGCCAACGCTCCGGCTAACGTAGAGGTTCTCATCATTCTCAAATTCCGGTACGGGTCGAGCATATCCCCGTCGAAGAGATAACGCATGCAAATTCGGTTGCTTGCCTTCGCAAGCCTGCGCGAGATCCTTCAGACGTCCGAGCAGAGCCTCAGCCTGCCTGAGGGAGCTCGCGTCGGCGATGCTCAAAGACTCCTGGAACGGTAATTCCCGGCGCTGGCGCCGTATCGTTCCTCGATGCGAGTCGCCCGTAACGGACGGCTCGTCGATTCCGACGGCATGCTGAGCGACGGCGACGAGATCGCGCTGTTCCCGCCGGTGGGCGGTGGATAGGCAGTGGTTTAGCATCGTGCGGGGAGCGATCGACCCGCGCCGCTTCGCAAACGTCGCGGAGGCGAAGAGGGTGCGCTGGTGACGTTTTTGGGCGTCGTGCGCAACGACGTGCGCGACGGGCGCGCCGTCGTCGGGTCTCTCGTACGAAGCCTACGAGTCGATGGCGTGCAACGAATTCGCGGCGATTGACGAACAAGCGCGCGAGCGTTTCGGCGACGTGCGGCTTTGGATCGCTCATGCGATCGGCGATCTCGCCGTCGGCGAAGTCGCAGTGGCGGTCGCCGCGCAGCCGCACATCGCGCCGCGGCATTCGATGCCTGCCGCTTATGCGATCGACGAGCTAAAGCAGCGCGCGCCGATCTGGAAAAAGGAGCGGTACGCCGACGGCGAGGCGCAGTGGCGAGCGAACGACGCGTGAGCTAAGCGTCGAGCTGTTACGCATCTCGAGGCGCAACGCAATCCGCTTGCGGTCCTCAAATACGAACCGCGCCGTCCGCGCCGCGTCGGCGTGGTCGCCGGTCACGGCTACTCTTCGAGCAAACAGAACCTCGATTTTCTCTGCTCGTTTCTCGCAAGCCACGGTTTGCTGCGTCTACAGCCTCGATTTTCCCGGACACAAACTCGGCGCGAGCGGCGGCGAACTGGGCGGCGTCGACGATTGCATCGAAGCGATGTGCCGCGTCGTCGCCTTCGTCCGCGAACGATCCGACGACGCCGGTCGTACACGCTGGGGCACAGCATGGGCGGAATGACCGCGACTCTTTACCGCCGCGCTCGACGCGGACATCGCCGGCGTCGTCGCGATTGCCACCGGCTACGGCCGGCCGACGTCGTTGGAGGCGTTGCGCAGGGTCGGCGTCACCGACTTTCGCTCGTCGTACGTGGTCGGGGTGACGCTGCCCGAGCTGGTCGCCGGACGTTGCAGCGCGCTATGACGAGCTCTTGCCGCGCCTTGCGGGCAGGCCGGCGCTCTACGTCGCGGCGAGTCGCGGATGCGATGGTCAGCCCGCGCAGCGTGCGCGAGCTCTACGATCGCGCGCCGGAGCCGAAGACGTTCGTAACGATCGAGAGCGATCACACGTACGCGGCCGAGCACGCGCGCGCGCGCGGTCCTGGAATGGTTCAACGAGCGGCATCCGGCGCTCCAGCGTTCGGAGGAGCGTTCGGAGTGAACGGCGCGCAGCGCCGGCGCTACAGCCGCCATCTGCTGATCCCCGAAGTCGGACTCGCGGTCAAGAACGGCTCGCCGCGGCGCGGGTGCTCGTCGTGGGCGCCGGCGGTCTGGGTTCGCCGGCGCTGCAGTACCTAGCCGCCGCCGGCGTTGGATGCATCGGGCGTCGTCGACGACGACGTCGTCGACGAGACGAACCTGCAGCGGCAGACGATCTTTACGACGGCCGATGTCGGCTGCAACAAGGCCGTCGCGGCGGCAGCCCGTCTGCACGCGCTCAATCCCGTACGTTACCGTCGACGCGCTTCCGTTTCGCCTCAACGAAGAGAACGCGCGGGAGCTCGTATGCGCGCTACGACGTGGTGCTCGATTGCACGGATCGCTTTCCAACGCGCTATTTGATCAACGATGCGTGTTACTTGGAGAAGAAGGTCGACGTCTACGGCTCGATCTTTCGCTTCGACGGACAGCTCAGTGTACTCTGTGCGCCTGGTGGTCCGTGCTACCGCTGCCTCTACCCGCAAGCGCCGCCGGCCGAGCTGACGCCGACGTGCGCCGACGGCGGCGTCCTCGGCGCACTCGCCGGGATCGTCGGAGCATGGCAAGCCGGCGGAAGCGCTCAAAGTCGTTCTTGGAGTCGGAGAGCCGCTGATCGGGCGGCTGCTGCTCGTCGACAGCCTGCAGGCGCGCGTGCGCGAGTTGCGCTTCGATCGCGATGACGACTGCGAGCTCTGCGGCGCACGCCCGGCGATCGGCGGCATCGTACCGCGCGCCTACGAAGGAATCGAAGTCGAAAGCGGCGTTGCGGAGATCGAGGCGGATCGGCTCGACGAAGCGCTGCGCGATGCGACGCTGCTCGACGTTCGCGAACCGCACGAAGCGGTGCTCGGCTCGATCGCAGGCGCCCGTTCAATTCCCGCATCGCAGCTCGACGAGCGGATGTCCGAACTCGATAGCGCCATTCGCTACGTCGTCGCCTGCCGCGTCGGCGTAAAGTCGCTCTGGGCCGTACGCCGTTTACGGGAAGCGGGATTCGAGCGACTGCTGCATTTGCGCGGAGGCTTGCTGGCCTACGCGGCGCGACAAGAAGACGTTCGAGTTTTTTTAGGCGAGGCCTGAAGATTTTGATGAAGCATAAGCCGTTCGGAGCGACCGGCGTGGATCTTCCGGCGATCGGTCAGGGCACATGGAATATGCCGGAGAGCGGCTCCGCGCGCAGAGAAGCGCAACGCGCGATCGAGCGTGGGATCGAGTTGGGAATGACCCACCTCGATACCGCGGAGATGTACGGTGCCGGCGCCGTCGAGGAGTTTCTTGGAGAGGCGATCCGGGGCATTCCGCGCGAGAAGCTCTTTATCGCGACGAAGGTACTGCCCACCAATGCCAGCTACCGGGAACGCTGGACGCGGCGCAACGCAGCCTGGAGCGCCTTGCGTTGTGATTACCTAGACCTCTACTTGCTGCATTGGCCGGGCGCGCATCCGCTGGAAGAGACGATGCAAGCTCTTGAAACGCTGGTGGAACGGGGCGACGACACGCTTCGTCGGCGTCAGCAACTTCGATACCGCTGCAATGCTCGAGGCGGCATCGTACCTGCGTGCCGTTCCGCTGGCCTGCAATCAGGTGCTCTATCATCTGGGCGAACGGGGCATCGAGCACGAGCTGATTCCCGCTGCATATCGACGCGGAATCGCAATCGTGGCGTACACTCCCTTTGGCCGCGGAGGTTTTCTGCGTACGGCAAAGGGGCGCGGCGTGCTCGAGAGCGTCGCGCGCAAGCACGGCGCGACGCCGCGGCAGGTCGCCCTCGCATTTCTCACACGCGAGCAGAACGTGTTTGCAATCCCAAAAGCCGCGCAGGTGGCCCACGTCGAGGAGAACGCCGCAGCGGGGTCGGTCGCACTCGACACCGGCGACATCTTTGCGATCGACCAAGCGTTTCCGCGAGGAAGCGCGAGACCGCTGGCGACCCTGTGAGCGAAGCGATAAAGCAGCTGGCGGTTCGCACGGCGCTCGCACTGGGCGCCGGGGCGATCCGCGTTACGAGTGCGCGCGCGGATGAGGAATCGCGGCGCCGAATGCAAGCGGCGTTCGCGCGCCGGGACTTTCTCTGTTGGAGCTTTGACGACGAGTACGCGCGGCGCGCGACCGATCCCGGCGAACTGTGCGCGGACGCGCGCAGCGTTCTCTGCGTCGCGCTTCCGTATGCCACCGCGGTCCCACGCGCCGGACCGCTGCGGGGCCGGGTCTCAAACTACGCCTGGTCGGCCGATTATCATCGGCGATTGCGCGCGCTGCTCGATGCGGTCGCACGTACCATTGACGAGGCCGTTGGTGAGCGGGTGACGACGGTCGCATGCGACACGCGACCGTTGGCCGAACGGGCGCTGGCGGCGCGCGCCGGCCTGGGGTGGATCGGCAAGCACACGAACCTGATTGCACCCGGATTGGGCTCGTTCGTCTTCCTCGGCGAAGTCGTCACGACGCTGGAGCTGCCGCCCGACGAATCCATTGCCAAGAGTTGCGGCAGTTGCGCGCGCTGCATCGAGGCCTGCCCGACGCGGGCCTTGCGCGGTGATTACACGATCGACGCCAATCGCTGCATCTCGGATCTAACCCAGCGGACGGACGCGATTCCAGCAGCGATGCGGCCGTTGATCGGCGACTGGATCTGGGGCTGCGACATCTGCCAGGTCGTCTGCCCCCCGACGCGCGATGCCGGCCTCAGCGGCGGGGCCCAATGGTTGCCGGCCGACCCCGAGGCGGGCGCCCCGGGGCTGGTCGATTTGCTCCGGCTGAACGGCAGCACGTTCAAGAAGCGCTTCCGGCTCACGGCGATGGGGTGGCGGGGCGCCGCGGTCCTGCGCCGCAACGCCGCCGTCGCCCTTGGGAACGCCCTCGACCGGTCGACGGTCGGGCCCTTGGCCGAGAGCTTGTGCCGCGACCCGCACCCGATGGTACGCGGACATGCGGCCTGGGCGCTGGGTCGAATCGGCTCGCCCGCCGCGGTGGCGGCATTGAGCGCGCAGGCGAACGTAGAACCAAGCGAGGAGGTCCGCGCCGAGATTTCAATGGCGCTTCAACCCTTTAAACCCTCGCCCTCGGGTATGCTCGACTAGATGAACCGCTTCACCACTCCAGTCTCGTGCCTCTTGGCCACCCTCTTGTGCGCCGCGGCGCCGGCTCCGGCCGCCTCTTCGAGCGCTTTGCTCGACCGGATGGCCTCGCTCAACCCAAACCTTCGAGCGTTCTCCGCGACGCTGCACGCTCACGTTGCCATGAAGTCGTTCCCCTTTCTGTCGGCGGATCTGGTCGGGACCTATTATTACAAGCAGCCGGATAAGTACAAGGTCATTTTCACGAGCGGGGTTCCCCTGGTCGCACAGCAGTTCGACAAGCTCTACGCTCACATCGAGCCTCCTTCGAGATGGCGCGATCTCTATACGGTTACCGTCGCCTCCGACGACGGGGCGACGACGAAATTCCGGCTCGTGCCGCGCAAGCGCGGCAACGTCGAACATATCGACGCAACGGCGGACGATCGGACGGCAACGGTCACGACGCTCCGTTGGAACTACTACAACGGCGGTTACGCGGAGATGACGAATCATTACGGCCAACAGGGCGGCAACGTGGTGGTTGCATCGCAAACCGGGCACGTTAGCGAGCCGGGCTACGTCGCCGACATCAGCTCGACGATCGATGCTTATAAGCTCAATCCGGATCTATCGGATGATATCTTTGCAGGCGACTAAGAGCGCTCCGACCATTTCGCTCGTTGACGGATTCAGCCGGCCGATCACGTATTTGCGAATATCGGTCACGGATAAGTGCAACCTGCGCTGCGTATACTGCATGCCGGAATCGGGCCTACCGTGGCTTCGACGCGACGAGATCCTGAGCTATGAGGAGATCGTCGAGATCGTGCGTGCCGGGGCGACCGTCGGTGTGCGGAGCCTTCGTCTGACCGGCGGCGAGCCGCTGCTCCGACGGGAGTTGAGCCGGCTGGTTGCCGCGCTGGCGGATATCCCCGGCATCGAGGACATCGCGCTCTCGACCAATGGGCTTCTCTTAAAAGAGCAGATCGGCGAGCTGGCGGCGGCGGGATTGCGCCGGATCAATCTTTCGCTGGATACCCTGCGCGCCGATCGCTTCGAAAGCATTGCGCGCCGGCCCGGCCTAGAGCTCGTGCTGCGCGGACTCGACGCGGCCATCGACGCCGGGCTGGCGCCGATTAAATTAAACTGCGTGATCATGCGCGGGCAGAACGACGACGAGCTGCGCGAATTCGCTCTGCTAACGAAGAATCGGCCAATCTACGTGCGCTTCATTGAAGTGATGCCCGTACGCGAAAATGTCGAGCTGCAGCGCGATACCTACGTTTCATCTGAGGAAATCTTGGAGCGCATCTCGGTCGACGGCGAGCTGCGAGCGGTGCCCGGCCCCCAGGGCAACGGTCCCGCGCGATATTTTGCCTTTCCCGGCGCCTTGGGTGCCGTCGGCGTGATCAGTCCGCTCTCGCACGACTATTGCGATCGCTGCAACCGCGTGCGCCTGACGGCTGACGGCCATCTGCGGCTCTGCCTTTTCGGCGACCACGCGCTGGATCTGCGAACCCCTTTGCGGGCCGGTGCGAGCACCGAAGAGCTCGCCGGTCTCTTGCGCTCGTCGATGCTGATTAAGCCCGCGCGCCATCATCTTCGCCTTGGCGAGCCCGCCTCGCGTATGCGGGCGTTCTCCGAAATCGGAGGCTGAGGTTCCAAATCCAGTCACAGGCGGCACGCTTCCGCCGTTGTTCAAGGTACAGGAGGTCTCGCGAGCTCCGGAATGACAAGCGGTTTAGAAACGTGTGTTGCGATGGATCGTACCGCGATCGCGCAAAGGCGAACGGAAGAGTTAGTGATCGAGCACCAAACGAAGCTCGCGCGCTATCTCCGCCGTATGGTTGGCGACGCCGAGGTCGCGCTCGACCTGACGCAAGACGTCTTTCTCTCTGCATACCGCACGTTACAGGCGGATCCGGCGCGAGAGCTGCGCGCGGGTTGGCTCTATCGTGCCGCAACGAACGCCGCCATCTCGTTCATGCGCCGCCGAAAGATCCTGCAGGTGCTGCCGCTCGATCGTGATCTGGATCGCAGTGCCTGGCGCGTTGACGAGCACGGCGCGCAGTCCGTCGATCTGCAGGCGGCGCTCGCGCGTTTGCCGGTGGAACAGACGGCCGCCCTGCTCATGACGAGCTACGCCGGGTACTCCTCGTCGGAGGCCGCGCAGATACTCGGAACCACCGCCGATGCCGTTCGCCAGCGAGTCTGCCGCGCGATGAAAACGTTACGACACGTGATGAATGAGGATTCGCTCCCGTGAAAGCTGATTCAAACTGCACTACCGCCGAGATACTGGCCGGCGCCATCGCTCTGGGAGAGGCCGGCGACGAACAACGCCAAGCCTATCGAGAGCACCTTTCCACCTGCCGGCGCTGCCTCGCGGCGATCGGCGGCGAACGTGAGATCGAGCGAGTCATTAAGGTGGTCGCGCAGGCTCGCGATCAAGAGCAATGGCAGCCCGACGTGCGACGGGCCTTGGCTCGCGCCCCGGCGCGGGGCCTTGGCTGGAAATGGGGCACCGGCCTGGCAGCCGCGGGAGCACTTGCGGTCGCAATCCTTGCGACGCAACGCCACCCTCCCGTGGTCGTTCGCAGTGTGGCAAGGCCCGACACGGTAGCCGTCGCGGCCCTCGGTACCCAGACGATGCCGCAGCGCGAGCATCTTGCGGAATCGCTGACGTTCACCAGCGCGCAAGCCGCTCGGTCAACGATAACATTCGAGGTAAGGTTGGACGAACGAGGCAAGCCGACGCGGTGCACGATCATCAAGCACGCCGGCCGGGCATCGCTGGATGCGGCCCTCTGCGATGCGGTGATGCGAGCGCGTTAAGAAGCGCCCGGGGGAAGCTAACGGCGCGACCGAACTCGGCCTTATGGCGGAAAGGCCGTTCATCTATCGCTTTTCAACCGATCTGCGCCTCGAGGATCATGCCGGCTTAGCCGCTGCGGCTTCGCACGGCGGCGTTCTTCCCATACTCGTGATTGACGACGCGCTCGCGTCGCGGCTGAAGGCCTCACCGCGCCGGGCGGCGTTCTTTTGCTCCGCCGTTTGCGCGCTGGATGCGGGGCTGCGCGAGCTGGGAAACCGGCTCGTCGTTCGCCGCGGAGCAGCGGGCAAGATCATCGCCGAAATCGCTCGTGCGAGCGGCGCGGGCGGAGCGGCGTGGAGCGCATCGTATCACGCGCAAGGGATAGACGACGATCGTCACTTGCAATCCGAGCTGGAAGAGGCCGGTCTTGCCGCGCTGGTCGTGCACGACGCTCCGGCAATTCCGCCCGAGGAGAGCGCTGCAGTACGCGGTGCGGACGGCGCCGGCTATCGGGCCTTCGCACCGTATTTCGAGCGTTGGTGGAAGCTCGGGATCGCTTCATATGAGAATCCACTCTTGCTGCGGTTTACCACCAGCGAAGCCTGCGGCGAAGCGTTGCCGCAAGCTGCGGAGTTCGGATCACACGAAGAGGGCATGACGGCAAGTTCCGCGACAGCTCGTCTGCTCTTGGAGCGTTTCCTCGGTGAGCGTGCCGCGCGGTACGGCGCCGCAGCCGCGATTCCGTCCGAGAACGGAACTTCGCAACTCTCGGCGCACCTATCGTTCGGAACAATTTCGGCGCGAACGGTCGCGCGGAGAGTGCGCGAACGCCTCGGCGATCCGTTCGCGCTCGGCGAAGAGCGCGCTTCGTTGAAACTGTTCTTGCGCGCGCTCGCGCGCCGAGATTTCTTCTTGCAGCTCTCGTGGTTTTTCCCCGGCGTCACCGAGCAGCCGCTGCAAGAGAAGATGCACGGATTTGCGCTTGCGCAGGATCATCCGGGGCTCGACGCCTGGCGCGCCGGCAAGACCGGGTATCCGCTCGTGGATGCCGGCATCCGTCAACTGCATCAAACGGGATGGATGCATCCCCACGTTAGAGCCGTGGCGGCGTCGGTTCTCTGCTTCGATCTATCGGTGGACTGGCGCGTGGGGCGCGACGAGTGGAATCGCTGGCTCGTCGAGGACGACCCGGCGGTCGCGACGGGCAACTGGCAGTGGATTGCGGGCGTCGGCGCCGACATGGCGCAGTTTCCGCGGATTTATAATCCGCAGCGGCAACGGCGTCGATACGATCCCGATGGCAGGTACGCGCGACGCTGGATCCCCGAGCTGCGACATATTCCGCGCGAGGCGTGGCACGGGCACGCCGACGATTCACCGCAACTTTCGCTGGCGCTCTTCGAGCGAGATGCTTACCCGCACCCGGTCGTCGATCATGCCGTCGCTGCGCGGGCCTATCTCGCGCGCTATCGCGCGTTCGTATCGCCGTGAGGCATGCGCTCGTCGAGCCAACTCGTGACGACCGGGATGCGCACCTCGTCGCCGTTCCACGTCTTGATGCCGTAGTACACGCTTGCGACTAAGAAGAGTGGGGCGAGCAGGGGCACGAGCACCATTGCGGAGATGCCGAGAAACGGCAGTTGCGCGACGAGCGAGAGAAGCGCCCAAAAACCAAAGAAGCCGGCGTTGAATCCAAGTGCCTGAAAAGCCTGGCGCCGCAGACTTCGAGACTGCTTGCGATCCAGGAGTGAGACGAGTGCGAGCGGCCAGAGCGGGTAACCGAGCGCGACCAAGGCTCGCGACTCCGCGGGATCCGAGGGTGCGACGATCGTCGCCGTACCGCGCACGCTCGCAGGCGCCGGGCGCGGCGGGACCTGCCCTGGAATTTGTTGGCGAGTTGCCGTAGCCGCCTCGACTTTCGCAGCGAGACGACAACTGGGGCAGCCGCCGCGTTCGTCGCGGCAGGTCGCACAGATCGACTTTCCGCACTCGATGCACGGCGCAATCGAGGGGACGTTGGAGTGGAAATAACAATCCATGTAAGTCGTGCGTTCCTCCTGGGTCATGCATCCACACGTACCATAGCGCGCGGCGGGAGGTTTCACTCCGCAGCGGCGGCAAGCCCCTTCGGCGGATGAACCGCCGCTCGATCCTCTACCGTCTGGCTCGCGAGGCCCGCCCGTACTACGCGCGGCTTGGCGTCGCGATGGCTCTGGGAGTCTTTGCCGGCGTTCTTTCAATCGTTCCCCCGCTCTCGTTTCGGATCATTATCAACGACGTTCTCATTCCTCGACCGGGCCACGCTCCCGACTTGCGGGCCCTCTACCTGGCCTTGGGCCTGACGTCGATCGCGCTCGTGCTGGGAAACGTCGCCATTTACGGCCAGACGTATATGACGGCGTGGAGCGGTCAGAATTTGGTAGCGCGCCTGCGCGTCCGCCTGTTCGAGCGATTGCTAAACTTACCGCTCGGGGAATTCGCCAAGTGGCGTCCCGGAGAACTCATCGCGCGATTCTCCACCGATCTCCAGATGATGATCGACGCCGTGAGCGTCTCCGTCCCGCAACTCGTCGTCGCGCTCGCGACCTTCATCTCGTCGTTCGTGACGATGATCTATCTCGATTGGCTCTTGACGCTCTCGCTGGTCATCGTCGCGCCGATCGTCTCCTTCGCCGTCTCTAACTTTCAGCGGCTGATCTCGGCGAGCACTCACTTAGCGCAGCGGCGAATCGCCGACCTCACGTCAAACCTTTCCGAAATTCTGCAAGGGCAGCGAGTCGTCAAATCGTTTGGAAGAGAGGAGTTCGAAGTCGAGCGCTTTCGCACGCGAAATGACGATTTCTTCGGCGCGTACATGAAGCTGACGCAGTTCATTCAAACTCAACCCTTGGTCGTTTCGACCATCATGGTCGCGGCCGTCGTCGCGATCATGTGGCTCTCGGTACGCGAGGTCTTGGTCGGAAGGCTCGATACGGGCCGGGTCTTCATGTATTGGGGACTGCTCGTCAACTTGATGAATCCCATGAACCGCGTCGCGGCATTTTTCGGCGACATCAGTAAGGCCATGGTCGGCGCCGGGCGCGTGTTCGAGCTGCTGGACCTTCCCGTCGAGGTGCGCGATCCGCCAAATGCGATCGCAATGCCCAGCGTTCGCGGGCAACTCGATTACGTGGACGTAACGTTCCGCTACGGGGCGGGCGAACCGCCCGCGCTCAACCATATCGATGCCTCGATCGCGGCGGGTGAAATCGTGGCGCTGGTCGGTCCGTCCGGCGCCGGCAAGACCACAATCGTAAACTTGGTTCCACGCTTCTATCAGCCGCAAGAGGGAAGCGTTCGGCTCGACGGCATCGACATTGCAGACGTACGTTTATCCGACTTGCGGCGCGCCATCGCAATCGTGCCCCAAGACGTGCAGCTCTTCCGCGGGTCGATTCTCGAGAACATTCGTTACGGACGCCTCGAGGCAAGTGACGAAGAGGTTCGCGCCGCGGCACGCGATGCGAACGTCGAAGAGTACGTGCGTGGTTTTCCCGACGGCTACGCCACGGAGGTCGGCGAACGGGGCACGCGCCTGTCGGGGGGCGAACGCCAGCGGATCGCGATTGCGCGCGCCGTCTTGCGAAATCCGCGGATTCTCATTCTCGACGAGGCAACCAGCTCGCTCGACAGTCACTCCGAGGCCCTGATCGAGGAGGCTCTCGACCGGTTGCTGCCTGGACGCACGACGTTGATGATTGCCCACCGGCTCTCAACGGTCCGGCGGGCCAACAAAGTACTCTACATCGAAGCCGGCCGCGTAATCGAGATCGGTACGCACGACGAGCTGCTTGCAAAGGGCGGTGCCTACGCGCGACTGCACGCCGCGCAGTTTTCGCCTGGAGCGCCCTGATGGAGGTCCCGACGGCGGCCACCCAAAACTATGGATGCGAAAAAAAGCAACCGGGGTTAACATAGTTAACCCCCCAGAAAGGAACTCCAGTTGAACCAGGGATTCACCGTGTGGCTCACCGGTCTTTCCGGTGCCGGGAAAAGCACTATTGCCGAACGGCTTGGACCAGAGCTGATCGCTCGCGGCCGTAACGTCGAAGTGCTCGACGGCGACGAGGTCCGCACCCATCTCTCTAAAGGGCTCGGATTTAGCCGAGAAGACCGCGATATCAATATCGGGCGAATCTCGTTCGTGGCCTCGCTGCTCGTCAAGCACGGCGCAGCCGTGATCACCGCGGCCATTTCACCGTATGCGTTGGCAAGGGCCGAGGCGCGTCAGCGCATCGGTAGCGAACAGTTCGTCGAAGTCTACGTGCGCTGTTCCTTGAACGAGCTCACTCGCCGTGACGTCAAAGGGCTTTACGCCAAGGCAATCGCCGGCGAGCTGCAGCACTTCACCGGCGTCTCCGATCCTTACGAAGCCCCGGAGAATCCCGATGTGGTGGTCGACAGCGAACTCGAAGCGGTCGAAGAGAGCGTGTCGAAAATCCTCGCGGAACTCGAGAGACGCGGCTACGTTGAGACCGGCGCAAAGGTGGCGTCATGATCGCCCCGCACGGCGGCACGCTGGTCAATCGAACCGTCGATTCGCCGGAGGCCGAGCGCGCGTTGCGCGAGGAAAGTAAAGGACTGCGCAGCCTTACCCTCACCGGTCGCGAGCTCAACGATCTTGCCTTGATCGCCAATGGTGCGCTCAGTCCGCTGGAAGGTTTCATGTCTCGCAAGGATTACGAGAGCGTCGTCGACAGGATGCGACTGGCCAACGGATTACCGTGGAGCATTCCCGTCGTTTTGGGAGTGACTCGCGAAGAGGCACCCGGTGCCGGTTCGCGTGTGGCACTCTACGACGGCGACGGGACGCTTCGCGGTCTTATGGACGTCGAGGAGGTCTTCGACTACGACAAGGCGCGCGAAGCGCGCACCGTTTACTTGACCGAAGATCAGAAGCACCCAGGTGTAGCCGCGCTCTACGAGCGCAAAGAGGTGCTCGTCGCCGGCCCCGTGAGAGTATTGGCTCGCGAACACGATCCCGAGAACCTCTCTCCCAGCGAAACTCGAGCCGAGTTCGAGCGTCGCGGATGGAAGACGATCGTCGGCTTCCAGACGCGCAACCCCGTGCACCGCGCTCACGAGTACATTCAAAAATGCGCGCTCGAGACGGTCGACGGATTGCTGCTTCACCCGCTCGTCGGCGAGACCAAGAGCGACGATATTCCCGCAGACGTCCGCATGCGGTGCTACCGCGCGCTGTTAGAGAACTACTATCCCTCCAGCCGCGTGCTGCTGAGCACGCTGCAGGCGGCAATGCGTTATGCCGGGCCGCGTGAGGCGATCTTTCACGCGATCATGCGTAAGAACCACGGTTGCACGCACTTCATCGTGGGACGCGATCACGCCGGCGTGGGGAGCTATTACGGAACTTACGACGCGCAGAAGATGTTCGACAACTTCACCCCGGAAGAGTTGGGCATCACGCCGCTCAAGTTCGAAAACAGCTTCTACTGCCTGCGCTGTGAAGGGATGGGTTCGCAGAAAACGTGCAGCCACGACCCCACGCACCACGTTACGCTCAGCGGTACGCAAGTGCGCGAGATGCTGCGCGCGGGGCAGCTTCCTCCTCAGGAGTTCTCGCGGCCGGAGGTTGCGCAGATTCTGATCGAAGCGTCTCGCGAGCCTGCCGCCTCGGCATAACGATCGATACGGCGTTAGGCGGCGTTGTGGGGCGCGGGCGTACGGCGCTGGTGCAGTGCAAACCTGTTGCCTTCGGGATCGCTCGCAAAGCACGTCATGCATGCGGGAAACTCGTGCACGTCGCCGACCTCGACGCCGCTGGCTTTGAGCCGCTCGCGCATGGCCGCGACGTCATCGACTTCGAATGCCGCCCCGGTCGAAGCGCCGGGCTGGAAGCCCAGTCCTTCGCCGTTGCCGATTCCGAAGGTCGTGCTTCCAACATCGAACTCGATCCAATGGTCGCCAAACGAGTCGCCGGGTTTCAGACCGAGCACGTCGCGATAAAAATCGCGCGCCCGCGGCACGTCGCGAACGGAGTAGGCGAAGAACGCGATATCGCTGATCATGTACGATCCTCCAGAAGCGCTACCGAATTCCGTGCCGACTCTATGGCTACCTTTCGGCGCAGGCGCGGGAATCTGGGCGCGCGAAGCACGCCGCGAAGCCAAGGAGGGCGTCGATGCTGGTGCTAAGCCGCAAGACCAATCAATCGATAATGATCGGCGACGCGATTCGCGTCATCGTCGTTGGATTCGACGGCGATCAAGTGAAGCTCGGCATCGAGGCCCCGCGCGATGTGCCGGTGCACCGCTCGGAGATTTTTGCGGAGATTCACCAAGCTCGTTCTTCGGGGAGCGTGGCGAGCGGCTCGGGAGACGGGGACACGCTCCGGAGCCCGTAGAATGTTGACTCAGGTCGCTGGAATGGCCTTACTTACGGGAGCGTTGTCGTGATCTGTGCTCTGGTTTGTCTCGAGGAGTTGAGCCCTTGAACGTTAGTTATGTCATCGTTGGGTTCGTCGTTGGCGCTTGCACGGCATACAGCGGCGTCGGCGCGGGCGCCATCACGACGCCACTGCTGATCTTCCTCGGAGTAACGACCTCAAAGGCAATTGGCTCCGACCTGCTCTTTGCGCTGGGCACGAGGCTCGTTGCGATGATCGCGCACGTTCAGAAGCGCACCGTGCAGGTCTCGGTGCTCTGGCGTCTCTCGCTTGGCGGGTTCCCCGCGGCGATCATCGGCGTGATCCTCAGCGCGCAGTTGCACAAGATGCTCGACATCCATCAGTTGGAAAGCATCCTGCGATTGGCGGTCGCCGCAGCGTTGCTGGTTTCCGCCGCAGGAATCATCTTCAATCGACGGCTCGCGCGCGATCATACCGAACCGGCGGCCACCGAGCTTCCAACCTTGCGCCTCGCCGCCATCGGGTTCTTCGTCGGACTCACCGTCAGCATTACTTCGATCGGCGCGGGTTCGCTGACGCTGCCGCTTCTGCTGATGGCTGCGCCTATCGTGGCGTTGCGGCGTTTGGTGGGGACTGATCTCGCCTTTGCGGTCGTGGTACTCGTGCCGTCGCTCGTCGGCCACTGGCAGCTCGGCGACGTCAACCCTTCGATTGCCGGGTCGCTCTTGCTTGGGTCGATTCCGGGTGTCTTCGTCGGATCGCATTTCGTCACGCGGCTGCCCGAGCGGTGGTTTCGCAGCGCGCTAGCGGGCGTGCTCGTCGTCGTGGCGTTGGCTCTTTCTATTCCGGTTCATCACGCGTAGGAGCCCGAGGACTCCCGGTTCGTTCGCGCGCGACGAGGTCGTTCGCGCGCAATAGGCTTTCGAAGGTACCGGCGTCGCTCCACCAGCCCTGCATGACGTCGTAGCGGAGCTCACCGTCTGCCAGATAACGATTGTTGACGTCGGTAATTTCGAGTTCGCCGCGCGCCGACGGCGTTAGCGTGCGAATGTAGTCGAAGACGCGAGCGTCGTACATATAGACGCCCGTCACCGCATAAGAACTCTTCGGATGCTCCGGCTTTTCTTCGATTGCGACGATGCGGTCGCCGTCGAAGGCCGGCACGCCGAAGCGTCGCGCGTCGGCCACCTCTTTGAGGAGAATGCGGGCGCCGGTGCCTTGCTCCCGAAACTTGGCGACGTACGGCGCGATGTTTTCCTGGAGGATATTGTCGCCGAGCACGACCACGATTGAACCGCCCTCGGCGAAATGCTCGCAAAGGCGCAACGCGTCGGCGATTCCGCCTTCGCCTTCTTGATACGTATAGTAAATGTCGCGCAGTCCAAACTCGGCCCCGTTGCCGAGAAGACGAAGGAACTCGCCTGCGGAGTTTCCACCGGTCACGATCATGATCTCCACGATGCCGGCCGAGCAGAGCGTCTCCAGCGGATAGTAGATCATGGGCTTGTCGTAAACCGGCAGCAAGTGTTTGTTGGTGACCTTCGTCAGCGGACGCAACCGCGTGCCGAGCCCGCCCGCCAGGATAACCCCCTTGAGAGCCCTCGAACCGTCAGGCCGGTGCATGCTCGCCTTTCAATGGGCGCCACCAGCCTTCGTTGGCGCGATACCACGCGACGGTACCGGCGATGCCCTCTTCAAAGCGCATCTGCGGTCTCCAGCCGAGGCCATGCAGTCGCGAGCTGTCGAGTGCGTACCGGCGGTCGTGCCCGAGGCGGTCGGCGACGTGTTCGACGTGACGCTCGAGCGAACGTCCGCACGCACCGATCAGCATCTGCGTGAGCTCGAGGTTCGTTAGCGAGGATCCGCCGCCGGCGTTGTAGATAGCGCCGGGCGCGCCGTGCTCGAGGACGTGGAGAACCGCGCGGGCGTGGTCGTCGACGTAGAGCCAGTTACGGATTTGTAGGCCGTCACCGTAGAGTGGCACGCGCCGATCGTCGAGCAAATTCGTAATGAAGAGCGGAACGATCTTCTCGGGATACTGATTCGGGCCGTAGGTATTGCTTCCGCGGGTGATGACGACGGGGACCCCGTAGGTTGCATGGTAGGCGAGCGCTAGCAAGTCGGCTGCCGCCTTGCTGGCGGCGTATGGGCTGCGCGGTCGCAGGGGGTCGCTCTCGGTCGACTCACCCTCGGCGACCTCGCCGTAGACCTCGTCGGTCGAGACCTGCACCAGCCGCGAGACGCGGCCGCCGCGAAGCGCTTCAAGCAGAACCTGCGTCCCCAACGTGTCGGTTCGCAGGAAGGCCTCGGGATTATCGATCGAGCGGTCCACGTGGGTCTCCGCTGCGAAGTTTACGACGGCATCGGCCCGGCTGCCGATCGCCTCGCGTACGGCCGCGGAGTCGCAGATATCGCCTAGCAGGAAGCGATAACGAGGTGTATGGTCGAGATCGGATAGGTTTGCCGGGTTCCCGGCGTAGGTCATGGCGTCGAGGTTGACGACCTCCAGGTCGGGCCGCTCTCGGAGCGCGAGCCGAATGAAGTGCGAGCCGATAAAGCCTAGGCCTCCGGTGACCACCCAGCGCATGCCGCGCGGCTTTCGGTCCGCGGGCGAAGGGAGCCTGGGCCATCGAGGAGCCTGTCCTGAGCGAGCGTAGCGAGTCGAAGGAGGCTGTGCTATAATCGCGCGGCTGTCTCTTACTTCACCCCGCAGGGAGGCGGGGTGTTTATGGCTCCAATGAGGTCCGCCAGCGCAGGATGGGCGGCGGCCAGGAGCCAGAAAGGTTAACCTATGACCGTCGTCACCATGCGCGAGCTCTTGGAGGCGGGCGTCCACTTCGGGCACCAGACCCGCCGCTGGAACCCAAAGATGAAACCCTTCATCTTTCAAGAGCGAAATGGCATCTATATCATCGACCTCGCGCTCACCGTGCAGAAGCTTCGAGAGACCTACGAAGCCGTCAGGCAAATGGCTCGGGCGGGGCGCGTGATTCTTTTCGTTGGAACCAAGAAGCAGGCCGCCGACGTCGTGCGCGAAGAGGCCGAGCGTGCCGGCACGTTCTTCGTCAACCAGCGTTGGCTGGGCGGCACCCTCACCAACTTTGCAACGATCCAAAAGCGAATCGCTCGGCTGCGCGAGCTCGAGAACATGAAGCTTCAGGGCGACTTCGAGCGGCTCCCGAAAAAAGAAGTCGCCAACCTGCAAGACGAGATGAACCGGCTGGAACGCTTTCTCGGCGGCATCAAAGATATGCATCGGCTTCCCGACGCGCTCTTCATCGTCGATCCGAAGAAGGAACGGATCGCGGTCTTGGAAGCGCGCAAACTGAAGATTCCGATTATTGCGGTGATCGATACGAACTGCGATCCGGACGAGATCGACTATCCGATCCCCGGAAACGACGATGCCATTCGTGCCGTGAAGCTGATGGTCGGCAAGATCGCCGATGCAATCATCGAGGGAAAGACCGAGAGCGAGAGCGCGTACGATCACGTTGAATACGAGGCGTCGCCGGAGGCGTACGACGACGAGGCTCCCGTAACGATGGCGGAGGCGGGGCTTTGATTTCCTATCAACCCAAGGCCGAAGAAATCAAGGCGCTGCGGGAAGCCACCAGCGCGCCGATGATGGACTGTCGCAAGGCGCTGCTCGATTCCGGCGGCGATCCCGATCGTGCCAAAGCGCTGCTGCTCGAACGCGGTGCCGCGCAGGCTGCGAAAAAAGCCGAGCGCGTGGCGGACGAAGGGCTCGTCACAAGCTACGTGCATGCCGGCGGGAAGATCGGGGTCTTGGTCGAGGTCAACAGCGAGACCGACTTCGTGGCTCGCAATCCGCGGTTTGCGGAACTTTCTCGCGACATCGCGATGCACATCGCGGCAATGTCGCCCCGGTACCTCGATCGTGAGAGCGTACCGAGCGAGGTAGTCGATCGCCTGCGCGAGGAGTTTGCGGCCGGCATACCGTCGGGAAAGTCCGCGGAGGTCGGCGAGAAGATCGTTGCCGGAAGGCTGAACAAATGGTTCGAGGAGCACTGCCTGCTCGACCAAACCTTCGTGAAGGACGATAGCGTGACCGTCGGGGATCTGATCCATCGTTCGATCGGAGCGCTCGGCGAGCGCATTCGGGTCCGGCGCTTCGCAAGATACGCCCTCAGTGAGTGAACGCGACCGGCCGCGATTCTCTCGCGTGCTGTTGAAGATCTCAGGTGAAGCCTTCGCCGGCGGTTCGAACAGCGTCGACGTCACCACGACGCATGCGATGGCGGCTCAGATCGCCGACGTGAGCCGCGACGGGGTCTCCGTGGCGATCGTCGTCGGGGGCGGTAACATCTGGCGTGGAAAAGTGCACGAAGAGGCCGGCATGGATCGAGCGACCGCCGATTACATGGGAATGCTGGCGACGGTGATCAACGCGCTGGCGTTGCAGGATGCGCTCGAACGCATGGGGGTGGCCTCGCGCGTCCAAACTGCCATTGCGATGCATCAGATCGCCGAGCCCTATATTCGACGGCGTGCCATCCGCCATTTAGAGAAGGGACGAATCGTCATTTTTGCCGCCGGTACCGGCAACCCGTATTTCACGACCGACACGACCGCCGCGCTGCGAGCGGTGGAAGTCGAGGCCGAGGCTATCTTAAAGGCGACGAAAGTAGACGGCATCTACTCGGCCGATCCGAAAAAAGATCCGCTCGCGACGCGCTTCGACCGCCTCGACTACATGGACGTGCTGCAACTGGGGCTGGAAGTAATGGATTCGACGTCCATGGCGCTCTGCATGGACAACTCACTTCCGGTCATCGTGTTCGATATGGCGGTTCCGGGGAACATTCGACGCGTCATCTGGGGCGACGCGATCGGAACGTACGTTGGGCGGCAGACCGCGCCGGTAGGCGCAAGGAGCGTGTAAGTAATGGCGGGCGCCGACTTCAAAGAGATCGAATCGAAGATGCACAAGTGCGTGGATGCGGCTCGCGGCGATTTCGCGGCCATTCGCACCGGGCGCGCGTCGCCGGCGCTCCTCGACCGTCTCGTCGTCGAGGCCTACGGTCAGCCCGCGCCGCTCAAGCAGGTCGCCGGAGTATCGGTCCCGGATTCGCGCACGCTGCTGATCACGGCCTGGGACAAAGGCGTCGTTTCAGAGATTCGAAAGGCCATCGAGAAGAGCGATCTGGGCCTGACACCCAACGTTGACGGCACGGCCATCCGGCTCGTGATACCGCCGCTGAACGAAGAGCGTCGTAAAGACCTCGCGAAGCTGGTTAAGAAGAAGGGCGAGGACGGCCGAATCGCCGTTCGTAACGTGCGCCATCACGCCCATGACGAACTAAAGAGCGAGCTGAAGTCGCATGCGATCACGGAAGACGAGAATAAGCGGATGCAAGACACCCTGCAAAAGCTTACGGATAAATACGTCAAAGAGATCGACGGCCTCGTCGCGGCCAAAGAAAAAGAGATTATGGAAGTGTGAACGAGGATCTGATACTCGTTCCGGAGGTGCAAGCGCGGCGCGCGCTGCGCGATCACGCCCTGCGGCTGCACGTACTCGCTCCCCACGGCGCGTGGCTCGGGTGCGGAGTTTTGCGCGTCCTTCGCTTGAAATTAAACGAAGACCGCTCGGCGGACGTCGTGGCCGGCTACGAATCGTACCGGCCGGCATGACGATGTCGTTAGCCGAGGGCTGCGCGGTCGCGCTGGGTTCGGGTTCCGTACCGCGCCACGTGGCCATCATTATGGACGGCAATCGCCGCTGGGCCAAAGAGCGCGGGTTGCCCGCGATCGAAGGCCATCGTCGCGGCATGGTCGCGCTGCGTCACGTGACGCGCGCCGCTAGCGACTTCGGCATTGGAGTGCTCACGGTTTACGGTTTCTCGACAGAAAACTGGAATCGCTCCGCCGGCGAGATCTCACTGCTATTTGAGCTCTGCGTTGCCTTCGCGCGCAACGAGTTGATCGAGCTGCGGCGCAACAACGTTCGCGTGCGGGTCATCGGCGAGTGGGAGTCGCTCCCCCCAGCCCCGCGCGCTGCGCTGGCGGACCTGCAAGCGCAAACCGCCGGCAACACCGGGCTGCTGCTCAATCTTGCGGTGAACTACAGTTCGCACGCCGAACTTCAACGGGCCGTCCGCGCCATCGCACAAGACGCTGCATGCGGAAACCTCACGCCCGATGCGATCGACGAAAGCGTCATCCGCCGTTACCTTTATACGGCAGATCTGCCCGAACTCGACTTGTTGATCAGGGCTGGGGGCGAGCGGCGGCTTTCGAACTTTCTTCTGTACCAGGCGGCGTACGCCGAGCTGGTCATGTGTGACGTCTTCTGGCCGGAGTTCTCAAAGGACGATCTCGCGCGAGCGCTTGTGGAGTTTGCGCAGCGGGAGCGGCGTTTCGGCGGAACTTGAGCCGGCGTCGAGTCGTGGTCGGCCTGATCGTCGCTGCGATCGGGCTGCTCTGCGTACTCTATCCCTGGGCGTTCTATGGGCTCTTGCTCGTAATCGGACTTGCCAGCATCTACGAGTTCAACTACCTCTGCGCGATCAAAGGGCAGCCGCTGGAGTATCCAGTCGCGGTGCTCGGCGTCGTCGCGTACATCGCGATGGCCGTCTTCGGTGTGCTTCACAACTGGGAGGGCGTGCTGCTTGCGGGAATCGTCATCGCGGCCTTCTCATTGGGAATGTACGGCGAGGAGAAAGGCTACTTCGCGCGCACCGCTTACACGCTGCTCGCCGTTCTTTACATCGGCAAGCTGCTGACCTACTTCGTCTTCATTCGGCAGATCGCCGGCAACGGCATGTGGCTGACGCTCTACGTCATCGTCATAATCGTGATGACGGATACGTTTGGAATGCTCGTCGGCTCGACGGTGGGCCATCATCCGCTTACGCGAATCTCGCCGAACAAGACCGTAGAAGGATCCGTTGGATCGCTGGTCATCACCACCGTCATCGCGATCGGCGCAACGTGGTTTGCACCGCTGCACCTGCAATGGTGGCAAGGCGGCGTGCTCGCCGTTGTGACCTGCGTCGCGGCCCAGATCGGAGATCTGGTGGAATCGGCGTTTAAGCGCGACGCCGGCGTAAAAGACGCCGGTGCCATGATCGTGGGTCACGGCGGCGTCTTGGACCGCTTCGACTCCTATCTTCTGGGCGGCGTCGCGTTCTTTGCGACGCTCCATCTCTTGGGTATCCTGAGTCTTCCATGACAATGCGTAAGCGGGTAGCAATTCTTGGATCGACGGGTTCGATCGGCACTCAAGCGCTCGACGTAATTGCCGCCTATCCCGAAAGATTCGAGGTCGTGGCTTTGGCCGCAGGGCGGAAAGAAGATCTGCTTCGCGAGCAAGCGCGGCGCTTCGGCGCGCGCGTAGCGACGACGATTGCCGACGGCCCGGAGGGACTTCTGCGAGTTGCCGTCTCGAGCGAACCCGACATCCTGCTGGCGGCGACGGATGGCTCCGTCGCGTTCGAGGCCGTCTTCGCAGCGGTGGAGCGCGGCACCGACGTCGCCGTTGCAAACAAAGAGCTCATCGTTGCGGCGGGGGAGCTGCTCGTCGAGTCGGCGCAACGCAGCGGCGCGAAGCTGCTGCCGGTCGACAGCGAACATAGCGCGATCTTTCAATGCCTGATCGGCGAAGAACGCGAGAGCATCGACGCGATCGTCCTGACGGCTTCGGGTGGTCCGTTTTGGCGCACGTCTCGCGAAGCGATGGAACATGCGGACGTGGAGGCCGCGCTCGCTCACCCAACGTGGCGGATGGGAACGAAGAACACGATCGATTCGGCCACGATGATGAACAAGGGTCTGGAGGTCATCGAAGCGAGCCGGCTCTTCGGCTTCCCGGGCGAGCAAATACGCATCGTCGTGCATCCCCAATCGATTGCGCACGGTTTCGTTCTCTTTACCGACGGAAGCGTAAAGTCGCAGCTGGCCGCTCCGGATATGCGTCTACCGATCGGCTACGCCCTTGCCTATCCCAACCGGCTACCGTCGGGTGGGGACTCCGAGCGCCCCCCACGGGCAAAGCCCGCAGCGCCGCCCCCTCGTAAAGATGATGTGCTGCGAATTTTGGGAGCAAAGCAAGGAGAGGTCGCCTTGCGATACGATTTCGAGTCGCCGGATCCAATGCGATTTCCCTGCGTTGCCCTCGCATACGAAGCGCTGGCTGCCGGCGGGACGCTGCCCGCCGTGCTCTCGGCCGCAAACGAAGTCGCCGTGGCCGCGTTTGTCGAAGGTAGGATCGCTTTCGGGAAAATCTCAGAGGTTATCGAACGAACCATGGAGCGAACCCGTCGGGGAGCGGTTAGTCTCGACGGGGTCCGCTTGGCCGACCGAGAGGCCCGAAAAAACGCACAGGCAATCCTGAAAGGAACCCAAAGGTCCTCGAACCAGTGAACCTTCTCGCCGTCGTCACCCTGATCGGATTCGAAAAGGTCGCCACATTTTTGGTGATGCTTTCGGTGTTGATCGTCCTGCACGAGCTCGGTCACTTCATCTTGGCACGCCGAAACGGCGTGCGCGTGAACGAATTTGCCGTAGGTTTCGGTCCGCGTCTGCTGTCTTGGAAGAGCCCGCGCAGCGGAACGCAGTACTCGTTGCGCGCCTTTCCGGTCGGTGGCTTCTGTGCGATGGAAGGCGAAGACGGCAAGGGCTCTGAGGCAGAACAGCAACGAAGCTTTCGCGCGCAGCCGCGCGACGCGCAGAGCAACTTTCAAGCGAAGTCGCCATGGCGTCGCCTTGCGATCATCCTAGCTGGACCCGTCGCGAACTTCTTGCTCTGCTACGCGATCTTGCTAATCGGGGCCTTAGCGTTCGGCGTAGCGAGCGATAAGACGAGTCAGCCCGTGGTCCGCGAAGTGATCCCAGGATCGCCCGCGCAGATTGGCGGGCTCCGTCCTGGCGATCGCATCGTTGCCATCAACGGCGTACCAATGACGACCGGAAAGAAGTTGGTAGACACGATTCACGGCGCTCTGCGCAGGAGGCTCGAGCTGATCTATCAGCGCAACGGCACTCAGAGCAAGATCTACGTTTTGCCGCGCGCCTGCCCGCCGCAGGTCGGACGGAACCTCGGCTGCATCGGATTCTCCCCCGTCCCGGCCTTCGAACGCGTTGGATTCGTTGCCGCGGTACGCCAGAGCGGCGAACAGTTCGTCGTAATCGCCGACGAAACGGTCGAAGGCATCGTGCTCCTCGCGACGCAGTTTTCAAAGTACTCGCCGCAGGTCTCCGGGCCGATCGGCATGGGCCAGGCCGCGGCGACGGTGCAGGACTGGGGCTGGGGACCGTACTTAACGTTCGCTGCCACGATCTCGTTTGCGCTCGGGCTCTTTAACTTGCTCCCCATTCCGGCGCTCGACGGCGGACGCGCCGCGTTCATTATCGCGGAGCTGATTCGCGGGCGCCCCGTGGATCCGGAGAAAGAGGCGATGGTCCATCTGGCGGGCTTCGCGGCCTTGATTGCCTTGGTCATGCTCGTCGCTTTCCACGACATCACGCGGATCGTCAAGGGCCAGGGAGTGCTGTAATGCTTCGACTCCGTCGCAAGAGCAACCCGATCTTTCTCCAAAATAAGACGGGTAAGGCCGACGCAAAGAGCGTCTGGATCGGCGGCGATCATCCCGTCGTCGTGCAGTCGATGACGACGACCGACACGGCCGATGCCGACAAGACCCTCGAACAAGTTTACGGCCTAGCGATGGAAGGCTGCGAGGTCGTGCGCGTCACGGTCAAAGACGCGCCCGATGCCGCGGGTCTTCCGGCGATCGTCTACCGCTCGCCAGTTCCGATCGTGGCGGACATTCACTTCGACCACAAGATGGCGCTGGCGGCAATCGAAGCCGGCGTTGCGAAATTGCGATTGAATCCCGGGAATATTCGCGACCCCAAGAAGGTCGCGGAGGTCGTCACTGCCGCGAAAGCGCGAGGCATTCCGATCCGGGTGGGCGTCAATATGGGTTCGCTCGCGCCCGACCTGGAGAAATCGCTCGGCCATACTGCCGAAGCGATGGTGCTCTCGGCCTTGCGTCACGTCGAAATGCTCGAAGAGCACGGGCATACGGATATTGCGATTTCGCTCAAAGCCCACGACGTGGCCACGACCGTCGAGGCCTATCGCTTGATGGACGGCCGCTTGCGCGAGCGCGCGACGCCCTATGCGCTGCACCTCGGCATTACCGAAGCGGGGCTGCTGCGCGACGGCACGATCAAGTCGTCGATTGGGCTTGGGATTCTGCTGTGGGAGGGAATCGGAGACACGATTCGAGTCTCGCTGGCGGACGATCCGATCGAAGAAGTTCCGGTCTGCTGGGGAATCCTAAAATCACTCGGTCTGCGAGAGAAAGGCTTTGAAATTACCGCCTGTCCCTCGTGTGGGCGCGCCGAAATATCGGTACTCGAGTTGGGCCGAGCCGTTGAAGCGATCGCCAAGTCCTATAGTGCGCCTGTGAAGGTGGCGGTGATGGGCTGCGTCGTCAACGGGCCGGGCGAATCGAAGATGGCCGACGTCGGCGTCGCCGGCGGCAAGGGCAAGGGTGCGATCTATCGCGCCGGCGAGTTGGTCGGGACCTATCCGGAGAGCGAGCTGCTCGGAATGCTGCGATTGGAAATCGAAAAGGTCATCGCGGAGAAGTATCCCGCATACCTCGACGAAATCGGACGCACTCCGGCTGTCGTGCCGTCCGCCGTCTGATGCGCCGGATCGCCGAAGCGTACGTCGGCCTGCGCTGGCAGAGCCTTGCGTTGGTCGCGGTCTGCGCGCTGCTGACCTCGTCGCTGCTCGTATTTTCCCGGCCGATCGTCATGCTGGTCGACGGCGAGCGCGTCGATACGGACGTGCCGCCGGTAACGACCGCGAATGCAAAAGCGTTCGTTCCGCTGCGCTCGGTCGCCGACGCCCTCGGCGCCGAGACCGAGGTCGATGCCAAGACCGGTGCGATCAGCGTGGTTCTGGGCGGTCAGACGCTGACGCTGCGAGTCGGCGATCCGCACGCAACGGTCAACGGCATGCCGCTTACGCTCAAGCACGCGCCGTTCCGCGTGCGCGGCCGCGTGCTCATTTCACTGGACGCCGTCGCGCGCGCGCTCAACGTGCGCGCGAAATACAACTCTCGTGAAGCTCGCATCGAGGTCGTAACGCCCGGCATCGGGCAGGCGCCCAATCCCGCCGGTACCGAGCCGCACTAGCCACCTTCGGCGCCGAGTTAGACGAACTCGCTGAGGCCCTCGGGCTCTTCGACCGGAACGACCGCATCGGGGTTCGACTTGCGGAAACCGTAGGCGAAGAAGAAGACTAATCCGCAGACGAGGGCGATGACGAACCACGTCCAGGTCGCCCGCGAAAGGCCGAAGACCGCTAGGAAGATCGAACAGAGGATCCCCAAGATTGGAAAGAGCGGCACGAAGGGCACTCGAAAGCTGCGCGGCAGATCCGGTTTTCGGTGACGCAGATAGAGCACGCCCGCACAAACGACGGTAAATGCCATCAGCGTGCCGATGTTGACTAAGTTAAGCAGGTTGTTGAGCGGCACGATCAGCGCGAGAATCGCTACGGCAACCCCGGTGATCATCGTGGTGACCAGCGGCGTCTTGAAGCGCGGGTTGACCGCTGCTACGACCGGCGGCAGCATCCCATCGCGCGCCATCACGTAGAAGATGCGCGACTGACCCAGCAGCGACGCAAGCGCAACGCTCGTCGTGCCGGCCAGAACCCCGATGGTGATGACCCAGGTGAGCGCCGGTATGTGCAGCGGAGCGAGCGCATAGACGAGCGGATTCTTGATCGGAACGTCTTGCCATGGAACGACGCCCACTAAAACGATCGCCGTCGCGCAGTAGATCAGCGTGCCGATCGCAAGCGCGCCGATCACCCCCACGGGAACGTCGAACTGCGGATTCTTGCACTCTTCGGCCGTGGTCGTCGCGGTGTCGAAACCGATGTAGCTGAAGAAGACGAAGGCGCCGACGGCGACGATTCCGTAAGGCTGGGCGGACGACGAGTAATCGGCCATCCCTCCGAAGGGCCGCAGCGCTCCCCAGCCGACGGGGTTGAAGTTATGGAGGTTCGCGCCATGAAAAAGAAAGAGTCCGGCGACGATAAAAACAATGAGCGCGGAGATCTTCAACACGACGAAGGTATTATTTACCAGGGCCGTCTCGCGAATGCCGACGGAGAGCAGAAGGCTCAATCCGATGACGAAGAACGCGGCGACGAAATCGTATTGGGAGTGGAAAAGATCCCAACTCGACGGCAGCCACCACGCACCGTGAACGATCAAATTCGACTCTTGCGCCCAAGCGGGCAACGCGAAGCCGATGCTCTTTAAGACGTCTTGGATCGCCGCGGAAAACTGCTGGGCGACCGGGGCGGCGCTGATTCCGTACTCGAAGATCAATGCGAAGCCGATGATCCAGGCAAAGAGTTTGCCCATCGTCGCGTAGGCGTACGTATAGGCGCTGCCGGCGACGGGAACCATTGCCCCGAGCTCCGCATAGCAAAGCGCCGCAAAGAACGAGGTCAGGCCGGCGAGCAGATACGAGATAATAACGGCTGGGCCGGCGCCTTTAACCCCCGTCCCGATCGTCGTGAAGATGCCGCCGCCGATCATCGTTCCTAACCCGATCGCGACGAGATCCTTGGCCGTCAAGGCGCGTCGGAGGATTCTGCGCTTCCCCAGCTCGCGCAGTTTTTCGACGTTGGTCGTTGCGAAGAGCGCAGAGAAGAACGACATTGCGCGCTCTGGTTCGCACTAGGAACCAGTCACACCTAGGCGCCCGTCACGGGGTGCTAGGCCGGAGGCTGGCTCGCCGGATTCCAAAGATATTCGGGGTCGCGCAGTTCATCGTTGATCCAACGAGCCCATACGAAAAGCGCGTCGGAGAGTCTATTTAAGTAGCGTAACGCTTCGGGTGAGACGTCGTTCTCTTCGTCGATCAGCGCCACGACGAGGCGCTCCGCGCGCCGGCAAATCGTGCGCGCGAGGTGAAGGTAGGCGCCGGGAAGCGACCCGCCTGGATGAATGAAGTTTCCCAGCGGCGGAAGATCGTACTGTGCCTGGTCGATTGCGCGTTCGAGCGCGTGCGCGTCCGCCGCTTCGACGCGCGGCAGACCCTCCCGGCGGTCCGGCGCCAACGTCGCCAAATCGGTCCCGAGATTGAAGAGCACGTCCTGCGTCCACGCAAGCCAACCGTCGAGGCTGGCTGCGCGAGCATGGCTTTGGAGAAGCGGCCGCAACGCCGCGCGAGCGACCCCGATTGCGCTGGAAAGCTCGTCGAGGGTGCCGTACGTCGCGATGCGCGGCGCGCTTTTCTTCACGCGCCGGCCTCCGACGAGACCCGTTATCCCTCCATCGCCCGCGCGGGTATAGATTCGGGTAAGTTTCGGCATTGTTTTGCTATTGCGGGTTCCGCTTCCGATATCCCCGGCGCGAAGGCCGTTCGAGCGCCGCAGCGAAACGGGCCCGGTCATGTCGGAAGCGCTCGCCGGAGGCGCCGTCAAGGAGATTCCTCCAAAATCGGCCGACCTTTCGGCATGGTATACCGCGGTGTGTCTGCGAGCCCAGCTGGTTTCGTATTCGCCGGTTCGTGGATGCGTCGTTCTTCGTCCGTACGGGTTCGGTCTTTGGGAGAATCTGCAGCGAGAGCTCGACGCGCGATTCAAGGCCACGGGCCATGAAAACGCATACTTTCCACTACTCATTCCCGAAAGTTTGTTGATGCGGGAGGCCGAGCACGTCGAGGGATTTGCGCCGGAGGTCGCCTGGGTGACGCAAGGCGGCAGCGAAGAGTTGACGGAGCGTCTGGCGATTCGGCCGACATCGGAGGCAATGGTCGGAACGATGTACGCGCAATGGATCGAGTCCTATCGGGATCTGCCGATTTTGATCAACCAATGGGCGAACGTCGTGCGCTGGGAGAAGGCCACGCGGCCGTTCCTGCGCACGATGGAGTTTCTTTGGCAGGAGGGACACACGGCTCACGCCAGCGCGGCGGAGGCGCGAGAGGAAACGCTACGCATCCTGGACCTCTATCGAGAGTTCGCGGAAAACGTCGCGGCGCTGCCGGTCTATTCGGGGCGAAAAAGCGCCAGCGAGCGGTTCCCGGGCGCGATTGAAACGTTCTCGATCGAAGCGTTGATGCCCGACGGAAAGGCGCTGCAGTCGGGGACGTCGCATGACTTGGGTCAGAACTTTGCCCGGGCCTACGATATCGAGTTCACCGATGCGGATCAGGCGGTCAAATACGTGCACACGACCTCGTGGGGAATCTCGTGGCGAATGCTCGGTGCTATCATTATGGCGCACGGCGACGACCGAGGTCTTCGCATTCCTCCAAAGCTAGCGCCCACCCAGGCCGTTTTTGTGCCGATCGTGCGTTCCGGCGACGAGCGGGCGGTCGAAGTCTGTAACCAGCTCGCCCGCAAATTGGCCGATGCGGGCCTGCGTGTACGGGTCGACGCTCGCGACGAGAAGCCGGGCTGGAAGTATAGCGAGTGGGATATGCGAGGCGTTCCCGTCCGCATCGAGATCGGCCCGCGCGACGTGGATGCGGGAACCGCGGTGCTCGCGCGCAGAGATCGGAACCGGGACGAGAGCGGACAGCGGCAGAGCGTCGCGGTTGCCGAAATCGAACCGGCGTTGCGGGCGCTGCTCGACGACATTCAAGCTTCACTCTACGCGCAGGCGGGATCCTTTCTGAAAAGTCACACGATCGCCGCGGCCGACCGAAACGAGTTTTTCGAGCTGTGCAGCATGCGAGCGGGGATGATCGACATTGCGTGGTGCGAGCGCGCCGAGTGCGAGGCGGAAGTCAAGCGCCGGACGATGGCGACGACGCGTGTCCTGCGAGAACTCCAAGAAGGCGACGTTCGCTGCACGGCCTGCGGGGAACCGGCAAAGGCTCGGGCCTATTTTGCGCAATCCTACTAAGGCCGTCCTCTTGGCCGTGCTCGCATTGACGGCGACGAGTTCCGTTGCGTTCGCGTCCGCGCCGAGCGTCGCGGATCTCGACGCCGCTGCGCGCGCCGTCGGAAACCGGCGCGACGTCGCGCAGAGCATCGGCCGGGCAATCTTTCGGACGCAATGGCCCGCGGAAGTCAATCAAGTGTCGGCCAACGAGATGGACGGACATTTGATCGTGGGAATTCGCATTTGGGGCGTGAAGTTTCACAGCCCGATGACCCGCGCGGACTTCGTCGACGAAGTCGTCTCGCTGACGGGAGACATCTTCGCCGCTGCGCCGGGCGCCGAAGAAATAGATTTCTGGGCCGCGGTTCCGATCGACGTGCGCAAGGATGAGGTCGTGAGCGGCGACCTGGCGAGGCCGACCTCGCGGACGGTCTTCAGCGTGACCGTTCTGCGCAGCGAAAGCGCGCAGGCGCTCCGCGAGCGAGTCATGGAAGAGAGTGACGGTGTCTTCTGGGACGCACTATGGGCGCGCGACGCGTTCAAGCCGGTAGCCTGAGCACTGCAAAATGTATAAGAAGACGACGCTCCCGAGTGGCCTGCGCGTCCTGACCGAAGCGATGCCGGGGGTGCGGTCGGCGACCGTCGGAATCTGGGCGGACGTGGGCTCGGCAGTAGAACCTCACGAGCGTCGTGGAATCTCTCACTTGGTGGAGCACATGCTCTTTAAGGGCACGCCGCGACGCAGCGCCCGAGAGATCGCCGAAACGATGGATGGGGTCGGCGGCAACATGAACGCCTTCACCGATAAAGAGACGACCTGCTACTACGCGAAAATAATCGACCGTCACGTACCGCTGGCTCTGGACGTGCTCTCCGATATGTTTCTGCACCCGTTATTCGACCCGCAGGAGTTCGCGAAGGAACAGCAGGTCATACTCGAAGAGATCAAGATGTACGAAGACTCGCCGGACGACTTGATCCACGATCTCTTCTTGCAGACGATGTGGAGCGGTTCGAGTTTAGGCGAGCCGACGATTGGATTCGAGGAGACCGTCCTCGCCGTGAATCCCCAAGACTTACGTTCGCATATGCGCGCGCACTACGCGCCGAACTCCGTCGTCGTGGCGGCGGCGGGCAACGTCGAGCACGATCGGTTCGTCGAGTTGGTCGGCGAGCGCTTTGCCGAGTTTGAAGGATCCTGCGTCTTGCCCGTACCGGATGCCCCGGCAACGACGCCGTCGCGGCACGTGCGCTTCAAGGATAGCGAACAGGCCCACGTCATGATCGGCAGCCGAGCTCTGGACGTCGCCGACGAACGCAGATATGCGCTCTCCGTCCTCGATACGGTCGTAGGCGGAGGCATGTCGAGCCGGCTGTTCCAAGAGATTCGCGAGAAGCGAGGGTTGGTCTACACCGTCTACTCGTTTCAAGCGGCCTATCGCCGAGCCGGCCTTTTTGGGGTCTATGCCGGCACGTCTCCAAAAAACGTCCAATCATGCATCGACCTGATCGTCGAGCAGCTCGCTACGGCGCGGTCGATGCCGATCGGCCGCGATGAGTTTCGGCTCGCGCAAGAGCATATCAAAGGCAACCTCACCTTGTCCCTGGAGTCCACCTCGAGCCGAATGATTCGCCTCGGCCGCAACGAGTTTGCGCTCGGGCGCCACGTCGATTCAGAGGAAGTCGAACGCCGCATCGATGCGGTCACGCCGGACGAAGTACAAGAACTCGCCCGCGAGCTCCTGATCGACGAGAACCTTGGGCTGACCATCATCGGACCGGTAGACGAGTCTGCCATCGACTGGAGCCGTACCGCCGCATAATGCTGGCCTCGGCGACGCCGCACCTATGGTCGGGGAAGCTCGTTGGGGCGATGGCGATTACGTTCATCGTGCAAGGCGTTACGATTGCCGCCTACGCGGCGCGCCTCGCGGGCGTTCAAACCAAACGCATCGCAACCTCGATCTCGCTCTTCAATCTCTTCGTCACGACGGGGCGCCTGGCCAACCTCTTCATGTTGCTCTTCGTCGGTCCGCTCTCCGATCAAGCCGGCAACGCCGTCGTCGATGTCGCCGCCTGGCACCACGTGTTCGAGCTTCAACTGCGTTTGATCGTCCTCGCCGGGACGTGCGGCATGATCGTCTTTGCACTCTTCCTGCCGATGTTCACTTACCTCTTTCGTCGAGGCGTGCAGTCCTTTGAAGCCAGAGGGTCGGTGCCGCATTCGCTCCTGCGGCTCGCGTCGCCGGCAATCATCGCGGACGTGCTCCGCTCGGAGCGACTGCCGAAGCTCGCTACGCTGCGCTCCTTCCAATGGCGGCAGGTGCCCAAGCGGTTGCTGATTTTCAACACCGTCGTCATGTGCGTCTACGCAATCGGCGTGCAGGCTTCGTACCTTGCGTCGGTTTTAGATCCCCGCGTCGTGCGTACGGCGGTCGGTCTTTCGGGAATCATCAACGGGGTGGGTACTATTGCCTTCACGCTCTTCGTCGACCCGACGTCGTCGATGATCACGGACCAGGCGATCCATGGCAAGCGCAGCGTCCAGGAGGTTCGCTCCATGGTGTTCTATCTTTCGTTGACGGCCATTATTGGGTCCCTCCTCTCGCAAGCGATCCTCTATCCGGCCGCAGTCGTCATCGAGGTGGTTGCACGATTTGCGGGTCAGATTCATTTCTAGAACGGTAGCCGCGCTCTGCGGGGCTTTGCTTCTAGGCGGCTGCGCGGGTTCGATCGAACGCTGGATCGTCAACACACGAGTGCACCAGGGCGACGCTGCGCTGCATCAGGGAAGCGTCCGCGATGCCGCACTCTCCTATCGCTTGGCCCTGCGCGTCAACCCGAACGATGCGCGCGCACGCGCCGGCTTCGTCGAGGCGGCGGCGGAACTCGCGCGGCTCGAATTGAGCAAGGGCGACTTCGACGACGCGTTGGCGACGGTCGACGGCGGACTCGCGGTAGATCCCCAGAGCGCGCCGCTCGCGGCAGCCAAGGCCACGATCGACCAGGCGAAGCTCAAGCGTGAAATCGTGTTGTCGAACTATCCCACGTATCGGGCGACGGGTCTCGAGCTCACGCGCGCGTATCAACAACTCGACGCGACCAACGCGCTGCTGCGCCGCGACCTGCGGCGATTCGCCTACACGTTTGACACCGACGATCTTACCTCGGCCATCAAACGAAGCTACGAACTCGAGTTGGAAGTGGCGAAGGACACAAACCGGTTGATCGTCTACCGTCAACTCGTGTCGTCGGGGGTGCCGGAGGTGCCGTCGCAGTCCACCACGTTCGGCGCCGCATCGCTGCTCCCGTTGCCATAGGAGGGGAATCGGTGATTGCATGGCTCGAGTCGCTGCCGACACTAGCCGCCGGCGTGCTGATCGTCGGAGGCTTTGTGGTTTCGACGCTTTTGGCGGGCTATCTCGTCGCCAGGTTTACGCCGGGCGACATCCGCCTGACGCACAACGATCGCGCCGGCTTCATCCTGGCCGTTATCGGCGTCGTTTACGCCGTCTTGCTGGCATTTGTAGCAATCGGCACCTGGGAGCGCTTCAATCAGGCCGAAGCTCGAAGTTACGAAGAGTCGGAAGCCCTCGCGACGGTCTATCGCGACGCGGAATCGTTTCCGGATGCGGCACCGCTGCGAGCGCTACTTCGAGCCTATGTTCGCTCCGTGATCGATGTTGAATGGCCTCGAATGCGCCGCGGCCAACGCGGGAAGGCTTCGAACGCCCTGTTGGAGACCGCCGACCGATACGTGCGTCACTTACCGGTAGGTTCGGTCGCTGCCCAGGACGTTCACGCGCAAATGCTTTCGGCGATGGACACGGCACTCGCAGACCGCGAGACGCGCCTGACGATCGACTTTATCGGCATTAACGGCATCATGTGGGTCGTACTGGTCGCCGGTGCGTACATTACCGTGGCCTTCACCTATCTATTCGGCTTCGAACGCACCGTGATGCAGCAGTTGATGATCGGCGGGTTGAGTTTAACGATCGGACTCGTACTATTTTTGGTCGTCGGGCTCGATTATCCGTTCCGGGGCAGCATCGCGGTCGGGCCGGATGCCTTTCGCGATTTGCTCGATTACTGGAATGCTAGGAGCGTGTAGGGTTTGAACTAGCGAAATTCAGCCAAGCGAATTCTGTCGCCGACGGAAACTGTCGCGCGAACTCGCAAATCGTGGACATGGCGGAGCTTTTCGGCTCAATATCATCCGGCTTTGACCAGTTTGCCCGTCAGCGTGTGCATCCGTCTAAGATTATAAGCCGCTCCGACGATGTTCCACTCGCCCTGCACTTTTTCGTACCCACGCAGGGAGAACTGTCGAAAGCCCATTGCGCTCTTGATGATCCCGATCGCGGGCTCGATGGTGCTTTTGCGCTCACCATAGATCGAGCGCCCTTGCGGCGTGCGCAATCGATATTTCATCCGTTCATGAGGAGCTGCAGTGCTCGACAGCGGTCGGGGCGTTTGAAAGCGCGCAAGGCCGCCGGCATGGTGTTCACGCCCTGGGCTAATGTATGGGGTGAGCGCCCGCTGCTCACAGATCGCAGCGTTGCGTGCACTGTAGTAACCGGCGTCGGCCAGGATCTCGCTGGCCCTTCCAACTTCTTGGGGCAGCGCCGCAATCCGATCCAACGCAGGTTCAAGCAAGGCCTCGTCGTTGTGGCGTTGACTGACATCTACGTCAACAAGCAATCGAGAAGCGCAGTCGATCGCACTTTGCGCGTTGTACGCCTGCTCGAATCCGCCGGCGCTCGGCATGATCCGCGATTCGTCGTCGGTCAGGTTGACCTGAGCTTTCGGGTTCATCGCTCGCGATGGGCGCTTAGGCTTACGCCCTCTGATCTTTTTCCCGGAGCGTTTCTCGTGAGCGACGCGCCCTGCCGCCCGCTCGTCATACCCCGCTTGCTCTTGAGCGATGCGCTGTTGTTCCCGCTCGCGGATGCGCGCCTTCGCCTCAGCGATGGCCTGCAGACGTGTCTCTCGCCGTGCCAACTCCGCGGGAACATCCATGCCGTCTGGCAGATCGGCCTGATCAGCCTTTTCCGCCATGCACAACAAGCGGCCGATTTCGTTCTCGATATGCCGCTCCAACTTGGTGGCGTGATCATAGCTCATCGCGTGGTGCTTGGACGCATTGGCTTTAACTTTGGTTCCATCGATGCTGACGCGGCCGATCTTGAGCATGCCACTCTCCGCCGCAATCATGAGAATCTGCCGGAAACACGACTGCACCTCGGGCAGAAACCGACGCCGAAAGGTTGCAATCGTGTCGTGCTCGGGATGCTGATTGGCCGTGATAAAGCGAAAGGCAACCGAATCGTAGGTGGCCCGCTCCAGTTTGCGCGACGAGTACACGCCCGTTGCATATCCGTAGAAGAGCAGAGCCACCATCATCTCGGGCTGGTACGCCTCGTGTCCGCGTCCCGCGTACTTCGCGCGAAGCGCTCTGAGGTCAAGTTTCGCGACGATCTCTGCGATAAAACGCGCCAAATGGTTCTCCGGCAGCCAATCCTGAAGGCTCGCTGGAAGCAAGAACAACGTATCCCGATCGAGAGGTCGAAAATGTTCGCTCACCATCAAATTGTAGCACACGCCAGCTCAGATAACCCTACAGGCTCCTAGTCCTTAGGAAACGTACAGGCGCTTCGCGAGTCGAGAAAGGTCCTACCTAAACCGGCGCGCTCGGCCGTGCGGAAAGCGCGCCAGAAGTCCATCGCGCTCGCCGATGCATTGCCGGGCGCCGTCTCGTAGACGGGCCACTCGCCGTCAGCGTGTTTCACGGGGAAGCGCTGCAGCCACGCGCACAGCTCGAGGTTGTGGCGCAAGCGACGATCCTCGACTGCGACGAAGTAGCGCGCGCCTTTGGCGATCGCGCTCTCTTCGTCGAAGGGAGTCCAGAGCAGCGGATCTTCTTCCCAGCCGAAGCGGTCGATATAGTACTGCACGTCGGCGCCGTAGTGTGCGATCACCACGAGCGCATCGGGCGGCAGCGTCCGATCGAGTGCCAGTGCGTTGCGGTAGGCTTCCCGGTTGTACCGATAGTACGCCGCAACGGGAGCGCGGCTGGTGAGGAGCGCGGCGAGGGCTGCCACCGGAACGAGCGCGATCAGCGCGTAGCGCGCCGCCGGTGCCGCGTCGACGCCGCGCACCAGCGCTACAAAGCGCGCCAGCAGGCCGCCGATGATTAAGGCGCAGAGCGGCAAGAGCGGATAGAGATAATAGTCCACGCGCTCGACGGTCACGACAACAAAGACGTAGGCGAGACCACCTGCGAGCCAACCCCAGAGAAGCGTTTTGCTGCGTACGGTTATCCAGGGCAGCGCAACGAAGGCCGCGATGGCGAGCAGAAAGGAGATTCGGCCGAGCATCGTCTCTCGCAGCATGCCCATCGCCAGACGGAACTGCGCGAACTTCGCGGCGAACGCCGCAATGCTCGTGAAGGCGCTCTGCAGGGAGGGAAGGACGTGGAGCCGGGTGATCCCGCTGGCCCAATGCCACTCGGCGTAGGAGGCGACGCGCCGGTCGTAGAGCCATACGACGAGAACCGGAAGAAGAACGAGCGCCGCGACGGCTGCCGGCGCCATCGCTTTGCGCTCGCGAAAGCGGTCCCAGAGGAGGCCGAATAGCGGAACCAGTCCCAAGAGTGCGACCGGCTTCGCGAGGTAGGCGAGCGTCAGCAGCGCGGTCGTCCCAGCGACGGCGCCCGTAGCGAGCCGCTCTCGGTCCAGCAGCAAGCGCGCGGCCGCGTAGAGGGCGGCCGTTAGGAAAAAAACCATTGCGCAATCGGGCATGAACGTTCGCCCGTAATAGACGCTGCCGGGAAAGACCGAATAGAAGAAGCCCGCGATTAAGCCGGCCAGGCTGCTGCAAAAAAGCCAACGCGCAAAGACGGCAACCACCACAACGGTACCGAGACTGAACGCCAGCGCAATCAGGCGTCCGAAAATCTCGTGAACGCCGAAGACCTTATAGAGCGATGCCGCAAGGAAGGGGACGATTTGCAGTTCGAGCTCGACGTAGTTGGGCGGCGGCCCGTTGTACGTGGTCTGCGGATACATAATGTCGAACTTTCGCTGCGCGAAGTTTCGGGCGATTGCGGCGGTATCGCCTTGGCGCCAGCCCGGGTGATCCATAATCGGGTTGCCAATGCCGTAGAGTCGCAGCGCTAGCGCGATCGTTAGAACTCCAAGCAGGCCGGCGATCCAAGCCCTCTTCTTCAATTGAGGTGCCGAAACGTCCAGTACTTGTTCATGAAGAAATTCACAAACGTGCCCGAGAGGGTAGCGACGAACCACGTTGCCGTGAAGTGATGGATATCGAAACGTTGGGCGATCCAGAAGACCGCGCCGCCGGCGAGCAGCGCGACCGTGGAGACCGTGAGAAACTGCAAGCCTTCGACGAACGGGTTGCGGCGGGAGCCGAAGGTCCAAATCCGATTGAAGATATAGTTCGAGATGCCGCCGACCATAAACCCGATGGCAAAGTCGACGAACCACGAGAGCGCGGTCGTCTTCTCGAGCGCATGCGCGACGAGGAAGTTTACGACTGTGCCGGAGGCTCCGACGATTCCAAACTTTATGAATTGACGGACCCCGCGCCTATGCAACCCAGTACCAATCGGCGAAGAGCACCGTAAAGAGGCCCAATAACGGCAGCGAAAAGGCGAGGATCACGTTGTTGACCCACGGGCGCTCCCCCCAGCGCGCCAGAATCGCGAACATCGGAAAGAGCACGAGCGCGAAGCGAGGCATCGACAAGAGGTTGGACGTCGACATCGGGACGAGGATGGAGAGCGCCATATACGCGATGTAGGACGGCCGTAGGCTGTGCCAGCCAGCCAGCAAGACCGCGATCATCAGGAACGTGAAGGCCACTTCGAGCGACTCGTGGGCGACCTGCACGCCGCTGCCATGCGCGAGTTTGTCGAAGGCATTGATCAGGCTGACCCAGGGCGGAGCCAAGTGCCGGTTCCAGTGGATCTGCACGTGCGAAAAGTAGAGCGGATCGGCGCGGAGGATCCAGAGGTACGCCATGTAGATGGCCAAGCCCAGCGGAATGAGCGCGCCGGCGCAAAGGCCGACGCGATCGGACGTTTTAGAAGATCCGCGCACGGCCCACCACTCCATGAGGAACGGAACGAGCAGCAAGACCCCCTCGACCCGGGTGAGCGCCGCGAAAAAGCCGATCGCTCCGGCGATCCACCACTTGTGCTCGCGCATGTAGTAAAACGACGCAACCGTCAGCGTGAAGAAGAGCGATTCCGTGTAGACGGCGGTAAAGTAGACCGAGGTTGGAAAGATCGAAACGTAAAAGATCGCTCGGCGCGCGACGGCGCGATCGTATTCATGCTCGAGCAGCTTGTAGAGATAGAGCAGTCCGAGAAAAAAGGATGCATTGGAGATGAGCAGTCCGGCAATGAGGTGGTTTCCGGCCAGCGCTCCGATGAGGCGAATCAGGAGCGGATAGAAGGGGAAAAAGGCCATGTCGGTGCCCTGGTAGCCCTGCGTCGCGACGTCCAGATAGTGCACGGCGTCCCAGCGTCCCCAGACGGCGAGCAATACGTGCGAGGATTCCTGAACGTGGGTGCCGGGGCGCTGTCCGATGATTACCGCCGCCAGTTCGGCAATGACGATGATCGCGATACGGGTGGCGACAAAGTCGATCAAGACCTCGCGGACGGTTTGGTTGAAGCGTGCGGCGATCAGCACCTTGCCGATGCAGAACAGCGCGAGCGCAACGAGAAAGAGCCGCGCGCCATGCGTTAGCTGCGACGACGAAACGAACGTGAGCCAAAGCAACAGAAATGGCGGCCAGATCAGTGCATCGTAGCGCAGAGCACGCGCGAGCGTTATCGCCGCGCGCTGGGAGAAGTAGCGCGAGTAACCAAACCACGCGGCGACTGCAAACGCCGCACCGCCGACCATCCCGCCAATCAGGCCGGCTTCGCTTGCAGCGCCCTGCAGGCTGGGAACGAGAAACGCATACCACCCGAAAAAGCCGAGCGTCAACCCGGCAAGCGTAACGGCAAGCGGCGCCGGCCAGCCCGCAATCAAGAGATCGCCAAGCCGTAAAGGGCGCGGATTCACCGAAGCAGAGAGATTGGTTCCCGCCGACACGCCCAAACGCTTTAACAGGAAATGAGCCGCTTCCCTTTGTAGGCCACTAACCATGGCTCGTATGACGGGACGGATTAATCGTCACGATCTGATCGTGGTTGGGGCCGGCTCCGGCGGTTACGCCGCGGCCCGAACGGCGCGGGATGTCGGCTGCGACGTCGCGCTGGTCGACCGCGGACCGCTCGGCGGTCTTTGCATTTTGCGCGGCTGCATGCCCAGCAAGGCCCTTCTGGCCTCGAGCGACGCGCTCGCCGACGCTCGGGACGCGGACGCGCTCGGCATTGAGGCCGGCATCATCAAGATCGATATGCCGTTCATCGCCGCCCGAAAGCGCGTTCTCGTCAAAGAGTTCGCCGATTACCGTATCGAGGGAATAAATTCGTTCCCAATTTATTCCGGTACGGCGCGGTTTCTCTCTCCGACGCAGTTGCTCGTCGGGGAGGGCACGGTGCTGGAAGCCGACCGGTTTGTCATCGCGACCGGCAGCAGCGTCAGCGAGAACGCGCTGCAGGGTCTAAGCAGGGTAGGCTACGTCGACAGCGATGCGGTGCTCGATTTCGAGCGGATTCCAAGGTCCGTCGTCGTGCTGGGCGGGGGCTACACTGCCTGCGAGCTGGGGCAGTTTCTCGCGCGAATGGGCGCGCGGACGACGATCTTGATTCGCAGCGATCACCTGTTGACTTCGAGCGACGACGACGTGGGGAATGCACTGACTCGGTACTTCGTCGAGGAGGGGATCGAGGTCGTCACGCGCGCGACGCTGGCCGAAGTGCTTGTGCGCGGGGAGGAGAAGGTCGTGCGCTATACTCGCGACGGCCGGGAATCTGAGGCCGCGGGCGAGGAAATCTTCTACGCGCTTGGCCGCATACCCAACCTCAGCGGTTTGGGCTTGGACGAAGCCGGAATCGAGCACGATCCCGTTCGTGGAATCGCGGTCGACGGCACGATGCGCACCAGCAACCCAAAAGTGTATGCGGTTGGCGACGTTACCGGTGAGTATATGCTCGTTCACGTCGCAATTTACCAGGGCGAGGTCGCGGCGCGCAACGCCTGTCTCAATAGCAAGGAGGTTACCGATTACCGTCTCGTGGGCGCGCACACGGTCTTCACCGACCCTCAGATCGCCGCAGTCGGAATGAGCGAGAAGGAGCTGCAACGCAAAGGTATCGCGTACGTCAGTGGTCGCTACGATTTTGCCGAACACGGCAAAGCGCAATGCCTCGCCAAGACGAAAGGATTCGTCAAGATGATGGCCGGCCGCGAGAGCGGCAGAATCCTCGGCGCGGCGATCGTCGGGGCGCAGGCATCCGAGCTGATTCACGAGGTGATCGTGGCGATGAACTTCGACGCGACGGTCGAGCAGTTTATGCGCATCCCGCACCTTCACCCGACGCTGGCCGAGATCTGGACCTATCCGGCCGAGATCTGCGCGGCCCAACTCGGCATGAAGATTCCGGGCGACGAACAGGTCGAATTGGCGACGAGCGTCTCTGTTGGCTGAAGCCGTTGCTTTGCGCGCCGCGATCGTGCAGATGAAACCCGACAAGGGCGAATACGCGTCCAATCTCCGCTCCGCAGGCGAAGCGTTCGCGCAGCTGGCGGCAGACCCGCCGAACCTGGTCGTTCTGCCGGAGGCGGCGATGACCGGATACTTTCTGGAAGGCGCGGTATACGAGCTGGCGGTCACTGCCGAACGCTTCGCGCGCGACCTCGCCGTGACGTGGCGCGAGGCGAGCGGCGGCAAAACGGCCGATCTCGCCGCCGGCTTTTTTGAGAACGACGCCGGGACTTACTACAACAGCGCCGTTTACGTCCACGTCGGGTCGCGCGACGAAAGCATCGCGCACGTTCACCGCAAGATGTTTTTGCCGACGTACGGCGTCTTCGACGAAGAGCGCTTTCTGTCGCGCGGCCGTCATCTCGGCGTGTTCGAAACCGATTTCGGAAGAATGGCTCTCCTGCTCTGCGAGGATGCCTGCCATGCGATCACCGCGACGCTGGCGGCGGTTAAGGGCGCGCGAGTGCTGATCGTACCGAGCGCTTCGCCCGGTCGGGGGGTCGAAGCCGAAGGCGAACTCGCCAGTATTACGCAATGGCGCGACACGCTGCGATTGGCCGCAATCGAGCACGGCATCTACGTTATCTACGCCGGGCTTACCGGGTTTGAGGGCGGCAAGGGAATGACGGGCTCGTCGTTTATCGTCGATCCGCGCGGAAGCACCCTCGTACGAGCGCCGGCAACCGATGCTTGCATCATACGAGCCGACCTCGACTTACGCGAGATCGATCGCGCGCGCGCGACGCTACCGCTTCTGGGAGACCTCGCCGCCGTTTTGCCGGATCTCTTGCTCGACCCCGAGCTTCCTTTGCCGCGAGGCGGACGTGACGCTGCCGATCGTTGAACCCAGCGTCACGCTTCTCGAACCGCCGGGGCTCGATCCACAGGTCACCGCGGATTGGCTCGTCGCGTTCTTGCGCGACGAACTGATCCTGCGCAGAAAACTTGGGCGGGCGGTAGTCGGGCTTTCGGGAGGCGTCGATTCCGCGGTCACGGCGTTTCTTTGCGCGCGCGCGCTGGGGCCCGAAAACGTCTTTGCAATCCGCATGCCGTACCGGACCTCGAATCCGTCAAGCCTGACCGATGCGGCCTTAGTCGTGGATGCTACGGGGATCCGTTGCGTGACGATCGATATCAGCGCGGCCGTCGACGGGTATCTGCAGTGCGAGCCGCAGGCGGACGCGCGCCGCCGCGGCAACGTCATGGCGCGCACGCGAATGCTGGTGCTTTTCGATCAATCCGCGAAGTTCGACGGGTTGCCGATCGGTACGGGCAACAAGACGGAGCGCCTATTAGGATATTTCACGTGGCATGCAGACGACGCGCCGCCACTCAATCCCATCGGCGATCTCTTCAAGAGTCAAGTCTGGACGCTCGCGCGGTACCTGGGCGTGCCGGAGCCCTTGATCGAGAAAGCCCCAAGCGCCGATCTCGAGGCCGACCAGACGGACGAGGGCGACCTCGGAATTAGCTACGCCCGCGCGGACGCGATTCTCGCGTGCCTGCTGCAGGGCTACTCCGACGCTGCCATGGTGGACCGTGGCTTCGGAAGGGAAGAAGTCGAACTCGTCCGCCGGCGCGTCGAGTCGACGCATTGGAAGCGGCATCTTCCGACGACGGCCATGCTTAGCAACACGGCGATCAATGAGTTTTACCTTCGACCGGTCGACTATTAGTGGCCTGTAACTCGTGAGGCGCGCGTTCTATCCAGTCAGCCTGAATCTGCAAGGCCGCGCTTGCGTCGTAATCGGCGCCGCGGACGACCGCGAGGCGATTGAGAAAGCGGCGGCGCTGGCGGAGTCGGGCGCGCGCGTGCGCCGGATCTGCGACGTAGCGAGCCTGCGCGACGAGGACGTCAGCGATGCGTTCTTCGTGATTTCGACTCCGCAAGACGAAGAGCTCTCCGCTCGTTTACGAGCGCTTGCCGATCGCCACCGCTTTCTGCTGTGCTGCATCGATCAGCCGCGATACGGGTTCGTTGCAATGGCAGCCATTGCAAAAGCGGGTCCGGTGCGAGTAGCGATCTCCACCGCCGGACTCGCGCCGCGGGTCGGCAAGGTGCTCAAGAACGCCTTGCAAGCCGCGATGGACTCGCGGTTCGCCGCTTTCGTCGAGAACTTAGCCCAGCAGCGCGAGCGCGTTCGCGCCGAGCATCCTGGCCCGGAAGGCTCGCAACGCCGGCGCACGGCGATGATCGAAGCGGCCCGCGGTTTTCGCGCAGAGGTACGCTTCGAATACCCGCCGTGGTTCGAACGGGACGATGCCGAGCGTTGAGATCGTTGCCGTAGGCACGGAGTTGCTGCTCGGGCAGCTCGTCGATACGAACACACCCTTTATCGCGAGCGAGCTCGCGCGCGCGGGGATCGACGTTCGCGCGACTCACAGCGTTGGCGACAACCGCGAACGAATCGCGGCGACGGTTCGAACGTCGCTCGCTCGCGCGCAAGGCATCGTGATGACGGGCGGCCTCGGGCCGACGATCGACGATCTCACCCGAGAGGCGGTTTGCGATGCGCTCGGCATCGGAACGGAGCTGTACGAGCCCGCGCTGCGGCAGATGGAGACGGTCTTCGCGAGGTTCGGACGCCCGATGCGCGCCAACAATCGGAAGCAGGCGGAGTTGCCTGCGGGGAGCCGGCCGCTCGGGAATCCCCGTGGCACGGCACCCGGCTTCATCGCCTTCGCAGGGGGCGAGAAGTTCGTCGCCTGCATGCCCGGGGTGCCTCGGGAGATGAAGCCGATGCTGCGAGAGCAGGTCGTGCCGTTTCTGCGCGAGCGGTTCGGCGCACGCGAAACGATCGTTACCCGCGTCATCCATACGATCGGCCTGGGCGAATCCGAGATCGATCATCGCATCGCAGATCTCTTCGCCTCGTGCGAAAACCCGAAGATTGCGTTACTGGCGCACGACTTTCGCGCGGACGTGAAAATCATGGCCAAGGCGTCGACTGCCGATGAGGCCGACGCCATGATCGCTCCGCTCCAAACCGAGATCGCGCGCCGGCTCGAAGACGGCGTCTTCGGCTACGATGCGGATACTCCGGCGAGCGCGATCTTATCGCTGATGCGTTCGCAGCGGCGACGTCTGGCGACTGCGGAATCGTGCACGGGCGGGCGCATCGCGGCGGCGCTTACCAGCGTGCCGGGTTCGTCGCAAAGCTTCGTCGGCGGGGTCATCGCGTACGATAATGCGGTGAAGATTTCGCAGCTCGGCGTGGACGCGGATACCCTCGAGCGCAACGGCGCGGTGAGCGATGAGGTCGCGCGGGAGATGGCACGCGGCGCGCGCGCTCGCTTCGGCGCGGACGTCGCGCTAGCGACGACCGGTATCGCCGGGCCGGACGGAGGCACGCCCGAAAAGCCCGTCGGCCTTGTGCTGTTTGCGTTGGCTGACGGCGCGGAAAACTCGCCGGTCCGGAGCTTCACGCTCGAGGGCGACCGGGAGGCGATTACGCAGCGCGCGACGGTGATTGCCCTGAATTTACTGTGGCGATATGCGAAGGGTCACGAACCGTAGCCGATCGCTGCCAACGCCTTCTGGGTTATCAATGCGTCCTCGAAAGAAGGTAGCGCGTTCGGTTTTCCTTCGATCTTCTTGAGCAGTTCATCGTAGAGTTCCATCAGCGGCGGAACGTTGGGCCCGAGACTCTCGTACTCGCTATATGGCGACGGCTTGCACGTCAACTCGTCGGTTTCGTCGGAATCGACCGTGTAGAGCGTCAGCTCCGTCATTCCGGGGCCACTGGCAACGGCCGTGCGCTTCTCGCCGTGCAAGGCGCAGGTGTAACTGTCGACGGCCGTCGTGCCGTCGGCGCTCAGACGAGCGACGAAACCGTTACCGTAGTCCAGCAGAGCAAAGGCTCCGTCGTCGACCGTCGATTCAAAGTGGCCGCGGTCGTCCTCACGCTGCGCGTTGGCGGTCCGACGAAGCCCTACCGTTGCGGCGGGCGCGTAATCGGTTAACCAGTTTGCCTGATCGATCATGTGGGAAAGCACGGCGCCGGCCAACCCCCCGCCACGCTGCGCGTCGAACCACCAACTGCGCGGCCGACGCTCGTTGCGGCGCAGTGTCGAGCGCAGCAGGGTAATTTCGAGATCGCGAAGTTCGCCGAGGTGTCCGTGCGCCGCTAGTTCCCTGAGGGCTTGCATTTGAGGAAGGAAGCGAAACTCGTGCGCAAGGCCGCAGGCCGTGCCGGCGGACCTTGCCGCGTCGAGCATCGCTTGCGCGTCGGCGGTGCCGAGCGCGAACGGCTTCTCGCAGAGCACGTGTTTGCCGGCCGCGAGCGCAGCGAGAACATTGCCGGCGTGCGCGAAGGGAGGTGAGGCAATCGTCACGACGTCCAACGCGCAGCCGGCGAGCATCTCCTCACACGAGCTAAACGAGTACCGGACCCCGGCTTCATGCGCGACTGCGGCGGCACTTGAAGGCGAGGCGATTGCGACGACCTCGAACCGAGGATGGTTGCGCAGAGCCGGCAGATGGCCGATGGCGCCGAACCCCGCGCCGACGATTCCAGTACGTAAACGTTTCACGATTGCGTGTTATGCCGTTGCTTCGATGGCTACCTGGAGGATCTCGAGTGCCCGCGCGAGCTGCTCTTCGCCGATGACCAGCGGCGGCGAAATTACGACGACGTCGCCCGCGACGCCGGATTGCAGAAAGATCGCTCCGGCGCGGAGCGCTCGTTTGACCACGGCCGACGCGAATGCGGCATCCCGAAACGGAACGCCCCACAAGAGCCCGCGGCCACGGATCTCGCCGACTCCCTCGAGCGAGCGAAGCGCACTCATACGGTCGCCGAGCTCGTCGCCAAGCCGGCGCGCACGTTGCGCAAGCTGCAAACGATCGATCTCATCGATCGTAGCGAGCGCCGCGGCGCAGCCAAGCGGATGCCCGAGGTACGTCGAGGTGTGAAGCGCCTCGCCGCTCGAGATCGGCCACGCGTTCATGACCTGCGAAGTCCCAGCCGCGGCGCTAATCGGAAAGCCGGAACCCATCGCCTTGCCGATGCAGAGAATGTCGGGAACGACAACTTCGCGTTCGACGGCGAACCAGGTTCCGGTACGCCCGAAACCGGTGTAAATTTCATCAACGATCATCACGATCTGCCGTTCGTCGCAAACGGCGCGCAACTCGCGAAGGTATCCGGCCGGAGGCAGAATAACGCCGGCGCGCCCCTGGATTGGCTCGACGACGAGTGCCGCGATGTCGCCGTGTTCGGAGAGGCTCCGATTCGTCGCCAAAGCGGCATCACGGCCGTTGAGGTCACCGCCCGCTCTCGGGAAGTCGAGCAAAAGCGGCTCGGCGCCGATGGCGCCCGCAAACGGCGCACGGAAACGCTCGATTCCACCGACGGCGAGCGCACCGAAAGAGAGCCCGTGATAGCCGCCTCGAAAGGCAGCGAATCGCGCCCTGCCCGTATACAGCACCGCGGTCTTCAGTGCGGCCTCGACTGCCTCGGAGCCCGTGGTCGCTAAGAAAATTCTGTCGAGTCCCGCCGGCAGAACTTGTGCGAGGCGCTCGAGGAGCCGCACGCGGATCGCCGACGGGTGGACGTCGCCCATGCCGTGCACGAGGCGCTCGACTTGCTCGAGAACCGCGGCGGTGACTCGAGGATTGCAATGTCCGGCGTTCGCGACGCCGAACGCCGCCGTGCAATCGATATAGCGGTTGCCGTCAACGTCGGTTACCGTCGCGCCGTGAGCCATCTCCCAAAACACGGGAAAGTCGTCGCTCAAGTAGGTGACGTTACGCGATTCGTATGCGCGCAGCTGCGTAGCGAGGCGCTTGCTGCGTGGGCCGGGCACGCTTTCGACGAGCCGTTCCAAGTCGCGCAAGCTCACGTTTGCTCCGAAATCCAGCGAACGAACTCGGCAATGCGAGGCCGGCCCCCATGAAACTCGCCCAAGGGCGGCTCCTGAAGGGAGCCAAAAAGAGTTATTCGGGACGCACCCAAACCGATCGCCACGTTACGCAGGTCGGCGTCGGACTCCGCAACGGCAAGCGCTTCGAGGGGAATGCGGTGCCGTTCGAGATAGGCAACGGCTTCACGAGGATCGGCGACGGAGTAGACGCTCAACGCGCGCGGAAGCAAGAGCGGTGGTTGGTCGAGCGGCGGGTCCAAAACCAACAGATAGCTCGAACGAGCATCGGTAAAGATCTGCCCGCCGGGATCGCTCCGAAAACGGGCCATATCCCGCGCCGTTGCGCGTCGAGCCGTCGGCTCTGCCGATACGACCGCGGGAAACTCCCGCGCGACGCGTTCGATCGCGTCACGCAGACGCTCGCAGAAACGCGCCGGCGAGACGTCCGCGCCGCCTTCGACGAACAGCACGCGCAGCGAAAGACAACCCTCGCCATTATAGAGCAGCATGTCGCGGGCGGCCCCATACGCGGCCGCATCGATCGCTCGTTGCGTCGCGAGTGACTGCAGTCTAAGATATCCAGCGCCGATCTTAGACGGATACGCGACCATGCGACTTGGAAACTGCAACGAAGCGGAGATTGCTGCCAGCGTTCGATCGTTACCGAATGCAACGATCGAATCGAAGGCATCGAGGTTTACCGCGTCACTCTCGCCGCGCCACGGTCGGGCTGCAACGGCGTCGCCGAGCTCCGGACGCATCTCCGTTACGGTCGCGAAGAAAGCGGAGACCAGATGGTCCTCGCGGTCTTTGACGAGGACCTCGCATTTCGCACACAGCGCAAAGATCGCCGGAACGATCGCAACCCCGATCGTCGTGCGGCTCGAGATCACGCAGACGCGGCCGATCGGGAGGGCTCGCGTCGTCTCCCGAGCGCCTCGATGCACGAAAGCGTCGAGGGCGTCTAAGGAACCTAACTCGCCGGCGATAACCTCGGCGATAGCCTCGCCGGTCATCGGACGAAAAAGCCGATCGAACGCAAACTCGACGACGGGCGGCGAGTAGCCGGTACGGGCAGCGACCGCATCGAGAGCGCAGCGGCGCGGCGCGGAGCGAGCATCGCTCCAAGCGGCCGCAGCACCGGCGACAGCGTCGATGATGGAACGAACGGGTAACGTCTTAACCATCATCTCATCTCTTCATGGGTATGGGAGGCGACTCCCCGAGGTCCCGGCGCGCGCCACGGCAAAGGGGTCTTAGAATGTCTCGCGCCTGGGCCTCGCGCCTCTTTTTCTCGGTCGTCGCTGTAATGGCTGTGGCGGCGCTCATGAGTGGCACCGCTTGTACGCGCTGGGGAAAACCTGGCGCCGTTCCCCCGACCCTCACGCCGCTCTCGTCGATCTTCGTCAATCCAACGATCGGAAGCGATAGCAGCGGCAACGGAACTCTGGCGAAGCCATACAAGACTTTGACGAAGGCCGTCGACGTGCTGGCCACGTCGAAATCGCTCTCGCCTAACGGCGTAACGATCAACTTGTCGAACGGCGACTACACGGCGGCCAACGGTGAAAAATTCCCCATCGTCGTTCCGAAGAGTGTGAGCATTATCGGGTCGAACGTCGGCCCGGGCGTTCACAACGGCACGTTCATCGATGGGTCTGGGCAGGATATAATCTTCGAACAGTTGGTGCACGCTCCGGCGCGAAGTGCATTTACGGCCCTTGACATTGCGCCCGGCATTACGGTTTCGATAACCGGTATCTACGTTGGTGCTTCGAAGCTAAAGCTTCCGAATTCGCGCGCGGCGTACTGGTCGCTCGACGTTCTCGGAAACTTGAGCGCCAACCTCTCCAACTTTGGTTCGGGTACGGTTTCGAAAGCACCCAGTGTGAGCGGCGTGCTGGTCGCGGGCGGCACGTTGAGTTGCACTTCCTGTGAGATCCAGGGCAACGATTTCGGCATCGGCGCGATCTCGGTGACGGTGCCGGTTTCGACTGCGTACCCGTCGGCAACGCCCTCTACTTCACCTACGGCGACGCCCTCGGGGGAACCGGCGTTACCTTCGGTGACCTTGACGCATTCGGGCGGCGACAGCACGCTCTCGGCGAAAACCGTGGACCTGCTTACCGATGCGAGCGTGGACGTTTCGGTCTCCGGCGAAGTATTCGAGCGCGCCAAGCATGCGTTTGAAGATTCCTTCCCGCCGATCGTCAGCATCCCGTTCCGCGGGACCGTAGACTTTGGCGGCGGCATTTCAGGCTCAGTGGGCGGCAACAACTTCATCGGTGCGCGCGTCTCCGAGATTTCAGTCGTTCGCCGCAACGAAACGATTAGCGCGCTGGACGATACGTGGAATCCGTCGCAGCAAGGCGCAAATCCCAGCGGAAGATACAGGAAGATGGTTATCTTTGGAGCGGGCGCCTCTGGAAAGAACGTGACGATTCGCGGCAATGCCCACGGATCGACGGTGACCGTCGGGCCCGCAGTAGTGCCGACACCGACGCCCTCGGTAGGCCCCTCGATTTCGCCGACGCCGAGTCCATAACTCCGAGAGTCCCCAAGAACCGACGGTTCGATGCTCGATATGCTTCAAAAAATCTACAGCGCGAAAGCCGCGGCGCTTGAGCTCGAGCGGGCACGCGAACCGTACGACGGCGTGCGCCTTCGCGCATCGGCCCGAATGGGCGAGCGGCGGGGCTTCTTGGCAGCGCTGCAAAGCGCACACGGCGGTGCGATCGTCGCTGAGATCAAGCGCGCGTCGCCCTCGGCCGGGTTAATCGCGCGCAGCTTCGATCCCGTCGCCATCGCGCGCGCCTATGACGACGCCGGCAGCGATGCGATCAGCGTTCTCACCGAACGCGATCATTTTCTCGGCGAACTTTCCTACCTGGACGACGTGCGAACGGCGACGTCGCGCCCACTTCTACGCAAGGATTTCATTTGGACGCGCTATCAGGTCGCGCAGTCGGCCGCTTACGGTGCCGACTGTGTGCTCTTGATCGTGGCCGGCATGGATGATGCCGCGCTGCACGAGTGCATCGACGAGGCTCGTGAATATGCGCTGGACGTTTTGGTGGAGGTGCACGATTCGGGGGACCTTCAGCGCGCGCTGAAGGCGGACGCACGCCTGCTCGGTATCAACAACCGCAACCTGCGAACGCTCGAAACAGACCTCGCCGTGAGCGAGCACCTGCTCCCAAGAGTTCCGCCGGGCGTGTTCGCCATCAGCGAGAGCGGCATGCGCGACGCATCCGACGTTGCGCGCCTTCGGGCTGCGGGCGCTCGGGGATTCCTCATCGGTGAAGCGCTCATGCATTCGGGAAATCCGAGGGCGCTGATCGGCACGCTGCGCGCCGGCGCCCAAGCGAAGGCTCCTGTTGCCGGGCTGGTGGTATAGCCTGTTAGTATAGAAGGATGACGACAGCTGAGAAGCCCCGCATCGAGATCTCCCCCTTCAAAAACGAGGTCGTCAAAGACTTCAAGGACCCCGCCGACGCCGCGGCCATGGAGGCAGCGCTCGCCGGGCTCGGGCAGCGCCTGGGGAAGCAGTACCCGCTGGTCATCGGCGGCCGCCGAATCGAGACGAGCAAACGCATCCGCTCGCTCAATCCCGCGAACCCCGATGAGGTTGTCGGCAGCGTCAGCTCCGCGTCGAAAGCCGAGGCGACGCAAGCCATCGAGGCGGCCGCGAAGGCCTTCGAATCCTGGAAGCATTTAACGCTACCGCAGCGTGCCGAGTATCTCTTTCGCGCCGCGGAGCTCTTGCGCCAACGGCGATTCGATTACGACGCACTCTTGGTCTATGAAGTCGGGAAGAGTTGGGTCGAGGCCGACGGCGATATCGCCGAGTCGATCGACTTTCTGGAGTTCTACGCTCGCGAGGCGCTTCGGTACGGACAGGAGCAGCCCGTCGTTCCCATTGCCGGCGAGCGCAACGAGCTGATCTACATTCCGCTCGGCGTCGGCGCGGTGATCCCGCCCTGGAACTTCGCCGGCGCGATCATGATGGGCATGACGGCGGCGGCGATCGTCACCGGCAACACGGTGGTGCTCAAGCCGTCGAGCGACGCGGCGATCATCGCGGCCTGGTTCGTCGATCTCCTCGCGGAAGCCGGCGTGCCGGCGGGCGTCGTCAACTTCATTCCCGGTTCGGGAAGCGAGATCGGCGATCTCATCGTGATGCATCCGCAGATCCGCTTTATCTCGTTTACCGGCTCGAAGGAGGTCGGGCTGCGCATCAACGAGCTCGCGGCCAAACCGCAGGCCGGCCAGAAGTGGATCAAACGGGTCGTTGCGGAGATGGGCGGTAAGGATTCGATTATCGTCGCCTCCGACGCCGACCTCGACGCCGCAGTTGAAGGCGTCGCGGTCTCTGCATTTGGATTCCAGGGTCAGAAGTGTTCGGCATGTTCTCGCGCAATCGTTGAGGAGTCCGTTTACGACGAGTTCTTGGAGCGACTAAAGCACCGAGTAGGCCGAATCGCCGTCGGCGACCCGCGCGATCGTGCGAACTATATGGGCCCCGTCGTCAACGAGGGCGCGTTGCGGTCGATTATGAGTTACATCGAGAAGGGTCAACGCGAAGGCAGGCTGATCGCCGGCGGAAAGCGCGTGGATGCCGGCGGCTACTACGTTGAGCCGACGGTAATTGCCGACGTTGCGCCCGACGCGACGATCGCTCAGGAGGAGATCTTCGGGCCGGTCTTAGCGGTGATCAAAGCCAAGGATTTCGACGACGCCATGGCGATCGCCAACAACACGGAGTTCGGCCTGACCGGTTCGCTCTACACGAGCGACGAGGGGAAGATCGCGCGCGCGCGCGATGACTTCTTCGTCGGCAACCTGTACTTCAACCGAAAGAGCACCGGCGCATACGTCGGCGCGCATCCCTTCGGCGGCTTCAACATGTCGGGCACCGATAGCAAGGCGGGAGGGAGAGACTACCTGCTGCTCTTCATGCAAGCCAAGACAATCTCGAGAAAGCTCTGATTTCAGCGCTTCTCGGCGTTGGGGTTTTCGCTGTAGCAGATTTCGAGTTTGTTGCCGTCGCGGTCTTCGAAAAACGTCGCATAGTAGAAGGGCGTATACTCCAGGCAGACGTGTGGGGGCTCGAAGGACCGGCTCCCGACGAGCGAGCAATCTCTGCCAGACGGTCGACTTCGAGCCGGTCGGGCGCCCTTAGAGCGATGCGCGTTCCGTTTGGCCGATGGAGCGGGTCGAGCACGAGGCCGAGGAACGGCTTCGAACGGTCGCCGCCGGGGCGGTAGTAGCAGACGGAGTCCGGATCGGCGACGATCTCGGAGAAGCCCAATGGCCGGCAGAAGGGCATCATAGAGAAGGCGGGTTTCGCCCAGATTGGAGACCCTGAGGTCGATGTGGTCGTAGAGCACGGGAACTTTTCCGGTTCGCCTCTCGTTTAACCGAAGTCTTCCTTGACACGCCACTAGGGCGGCGCTATGATAGCCGTCGTGCCCTGACCGACGTGAAGTCGTTTGGGGAACCCCGTAGCGTTCTCAGGCGGTCGGCGCCCAGCGCGGTCGGTCGATCCGCTTCTGGCTCGTTTTGGGGTTTACGTTCGTTCCTTGAAAACTGAACAGTGCAGCAAGCGTGTAAGTCTGTGGGTCTCCGACCTCGCAAGACGGCGCCTTAATCGGGCAACATCTTCGAGTCGCGAGATTTCGTACAATTACAAGAGATTAGAGCCTGTATCGAAGGCTCCATAGATTTTTTATGGAGAGTTTGATCCTGGCTCAGGACTAACGCTGGCGGCGTGCCTAACACATGCAAGTCGAACGGGGGTAGCAATACCCCAGTGGCAGACGGGTGAGTAACACGTGGTCAACCTACCTCTGTGTGGGGGATAACTAGCCGAAAGGTTAGCTAATACCGCATACGATCGTTTTGAGGCATCTCGAGACGATGAAAGGAGCAATCCGCACGGAGAGGGGACTGCGTCCCATTAGTTAGTTGGTGGGGTAACGGCCTACCAAGACTCCGATGGGTAGCTGGCTTGAGAGAGCGACCAGCCACACTGGAACTGAGACACGGTCCAGACTCCTACGGGAGGCAGCAGTGAGGAATTTTCCGCAATGGGCGAAAGCCTGACGGAGCGACGCCGCGTGTGGGATGAAGGCCTTCGGGTCGTAAACCACTGTCGAAGGGGACGATATTGACGGTACCCTTGGAGGAAGCCCCGGCTAACTACGTGCCAGCAGCCGCGGTAAGACGTAGGGGGCAAGCGTTGTCCGGAATTATTGGGCGTAAAGCGCTCGTAGGTGGATCGGCAAGTCCGCAAGCAAATCCCCGAGCTCAACTCGGGAATCCGTGTGGAAACTGCCGACCTTGAGGTAATCAGAGGATGATGGAATTCCCGGTGTAGCGGTGAAATGCGTAGATATCGGGAGGAACACCAGTGGCGAAGGCGATCATCTGGGGTTAACCTGACACTGAGGAGCGAAAGCTAGGGGAGCAAACGGGATTAGATACCCCGGTAGTCCTAGCCGTAAACGATGGACACTAGGTGTAGGTGGTATCGACTCCATCTGTGCCGCAGTTAACACAATAAGTGTCCCGCCTGGGGAGTACGGCCGCAAGGTTAAAACTCAAAGGAATTGACGGGGGCCCGCACAAGCGGTGGAGCATGTGGTTTAATTCGACGCAACGCGAAGAACCTTACCGGGGCTTGACATCCTGCGCAATCCTAGGAGACTAGGTTTCCGGGCAACCGGACGCAGAGACAGGTGCTGCATGGCTGTCGTCAGCTCGTGCCGTGAGGTGTTGGGTTAAGTCCCGCAACGAGCGCAACCCTTGCCGTGTGTTGGTCGCAAGATCTCTCACGCGGGACCGCCGGTGACAAGCCGGAGGAAGGTGGGGATGACGTCAAGTCAGCATGGCCCTTACGTCCCGGGCTACACACGTGCTACAATGGGAGGGACAACGAGTCGCGAACCCGCGAGGGCAAGCTAATCTCACAAACCCTCTCTCAGTTCGGATTGAAGGCTGCAACTCGCCTTCATGAAGTCGGAATCGCTAGTAACCGTAGATCAGCTACGCTGCGGTGAATACGTTCCCGGGCCTTGTACACACCGCCCGTCACGTCACCTGAGTTTAGTGTACCCGAAGCCGCCCGTGCAACCGCAAGGAGCAAGGCGTCTAAGGTATGCTAGGTAAGGGGGACGAAGTCGTAACAAGGTAGCCGTATCGGAAGGTGCGGCTGGATCACCTCCTTTCTAAGGAGTACATGTCATTGGATCGTGCTTGCACGATGGCGATGACGTACATTCTAAGTCGACCACAGACGATTGCCGCCAAACCCAGGAGTCTACCGATCACCTCGATCGTAAGGCCGGAAGTTTGGGGGCGTCACGCACTACTGCACTGTTCAGCTTTGAGGGAACGAACCTCGCTTTAGTTCGACGCTTCGGCGTTCGACTAACGGCGAGCTCGTTTTCGAAAGGCCATCGAGCCCGTTGTTCTCGCCTGGCGTTTTCAAGGAAATCACCATCGAGCGCAGCGGCCGGCGAGGAACGAGCGGGCGAAGTTTACTATGGTAAATGAGGCCGCGAGTGACGAAGCCGGCGATGGCGAGTTCCTTGAAAACTGTATAGAGAAGAACTTTCATGTGTCACAAAACACACATGAGAGCGGCCATCAAACTTTCCGTGTTTGATGGTGCAATTTTGCGTTAATTAAAACTAATAAGGGCATGCAGGTGGATACCTTGGTTCCACAGGCGATGAAGGACGTGCAAAGCTGCGAAAAGCGTCGGGGAGCTGCTAAGAAGCGATGATCCGGCGATATCCGAATGGGGCAACCCCCATGCCGTCATGGG